>CAYTPI010000012.1:0-58880 GCA_964439625.1 uncultured Anaerolineae bacterium | reverse complement strand
CCGCCGATATCTATCCCCAGTATTTCCATTGCAGTTTTTCTTGTTGTACGTGGGTAATGTGTTGCCACTTCATTTTGATTATAGGCAAGATTAAGCGCTCTTCAACAGACTTGCGATTCACTGATTTAGGGAACCAGCAGCAGCAAGCGCTCACCGTTAAAGACCTGTGCCGCCCACCCGTAGAGCGTCTCACCGGAGCGGCCTAACCCGAAGACACAGTTCCATGTGCCGGACGCGGTTTGCGTTTCCCGCAGCACGCGCAATTCGTCCAAGGGGCCAACTTCGCCACGGACGGTGCCCGTATCTGGCACAGAGCGGATCAACACACTACGGGCGATCAACTCGTTAAACGGAATGGTCGGGTCGTAGTTCCAAAGGGCAAACAGGCCCTCTGGCAAGGTGTATGTACCGATGTCCCCACACAAGGCGATGGTCTCAGCCTCGGTGCTAGGGTTGATGATCTCGTTGGGGTCAATTGTCGTTGGGTCGAGGGTGGCGACAGGTGTCATAAACTCCGTCGATGCAATGTCATTGTCACCAGTGGGCACGTTACAGGTCACGGTGATGTCGTCCCAGTACATGTTGTTGTTAGTCGGGAAGGCCGAGCGGGCGCCGAAGATCAGATAGTTGGTGCCTGCTACCGGCGTCCACGACAGGGTCAATTCCTGATATTCATCGTACCAGTTGTTGCGTTCAACAACACGTCCTGACGCATCAATCACTTCAGAGAAGACTGGATAAGCCTCCGTGTTGATGTTGAGGACATCGGGCACAGGCTGGACGAAGTCAAAGGTAGGCGGCACCAAGTAGTGCTGCTTGTAAGCGAGCGTGTCACCATCCCGGAAGGGTGCACCGGTGCTTGCTTGCAGATACGGCAAAATGGTGAAGTAGGTATCTGTGTTCTGCGTAGTCGGCGTACTGAAGTAGGTACCTTGGAAGTGAGCCGTCACCGTGCACTGCTGCGTGCCCGCTGGCACGTTGATCGTGGTGAAGTAACCGCCCTCACCCGTCCGCAGGAACCAGAAATACTGCGCGGCGAAATCACCACTGCGAATGCGGCGTGGGTCGTCATTGGCGCACTGCCCCGGCTGGCAGGCAATCACAAACTCCGGACGACCGTCTACCGCGAAGCCGTTATCGTCCACACAGCCGTTCACCAAGTTGCGGTAGGCTTCAGCCGCAACGCGCTGACCTTGTGGTACGGGCGTGCAGCGAAAATAACTACTCTGCTTGTCTGTATAGATTTCATCCGCATAGAAGACACGCATCCCTGGCGGTGTTAGGTGATCAGGGTCGCGGGCGTCGTAGTTCTCCGGGCCGGGGATCGGCTGGGTACGGCTGAAAGGTTCCTCAAAACCTGTTTCAAAGAAGACCTGCGTTTCCGTCTGAACCTGCGCCGCTTGTGAAGGTACTGGTTGGGCGGTCAATAGAACAATAGCTATCAGCGGAAATACACCGAGGGGCAGTAGCAACCGGAACTGTTTCATTGTCTTTCCTCAAGTTTGTTGGAGCTTATCCAACTCTATTGTAGACGAGGCTTCGAGGCACAATCAAGCAGGGGATTAAAATGGAGCAGCTAATAACCGCCCGATCCTGTTACAGACGTAGTCTAGTTAGCGCTCATCGTCGTTGAAGAGCCGCTCGCAGAACCCTCTGAAATGTTGCTCAGTTGATTATTGGCTTGTTGCATATAATCCAGCACTTCCAACGGCTGCGCGCCGCGTCCGCTCAGATTATAAAATTTATTTCGACCCCAACCACTTATCTTATCTGTCAAGCACAACACAGAGGAGTCCGTACACCACCCGGCAGCCCCTTTCAGGTCGTTTTGGTTCCATTCGAGATATAGAGTCGTCTACGCGTAATTAGACGGCGTAACGCTCTCCTATATGGCTCGGCTAATCGTTAATTTCATTAGCACGATGGGTTAAAGTACACCGTCAGGCGTGTAAGCCCCCGCGGGGGTGCGTCCACACTGTGTTAATGAAACCACCAAGCCAACCCCAGCACCAAAGATCGCAAATAAGGTCATGTTAACCATAGATTATAGTTAGTTTTTACAACATTGAAACATAAACGGAGCCTAAACATCCGCAATCTGTTTGACACTGGTCTATAATAAGAATACTGCAAATGGATAAATGTGGAGCTTGACAGCATGGTCACGCAAGAGGCACCTGTATTATTGGGGAGCCGCTACCAACTGCACGAGATGATCGGCGGGGGGGGCATGGGCAAAGTCTTCCGGGCCACTGATCGCCTTAATGGCGACGAGATCGCACTGAAGCAAGTGACGACCGCACCGCGCTTGCTCGCCTACAACTCGCGCCCCAACGACACATCCAACTATGATCAATATCGCCTTGGGTTGGCGAATGAATTCAGTGTGCTGGCCTCGCTGCGTCATCCGCACATCATCTCCGTGTTAGATTACGGATTCGATGTGCAGCGCCGCCCTTACTTCACCATGGAGCTGCTGCATAACGCCGAGACGATCTTAGAGGTCGCCAAGCGCTTCGACCTTGACGGCAAGGTCGATCTCATTTTGCAATTACTCACCGCCTTGACGTACCTCCACCGCCGCGGGCTGCTGCACCGGGACTTGAAACCCGGCAACGTGATGGTGGTTCAAGACGACCATTTGAAAGTACTGGACTTCGGCTTAGCGGTAGCTCAAGGTGAAGCGCGCGATATGTCTGGCACCTACGCCTACATGGCGCCAGAGATTCTGCGCGGTGACAGCCCTTCGGTTGCATCCGATCTCTATTCGGTCGGCGTGCTGGCCTTTGAGATGCTGGCTTTGCAGCACCCACACCAAACTGGCGATCTTAACAACATGCTCAACCGGATTCTATTCAAGCCCGCTCAACTTGATCTACTCTCAGACAAAGATCAGTTAGCCGGGGTAATCGGTCGCCTGTTAGAGAAGGAACCATCCAACCGCTATGCCTCTGCCGAGGAAACCAGCGCAGCCCTGAGCAGGGCGGCTGGTCGCACTACACCACGAGAAAACACGGATATCCGCGACAGCTTCTTACAAGCTGCCGCTTTCGTCGGGCGCGATGAGGAACTCGCTCAACTCGAAGGCGGCATTGCAGAACTGCGCCAACACAAGGGGTCAGCTTGGTTAATCGGTGGCGAAAGTGGCATCGGCAAAACCCGCCTCATCGATGAAGTACGCACCCTCGCACTGGTCAAGGGGATTCCCGTGTTGCGCGGTCAGGCCGTTGATGAGGGCGGCGCACCATATGAACTGTGGCTGGACGTCTTACGGTTGCTCTGCCTCCGGACTGACATCAGTGATACTGAAGCATCCGTTCTGAAAGCCATCATCCCAGATATCGACCAGTTGTTAAGGCGCAAAATCGCTGATGCACCGGAGTTAGATACACGGGCGTCTCAGCGCCGCTTACTAACGGCAATTGAGGACATCTTTGCCCGCCAAACCGACCCTATCCTGATCATCCTCGAAGACCTACACTGGGCAAGCGAGAGTCTAGATGTGCTCCAGCGCGTCAGCCGGGAAGCGCATAAACGTCCAGTGATGCTGCTCAGCAGTTATCGCGATGACGAACGCCCAAACTTGCCCAACGCTCTGCCAGACATGACCGTCATTCCGCTGAAGCGGCTCCCGCGCAACCAAATTCAGCAGTTGGCGCAGTCTATGCTGGGGGCGCAGGCCGCATCAGATCAAGCAATACTTGACCTGTTGGAACGCGAGACCGAAGGCAACGTCTTCTTCATCGTTGAAGTGGTGCGGACACTGGCAGAAGAAGCTGGCAACCTTAATGAGGTGCTCAACATGCACCTGCCGGAGAAGGTCTTCGCTGAGGGCATAATGACCGTCGTTCAACGCCGCCTCGACCGGGTTCCGGCATACGCTCGCGATCTCTTACTGCTAGCTGCTGTTGCCAGCCGCACTCTCGACCTAAGGATTTTGCGTAAGCTGGCGAGACAGACTGACCTCGACCAGTGGCTCACGGACTGCGCCAATGCGTCCGTGTTTGATGTACAAGACAATCAATGGCGCTTCGCTCACGACCGCATCCGCGAAGTGATGGTCGCGAAAATGCCCATCGTCGAGCGGCGGCTGGCGCATCGCAAAATTGCTGAGGCTATTGAGATGGCCTACATCAATGATGAAAACCGAGCAAATGCGCTGGCCTACCATTGGGCAGAAGCGGGCGACCGCGTCAAAGAAGCGCACTACGCTGCCATCGCTGGGCGGCAGGCACTCCGTTCGGGGGCACACGAAGACGCACTTGAGTTACTCGAACGAGCTCTTGAGCTGGCAGAAGACGGCGGGCTTTCCACGGAACAAGTCGCCCTCGTCGAGCAGCAGTTGGGCAACGCCTACTATAGCCTAGGTCAGTTGGCCCGCAGCCGCCCACACCTGAAGCGCGCTGTTGAACTACTTGGCTTGCCGGAAGCCAAGTCGAAGCCGTTAGGCCTACTGCGTGAGGTTATACGGCAGGTCTGGTTCCGGCTGACGCCGCGTCGTACCCCCAGGGACCTTGCAACGATCAACCGCCATGCGACAGCCTCGCGCGCTACGATGCTGCTTTCTGCCGTTGGCCTGTTTGAAAATGAGCGCATCAAAGCCATCTATTACACCATTCGCAGTGCCAACCTTGCCGAGAAGGTCGGGCAGGCGGCCCCCGGCGAACTTGCCCATGGTTACGGATCGTTGTCGATTGCAGCCGGCACAGTTGGCGTCGAGAAACTCGCCGACCTTTATGTTCGACTACATGACGAACTTGACGACAAGATCGAAAGTCTTGAAGAGAAAGCGGCTGCCCTGCGAGTGACGGCTATCTTTATGAACTCTTATGGTCGCTGGGATGAGACAATTCAGCGCTACCAGCGGGCCATCGAATTGGCAGAGCATGTGGGCCAGTATCGCCTATGGGCCGAAAGCATGACTGGTATGCAGCGCGCTAAGGTTTACAGTGGTCGCCTCAAAGAGGCTGTGGCAGCCTGCGATGAGATCGTCAAGGTGGCGGTACGCCAGAATGATCCACAGTACCGGGCGATGGCCTTCTCCGTCAAAGCAGAGACTGAAATCCGCACTGGCAAGCCGCGCAGCGCGCTGAACCTGCTGAGAGAAAGCCTGCCAGTCCACCATTTGTTGGAAGATACCGCCAATGAGCTGTACGCTTACGGCTTAGTGATCTCGTCTCATATGGCACTACGCGATCTCAAGGCGGCAGAAGATAACGTTCGCAAAGCTGAGGTGATCATCAACATTGGCCCGCCCGTCGCCTATTGGACGCTCGAAGGCTACGGTGCTGTCGCCGATTATTGGATCAGCAATTGGGCACGTGAACAAACCAGTTTTGCTCGCGGCAAGGCACAGCAAGCGTTGGAAGACTTAGGCGTGTATGCTAAGGGGTTCCCAATCGGTGAGCCACGCTACCTGACGCAATGGAGCCGCTTCGAGCAGTTAGACGGTAAGCTTACTAAGGCACGGCAGTTAGCCGAAGATGCGATTGACGAAGCCGTCCGCTTGCGGATGGTAATCGAGGAGTTGGCGGCACGACAGCAGTTACAAAGTCTGCTGCCTGAAGGCGATCCATCACAGCAGGCCCGCATCGATGCGTTGCAAGCTGCTCTGCGCGGTAGGCCTGACGTCGATACAGAAGTCATTGAGGCCATTAACGCCGACACGTTGCGGATGTGATCCGGGTTCACAGTCTTAGATGCCGTCGCCGATCAGCCTCGGCTTCAGAGATCGCTGCCCTGCGTTTTGACATCCTTCATATGGCGAGCAGCATCCATACCGTTACAATCCGTGTGTTGATTAATTGATATATAGAGGGATGCTGTGCCTCGCTTTGCGATTGATCTGCTGGTCGTCTCGCTGTTTATTGCGGCGATCTACGCATTTATTATTCTGCCACGTCAGCTTCAGTTTAAGCGTACCCAGAAGTATGTCGCTGAAGAGATCACGCCTGGTGACGAGATTGTGACCTATGGCGGTATGGTCGGCATCGTCCAAGATGTAGAGATTGAAAAGGGGGTCGTCCATCTGGAAATCGCTGAGGGGGTAACGATCCGAATAATCACAGCATCCATTGCATCACGCTATGATCCGGAGCGCTTGGCAAAAGATGCTCAAGCAGGGCTAGGCCAAATGCAGCGTGACCCCCGCGACACTGAGCCGAGAGAATCATAATGCACTTCCAAGCATCGGCAGCTAAAACGAAAAAGTACGGCACCAGCATGAGTGGCGATACCTTTGAGTTCGTCGAGCGTCCGCTCGGTGGCTTCTCGTTTGTGCTAGCAGATGGACAGCGCAGCGGGCATTCAGCGAAGGCCATCAGCAATATGGTCGTGCAGAAAGCCGTCTCATTGATTGCCGAAGGCGTCCGAGACGAAGCCGCTGCCCGCGCCACCAACGATTTCCTCTACACTCGGCGACGCGGCAGAGTATCAGCAACGCTCAACATCAGTTCAATCGACCTGCACACCAGCACCGTACTGGTTTCACGCAATACACATTGCCCAGTGATCGTACAGACGGGGCCGGGTGAGCAAATCGTGTTAGCAGAAGTAACCCCACCAATTGGCTTTTACCAAGATACTGAGCCAGAGATCACCGAATTTCCCTTTGATGCAGGCACCGTCGTAGTCGCTTACACGGATGGCCTAGCAGTTGCGGGTGAGCGCCGCGGAGCAGCGCTTGATGTACCGGAAATGGTTGATATGCTCTACCGCGACCTGATCATCGAGCCGCGCCCTGTTGATGATGTCGCCCAAGGCTTTGCAGATACGCTGCTCTCTGAAGCCCTGTTCCTCGATGATAACCGGCCCAAAGACGACACATCGATCCTTGTCGTCGCCGTCTTGCCGGATGAGATCGACAACGTCCGCCGCTTTCAAGTCCGCATTCCTATTCCGCCCGTGTTGAGGCCCTAATGCTTGAAAATCTGCAAAATCGATTGGTGGCGATATTTGCCTCTAGCACCATGATCCTAATTGGGCTGTTGGGTGCTGGGCAGGCGGTGCTTCAATGGCAGCAGTGGGCCGAGTTAACCACTGAGGGCGACTTAGTCGAAGCAACCGTGGTTGATAAGCAAGATAATTATCCGTGGGGCTATAACTACCGCGTCTTCTACGAGGTTGTGGTTGACGGTCAAACAATCACACAAGAAGAGCGCGTGCCGCGCCCGCTGTATCTACAAATAGACGTTGGGCAAACCATTGGCGTCCGCTCGCTGCCCGGCTTTTCACTGCCATTGAGCATCGAGGGCAACAATGGTCGCTTGATCGGGTTTACAGTGACGGCAGGCGCATGGATCTTGACGGGGCTGCTGCTCGGCCTTTTCCTGACGACCTACCTCAACCGTTTGGCGCGGCTCCGGCGTGAACTGCCCGACCTTGACCTTAGTGTGTTGATAGCTGCTATGGCTGAAAGGGCCGAAACAGAGGCAGCAGGGGAACAATCAACGCCGTCGGCTATGGAAGAAACGCCAGACACCCCACCGGCTGGTTGACGCAACCCCTACGCAGGTTGCCAGATCAAGTTAAGTATGTGTTAAACTACGGTATGGAAAATGGCAAACGCATTGTGGGCATCACGGGGCCCTGTGCCTCGGGTAAAACAACGCTCGCTTCAAACCTCAAGCAGGCTGGCTACACCGCCAAGCCAATCGCCCAAGAGCATTCTGATATCCCGGATATGTGGGCCAAACTTTCCCACCCGGATGTGCTGATCTTTCTGGAGATTTCGCAGGATGTCGCCGAGGCACGTCGTAATCAGACCCTACGAAAGGGCTGGCTAGATCATCAGATGAAGCGCCTTAGTCATGCCCGTGATCACGCCGATCTCATAATTAACACCGATCAGTACGATGCTGATGAAGTCCTTAACTATGTACTGGCTTATCTTAATCAATCCAGCTAAGCGACTCATGCTGTAACACGAACGATTTCGTCTCACGACAAAACAACACCCCGCAAGGTGCGCGCCATCTGCCAATAAGATCAGCCAGAATGTGCTTCGCTGCTTAAGCTCCTACCAACACCCAGTGATCATCATCTGCCGGAAAGCGCGAATTTCCTCACTGAATGAGCCCCCGAATTTGAGGGGAGGTTATTCGCTTACTCGATTATCCACAATTATTGGCTATAATCCATTCATATAATTAACTAAAAGTAAATAATCTCAACGGATGTTCACTCAAAATAGCGTAGGCCCAAGAGGAAAATCAACACAGCGCTTGTCTTTCAAACGGCGTATAATGACGTCGACTCGTGACACATGGTTGCTCCTTCGCGAGTTCCGCATTGTCCTGGGTGCATTTATCAGTGTGCTTATTCTAAGCGCCATCAGTTTTTACTTTTTGTGGAACATCACCACTTCACTTGAGCCAATCACACCCGTTGAAGCGGCTTACTTCGTCATTACACTGTTATTCTTCGAACCCGTACTGGATTTCCCAGCACAGTGGTACCTTGAAATCTACTTCTTTGTAATGCCGGTTATTGGCGTTATCTTTTTGACTCTGGGTGTTGCAGATTTCTCGATTGCTTTGTTTAATAAGCACGTTCGTCTAAACCAATGGGAGATATCTTTGGCCTCAACTTACCGTCATCACGTCGTCTTGATCGGGCTTGGGCACATCGGGCTGCGGGTGATGCGCGAACTGCTGCACCTCGGCGAAGATGTTATCATAATTGAGTTTAATCAAGAACGAATTGATCAGCTTTCCGAGGTGCGCCGCAAGGGTGTCCCTGTGATTATGGGAGACGCTCGCGATGAGGAAACCCTGCTGCAAGCAGGTATAGAGCACGCCTCCTCTGTGATCATCTGCACAGATAACGACCTAACCAACATTCAGGTTGCCAGCCGCATCCGGGATAAATACAAAGATGTGCGGATCGTCATGCGCATGTTTGACGATAAATTCTCCTCCATTATCAGTGAGCGCTTCAGTATTGACAGTGTTATCAGTTCGTCAGCCCTCGCTGCACCTGTCTTTGCTGGCGCTGCTACCGGCACCGAGGTATTGCAGACCTTTAAAGTGGAAAAGCAGGTGTTGGCGATGGGCCGTATTGAAGTCCAAATGGGGGCCAAACTGGTCGGGAAGACAATCCAGTATGTGGAGGACGGCTTGGATATTTCCGTGGTGCTGCTGCATGAAGTTGGTGGTGACATCGACGTTCGCCCTGAGCCTGACTATGTGATCGGCGTTGGGGATGTGCTAGCAGTGGTCGCGGAGATCGAGAAGGTGCGCAGCGCCAACGCCGACTGGAACCGTGCCCGCAGTGGCCTGCTTGAAAGTAGCCGCTGGTGGCAAATTTCCCGCACGAAGTGACGGGCTCTAAAGCGAGCTGCTCCAGCGTCTCGCCAGCGGTGGCCTGGAGGCCACCGTGTCAATAGCCCGAACCGCGGCGCATGTGAGCGATGCGCTATTTTTGAGCATGTCAGCAGTCCGCACAGCCGGAAAATCCGTGGCTCGGTTTGACGCTACTGCCCCTCGGCGCTAAGATACCCGCGGTATTAACCCAATCAATCGACACCACTGGAGATTACCCTCAGTGCCAATATTTCTGATTGTCTGGATTGGCCTGCTGATCATCGGCGTGGGCGTTGTCATTGCCCTGCGCCCCGGTCGCCATTACGGAGAGCTAGTCCTAATTATTTTACTAACGTCTATGTCCGTTTGGATCAGCCTGCCGACGAACCCAGGCGTCCAGCTTGACCTGAACAACGACGGCGTGTTCGAGGTCGATATTCCTTTCCAAATCCGGCAAGGGCTAGACCTTGCCGGCGGCATCCAAGTGCTGCTTGAGGCCGATCTCCCTGAAGACCGTGAGTTACAGCCGGGGGCAATCGATGAAGCCCGCCGCATCATTGAACAGCGCGTTGACAGCCTCGGCACGCTGGAGCCGACGATCCAGTCACGCGGGGAGCGCCGCATCATTGTGGAACTGCCAGGGTACTCCGACCCCGAAGCCGCTGTTGACCTCATCCGCGAGACAGCTCTGCTCGAATTCGTTGACTTCGGCCTGACGCCACTACCCGCTGGCACACAGATTACGACAACCTTATCTGAAGCAAACGCCATCGACACACCCGATCAGGAAGTAGATGCAGACGCCCCTCCTCCAACCGTCTATGAGACAATTCTAACGGGTGATATCCTGTCAACGGCGGACGTCGGGGTTGACCAGCTTGGTGGTGTGGTGGTTCAGTTTACATTGACCACAGAGGGCAGTGATCAATTTGGGGATTACACCCGCGACAATGCAGGTACCTACCTCGGTATTGTGCTCGACGGTGTTGTGCTCTCTGCCCCGCAGATTCAGCAGGAGATTCGCGGGCAAGGCACGATCACGGGCAATTTCGACCTTGACGAGGCCAATCAGCTGGCCACTCAGCTTCGCTATGGCTCTCTGCCTGTGCCTCTGCGCGTTGACTCAACCACAACCATTGGGCCAACGCTCGGTGCGATCTCCGTGCAACAGAGTATCCGCGCAGGGATCATCGGCATCTGCGTGGTGATCTTCTTCATGATTGTCTACTATCGCTTGCCGGGTGTGGCGGCGGCACTGGCTCTATTGGTGTTTGCGGTGTTGAACTTCTCGTTCTATAAGGTATTTGGCATCACCATGACCCTGCCCGCCATCACTGGCTTCTTGATCGGGATCGGCACAGCGGTGGACGGAAACATCTTGATCTTTGAGCGACTGAAAGAAGAGTTACGCGCAGGGCGCAATGTTGACCGTGCGGTAGAAGCCGGGTTCGACCGTGCCTTCCCATCCATTCGTGACTCAAACATCTCAACGATCATCATCTGCATTGTGCTCTACATCTTTGGTACCAGCTTCGCGGCTGGGCCAGTACAGGGGTTCGCATTGACGTTAGGCTTTAGCTTGGTGTTTAACTTGTTCACCGCAATCGTCGTGACGCGCACCTTCCTGTACTTCTTGATGCTGCCCTTTAGCGATGAGACGTTTACCCAGCAGCGCTGGCTGCTTAGCTTCTAAGGAGTCCACGCAACTATGTTTCGCTTAGTCCAACAGAGACGCTATTACTTTGTCTTTTCCGGCCTGCTGCTGGCGGCAAGTATTGCCGCCATGGTCTATTCAACCATCAATTTTGGCGCACCAGTGCGCCTCAGTATTGACTTCCGCGGCGGCAGCTTGTTCATTGTTAAGTTCGACGAGGAAGCCAGCGAAGCCCAAATTCGCGCTGTATACACCGAATTCGGGCAGGATGACCCAGTTGTGCAACAGCTCGGTGACCCCGCCGACCATCGTTGGCAGATTCGCGCAGGTGACTTAACGCCAGAAGTACAGACCAACCTCATCGAGGCGCTGAGCAGCGAGGTGGCCCCCGTTGACCGTGATCAATCCATCTTTGATATTGTTGACCCTTCCATCGGGCAGGAAGTGACTACAGCCGCTATTCTCGCTGTCGTGTTCGCTATCTTCGTGGTGTTAGGCTTCATCTATTTTGCCTTCCGCCGCATCCCGAACCCACTGCGCTACGGGGCTTGCGCCATTGCTGCTATGCTGCACGATGTGTTGATCACCATGGGCGTGATGGCCTTAATGGGAGTGTTCTTCGGTTGGGAGGCTGACGCCCTCTTTCTGACGGCCCTGCTGACGGTCGTCGGTTTCAGCGTGCAAGACAGCATTGTCGTCTTCGACCGCATCCGTGAGAACCTGCCGCGCTATCGCAACGAAGATTATGAAACGGTCGTCAACCGCTCCCTGCTAGAGACGGTTCACCGTTCGCTGGCAACGCAGATCAACGCCATCTTTGTATTGATCGCCGTGCTGCTGTTTGGCGGTGCCACAGTCCAGCAGTTCGTCGCAGTCTTGTTGATCGGCCTGCTCTCTGGCACTTACTCATCGATCTTTACCGCAGTGCCGCTGCTGGTCGCCTGGGAACAGGGTGAAATTCCCTTCATCGGCCCGCCCCGGTCTGATCGTGTTTCCGCTGCGGCCTAATAAGCATGCTATGCCCCCTCGCTGGTAAAATCAGGCAGGGGGTATCATCATCATGAGACGCAAGCCTTTCCTTCCCACCTTTCTGATCCTGGTTATTTTACTGGCAGCAACGGCACTGCGCGCCTACAACTTCGAGGTGTGGCCTCCTGGCTTATCAAACGATGAGGCCAACAACGCCAACGACGCACTGCGCTTTGCCCGCACCCTGACGATGCCGCTTTACCAACTGGACGCCCGCCCAGAGCCACTGTTCCGCTTTATTCAAGCCTTAACAATTGCCACCATCGGCCCATCGCGCTTTGGCTTTCGGGTGGCGTCACTGTTCCTTGGCGTGCTCAGTGTGGCGGCGGCTTACCGCGCAGGGCGGCACCTAAGCATCAAGGGACAATACGGTCGTTGGTTTGGGTTGGTAGCCGCCGCCACCCTCGCCGTGATGGTCAGCCATATTCACCTGAGCCGGGTGGGCTATCGGGCGATGCCGCAAGTGCTTGGCATGCTGCTGTTCTTTGATGCGTTCATCGTCGGCTGGCGTGTGCGGTCACGCAAGCGCTCGCTGATCAACTTTGCGCTGGCGGGCCTCTGGCTTTCCGTCACCCTATTGAGTTACACCGCCGGCCTGATCATGCTGGCTGTTGCGGCGCTCGGAGTCGGGCAGCAGGTCGTTGTGCGTTTGGTGCAGCGCATCCGCGGCACACCCCTCACTTTGCCGCTGCGGGGCATCGGCCTGTTTCTGATCGCCTTCGCGATCAGCAGCACCCCGTTGATCATTTTGAACAGCGTCCAGCCACAGTTCTACGGGCGGGCGGCGGAGGTAGCGGGCACGTCGAGTAGCCAGCGTACGCCAATCGAAGCAGTCGAGCGCATCATTGATCGCACAGAGAATGCGTGGATTATGTTCAACGATGTCGGTGACATTAACCCACAGTACAACGTTGACCGTGCTCCACTGCTGCCGCTGCCCGTTCTTTACAATGTCATGCTGTTGGGGCTACTGACCTGCATCATCATGCTATGGCGGCTGCCATTTGTGCTGGCAATCGCGATGCTGCTGTTGAGCTTGCAGCCCGTCGCCTTATCGAATGAAATACCGCATGGCTTACGGATTATGGGGGCGTTTGCTGCGGTGCCGTTGGTGGTCGCTGCGGGCTTACAACCGCTGGTGTGGGTCATTGATCAAATGCCTGCGACCATCAACCGTTACGCACAGGCAAGCTTTGCAGTTGTCATTGCGGCTTTCATGATTTTTGCCGGTGTTACCAGTTTCAACACCTTTTCGGCCTACTATCAATCTGATGTGCGCTGGGGTGACAACGACGTGCTGCCTGCCTTCTCGTGGTTTTTTGAGCTGCGCCGCTACGCTCTGAGTGAGGTAATTGCTGCTTCAGAGGTACCGGTCTATGTGCCGCTGAAAGCGGTTGACCATTCGGCAGGGCGCTACTTCACAGCGGACACGCATCCGGACATTCAGACCTTTGCCACCTATTTCGACGTGACTGAGGGCGAAATCGACCTACCGGCGGGCACGATCCTCGTCCCGCCAGATATGCTAGATGCTTCGACCTATGCCGTCTACCTGCCGGAGGGCACATTGGTACTGCTGCCGCGCCTCCCGGCTGAACGACAAGCAGACATCACCGCCGCCTTAATAGAATCTGGTGAGGAAGTCCGCGACCCCTACGGTGAACTCGCCGCCATTCAAGTGAACTGGGATGAACCACTCACCGTTCAAGCAGCGCCGCAGTACAACACCAACATTAATTACAACAACCAACTGACCCTCGTCGGCTGGGACGCACCGCTTGACATCCCCAGTGGTGAACCCGTCGATGTGACGCTCTACTTCCGGCGGACGGCAAACAAACAGCGCGATGTGTTTGCATTTGTCCAACTGTGGGATTGGAACAATGAGCGCATCGCTTCCAGCAGTGAGGGCAACTTGCTGCGCTGGCTCTACCCACCGGATCAGTGGGCCGAGGGCGACGTTGTGCCCTACGTCTTGCGTTTCACAACACCCGACGAGCTGCCCTTTGGCGCGTATGGTATCGCTGTCGGGCTGCGGAATCACTTAGAAGAACCTGTCCCCGTGCTGGGGGCGGATGGTAGCCCCGTCGCTGATGCGGCTATCGCCGGGCGCATACGCTCTGCACCGCTTGACGGGGTTCAAGCGCTAGCGGTTCAACCCACCGCCGTATTCGGTGAGGAGATCGCCCTGCTGGCTGCCGTCACAGTTGACGAAGCTCAGTTGATCACCGTGACGCTTGAGTGGCAGGCCCTTGCCCAGCCCAAGGCCGACTACGTCGCTTTTGTCCACATTGTTGAGCAAAACTCCGATACAATCATCGTCCAGAGCGACGTCCAAATCGGCTCAACTCGCTACCCAAGCGGCGTCTGGCGGCTCGGTGAGGTGGTCAGCAGTGAGCATCAATTGGCGCTGCCCGAAACATGGGATAGCCCACTCACGATGTATGTTGGCCTCTACAGCTTCCCTTCATTAGAGCGGCTGCCCCTGCCCAACAGTGACGATAATCGCGTTCAGGTGCCGTTTGAGCGTTAATCAAACGAAGGCACCAGCATGTCGTCCTTCCATATCATGAATAGCAAATTTAACACTCTGTCAACTGCGGTCACACAACTCCGAAGAAAGCCAGCGCAGCGTACAACAGGGCTGCTGCCAGGATGATGTACTGAACGTTGCCGATCAACCACGTCGTGATCGGCACCTTGTACCCCATGGAGCGCAGCTTTTTGTAGAGTTGGTCACCCGTTGGTTCGGTGAGAATGCTGCCATCGGGGAAAACCAGCGTCGGCACTGTCTCATTGCCTGCGTTAATCTCGCGAACGCGCAGGCGGGCGTCGGCGTCTCGGTGAATGTTGACGTATTCAAAATGTGCGCCTGCGCTGCGTAACGCCCCAGCAACAGGGGGCACCTGTGGGCAGGCATTATGCCCGTACATGATGATCTGGTGGGGTGCCGGATCACCCAGCATCTCATCGGATGGTTGCGTCAGTTCGTCTGGCATATCAGTTTTTATCTTTCTTGCCTCGCCGTGAGGCTCCAGGTATTACTTTTCCCTATTTGCTCAGTGTCTCCCACCCAACAACACATTACCCACGGTATGGTCGGGCCCCATCAAATTGAAGCGCATAATGATAGCGCTTAACTTTATCTAGGTTGAAGTCGAAGGGCAGCGGCTTATGAACAGCAGGGATCGCGGCAACAGTTAGCATCAAGTGGGGCCAACCAGCGACATCCAACGAGACCTCATTGCTGCTGCTTACCGGGCTGTAGGCTGCGTTACCAGTATCGTCATAGGCTACCAGCGCCAGCCGCCAACTGGCATCGTGCTTATCGATTTGCTCTAGGCGCACGGTCACCGAGTCGGCGGTCGGCTCCAGCCGTACCTGGTTGATGCCCCACTGCCCCGGCATGTACTTGGTCAGCGGCAGGTACCAGCCCTCTTCTAGTGATTTCAACGGTGTGCCGCGGCGCATCAACCAAGGTTCACCCAACTTCTGCTCTAGCACGTCGAGATACGTTTGCTGGTAGGTGTAGTCCAGAGTCACCATGCGGGCCGCCATCGCACCGATCACATCACCGAAGGCTTGCGTCAGGTCGCCATCGAACAGGCCACGCTCGGCCCCCAACCTAATCATGACTTCAAACGGGTCTTCGAGGGCCGCGCCTTGTTCGTCGCGTGTCCCTTCCAGCCACAAATCACGGATGAAGTCCCGCCCGAAGCGCTCGTCCTCCGCCAAGTGCTGCAGCAGCATCCATGAGCCGTAGCGAAAGCCCGACCAGTTGATTGGCTGGTGCATTTGGTCAAGGTAAGTTGGCAGTTCGGCGTCAAATGATGGAATCAATTGGTGCGTGCACCAATTGGCATGCGTCTGCCAGAAAGCGCTAACTGTCGGGTTATTTTGAAAACCGTTGGTGTATAGCTGCACCACGTGGGCAAACTCATGGGGGACGACGGATGAGCCTTCGAGCATCGCCAACGGACTCATGCTAATCTGGCGGGCACCCTCGGCCCACCCCTCGGCGTGCTTGGGCAAGCCAGTATACGTCAGGTAGACGTTGATCTTGTGCCAACCGGGTTCTTCATGAGGCCAGTCAAACGGTTGACGCAGTTCATCAGCAAACGGCATCGGGTAATTAAGATCATCCGCGTAGAATGACCAAACCTGCTCAAAGGTCGTCCACATCTCATCCAGAAACGCCGCCTGAAAGGCGATTTCGCCTTCAGTAGTGGGCTGCTTCCCCAGATGAAAGGCAAAGTGATCAGTTTCGTAGAGGTCAAAGCTAAGGTCATCTTCAACCGGATCGTAGTCGATGTACTCCACATCGCGCTCTGGCTCCATCGGCTGCGTCATAATCTGACCAGCCAATGCAACAGCAGTGGCCTTTTCCTCGACGTCAGCAATGTAGAGCTGATCAAGGGGTACAAATGACTCTCGAGGCCAACCACGGATCGTACCGTCCGGCAGTTGCAGTAATACATACCGGTGACTGCGAACATTTTGCAAACCGCGCAGAGCAATTAACGTGGCACGAAATGGCTCACCCGTGACGAACCCGGCAGTACCAGTACCAACTAGGTTAAGCGGTTGTGATATCACACTAGGGCGTTCATCGAGGCGCGGCACCCATTGACGTTCTGGCTGCTCGGTGATGGTCAGCCAGGGAAGCGAATCAGATGGCATCGTTCAATCTCAGGTTTGATGAATACAAGTACTTGAGACTAACATGTGCTCATTATCCAGCAAATTATCCGCACAAGAATAGGTTTGCATTTCACTGGCAAAGCCCTGACAATACACTGGTACAGGTAGGTTGCCATAGTCCACGAAAGCGAGCGAATCAATGGAACTGATT
This sequence comes from uncultured Anaerolineae bacterium, assembly GCA_964439625.1. Classification (GTDB taxonomy): domain Bacteria; phylum Chloroflexota; class Anaerolineae; order Aggregatilineales; family UBA3940; genus CAYTPI01. The sequence continues at coordinate 42,043 of CAYTPI010000012.1, read as the reverse complement.
CTCGAACGCACACTCAAGCTTGATGCCATCACAGAACAATCAGAGTTCTCCACGCGCAACCCCGCCTCACTGAAGCGTGCGAAAGAGCAAGCCGCCATCTTTCGCACCCTCAACTGGACGCAAGAGGAGATCGACATCGTGCTCGACCTTACCGAGTACATCGACTTGCTCAACATCAAGTATCTGTACGAATACGACTTTGCCCCGGTTGACCTTGACGTGATTGCTGGGTTAAAGCTGACTCAGGATCGGGCGATTGGTGCAGTGGCTTATGGCCTGCTCGACCATCTCTATGATCACTTTGTCGACCGGCCTGAGGTCTACCAAGCGGTGTTTGGGGTGCAGATGGGCCGTCTATTATTTGAACACAGCCGCGACATGTCCGGCATTGTTGCCGATATCGAGCATTGGCGGCAGTCACCTGAAGCCCAACCAGAAATCGAGGAGCGGGTGCGCATCGTTGAAGCGGTTCAAACCAAACTAGCAACGGCCCTAGGCATGCCCGATGACATCATCGACAAGGTCAACCGTGATCTGCTAGAAGACCGGCTGACAGGTGCACCAATTAATCTTGACGAGCTGCGAAACGACCTAACTGTAAGCGGCGGCGAGACCCTCAATGAGCGCATCCGCGAGGGGCGCGACCTTTACGAATCCGGGTTGTACCTCTCACGCGCTGAGCTAGAGCACCTTGACGATACCGAACAGCGGCGGGACATCCTCAAAGCGCTGGAGCGTGCCAAACAGCTTGACCGGGCCAAAGCCGTCCTCTATGAAGAATGGCGCAAGCAGCACGAAGGCAAAGCGCGTAGCGAAGACACATCAAGTGAAACGCCTGTTGACGGAGCCGATCTCTCGGTATATGACGACCACGATCAACCATAGACGTTACGGTTCTACGCCACTGCTGAACCTCATCAAGTGCCTGGGCCTGAAGACCCAGGCTACTTAATGAAATAATTGGTAGCACGAGGTAAGACGTCTCTAGTTGCACTTAGAACTGAGCAGCTTCAGTAGAATGCGCCAACGCGACGGTGCTGGCTTGCCCACCCGTGATTGTCTCCAAAACTTTGTCAAAGTAACCAGTGCCCACTTCTTGTTGATGGCGAACGGCAGTATAGCCTGCTGGAGCTTTGGCGAACTCAGCCTGTTGCAGCGCAGTGTAGGCCGTCATACCAGTTTCAGCATACTGCTGTGCCAAGTTAAAGGTGTGGAAGTTAACCGTGTGCCAGCCTGCCAACGTAATAAACTGAAACTTGTAGCCCATACGGCCCAACTCGCGTTGGAAAACGGCAATCTGATCAGCGCCGAGGTGTTGGCTCCAGTTGAAGGACGGCGAGCAGTTGTAGGCCAGTGGCATACCAGGGAACTCCGTGTGGATAGCGTCAGCGAATGCCTGGGCCTCGTCGAGGTTAGGCGTCTTGGTCTCCATCCAGAGCAGGTCAGCGTAAGGGGCATAGGCCAACCCACGCGCAATACCTGCTTCAATCCCATTATGGATCTCAAAATAGCCCTCAACCGTGCGCGATCCTTTCAGGAAGCGGTGATCGCGCTCGTCAACATCACTGGTCAGCAGCGTCGCAGCCTCCGCATCGGTGCGAGCCATAATGATGGTCGGCACTTGCATCACGTCGGCAGCAAGGCGGGCGGCCTTTAGCGTGCGGATCATTTGGGCAGTAGGCACCAGCACCTTACCACCTAAGTGACCGCACTTCTTTTCTGCTGCCAGTTGATCTTCAAAGTGAATGCCTGCGGCGCCTGCTTCGATCAGGCTGCGCGTTAGTTCGTAGGCATGCAGCGGGCCACCGAAACCCGCTTCAGCATCAGCGACTAGCGGCACGAAGAAGTCTAGCTCGCCCTCATTGCTCTGGTCAGCACGCATCAAGGCATTGTTCATCCGCTTAACTAATGTCGGCATACTGTTGGCAGGATACAAACTCTGATCGGGGTAGGTCTGCCCGGCGAGGTTACCATCAGCAGCGACCTGCCAACCGCTCAAGTAAATCGCCTTCAGGCCTGCTTTCACCATCTGGACGGCTTGCGCGCCCGTGTAAGCACCAAAGGTGTGCACGTAAGCCTCATGCTCGATCAGCTTACGTAGGCGCATGGCGCCGTGCTGTGCCAGGGTATACGCCATTTTGATGCTGGGGCGCAGGGCGGCAACTTCGGTTTCCGTGTAGTCACGCCGAATGTGGGCGGTCAGGTCAAGGTGGCGTGTGGTATGCTCGGTGTTCATGGTTGTATCTCCTCTTTATTCTATATTCTATGTGCTGCGAATGTAGGCTTTAACAGACGATTAATGATCGCGAACAAATGGACATGGGTTTAAGCTGCCGCCGACGCACCTCCTTCCGTTGCTGGAAGGCAAAACAAAAACCGCTGATGATATCAGCGGGGAGAAAAGCAGAATTGAATTGGGCAGTATCAACCAGCCGCACGACAGCAGCCATAAGCAGCGCAAAGCGACACCGGAAAGTACGCATCATGGCATTAAGATTAAACTGCTGGAACTGCTTATTATCTATCATTATGACTGCCCTTTGGTCGCCAAGTTGTTCAGTATAGGGTTGCTGCTGAAAACAAAAAACGCCTCCCGATTGGGAGGCGTTCTGCGTTACGAGTTCAGCTAAATAGCGCTTACACCGTCTCAACCGGAAATAGCCTGCGGCCCTCTGAGGAGCCCAAGCTAATACCCATACCACTGTTGACGATGCCGCGAAGCGCAAAAATGAACATAATTTATGTATTAAATGCGTGTTTGGTTAACAACGAGCGATAACTTACCGCAGCTCATTGACGTTGTCAAGCGATTGCCCGAAGCGATCAGGATCAACCGTAGGAGCTGCAATCCATAACGCCCACACTTGCCCTAGCTTCAAGTAGTAGATTTTAGGGAGCTTGGGCCTGAAAACCTAGACTGCGCAGTGTTTTAATACGATTGCCTTACTCATTAAACAACCAGCGGCGGATCAGGCCAGAGGTAACTGTCAAGCTGGCCCAGCGGCTTATTTGACATCACAAAACCGTGATGCGAATCAAAGTGATAACCGAAGTGCAGCATGTACTTCAGGGCGACGTGATTGCCCATCGGGATATTGAAGCGCAGCGACTCGACTCCTCGTTCGGCGGCACGGGTCTCTGCGTGCGCGAGAATGTCTGGGAACCAATGCAGCGACTGCGCGGCGAAGGGGCCGCTACCGTAAGGGCCAACGTACCCGTAGCCAATTATGGCGTCGTCGGCATAGTAGAAGTAACCCGTGCGCCGCGCTAACAACCGGATGTGCAACTCTGTCTTGGTGAAGCCCAACATGTCGCGGTCCATGTCGGCGAGTGTCGCCAGCACCTCATCGGTTGCCTGAATCTCATGCGCTATAATCCGGTCAGATTGTAGGCGGGGGGCTGGCTTACCATACACTTCATAGACAATAAAGCGCGGCATCATGCCCGCTTTCATGTATCTGGCTTGCGCTCGCGGATCACTGGTCGCATAGAGAAAGTCAGTGGTGTCTGCGTCGGGCGGCATCGCCCACGCCAGCAGTTCCTTGCCAATCCCCTGAGATTGCACATCGGGTGCAATGAATAACTCTGTCAGTTCGCGGTAGGCTTGGTAGCGCACCGAACGCGAGAACCCGACAATGGCCCCTGCCTGCTCCGCAACCCAATATTGATCTGCGTGCTCCGTCAAGTATTCATAGAAAATGTGTCTCGCTTGCCAATCCTCTTTGATTTCTTCATCACTGGGGTAATCATAATCAAGCACGCCCGCTTTTTTGAGCATGTCAAACAAAGCCCATAAGAAGACGCGCTGCACCTCAAGCATGTCTTCAGCAGTGCCCTTACGGTAATGGATCGCTCGCGATGCTGCCATCATAGGTTTTTCTTTCTGCTGCTGCCGAGTCAAGATAGCTCATTCAATCATACTTACAGGAAATCAAACAACTTTGCAATCCATAAATACCAGACGGGGCTCGAACCCGTACCCCCTGTGTTTCAAACAGGTGCTCTGACCAATTGAGCTACTGGTACATAACTGTAATCGCAACGCTTTGCGTTGCGATCTAAATACCAGATGGGGGTCGAACCCATTCCTTCCGCTTTTCAAGCGGATGCTCTACCCATTGAGCTACTGGTACATCATAGATTCTAAATGATTGTGTCCTGGTCAGTGGAAGGTGGTCGAAAGCACAATACCCTAGTTTATATTACGCTTTCGACCTCATTTAGAATGCTTAAGTGTTTGGCAGGAGTCGAACCTGCGGCCTTCCGTGTTTCATACGGATGCTCTACCAGCTGAGCTACAAACACGCAATCGGGGGGCAGGAATTGAACCTACTTCTCCACATTCAGAGTGTGTTGTTGACCCGATCAACTACCCCCGAGAACGTCATACAGGAGTCGAACCTGCTTTGCCGCGCCTGCCATAGGTGCGAGCTACCAACCCGGTGACGTGATGGTTTGGTGCATCGGTTGTTAATGTGCTGCGGTGTGTGCCGCATGTGTTATGTTGATTAAGCTGTCTTGCTGTGTTATCGGTGCTTCTGCGTGACGGCGGTGTCGGGTAGGCAATTCTGAAGGTGCCTAGCCTATTCCACCCGTTATGGTTGTCCAGAAAGTACCTACCAGACGCACGCCGCCACGGGTTAACACAGATAACCGACGGTGAACATGGGAGCGCTACTGAGTGTCCGCTTGCTGCGTCACCCAACCACTGCTCGACGAATTCGTCTGGATAGTGGGTTAGTGGGTAACTGTCAGCGGGAGGATGCCCGTTGCGCAGTACCGCAGCCGTCTAGGTCTGTACGGATAAAGTCCGTAGCGCGGTCATGGTTGTCTACCAACCAATCGCCGCCTTTTGACCCGTTCTGCTTGCCTACTGCACAATCGGTGCTATCCGGTGTGAAGTTCAGCAAGCTGACTACATCAGCCATTGGCGCGTTGAAAATCGCGCTTTTTAGCAAGCGACCTATGAGCAAGGGTTCCCCTTGTGAGCGCTCATTAGTTATGGCATATTGTAAGTCCCGCATAGGTTACCCTCCTTTTCATAGTGTTTTGGGCGCTTGCTGCTGCCCGGATATCGTGCTGACAATTATGTTTTGCCGCCCATCAGGTTGATGGGTTAGCCAATGAACTAAAAAACCACGCCGCGTCTGCTCTAACGAGCTGGAACACTGCAGGTGCTCCGCGGGGTGGTTGATTTGTTTGGCTTAGGCATATGAAAGATACGCATTAGAAAAGCATTTGTCAAGGAATTGATCATTAAGATTTTGTTAAGATATTCAGTTATCCCAGCAGCGGCTCAATATCGACCAAGATATCGTCGCCCTCCGCCTTGATCGGCAACGTCAGAATGGGCTTATTTGCCGGGAACGCCTTGACGCTGCCATCGCGAATGTCAAAGCGGGCACCGTGATAGTTGCACTGAATGCAGTACTCATCCAGTTCACCGGTACTCAGCTCAAAGTCTTGATGACTACAATAATCCTCGATGGCGTACAACTCACCGTTGACGTTGAACGCGACGATATATAAATCACCCTCGAGTTCGACAGCCAGCCGCTCACCGGGCGGCATCTCTGCTAACGTCCCTATTTTCTTGAAGTTTGGCATTAGATTATCTCTCGTCCATGCCCAGGCCCCCAGACCCAGGCGATACAGTCTGAATTTTTGTAGCAGGCGGATTTACATCCAGTTACTCAACCACCAATCTTGATGCGGCATCTTACTTGCTCGCACGGACTCTTCAAGTCCGCTACGTTCATACCCGACCTGCCGCAGTTGCACGCTAACACGCCCATTAGCAACCTCCACCATAGCGTACTCCGCTCTGATCGGCGTCAACCATTGCTCAGGGAAGGTATCTAACCCGCCCTCATCCAAGTAGATGGCAGGTGCACCGATGCTGCCGGTATTCAACACCGTTTGATGACGATAGGGGCGCACGAACTGCTCGTGGATGTGCCCACCCACCAACACTTGCTGATCGCAGCCAGCAAAGCATCTTTCGAGCTGGCGCCAACTTGAGGTTGCTTTGATCAAATCACGGTTGCCCTTCGGCGAACCATGATACCCCAACAAAGATAGCTCTTGCCCAAGGTCAACCTCAAGCGTCGGTGTAAATGTCGCAATAGCAGCACGGTCTGCCTCACTAAACTGCGCCACGTTCCACGCTTCAATCTCATCGAGGATGCGCACCGTTTCGTCATCAGATTGCCGGCTGCGCGGGTTTAGCATGCGCTCGTCAGTATTGCCCATCACAACTGGGATCTCGCGTTCAAGCAGGCGATGTAAGCACGCCACCGGATGTGGGCCACTCTCGCTGACATCCCCTAAGCAGATAATCCTATCAACGCCCGTCTGGTCGATATCCGCAAGAGTTGCGTCTAGTGCCGCAAGGTTTCCGTGAATATCCGCGATCAAAGCGACGCGCATGTTTGTTTCGTTTTCACTGTATGGGTTACCATGCGTGATGATACAAACTCAAATGAGTACTTTCCACTGCACCAGCCGTGAATGTTGAATATCGCGCTGCCACTATCCAAGATCAGCAGTTTCTAAATCACCTGCTCTACGAAGCGATCTTCGTCCCCCCTGGCGAAACGCCCCCACCGCGCCGTGTCACGACGCACCCTGACATCGCCCGTTATGCGAGCGACTTCGGCAGCCAGCCCGGTGATCTCGGCAGCATCGCCCTGAAAAGGCGTCGCAGAATTGGCGCAGCATGGGTACGCTTGGTTAAGGGGTACGCTTACATCGATGACCACACGCCAGAGTTAATCATTGCAGTTCTGCCAAAATTTCGCGGTCAGGGTGTGGGTAGCGCCCTGCTGAGGCATCTCTTTATCGCCGCCAGCCGTCAGTTTGAGCAAGTCGGTCTAAACGTCGATGGGCGCAACCCTGCCCGGCGCTTGTACCAACGCTTCGGCTTTGAGGATGTACGCCATGACGGCAATAGTTATGTCATGTTGAAACAGTTCTGCAACTGAATTTCGCCAATCGCTTGATCTATTTGAATCACATGCTATTATCTACTGCATGAAGCACACACAAATCTCCGCAGCAGCATACGCAGCAGCAGCCCAATAGGGTGGTCTGAATTGTTTGCACGCGGAACAACACAACGCAGCATTTCAGAGCCACCCAAAACCGGGTGGTTTTTTATTGATAAAGAATAGTAGCACACAATGACAGTACAACCGACACCCCACAACGCAGCGCAGGCCACAATGGCATTCGCAGCAGCAGAGGCAGCAGCAGCACGTTGGCGACGAGAGAGTCGGTAGCTTCGTTTGTTTTTCCACAGCGCCCGCTCTCTCATAGAGAAGCGGGCGTTTTTGTTTTACAAAGCCTAAATCCGAGGAGACATCATCATGATCAAGACCAACATTGTTCACCCAGACATCATCGAAGAAAAAACCAGCAGCGGCGTCTACGCGAAGCAGGATGTCAATGTGATACGCGCTGAGGGGGCATCCGTCTGGGATGACCGCGGTAAGCGCTACATTGATTGCGTCAGTGGGCAGGGTGCGTCTAATCTAGGGCATGGGCACCCGCGCCTTGTTGACGCCATGCAGCAGCAAATGGCGCAAGTTCTTGTATGCCCCGAACTATTCCACAATCCTGTTCGGGCCGAATACCAGGACATGCTTTGTTCGATCACAGGTATGGGGCGCGTCTTTCTTTGCACTAGCGGCACCGAGGCCGTCGAAGCTGCGATCAAATTTGCCCATCTGTTGACAGGGCGCAGCGGCATTGTCTCGATGAAAGAAGCCTATCACGGGCGAACACTTGGGGCACTCAGTGCCACGTGGGATCAGAATATTCGCGAGCCGTTCGATGGCCTGCTGCAACAGGTACACTACGTGGACTACAACGACCTCGAGCTGCTCGAGGCTGTTCTCGATGGTACGATTGCCGCAGTACTCGTTGAGCCCATTCAAGGGTATGGCGGCGTCCATGTTGCCGATGTTGACTATCTGCGGGCGGTGCAACGCCTGTGCCGCGAGCATGGTATCATGCTGATCGTTGATGAAATCCAGACGGGCTTTGGGCGCACAGGGAGCTTATTTGCCTACCAAGAAGTGGGTCTCGACCCAGATATGGTCTGCCTTGCCAAGTCGATTGCGGGCGGGTTACCGATGGGGGCGGTGCTCCTCAATGATCGGCTGGGCAACATGCCGCTCAGTTCACACGGTAGCACATTTGGCGGGCACCCGATGGGCTGTGCGGCGGGCCTAGCCGTTTTAGACGTGCTGCAAAACACTAACTTGATGCAGAGGGCGCGTCAACGTGGCTCAGACTTCATGGAACGTCTCAATGCCAGCCTGCCAACTGATGTGGTTGTCGATATCCGTGGGCGCGGTTTTATGATCGGCATTGAGCTTGACCGCCCCGTTAAGCCAATCCTCAATGAACTACGACAGCGCGGCGTGCTTGCGCTGTCGGCTGGGCCCAATGTCATCCGGTTGCTGCCGCCCTTGGTGATCAGCGATGAGGATTTGGATACGGTTGCTCGCACAATCGAGGCGGTATTGACGGAAGCAGCCTACACATAATTTGATCGGGTAGGTATACTAAAATTACACTGTCAATGTTCGAGGTCAAACTTATGATTATCATCATTCGATTGTTGCCCGCAGGCATTCTGATTGGCTTCATCCTCGGAGCCTTGACGGGTTGTGCAAACGCATCAAACATCGGTGACTTACCCTTCGCCGATCTTAGTAACGACAGCGACGATCATAAATTATACCTTGGCAGTTAATTCTGTTTTTCGTCTAATTTTGGTTCCATTTTAGAAGCGTAGATTGTTCGCAGCCAACCAGAGGAGCTTATGACGCAAGAGACAGCCGCTATTGATACAATCCTAGCCAATGAATACTTTACCTTACAGTACCATACCAAACGTAAGATCGTACATCACATATTCCACCAACCCACCCACGATGAACCGCTAAGAACATGTTTCAACAAGGGCATTGAGGTGATGCGGGAAAAGGGCGCACAAAAGTGGCTGTCGGATGACCGTAAGAACACCGCATCCAGCGACGAAGAAAACCAGTGGATTTTCGATGATTGGCTGCCGCGAGCCGTCGAGGCAGGCTGGAAGTATTGGGCATTGGTTGTCCCCGATGATATTTACGGCAAACTAGAGATGTTCGAAGTTGTTGAAGAGTTTGATCAGAAAGGCATCCGCATGTTGATGTTCGTCGATGTCGAAGCTGCTATTACTTGGCTTGACACGATAGACAAGGAGATGTAACCCTTGACAAGGCAGCATTCATTATGAAGCTACTCTTCAGTGGGCTGTTGTGGGCAGGGCTCACAGCGGTCGGTTTATTTGTAGGGTTATTTGTCGGCCTGCTCGTAATTGGTAACCTACTCCAGAATGGCCCTGTGCCTGCCATTTTCGGTATTATCATCCTTGGGGGCAGCATCGGGCTGGCCCAAATGGTTGCTTTGCTGGTGCTCAAACAGCACTTCGCTATTCAATGGCTCACGGTAACAGCTATCGGCTTTGCCCTATTTGGCACCTTCTTCCTCTGGCTGGATGCGTTCATCAATGTACCTGATCAAACACTAGACGCCTTACAGGTTGGTGGCGGCCTGCTAGCTGCTATCCTCCTATTTGTCCGGCGCAGTGGTGGCTGCTACAGTTGGCTTTTCTTTGGCCCTTGGTTGGGGTCAGTGCGTTGATAGTCGCATTAATTGGCGGGCAGATTAGCATTGGCGGTGCTGGCGTCGTCAGCGGGCTACTGGTGTACATGGCTGGCTCTACAACAGCGTTCGCATGGATGCACAGTCAGCCAAGTATATGAACCACCTTTTGGCCTTCGTCGGCAGAAACCGGGGTTTTGTTCTGGGGCTAGCCATTGGGTTGGGCCTTTTTCCGTTGGTGCTTCTTGCGCGAGATATTATTAGCATCATCGAATTTAGCCGTGGAAAACAGGTCAGCATACCGATCCCTGTGTTGATCGATGACGCTGAACTAGGCCGAGTGCCCAACCCTGAGTCACATTATAACAACAGCATAACAACAGCCTCGGTTTCCTCGGTGAGGAAGTCACGCTGGAGAAACCTGAAGGTATCGTATCACACGGGTGGTTGCCTTAGGAGACAGCACAAGCTTCGCAACGCTATATACACCGTATCCCGACCTGCTGCATGACCGTTACCCAAGAACGTGCGAATATATTAACGCATCGATGATTTCATATGACGCGCCCACAGTCTATGGGCGGTTTGCTCGCGATGTTATACCACTGGAACCGGATGTCGTGACTTTAATGATGGGCACATTTCACATCCGGCGGCATAGGCCAGAGGTTGCTCCAGACTTATATGACATCGCTGTCCGCGCCATCGTTGACCTTGCTGAAGCCAACGATATCGATCTGATACTCCTCACGTCACCGACAACGACCGCGCCTGAAATAGAGCGCTACATTATACTGTGGGCTCCCCTTGGCCCGTCAGCCATCGCGGAGGCTGTTGGGCAGCTAAACGATATTGCCGCCGAATACGCACCTATGATCATTGATGCCGCCGCCGAGGACTGGCCCGACTCGTACTGGGCAGACACCACGCACTTCAATGAGGACGGGCACATAGCCTTCGCCGCTTATCTCGATCAAGCTTTTTACCGCGACCTGTGCACGCAATGAAGCACCTATAAAAAAACACCCCAGTGACGACGCCACGCAGTTTTATAAGGGATCATTACGGTGGTGTGCCAACCTGAAACTCATATTCCTCGATGCGCTGCGGGAAAAGAACCTCATCATACTGAGGGTACAAACGGGAGAGCCGCGCTTGGTCTTGGAGCGGTGGATAGGTGCGCTCTTTTACCGTCTGCCATTGATGCTCTGCCTGGTTAATCCAGATGCCTGTATCGAGGAAAGGCTCAGGTACATCAAGCAAAAGGCTGCCGAAATCGTGCGCTTGTAATTCTGACGTTTCAATAACATATTGTAGCCCGTCGGGCCAGCTCAGTTCAGATGACAGCGACACGTTTTTAGCGTCAAGTAATGCTTGCACCATTTTTTCTGTAACCCCATACGTGACGAGAAGTTCAGCTAACCGGCGCGAACCTACCCGTGTATAGTATCCATAATCAATGACGACAGGTACATAAAACGTCTTACCGTATTTCGTTCGATAAATAACCGGTGTCCCATCTGCGTTGAGTAAGGCCCCCGCATTGCCCCCGTGCCCATCACTGATTGCAACACCGAGCGTGGCTAGTGCGGCCTCCAGTAACGCGCCAGCATCATGTGCCATGCTTGGGTTCAAGTCTGGATGGTTGAGCGCCCGCACTTCGGGTAGAAGCTGGCAGTGCATCTTAGCAGGGTAACCTGCTGCTTGCAGAAAACCCCCGTCGCCGTCTTGAAAGCTAAGCAGCGTCGTGTGACGAGGGACAAGAAATAAATCAGAGAGGAGCAAAGAGGTAGAGTTAAGGCGAATTGGCTCACCTTTGGCGTCAAGTTGAATATCATATGAGCGGCGGGTACCTGCTCCCGCTAGGTCACGCACATGATGATCAGGTACAAGCCGAACCACACGACGCTGTTGAAAAGCAGACTCAGTAGTAGCTGCGCTCAGTACAATGGCATAGCCGCCATGCCCGATGACATGTATATCTTCCAAGCCGTAGCGGTAAGCAATCAACGTCAAGAGTTCACTCAGTTGAAGGTCTTCGCCACTAAAACGTAATCGACGGTCGCTGACAATATCAAAGATGGTAGCAACCTGAGGAACTTGAACACCAGCCCCAAACAACAGGTCGTCATCCAGCATCAAGCGATAACGACGCATAACCCCCGAAATTTGCTTCAAAAGCCCTTCAAGATGAGGCAAAACACGATGAGGCATAAATCAAACCCCTTCAGAAAACAAATCAATTACTTGGCTGCGAGTCTATAGAAAAGTGTTCTAAGATTCCGCCCATATTAGCAGATTGTATGTAGCAGCCGAGGATAAGTCAGGGGTGAATCTCCCAGCCCGAAGCTAAAACAACGGGCCGAGAACGAAAAAACAACACCACACGCAGCCAGCAGATTGAGATTCTCGTGTGCAAGCTGGTGTCATTAGGTTAGCCAGCTAACGGTTTTCGTCTAAAGGCGACCCTAGCCGGCAATCAGGGGCATTAGCAAGGTCAGCGTTACGTGCCCATTTGAGTGCAGCGTCAACATCGGTATGCAGCGTCACCCAGATGCCCTTTTCATAGTTTGACTCAATATAAGACATGTGGTCAAGCTGAGCATAAAACTGCTCTGGAATAACCAGCGCCCAGTATTTCCAGCCCTTTGCAATCACCTCAGGCTGCCATTCAGTTTCCACCCATTCTAAACTTTCCGGACTGAACTCAATTTGAACCTGCCGATTATCAGACACCCACCGCTCGACACCATGCGCCTCAAGAAGGTCTTTACCCAATAACAACACCTCACGAAGGCCATAATCGTCAACTTTCTCAGTCAAAGTATGGTGAATAATCAGCGGGTCTTCATGGATGCCGAGCGTATATTGTGGTGTTTCTGCGATGATTTTCATCTTGCAACCTGTCATAAATTAAGAGCTCTGTCATCAGTTTACTTTGTATAACGTCTAACTGAGGCCAGTTATAACACTTTCGTATGCAAAGTCTCAGAGCTGTAACATTGAGCAAAAGAGCGACAGCGAAAGCCCGATAACACTTTACCGGGCAGATGCTGCTTAGTCCGCTAATAGCTTCGCGTACTCTATTCAGCAAGTACGGGCTGCCATTGTCCGTCACGTTCATCGAAGGCCGTCGCAGTAATTTGCTCAATGAGCTCACCTTCAAGGTCCATAACCCACAGGTCGCGTGGTGCATCTGGGTTGTTTAACTCAGAGACCGACACCAACAGGACTTCACCATCTGGAGAGAACTCCGGCTGCCAGTAGCTCATATCATCATTGGTGACTCGCCGGATGACGCAATCGGGGATGTTGTATATCTCACAGGATGTATCAGCAAGGAACACTTCGCGGACGTCATCGACCACCGCGGTATAAACGGCCTGTGAGCGATCTGGGTTGAAGTCAACGTACTGAACAGTCGGATTATTCTCCGTGATGTTATAGCGATCAGGTGCATCGCCACCGGGTGGCAGTTGCTGCAGCGCAACGTTACCGGTTTGGTCAAACCCAAGGTAGGAGAGGACACCTGCTGGCGATAGATCATAAAGGACAGTTTCACCTTGTGGTAATTGCGCTAATAGTTCTTCATTACCACTATCAATAAAGGTTCTGCGAATAAAAACGCGTGGATTTTCCAACGAGCGGTACATCAAAATGTTAGACTCGGCATTCCACTGAGGGAAGGCATCCTCACGGACAGCCGTTGTTAACTGTGTAATTTCATCTCGATAGAGATAAATGTGACGACCATTACCCGCCTGGTTGGAGTCAAATGCAATGGTCAAACCATCAGGTGACCATACAGGTCGGCGGCTGGTGATTGGTTCTTCTTGCTCCGTAATCTGCGTGATCTCGCGTGACTCCAGATCAAGAATGAAGACTTCGTAGTTACCATCCCGGTCTGAGGTAAATGCGATACTGCCACCCCCGCCACCATAGACCGTAAAGACTTCCGGTTCGGGCGTTGGTGTGGGGGTTGGTTCAGCTTCTTCTACCGGCGTCGGCGCTGGGTTTTCAGCTGCTGTTACGGTCTCGGCTGCTGGCGTTTCTTCCTGGGGTTGTTCCTCAGGTTCTTCAGTCTCAGCTGGCACATCACTATCCGTCTGGCCCGGAATACCTGCCAGCATCTCTGGCTGTTGACGAGCGGCCAGCCCAAGGAACACCCCACCTGCAAAGAAGAAGATAGTCAGCAAGAGCAGCAGGAAAATATAGCCTACAATACCATTGCGTTTGGCAGGCTCTTCTGGGGTTAGCAGCGCACTGGCTTTAGCAGCAGCATCCTCCTTTTTGAAGCCTGTCTGAATAATAGCGGAGATTTCTTCCCCCTCTTCCGATTCCGCTTCTGCGCCGGTGCTCTTGACTGCGGCTGCCATGTTGGGAATAGGCCCAGTTGAGGATGTATCAGCAATGATCTTGTTGATATCGGTGCGCTGTACAGCGTCTGTCGTCACACCAACGGTTTGGGCATACGAGCGTGAGAGAGCAAAGGCTGATGGGAAGCGAGCCTGTGTATCCTTTGCTATGGCCTTTTCAATGACGACATCTAACTCTGAGGGCAGCTCTGGGTTGACCTCACTCACCTTTGGGATCGGCTCACGGGCATGCATCATAGCCTGCTTAACCGGATTCTCGTGCACGTAAGGCAGTTTGCCTGTCAGCATTTCAAAGGCGATTACCCCTAGGGCGTAAATATCAATGGAAGGCCCCGGTGTTGCCTTACTGTCAAGTTCTTCCGGCGCGAGGTAGCCCGGTGTACCCGGCACCTTGGATTTAGTCGCAGAAAGTACAGCCGCACGCACGTGCTTCAAGCCGAAGTCCGAGATGTAGGCGTTGGAGTCATCATCGAGCAAGATGTTTTCCGGCTTCAAGTCCCGGTGAATGATGCCACGTTGGTGGGCAAACTCCAGCGCGGAGGCCATCTGCTGGATGATTGGCGCAGTATCTTCAGGCTTCATCGGGGCATCACTGGCGATGCGATCGGCAAGGGTGCCGCCGGAAATGTAGCGCATGACGATAAATGGGATGCCGTCCGCCTCACCGACTTCGTAGATCGGCAAGATGTGATAGTGCTCCAGTTGGGCAACAATGCGAGCCTCGCGCTCGAAATTCACTTGGAACTCTGGCTTGTCGCGGAAGGCTTCGGGGAAAACTTTGACAGCTACGATCTTTCGGGTGCCGGGCTGCCTTGCCTGATAGACAATAGACGAACGCCCACTGCCTATCTTCTGAATAATCTCGTAGTTGCCTAGGCTTTTGCCGATAAGCGTATCATAAGGCATGTTATTTCTTCTCCGGTAGCACTATGGTTGTGGTGGTGGGTTGGGCTGCCATGCTGGGGCGACGTCGTCGGCATCATCCGCCGTTAACTGTCTGAGCTCCCCGCTGGCAACGTCAAAGATATAAAGGTCAAAAAAGCGGTTTCCATCGCGGTCAGAGTCGAACGCAATCTGCGACCCATCTGGTGACCAAACTGGGTCGTCATCATTTGCTGGCGCATCAGTGAGGGCTTGTGCTTCTCCCGATTCAAGGTTGAGTCGGTAGATCACCTGCTGCCCGACGGGCTGCCCCTCGCCAGATGTGTAAATAATATCCTGCCCATCTGGTGACCAGTCCAACCATTGATCGCGGACATTGTTTGAGGTCAGTTGGAATGGCTCGCTCTGAACGATCTCCCCGCACGGCCTGCTGGTGTCAACTTCGATCAGATACAGTTCGCTGGTTTCGCGATTATTTGCGGTACGGGCATGGTAGCCAATCCGACTGCCAGAGGACGTCCAGCGGGGCGTCAAGCTGTTGAGGCTGTCATTGGTCAGTTGGCACACATCGGAGCCGTCCGGGCGCATAATGTAAATGTCAAAAGCGCCGTTACGGTTTGACGTAAACGCGATCCACTCACCATTGGTAGACCAGTCTGGGTCAAAGTCCGCAGCACCATTGTCGGTGATTGGTACCACATCGCTGCCGTCTGCGTTCATCACCAGAATTTCGGAGTCGGCTGTATCGTCGGGGCGGAAGGCATAAACAAGCTGCCCACCATTTGGCGACCAAGCCGGGTCAAAGTCCTGCCCGCTGTTGTCCGTCAACTGAACCAGATTGCTGCCGTCTACATCTATCAAATAGAGTTCGAAGTCCCCATCCCTATTAGAGGTAAAAGCAATCCGCCCACCCCCCGCAGGTGGCGGCAACACAACATTAGGTGGGTCTAAGACTACGGTTGAGTCTGCCTGGGCATTACTAGATGACTCGTCTTCCTCTAATAGTTCTGTCGGAATCGGGCCGATGGGCTCAGCCGGTGCACTCGTCAAACGTTGGAAGCTGGCGATCAGCTCGCCGGGGCTGCCATCTGTTAAGAAAAAGATAAAACCAACCACAAACAACATGATCAGCCCGATAGCGCCAAGCGTTACCAAGCAGCTCACACCGCTGCGCGCTATGCCAGACTGCCGCGGCCTTCTAACACCTGTTGCGGGGCTGGCATCCTGCTGGTTTCCCGGTCGCGCCATTGGTTGGGGCGAGGCCATCCGGGCTGGCGCTGGTGCGGCTGGTGCAGCGCTCATGCTGGGGCTGGTTTGTTTCACAGAAGGCGACGGCCTGACAGCCTGACGCGGCTGCGTTTCGACATCGGTCGAGCGCCGCGGAATTTGGGTAGGTGGTCCTTCTTCTGCTTTACGGAAGGCTGTTTCGAGAGCACGAGCGAAGGCCGTGCAGGTCGTGTAACGCTCGTCGGCTGTTTTAGCTAACACTTTGCGCAGCACCCGGTCGATTTCCAGGTGGATGTTTTCGTTAATATCCCGGACAGAGGGCACTGGGTCGAGTACATGGGCCATCAGCACCTTCATCGGGTTTTCATCGCGGAAGGGCGGGCGCCCCGTCAGCATTTCGTAGCAGATGATGCCAAGGCCATACTGATCAGCGCTGCCAGTCACTTTATCTTCAGAGCGTACCATTTCCGGTGCGATATACGGCGGCGTGCCAATGACACGAGAGCCAGTCAGGTTAGCTTGGTTTTGAGCCACCTGCGCGATGCCAAAATCAGATAGATAGGTATTGCCATGTTCATCTAATAGAATATTGCTGGGCTTCATATCACGGTGAATAACGTCATAGCTGTGGGCGTAGTCCAGCGCGGCACCGATCTGGCGGGCGACCCGCGTGATCATGTCGAAGTCTGGCAGGCGGTTGTCAACCATCTGCGCCAGTGTCCCGCCGGAGACGTAACGCATTACGATGTAGGGTTGATCGTCGTGTTCACCCGTATCATAAACGGGCAACACATGCGGGTGCTCTAGCTTGGCAACCGTTTTCGTCTCTTGCTGGAAGCGCTTCAGGAAGGTGTCGTCGTGCATGAAGGCCCGCGGCAAAATTTTGATAGCGACAATCCGATCCATAGACGGCTGGTATGCTTGGTAGACGGTTGACATCCCGCCTTTGCCCAATACCATTCGAATTTCGTACTGCCCTATGTACTGTCCGATTAACTCGTCAGACATCTCGGTCCTTCACTGGTCGCGTGTCACAAGTTTGGCGTGCATTATATGAATGACAACACACCAGAGATTATAGTCGGTTTGGTTCTCTAACAAAACCGATCCCAGATCATGCACCCTAGCTTGTAACGATACCGTACAGGTGAGGAAAAATCAGGTTGGCGATTAATGCTAGCTTGACAAGCCAACGGACTCAATCTTAGATTGCGAGTCAGTGGGGGCCGTGCTAGACTGGCCCCTATCAGCTTACTGGCCACCTGACTTACTGTGCGTCTTACCGCAGCAGGCGGCTGGGCAAAGGAATGGAACAGCATGACCGGACGCTTTGAGGCCGTTCAACAGCGGCGGCGGCGCATTCATCGTACATTGATTTACATCATACTTTCGACGCTGCCATTCTATTTTTGCGCTATCGTCCTACTGATCGGTTTTTCCAACCCACAGTCTGACCCTGACCTGGCAGATGAAGCAGAGTTGACACAAACGGCTGCCGCCCTGACTGCAACAACTGACCCAGAGGTAACGCCAACAGAGACACCAACGATCACGCCAACCTACACGCCCGGTGGCCCGACGCTGACGCTCCCGCCAACGCCGACGCAGTTCCAACCGCCAACCGCCACGCCAACACCAAACCTTGATGCCACCGCTACTTTCGCAGCGGCAGCCACTAATCAGTCGAATTTCTTGACGCAAACGGTGGTCGCTCAGACGGAGCAAGCCAACGCCAACGCCTCAGCGACTGCCAATGCCAACGCGACTGCCAATGCCAACGCAACTGCCAATGCCAACGCAACTGCCACAGCCAACGCAGATGCGACGAATCAGGCGGATGCCAACGCCACGGCGACCGCCAATGCCAACGCGACTGCCAATGCCAACGCGACTGCCACAGCAAACGCCAGCGCAACCGCTAATGCGACCGAAACGCAAACAACCACAGACACGGTAACAGTGACCGTCACGGTGGAAGAAACTGTGACGCCGCAGGAAACCGTCACGCCAGAACCGGATGTTCAAGCACCTTAGAATCGAGCCACATGTTAGACCTCAAACAGCATCTACTAGACCTTTCGAATGCAACGGGCATCTCGGGTTATGAGACACCCGTGCGAGACTTTATTCAGCAAATATGGGCACCCTACGCCAACTCGTTTGACGAAGACCGCCTCGGCAGCCTGATCGCCGTTCGCGTAGGCACGCAGCCGCAAGCGCCACGCCGCAAGTTACTGCTCGCCGCTCATATGGATGAGATCGGCTTAATGGTGACTAACATCGACGGGCCATTTTTGCGCTTCACCAAAGTTGGCGGCATCGACAAACGGGTTCTGTTGAGCCAACCGGTGATTGTTCATGGCACGGAGCAAATCCCAGGCTTGATCGGCAGCCGCCCGCCGCATGTACTAGCGCAGAGCGAGCGTACCAAATTCCCTGAGTTTGACGATTTGGTGATTGATACGGGCCTGTCTGAAGCAGCGTTAACGGAGAAAGTCCGCATCGGCACTTTGGTGACCTTTGCCCAAGGAGCCGTTGCTCTTAACGACGATTACGTCAGTGGTAAAGCGATGGACAACCGAGCCTCAGTCGCTATACTGACGGCCTTCCTTGATCTGATTCAAAGTCAGCGGCACGAATGGGATTTGCTCGTCGCGGCAACGCCACAAGAAGAAGTCGGGCTGAAAGGCGGGCAGACCGTCGCTTGGCATACCGACCCAGACATTGCTATTGTGTTGGACGTGACTTTTGGGGTGGGCACAGGGCTCAGCGAAGGTGATGGTCACAAGTTGGGGGATGGCCCCGTGCTTTCAGTCGGGCCGAACTTCCACCCAGGCTTGTACAAAATGATCACAGACGCGGCTGATTCAATTGAAATGAAGGTTGGCACCGAACCTTACACGGCGCGGGGCGGTACAGATGCGTGGGCGGTACAAGTCAGCCGGAATGGTGTGCCGACGGCACTGTTAGGGGTGCCTTTACGCAACATGCACAGCCCAGTTGAGATCGTCAACGTCAAGGATGTGCAGCGGACAGCGCGCCTGTTAACGGCTTTCGCGACAAGCCTCAACGAAACCACTCTCGATCAATTAACCTTAGAGTAACTGCACCTACCCTTGCCAGACTTGCAACACGCCCGCCGTTTAATGACTCAAGGAAGACGGCTCGAAGCTCGCGGCCTTGTAATGGATTTACTCGCCGCCAGTCCAAACGACATCGAAGCATGGCGGCTGGCTGTTTCTCTGGCACGGACGGATACTGAAAGACGGCACGCTGAAGCCGGTTTGACGCAGGCATTGGCGAGCCAACAGGTGAAGCCCGTGGCACAGCCCAAAGCGACCGCCCACCGCACAGATATCTACATACTGCTGTTGGTCATTGGATTGCTTGTCCTGTTCGGGCTGATGTTGTGTGCCCTGTTTACTGCGGCAGGTATAGTCATCGTCGGGCTGCTCAGCTGATAACGGCTGCGAAACGTTAATGGAAATCAATTACCTATGCTCAAAAATGTGATACCCAATAAATGGATACGCTTAGCTATCGGCCTATTGGTTGCCGCTAGTGGCGTATTGTTGTACGTCAATACACAGTTTCCAGTGAGTATTATCGGGCTGATTGTTGTTGCGCTAGGGGCCTTCATCACCCCAACGTATAAAGAGTTGTTCAAATCGTGAATGAGAGAGAATGAACCGTGGAGATACTAAAAGAACTATCTGAGGCGCTGGGCGTCAGCGGGGCAGAAAGTGATGTACGAGCCAAAATCATCGCTCTGATCGAACTCCATGTTGACCAGATCGACACCGATACAATGGGCAATGTCATCGCCTATAAGGCAGGGACGGGTGAAAGCAGCCTGAAGGTGATGGTTGATGCTCACATGGATGAAGTCGGGATGATGGTCTCCGGGCACGACTCCAGCGGTATGCTCAAAGTTGAGTCAATTGGCGGCCTTGATGACCGCATCTTACTTGGCAAGCGGGTGCTGGTCGGCAAGGAGCAGCTACCCGGTGTGATCGGTCTAAAGCCGATCCATAAGCTGTCAAGCGCAGAACGCTCTAAGACCGTCAATCTAAACGCCATGCGCATCGATATTGGGGTGACGTCAAAGGGAGCCGCGGAAGCTAAAGTCTCACTGGGTGCACGCGTAGCGTTTCATTCCAACTTCTATGAGACAGATACGCACGCCCGTGGTAAATCCTTTGATGATCGCGTTGGGTGCAGCGTGCTTGTCCACTTGCTGCGGGCCGCCCCGTACCCGTTTGAGTTATACGGCTCGTTTACTGTTCAGGAAGAAGTCGGGCTGCGGGGAGCGAAGGTTGCTGCCCATAAAATTCAACCGGACTGCGTCTTCGCGCTGGAGGGCACAATCGCTGACGATTTACCCAAAGAGGAAGACGTCTCACCGACGACCGAACTGGGCAAGGGGCCAGCACTCAGCGCGATGGATCGAGCGACCATCTATGACAAACGCCTAAACGGCCTGCTGATCGAGACGGCTGAGGCCCTCGGCATCCCCTATCAGTGGAAGCAGCCAGGAATCGGTGGGACGAATGCAGGCAGCATCAGCATGACGGGAACAGGGGTTCCGGCGGCTTGTGTCGCGGTGCCCTGCCGTTACATTCACACGCCGGAAGCGATGCTGCTCAAAGAAGATTATCTGAATTCAATCAAACTGGTTGAAGAATCATTGCGCCGTATGCCTGCTGATATCCTAAGCCGCTAAAGAGGTCATTATGCTTCCATTCCGTGATCATAATTCGAGCAGTTCATTTCCAGTTGTCACTGTGACCATCATCGCCATCAATGTGTTGGTGTTTATCTATCAACTGCTGCTGCAAGGTGCGGACCAGTTGAACGCTTTCTTCCTGATGTGGGCCGTGGTGCCAGCAGACATCACCCAGAACCCTAATCTGCAAGAATACCTGACGTTGTTCACAGCGATGTTTATGCATGGTGGCTTCGCCCATATTGGCGGCAATATGCTCTACCTGTGGATATTTGGCGATAACGTCGAGGACACCCTGGGCAAGTTTGGTTTCATCGGCTTCTATTTGATCTGCGGTCTGCTCGCGACCTTTGCACAAATCCTCTTCGACCCGTTTAGCACCATTCCGAACCTTGGGGCCAGTGGTGCCATCGCTGGTGTGCTCGGTGCCTATTTGTTTTTGTTTCCGCGTGCCCGCGTTGATGCCTTGGTGTTCCGCTTCGTGACGACGGTGCCTGCCGTTATCGTCTTGGGCTTCTGGTTTGTGATCCAGTTGTTCTACGGCATCGCGTCGATTGGTACCACATCAACGGGCGGAGGCGTCGCCTATTGGGCGCATGCCGGGGGCTTCGCAGCGGGCGCTGTGTTGATCGTCATTTATGCAGTCTTCAACGGGCGCAACCTATTGGAAGGTCTGCGTGGTTAGTCATCTGACTGCTCACGCAGCATCTTGCCGACAGCTCCGCCGGGGTGGAGTTGCGCGAAGCGATCTGCGTTGTAGCCGCGCACTTCCAGAATAGCGAAGCAGAGTGCATCTCCCATGGCGGATGCTGCCAGAGAGTTGCCAAAAGTCATCGCGCCGTGGGCGTCAACATCGGCGGGCGTTTCAAACAGCAGCAGCAAGTCGCTTAGGGATGCCATGGTTGACTCCGTCCGTGAGGTCAAGGCGATGATTGGGACACCGGTTGATTGCGCCACCCGGCACAACGCGTTCAGTTCGTCTGTTTCGCCACCTTTGCTGATGGCGATCAGAAGGTCGTTGGGGCGCAAAGCGCCAGCGCTGCCGTGCGCAGCCTGACCCGCATCCAGAAAGAGAGACGGAGCCCCAACGCAGCTCAATAAATGAGCCAGTCGGCGTGCGACGATGGACGAGGTACCACCGCCCGAAGTCACAACATGGCCTTCGCACGCCAGCAGCATCTCAACCGCCGTAGCAAAGCGGTCATCTAGTTGGTCTGCAAGCGCAGTGATCGCGTTGCCCTCGCGGATCAATGCGGCCCGTCCTTGTTCGATATGTTTGTTTCGTGCCATTTTAGCTTCCAGTTCTGATAATTATGTGGAGATTCTATGTGTAGACGCATAATCTAAGCGTATTGTATACTGAGCTATTCTCAGGTAACACCCACTCCCTGATCACAGTTGATCTAGAAGGATAACCAATGATAGAGACAATCAAAACGCTGGTGGAAGCCTATGGCCCCAGCGGGCACGAGGAAGAAATCCGAGCGATCATTCTCGAGATAATCGACCGCCTTGCTGATGAGGTGCAGATCGATGCGATGGGCAGTGTGATTGCCTGGCGTTATGCGGATAATACCAGCGACGCCCCCACCGTGATGCTCTCCGCCCACATGGATGAAATCGGCGTGATGGTCACGCACGTTGATGAAGCGGGGTATATCCGCTTTACAACCATCGGCGGTGTGGCAGCACTCTACAGCACTGGTAACCGCGTGCGCTTTGCCGATGGCACAATTGGAACGGTTGCCGTCGAGAAGCGGGATGACAGCAGCAAAGTACCGCAAATTAAGCAGTTATTTATTGATGTTGACTCCGGTGATGGTCACGCAATCAAAGTGGGCGATGCGGGCATTTTCGATCAAGCACTTATACAGCGCGGCTCACGCCTCACGGCGAAGAGCCTTGACGACCGCATTGGCTGCGCCATTCAAATCGAAGTGATGCGGGCGTTGCAGGGCATCAGTCTACCGAGTAATGTGGCTTTCGTCTTTAGCGTACAGGAAGAAGTTGGGCTGCGGGGTGCACAAACAGCAGCCTACGGCGTTGATCCGCACATCGGCATTGCGATTGACGTCACCCGGACAGGTGACAAGCCCAAAGACGAGAAGATGGCGGTCAAGCTGGGGGGAGGCCCTGCAATTAAGATCAAAGATGCGCGCTTCCTCGCTGCGCCGGAAGTCGTGGCGTTGATGAACACCGCCGCCGACCGGGCCGGAGTCACAGCACAGCACGAGATTCTGGAGCGCGGCACCACCGACGCCAGCGCCATGCAGTTGGTGCGGGCAGGCGTGCGCGCAGGCTGCCTCAGCATCCCGTGTCGCTACATTCACAGCCCCAGTGAAACCATTGATCTCAACGATGTTGAAGGCGCCATCGCCTTGATGGTCGCACTGCTTAAGGAGCCAGTTGCATGAAATTGATCGATCTCAGTCAAACAATCGCCCCAGGGATGCAGTTGTTTAGCCAGTTTGCCCCTGACCCAATTGTACGTGCCTGGCAGTCTCATGAAGAAGCCGCCGACTCTGGCTTCTACAATGGCTGCACTTGTGAGATCAGTGCTGTGCAGTTCGTCACCAGTATCGGTACTTATGTCGATGCGCCCTTCCACTTCTTCCCAGAGGCACCGACAATAGACCAACTGCCGCTGGAGCGCTTTGTCCTGCCGGGGATCGTGATTGATTGCACCGCTGCCGGTGCCTATGAAGCCGTTCCCGAAACCGTATTGAGCAGTCAGGACATAGCAGACAAAGCGGTGCTGTTACGCTCTGATTGGAGCCAGTATTGGGGGCAGCCGACCTATCACGAGTATCCCTTCATCGGGCGGGAGCTCGCTGAAGCACTGGTTGCAGGAGGCGCGAGCTTAGTCGGGATGGATTGGCTTGCCGCCGACGATCAACGCGATGCAACCCGACCCGCACATGCGACCCTGCTGGGCAACGACGTCCTAATCATCGAAAACTTGACCAACTTGGCGGCGCTACCAGCCGCTGGCTTCACCTTCCATGCTGCGCCAGTCAAAGTGGAGGGCGTGGCAGCCTTCCCTGTACGCGCTTATGGTTTGGTTGCGTAGGCTTGCACGCGCATCTAGTATTGCTGTGTCATTTATGGCACAGCTCAGGTTCATTCAAGTTGAACATCCTCCACAATTTCTGTAGGCTCTAGCTTATAACGATCCATGTACGGATATCAAGTTGACTCGCGTTGGATATTGGTTTCTCTTAGAATGGTCAGCATATTTCCAGTGACTGAAGCACCATAATGCGTAAGATAATCATTCGCAAAACCGAACATATTCAGCCGTTCAACGAACCAGCACGGGCGCTGCACGTCTTGAATAAGCCACTCTGGCAGCACCAGCGTGATCTGCTGGCCCCACACACCAGTGATGAACAGGTCATTGATGATTTCCGCAATGTCATGCGGGAGCCCGTCGAGATGCTGGTGCATAGCGATAATCTTTATTTTAATGAGGCGTTTATCGATGCGTTCATCAACGAGGCGAAGAAACGTCGTAAGCCCGCACGAGCAGCGTTTCGTGCTACTGATACAGCGTATCTACAACAGGGCTTAAAGGTGCTGAGCCGCTCGTATGAAGCACGTGGTGATATTTTCTTTGTTGATCTATGGTATTTCCCGCAGGGGCCCGCTGACCACGTCGAGCCGATCATCATTGAGAGCAATGCCGTTGGGATGCACTACTACAGCATCCCTGACCGCTCACCCAGCGGGCAGCAAGAACTCATCTGGCAGATCCCTGAGAGAGTCGTGTGTGCAGTCGATAGTTGGATGCACCTGTTCTTCGCGAATGTTCCCTTTGGGGTAGCGGCTGCCCCAACTGACCCCGCCAGCCGCTCCACAACGTCACCGTTGCAGGCACTGGTGGGGAGACGCCCATTTCAGTCGTCCTCGGCGAATGTGACCCTTGGCGAGAATTGCAGCATTGACCCAACTGCTATCTTAAACGGGCGTGTCATCGTTGGCGATAACGTCGTGATTGGGCCGGGCTGCGTCATCAGTGGCTGCCTCATTGGGGACAACGTCACCTTAGCACACGGCAACCGCCTCTACATGACCGCTCTCGGCGAGCACTGCTTCTTCCCCGGAGGGGCCAGCGCCTATTTCAGCGTCTTCATGCAGGGATCGACCGCAGGGCAAAACGCCACGCTGGAGATGAGCGTCGTAGGCCGCCATTCGTACATTGGGGCTGGGGCGATCTTTACGAACTATAATCTGATGTCTGACCCAATTAGGTTAAGCGTAGACTATGCCCAAGTTGAGGTACCAATCCCCGTACTGGGTGGTTGTGTGGGGCACAACTGCCGGATTGGGTCGGGGCTGGTTGTCTACCCTGGACGCACGATTGAGTCTGATGTGGTCTTATTCCAATCACCCAATAGGCAGGTGATCATGAATGACATCCTGTATGAGGAAAGTGATCACCACGCATTGTATGATAGCGCGGCCCATCCGCGTCAGTATCCCAGAGAACACGAAAACGAGGCAAACACTAGGTGGTAAACCGACTGTTCACAAAGGCTGCTCGTCCCACAACGGAGCGTACATTCGCATTTGCACTTCACCCCATTGACCCCAAGGCCGATGTCTCAAAGCGTTACCCGCTGCTTGGCAAAGCCCTCACTGAAGAACAGATTCATTTCTTCTCACAGTATTGGCCCCCGGTATTCCTCTCGAACATCGAAGGGCTGCGTTCAGCAGCGACAGGGGTTGAAGCGCAGGGCTGGTTCGTCAGTGTGCCCTATACGCCCCGCCAAATGATGTCTTTGCCGAAAGAACAAGTCTATAAAAAGATCATCGCGACGGGCCGCATGGCGGAACGCCTCGGCGCCAAAATTCTTGGTCTAGGCGCGTACATCTCGATTGTGGGTGATGCTGGTATGACCGTTTCTGAAAAGCTCGATATCCCGGTGACGACGGGCAACTCTTACACCGTGGCTGTGGTCGTCCGCTCCATTTTAGACGCCAGTGTTTGTATGGAGATTGACATCAGCGAGGCGACGGTTGCCGTCGTTGGTGCGACTGGGTCAATTGGGGCGGCAAGCGCTGAACTGTTGGCGGAAAACGCCGCCCATGTTCACCTCGTTGGGCGGCGTGAGCGGACGCTCCAGTCCGTAGCAGAGCGTTGTGCAGGACACCGGGCGCGGATTACGACAGCAACCGATTATGCGAAGCTGCATCAGGCCGATGTTATTCTGACGGCTACCAGTTCGATTGGCCCAGTGATTGAGTCACAGCATCTAAAGCCAGGCGCGGTTGTGTGCGATACGGCTGTCCCAGCGGATGTTTCACAAGAAGTTCGCAAAGAGCGCGGTGATGTATTGATCATCGAGGGGGGCATGGTCGAAGCGCCCGGCCCGGTTAACTTCAATTTTCACTTTGGCTACCCACGCGGCAAGACCTTCGCCTGCATGGCAGAAACGATGGCGCTGGCACTAGAGGGTCGCTATGAAGACTACACAGTTGGGCGGCTGTTGGATGTCGAGAAGATACGCGCCATCGACGATATTGCCGACCGCCACGGCTTCCACATCAGTGATTTCACTTACCGCAACCGAGCCATTACCGCCGCTCAGATTGAACGGGCGCTCCAACGCGCAAACGATCTACGTGCTGGCTGGCAGCCGGCCCTCACATAACTAGCTGGCTGCGACTTCTGGCCCGAAGGTGTTCACTAGGATGATGCCGGCAATGATCATCACGATGCCGATGGCCTTCGGGATGTTCAACCCCTCGTTGAATAGCATCACACCAATGATGATCACCCCGACCGTTCCGGCGCCAGACCAGACGGCATAAGTGAACCCCAACGGTAAGGTCTTCAACGAGATGGCACTGAAGAAAAACGATGCCCCATAGCCAATTACAACGATAATGCTGGGGATAAGCCGCGTGAAGCCGGACGACATCTTTAACGAGGTTGTTGCGGTAACTTCGCTCGCAATTGCAATTGCCAGCGCAATATATCCAGACATAGTGGCTCCTTGGCATATCTGCCAGTTGATTGGTTAGAAATAAACTATTCTATAGCAGATAGGTCTGCCAACATCTTATCGATCTCTGGGACGGTCGTTGGTTTATTGAACAGCGGCCCGTGGGGTTCCGTCCAGCGTGCTGCCTTTAACGGACCGAGATCATGAACATGAAACCCAGTTGAGGTCACAAGTTCCGCTGCAGTTGACTTGGCCTCTGCATGATCTCCGCAGATAAACGCCACAAGGCGCGGGTCACTGTGGTGGCGGCTGGCAATATCCTGATAGTGAATGTGGTTATAGGCTTTGACTGTCTGCGCTCTTGGCAATTTACCAGCGATCTCCTCAGCCGCAGTACCGCGCTCTTTGTAGATTGGGCCGTCAGGTGTGAAGGGGTTGACACAATCAATGATAACCTTGCCCTCTGCGCCGTTCATCTCGGCGATGACCTGATCAATCGTCGTGTAAGGTGGGGCCAACAACAGCACACTGGCAAAAGCAATCGCGTCTGAGACGCTGCCCCAATTGCTTGGATCACCTGACGATACTGCCAAGTGCAAGAGCTTCTCGTCTGAGCGCGAAAAGCTCCAGAAAAGCTCATGACCTGCATCTGACAGTAGTTTACCAACGTTCATCCCGAGGCGCCCTGCACCGATGATACCGATCTTCATTTGTGGGTGTCTTTGTTACTAAGCGAACATTGATAGTGAGCGTATCTTTCATGTACGGGGTGCAGCAACAACCTGCTTGGGTTGCTCTAAAATTTACGTGCACAGCGCCTATAGGCAGTGTATACTTTCTACAACAGATATCTAAGTAGTGAGAGGGTAATTTAAGATGCCATTAGTCGTAAAAAATCCGCGTGATCATGTGATTGTCGTTCGTTTTGAGGAACCCTTTAACGCCGACGAGATTGTCAAGGAGGCCCACGAAGTTATCAATGCTTACCGTATAAAGCACACTTACAGCGTTGCTATGTGGGACTTCACGGAACACAAGTTCGATTTTGGGCGCTTTGTAGTGGGCCTTGGCGCAATGCGTGACGTGCCAAGCGAGAACTTCGAGAATATTGACCACTTTTTTGTAAGCGATAATGACGATTGGGCTCTTTTGCAAGAATCCATGGCACAACAGCAGTACGGTGGCTACCAGACGTATATGTTCCGCACAATGGACGAAGCGATGACCGAAGCCGACAAGCTGCTTCGAGAAAAAGTGTCTGCCTAGTATCTATCCGCAGGTTAATTGTTAGTAGAAGGTAAAAGAATGTTAAGGGCCGAATGTGTTCGGCCCTTGGCTGATCGTCGAGTTGTGTGCAAACTGCTTCGTTAGAAGTACAAACCCCAGTCGCCGCCTGCACCTTCTTCCATGTAGCTTGGGTCCCATAGTTCCGAACCCATTTCGATGGAGGCAGGACGCTTTGATGTAAGCTCGGCGACGCGGCGAGTCTGCTCCATTATCTGTGGGCCGTAGGGGCAGAAGGGCGTTGTTAGGATCATGACGATGTGGGTGCTCTCTGGCTCCACCTGAACGTCACGAACCAAGCCGAGCGTAATAATATCCATGCCAATTTCTGGGTCAATGACTTCGCGCAGGGCTGTGCGAACGTCTTCTTCAATTGCCAGTAGTTCTTTTTCCATCTTGTGTAACCCTTAATCTGATTGATAATTCGGATGCAGTCATTCGCAGTAGGCCAGTATTTATATAGATTAAACCTATCTAAATGACTTTACTCAAAAGTGTGACATCTTATCGCGAGTATATCATATTCTCCAGGCTGCGTTCAATAAATAAGATAGATATCTAATTTATTGACTCACTCCGTGGCGCAAGCTATACTCGAAATGTATCGAATTAAACCACGTTGATTTTACGAGCGAGCGACACGATTTCAACCGTCGCAACTATGTTCAAAAGGAGGAGCTCACACCGATGAGCGTCGCTTTAGAAATACGTAACCTTCAGGTGAACATCGAGGATCAGCCGATCCTCAAAGGTATTGACCTGACGATTAAGCAAGGCGAAATTCATGCCTTGATGGGGCCTAACGGTTCCGGCAAGAGCACCCTTGCATACACGCTGATGGGCCACCCAGACTATGAGGTAGTTGGCGGTCAGATTATTTTTGACGGCAAAGACCTGCTTGAAATGGAAGCAGACGAGCGCAGTCATGCTGGCTTGTTCCTCGCGTTCCAGTATCCGGTGGCAATTCCGGGAATCACACTGGCAAACTTCATTCGACAGGCACTCAATGCCCGCTTGAAGCTAGAAGACCCTGAAAGCAAAGGGGCGCCGATTCCAAAGTTCCGGCGTATGCTGGTCGAGAAGATGGACATGCTAGAGATGGACCACAGCTTTGCAGGCCGCTACCTGAACGAAGGTTTCTCTGGTGGTGAGAAAAAGCGGGCCGAGATTCTCCAGATGGCAGCCCTTAAGCCAAAGATTGCCGTGCTCGATGAGACCGACTCCGGCCTTGACATCGATGCGCTGCGGATCGTCTCCGAAGGTGTCAATACGTTGTTGAACGCCGATGATACTAATCTCGGTGTCTTGGTCATTACGCACTACCAGCGTATTCTGAACTACATCAAGCCGCAATATATTCACATCGTGCTTGATGGACGCATTGTAGAAAGTGGCGGCCCAGAGCTCGCCCTCAAGCTAGAAGCTGAAGGTTACGATTGGTTGCGGTCAAACGCATAGCTCAAGATGTTTAATGGCAGTTAGTTTACTTTGAACGACATTCGTGACAGAAAAGGATAAAACCATGGCAGATGCTGCTGCACAAGAAGCACAAGAACTACGCAAGATGCAGACTAAGGAAAGCTATGCAGAAAAGTATGGCTTTCACGTCGAAGACAAGTCTGTGTACAAATCAGAAAAGGGACTTAACGAAGGCGTTGTCCGCAACCTCTCTGAGATGAAGCAAGAACCGGAGTGGATGCTTGACTTCCGTCTGAAGTCTCTGAAAGCCTTCAATGATCGCCCGATGCCAAACTGGGGCGCAGACCTAAGCGGCATCAAGTTCGATAACATTCACTACTACGTCCGCCCTGGTGATAAGTCCTACCGTGACTGGGACGACGTGCCAGATGACATCAAGGAGACTTTTGACCGCCTCGGCGTACCAGAGGCAGAGCGCAAGTTCCTTTCTGGCGCAGGTGCCCAATTCGACTCCGAGGTGATCTACCACAAGGTACGCGAAGACCTCGAAGAGCAAGGTGTCGTCTTCCTGAGTATGGATGATGGCCTGCGCCAATATGAAGACATCGTCAAAGAGTATTTTGGCACGATTATTCCGTACAACGACAACAAATTTGCCGCATTGAACTCCGCCGTGTGGTCAGGTGGGTCATTTGTTTACGTCCCGCCGAATGTTGAAGTTGAAATGCCATTGCAGGCTTACTTCCGCATTAATGGTGAGGCCGTCGGGCAGTTCGAGCGCACATTGATCATCGTCGATGAGGGTGCTTTCGTTCACTACGTCGAAGGTTGCACCGCACCGGTCTACAGCAGCGAAAGTCTGCATAGTGCCGTAGTCGAGATTATCGTCAAGCAAGGTGGTCGCTGCCGCTATACCACCGTTCAGAACTGGGCTGGTAACGTCTACAACCTCGTCACCAAGCGTGCCGTTGCTTACCGCGACGCCACCATGGAATGGGTTGACGGTAACCTTGGCTCTAAAGTCACTATGAAGTATCCCGCCATCCACCTGATGGAAGAGGGTGCCCACGGTGAAGTGCTGAGTATCGCCTTTGCTGGTGATGGTCAAACACAAGATGCTGGCGGTAAGGTGGTTCACGTTGCACCAAACACCACCAGCAAGATCACCAGTAAGTCGATTTCGAAGGATGGCGGTATTTCCAGCTACCGCGGCCTGTTGAAGGTCGAAGATGGGGCCTACAACGTGAAGAGCAACGTCGTCTGTGACGCCCTGCTGCTTGACGACAAGAGTCACTCTAACACCTACCCGTACATCGAGATCGAAGAGCAGGATGTGACAATCGGTCATGAAGCGTCGGTCAGTAAAGTCGGTGAGGATCAACTCTTCTACCTGATGAGCCGCGGTCTAACCGAGGAACAGGCCAACGCAATGGTCGTCAACGGCTTCATTGAGCCGTTGGTCAGGGAGCTGCCAATGGAATATGCTATGGAGCTCAACCGCTTGATCCAACTACAGATGGAAGGCTCAATCGGCTAGACCGTTCACCCAAGATAGGGTGAAGTGACACATACTTTTGATGAACCCAAGGCGCGGATTGCAATCAATACATTGCGCCGCGCCTTTCAATTGACAATTGGAGGAACTCATTGGGACAACGAAGAAAAGTACGACGGAAAGAGGTTGTGCTGCCATTTACACAGGAGACGGTCAAGGCCATCTCAGAGAGGCTCGCTGAACCAGACTGGTTGCTGCAAAAGCGCCTCGATGCTTGGCAA
Source organism: uncultured Anaerolineae bacterium (assembly GCA_964439625.1). GTDB lineage: Bacteria > Chloroflexota > Anaerolineae > Aggregatilineales > UBA3940 > CAYTPI01. The sequence continues at coordinate 10,751 of CAYTPI010000012.1, read as the reverse complement.
GTGGCTGAAGCCACCCCAATCCCAACACTCAGCGACGAACCGTGGCGTCGTACTGACTTGGCGCGGGTGGATTGGAAAACAATCCCGCAGCTTAACGGCAAAGTCACTGAGACCAGCATCGATGATGTACCCGCAGAATTGTACGTCCCACTAATCGGTGACGAGCAAGGCGGCCTGCTGGTGTTTGCCGACGGCAAGCTGGTGCTGGAAGAGGTCTCCGCTGATCTGGCGGCTGAGGGTGTGATCTTCGAGCCGTTGAGCAAAGCCTGGCTTAATCACCGTGACCTGTTGGAAGCAACCTTTATGACCAAGGGCGTGCCCGTGGAAGATGGCAAGTTCGCCGCCCTGCATGGCGCACTATGGACGCATGGCGTCTTCCTGTATGTGCCCAAGGGCAAGGTGATCGACCTGCCTGTACACAGCGTCGAATATGTGACCGGCACGCAAACGACCTCAACCCACATTCTCGCTGTTGTGGAAGATGGTGCCAGCATCACCTTCCTGCACGAGAGCAACTCCCCGACGCTTGATCAGCCGATGTTGCACATGGGCGTCACCGAGTTATTCTGTGGTGAAAACGCCAGCCTGCGCTACGTTGCGCTGCAAAACTGGGGTGATAACGTCGTCAACTTTGGGCACCAGCGTGGACGCACCGCCAAACATGGCAACCTCGACTGGGTCGCCAGTGAGATGGGCACCGAGTTCGAGAAGGTCTTCATGACGCTCGAACTGGACGACAACGACGCCTTTGGGCGTATTTCTGGCCTGTACTTCGGTGACGGGCAGCAGCATATTGACTTGGACACGCAGCAGAACCACAATGAGAATGCTCTGCGCACCACCAGCGACCTGTTATTCAAGGGGGCGTTGAAAGATACATCCCGTTCGGTATGGCAAGGGATGATTCTTGTGGAGCCGGGTGCCCAGCAGACGGACGGCTTCCAAGCCAACCGCAACCTGATCTTAGAGCGCAGCGCCCGTGCTGACAGCATTCCCGGCCTCGAAATTCAAGCAGACGACGTGGCCTGCACCCACGCCGCAACCATCGGCAAAGTCGATGAAAACGTCATCTTCTACCTGATGGCGCGTGGCATCTCACGGCATGAGGCTGTCAAAATGATCGTACAGGGTTTCTTCGACCCGATCATGGATCGTATTCCCTACGAAGAGGTGCGCGCCCGCTTGGATCGCGACATTATCGCCAAGCTCGATGCACTGTAAGTAAACGCCAAACGAAATGAATTACAACTGCCTCGTTCAACTTGAACGAGGCAGTTTGATTCTGTGACCAGCGATCAATCACCGCTTGGGTTTACTGCTCATTCTATTGTCGTATCTCGACGACGGTGCCTTCTTCCGCCCAATCATAGAGTTGAGCAGCTTCATCAAGATCAAGGATGATGCAGCCGTAGCTAGCCGGTGTTCCCAGAATATCCCCCCAGAGAACGTTCCCACTCGACAAAGTCGGCAAGCCATGAAAGCCGTTCATAAAGCCGGGCCAGGCCTCATAGATGCCGATGAAATTCGGCATCGTCAAGTCCCATAAGGAAGCATAGGCCACGGGTTCATGTGTTTGCACTTGGAAAACCCCCGGTTGGGTTGGTGAGCGATCAATACCCGTGCTGATGACGTATTCACGGTATAGGCCCTCATTTTCATAGGCCCAAGCCCGCTGCTCACTAATGTCCACCACGACGCGCTTCTCACGCACAATCGGCAAAGGCAGCACCTCATTACGCGAGGGGATCGTCAAGACATCGCCGGGGTTGAGCGCATCCGGGTTGAGGCCGGGGTTGGCGTCAATGATGCGCCAGTATGGGATGCCTACGTCCCACGAGACGGCGGTCAATGTTTGGCCGGCCTGTACCATATAGGTTGAGGGCGGATAGACCATGGTCAGCACCGCTTCGCGATCCGCTTCAAGCGCCGCCAAAATGATATCCGCACTGGCTGCCGCATCGATGCTGCGCCCGTCACCGAGTGACGCACTAAGTTCCAGCGTATAAGCTTCGAGCTTTGCAGGTGAAACGACTATCTGCGGGCCAGCACCTGTCTCGCTGACCTCTAACCAACTGGCGATAATATCAGGTTGAATCGTCCAACTTTGTTCCTCATCCTTGATCGGGTCGTAGGCGGTCATCTCAATCGGGGAGTCTAGTAGAACGAGCATCTGTTCAATAGCAGCTGAGGCATCCGCAACATCCGGCGGGATGGGGTTTAAGACCAACGGCAGGTAGCCATCAGCCAGTGCGCCGCTGGGGTCAGCGGCTAAGCGAGCTAACGTGCCATTTACGTCCAGTTCGTGGCCCGGAATTCCATCGACGGTGTATAGTTTGCCGTCCTCACCAATCTCGACGGTGGCATTTTGTGGCGCCAGCATGATGTCGTCGGCACGGGCCTCCAATGCGGCCCGCGCCAGCTCCTCATTGATGACAACCACGGGGTCGATCTGCTGGCCCCGTAATGCGCTGCTGAATAAGTCCGCGAACTCGGACAGAATGCTGCCAGCGTGCCCGTAATTCAGTGCAGCCTGCGCTGTCGCCCCCGGTGCCAGTGTAATGCCGAATTCATCGGGGCGCGCAAACCACGTCCGTGAGCCGTCATCCAACAGCAAGCCGTTGTCGCTGTTCCATTCGCGTTCCAACACGACGGTTGCCTGCTCACGAGAGAGAAACCCAAGGCGCACATCTCCGACGCGCACACCTGGATTGATCAAGCCAAAGAATTGCAGATAGGCATAGCCACCGACGACCATGCCGACCGCCAACAACACCAGTGTAGCAAAACCCCCACCAATACCAACAACGACGGATTTCAATGTACGGGGGCCTGCAGTTTGTTTCTTCTTGCGTTTGTGAGTTTGTCTACCGACGCGCTCAGGGACGGCATGCTCAGCCGCTGGTCGCTGGTAGGCTGTCTCAGCATAAACTGGGTTAGCAGGCCGAGTCAGTTCCAAGCTGTGATCAACCTCAGGGCGTATTGAGCGGCGCGTCGCGTCATTAGGGTCATCATAGGGGTTCATAGTCACCAGAACCTGCGGTACAAATAAGCTTACGTTTCTATTATAGCAAGCTTCGTTAAGCGCGCTTGTATCGCCGGATTGATACAAAGCCACAGTAGACAGAAATAACCATGCGAATTTAACAAAATGGGGTTTACAGTAGCGTTAGACATACCGTACACTATAGGTAAACGTTTCCCCAATAAGTAGAGGAGTCTCTCCAATGGAACAGGATATGTCCAAAACGGCGGTTGTTTTAATTGAATATCAGAATGACTTCACCACAGAAGGTGGCGCACTGCATGGCGGCGTCAAAGATGTGATGGAGCAAACGAACATGTTAGAAAACACCAAAAAGCTGGTAGAGCAGGCGCGAGCCAAAGGCATCAACATTATCTATGCGCCGATTCAGTTCAGTGAAGGCTACAACGAGCTTACATCAGAGCCATATGGCATCCTCAAGGGTGTGGTTGACAACAAGGCCTTCGTCAAAGGGAGTTGGGGTGCAGCGATTGTTGATGACCTCGAACCAAAAGACGGTGACATCGTGATCGAAGGCAAGCGCGGCCTTGATACGTTCGCCAGCACCAACTTAGACTTTATTCTGCGTAGCCGGGGCATTGAAACCGTAGCGCTGGGTGGCTTTTTGACCAACTGCTGCGTCGAGTCAACGATGCGCTCTGCCTATGAAAAGGGCTTCAACGTCGTTACCCTGACGGACTGCGTCGCATCACTGTCGATGGAAGAGCACAGCAACGCCATCGAAAAAGATTTCCCGATGTTCTCACGCCCGATGACAAGCGAGGAATTCCTCGAAAGTACTGAGAGCAAGGAGCCAATGACGGAAGGGCGCGGTTACGAGTAAGCGACACACAGTACGGTAAACTGAAGCGCCTGTCTCTTTCATCAAGACGGGCGTTTTCGTTTTGGCCCCAGGTCTTTAAGAGTCTTTACCGCACTTTAGCAGCCATTGAAAGCCGCTGAAGGCTTTGCCCTCAAGGTAATTTTCGAGGAAAGTGGCGATGATTGGGAAGAGGAGGAACGACCCCAAAACACCGACAAAACCGAAAACCCAATCTTCAAAGGCAGCGGCACCGAGAAACGGTCGCAGCAAAAAGAGCAGGCGATTGTACGGGCTGGGCACGTAGGCCACGTCAATGCCAGCACGCAGTGACTGCGTCGTAAAGCTGATCGTTTCTGTATCCACAAAGGTTGATCGGCTGATGTCTTCTGCGCCGCGCGCATCGAGGAACGCCCCTTCTGGGAAGTCTAATAGCTCGACCTCAGTCACAGGGCATGTCCCCCCAGTGCAAATCGTGCCGACGGCCTCGGTTGCTAAGGCGTCACTAGAAAAACTGGTTGATGTTGTCAAGCGCGGGGTCACGTTGATACCCAGAACCCAAAGCGCGAAACCACTGCGCTGGGCGGTCAGGGTTCGTGTCTCATAGACTTGTAGTTGCTCGGTGACGCGGCTGCCATCCGGCAGGGTTGCGCTGAATATTGCTTCTTCCGTCACGCGGAAAATATGCCGTTCGCCCGATACGGGTTCAACAAAGATGCGATAACCCGTAACATCGGCTTGTATGACCTCATCGGCAGCTAAATCGCCTGCGCCGCTCTCTGGCTCGCTGAGGGAGTCAGTCGGCACGAAAACGTCTGAGGTTTGCACTGACCACAGAACCCCAGCCACGACTGCCAACCCAACCAGTACAGGAACTGCAACGCGCCGGTAGCGTCTCAGGGCAATGTAGAGCACCGCCAACACAATCGCTATGGCACCCCCCAACAGCAGAAACCAGCCTGCGGCAGTATCCACAGCAAATAAGCCAACAATACCCAACAGTAAAAAGAGGATCAGTAATACTTGGAGAAAAGCACGCATAGTCAGCGAACAGCCAGCGGCAGTTTGACCGTGAAAGTCGTCCCCTCACCTTCGACGCTGCTGACTTCAATACTGCCATTGTGATTCTCAATAATACGCTTGGTGATTGCCAACCCTAAGCCCGTGCCTTGAGTATAGCCTTCGGTATCCGCCACACGGTAAAACTTCTCAAAGATATGAGGCAGATTATCCTGACTGATGCCATGCCCAGTGTCTGCTACTGACAACACCAAATAACCATCTTGCTCCTTGGCAGTTGCAGTGACAGTCCCCCCTGGACGGTTGTACTTGATGGCATTTGTCAGCAGGTTGAGCAGCACCTGGGTCAGTTTAGCCCGGTCACCATTGACAGGTGTGGGCGCGTCAATCTCGGCTTTCACTGTGATGTCATTATCTGCTGCTTGAGAACGCACCGTTTCGACGGCCTGTGGTATTAAGTCGTTAAAGGTAATATGCGCCAAGTTGATGCGCGTCCGCCCAGACTCAAGGCGCGTCAATTCGAGGAATTCGGTTGTTAAGCGCGTTAGGCGGTCGACCTCACTGCCAATCGTCGAGATGATTTCTGTCCGTGTCTCTTGGGGCACATCGGTGCGCTTAAGGATGTAGGTTGTCGCTTTGATGGCAGCCAGCGGCGTCCGCAATTCGTGCACCATCTCCGAGATCAAATCACTCTGCTCAAATAAACGGGCATTTTCAATGGCAATCGCCGCTTGTGTAGCTAGCGTAATCAACGTGTTTTCGTCTTCATCATCAAAGGTAGCGCCGTCTTTTTTGTTGACGGCTTCCAGGCAGCCAATAGTGCGTTTGCGCGTCTTCAGCGGTACAGCCAATAGGCTGCGCGTCTCGAAGCTGGTTGCTTCATCAACGCCCTCATAGAAGCGCTCATCGGACTTTGTATCTTGAATGCGAACCGGCTCGTCGTTCTGCACCACCCAACCAGCGACGCTGTCCATTGGTACTTCAATCTGATCCATTGAGAACCCATCGGGGCTTATGGCAGCCTCAAAGCGCAGTGTTCCAGAGCGGCTGTCAATCAACAGGATCGATGCGGCTTCTGATGTCGTCAATTCCGCAGCGGCATTGGCAATCAAACGCAGCAGTTCATCGTTTTTTAGTGTCGAGTTGAGCTTGCGGCTGATCTCCATCAAGCGTTCGTACTTCAACAACGAACGAGCATAACGCTGCAATATCGCTACAGCTTTCGGGCTAAAGGCTACATTATTAGATGAGTCAACCATGTGACTTATTGACCTTCTATGATTGAGACCAGTTGGGGCAGCAGTTGGTTAATATCGCCACGTAAGACAACGTCCGCATCAAAGTCGATGAACGTTAGGTCGTAGTTTATCACAATAATCCGTACGTCATTTGGGTTGCCTTTTGCCAACAGCAGCAGGTGAGACGCAGGCACAACGCTCAAGGTTGTCCCAGCCATCAGCATGAGATCGTAAGCAGCCGCCTTTTCCTCTGCCGTCGTGATCACCGTTTGATCGAGCGGCTCACCAAACAAAATAATATCCGGTTTAAGATAGCCGTCGCAGTGCGCACAGGTGGGCAGTTCAGCGCGCTCTAAATAGATCGACATTGACGCAGCAACCTGATGCTGTGTGCCGCAGTCAATACAAGTAACGGTCGCAATAGTGCCATACAGCAGGTAGACCTCTATGTACCCAACAGCTTGGTGCAGCATATCGACATTTTGCGTTAACACGACGCCAATGTGCCCCAATTCCTCTAGGCGACGCAAGGCAGCGTGAGCGGCAGTTGGTGTCGCTTGTACCATCTTTTCAGCGAGGGGGCGTGCCCATTCATAAAACGCATGGGGATCGTTGCGAAAGCCAACCATACTACTGACCTGCATTGGGTCAACGTCCGACCATAAGCCGTCTGTAGCGCTGCGGAAATCAGGGATGCCAGCGGCAATACTGAAGCTCGCTCCCGTCAGCGCGACGCGACGGTGGGCCTGTTTGATGAGCGCAGCAGCTCGTTCAAGCTCAGTTGACATGGCACCGACAACTAACTGCTGTCTTGAACATCTTGGGTTTCTTGCTCATCCAAAAAAGCCTTGATGCGCGTGGTTAATTCAATTGGGTGTACTGGTTTAGTCAGGTAATCATCCACACCGGCTTCAAAACCAGCGACTTTGTCTTCAATCAATGATTTCGCAGAGAACATAATGATCGGGATGCTTTTGGTAAGCGTATCTCCCCGGACAAGGCGAGTTACCTCGATGCCATCGACATGAGGCATCATGAGATCACATAGAATAAGGTCAGGAAGTTCATGGCGGGCCGTCTCCAATGCCTTGGGGGACTCGGGGCATTCGACAACCTCGTACCCTTCACGTCTCAGCACCAAGCTGATCAGCTTGAGGCTTTGGGGATCATCTTCAATGATGAGGATTTTTTGGTTGAGCATGGATTAGATTTCCGCAGATATTTGATAGATGAGCGCGTTCAGCACTGGTTACATATAGGTGAGTCAAACATTGTAAGAATATGATGGCATCAGGTATACACTAACCATAGTGTCCGAAGTGTAGCATTAAAGCCCCCCATCAGCAATGCAGTTTGGTTAAGTGCCTACCATGCGCAAGCTATTATCCCGCTTGCGCCGGATTCAATGCCAGTGTATATTGACTTTAGTTAAAGGGTCGTTAATGCTATGCTTTAGATTGATTTACCAGGGTCACAATGCGACATTGAATGTATTAAAACGGGTAGGGGACGTGTCCGTGAGCCAGAACGTAGCGGGTTGCCGCAAGCGTGGCTCAGAAGCCCCCGCCTTTAGGCGTGGGGAGCGTCACACTTAACTGTGCCGATTACAGCGCCACGAAAGCAGTTTGGGGAACAAAATGAGCGAGAAAGTTCTTGTCATTGATGATGAAGAGACAACGGTTAAGCTGTTGTCAATTCTACTTGAGTCCAACGACTTCGAAGTCATTAAAGCCTACCGGGCAGAAGACGGTTTGAAGATGGCCTATCGTCATCATCCCGACATCGTCCTACTTGACATCATGATGCCCGACATGGACGGTTGGGAAGTATGTTCTCGGCTACGGGAACTGTCGGATGTACCCATTATCTTTCTCTCCGCCCGGACGGATACCAACGACATAGTCAAAGGCCTAGAGATGGGAGCCGATGACTATGTCGTCAAGCCATACGATGGTGATGAACTGATTGCCCGACTGCGGGCGCACCTGCGGCGTGCACCTGAAAGTAGCATGTCTGAAGAACTTGTCTTCGATGGTGGTTATTTTCGCATTAATTTTCTAAACCGCGAAGTAACGGTCGGGGATGAAATTCAGCACCTGACGCCAAAAGAGTTTTCGCTGCTAAGTGTGCTAGCGCGCAATTCTGGGCGGGTTTTAACCCGTCAGGAATTAGTCACAAAAGCGTGGGGCGAGGAGTACGCTGATGCCGTCGATAGTTTGAAGCTCTACATTCACTATCTCCGCAAGAAGATCGAGCGTGACCCAAACCGCCCATCGTTCATTCTAACATCACGTGGTGTTGGCTATCGCTTCGCTGACGTTTAGCCTTTTTCTTCATATTAAGTGATGCGCCCGCTCTCAACTAGATTTGCAGCGGGCGCACGTGCCACACTTAGGTTTTTGCAAACCTAACGTTCTAAAAACCTCCAAATTGAATATCTCATGTGCCCTTGGTCTTTGAGATTCTTGATATTACGAGGCGTATTAAGAACATTATTTCTACAGTTGTTAGTATTTTGTTATCCTGCTCATCCCTTCTACGTATTGACGTACACCTTGCAAACCTCTATGATTATTTTAGCATTTATAACAAGTATGTATTTAGTTTAAAAATACGTCAGTGCTTCCTTGGGCCGGAGAATTGATGAGAAAATTATGGGGATATAATGGATGAAATCTATCGCAAGGTATACAAAGCAATAAAAAGATGCTGGGAAGTACAGCAATCTGTTCACAAGCTGGACCGTTTCACGACCAAACTTGGCTTAGAACAGCAAGACGAGCGCGTCCTACAAGACTATCTACATCGTGTCTTCGAGCAGTTGAACCAACTCGAAACAGAGCTTGGATACATTGTCGATTCAAGCGAGCAGAGCTTGCAGCGCCCACCTCAAATCCATAATAGCCGAGCTCCTGGGCTCTCTAGCCAGTGGCAGGGTTCGGCTACTGTGCAGGAGCCGCGCTACTGCACACACTGCGGTGGGGGGTTACCGCCACACGGGCAGTTCTGCCCAGGGTGCGGTTCGCAGATATCCCACTCACAGCTCCCATCGCCACAAGGGTACGCGCCAAACATACACCATCAACCACCTGCGCATCCATCCCTCATTGAACGGCCTTCATCCGCTGAGTCAAGCTTAATAGTCGAAGGCAGCGTTGATCATGGCAGTGAGATAAACCATGCTCAACGTGATGTTAATATTTCGTACGGGTACACCAGCAGCATGGTAGAGTGCTCAACCTGCCGCAGCGATGGCTTTGTAATGAGCTTTCAATCCTGCTCTTACTGCGGCGGTGAAGGGTGTTCTACTCATGTCTTACAGCAGAGTACAGGCACCAACTCTGAAGTTATAGAGGTATACGGCTGCCTTCATTGTGGCGGCAGCGGCATGACGCGTATGTCGCATGGAGATGTCGAATCCCTTAGATACGTCCGTGGCTCAGGCTACCGAGAGGTGCGCAGTCAGTGCCCAGCCTGTCGTGGACATGGTAAGGTAAAGATACAATAAATTGAGTTCTAGCTGACAGATTGCTGACACTTCCCCAAGGCAGTTGCTGTTCAGTTCGTTTCAGGTAAACTCCTAAACAGTGATCGTCGGTTTGAGAGCTTACCATTTCCATCCTTTGAACAATCCACGTTTACTTGCCTTGACCACCGTTCTAATTTGGAGTTTCGGTGGCTATACGACCCGCTTAATTGCCTTGCGTCCGTATAATTTATTACTAGCCATTGCGTTGACCTCGACCACAATGATGTTTGGCAGTTATCTGTTGCTCAGCAAGCAGCGTACCCCTATCAGCCTACTGCGTGGCATTAAGCTAAAGTATCTGGCGTTGGGTTTTATTGGCTATGGTTTCTTTTACTTGACGAACGTGCAGAGCACGCTTCACTTTGGCAACATCTCAGAAACGATGGTGCTGGGGTCAACTTGGCCTTTGTTTACCGTCTTGTTTACCTACTTACTATTTCAAACCAACCATAATACGCCACACAGTACGCAAATCGTACAAGTATTTGGCATGTCAATTGGTTTTTTTGCTATTGTGATCTTGGCGACGCAAGGTCAACCACAAACCCTTCGCATCAGTAATGGCCCCGGCATTATGTTCGCACTTGTTGCGGGGTCAAGCTACGGTTTGTACAGTGCCCTTAGTAGTCAAATTGATGGTGAAAACACTGTTGATTTTCTGTTCCAAGCGGTGCTGATCAGCGCAATTGTTATGTGGGCCTTTAGCCTGCCAGATATACAAGAACTGCCGCGCCTAACACCTAGCGACTACACTATTGCAGCCTTCAAGGGGTTGGCGATTAACGGCATCGGTTACTTCACATGGATGCGCGCTAATCAACTAGCATATGAACGTGGCCTTGATGTGTCTGCCATTTCATCGATTATGTTCATCTTACCGCTGCTGGGCCTCACGATTGTCGCAGTTTTCCTCGGAGAGCGATACATCTTCCAGCCCTATTTTCTGGGTAGCCTCGCGATGATCTTGACCAGTTCCTTAGTTTGCCAACGTCCAGAAGTTTTTACGCGAGTAGCGGGTAGGTGGCGAGCGGCATTCCGTAAGCCAGCCTAACAAAAAACGACTCTAGGCGGGTCGTCGGTTGAGCAGTGCGCGTGGGCTGCAGCGCAAATCAGAAGCGATGG
>CAYTPI010000011.1:0-156289 GCA_964439625.1 uncultured Anaerolineae bacterium | reverse complement strand
CTGGTCAGGACGCGACTGCTGGTGGTATCCAGAACATTCTCGCTGGCGACCAAGCTATGACGGTCTACAAGCCAATCCGCGCTGAGGCCTTTGCTGCCGCTGAAGTAGCCGTTCGCCTCCTGCTGGATGAGGACATCGAAGGGATGACGGGTGGTTTGACAATCGACAACGGGAGCAGCGACGTTCCGTTTGTTGCGCTTGAGCCAATTGCTGTCACATCAGACAACATTGCCGAGACTGTCATTGCCGATGGCTTCCGTACATGGGAAGAAGTCTGCGTTGGCGACTTCGAGCAGTTCTGCCCAGAAGACCGCTAAACAACGACTTTAACCGACTAATATGGGTAAGCAATTGAGTGCTTGCCCATGAGCCTAACTACTGATGCCCGCTATAAATATCGTAGCGGGCACACTTTCAATCGCATGTCTTATGGCTATCCAAGAGCCTCACAAGTTAGATGGAGTTATTTAATGTCTGATTCCCCCATACTCGAACTCAAAGGGGTGTCGAAAAGCTTTGGTGCTGTTCAGGCGCTAAAAGATGTAGACTTCGAAGTTAAATTGGGCGAGGTTATGTCACTCGTCGGAGACAACGGAGCCGGAAAGTCGACACTGATCAAAGGCATCGCTGGTATCTATCCATTTGATAGCGGCGAAGTATATTATGAAGGCAAGAAAGTCAAGATTGATGATCCACGTGACTCAGCCGACCTCGGCATCGAGATTGTGTATCAAGATTTGGCACTTGCAGACAATCTCGATGTTGTCAATAACATGTTCCTAGGCCGTGAAATGACAGCCGGGTTGGTACTCGATGAAGTTACTATGGAACGCGAAGCAGTCAAAACGCTGGACTCCTTGTCAGTTACAACGATTCGTTCGGTTCGGCAGGCTGTAGCTAGTCTCTCTGGTGGTCAACGGCAAGCCATTGCCGTCGCCAAGGCTGTCATGTGGAACTCAAAATTGGTCATCCTCGACGAGCCAACCGCTGCCCTCGGCGTTGCACAGACGCGCCAAGTGCTCGATCTGGTCAAAAATTTGCGTGATCAAGGGCTTGGTGTCGTGATTATTTCGCATAACCTGCATGATGTGTTCGAAGTCTCTGACCGAATTACAGTCATGCGGCTTGGACGCAGAGCAGGTGTTTACAACGCCGCTGACACAAACCAGCAGGAAATTGTTGGTGCAATTACCGCAGGCGATCTTGAATTCGTTCCTGGTATGCAAGCATCTGAAGAACCACAGGCTGTTGCAAGCAGCACGAGCAGCTAGGTGATATAAGATGGAAAATCAATTAGATGCGTCTGAAGGCGTCAAGTTAACTGGAGAGCCAACTGTCGGAGAATATATCCAGACACAGCTAATGCGAGTTAAGTCTGGTGACCTCGGAGTATTACCCATCATCGCTGGGTTAATTGTCATTGCAGCGATCTTTGGCACGCTCTCCCCTGTGTTCTTTAACTCTCGCAACTTCGTCAACTTGCTGCTGCAAATGGCTGGTGTGTTGACGATTGCGATTGGTGTTGTATTCGTTCTACTAATTGCCGAAATTGATCTCTCGGTAGCTTATGTCAGTGGTGTTGGTGGTGTTACGATGGCGCTGCTGCTACGCCAAGAAGCATCTGCTTGGCCATGGTGGGCGGCTATTCTGGCTGGTTTGCTGGCAACAACATTGATCGGCCTACTACATGGCTTGATCATTACGAAAGCCCGTGTGCCCTCATTTGTCGTAACGCTGGCAGGGTTATTGGCGTGGTCAGGCGTTGTTCTCATCCTAACCACGGAATTATCAACTTCTGGCGCGATTGTTATTCAAAACGATGTGGTGCTAGGTATTGCTAATGCGTTCCTGCCTGAACTCTGGGGTTGGGTATTGCTTGCTATGATTGTTGTGATCTTTGCAACGACGAAGCTCGTTGGACGAGCTTCCCTGAGAAAACAAAATTTGCCAGCTGTACCGCTGCCGATTATCTTGGCGCAGATCTTTGGTTTGGCGGCTATCACAGGTTTTGTTGTGTACTACGCCAATACAGACCGTGGTGTACCGGTTGCCGCCGTGATCATTTTGGTACAACTTGTCTTCTGGTCGTTCGTTGCAAACCGAACCAAGTTTGGGCGTTATGTCTATGCAGTTGGTGGTAACCCAGAGGCGGCCCGTCGCGCCGGTATCAACGTTGATAATATTCGGATTGCAGTCTTCATGATTTCCGGTTTTATGGCAGGCATGGGCGGTATTATTCTGGCCTCTCGCTTGCGCTCTGTTGATACCAACACCGGTGGCGGCAACCTACTTTTAAACGCAATTGCAGCAGCCGTTATCGGTGGTACCAGCCTATTCGGTGGTAGTGGTCGTGTTGTTACTGCACTATATGGCGCCTTAATTATCGCGGCTGTTGAGAACGGCATGGGCCTTCTCGGTTTGCCGTCGGGTGTTAAGTTCGTGGTCAACGGTGGTGTTTTGCTTGCCGCTGTGTTGATCGACAGCTTCTCGCGCCGCAGCCGTGAGTCGTCTGGTCTGGCGTAACGTTAACTAACATAGATGGATATAAATTGATGTATTTCACTCGAAGACAAGCACAGTCATTCAGGTGGATTATCACGGTGATACTGGCTGGTATGTTGACCATGGGCTGCCAGCCAGCCGCTGTTGGCCCCAACCCACTGACCTTTCGTAATGTGGCATCGGACGTCGGCCTAGACTTTACTCAGGGTGCGTTCCGTTGGGGTACCTCCGGGGACCCAATCGCTATGATGGGCGGTGGGGTTTGCTGGATCGACTACAACAATGATGGCTGGCTTGACCTTTATGCAGTCAATTCCTACGCAACTGAAGAAGCAGGTCGTTGGGAGCAAGAAGCGGGTGGGCTCCCCACTAGTGCTCTCTATCGCAATGACGAAGGCACCTTTATAGATGTCAGTGAAGAAGCAGGGATGGCGGTTGTTATGCGCGGTAATGGCTGCGTTGCGGCTGACTTCAACATGGATGGCAACGCAGACCTCTACGTGACGACTTCCCGTGTCAATTTGCTCTTCTGGAACAATGGCGATGGTACTTTCACAGAAGGGGCCGAAGCGGCTGGTGTTGATATGTACGGCTGGCAGACTGCAACATCCGTCGGTGATATCAACCTCGATGGCTGGCCCGATCTGTTTGTGGCAGGCTATGTCGATGTCAACAATCGTATTCCGGATGCAACGATGGGTTTCCCCAATACTAATCTCGGCGTCCGTGATCTTTTCTTTGTTAGCGAAGGAGAAACTGAAGATGGCTTCGTCAGCTTTGTCGAGGTCGGTGAGACTGTCGGGCTAGAGACAGAAGATTTCGAATATGGCTTAGGGGCACTACTGAGCGACTTCGACTCTGACGGCGACCTTGATCTATTTGTTGCGAACGACACCAACCCTAATCGTCTCTATGAAAACATCCTTCTACCAGATGATCCAGAGGGTATCGGTTTCCGTTTTGAGGAAATTGGGCAGGACGCCCAAATTGATGATCAAAACAGTGGGATGGGTGTTGCCAGTGGTGACTTCAATGCAGACGGTCAGTTTGACATTGTGATCACCAACATGGGAGACCAATTCCACTCGCTCTATGCGAATCAAGCTGCATCTGACCAACTGGCTTTTGCCAATGCTACCACAGACATCGGCATTGATGGATTTGGCGTCGGGTGGACGGGTTGGGGTATCTCTTGGGCTGACTATGACCTCGACACTGACGTTGACTTGAGCATCATCAACGGTGGGATTCCTGTTCTGGACTTGGCAGAAGACGGTATGGAAATGCAATTGTACGTCAATCAAACAGCACAAGGTGAGGCCGGTGCGTTTGCTGAGTATAGAGAAGTCACAGGCTCGGTAGATATCGGTCCAATTATTGGGCGTGGCAGCGCTACTGCGGACTATGACAACGATGGCGACCTTGATATCGTCATTAACTCAATCGGCAGCGACCTGATCCTGTTGGAGAATCAGGAAACGGCGGGCAACTGGCTTACAGTTGATCTGGGTAGTTTTGCCCCTGGCACCTTAGTCACAGCGACATTGGAGGATGGTCAAACATTGGCTCGTGAGGTGCATGCAGGCAGCAGCTATCTGTCCTCTGAGGATGCTCGCTGTCACTTCGGCCTCGGGGCTTCTGACGAAGTTGCCGAACTGCGTGTGCAATGGCCCGATGGTGAAGAAACTATGATCGAGAATGTATCTGCTAACCAGATACTGGAAATAGAGCGTTAAAAACAACTCGTGAGAGCTCGTCATTTGCTAGCGGGCTCTTTTTGATTCCGTGCAAACCAAAATTGATGGTTGACTTTAAGGTGAAACCTCCCTTTAAATCATATTAAAGCCCTTCGGATAAAGGATATATTATGACCAAAACGATCGTATTGATCGGTGCATTAGATACTAAAGCAGAGGATTTTCGCTTCGTGAAACATCTGATTGAAGCCGCAGGACTGAAAACAATCATGGTGGACTATGGCATCATGGGTCGTCCTGGCTTCGAGCCAGATATTCCTGCCGCAGAAGTTGCTGAAGCAGGCGGCGCTTCACTCGATGCCTTTGCCTCCGGTGAACAAAAAGATGCTGCTATGCAGGCCATGTCTGATGGAACAGCTGTCATCATTCAGCGTCTCTATAATAACGGTAAGCTTGACGGCATCTTAGGGATGGGTGGTGGCGGTGGTACATCCGTAGCAACTGCTGGCATGCGTACGCTGCCGGTTGGCGTTCCTAAAGTGATGGTTTCTACGCTGGGTGGTGGGGATGTTAGTGAATACAACGGCACCAAAGACATCGTCTTTATCCCATCCGTCGTTGATGTTGCTGGGGTCAACAGCATCAGTCGTGAGATTTACACGAATGCTGCTGGAGCAATTGTCGGGATGGTTACAATAAAGCAAGCTGCACCAGAGGTAACATCGACAAAACCGCTGATAGTGGCCTCAATGTTTGGCAACACCACCGAATGTGTAGGACGGGCTAAAAAGCAGATCGAGCAGCATGACTATGAGGTGTTGGTCTTTCATGCGACGGGCACAGGCGGGCGCACAATGGAAAGCCTGATTGCCGATGGTTACATCGTCGGCAGCCTTGACATTACCACGACGGAGTTAGCGGATACTGTCTGCGGTGGAGTTTTAGATGCTGGCCCCCAGCGTGGGCAAGCAGCGTCAAAGGCTGGTATTCCCGCAGTCATTGTGCCGGGTTGCGTTGACATGGCAAACTTTGGCGGTATGGAAACTGTTCCAGAGAAATATAAGGAGCGCAACCTCTACGCATGGAACCCGAACATCACCTTACTGCGCACCAATGTCGAAGAAAACCGCCAGATGGGCAAAATGTTAGCGGAGGCGGCTAACATGGCAACGGCACCAGTGGCCTTTGTATTACCACTAAAGGGCGTCTCGATGCTGGATAGTGAAGGACAGCGCTTTTGGGACCCAAAGGCAGACAAGGCCTGTTTCGATGCGCTTAAAGAGCATCTCAAAGATGATATCCCCGTCCATGAACTTGACTTAAATATCAACGATCAAGAATTTGCAGACTTTTGCGCAAACTTAATGCTAGAAATGCTAGTTTAATGTCTAGCAGACTAACAAAAACAATATTTATAGTATGAGAGTTTCGCTTACGATTTATATTGAGTCTTCCATTGATGTAAAAAGTATGATAATCTAGATGAAAACGTTTTCATTTATGGATGAAAACCTATTTATGCCAACAAATAGGTAGGCAGTGTACCCGTGAATTTCTTGTTGGGTGTACCTGCGACGGTGATCAAAACTTTACTACGCTATTTAAAACTGTCAAACCTGACAAACCCTGCGGGGTAGGCTTTAGCTAACATCGACGGCTGAGCCAAAAGTTCACTTTCTGCAAACTAGGCGCTTCATAAATGAATATCCCCCCTTTTAATGATGCTGACCAATTAAGGTGGTTAGCGCATTGGAAGTGTCCGCAGAAAGGCAGTGAAGGAGGAACGCTAAGGAGACGATGTAAGAAAACGATGGAGAATAGTGTTTGATCTGGGGAATGTACTCCAGGCACGCCAGATAGCTTTAAATTTAAGGAGAAGCATTAACAATGAAGAAACTCTTTTATTACCTGATAGCGCTGACTGCAGCGCTTGTCTTGGCAGCATGTGCCGCACCAGCGGCAGAAGAAGAGCCAGCCGCAGAAGAAGCTCCAGCCGAAGAAGAAGAAAGCGGCGAGGAGATGGAAGAAGAGGAAATGGAAGAAGAGATGGAAGAGGAAGCTGAGGCTCCTGCTCCAGAAGGTAACGTTGATGAACTCGTTATCCTTTGGGCACAGTGGGACCCAGCCGACTTCCTGCAGCAGGTTGGTAACCTCTACGAAGAGGAAACTGGCATTGCGGTTACCGTTCTTCAGGAGCCATGGGGTTCCTTTGGTGACCTCTTCTTCACTGAGATGGCAGCAGGCGGCACCAGCTATGACATGGTCGTTGGTGACAGCCAGTGGCTTGGTCAGTCCGCCACACAGGGCCATATCGAAAATATGACTGAATTCCTGACCACCACCGAAGTTGACGGTGTGACAATCGCTGACTCAGTGACACCAGCCACGCTGACCTTCTACGGTGAGTACCCAACTGGTTCTGGTGAGTACTATGGTTACCCAACTGAGGGTGATGCACTGGGCTGGGCCTATCGCACAGACTTGTTTGAAGACCCAACGGAGATGGAAAACTTCGAAGCTGAATATGGCTACCCACTCGCCCCACCAACCACCTATGACGAACTACGTGACATTGCTGAGTTCTTCACTCGCCCAGATGAAGGCCTGTATGGTTCAGCCATCTACACCCAAGCTGACTACGATGCGCTGACAATGGGCTTCGAGGCCGTCTTCTTTAGCTATGGCGCTGAATGGCAAGACCCAGAGACCTTCGAGGTTGAGGGGATCGTCAACAGCCCAGAGTCAATCGCGGCTGCTGAGTTCTACAGAGAGCTCTATGACTGCTGCCAGCCACCCGGCATGTCCAACTCATTCTTTGCTGAAGCGAATGATGCCTTCATCTCTGGTCAGGCTGCGATGATCATGAACTACTTCGCTTTCTTCCCAGCACTGGCAAACTCAGACATCAACCCATATTCTGACACCACCGGTTACTTCGTAAACCCGGCTGGCCCAGATGGTGACCAGTTCTCCGCACTTGGCGGTCAGGGTGTAAGCATTATCAGCTATATTGATGATGAGCGTAAGGCTGCCGCTTATGATTTCATCGAGTGGTTCGCTCAAGAAGAAATCCAGTTTGCATGGGCTGAATTTGGTGGCTATAGCTGCAACGCCGCCGTGCTCGGGTCCGAGGCTTTCGCTGAGATTGCACCATACAACGCGGCCTTTGCCGAGACTATGTTCATCGTGAAAGACTACTGGAACGTCCCAGTCTTCGGTGACCTGCTGTTCGTCACGCAGACCGAGCTAGGTGAGTATATCGTTGGAGGTGAAGGTACCGCTGAGGAAGCCATGAACGATATGGCGGAACGGCATACCGAAATTCTCCAAGATGCAGGGCTAATCGAATAACACTGATTTGCTAGGAGCAACGCTCCGCGCAAATTGAGAGAAGTCAGGGGGAGATTGCGACTGTAATCTCCTCCTGAAAATTGGCATGACCGCAAGATAACAACAACACTGTTTGTGTGAAAAAGAGAGACTATCTGTATGTCTACGGAAATTCAAAGTCAAGTTCGTCCTGTGCCCGACGCAGAAGTAACGGCACCTAAGGGGCCACGCAAGCGTCGTCAATTGACCGACCAAACAATCATGAACTTGT
Source organism: uncultured Anaerolineae bacterium (assembly GCA_964439625.1). Lineage (GTDB taxonomy): Bacteria > Chloroflexota > Anaerolineae > Aggregatilineales > UBA3940 > CAYTPI01. The sequence continues at coordinate 148,489 of CAYTPI010000011.1, read as the reverse complement.
TCATTTGGCCCACCCTTGGCCTTCTGATCGCCATCAATGTATTTCCACTGTTTTATAGCCTGTATCTGGGTTTTACGGATTACTCTGCTATTAACAGAGGCGTTGCCCCGCGTTGGGTAGCCTTCGAGAATTTCCAAGGTGTTCTGCAAGATGAGAACATGTGGCAGTTTTTCTCGACGACAGGTCAGTACGTTGTCTTATCCGTGCTGATCCAGCTTGTACTTGGTTTTGCACTTGCAATGATGCTGAAGAACAAATTTTTCGGTAGTGGAATCATTACAACCATCGTTCTTATTCCGATGATGCTGTCACCCGTAGTTGTTGGCCTTTTCTGGAAGCTCATTTACAACCCATCATTTGGTTACTTCAATTACTTACTGGGGTTTACAGACCCACAAAACGCGCCAGATATGCTCGCAAGTAAATTTGCTGGTGAAATAGTCCCTAACCTTGCGTTATGGGCAGTCATCATTGTGGATGTGTGGATGTGGACTCCGTTTGTCATGCTGCTGATCCTCTCTGGTTTGAAGGCCATTCCAGATTATCTTTACGAAGCAGCGTCGATTGACCGAGCCTCGCCATTATTCCAGTTCTGGCGCATTACGCTACCACAGGTCGCCCCGCTGATGTTGATTGCAGTCTTGTTCCGCACAATTGAAGCCTTCCAAAAATCATTCGATCTGGTCATGGGTATGACAGGTGGTGGGCCGGGAACACAAACTGAAGTGATTGCTGTTAACCTATACCGACAAGCCTTTCAAGGGCAGTGGCGTACCGGTGAGTCCAGTGCGCTTGCATACGTGGTACTGATCATCGTGATAGCCATCAGCAACCTGTATATCCGGTCGTTGAACCGTGCGAAAGGAGCCTAACGATGGCAACATTTGAAGAAACAGGGCCAAGCAGCCCAATTAAAACGGCACTCCGTGTTGATAGAGCGCACCCGCGCTCACGCGCGTGGCGTACTGTACAAGCCATTATCGTGGTTACATTGGCAATTCTGAGCTTGATACCAGTGGGCGTTATGGTGATCACGGCGTTCAAGGCGCGGCAGGAGATCGTGCAAATACCGCCAACCATCATCCGTGAGCCAACGCTTGAGGGCTTCGTGTTCCTTTTAACTGACCGTGCACAAATCCCTTTGAGCCAAATCGACGAAGTGCGGGCCAATGCCGCTGAACTGCCGCTGATGGAACGGATTGCCGTTGCCAGCGGGCAGCAGGTGACTGGCCCCAGTGAATTCGTTGGTAGGCTGCGTAACTCACTGATTATTGCGGGTGGCTCTACGGTGGCGTCAGTTACACTGGGAACGCTGGCAGCATACGCGTTCAGTCGTTTCAGGGTAGCTGGTAAGGAAGACCTCTTATTCTTCATCTTGAGTACCCGAATGCTGCCAGCCGTGGTTGTTACAGTACCGCTCTTTTTGATGTACCGTGCATTAGACATCTACGACACGCACTTTGGCATGATCCTGCTATATACCGTGTTTAACCTATCGTTGGCAGTCTGGTTGATGAAAGGCTTCATCGACGAGATTCCGCGTGAATACGAAGAAGCAGCGCTGGTAGATGGCTACACTCGGCTGCAAGCCTTCACGAAGATTGTGCTACCGCAGGCCGTTACAGGTATTGCCGCAACAACCGTTTTCTGCCTGATCTTCGCATGGAACGAATATGCATTCGCTCTGATGCTCACTAGCCAAACAGCGCGCACTGCTCCACCGAGTATTGCTACGATGCTTGGTCGCGGTGGTATCGAATGGTCAGCAATTGCCGCAGGAACATTGCTCTTCCTGATCCCTGTCGTCATTGTAACGTTTGCCCTACGTAAGCATCTGCTGCGCGGTGTGACGTTTGGTGCCGTCAGACAATAAACCGAATCAGTTATCTAAGCATTAGATAGGACATTACGCTAATGGCAACGATTGAAATGGTGGACGTCAAGAAAGAGTTTGGCGGATTCACAGCAGTCAAGCCGCTTAACCTACGTATTGAAGATGGTGAGTTTGCCGTCTTCCTCGGCCCGTCCGGTTGTGGTAAAACGACAACTATGCGGATGATATCAGGCCTCGAGTCTGTGACCAGTGGCAACATTTACCTTGATGGTGAAAACGTCACTTGGACCAACCCAGCAGACCGCAACATCGCTTTTGTATTCCAGTTTTTTGCGCTGTATCCGCATATGTCTGTAGAAGAAAATATCTTGTTCCCTCTAAAAGCAGAACACGCCAGCCGCGATATTCAGAAGCGCAAACTTGAAGAGATGATTGACCTACTGCGCATTGATCGGGCACTGCTGCCGCGGCGTCCCGGCGCACTTTCTGGCGGTGACAAGCAGCGTATCACGCTGGCACGGGCCCTTGTCCGTGAACCGTCCGTCTTCCTAATGGATGAGCCGCTAGGTGCCTTGGACGCAGAGTTCCGTGAGCGAATGCGGGCAGAAATCCGTCGGCTGCAAATCCAGTCTGGCGTGACGACCGTTTACGTGACGCACGATCAGATCGAAGCGATGGCGATGGGCGACCGAATTGTCGTCATGTCTGCCGCAGAGATTCAACAGGTTGGGTCACCCGCCGATGTTTACTATGATCCAGCGAACTTGTTCGTCGCGACCTTTATCGGCAGCCCAGGAATGAACTTGCTCTATGGGCGGTACGCGCATGGTATTGTTCACTTGTTTGAAGGCAGTGAGATCGCAGCACCTACTGCCTGGAAGCCCATTCTCGATGAAGAAATTGGCACTGACAATGAAGTGGTAGTTGGTTTTCGCCCTGAGGCTGCCCAGCTTACAGACGATGGCGGCATTAAGTCAGAGGTGTACTCAACTGATATCTATGGTGCCTACTCGATGTTGGCTGTTAACCCACCCAACGCCAAGAGCGCAGACATTGCCCAACTACGCAGTGATCGCCTGCTGGATTACCCGATTGGGACGATAGTCAATTTTGACATTAACCCAAACATGATCCGCTTTTTTGACCCACAAACTGAACTTGCATTGACGAAACCGGAGTAACGCATGGCAGACGTCAAATTACAAAATATTGTTAAAGACTATCGTGGTGTAGCAGCCCTTAAAAACGTTAATCTCAAGATAAATGATGGTGAGTTCTTCGTCATGCTAGGGCCAACAGGTGCTGGGAAGACGACCACGCTCCGCGTGATTGCTGGCTTAGAAAAGCCCGATGTCGGTGAAGTCCTCTTTGATGGTACCCCAGTGACGCGGATGCCCCCCGCCGAGCGTGATGTCGCATTTGTCTTCCAACAGTACTCGCTGTACCCGACAATGTCCGTCTTTGATAACTTGGCGTTTCCGCTGCGCTCACCAATGCGGAAGACTCCTGAGCCAGAAATCGAGAAGATGGTGACGGAAACCGCTGAGATTCTTCGCATCGATCACCTACTAAAGCGTAAGACGGCGAAGCTCTCCGGTGGTGAAATGCAGCGTGTCTCGATTGGGCGAGCCATTGTCCGCAGCCCGCAAGTCTTTTTGATGGATGAACCACTCTCCAACCTTGATGCCAAGCTGCGTGAGTCACTACGTGTGGAAATCCAGCATATTCAAAAGACACAGGGCAGTACAACCTTGTTCGTCACGCATGACCAAATCGAGGCGTTAACAATGGCTGACCGAATCGCCGTGCTCAATCAAGGCGAGATCGTTCAAATCAGTGAGCCGACAGATATTTATGACCGCCCTGCGAATACCTTCGTGGCGCGGCTGGTGGGCACACCACAGATGAACTTGTTCAATGCAGGCCGTGAGAATGGCACTATTCACGTTAATGACTCACCAGTCAAGATTCCGCAGCCCGCTACTGGGAATATTCCGGAGGCGCTGCTGGTGGGTATTCGCCCGGAAGATATCATACTGAATAACGACGGGGCTTTCACCGGGAAGGTCGCCCTAACAGAACCGCTGGGTGTTGAGACAATTGTGCACATTGAGACTGGGGATATTACGATGCTTAGTCTCGTGTCGGGTATTGCCCGCGTCGGTGTTGGAGATAACGTTCAGTTTGATGTCAATATTGATCAGGTTCACTGCTTCAATAAGAGTGGGAACCGCGTCAACTAGCTGATTAATGCATGCATAAAGCCACATGATAGGAGAAAGTACCCAGTGAAATACGGTGTCAATCTATGGGTATGGGAGTCGCCACTAGATACGACGCGGATCGCGGCCTTTGCCCCCAAAATTCGTAAGATGGGCTTTGACATCATCGAGGTACCGTTGGAAGATACCAGCATCGTTGATGGTGAAGCTGTGGGTCAAGTGATTGCCGATAACGGCCTTGTTGCTACAGCGACAGCAGCGATGGGGCCTGACCGCGACCTGATCCACCCGGAAAAGGATATCCGGGAAAATGGCATAGCGTATCTCAAATCTTGTATAGATACATGCCAAGCAATGAACGCCATCAACCTCGTTGGGCCGATCTATTCTTCAGTTGGGCGCACCTGGCAGCAAACAGCAGAAGAACGGGCTTCCGACCTACAGCTCCTCATAGATAACCTTAGTGAGTTAGCGGCTTATGCTGCTGAGCGTGGCGTCACGTTAGGGCTTGAACCTCTCAACCGCTTCGAGACCAGTTTCATCAATACGGCAGCGCAAGCCGTTGAAGTGATTGATGGCGTAGGCAACGCGGCACTGGGCATTATGTTGGATACCTTCCACATGAACATCGAGGAAAAGAATCAAGGCGATGCAATTCGTAAAGCTGGGCATCGTCTGGTGCATCTGCATAGTTGCGGCAGTGATCGAGGCGCCCCAGGAAATGGTCAGGTAAATTGGGATGATGTCGCCCAAGCCCTTACGGATATTGGGTTTGATGGCCCCGTTGTGATCGAATCGTTTACGCCCAAAGTCAAGAGTATCGCCCGTGCTGCTGCCATCTGGCGGGACTTTGAAGAGTCTCCTGATGCACTGGCTAGTCAAGGCTTGGTATTTCTCCAGGCCAACGTAACGTAGTTAGATTTCGTTCAATCAGCAATGATATCCTCCACAGAAAGGACGAAGTACAAATGGGAAGACCTGTAACGCTATTTACTGGGCAATGGGCTGACCTCACACTGGAAGACCTGTGTAAGATGGTCAGCGAGTGGGGCTTTGACGGGCTAGAATTGGCCTGTTGGGGTGATCACTTTGAAGTTGACAAAGCACTATCAGATGATAGTTATGTAGAAGAAAAGCGTGATCTGCTCGATAAGTACAACCTGAAGTGCTGGGCAATCAGTACACATTTGGTTGGGCAGTGTGTAGCAGATGACCCAATTGATGAGCGTCATCAATCGATTTTGTCAGAGCGGCTTTGGGGTGACGGTGACCCAGAAGGGGTTCGCCAGCGCTGTGCAGAAGAGGTTAAAAATACCGCGCTCGCTGCCAAGAAATTCGGCGTCGAGCGCGTCAACGGATTTACAGGCAGCAAGGTATGGAAGAACCTGTACTTCTTCCCACCGACGAGCCAAGCCATGATCGATGATGGTTATGCCGATTTCGCTGACCGTTGGAAGCCAATTATGGATGTTTACGAAGAGAATGGCATCAAATATGGGTTAGAAGTCCACCCATCGGAGATCGCCTACGACATCATCACCACCCACCGTACACTTGAAGCCATTGACTATCACCCGGCCTTTGGCTTCAACTTCGACCCCAGCCATCTGATCCATCAGTTTGTTGACCCAGTTAAGTTCATTGATGCTTTTGGCGACCGCATCTGGCATGTCCATGTTAAGGATAGCAAGGTCGAGAAACTAGACGGCACCCGCAGCATCTTGTCGTCTCATTTAGACTTCGGGCATCCGCAGCGTGGTTGGAACTTTGTTTCACCGGGCCGTGGGGATGTCAACTGGGACGAGATGATCCGTGCGTTAAACCGCATCGAATACGATGGTCCGCTCTCAATTGAGTGGGAAGATACCGTGATGGACCGCACCTTTGGCGCGCCAGAAGCACTGCGCATCATCCGTGCAGCCGACTTTGATAAGTCTGATGTTATTTTTGACGCTGCATTTTCGTCAGACGACTAACGAATCGGTTCCACAAATTTGAGCGTATCCAGCCAGGGAGATCTCTCTCTGGATACTTAAATCATAAACAGCGCCACAACGAGAAGGAAAAGATACTTATGTCAGAGCAGAGTTTTTCATCACAGGCTGGGGCTAAAGCTGAGGGTGATGCGCCAAGTGTTGGGGTCGGTATGCTGGGGTATGCCTTCATGGGGAAGGCACACAGCAATGCTTATAAGACCCTCCCCTATATGATGTACCCACCAGCAGCGATCCCAGAGTTGGTTGCCATCTCCGGGCGTAATGAAGAAGCTGTCAGTGAGGCGGCACGTCGCTTCGGCTACCAAAAATACTATACAGACTACCGTGATATGCTGAACGACCCGGATGTCATATTGTTTGATAACGGCGGGCCGAACAATATCCACGCTGAAGCAAATATTGCCGCCGCAGAAGCGGGCAAGCATATCCTCTCGGAGAAGCCCTTGGGCCGTAATCCTGAAGAGTCCAAAGCTATGCTTGACGCTGTCGAAAAAGCAGATGTTAAGCATATGGTCGCATTTAACTATCGCTTTGTGCCCGCCATTCGCTTAGTTCGCAACTTGATTGACGCAGGCAAACTGGGGCGCATCTACCACTTTCGGGCACAGTATCTCCAGCAGTGGATCATGCCGCACTTTGGCACCCCCTACATTTGGCGTTTGGATAAAGAAGTGGCTGGCTCAGGTGCCCTAGGTGACCTTGGTACGCACATCATCGACTTAGCACACTATCTCTGTGGTGATTTCGCCAGTGTCGCAGGTAAAGCCACAACATTCATCACAGAGCGTCCAGATGACAATGGGGAAATGCGTAAGATTGACGTTGATGATGCCTTTGTCGCTGCCGTTGAATTTACCAATGGAGCAATTGGCACAATCGAAGCGACGCGCTTCGCTGGCGGACGCCAGAACTACAACAACTTTGAGATCAACGGTGAGAAGGGCAGTATTCGCTTCAACCTTGAGCGCATGAATGAACTCGAAGTCTGGTGGGTCGATGATGATCAAGATACCGCCGGTTTCCATCAGGTGAATGTGTCAGAGGCTTTCCACCCCTACTGGGAAAACTGGTGGCCTCAAGGGCATATCATTGGTTGGGAGCATACCTTCGTCCATGAGATTGATCACTTCTTACGGGCCATCGTAAATGGCGATGACGTTGCACCATATGGTGCTACCTTCCTTGATGGCTACAAAGCAGACGTCGTTGCGGCTGCTATCATCGAGTCGTCAGAGAATAAGACGCACGTCGATATCAATTACTAGACTGAATGTGTCAATGGGTGGGCTGCATTAGGCCGTCCACCCATTGGCTAGAGCAAGGAAAATATTGTTATGGAAGCAAAGAAGCCACTCGTCCCAGTCGGGCTGCCGATTTCGGCAGCGGTGCTGTTTGTTGTCGGATTAATCGCCGAACCGATTCGGCGCGCTGTTCTATCTGAAGAACAGATGACAGAATTAATCTTCTTGCAAGCAGTCCCGTTCATCGCCATTTTTATCGGCATTATTCTGGTTTACATCAGCATCATCTGGGCAGCCGCCAGCTTGTTAAACTATAAAGTGAACCATCGGCTGTACAAGGTAGTAGAAGCAGTTCTAGTGGGCGGCATCGTATTGGGCGTCATTGGTATGTTCCAACCTGCGTTTTTTATCCTGTATCGCATTGGTTTCCATGCACTCTTGTTCTCAACAATCGGCTTCATCTTCTGGAGCCATATCATTCCTGGTGCTATGTCTACTGGTGAAGTGAGCACAGCCGAAGCTGAATGATATTAGTGTCACCGTCAGTCTCATGTATGGTGTCACTGTCAAGAGACTATCAACTAAATTACTGTAGTGTCGTAGGAGTAGAAGTAAGTTTTAATGAAGTGTCGTTCGCTAGCGACGCCTCGAAGTGGGCCAGACTGTAAACTAGTTGTCTTAGGTCGATAAAATGTCTCCCCCCATCACAGTCAATCGCAACGCTGCGGAAGCGCTGTATCGGCAGATAGCTTCTCAGATACGGCAGCAGATACGGACAGGGGCCTTACCTGTTGGCGCGAAGCTCCCCGCAATCCGCCCGATGGCGACTAAGCTGGGTGTCACGCGTTTGACTGTTCAAACAGCCTATGATGAGCTTCGTGCTGAAGGTTGGATTGAAACCGTTGTAGGAAGAGGGACATTCATCGCAAAGACAGCGCAGCCTGAGGAACTGATGCAAGAAGTTGGGCTGTCTTCCGAGCCAGCTTCTGTTCTCAACGATCTCAGTCGGATCGATGAAATATCAATTGTACGCTCGTTCGCACAAGCCGAGCCAGACCCGGAATTGTTTCCGGTTGGCGAATTTTGGGGCTCTATGAGCCGCTTGCGTGCTGAAGCCGATGAACTGATGCGCTACAAAACATCACAAGGCGACACGAAACTACGCTGTTCATTAACCACGCTACTACGTGAGCGCGGCATCGAAGCTATGCCTGATGATATCTTAGTAACGACTGGGGCAACGCAGGGGTTATCTCTGATTGTGCAGGCTTTGACTCGCCATGGTGATTTTGTGGCAGTCGAGCAGCCAACGCATTTAGGCATACTACATACATTGGAAAGTCATCATCTAAACCCAATTCCGGTGCCATTAGATGAAGATGGCCCAAATATTGAAAAGCTGGAACGCGTTATTCGTCAGTTTAACCCACGTTTTTTCTTGACTGCGCCCAATTTCCAAAACCCGACTGGTCATCAAATGTCAGATGAGCGGCGGCAAGCACTGCTTGACTTGGCAGACCGTTGGGGTGTGATGATTGTCGAAGACGACTCGCGCGGGCGACTATCATATGATGGTGACGTCAAACCAGCCCTTAAAGCATGGGATCAAAATGAGTTAGTCATCTACATCAATAGTATGTCTAAGATTCTGATGCCAGGGTTGCGGATCGGTTACATCATCGCGCCACACCCCACCCACGACAAGATCATCTCACTGAAGCGAGCTGTTGACTATTGTGGGCCAGCCTTGACACAGCGAGCCCTATCTGACTTCATCGACGATGGCGCGCTCCGTCGGCATATTGGGCGTGTGCTACCTGTTTACCGGTCTCGTCGAGATAGATTGCTCCAAGTTCTAAGTAGCCTAATGCCAGCCGAAGTCAAGTGGACGGTACCTAAAGGTGGGTTTTCATCGTGGCTTACTCTGCCGCATGATGTAGACGCCATGGAGGTTCACCGGGCCGCCATTCGGCAGGGGTTTGCCTTTACGCCAGGAGATGCATTCTTGACGGAGCATGGCATAGGAGCGACTGACCATCTGCGCATCTGCTTCGCAAGCCAGCCTGAGCAAATCATCACCGAGGCAGTGGATGTACTCGCAAACATTATTACTAGCCAATATCGAGACTAACGCTCTAAGTAAGAACATTGGGCATCAAGGAGAGAACATATGAATCGTTCAGCTCTATTTCAAGTTGAACAAGTCCGTAGTGAACTTGAGGAAATCGTCGGGCAGGAGAACATTTCCACCCGGGAGACAGATAAACTGGTCTACTCAACCGATTGGTCTTGGATGCCACAAATGTGGTTAGACCGTGGCGAGAAGTTAGTCACACCAGATTATATTGTGCACCCAACGACAACTGAAGAAGTCAGCGAAATTATGCTGATTGCTAATAAGTATGGCATTCCTGTCGTGCCATGGGGCGGTGGTTCTGGTTCACAAGGTGGCGCACTACCGATTTACGGTGGCATCCTCTTGGATATGAAAAGCATGGACAAGATCATTGAGATTGACGAAATCTCACTAACCGTCACTGCTCAGGCAGGTATTAACGGACAACAGCTCGAATGGGCCCTCAATGAGAAAGGCCTGACCCTGCCTCACTACCCTGCATCTGCCAACTGTGCCACGCTCGGTGGTTACATTGCGCCGCGCGGTACAGGTACCATCAGTACCAAATATGGTAAGGCTGAAGACCTTGTAATGCGGATGGAAGTTGTGCTACCGACCGGACGGGTGATTCGCACGCCGCACGTGCCGCATCATGCCGCAGGCCCGGATTATATGGGGTTGTTTGTCGGAGCTGAAGGTACGCTTGGTGTCATCACTGAAGCAACGATGCAGGTTGAGTACATGCCAGAGGCCCGTCTGCTTCGAGCCTTACTGTTCGAAAACTTGTCGGATGCAATCGAGGTTGGTCGCCAAATTATGACCAACCGGCTCGACCCATTCGTTATTCGCCTCTATGACCCAAACTCCACTAAGACACGGATAAAGCGTATTCTAGGCTATGAACTTGAAGGTGCCTATATGGTGCTTGGCTTTGATGGCAACCCAGATATTGCCGCCTTACAGGAAGAAAAAGCCTTAGAGATTGCCCAGCAGTTTGAATATCGTGACCTTGGTCGCGAACCAGGTGAGGGATGGTGGAACCATCGCTATGATTTCTACTACCCACCCCAAAGCCTGAAGCTGCCTTGGATGTACGGGACAGTTGAAACAATTACTACCTATGACCGCATTGAAGACCTATACTGGGCAGAAAAGCGGGCCGTCGAGGAGGAATATGCTGAATGGGATGTCAGCTACATCGCGCACTTCTCGCACTGGTTCCATTACGGCTCAGCGATGTACGCTCGGTTTATCATCAAGAGTCCCCCAGAAGATGCGCAGGAAGCGCTCCAACTACATAACCGTGTGTGGAACACGGCGATGACAGCCTGCCTTGAGAACGGCGGCATGATCAATGAGCATCACGGTATCGGTGTCAAAATTGGTCGTTTCATGCGGCGCCAACACGGCGAAGCTTGGTTCATGCTTGAAGACATCAAAAAGGCGTTGGACCCCAACGGCATTATGAACCCAGGTAAAACCGGGTTTGGTCTGTAAATAAACTAACCGAGGAAACCAACTATGCCAATCGAAAATGTGATCGCAACAACTGAAAACTGTCGATACTGTTTGATGTGCCGCCACACGGCACCTGTCATGTTTGTGACGAAAAAAGAAACTGACTCCCCTCATGGCTTGGGGCTGCTGGTGCAGTCTGAACAGCGCGGGTTGATCGAGTGGACACCGACATCAATCGATGATTTGTACCGCGGAGACGCTGACGATGGCGTCGCTCGGGCAAACTGTGTAACCGATCAACCCTATTCTTCAGCTATTGCGGCTGTGCGGGCTGAAGTGGCTGCTGCTGGGTTAGCCCCGGCTAGTGCCGTTGAGGTTCATAAAGCACTCGAAAACAATGATAACCCTTATGGTCAGAAGGTTGATGTTGACGATGTGCGCAGCGGCGACGTTGCTCTATTTGTTGGCGATGATGTGCATTTCTTGCGTCCAGATGTGCTTGAACATGCCCTTACCCTCTTGCAAAGCATCGGGATTGAACCAGTTTTACTTGGTCGGGGCAGAAACAATGGTCTATTAGCCAGTTCACTGGGGTTTCCCAAAACTGCGAAAAGGCTGGTGCAAGCCACGATGGATGATCTCAAAGCTTCGGGGGCATCAACTTTGTTGACGCTATGCCCAGGTGACTTCTACGCCTTTGGGCGTATGAACGACGACCGCCTTGGCGTATCTATGCCAGATGAGGTTGAACTGAAAGAGTTGAGTCCGTTCCTCGCTGAAAAGCTCGACCTCAACAGCCCACTGTTCCATGTGGCTGAACCGTTCACTTATATGGACCCAACCCACGCCGTCCGCAGCCCAGAGCGCCATGTGGCAATACGTAGCCTGGTGGACGGTACAATCAGTGGGAGACGTGTCAATATGTTTTGGCGTGAGGGGCGAGCCCATCCAACTGGGCATGGGGCGATTGGATATACACACCCAGATATAGCCGAACAACTGACTAGAGCGCGCCTTGAAGATGCTGAGAGTGTTGGCGCTAAAACAATTTATACGGAGTCTGCTGGTGACTTGAACGAACTCAGCAAATATGCTGCTGAATATGAGATCGATGTCATCAGTTTATATCAGGTGATGGCCCAGCAATTGGCTGGCGTTTCAACTGATTAAGCTCAGCACCACCGCCTAGATGGTGCCTGGTAGGTATTCGACTATTTATTAAATGACTAGTTTGCTTAGATGCAAAAAGGAGACATCACACTATGCACCTGTCAATGCACAACTGGATGCGCGCAGAATCCGTCGAAGTAACGGCTGCACGCCTGAAGAAGTACGGTTATGAGAGCATCGAAATTGGCGGCGAGCCCTATCGCTACGACACCAAGGAAGTAAAGAAAATTCTGGATGATAATGGCATTCGCTGTTGGGGTGCCGTCACTCTGATGTTCGAGGGCTATCACTTGCCATCTCCTGATGCAGAAGTGCGTGCCAATACAGTTAAGTATGTCAAGGACTGTATCACCATGGTCAAGGAACTCGATGGTGAAATCATCACCATTGTCCCAGGTACCGTGGGTAAAGTCATCCCAGATTCTACACCTGAGGAAGAGTGGAAGAATGCTGTTGAAGGTATGAAGGAAATCGACGAGTGGTCGAAGAAGGAAGGGATTCGCATTGCTGTTGAGCCAATCAACCGCTTTGAAACTTACTTCGTCAGCCGTGCCAACCAGGCTATGGCGCTGGCAGAAGCCACGAGCCCAGAATGCGGTGTATGCTTGGATGCATACCACATCAACATGGAAGAAGCCGACCCACTTGAATCCATTCGCTCCACCAAGAGCCGTCTCTATGACTTCCACGTTGCGGATACGAATCGCTTTGCTTGCGGCTGGGGTCATTGGGACTGGGCGGCAGTCGTCAACACCCTAAAGGAAATCGGTTACGATGGTGCTCTGACTTCAGAGTTCGTCGCCCCGGTTGACCGGACACCCGCCAACCCATACCCGAATATGGTCGAGACCAACCCGGTTGACATCAGTGAGGAGCAGATGAAGTTCATCGAAGACCACGGCTCTAACTTGTTGACTGAGGAATTCTACAACGAGCAAGTTCGCATTACAGCAGAGACTCTGCTGCCACTGATTAGCTAAATATTCTAATCGCGACTAACTAGGATGGGGTCAATAATGAGCAACCAACATTGTTGGCCCCGTAACGGAAGAACCCCATGGAAGATAATAATGTTGTCGTTATAGGAACGCTTGACACCAAAGGACCTGAAATAGCTTACCTACGAGATCGGATTGCCGCACTCGGTATGAACCCGATTGTGGTTGACTCAGGGATTTTGGGTGAGCCTATTGGTATTGTGCCCGACATTAGTCGGGATGAAGCAGCCCGCTATGGTGGCTACACAATCGATGAGTTGAGGAGCATCGGTGCACGTGGCCCAGCCGTTGACGCGATGCGTGAGTCGCTCAAAATATTAACGCTTGAACTCTATGCAGAGGGCAGGCTGCAAGCAATTACGTCAATGGGTGGGGCAGAAGGCGCAGTGATGGGGGCTGCTGCCATGATGACGCTGCCAGTTGGTGTGCCGAAGGTGCTTGTCTCACCGATAGCGTCTGGCTTGCATTACTTTGACCCGCTGGTAGGCACATCGGACATTTTCGTTGTGCACTCAATTATTGATATCTTGGGCCTCAACCCAATTGCAACTACTATTTTCGATAATGTCGCGGCAGCCCTTAGTGGCTTGATCGCACACGGTCATAAGCTTGAAGAACCGGAAGAAGGGGCCAAATACGTCGCTGTGACCATGTTGGGGAATACGACTCGTGCAGTGATGGCGCTTAAGGAGCGGCTGGCAGAGGACGGCTACGAAGCTGTGATCTTCCATTCGAATGGTGTCGGTGGCCCCGCCATGGAAGAACTGGCTGAAGCAGGTCAGTTTGTTGGCGTCATCGACTATACAACCAACGAAACATACGATCCGATGGTCGGTGGTATCCACAATGGTGGCCCGGATCGCTTGCGACGAGTAGGCAAACTGGGTGTCCCACAGGTGATTGTGCCAGGCTGTATTGACTTCAGCGTTTGGCACACAGGTGCAGTGCCAGAGTTTCTAAGTGATCGTCCCATCTATGATCACAACCCAGAGTATGCGTTGGTGCATGCATCCCACGAAGAAAAGATGAAGTTAGGTCATCTATTTGCTGAACGCCTCAATGAGGCCACTGGCCCGGTTGAGATTGTGATGCCAATGCAAGGGTTATCCATCCCGGCGACGCCTGCTGGCGTCTTTTGGGACCCAGAGGGTGACCAACTGTTTCTCGATGCACTTAAGCAGGATATTCGTTCGGAATTCCCAATTCACACGTTTGATGAACGGCATGTCAACGATGCCGCCTTCGGGATCGAGGTCGCTGAAATCTTTTTACGTATGATGCAGATGCAATTATAAATTCAAATTTATTTGCGAACGGAGCCGCTGACGGTTCTCAAGCTCCGTTAAATATAGTATCTACCTATAAGTTGCATCAGCCATTTATGGGTAGGCTCTTAGTAGTAAGTCAATAACCACATCTAACTAGAGGGAGTAACAAATGGCTAATCAAAATGGTGATGGTCCAACAATTTTCAAGGGGGCTGGCACACAAGGGCGTCGTCCCGAACTGCCCCATTTGACTGAGGGTGACGAAGCGTTTCGCTCTAAGTTCATCAGTTGGAACCTTGCAGAACTGACTTACGTCGATATCAAAGAATATTTGAAGACCAAAGATACAGTGCTGGTTCCGGTTGCCTCAACTGAGCAACATGGCCCACACCTACCCCTGTGGACAGATACGATCACGGCGGTAGAGATTTCGAGCCGCATCTCAGAGCATATTGCTGTGCTGCACACTCCACCGATTTGGATGGGCTACTCACCACAGCACATGCACGAACCTGGGCAGGGGCGCGGGACGATCACAGTTCGCAGTTCAACGTTGCTTGCAGTCATGCATGATGTCGCTCGCAGCCTGATTCATCATGGCTTCAACCGGATTATTTTCATCAACGGGCATGGCTCAAACATCAAAGTTGTTGACCCTGTGCTGCGGAAGCTGCGTTACGAAACGGGTGCCTTGGTCGGCTTCGTCAAGCCGTACATGGAACGCTACTATGGCTTGATCGGTGACCTCATGGAGAACCCGCCCGAGGAAACCCCCGGTTGGCACTCCAGCGAACTAGAAACATCACAGGATATGGCTTGGCGTAGTGATCTGGTTCGTTTCGAGCGGGCCGAGCACACTAAGGCCCACATCCCAGAATTCCTGCCAGCCTCCTTCTCGAAGGAAGACGGCATGCCAGACGTCGGCTTTGAGGGCTATAACTACTTCACCTTCCCGATGGATCACCATGAATTCATTGAAAGTGGCACTATCGGCAACCCGCTGCGGGCTACGGCTGAAAAAGGTGAGGAAGCTTTCCGCCGCCTTGGTGAGCACGTTGCTCGTGGCATCATGGAGCTAGAGAAAGTCGAAGTGACTATCAAAAATCGTGAGTTTGTGGACCGCGTCATGTAAATCAATTGATGATGGGGGCTGCACGTGGGGTGTGGCCTCTATCGAAATTCTACTAAGAGGGGCACCATTCCAAGAGAGATCGATTGTCTTTATACTCACATGGAGGTGTTAAAATGAAGGTTGGCGTTTTTAGTTTCGTATTCCAAGACTTGTTATCTTACGATGATGCCTTAGATTGGATCAAAGAGGCCGGTGCCGATGCTGTAGAGGTCGGTGCAGGTGGCTATGTTGCTGAACTTGGCGAGTCGTATTGTAAACCCGCCGAACTACTTGCGAATGAGATCAAGATCAGCGAGTGGAAGAAAAAAGCCGATGATCGTGGGCTTGAGATCAGTGCGTTGAGTGTGCACGGCAACCCCCTGCACCCCGATGAAGCCGTTGCTGCTGCGCATCGTAAAGACTTCCGTGATGCAGTTCAGGTCGCAGGTAAGATTGGTGTTCGGCGGATTATCACCTTCTCAGGCTGTCCTGGTGATAGCGACGGCAGCGCCTACCCCAACTGGGTGACCTGCCCCTGGCCCCCGGACTTCCTCAAAATACTCGATTGGCAATGGAATGAAAAAGTCATCCCCTATTGGCAAGAAGAAGCTGCCTTTTGCCGCGACCACGGCGTTGACATGATTTCGCTGGAGATGCACCCCGGGTTTAATGTGTATAATCCAGAGACCTTACTGCGCCTGCGTAATGCCGTCGGCCCAGAGATTGGGGCTAACTTCGACCCCAGCCACTTATTCTGGCAGAATATCGACCCAATCAAAGCGATACGCGAACTGGGTGACGCCATTTTCCATGTGCATGCAAAAGATACGCGCATCGATGATATCAACACACCCGTTAACGGTGTACTGGATACCAAGCCATACGCCGATGAAGCCAACCGCTCGTGGATATTCCGGACTGTCGGCTATGGTCATGATCTTGACTTCTGGCGGGCGTTGGTAAGTAACTTGCGCCTTGTCGGCTACGACTATGTGCTCAGTATGGAGCATGAAGACAGCCTAATGTCACTGCGGGAAGGGCTGCTGAAGGGCGTCGGAGCGCTGCGTGAGGTTGTCCTGACCGATCCGAAGGGCGAACCTTGGTTCGAGTCGTAAGCACAGGCATTGTGTAATTTTGCGGACTTACACTTGATGAAGTCCGCAAAATTATTTTCTTGAGGGAACCCTTATGAGGATAAAACTTGCTTACGGGCGCGACGATCTGGTAGTTGACGTACCAGCTGATGCCGTCATCATCACCCCGAAAGACACGCCTTCAGTCCCAGATGAGAGAGCGGCACTGGTCGCCGCGATGCGGCACCCTATTGGCAGTCCTCCGCTGCAAGCGCTCGTAGAGCCAGGTGATACCGTGATCATTGTGCACACTGACATCACCCGAGCGACTCCAAATGACCGGATGCTGCCAGTCATTTTGGATGAACTTCATGCGGCTGGCGTTCAGCGAGAGAATATCAAACTAATGAATGGCTTGGGAACGCATCGTAAGCAAACTGATGCGGAACTACGGGCCATGTTGGGTGATGCGGTCGTGGATAACTACACCTGCCTCCAACACGACTGCTTTGACGACGATAACCTTGTCGCCATGGGTACAACTTCCTTCGGTAATCCGGTACGGATCAATAAGCATTGCATCGAAGCTGACAAACGTATCCTCACAGGCTTCATTGAGCCGCATTTTTTCGCTGGCTTCAGCGGTGGGCCTAAGGCTATGCTGCCAGCCCTTGCCGGGCATGAGAGCGTTTTCAGCAACCATGGCTACGCTATGATCGCCAACCCCAAGGCGACCTGGGGCGTCACCGAGGGCAACACCATCTGGGAAGAAATGCGCGAAGTCGCCCTGATGAGCGACCCAACTTTCTTACTCAACGTCACCCTGAACAGCAAAAAGCGCATCACCGGGGTGTTTGCTGGCGATCTGCTGGCTGCTCACGCTGAAGGCTGTCAGTTCGTCAAACAGAGTGCAATGGCAGGCGTTGATCAGCGCTTTGATATCGTCATTACGACCAACAGCGGCTACCCGCTCGATCAGAATTTATACCAATCCGTCAAGGGCATGAGCGCTGCCGCTGAGATTGTCAAACCGGGTGGCGTCATCATTATTGCGGCTGCTTGTGAGGACGGCCTACCTGACTATGGTGGATACGCGCACCTGCTCAAGCGGGCTGGGTCGCCAGAGGGCATCATTGAGATGGTGTCTCAGGAAGGCTTCCACGAGCACGATCAATGGCAGGTGCAGATCCAGGCTCGTATTCAGTTACAAGCCGATGTCTATGTGTATTCGCATTTACTGACTGAGCAACAGATTGAAGGTGCGCTGCTCAAACCCTGCCCGGATATTGCTCAACTTGTCGCATCGCTGCGGGCAGAGCAGGGGGCAGATGCTTCAATCTGTGTGCTGCCAGAAGGCCCGCAGACCATTCCATACTTACGCCAAGTTTCCCATTGAGGCATATATGCTGTGCAAGTGTACGTTTTTCACGCTTCTGATCGCAATGTTAATGACGTTGACAGTCGGCTGTAGTGGTCAACCAGAACCACAAATTGAGGTACCCAACGTCACGGGCGCTGTACCAGAGGGAGCACTAGAGCGCTTAGGTAAGGGACGAATCAGCCAGTTCGCTTTTGACGCCGATGACTCGTCTTTGATCGTTAGTACCGCTATCGGTGTGTACTTTTACACCACCGACCCACTGACCGAAGTTTGGGCTTTAGCGATCACCTCTCCGGCGCAAGCGGTTTCCATCTCCCCCTCAGGGGAATATGCAGCCGCAGGCCTTGGTGATGGCGGCGTCATCATCATAGAGGTTGAAGATGGCTCAATCGTTGACTCGTTCGTTAGTACGCCTGCCGCTGTAGACAGCCTCTACTTTGGGCGTAACGACGCGCTGTTGGTAGGGCACCTGAACGGGCAGGTTGACCTGCTGAGTGTTTCTTCGCAAGGAACGATAGTCGAAGAGGCGGTGCAGATAGCGGACTTAGCCTCTGGGGTCAGTGCGATTGCGTATTCACCTGATGGAACGCAGCTCGCACTTGGGACACGGCAGGGTAACATCTTTACCCTCACAGAGGGGAATGAGACCGCTGTGCCGTTTTTTGGGCATGACCCTAATACCACGGTGACAGCATTGGCATGGTCAGATGATGGCAGCCAACTGCTTTCTGCTAGCCGAGATGAGACTACCATTCTATGGGATGCAGCAACTAGCAGCATCATTGAACAACGAGAAGGCGCAGGAGCCGATATTCTTTCAACGGCATTCAGCGTAGACGGAGACCCTCTTTTCGTAACAGAGGATGGCGTTTTCGTTCAACCGAATGGGCAAGCCAATCTACCGGATGATGTGATCGCTGCCAGCTTGTCGTCAACTGGCCAGATGCTCGCTGCAGCTCTTGAAGACGGCACATTTAAGCTTTGGCGTATTGATGAAGGTAATGCCCTCATTAAAGCCCAAACAGCAACCGGGTTTAGCGTAAGCCAACTTGTCGCCTTTGCGCTCTATTCCAATGATGGGGAGCAGTTAGCAACTGGCTATGGCGATGGCGTGCGCCTATGGAACACCGATTTATGGGTCATAGAGCGCACACTTGGCCCCTTTGAGAGTACCGTTACTAGTGCAGCGTGGGCCCCATCGGGGACGTTGCTGGCGGTTGGAACACGGGATGGCTCAGTAACCCTATGGAATACTTCCAACGGCTCTGAAGTCCGTTCCTTTGCAGGTCACACCGCATTGGTCAATGCGATCGCATGGGAAGATGGCGGCGGTCAGTTTGCCACGGTCAGCGCAATTAATGCCACCGCTATTATGTGGGATGCTGGGTCAGGTGAAGCCGTGCAGGTACTCGATGGCATTCGCAATCTGGGCTATTACAGCTTAGATTGGCAAGGAGCGAACCTAGCGCTTGGTGCAGGGAGTGGCAACACTCAATTATGGGATACCAGCGAAGGGCTTGAAGTTCCGAGAGATATTCTACGGCTGCAAACCAGTTGGGTTGGCGATACACAATTTTCGAATGACGGTAGTTTGTTGGCGACTGTTTCTGCTGATTTCACAACCACAATCTGGGACGTTGCCAGCGGCGACTCACTGACACGAGTTGGCGCACATACGGGTCCCATTCGTAGCGTGGCTTGGTCGCCAGATGATGGGTTGCTCGTCACGGTTTCACAGGATGGATTAACGATGGTCTGGGCAGTCAACGAGAGCGATGAGGGCCTCGACCGTGTTGGTGTGTTAGCGGGTCATACGGATGGCGTTGTTTCAGTCGATTGGGCACCGGATGGCAACAGTTTTGCCACCAGCGCAGATGATACAACCGTCATCATCTGGGATGCCGAGCAAGCCCGGAACGAGTCAGAGTGAGCGGCTTAGGACATCAATAGCGCCGAGCTTGTGGGATAGTGGCTTGAGCGCGTTAATCGCGTCAAGATAGATGCCGAATAAATCGTCGTAGAGGCGCACATGCTTATCGATTGGGGTGAGATCGCTGCGCAGCTTAACCAAGGGCGCTAGCGAAGCGGCATCGAGCGTAAGCGCCTCAGTGGAGGCTGCCGCCATCAGGGCAGCGCCATAGGCGGCATCTGCGGCTTCAGGTACACGGATCGGATGGTTGAGGACATCGGTCATAATTTGGGCCCAAGCGTCACTACGAGCGCCGCCACCAATTAAGCGCACCTCGTCAATGTGACCAAGGCCCGCTTGAACCGCGTCATTGAGAGCGTTGCGAATGGAAAAGGCAACACCTTCCATCACGGCCCGGGTAAGGTGTCCTTTACTATGGTTCACATGCAGGCCGAGGAAGCTAGCGCGGATGTCCTTATCCCAAACGGGGGTAAAAGCGCCGTCAAGGTAGGGGTGGAATAGTAAGCCGTTACTACCGGCAGGGATTTGTTCAACGGCTTCATTGAGAGCAAACAGGTCTGTGGCAACCCCATTCCACAGCGCTGACTGCGCCCAGCGTAAAGCTGACGCGCCAAACTTGGTGCTGTTGCCGGGGTACCACAGTCCATCGAGGACATGTGGGTAGTTCAAAAAGGTGGAATGAGGCAAAGGCTGTTTGGTGATGCCCATGATGCGCCCAACAGTTGCCAGTTTCACAATCACTTGGCCCGGTTCTGTGAGGCCCGTCCCGATGACTTCGGCGGCTGTATCTGTGGTGCCTGTGATGACACGCGTGCCGGGGGCAAGGCCGCTGCGCTGGGCGCCAATTTCAGTGATAGTGCCGACTTCAGCCAATGCGTGCTGAACGTGGGGCAGCATCTCCGCAGTCAGTCCAAGTGATTGAATAAATTCTGGTACCCAATCTTTCTTGAGCGGATCGTAGAGCAAAGTGCCGGCTGGGTCAACATGATCGGTGACAAACCTAAGCGTAACCAGATGGCGAACGTAGTCCTTTGGAAAGAGGATGCGAGCGACACGTTTCCAGTTGGCTGGTTCATGCTCCTTGATCCACAGTAATTGAGGCCACGTCCAAAGACTGCCCATCGCATTTTGAGTGCGAGCAAAAATAGCATCACCAAAGGTATCATGAAGGCGCTTACTTTGGAGATCACTACGAGTGTCTGTATAGAGAATTGATGGTCGGATCACCTGCCCGTTGGCATCTAAGAGAACAGCGTTATGTGTAATGCCGACAATACATAAAGTGTCGATTTCATCCGGTAGGATGCTAGCCCGTGCTAAGGCCTGCTGGCTCGACTCTCTGAAAGCCATGAACCAATCACTGGGCTTATGCTCCGCCCAACCTGGGTGGGCACGCTGCGTGGCGTAGCCGGAAATAGCCCATGACAGCATTTGCCCGTCACTATTGACAACAATCGATTTGCAACCGCTTGTGCCGATATCACAACCGAGGAAATAAGACATAGTATGGATTTTGCCACCTAGATAACGACGAAATCAGAAAGTTGCACGCTTCCGTGCATCGACTTGGTTGACTTGCCCGTTGAAATATAGCATCTTGAGTATATGCCGTCGATACAGCGCCAAGAACACATCATGACCCTGTTGGTTCAGCAGAAATTCGCTACCACAGATGAATGGTCGCTTGCCAACTGCTCAACCGTTACCAGATAATATTGTACTCTGTTGAATGCGATTGAATCGCTGAAAGGACTCATCGATATGGAAAAGTTTGGTTACCAATTTTCGTTTGGCCCATGGAACATCCACGAAGGGGTTGATCCCTTTGGCCCGCCGGTTAGACCCTCTGTTGCCTTTGCAGATAAGCTCACCACTCTCAAAGCGTTGGGCTTTGATGCTATGCAGTTCCACGATGATGATGCCGTGCCGGACATCGAAGACAAGACTCCGGCTCAGATCGAGCAAGAAGCCGCTGCCATGCGGAAAGTGCTTCAAGACCGGGGATTGTTTGCTGAGTTCGTCGCGCCGCGCATCTGGGAAGACCCCCACACCATCGATGGTGCGTTCACCTCGAACAATCCAGCAGATCGTGAGTGGGCCAAGGATCGACTCAAGAAGTGCATCGATGTAATGAACGCCATCGGCGCGGATTTGATGGTGCTCTGGTTAGCACGTGAGGGCACCTACATGCGCGAAGCCAAAGACCCAGTCGCTGCTACCCACTACCTGATCGAAACGGTGAATACCGCCCTTGACTATGACGAAAACATTCGGATATGCATCGAGCCGAAGCCCAACGAACCGATGGACTTAAGCTACCTGCCGACGATCGGGCATGCACTGGCGCTTGGGATGCAAACCAGCGACCCTAGCCGCGTTGGGGCACTGGTTGAGTCGGCGCATGCTATCCTGGCAGGTCTCGACCCATCCGATGAGATGGCTTTTGCCTTAGCCTTCGACAAGCTCTACAGCGTCCACCTGAACGATCAAAATGGACTTAAGTACGACCAAGATCGCTCGTTCGGCTCCGTTGACTTGCGCCGGGCCTTCAATCAAGTGCGTGTACTGGAGCGTCACAACTATGCTGAAAAGTATGTGGTTGGCTTGGATGTCAAAGCGATGCGCACGCAGCCCGCAGAGCTCGCGACGAAGCACCTTAGTAACAGTATGGAAATCTTCCTGAAGTTGGTTGAGCTGGTGCGGTCACTTGATGAGGCGCGAATTGATGAAGTTATCGCCGCCCGTGATTATGAAGAACTCGATATGATCATTCTCACTGCATTGATGGGGCAGTCTTAGTTTTAAGGAGAACAACCATGACGAACATCCCCCCACTGGTTGGCCTTGCCAGCTATGACCAAGCCGCCCAAATCGGGCTGGATATTGATGAGACGGTTACACGACTGCATCGTTATGCATGGATTGCTAAGCGCATGATGGAAGCCTGCCTCTACTGGATGAACCCAACCCCAGAGTGGGAGATCAAAGAGGCGTTGAGCCTACATGCCTACCTCGCTGCCGATCACGCTCAAGACTATCGCATCCGTGTGAGCGAGATGCGTAACCCACCGCCAGATATGGACAAATCACCTGATCCACGCCTAGATACCTTTTTCGATGAGCTGTTGACTGCCCAAACTTCAGCCGAGAAACTGACGGCGATTTATGGGGTAATCAAGCCGATGCTGTTGGCGGCTTATCAGTCGCACTTTGAAGCCGCTAACTCCCTTGTTGATTATCCGACCCGGCGTATTCTTCGGCACCAGATCATCGAAGAGGAAGACGCTGTCCGTTGGGGGGTGCAAGCAATCGAAGCCGTTGGCGAAGCCACAGACTTCAAGCTGCACCTGCTCGCTTACTTAGCTGCGGCAGGTGGGGTCAGTGGGGCGAAAGATGACACTGTTGCGCTACCAACGACACGTGTGACGGAAGCGTTTATGCCGGACTTCTTTCCGCAGCGCGATGAGCGCTTTGTACGGCAAGATAACTTCATCTTTCCACCGCATGAAGTTGCCCGCAGGGATGGCGTCAGTGCGGAGGAAAAAACGCTGGCGTTGATGTGTAAGCGGACGCTGGAAATGGACGTCCCCGAGGCAATGGCCCGTATGATCGTCGAAGCACCCAAGCAACCTTGGCTGTTCTACGTAGATATGAACCGTCAACTATGGGATGAAGCTCGCCACGCAATGATGGGTTCAGTCTACTTTGAAGCGCACAACATTGACTGGAAGCAGGATATCCCTTTACACCCAGGCTTCGCCATCCGTTTGAACCAACATATGAATGCTGTTGAAGCACATGCGGTACTCTACACGATTGAACAAAGTTTGATGCCCGCGACCACTGGCAAGAAATACGAATGGGTAACAGCCGAAGAAGCCCATGACCCGCTGGCAAAGTTCTTCCAGGATTTCGACTGGGCCGATGAGGTCTTACACGTCCGGATTGGGCGTGATTGGGGGCTGGCGATCAGTGGCTTGGATCGGGCAGCGTTCCAGAAGTTAGGCTCACAGAAAGCGGTTGAGTCAGAAGATATTTTGCTGCAATACGCTCAGCCAGAAAAGCAGGTAAACTGGTGGCCCGCATTCGTCGAGAAGGTGCTGGGGCAACCGTCTGCGGTAGTCGGGCACGATTTCGGTACCAACGATCCGGTCTATACTAAGTATCTCGAATAATACCCTCTACCACACCACAAAAAGGAAGAGTAAACCGCATGTCTATTGAACCAAGAATGAAGCGCTTATTCGCAGCCGACGGCAAGTGTTTCGATGTTGCCATCGACCATGGTTTTTTTAATGAATACCGCTTTCTGAGTGGGATTGAGAACATCAAAACGGCGGTTGAAACCGTCGTAGAGGCAGCACCGGATGCCATTCAGTTAACACCGGGCCAGTCGCGCTTTTTGCAGAACATCCCTGGGCCAAACAAACCCGCTCTTGTGATGCGGACGGATGTTGCCAATGTCTACGGGCATGACCTGCCGGATGTCTTGTTTACGCACTTAATTGAGGATGCCGTCATCACAGGCCTACGCTTGGATGCAGCCTGCGTGGTCGTCAACCTGATGCGTATTCCCGGCGCACCAGAGATTCACATGGCGTGTGTGGAAAATATCAGCGCGCTGAAGCCCATCTGTGAAGAGTATGGCATGCCCTTGATGGTTGAGCCGTTGGTTTTCCAGCCAAATGAGGAAGCCGGAGGGTACATGGTCGATGGCGACATCACCAAGATTATGCCGCTCGTGCGGCAAGCCGTTGAAATGGGCGCTGATATCATCAAGGCAGACCCATCGGAAAACATTGAAGCGTATCATCGGGTGATCGAAGTGGCGTCGGATACTCCGGTGTTGGTGCGAGGCGGCGGGCGCGTCGCTGATGAGGTCATTCTCAAGCGCACCTATGACCTCATGCAGCAGGGCGCGAAAGGCATTGTCTACGGACGCAACGTTATTCAGCATAAGAACCCACGTGGTATGACACAAGCACTGATGGCCGTTGTGCATGATGGCGCTGATGTAGTCGCTGCGATGGCGTATCTAAAGGAGTAAGCATGCCTCAGAGAGAAATCAAATTTGGGGTCATTGGCTGCGGGCTGATGGGCAAAGAGTTTGCCAGTGCGTCGGCGCGGTGGCTGCACCTCACTGATGTCGATTTCCGCCCGGTGATTGTCGCCGCTTGCGATCTCAACTTAGCGGCAACTGAGTGGTTCAAGGACAACATCCCGACCATCGAGATTGTCACCATGGACTATCAGGACTTACTCAATGACGATCGTGTCGAGGCGATCTACTGTGCGGTGCCGCACAATCTTCATGCGGCAATCTATAAGGACATTATTAAGAGCGGGAAGGCTTTGCTCGGCGAAAAGCCCTTCGGCATTGATCAGCCTGCCAATGCTGAAATCCTTGCTGAAATTGATAACAACCCAAATACGTTCGTTGCTTGCTCGTCAGAGTTTCCGTTTTACCCCGGTTCGTACATGCTGCTTGACTGGATACGGCAGGGGCGTTTCGGCAAAATCATGGAAGTTGAGGCGCACTTCTGGCACAGCAGTGATCTGAATCCCAATAAGCCGATCAACTGGAAGCGGATGATCGATGTCAACGGGGCCTACGGCTGCATGGGTGACCTTGGGATGCACGTCTTTCACATCCCGCTGCGGGTAGGCTGGGAGCCCAAGAACATCCGTGCCTTGCTGACCAACATCATGACCGAGCGCATCGACAAGGCCACGGGCGAATGGGTGCCCTGTGAAACGTGGGATAACGCCATCCTCGCGACCGAAGTTGATACAGGCGAGCAGGCCTTCCCGCTAACGCTGACGACTAAGCGGATTGCGCCAGGGCACAACAACACGTGGATTCTGCGCGTACACGGCACTGATTTCAGTGCGGAGTACAGTACCCAGTACCCGAAGCAAATCCGCTCGTTGCGCTATACAGTCGGTGGGTCACAAGCCTGGCAAGCAATGGATGTTCCCCATCAGTCAGCGTATGGCGTGATCACCGGGGGTATTTTTGAGTTCGGCTTCAGTGACTCGATGCTGCAAATGTGGGCCGCTTTCTGTGATGAGATGATCAATGGGCGTGATGGGATGCAGCAGCCGCTGTATTGCGCCACCCCGGAGGAGACTGCCAAGCACCACGCCGTGCTGACGGCGGCGCTGGTCAGTGAGAAGATGTGCGATGTCGTCGGGGTTGAGTGGTAGGGTAGAGATAAAACCCTAGGTCACGGGGTTCGCACGAGGTCGGCCCAATAGCTACGGTCCGGGTAATTATGCTGCGGGTTGAAACCCATGGCTACGTGACGAGTATGTCCCCTTGGGACTTGGAAAATGTAGCCCAGCCCTCAATGGCTGGGCTTTATACGGAAATAGCTGGAGGTCCCCCATGACAGACATCATTGTAGCAGGGCACGTATGCCTTGATGTGATTCCTAAGTTCGAGAACCTCGACGGATCATTTGAGCAAGTATTCGCACCCGGTCGCTTGATCGACGTCAGTGATGCGCTGACGGCGCTGGGTGGCCCGGTCAGTAACACGGGGATGGCGCTGCATAAGCTGGGTATCCCTACGGGCCTGATGGGTAAAGTCGGGGCGGATATGTTTGGTGAGTGCATCGTTGAGTTGATGCGTGGCTACTCTGAAGATTTAGCCAACAGTATGATCATCGATGAGGCCGCCAGCACTTCCTACACGATTGTGATCAACCCGCCGGGCGTGGATCGCATATTTTTGCACAGCCCCGGCGCGAACCACACCTTCAACGCCAGTGATGTCAACTTATCTACAACGGGCGGAAAAATTTTCCACTTTGGCTATCCCCCTCTGATGCGCAGCATGTATCAGAATGCGGGCGCGGAGTTGGTCGGCGTGATGCAGCAGGCCAAACAGGCAGGCTTCACCACCTCGTTGGATATGGCTTACCCTGACCCTGACTCCGAGGCCGGTCGAGTCGATTGGCGCAGCATCTTGCGGAACACGCTACCCTACGTTGATGTGTTCTTGCCGAGCTTCGATGAGACGCTGTTTATGCTCAACCGCCCCCTGCATGATGCACTCAAGCAGAAGCCTGGCAATATGGTGAGGCACATCGATATCAGCCTACTAGGTGAAACAGCCGATATGCTGCTGACAATGGGGGCCAAAGTTGTTGGATTCAAACTGGGTGATCAGGGTTTTTACGTCAAAACGATTGGGAATGAGGCGCTAATCAGTGCGATGGGGCGCGGCGCGCCCGACCCGGTAAGTTGGGCTGGGCGTGAATTATACGCCCCAGTATTCGTCACCGATGTGGTTGGGACGACGGGCTCCGGTGATGCCACCATTGCCGGTTTCCTCGCTGCGATGGTCGAGCAGATGAAGATTGAAGAAGTGGTATTGAGTGCGGTTGCTGTCGGGGCGCATAACGTTGAGGCGGCGGACTCCTTGAGTGGCATTGAGCCATGGCATGTGGTGCAAATGCGCATTAAATCTGGGTGGGAGCAGGCCTTTCCAGAACTTAACCTTGAAGGATGGCAGTTGGAACCAACATCCCGACTGTACTTCGGCCCATCTGACTTTCAGCGATGATCTTCTTCCTCGATATTCTCGGTGTCGTCACGTTTGCCGTCAGTGGCGCGCTGGCAGCCAAATCGAGAGGATACGATTTACTCGGCATTGTGATCATCGCAGTGGTCACTGCGTTGGGTGGTGGTACGCTGCGGGATGTACTGCTGGGGCGGACACCCGTCTTCTGGATGGTTGACACCCTGTTTTTGTGGATCGTCGGTGTTTCGGCAGCAGTGGCCTTCGCCTTACCGCTGCCCAAGGGTGTGCCGCGCCGGTTGTTCATCACACTGGACGCGCTGGGTCTAGGTGTGTTCGCTGTGCTAGGCGCTGAGATCGGGATTTTAGAGGGGCTGCCAGGATTAGTTGCGATCATTATTGGCATGATGACAGCCTCGTTCGGTGGGCTGGTACGCGACGTGCTCTTCATAGAGACACCCGGCATTCTACATGTGCAAGAACTATACGCGACCGCCGCACTGGTTGGCGCGACGGTCTATGTATTGTTTATTCTTTTGCTACCAGCTATCTCTGATCTGTTCTGGCAGTGGATTGGCATCATGGTGACTTTTGGTCTACGGATTGCGTCGCTCTATTTCAAGATTGGGTTGCCACGGGCAGCCTCTACGACTGACGCGTAAGCCAGACGAGGAACAACCCATGGATTGACCCAACCGCTAACCCAGTCAGGATCAGCGTCCGCAAGACGGCAACGACGATCACGCTGGTGCCCATAGCGACGATCATATCGATGCCTATAAAGATAATCGGCATCCCAACGGCCCAAGCCAGTGCATTGGCTAATATCCATAGACCGGCTTGCGGGACGTGCTGCTTGAGCGTCATCCATTGTGGAACCCCCAGCACAGCGCCTAAACCAAGGCCCATCACCACTGCTAGTAAATAGACAACGACTGTACTCGGTTCAGCGACAGGGGCGCCGGTCGGACTGCTGGCCTCGGCAAGGTTCATAATGGTACTAGGCAGCATGCCCAATGTCCAAGCTACTAACGCACCAATGAGGGTTGGCAGCACCCATGCCCTCAGGCGAATCGCCGGTAAGCGCTGTTTGAGCACTGCCCACTGAAGGGTACCAACACAAACACCCTCAAAGGCACCGGTAGCAATCAGGAGCAGGGTGGCTCCTATCACTGCGAGAGTGCCTGTTCCCGCGTCCGTTTGAGGAAAGATCGTTACAACGACAAAGACCGTAAAACCTAACCCAATGACCTCTGCTAATACGTTAGCGCCGACCCACTGTAACCAAAATTTCTGACTTGACTGTCGTTTGAGTTTCATCGCAAAGTCAACCACTGCGGCATCCTTTCATTGAAATCGCATGGTGTATCTATAGTATATGGGGTTGTAGCGGCAACCAGTAGCGTAACTCATCACCTTTGGGGGATGAGGATGGTCAGGGGTTAGACTGCGGCTTGCGCTATGATGGTGTGCAACGCTTGCAACACAGCTTGCTCATCAGTGAGATCGGGGAAAACGTAGTGGGCCTTGTGCTGCTGCAAGACGTCAATAGAGCTGCTGCCTGTCGCCACGGCAATGCATAGCGCGTCCGTCTCCAATGCACAGGCGATATCCCGCGTGGAATCGCCAAGAATAACTGTGCGTGGTCCGTCAAAACGATCACCGAAGGCTGCCTCTGCACGGTCACGCGCGAGGTCTACGAGGTCGGCACGCACAGCTGATTCGTCGCCAAAGGCTCGAATGATAAATGCCTCCGGGTCATAGCCGGCCGCGTCAAGTTTGACCATAGCAGTCGAAAGTGGATTACCAGTCAACAACCCGACGAGGATATCATCATTCTCAATACAGTAATTGAGGATTGCAGGGGCACCGGGACACGTTTCAACTTTGAACGTGCCAGAGCGCAAACTTTCCTCGAAGACTGTAATCATTACTGTATCAAACTGCTCGAAGCGAGCGTCAATGACGGCTTGTGGCACCTGTGCCTGTTGTAGCACACCTTCTACAATTTCACGGATTGTGCGCCCATGTGGATCATACGTTTCGAGCAAACGGGCAGCTTCAGCGCCAAAAACCCGATTAAATGCAACTTTGAGCGCGTTGCGCCCAGCCCCACCCGTCCATAAGAGGGTAGCGTCGATGTCAAACAGCATTAGGATTTTGGGAGCCTGTGGCCTCATCCAAGTTGACTTTATAATTTTTGAACGGTCTAAGTCTTGCATAGGTCACTCAAGAAAAGCCAGCGGATAATGAAGATGTGTATAGTTATTATACACAAGTTTATTATAATGTTATGACAATTGTAGTAGCCATTGATTTAACTAACCAATAAATGTTGTGTTTAATACTTGTAGATTGAGCGCTGGCTTCAGGAGATTCTATGACACATCCCGTAGATGTTCTTCGGTCCATGGTAGACGCCGCCTTGGCTGCCGCAGACCCTTACCAACTCGTCAAGCAGTACTTGCAGCACCACCATCTACCTGAAGGCAATTGGTATCTGATTGGTGTGGGTAAAGCGGCAGTCCCGATGGCTCGTGCCGCCTGCGATCACTTTGGTGATGCGGTTCAAACGGGTGTTGTGATCAGTAAGCTATCGATTGCAAACTTGCCTAATCATCTTACCTATGTGCAGGGCAATCATCCCATTCCTGGTGATGACAGCATCCGAGGAACAGAAGCTATCGAGAAAATGCTTAGCCACACAACACCAGTTGACCAGGTGCTCTGCCTGATTTCTGGTGGCACATCGACTTTGCTGACGAAACCCGTACTACCATTACTAAATTGGCAGCAGCTCAATCAGTCTCTGATTGAATGCGGCTGTACAATCAATGCGATCAATCATATTCGCCAACATTTCGATGTCGTTAAAGGTGGTGGGCTGCTGCACTGGGTTATCCCAGCAAATTGTACTTCTTTGATACTAAGTGATGTAATTGGTAACCGGCTTGAGCACATCGGCAGTGGGCCAACGGTGCCGACGTCAAGGGATGTGGCTCATGCTCAGCAAATCCTATCTGAGTTCCATATTTGGGAGCGGCTCGACGAGACGACGACTTCATTGATGCAGCAGCAGCTCCAATCGGTGGCGGCTGAGCCGCAGCCAGCGTACCCTAGCATATCGAATCAAATTATTGGTGATGTCCGCCGCTCGGCAGAAGCTGCGGCTGAACGCGCAGACCGAGCAGGATACGAGGCTAAAGTTATCCGTACAGATGTAACCGGTGAAGCGCGAGAGGTAGGTGCGCAGCTTGTGCAAGCGGCCCAAACGATGCCACCGGGGACGTGTCATGTATATGGTGGTGAGACCACCGTTACCATTAACGCAGAGAACAGCGGACAGGGCGGACGCAATCAGGAATTGGCGCTGGCCGCTGCCATCGCTCTGGCAGGCTCTGACGACCTGTGGTTAGGGACATTGGCAACCGATGGGGAAGATGGCCCTAACGACGGCGCAGGTGCGTTTGTCAATGGGAAAACGGTGGGTTTAGCGCGGCAAAAAGGCTTAAGCGCTGATAGGTTCCTCGCAAACCATGACAGCTACACATTCTTCAAGCTGTTAGACCAACATCATTTACGGATCGGTTCCACAGGGACAAACGTCAACGATTTGATTGTTGTCCTCAAGGAACATGCTTAAATTAAAGCAAATTGTTGCTTTGAGTGAGCCCAACAGTGTAAAGTGAGCGTTGGCATCTATCTTGTGAGATGCCATTTTCGACGAACACTAAGTTGGAATTTTCTACTATGCCTGAGACATCATTTAAGCAGCGCTTACAGCAAGGTATCATCCTATCGGATGGTGCATCTAGCACGTTGATCTATCAGCGTAAACCTAACCCTGAAACATCTTTTGACGCAATTAACCTCGATGACCCGAATGCTATGCTTCGCATTCATCGCGATTATGTGCGCGCTGGGGCGGAAATTATTGAGGCCAATACGTTTGGCGCGAATCGCTATAACCTGCAACAACAGGGTTTATCGGAACAGCTTGAGGCAATCAACCGCCGCGGGGTGGAATTGGCACGTCAGTCTACTGATGAAGCTGAGCGAGATGTCTATGTGGCAGGTGAAGTCGGGCCGCTGGATGTACGGATGGTGCCGACAGGTCGGCTGCAACCGGAACAAGTAAAGGATATCTTCATTGAGCAGATCGAGATTCTGCTCGATGCAGGTGTTGATTTGCTATCAATCAAGACGTTTACGCAGTTAAATGAATTAGCTGTTGCCGTTGAAGCGGCACGCTCAGTCTCAACAGATATTCCGATTATGGCACAGGTATCCTTCAACCGAGATGATCGGTTGGCATTTGGCGGCACCTCGATGCAAGCGGCTGAGACAATGAAAGAGCTTGATGCGGACATCGTTGGTATCAATAGCTCATTTGGCGCGGCGCAAGTTGCCCGGATGATCGCTATTTTCCGTTCAGTCATGCCAGACCGGCCCCTAGCAGCCATTCCGAATGCAGGCTGGCCTGAATATGTCGCGGGCCGGGTGGTCTACCCCGCTGGCGCGGAGTATTTTGCCGATTATGCGGTGGCCTTCCGAAAGTTTGGCGTCGCCGTAACAGGCGGCTGCTTCGGCACCACCCCAGAGCACATCGCAGCGATGCGTACCGCACTTGATACACCCAACTTCAAGACAAGCGTGACCATTCGTAAGCCTAAGCGGAGCCAATTGACGCAGTCTGTTGAAGAACAACCCGACCCAAGCGACCTAGCTCGGAAGCTGCGGAGCGGCGAATTTGTCGTCGCTGTAGAAGTCTCGCCCCCCAAAGGCATTGATATGGGCCAGGTACTCGAAGCGGCACACACGCTCAAGCAAGTAGGGGTAGACGCCCTCGACATCAGCGATAGTCCGATGGCTCGGATGCGCATGAGCCCGTGGGCTGTCTGCAATTTGCTACAAACCAATGTCAATATTGATACCGTGCTACACTTCCCGACCCGCGGACGCAACTTGCTACGGGTTCAAGGTGATTTACTAGCCGCTCATGCTATCGGAATCCGTAATCTATTTGTAGTAATGGGTGATCCTACGAAAATTGGTGATTACCCCGACGCCAACGACGATTTCGACATTCCGCCGTCAAGCTTAGTAGGGTTGGTGAAAAAGAACCTCAATCAGAGCCAAGATTGGTCTGGAGGTAAGATTGGTCAGCCAACCAACTTCCTTGTGAGCTGTGCGCTCAACCTTGATCCACGAGACATGGAACGTGAACTACGCGTGCTGAAGAAAAAGCTCGACAATGGCGCAGATTATCTACTCTCACAACCGATCTACGATATCGACGTCTACTATAATTTCCTGCAAGCCTATGAAGATGCTAACGGGGAACCCCTTCCAAAACCGGCATTGGTGGGTATACTGCCGCTGTACAACATGCGCCATGCACGCTTCTTAAATAACGAGGTGCCGGGTATCAACATCCCTGAGGCTGTGATGGAGCGCTTAAAAGCAGCAGGCAAACAGACAGCAAGCGAGGGTGTGAGAATTGCGCAGGAACTTGCTATCCAATTGAAAGAAGCCGGAGCCGCTGGCTTGTACGTTATTCCGCAGTTTGGGCGTTATGATCTTGCGGCAGAAGTTGTTGAGGCCGTCAAACAACCTGTTACTCTAAGATGAAGGTTATGTATGCGTAGCTACATTGTGACCGCAAGGCTGTTTGGGTTGCTGATACTGTTTGTTCTTGCTGGGTGCTCGTCAAGCCCGGAGGCCATCACTGAGTTCAAGGAACCAGCAGCAGCCAGGGTAGTCAAAGAAGTGACCAGCACCCCAGAACCGACCATTGAGCCGACAGCAGTGCTCCCTGAACTAGCTGCCACTGAGGAAGAACCAGGCGAAGAACTACCACCGCGCATCACCAGTGAACGCGGGGACGAAATGCTGCTGGTTCCGGCTGGAGCCTTCACACGGGGCAGCGCAGAAGGCTTTCCGGATGAAGTACCTGTACATGAGGTCTACGTTGATGCGTTTTACATGGATAAGCTCGAAGTCACCAACGAAGATTACCAAGCCTGTGTTGAAGATGGGGCGTGCGAGCCGCCCCGCAGAATGGACTGCTGTACAGAACAGCCGGGCGGATATGTTGCTTGGCCTGAGTATTTCGGCAACCCAGAATTTAATGATTACCCTGTGATCTTTATCAGTTGGTTTGATGCGCGGGATTATTGTGAGTGGCGTGGGGATCGGCTGGCAACAGAGGCCGAGTGGGAGAAAGCTTCCCGCGGAACGGATGGTCGAATGTACCCATGGGGTAATGAAGCCCCAACTCCCGATCTGTTGAACTACACATGGCCTTGGCCCGGTGGCGAATATGAAGAACGTCCCCTATATACGACGTCCCCTGTAGGCAGTTACCCGGACGGCGCCAGCCCGTATGGTATCCTTGACCTTGCAGGTAACGTCTATGAGTGGACGTATGATCGCTATGCCGCTGACTATTACGAAGTGACGCCCTACGAGAACCCAACCGGGCCAACCGAAGGCGAATTCCGGGTGACACGTGGCGGGTCATTCTTCAATCAGGCCTTCCGAAATCGATCTGCAAACCGAAACAATGCTTTCATCCCAGCAGACTCAGTCCACTTTGACGGTGGTGCTCGCTGCGCGGCAGACCCACCGACGGTAGGCTCATGAGTAGCATCCTGCGCCTGCTCATGTTTCCTCAGGTCGATGACAAAGCCGTGCCCAACGTCGCACAAGCACTGGCTGCAACTGTCGGCCTGACGTCTTTTGGGCTTACCCTTCGCACCATTCACCCTGGCGTTGGGCCAACCGTTGACAGCATCGAATTACAGATCGCCGCGTGGGTCGGCGGCATCATTCACCCACCGGGCAGCCCGCAGTATTTGATATTAGGCAGCCTCGCAATGCGCATCTTCCCCGGCTCGTCTCCCGCTTTTCGCTTGAACCTTTTTTCTGCCTTGTGCGTCGCTTTGATAGTCAGCGTTGTTTACTTGATGACCTATCGCCTGACGCGCAATCTGTACGTAAGTGGCTTCGCCAGTATGTCATTGGCTTTAGCGCCACGGATTTGGTTTCAAGGCAGTATTTCAGAGCTTTATGCCCTCAATGGACTATATGTTGCCAGCGTGTTTTACTTTTTGATCGCGTGGAGCCAGTCTCGAAAGAAAGTGCATTTCTGGTTAGCTACGGTGGTGTACGCGTTGAGCTTTGGAAACCATGTCAGCATGATCCTGATGCTGCCCGCCTATATCTATATCGTCAGTGATGTAAATAACAAACAGGTGTTTAGCCCGCGCAACTTTATAATTATTGTGGGCATTGTCTTTCTATCAGCCTTGCAATATCTCTATATCCCGCTGCGCGTAGCTGCTGACCCTGCTTTTTGTAACTATTGTCCCGGCCTACTAGATGACCCGATTGCATATGTAACTGGGCCCTTCTTTGATTACGTAACGGGTGGCCCCTTCAAAGGGGCGATGTTCGGTTTGACTGCTCGCGAGGCAATGGCGCGTGTTCCTGAAGCAATCGGAGCGTTTAACCGTCAGTTTCTGCCATGGGGGTACATGCTCGGCATTATTGGCGCATGGGAACTATTTCGGAAGAATGTGCCCTTGGCTTGGGTACTGGTGCTGGGCATTATGGCGCAATTTATGTTTGTAATAGGCTACGACATCCCTGATTGGTACGACTTCCTCACGCCCTGTTATATACTCTTCGCCCCACTGATCGGCTATGCGGGGCTGCGCATCTGGGAAATTACAGAGCCCCTGATCAGCAGTTACACGCTGCGCGGTCATCTGATTGCAGAATGGGCCTACCCGGCGGCGCTGATTATTGGTATGGCTTTTGCCTTAAGCGTCGCGTTTGTTGTCCATCTGCCTTATGTTGACCAGTCTGGTCAGGTGTATTTTACGCAGGGGACGCAGACATTCTTCGATGATATCGAGCAGCGCAATCCTGAGCAGCCCCCGTATTTGCTGATGCCCTCGGCTCTGGCATCGCAGTTCTATTACAGTTGGGCCTTCCAATACGAGGCATTTGTTTCAGACGTCCCATTGCAGGTTATCGCTTCTCCTGAGCTGACCCCTCCCCCCGGCCCACCGCCAAATTACATTCCTTGGAGTGAGGTCAGTGAAGCTGTGACCACCCGACTCTCTGACTTCATCGACCCAGAAGCCGGTGACTCACTCTTTATTGTTGACACGGCTGACCCACGTGCAGCCGACTGGGTATTGTTACCTATTTGTATTCCAGAATTGGAGCAAGCAGCGGCCTATGAAGTGGTTGCTATCACAGATGAGGACGGCACGCTGACCCCCGTGATAGCCTCAGAGCGCTGGCCTGGCATTAAAGCGTTGGTTGACTCCGGGGCGGCACTTAACTGCAATTAGAGCGCCGAGTGTGATTATTTAATCGCTGTTAAAATTCCATTGTAAATCTATTATAGGTGGGAGCTCGGCTTGACACAATCTTCTAGACGACGGTCGCTTCGCAGATTTTTATTAATCGCCCTCGGTATCAACATTCCAATCCTTGTAGCTTTGTTAGCTGCCACCCAACTGAACCGCAACCGTGCGCCCACATTAATCTATGATACGCTGCCCGCCGCGGATTCTGAGTTTGCATACTACACTGTCCTCGAAAACTGGAACCGACCATATCTGACGTTTAGCATGATGAACTGTCCATCTAACATTGATTGTGGCAAAGCTCACCAAACCGTTCGTGAAGCGGCAGAAACATGGGATAGCGTCTCTGGGTTAACATTGGCTGAGGTCACTGGTTCCGCGGATATCCGCATCTTCTGGACAGTAGCCGAAGCAGGACAAGGTATTCACTTTGACGGCCCAGGAGGCGTCCTAGCCTATGCGAACTTACCGTCCGAAAGCCTCGGTGAGTCGGCAGGTGATGTTTACTTTGATGACTCTGAGAATTGGGTTTTTGATGAACCAGAGTCACTCTATGAGATTCACTTGTACACCATTGCGGTTCATGAACTAGGGCACGCCCTTGGGCTTGGGCATTCGTCTAACCCAGCGTCGATTATGTGGCAAGAATACTACGGGCCAGAGACTCTGTATGTTGACGATATCGAAGGCATCCAAGTGTTATATGGGCAACCTGAAGTCCAGATTGCCGAGATACCTGCACCGGCAGCTGCAGAAAACGGGAATTCTGCAGACGAGATAGTGCCGCCAGCAGAGGGCGCCTTAGCGGGGCGTACCGATGTAAACCTCAATGTGCGTTCCGGCCCAGGTACGGACTTCCGTGTGGTTAGTGTGACAGAGATCGGTCAGCAAATCTCAGTTGAGGGGCGTAACATAGATGCTTCGTGGGTGTACATCACATATGGCGCAGGCGAGTCATTAGTTTCGGGCTGGGCATTTACTCGTTATATACTTGTTCAAGACGACCTGAATACACTACCTATGATCGAATAGCCAACTACTGTGCGAGTCATACCAATAGGCTAAATACTTCCATTTGCCCCAGTCATTGTAGATTTCAGCTACAACCTGGGGTGTGACTTTTTCCGACGATAACTGATATCTTTCACTCATGAAGGCTTTCAACTCACTATCAATTGCCAGTTGATCATAGCGCCCTGACAACATGAGTAGGGTATGGGCGGCATAATTAC
The DNA here is from genome assembly GCA_964439625.1 of uncultured Anaerolineae bacterium. Classification (GTDB taxonomy): domain Bacteria; phylum Chloroflexota; class Anaerolineae; order Aggregatilineales; family UBA3940; genus CAYTPI01. The sequence continues at coordinate 111,549 of CAYTPI010000011.1, read as the reverse complement.
CCACTCCTTTGATCTGCTTCAATCGTTTTCTGAGTGTTTTACTATCGAGGTCAGCTTGTTTTAGCCTCTCAAGCTCATGTGTGCCAGCGACAACTTCCGCAGCCAACTGCTTGATGTAGCTATTACGGTAGCCGAGGCGAATTTCATGGTCAAAAACCTCGTCGGGGGCGGCATGAACTTGCTCTGCAGTGGGGAAAGCCTTCATCTTCGAGTTTGAGGGATGCGAGTTGCCTAATGTCTCCACAATCCTACTGACCATCGCTTTGGTCTGCGCCCAGTTGATATTCGTCGTGCAGATTGTTTTAACGACATCCTCAAACATTGTTGCAGACCGCAGGAAACGCCCATAATGTGCATCTGCCGCATAGACCCATGGCGGGCCTTGCTGGCGGCACAGGTCGAAGAAAGACGTAAAATCCTCATCGAGGCTCAGCATCCAACGTAGCTTTTGGCTGAGTTCGGCCCAGTGCTCCGGAGAGAGATCACTATGCGCTACTTCAACCTGTAATCGTTCACCTTGCTGCCGAATTGTATAAGCGATTATCATGCCATCAGTGAGGCGTTCAATGCTAGAGAATGTTTCTGTTTCAAAATCAAATTGATGTGGTGCTAGCAAATACCATCCATGTGATGTCACGGATTTCAAGGAATAGGGTGGATATGGAATATCGAGAAAATATGGCATCAAGCGCCGGCTTTCTAACTGAAAACTAACATCAATATAGCCTGGCCCGATGTTAATAGGAGGTTTTCAACAGGCTGTGGAAAGTTTTGAACAGGCCTGTTGAAAACTTTCCAAAATTGTTCAAAAAGTGTCTAGTTTTGAACAGGCTATCTGAGTTTTGAACATCCGCAAACTTTATTTAAACAATTATTCGACAGGTTTTGAACAGTTACCTGTTGAAAACTTAGCCGATTTTGCCTGTATATATGGTGGCCTAGCCGGAAATTTGCGCAGATATGGGGTTGATTGTTTGATTTTGGTAGTTTTCAACAGTTTAAACAGGCCCTACTAATACTTCTACTAATTTAAATAAATAAAAAGATAAATAAAAGACTCTGTGAAAAACTTTGCGAAACGAATTCAAAAAAGGAAGTTTGTGTTATAGAGTGCCCAATTGACTCTGTAGTGCGTCTGGCCTACCTTTCGCAAAGGCAGTCGCCGTCATTGCTTTTTTGCCAGCGGGTTTGATGTTCCTGAGAAGGTAAATACCGCTACCAGTTGCAACAGCATATTGATCATGATGCCTAATGAGCGTTCCATGTAGGGCCTTATGTGAAACATTAGGCAATGGTGACCCAGAGAGAATGTTCAGGCGTTTGCCCTCATAGAAGGTGTAAGTTCCAGGCCATGGGTCAAAGGCTCGTACAAGACGATCTATTTCTGCCGCAGATTGTGACCAATCAATTTCACCCTCTGTCTTTCTGAGTGTCGGCGCAAAGGTGACGCCATCCTCTGGCTGCGGCTTTGGTGTGATACCACCCATAAGGTAGTCGGGCAGTACATCCAGCAGCAGGTCCGCGCCGAGTTCTGCAAGCTTATCGTGCATGGTCGATGCCGTATCTTGTCGGGTAATGGGAATAGCTCGCTTGGCGAGCATAGGGCCGCTATCCAACCCTATGTCGATCTTCATAATCGTCACGCCAGTTTCTTCATCCCCTGCTCGGATAGCATATTGAATTGGTGCTGCGCCCCGCCATTTTGGTAGCAGTGAGGCATGAACGTTGACGCAGCCATGCGGAGCCATGTCAAGCACGCGTTGTTTTAGAATCTGACCGTAAGCGGCTACGACCATGATATCTGCTTGCCACTGGCTAAGCTCATCCATAGCGGCCTCTTTTTTGAGTGATTGTGGTTGAAAAATTGGCAGGTCAAGCGTGAGGGCCGCTTGTTTCACGGCGGATTGCCGAAGACTCTGACCGCGCCCTGCAGGCCTGTCGGGCTGGGTGACAACGCCAGTCAGCTTAAAGCGAGAGTCAGCAGCGAGGGCTCGTAGACTTGGGACGGCGAATTCCGGTGTGCCCATAAATACAACACGGGTGGGGTTAGTCAATAGCATTATCCTTTTGGGTCTTATCGAGGAGCCATTCGTTTAAAGCTTGCCGTGCTGGTGGGATGGTCTGCATCATATGCCAGTTATCAAGAAAATCTGTGGCTGTGCCATGGGAAACCAGTGCTATAAAGGGGTCTTCTGTGAGCAATTGGTCATTGATTGTTGTCTGAGTCCAATAGGCTGTTAAAGCTGGTTGGAACTTCCTATAGTACTTTCGCATCTGCTTCTTTGCTTTGCGATAGACTTTCTCATCCTGTTTAGTGATGCTCTTGCTCTTAAATATCTGAATAATCAGCACTTCTAACACATCAAACGCTTCGACAAATTTATGGAGACTGTGATCGTTGATTTGTTCAATAAGCTTTTGCGTAACTGGGTTGGTCATGAGTCTTCCTGAATATCACGTACTTTCATGTCAATAATATGCCAGTCACCATCCTGCCGAGTTAGATAGTAGTACACCTGATAACGGTCGGCCTCGACCCTTGTATCTGGTTGAATATTGCCATCACATACTTGTTGACGGGCCTCAACGCGCACAGAAAGTACTTCGGCAAGGTTTGTCTCAATAGTTTGAATATTGAATTCTTCGGGTTCAACAAGGGCGACCTCCCAGTAGCAGTCGTCTGGGATTTGCTTAATGATTTTCTGCCGCTGAACCAGCGCCGGGCCGATGTATAAGTTTGCAAGTTCCTCATCTGATGCGTCTTCAAAAGCGCTCGCTTTGAGGCTGTACGCCTCCTCCAACATTGCTGCGATTGCTTGCTGCTCTTTTTCAAGGTCATCCTCATCGAAGTCACTCCCGAACTCTATCGTAGAGCTCATACTCTCCTTCGATGATTGATCGATAACATGCTCAGTAGGATTAGTATTTGGTTGAGCAGCAAGGATGGATACGACGTTGAAGCCTGCCGTGGCAACAACGATGATAGCCCCGACAAAGGCAAATACCAGTTGGACTCTGTTTGGGCGAGATGCCATGATGTGGTGGGCTCCAGATGATTTCGACTCATATTTAATATATTAGCGTACAGCAAACAGCTCCTGCACTTCATTATGATAGAGTGGCTGCTCACGCTCAATCTTTTGGCTGACGGTGCCTGGATCGACCGCTTCAAAGTTGATGCCTCCGCGCAGCGGGCCGTCTTCGCGCACAATCGCACTTTGATCGCGATATAGTGACGTCGGCTGTTCACCGCTGACCCAATCCATAATGGCTTGAATGACTTTATTATCCAGCACCAATTCGGAATGGACTTCTTGCAGGAAATATACGGGCCGCCCCGGCAGGATTGCTGCTCTCACTGATACAACGCCATCACCATTGACTTCATCCCGGATGGCTCCAGCCGAATTCAGTAAGCGTCCCTGCAAGCGAATAGTCGTATTGTAGTAAGCCCCTACGACACTAAAGAATGGCACTCTCGGGTTGGCTAATGAGATGAATTCATGATGCTCTTCGGCGGCCTTTAAGTGATCAACGTTAATTTTCACGCCGATGTCTTGCCAAATCTTGGGGTCATAAATGTTGATCTCTGGCACCGGCTCATAGTCTTCATATAGTCCATTGGGGGCAGGCAGTAAAAAGTATGAACTTGGGAATGAAAGTAAGGCACTGTGGACGTCATTGCTGCTATTTAACTTCTCTATAATGGCATAGCGTGCCGAGTCAGTAGGGCTTGCCATGGCAAACACAGCGTCGATTGAACCGCGAAAGGGTGTTCCCAAAGCAATGACACGCCGAATCTTATCCTCTGCATGGCGCCGCGTCTCTGACAAGCTGAGGTAATCAAGAGCGACAAGCCCTCCCATACTATGCCCAACCAGTGTGACCTGCTTGAAATCGCTGCGGGCTAATTGCTCATCGATGAAGTCCTTTAATTCCAACGCTAAGTCAGTCGTTTTTTTGCGCCAGTCATACGGAAAAGTGATGGCTTCGAACTGCTTGCGCAAGCGCACCATCATCTTGCCATAGGCAAACCAAATAGGCCGCGTCGCCTTAATTTTTACGTTGGGGTCAGCATCCGTGGTACCATCAGGCAGTAGGTTAAGGCTGTTGAGCCTGCCATTAATAAAAGACAAGGGATTAGGCCAGATAACATCCTGTCCGCCTGGGCTAATGTCCTCTAAGACAGATCCCGTCACTCCTGGCAATACGATGATTAATGAATCGCCAGTGCGGTTGAGGCGGGTTTTAGCTTGTGCATAAGCCTTGAGCTGTTCAGAGTGTTCGCCGAAATAGCGGTTTAACATCGTGTCGTCGGCAGTTTTAATGATCTGCTCAAACTCGGTGTCTGAGGCATTGATGATCATTCTTATCTCATCGTTGGGATCCATGGACATTCCTTTCGATGTGCGGATTAGCACGGTACAAACGCACGTTAGGTTCATTCATATTGAAACTAAATTCTAACGATCTGAAGCTGATTTAGCAGGTATCGCTTATACTTGCTGTGGTAATAGAAAGGTTGTACGTGTGGCGTAAGTCACAATGTCACAATTGAGGTATATACTGGTTGGTATGGCAACGTATTGTATTATGCGGTGCATTGTACCGGTACCACCTTTATGCTAGAATTTTATAACAAAAGTCTAACATCAGACATTGTTTACCGTACATTAACTTGTTGTATCGCCACAACTGACAAGCCTAGCGTACTAGAGACGATATAACTCTACTTCAATGTTAATTTGAGCATGTCCATATTTACATTCCAGTATATCTGAGTGGTTGTTAGCACATACACACCTTCCTCATGCGCGATTTATGTGAAGAGGAATTGATTATAAAGGTACTTGTTGAATGAGTTCAGAATTTATAGTCCGTTTGTTTGGGATGGTTGTTTTCTCAATCGGCGGTTTGCGGTTGGGAGTCGCTTTGGCCCAACTGGTTGAAAGCCCTGAGGAGTTATGGGCGTTTGTTTTGACACTGGTCGGTGCCCTCTTCGGTATTATCCTTACGCCTTACCTCACAACACGGCCCGTTCGCATCATCCGCACCTACCTGACGAACCTGCCGGCCCAGCAACTATTTGCTGGGATTATTGGTCTTATTGTCGGTTTAGTAATCGCTGCCCTGGTATCACTACCGCTATCATTACTACCAGAACCATGGAATTCAATTTCACCCATTGTGTCGGCTGTAGTGCTTGGCTATTTTGGTACGACGGTCTTCGCGATGAGACGCCGGGAAGTCTTTGATATTATCGGTGGTCGGTTTGCTAGCGCGGGTGCCCAGGTTGGCACAGGAGATGGCAGTGCGACCACAAAGACACTACTCGATACTAGCGTGATTATCGACGGTCGTATCTCTGACATTAGCCAAACAGGATTTGTGATGGGGGCCATGTTGGTGCCGCGGTTTGTCCTAAATGAACTCCAGCACATCGCTGATTCATCAGACCCGCTCCGTCGGCAGCGGGGCCGCCGAGGGATGGATATTCTGAATGAATTGCAGCAAAACTCGGATGTCCCCGTACAAATCATAGATATGGATGTAGAGGGGATTGAGGCGGTCGATGAAAAACTGGTCATTCTAGCCAAGCAGCTCAACTGCAATATCCTGACGAATGACTATAATCTCAATAGTATTGCCAAGATTCAAGGTGTGACGGTACTCAACATCAACGAACTGGCAAATGCCGTTAAAACGATCCTGCTTCCCGGTGAAGCGCTGGAAATTGAGATTATTCAGGAAGGGCGCGAGATTGGTCAAGGGGTTGGGTACCTCGAAGACGGCACAATGGTAGTCGTCACGGATGGACGTCAGCATATCAATGAGCGAATCACAACGAAGGTGACACGAGTTCTACAGACTGCTGCCGGTCGCATGATCTTTGCTGAACCATCGTAGTGTCGGCGCAATCATATGAAAGTCGTAGTGCCCGCTGTTGCGGGCATTTTTTGTGTGATGTTGAATAATCTCTGTCGCCTTTTCTATAATAGCCGGGGTCTTCAGGTGGAAAATAGCGCCTGTGCCCTTTGTAACCTAAACTGAAACTGCAAGATATCCAGAGGAACCGCATGAGTTTGCAGGTGTTTAACCGCCTAAGCCGTACAAAAGAACCGTTCGAGCCACTTGTTGAAAAAGAGGTTCGGATGTATGTCTGTGGCCCCACGGTTTATGACCATTCTCACCTTGGGCATGCTAAGACCTACGTCTCGTTTGATATTATGGTGCGGTATCTGCGATATTTGGGCTATAAGGTACGCTATGTTCAAAATATTACAGATGTAGGCCACTTACTTGATAGTGGTGAAGACCGGGTCGAACGCAAAGCTGAAGCAATTGGGCTTGAGCCGATGGAAGTCGTTGAGCAATATACGCGCAGCTACTTTCAAGATATGGATGCGCTCGGCGTGCTCCGCCCAGATATATCGCCGCGGGCCAGTGGTCATGTTCCTGAGCAAATTGAAATGATTCAAACACTGCTAGAAAAAGGCTATGCCTACGTAACAAAGGTTGGGGACGTTTACTTCGAGGCAGAGAAGTTCGCTGGCTACGGTAAGCTGTCGGGTAAAGTCTTGGCAGATTTACAAAGTGGTGAGCGTGAGATTGTTGCTTCAGAGAAACGCAACCCGGCTGACTTCGCGCTGTGGCGGCATGCGGAGCCGCAGCACATTATGCGCTGGAACAGCCCATGGGGTGAAGGCTTCCCCGGCTGGCACATCGAATGCTCTGCCATGGCAAATAAATATCTTGGTGCTAACTTTGATATTCACGGTGGTGGGCTTGAAAATCAGTTTCCGCATAATGAGTGTGAAATTGCCCAGTCTGAAGTCGCTAATGATGCCCCCTTCGCCAACTATTGGCTATTGACTGGGTCGTTGACTGTTGACGGCGTTAAAATGAGTAAATCGCTCGGTAATTTCATTACCATCAAAGATGCCCTGCAAGGTTACTCGGCGGAAGTCATTCGTTACTTCATTTTGAATGGGCATTATACCAACCCAGTTGACTTCAGCGAAAATGCATTGGGGGCAGCAGAAAAGGGGCTTCAAGGTCTGCTTAATACAGTCCAGATGGTACGCATGCAGCTTAATGACGCACTAGCAGGGGCTGAAGATGCAGATTTTGCGACGGTAATTCAAGCACACTATGAACGCTTCATTGAAGCAATGAATGATGATTTTAATGCACCGATGGCGCGTGCCGTCCTTCATGATTTTGCTCGTGAGGTCAATACGCTACTTAACAGCGGCAAACGAATATCACTAGCGACGCTTGAAGCCATCGATGCGCTGTTCACTGAATTGGGTGGTACAGTTCTCGGCATTATCCCCAACACCTTGGCCTCTCAAGACGGCTCATCCGAGCAATTGGCAGGTGCTGTTGAGTTGTTAATCAACATTCGTAACGAAGCCCGGGCAGACAAGAATTTTACCCAGGCCGATCTCATCCGGGATCAGCTTGCCGCAATTGGGATTGTGCTTGAGGATCGCCCGGATGGTACCATCTTTAAGCTGCAATCATAGCGTTATTGGAGTCAAGCCTTCAACAGGCCTACACGGTATCAGCGTAAAGTGAGGCGCTAGCATATGGCGAGCATCAACAGCCTAACCGAAATATTCCTGTTTCTCTCTGTATTGTTCATTGTCTACGTTGGATATTCGCTACTGTTCTCGTATTGGTACGCATATTGGTTCGATATTGCTGTATTAGATCGCATTCCGTATCTTAATTTGAAGATTCCGTTTGCCGACCGTATCTTTCGTGACCCTCGATCTGACCGCCGCGCTTGGACTTTGCGCTGGACCCTGAACATTTTGTTGTTTTTAGGGACGATCGGTTTGCTGTTGTTTGTCGGTGGATATCTATCTGTCTTGTTTGGCACAATTGGCTTGCTGATCTCAGGGCAAGGTCTTGGCTAAAGTGGATTATCTTTACGGGCGGAGAGCCGTCACCGAGGCTATTCGTGCCAACCATCGTACTATCAACCGGCTAGTTGTTGATGAACGGACGATCAAAAAAGACTCATTACGCCCCTTACTGAATGTTGCTCAAGAGCACCAAGTCGAGATCGGAACGACAAAGCGTGCTTGGCTTGATTCAAAAACAGATCACGCCAATCATCAAGGCGTTGTACTGGAGGCGCGACCTTACCCATATACCTCACTTGATGCAATTATAGAAGCATTGAGAGGTCGCTCCCCTTTTCTTCTGTTCCTCGATCTACTTCAAGATGTTCAAAACGTCGGCACCCTGCTCCGGACTGCTGAAGCCGTTGGGGTAGACGCTGTGGTCATTCAAGAACGGCGTGCTGCCAGTATTACACCCGCAGTGGTGAATGCCTCTAGCGGCGCCGTGGAGCACCTCAAAGTAGCCCAAGTGACGAACCTTGTTCGGGTCATGGAAGAACTCAAGCAACACGATGTTTGGTTCGCTGGCTTGGACTTCAGTAATGATGCAGTTCGGCTTGATCAAGCGAACTTCTCTGGCGGGCTTGCGTTGGTTGTCGGTAGTGAAGGGCAAGGGCTGCGGCGTTTGGTACGTGATACATGTGACTTCATCGTGTATTTACCGATGCGTGGCAAGATTGAGTCACTCAACGCGGCAGTTGCTGGGAGCGTTGCGCTTTATGCTGCTTGGCAGGTGCGGGGTTATCAAACATGAACCCACAGCACTGCCTCTAAAAATAACCTTAAAAACAATATAACATATCTTCACAGAGGTGGCTCCGGTGGGCCGTGTTTTTTGTTTTTCGGTATAAAATGAAGAAAAGCAGTTTTTTAGCGGGTTTGGGAGTCAAGTATGAGACAACACATGCCCACAACCTCCTTGTGGCGCAAAATTGTTGAGCATGCCGACCAAGGTGTGGTGATATTCAATAACCAAGGTGTGGTGATCTACGCGAATAATACAGCGGCTGACTTACTTGGTTACCGTTCCCGTGATCTGTTAGAGCTAGAGCGCGAGGACTTACTTTCTTTGTGTTACTCTAACCGGCTCGACTTCCAACAGTTTGCTAAGGCCCTTAACGGATTGACCCCAGCTAATGGTACGACCTACGAAGTCGTAGTTGTTGACCGACGTTTGCTGATGCGCCCGGTCAACCTTTTGCTTGATGACTCTCCTGTTACCATACTTTATATTAGCGCCGTTCGGCACTGGCAGTCTGATTTGGTAGCACAGGCGGTTCTCTCTGAGGCCATGCGCGGATCGTTAGCAATGACATCAAGCGCAGCTGAGATGTTACAGAAGCGTATTCGAGATGCCATGGAGATGGAGCAGTTGGCCTACCCATATGAATTTGAGTCACTAACCAACATCATCCGAAAGGGAGTTGAGCAAGCCTTGGCACGTTGGGAGCAAACAAATACCTTCTACGAAGCATCACAGGCTGATTATCAGAATTACACTAAGCCTGTTGATCTTGATCTGCTGTTTGCTGCGATTTTATCATACGATTATCCGTCGTTTCAAGGGCGACCAACTATCCAACTGCGCTTTGAAGAAAACCTGCCACCGGTGCAAGCCGTACAAGGTGCTTTACTTGAGGGCTTCCGTAAGTTGATTGAAGTAGTGGCCTCGCGCTTGGCGAGTGAGCACCAAATTGTGCTGCAAGCTGTCATCAAGCGAAACAATATCTGGATCAAGCTGTGGGTAGAGGCCGAACATGATGGTGCATACCTGCCTGACAGCTACTCTCTCGACTCACTGCCGCTGGCGTTTACCGAGCAGATTGTCGTCAACCATGGCGGGCGGATGTGGAGTGAAGAGCAAGCGATACTCCATATTCTGCTACCTACGACACAACAATAGAAGGGTACACCCATTCTCTCAAAGTAGTATTGTCAGATAATATGTGTGCCAGATGACACGTGTTGAAGCCTATTTTTTAGGATAAACTTACAGATAGATGAGATATGCTGCTAATTATCATTCTTATTTGATAGCTACGTAGGATATCTCTCAACTTTGTAGGTCGTCTTGTTTATCAGGAGAAAAACATGCTAGAAATTAAAGTGCTTGGTCCAGGTTGCGCTAACTGCCAAAAGTTAGAAAGTAAGATTCGCGCTGTCTTAGATGAGAAGACAATTGAATATAAACTTACGAAGGTGACTGACTATGGAGAAATTGCTTCCCATGGGGTTATTAGCACGCCAGCTATGGTCATCAATGAACAGGTTATCTCTAGTGGTCGTATTCCAAGCGATGCCCATATTCTTGATGCGGCTCGTGCACAGTTAGAAAAGTAGAATCAGGAAAAAGATGTCTACACTGAATCGTGGCTTTCCAAATAACGTCCTTACTACGGATCGTCGTGCCTTTGTGCTGCTGGGGATACTGACCCTAGTATGGGTGGCGCTTTATAGCAATCTGCAACCAATTGCGGACTGGCTGACTTTTTCGTTCCTTGGCTTCAATCAGGAAAGTCGTATTGGCGTGGCGCTCAATTTTTTTGTCTATGACGTGCCAAAAATTCTGCTGCTGTTAACTGGGATGATCTTCTTGATCAGTGCCTTGCAAACCTTTCTGGATATGCAAAAGATCCGTGCGGTTGTTGAAGAGCGTGGTGAGGGGGTTGGTAATGTGATGGCATCGTTGTTTGGAGCCATCACGCCATTTTGCTCCTGTTCGTCCGTGCCGCTGTTTATTGGGTTTGTCCAAGCTGGTATTCCTCTAGGCATTACGTTCTCTTTCCTAATTACATCGCCTTTGATGAATGAAATCGCGTTTGTGCTGCTTTTTGGTTTGTTCGGCTGGCAGGTAGCTTTCTTGTATCTCATTTCAGGGATAACCATTGGTGTCGTAGCTGGGTTTGTTCTGGGTAGAATGCATTTAGAAGGCTATGTCGAAGACTTTGTGTACCAAATCGAAACGAAAAAGGCCGCCTCTACTAACAGCACCTTTGCCGTAAAACTCACGTGGGTAGAGCGTTTCCAAGAGGCTTGGGATAATACTAAAGAGATTGTCGATAAAGTATGGCTTTATGTAATCGTGGGGATTGGCATCGGCGCTGTTATCCATGGTTTTGTACCAGAAAATGCATTGACTGGTATTATGGGTGAACAGGCTTGGTGGTCTGTTCCGGCGTCTGTTGTGCTGGGCATTCCACTTTACTCCAACGCTGCGGGTATTGTGCCAGTGATTAGTGCCATGCTGGAAAAAGGCGCATCACTCGGCACGGCACTTGCGTTCATGATGTCAGTCGTCGCTCTCAGCCTGCCGGAGATTATCATTTTGCGTAAGGTGCTTAAGCCAACCCTCATCGTTATTTTTATCTCTGTTGTCGCCGTAAGCATCATTATCACAGGGTATCTATTCAACCTGATTGTGTGAGTCACTAAAAGTGCGGGCTTCTTCGTTGCTTGCCTCGTTGAATTAAATCAAATAGGTCTTAAGTAGACTATTACTAATAACACGCTGATAATCGCCCTCACGCCACGGCATATTGGCGTGTTTTATCGTAAGTTTGTACTGGACATGCGGGCCTCTTTTGTAGCGTAAATACTGACCCTCACTTTGCCCGTGTTTTTTTGCTTTTATGACCTTTCAATTCATATTCTATGCATACCATGGCCACACTTATAAGTGTGATTTTTTGCCCAAAAATGTTGCGTTATTGCTTTTGACATGCTAAAAAATTAGTACATATGTGCTAATAAATGGCTTGGTTGCTATATAAAGCTATGGCAATGTGTTTCAGAGGTCAATCAGCTATAATTATCAGGCTTACATTTTTTGTTAGCCCACTGGGGAAACGATGATGACGCCGCTCGCGACGACAGCTATCAAAAAAGTCGCCATACTGCACCATCCGAAGGTTGACCGCTCACGGATCATTGCTGAAGAAATTAGTGACTGGCTAACGACTCAAAACATAGAGGTCTCTCTTGCCCTCACATGGGATGACGAAGGGACAAGGCCCTATGTAGCCTCTTCTGATGTGGTAATTGTACTCGGTGGGGATGGATCAATGTTGCGCGCTGGGCGTCTTACATCCAACACAGATCAATTATTGCTTGGGATTAACCTCGGTAAAGTCGGTTTTTTGACTGAAATGGGCCCAGAGGGCTGGGAACAGCATCTTCCCAAAGTCCTGCGGGGCGATTATTGGGTCGAAGAACGTCTGATGCTGATAGCTAAAGCTTACCGTAATGAGCAGTTGTTAGCTGAGCATACGGCGCTTAACGATGCGGTTGTAAGTCGTGGCTCATTGTCAAGGGTTATTCGACTCTCTGTAGATATTGATGGTGAACCGTTAACAACTTATGTTGCTGATGGATTAATCACAGCAACGCCGACAGGGTCAACGGCGTATGCTCTAGCGGCAGGGGGCCCTATTCTTCCGCCTGAATTAAGGAATATCCTAGTGGTGCCAATTGCAGCGCATATGACGTTAAATCGTCCGATTGTTCTGTCAGAGGGTTCGATGGTTGGTATACGGGTGACAACAGACCATCAGGCTATTTTAACCGTCGATGGACAAGCTGAAATCGAATTGCAAAATGGTGACTATGTCACCGTGAACACGTATAACAAACGGAGCCGTTTCATCCGGCTTGGTAAACGTTCTTATTTTTACGATTCATTATTATCTCGACTAGAACCCAAATTAGATGTGAAAACATCGGAATAATCTATGCTAGATGAAATAACAATCCGTAATTTTGCCATTATTGACGACCTCACGCTGCGATTTGATGATGGATTCAACGTCCTGACAGGTGAGACGGGGGCTGGTAAATCTATCGTCTTTGATGCTGCTTCGATGTTGCTCGGAGCAAGGGCTGATAGCAACGATGTGCGCATTGGTGCAGAAGAAGCCTTCATCGAAGGTATTTTTGAAATAAGCAATCCCGATATTCCCTCAAAAATCAATGATGTTCTGGAGCGCGAAGGCCTTGAGTTTACGGAAGAAGACGCTACTGATGTGCTTGTCATCAGCCGTGAAATCCGCCGCAGTGGACGCAGTTTAACCCGAATCAATGGGCGCACGACGACGGTCTCTGTGCTGAAGGAAATCAGTCAGTATTTGATTGATATCCACGGGCAAGGAGAACATCTGAGCCTATTGAAGCCGAAAGCGCATATGGACTTGCTAGATCGCTATGGCGGCCTCATGGAGCAGCGGGCGGCGTTCGCTAGCTTAGTCAAACGTGTTCGGGCTGTGCGTAAGCAGTTGCATAACCTCATTGAAAATGAAGCGGAACTCAAGCGACGGGCAGAGATGCTTACTCAAATGGTGACGGAGATCACTGCGATGGAGTTGACGCCTGGTGAGGATGAGGAACTCCGGGAAGAGGGCAAAATTCTTGGCAGTGCTGAGCAGCTTGCAACGCTGGCGAATGAGGCTCAAGGGGCCTTGACAGGCGGTACGGATGAGGCCGTTGGAACAGCCAACGACCTTATTACAGATGCAGCCGCAGCTTTGGCAAAGTTGGCTCGTATTGATGGCAGCACTACTGAAATGGCTTCACTGGCAGAGGAGTTATCTGTCCAGGTCGAGGAGTTGGCGGCCTCCATCGCAGATTACCAAGAGACATTAGAAGCTGACCCAGTGCGTTTAACACAAGTAGAGATGCGGCTGGAAAGTATCAATGGGTTGCTGCGGCGCTACACTGTTGATTCCATTGAGGATCTGCTTCAAAAGGCGGATGATGCAACTGAGGAACTCAAGCAGATTAGCGGGGGCGATGAGCAGATCGAGGCGCTTCAAGCAGAAGAAGCGGCGCTTTTGCAGCAAATCGCGGAGGCTGGCAAAGCCTTGAGTGAAGCCCGTTCCGAAGCTGCCCAAAAAATGGCTGGAGCTGTCGAAAATGAACTGGCTGATCTGCGAATGGCAAGTGCTCGCTTTGGCGTCATCATTGAGCAAAAAGAAGATCCTGATGGCGTCCCCTTTGAAGAACATACGGTTGCTTTCGATACATCAGGTATCGACCAGATAGAGTTTATGTTAGCAGCCAATATGGGCGAACCTCTGAAGCCGATGATACGAGTCGCTTCCGGTGGTGAAACCTCCCGGATTATGTTGGCACTTAAGACGGTGCTGTCAAGGGTTGATGACACCCCAACGCTAATCTTCGACGAAATTGATACGGGCATTGGCGGGCGCATTGGTTCAGTCGTCGGTGAAAAACTGTGGTCACTCTCAACCAATCACCAAGTGTTGGTTGTAACGCACCTACCGCAGTTGGCTGGCTTTGCCGACACGCATTATAAGGTCGAAAAGGGCGTTAAGAACGACCGCACGACGACATCCGTCTTTCCTCTTGATCACGACGATCAAGTGCTCGAACTTAGTGCCATGCTCGGTGCTGAAACGGAGTCGTCCAAGCAGAGCGCACAGGAAATTCTCAATTACGTCGCTAACATCAAACAGAAGTACGTCCCTGCTGGCTAGGGTTGTTGTATACCTCAGGGTTAACGCAGTTCGGAAGCCGGGTTCCATTGAGCCCGGCTTCTAGATTCTGAGCGACCATCTTTGCCATCAGGTTGCGCGTAGCAAGGCTCCCACTCCCCAAGTGCGGTACAATGATACAGTTTGGCAGTGTCAACAGAGGGTCATCGTTAGGGATGGGCTCCGGGTCTGTCACATCGAGTGCGGCAGCACTGATTACGCCAGATGAAAGTGCTTCGTACAGCGCTTGCGAATCAACGACGGCACCGCGTGCTGTGTTAACAAGTATCGCCGTGGGCTTCATCAGGTCGAGGGCGCGGGCATCAATGAGATGCTGTGTGGCTGATGTTAGCGGTGTGTGCAAACTGACGAAGTCAGCTTGGGTCAGCAGTGTGTCTAGATCAACGTATTGAGCATTGAGTTCTGCTTCTGCGTCAGGCTTGCGCGAGGAGCCTGCATATAGAACCGACATGCCAAACCCGCTGGCCCTACGCGCGACTGCCTGACCGATCCGCCCGAAGCCAATAATGCTCAAGGTTGCTCCGTGAATATCCTGACCAAGTAGCAGGTTTGGCTCCCATGTTTGCCATTTGCCCGCTTGTACATAACGCAGCCCTTCAGGAATGCGTCGGGCGGCAGTCATTAGCAGGGCAAAGGCCATGTCTGCGGTTGTTTCAGTGAGGACTCCTGGCGTATTGCCGACTGCAATACCGCGTGCTGTCGCTGCTTCAACATCAATGTTATCGTAGCCAACCGCAAACTGACTGATCACCTTGAGTTGGTCGCCTGCGGCATCCATCAGTTCGCCGTCGATGGTTTCCGTCAATAGACAGACAATACCATCGACACCTTGAACACGTTCGAGGAGCACATTACGACTGGGCGGCAGAGCCTCTTCCCATAGGTCAATGTCTGCGATGGTATTCAGGCGTTGAAGCCCTTCCTCCGGCAGAATACGGCTAACGAACACTTGAGGTGAGGCAGAGGGTTTCATGTGGATATCCATTGGCGCTTGCAAATAAGGTGCTATATTGCGGAAATACTTGCGTTAATTTTAAGGTAACTATAGGGAATAGAATTATATGGAAAGCATCCAAACTATTTTAGCATTGTTTTGATGCAAATGATTCCTTGCTATTATACGCTTGAAGCTGTGTGTAAAAGGCTTGTATCAATCCAACGAAAGGGGTTTACGTCAATAGTAGACTATGACACATAATACATTTGACTACCGTCAATATATAAGGAATAAGGGTTACCGCATTACCAGCCAGCGTGAGGCTGTCGTTGATGCGATCTGTAAGCTGCCGAAACATTACGTCACGCCGGATGAAGTCTTTCAGCGTGTTCAGGCGTCAAATACAGCCATAGACCGTTCGACAGTTTACCGAGCGTTGGATTTTCTCACGGAGATTGGGTTAGTCGCGCTATCACAGGTAGATGGGCAGATGCTCTACGAGCTGATCATCGGACACGAGCCACATCATCATCTGGTCTGTAAAAACTGCTCATCAGAGATACAAATAGACGATAACATAATTGCGCCTATGTTCGAGACTTTAACGGAAAAATACGGCTTCCACTTCGACAACCACACTCATCTCTTGATCAAAGGGCTGTGCCCGACCTGCTCTGCCAATAGTAACTAGGCCTAACATGCCAATAGAATAATTCTGACACAATACTAAGAAAAACCTTATTGCGAATATTTGCAATAGGGTTTTATGCTGTTATGCTCTTAGCTAAGGATCATTCTAAAAATTAGTTAGAAAGTAACCGTCAAATATATGAAGCGCATAACCTTATTTCTCATTGGCGTTTTGATGCTAACGGCTTGCGCACCACAAGCTGAAACTGGCTCATTGGAGTTTAGAGCGAATGGTGAGGGTTTCGTTCGTGAAGGTTTCGTATCGAAGGATGGTTGGCGCATTGACTTCGACCACGTCTATGTGACAGTCGACAGTGTTGCTGCCTCACAAGATGGTGAAAATGAAGTTGCTCTTGAGGCTGCCAGCACACTAGACTTGGCAGAGGGTGACGAAAACGCAGATACTATTTTAGTTACGACTTCCGAAGATGTACCTGTCGGCTTCTACAATAACCTTGACTGGAGCATCGTCCCAGCTACCGAAGGTGACTATGAAGGCTCATCGATTGTGATGGATGGAGTCGCTATTAAGGACGGTGAAACAATTGAGTTCATCATCACCGTACCAACTGCTTACACTTATTCCTGTGGTGAATTCGTTGGTGATGAGCGTAAGGGCATCGTTGAGGCCGACTCTACTGGCGATGTTGAGATGACCTTCCACTTTGACCACGTCTTTGGTGACATTGAACTCGACGCTGACGACGAGTTAAACGAAGGTGCGCCAGGCTTTGACCCCTTCTCTGCGTTAGCACAAGATGGTGTCTTAGAGGTTGACCTCGAAACGGTTGAAGCTGAAATGAGTGCAGAAGATGCCGAACTGTTCAAAGGTGCATTACTGAGCCTTGGGCACGTCGGTGAAGGGCACTGTGATGAAACTAGCCTTGGCTAAAGGCTTTTTTCTTGGGTTTGCCGCAGCGCTAGTTGCCCTACTCAGTTTACAAACTGTGCAGGCTCATGGAGTAAATATCAATTACTCCATTGAGCCTGCTGTCACGATTCAAGCTGTGTTTGATGGCGGCGAACCGATGGCAGAAGGGCAGGTATCTGTATTTGGGCCAGACAGCCTAACAGAGCCTCAGATTACGGGCATAACCGACGAAGAAGGCTTCTTTACATTTACTCCTGACACCGAACAGCCCGGCACATGGACGGTACAGGTTCGCCAGGCAGGGCATGGGCAGAGCGTCGATATTGAATTCGATGAAAGTGGTTCTGCTAGCAGTGAAGCTACTGCGTTAAGCACACCACAAACTGTCTTGATGGGAGCCAGCGTCCTCTGGGGGTTGGTGGGTACGGCTTTGTTCTTCTACCGGGGAGACAAGCCAAAAGAAACGCAAACAGGGCAAGAGAAAGAATAAATTTATGCATATCCCCGATGGTATTCTTCCGGTCGCTGTTTCGGCAGCAGGCTATGTCACGGCAAGCGCTGGCACTTGGTATGCAATCAAGCAAATTGAAAAGAAGGATGATCCACGAGCTGAGATTCCCAAAGCGGCCCTACTAGCAGCGGCTTTCTTCGTAGCGACGTGGGTACATATCCCAATTCCACCAACCAGCGTTCATCTATTGCTGGGGGGATTGATGGGCGTGCTGCTCGGTTGGTACGCTGTTCCCAGCTTGCTGATAGGGTTGTTCCTTCAAGCTGTGATGTTTCAACATGGGGGCATCGTCACGCTCGGTGTAAACACAACTTTGTTTGCTAGTTCAGCGATTGCCGCCCACTACATTTTTCAGTTACGTTCTCGCATTCTACCCAAGCGTGAGGCAATTGCTGTCGCTTTATTAGGTTTTTTGGGTGGCACCATGGGCGTGCTTGTTATTGTCGGTATGGCCTTCAGCGTGCTTATTTTGACGATTCCGGGCACAATCGATGTCGCTGCTGAACGAGCAAGTATTACAGCGTTGGCTGTCGCCCATCTTCCGCTGGCGTTAGTCGAAGGGGTCGCGACGGCTTTCATTGTTCGTTATATCTACAAGGTGCGCCCTGAAATACTTGGCCCAGTTCGCGAGGCGCCCCCGGCTGAGTCACCTGCAGAGGCAGTCAGTAAGCCAGCGATGACCCCTTCGGCTGCCGGGGACTAACCATTGCAACACGAACTTGATGCCTATGCGCATTTAGAGTCGCCCATCCATTCATGGAATGCGCGACTCAAGCTCATAGGCTTGTTTCTTTTAGCCGTTGCGTTCTCGTTGGTGCAGCAGTTGGCCTTGCTGCCTGTTATTTTGCTGATTGCGCTGGTGCTCTTTAGTGTGTCGCGCTTGCCGTTCTCCTACCTTATTGGTCGCCTCAAGTATCCAGGGTTTTTTTTGCTATCATTGGCTGTGCTGCTGCCCTTGATCGCTGGCGAAACGGTGCTGGTGCAGGTCGGGCCAGTTGCCATCAAACAAGAGGGAATTCTTCAAGCAGTCGTGATCGGCACACGTTTTGTCAGTATCATCACCGTGATGGTAGTGTTGTTCGGCTCGATGCCTTTTTTAACAGTCGCACATACATTGCAATCACTGGGTTTGCCAGATATCTTGATCGACATGCTGCTGCTGACTTATCGTTACATTTTCGAGGCTGCAGAAGACCTCACCCGGATGCAGCGCGCTATGCGTCTGCGTGGCTTTCAGGGGAGCAAGCTCAACCGGCACACGGTTAACCATCTTTCCTCGTTGATCGGCGGCTTGCTGGTGCGCAGCTATGATCGTGCTGACCGCATTTATAACGCCATGCGTCTACGGGGCTACGGTGCTGGCATCCCGACCAGAGTAGTTATGCGAGTAACTAACACAGATGTAGTATACTTTGCACTCGTAATACTAATGTCACTTCTGTTGATCGCGAGTCAAATATGGCTGACCGCTCAGTTGCCCTGAGCTTACAAAATCTTGGCTTTGTCTACCCGACAGGTCAGCAAGTCCTCAGCGAGGTTAATCTAGAAATTCAAGATAGCGAACGCCTTGGGCTCATCGGGCCGAATGGGGCTGGTAAAACGACTCTTTTTCTGCTTGCTTGCGGCATCTTACAACCCTCCGACGGGTCAATCAGTCTCTACGGGGAACCCGTGGTGCCAGGTAAGTTCTATCAAAAAATCGGCATGGTTTTTCAAGACCCCGATGATCAATTGTTTTCGACCCGAGTTTGGGACGACATCGCCTTTGGGCCACAGAACCTTGGCTTAACTAATGAGGAAATCGAAGAGCGCGTAGACCGCTCGCTTCAATTGACGGGTATTCCTCACCTAGCTGATCGGGCGCCACATCGCCTTTCTGGTGGTGAGAAGCGGATGGCGGCTATTGCCGCCGCGTTATCGATGGAACCGGGTTTGCTGATCTATGATGAGCCGGGGGCCAACCTCGATGCACGCGCCCGCCGCCGCCTGATTGACTTCTTGAAGAATCCACCCCACAGCGTGCTTCTCGCCTCGCATGATTTAGAGTTGGTGCTGGAAATCTGCCAACGGGTCGCTGTCATTGACAATGGTACTATCATCAAAACGGGCGCGTGTACCGACGTGATGAGCGACATTGACTTTATGGAGGCGCACAACCTAGAAGTGCCACCTTCCCTGCGATATCGCTAACCAGCGCGGAATTGTGCGCCAAGGTTCTGCATAAGTTCGGTAAAGCCAGGGAATGAGTCGGCGATGCATTCGGCTTCTTCTATAACGGTTTCGCCCTCTGCGACCAGCCCAGCAACAGCTAACGCCATCCCCAAACGGTGATCACCGTAGCTGTCAACGTTGGCCCCTTTGAGCTTGACGGGGCCGTTGATAATCATGCCGTCGGGTTTCTCCTCGATTTTAGCGCCCATTTTTGTGAGTTCCTGGGCTACCAAGCTGATGCGGTCAACTTCTTTCACGCGCAACTCTTGTGCATCACGGATGACCGTTTGGCCTTGTGCTTGTGTAGCGGCGACTGTGATGATTGGCAGTTCGTCGATGGCACGCACAACACGGTCACCTGAAATGTCAGTGGCTGTGAGATTGGGCGAACTACTTGCCGTCATCGTGCCAATTGGCTCGCCACCCTCAACGCTGGTTTGCTCAATGGTGAGGGTGGCATTCATGGCTTGTAAAATGTCAAGTAGGCCAGTGCGGGTGGTGTTCAGCCCAACATCGGTGAATGTCACCGCCGCATTTTGCATAATGCACGCTGCGACAATCGGGAAGGCAGCGGACGAGATATCACCAGGGATGGTCATGTCGAGTGGCTTCAACCGACGACCGTTGAGCGGTTTCACCGTCACGGTGTAGCCCTCAACTATGATGTCTGCGCCTATGGCTTCCAACATGCGCTCGGTGTGATCACGACTAGGACCAGGCGAATGCACTGTGACGCCTTCGGTGGCGCCTAACCCCGCTAGCAGCAGACAAGACTTCACTTGGGCACTGGCAACTTTGAGCGTTTGCTCGCCGCCCTTCACCACAGTGGGTGAAATGGTTATCGGCGCTTTGCCGTCTGTATCTGTGATAATGGCACCTATTGCGCGCAGCGGGACTGTCACGCGGGCCATGGGACGCTTACGGAGCTGTTTAGACCCGTCTAGAGTGGTCTCAAATGGCTGCCAGGTCAGTAACCCTGCCAGAATACGGATCAGTGTGCCGGCGTTGACGCAGTCAATTGGCTGTGCCGGTGCTTGTAACGGTGCGCCGTCAAATTGGAGCGTGGTACCGTCGCGTTCAATTATCAACCCAAGCCCGCGCATAGCTTCCAGCGTCGCCAAGGTGTCCCCCCCAGCGAGCCAGCCGCGAATGCGGTTGGTACCTTCAGCCAGTGACCCGAGTAATAAAGCCCGATGACTGATTGACTTATCTCCTGGGACGGTTGTCTGGCCCTGAAATTCTGCCGTCGGCGTGACGATCAACGTTGCCATAGTTGTTTCTCCCCAAAATGACGAAGTGAGGTGTCGAAACACCTCACCTGAGACTCAAGAGCACTGCTAGATTGAGCGACCAATGGCTGCGGCGACTTGTCTGGCCTTTTCCATTAGAGCCTCATAGCGTTCTGGCAGTAACGACTGCTGACCATCAGAAAGAGCTTCGGAGGGGTTAGGGTGGACTTCAATGATTGTGCCATCAGCGCCAGCCGCAATTGCTCCTAGTGTCACAGATTCAACATATTCCCAGTGCCCTGTTGCATGTGAGGGGTCCGCGATAATTGGAAGGTGGGTGCGCTCTTTGAGGGCGGGGATGGCGTTGAGATCGAAGGTGTTGCGCGTATACTTCTCGAAGGTGCGGATGCCGCGTTCGCACAACATGACGTTCGGGTTACCATTGGCAAGGATGTATTCGGCAGACATCAGCAGTTCTTCCATGGTGGCACTCATGCCGCGTTTGAGTAGTACAGGATTCTTAGCGCCACCGAGGGCTTTCAAAAGTGCGTAGTTCTGCATATTGCGCGCACCAATCTGAATGACATCAGCGAGGTCATCGACGATAGGCAGGGTATCAACAGACATACATTCGGTCACGACAGGTAAATCGTACTTCTCGCGGGCTTCTGCCATCCATTCGAGGGCGTCAACACCATGCCCTTGGAAACTGTACGGTGAACTGCGCGGCTTGTACGCGCCACCCCGGAAGGCGGTTGCCCCAGCTTCTTTGACGGCATGCGCTGTCTCTAGCACTTGCTCGCGGCTTTCCGCGGAACAGGGGCCTGCGATCATCACCAGTTTGTTACCTGCTGCACTACCAACCCGCATGCCGTTGAGGGCAATCATAGTTGGTTCGGGGTGCATATCGATGCTGGCCTTCTTATAGGGTGGCAGAACCGGCATTGTCTTTTCGACCCCTTCCAGGCTTTCTACCTGACCCCGGTCTAAGGTGCGCTCGTCGCCCTTAACACCGATGATGGTCAGTTCTTCGCCTTCAGATACATCGGTATCCAGCCCATGCGCTGAGACCCAGTCGATCACTGCGCTGATCTGCTCTTTTGTGGCGTGCTTTTCCATGACGATTATCATCTTCCTTCTCCTATCGAGATTGTGAAACTGTGGCTAACTTTGCTCTTCAGAATGGTCGGCGCCGCTAGCTCTATCGGCCCAGTCGGGTCGAAGGCGGGCTGCCTCATGCAAGTAACAATGAATGAGTTCGCTGGCTTTTTTGGTCGTGTTCCAATGGATCAATAAGCGGATTGTGCGATGCATACTACCAGCAACCGGTGGCTCTTTCGTTGTAAATAGTGCGACATCAGTCCAGCCAAGGTGGCGTGCTGCGGCAGGTGGGTAAACGGCATCAAGGTCAGCGGTAACGGTGAACATCATACTGGCAATGTCATCAATGTCCATCTCATTCATCTCGACGATCTTAAGCAGCAGTTCGGACGTGCGCTCAAGGATCGCCTCGCGTGAATTAACATCGACCGTTGTCGCGCCGCGTACCCCTCTGCATAACTTCTGTTCAGTGCTGCTGCTCACTAAAGCCTCCTCTCTGGCATGGGTAGGGTCAACCTATAGTTGACAGACAATCAGACAACAAAATCGGCGTAAGGTGTTGACCCTACGCCGATGTTCGCTGCGTATTCTGAACTGCGTGGAAGTGCGCTAAGCCGCTTTCCCCACGCGTAGAGCCATGCCAGTCTGTAAGACCATAAAATAAAAGTAATAGAAGTAAAAAAAGAAACCGTTAAAGAATTGCCAAAGATTCTCTGACGCCTTCTCGTTTATTTGACTTCTATTGCTGTGGCCTTGAACCAACATGCTTTGCTCAGTCAGTAATATTTACTAGTTCGCGAAGATAGTATACCAAATATCGAGACATTGCAATAGATTGCCCAAAATGCACACGGTAGCTGGGAATCACTTGACAGGTATCGACTTAGTGGACTGCAAATAACGCGACAGGTCAGCAATAGTTTGGAATTGCTTGTTATCAATCTGCCAAGTTGGTGACGCTGTTATTTCGAGTTGGATGGCTCGTGCCGCAGTCTCTTGCAGCCTAAACCCGATCCGCTGCAACGCTCGTTTTGTCCAAAAATATTCTTTACTGGTCATGTCGCCTTGAATGGCGATCTCTGTACCGTGGTGGTCGGCATGGACTGTGAAACCACCATTATTTTCGTCAAATGCCGGGAATATTTTCTGGATTGCGCCGTTTAAGGCTAATTCCTCCGGTGTGCCTATTTGAATGGGCTGGGCTGGCCCCATCAACCAGATGGTATCGGCGAAATGCAAGGCGAGATCGAGATCATGTGTTGTTAACAGAACAGAACGCCCTTCGTCATGCGCAATCTGCCGCAGTAAGCGGAGAATATCCAGCCGGTGCGGGAGATCAAGGAAGGCAGTGGGTTCATCAAGCACGATGAGGTTGGGTTCCTGAGCTAAGGCTCGGGCAATCATGATCTTTTGCCGCTGCCCATCACTCAGTTCGGTGAATGATTGGGTGGCAAGTGCTTCTGCCCCAACTGCAATAATCGCCTCGCGGATAATCTGCTCATCATCTTTCGATAACCGCCCAAACCAACCTGTGTAAGGGTGCCGTCCTAAGGCTACCAGTTCATAGGTAGAAAGAATGCCAACGTCAGGCCGTTCAGTGAGGACAACCCCTAGCTGGCGCGCCAATGACTGACCGCTTAACCTCGCTAACAGTGTGCCATTTAACGAAATGGCACCTGCTAGTGCTGGCTGCATGCCTGTAAGCGTTCGGAGTAGCGTTGACTTTCCGACTCCGTTTGGTCCTAACAAACAAACGAGACTACCCGCCTGGATAGCCACATCAATGTTACTGAGCAGACGAGTGGTGCCATAACCTATCGTCAGCTTATTGGCTTGTAGAACGATTCTGTTTCTGGTCAGTGTAGATATCATCGGCTAGATGTAGCTTATTGCGATGGCGAGCTTATAGCGAAAATCCTCCGACACCACATCTTCCCAAATGGGTTTGAAAGAGGCTTTGACCTGCTCCGCTTGTTTCTCAAGATGCGCCCGGTAAACGAGGGCCCCAGCAATAGCTTGTTTAGCCTCTGGACTGACACTGTGGTTGTCTTGCAGGTCGGCAATGGCGTCGTCAATGAGGCCTATGCCAACATGTGCATCATTCAGTGTACCTAAATGCTCCTGTAGCGCCTTGACCCACTTGATATTCTCAACAACCTCTGGCGCCAGGATGTGGGCGAAGAATTCAAGGCTGTAACGGAACTCCTTGCCTGACTTCCGAAGCTCGTGGAGCTCGTCAAACGTAATGTTATCGAGGTGTTGCTCATAGCTCCGAATGGCTTCGTAGCGCTTGTAAAGTTCGGAAGCTAACCGCTGCTTCACCAACGTCTCAGTGCGCGGAACAGTTTCGAGATATTCGGTCATTTGCGCTTTAAAGCGCTTATATGCTTCACCTTCGAGGTACGCTACAACGGCGGTTTGCTTTTGTCCGCGCTGGGCATTGAGGTAGTTTAAGAACGGGTCTAGGAGGCTGCAACTCTCCAGCGGAAGTTGATCGAGAAAAGGTGCAGTATTCTCAATAAACACGTCCATGTCTCGCACGCGGCCCAGAACGCGCTGAGTGCGCCGCAGCCCTTTGCTGATGAAGTTAAGTGTATCAAATGGATAGTACTGCCTAAATACCTTTAGAGCAGACCGCATGCGCCTGACGGCAACCCGTGCTTTATGCACATGCGTCGGGTCTTTCCCCTCCATGCAGCCTAGTTCACGGTATTCAAGGTAGGAAAATTGATGGTTTAATAGCTTCTGTCCGGCTTCGCTCATAGTATCTTCGAGCGTGATGCCGGACAATGCGAGATCACTTTTTGGCATAGGATCAAATCTGTCTTTACTTTATGTCAATTCACTCTACTGCACTTCTACTGCCTGTTGTACTGCTTGATAAGCATTCACAAGGCCAAAGCCGTAGACGTTGTCTTTCGCATTATCATCGAACTCTGCACAGGGGTCGTCAACTAGCGTAACATCATCAGAGTTCGCAGTTTCATAAATGATGAACTCAGTTAATTCTATATTACCGATCAATTCTGGGTTTGCCGACCACATCAAGGCAACGAGCCCTGCAACGTGAGGGCCAGCCATGGATGTCCCTTGTGATGCCGCATACCCATCACCTGGCACAGCAGAGTAGACATCCTGCCCAGGTGCGACAATATCAGGTTTGATCAGGTCGCGACCCAAGTAGTCTTCAGTTGGCCCGCGGCTGCTAAAGAAGGTCACTTGACGGTTAATAGAAACAGCTCCCACACTGAGTACGTCGTCACTCGTGGCAGGGATACCAATCGTCTCGCAAACTGGGCCAGAGTTACCCGCACTCACGACCATCATCTGCCCGGCATTACGCAGATGCGTGGTGGCGATGCCCAATGTTAGCCCATCACAGCCTTCTTCTGGTGGGCAACCCCATGAATTATTGGTGACGTGTGCGCCCCGAGTTGGGTCACCGTCTTCAAATGGGTCGCCATCAAGAGGGAAGGGGGCAAACAGGAACTGCATGCAGTCAAGGTAGAATGCTGGCGTTCCAAGGTTCCGGGCCAGGTTTCGGCAGGCGATCCAACTGGCGCCTGGGGCGACCCCGATGCCACTGGCTCCGAATGAAGATCCGGCAGTATGTGTGCCATGCCCACCGGAGTCGGTTGGCTCTGTGGTGCCTTCCCATGGGTCGAACCAATGATAGTCATGGTTACCTGCTGCACCAAGATAGTTGCTTTGCAGGTCAGGGTGCTGCCAATCGACACCGGAGTCGGCATTACCGATAATGATGCCTTCACCACGTGTGTCGAACGCTTCCCATGCTTTGGGAACCTCCATCGCTGACAGGCCCCATGTAACAGTCGTGAAAAACTCGTCCTGGAGTGGATCGACCTGCAACTCAGACAAATCATCCACAGATGCGAGGATATCTGCTGTTTTCTGACCCCGAAGCGCAGGCAATGGGCGGGTCGGTGGTGACTCTATGATGCGGTCAACGCCGGGCTGGCGCAGGATTGCCGCCCGTAACCCTCTCCCTCCACTGACTTCAATGCCATTCACAAGATAATACGGTGTATATTCGACATGACGCTCGTCGAGAAAGGCTCTTAGCTCGCCTTGCGTTTCATCAGCATGCTCAACTAGGGTTTCGTAGACTACCTGAACGCGCTCATCACGCTCTTCGATATCTATGGCGAAATCGGTTTCAGTCTGCTCTTGCATAACGACGAAGAATCTATCACTTAAGAAACCTTGCCCGCCGGATGCAGCATATGTGATGGGAACAGCTATGAGGCCAAGCCCCGCCAGTATGCCCGGTCCTATTTGTGATTTCACTTTGCGCAGTGGCCCATACAGCCCCAACATCAACAAACTGAGGAAAGAACTGACGCCTGTGGCGGCGCCCATCCCTATTAACCAGATGCCCGCCAATGCTGTTGGCATCCAATCCCCTTCCAGACCCTCTGTGAACACTAATGGTATTCCTAGGGCAATCAATAAAAACGCGAAGAGTGCTGGCCATTGCCGGGCCGGATTTGGCTTCTCATCCATCACAGATAGGCCGCTATAGACAAAGCCAGCCAGTAGAATGCCCGGTGCTACCATCGCTGCCTGTAGCTGGAAACCGCGCACAACCAGTAGTGTTGGTACTAGGGATAGGATGAACGTGCTAATGACAACAATCGACCAGCGCGGCCATTCTGTTGGGAACTTAGGGTCGAATACGAAAAGCAGTGGCATCAAAACAGCGATGATCAACGCCAGACCGACGGCTTCTAGTAGAGAGAGCAGAAATTCTAATGGTGTGCCCAACACCCCGGAGAATACCCAGCCAAGACCGACTAACGCTCCGCAGAAAAGCCCTAATAGAATGCTGGTTGTATTCGGTGTGGCAAAATACCGCTCAGGGAAAATGGCGACAATAATAGCTGCCAGAATAATATTTACCATTGCTGGGACTGCATAGGGTAAACCGGGATAGTCTAGTAGACCACGGTCGATGCTCAGAAGCATGCCCTGAACAAAAATAATCACAGCCGCAGTGGTGATTACTAGCCCCATGCCGCGCCATAGGCGCAGCGTTGGTTGGCGTAGAAATACCAATGCTGGCAGACCAAAGAGCAATAATATCAGCGTGAAGCCAACGGCGCGCCCAACATCCTGAAGTAGGACATCACCGGGAATGATGGCTGGGTTAACCGTCCCGATCCAGATGAAGCCTGCAATGAATAGCACCGTTGAAATGGTAAGTATGACTAATGCTGTAAAACAACCATGTGGACGCGTCCGTATAATTTGTTCGGTTGCTTGACTGGTTATTGTGTCGGCTTTATCCATCAATAAGCGCCCTCTTTATCATATCTATCGGGATGTTACTGCAATGCAATTCGAATGGCTTCATCAATTGAGCGTACCTGCACTAGGTCAATACCGTCTGGTAACGGCTCACTATTGCGCCGAACTGAGCGCGGAACGATCATCCGTTTGAAGCCCAGCTTCATGGCTTCATACATGCGTGTACCTAACTGGCTGACGGCTCGTAGTTCACCACTTAGACCCATTTCCCCGACAACAGCTAGGTCAGCAGGTAACGGACGGTCGCGCGTGCTGGAAACAATTGACAGCGCAATGGCGAGGTCTGCGGCAGGTTCGTCTATGCGTAAGCCACCGATGACGTTTGCAAAGATATCCTGTTCCGAGAGGCGAACACCCGCCCGCCGTGACAATACCGCAGAGATCAATAAAAGGCGGCCCAAATCCACGCCGTTAGCTGTTCGGCGTGGATTTGAAAAACTGGTTGGGCTGACGAGTGCTTGGACTTCTGCCAAGAGGGGACGAGTGCCTTCCATCGTCACAACGATGGCAGAACCAGACGCCGACACTAGTCGCTCCGCGAGAAAAGCCTCGGATGGATTGGTAACTTCAACCATGCCCCGGCCTTGCATCTCGAAGACACCCACCTCTGAGGTGGCACCGAAACGATTTTTGACACTGCGTAGCAAGCGAAAGGCCTGATACGAGTCACCTTCGAGGTAGAGAACAGTATCAACAATGTGTTCGAGTACACGCGGCCCAGCGATGCTGCCTTCTTTGGTAACATGCCCGACAAGAAAGATCGGGATGCCAGAGTCTTTAGCGAGGCGTTGAAAGGCTGTCGCACATTGTTTCACCTGGCTTACTCCGCCGGGTGCGGCTGTGCTGCTCTCATCAAAGACCGTTTGAATTGAGTCGATGATCAAGACGTGTGGATTGATGTTGTTAACATGTGTTTGAATAACAGCGAGGTTGGTTTCTGTGACTAGAAATAAGTCGTCACTATGTAGGTCGAGCCGCTCGGCCCGCATCTTGATCTGGTTGACGGACTCTTCTCCGCTGACATACAAAACGGGCCCTACCGTCTGGCCTAACATCGCTGCCATTTGGGCCAACAGGGTGCTTTTGCCGATACCTGGTTCACCACCAATTAGAACCAAGCTGCCAGGGACTATCCCCCCTCCCAGTACGCGCGAGAATTCACCGATGGGCAGCGGAATGCGTTCCCAAGGGTCTTCTTCAATGTCTGTGAGCCGACGTGGAACAGAGCGTGCGAACGATGTGGCACCAGCCGTTGTTTTCTCTGCCGCCGGGGTGAGGACTTCTTCAATGAACGAATCCCAGGCCCCGCAATTAGGGCATTTTCCTAGGTAGCCGGACTGCTGCCGACCACATTCTTCACATAGGTAGATTGACTTGGTCTTTGCCATTGGTTTCTTGGTTACCTATACTCTTTACCATAGTTATGCACTACATATCCTCATCTTTGATTAATGATTGTGTAGTGCAAAGCATGACGTAATTTTAACACCATCACAAGTCTGCAAACAGATGTTTGGGTTCGTGGGGAACCTAGCATCTACAACAATCTGTATCACACCATTTAACAGGAGACAAACTGCATGCGGCCAATTGCCACTTATACTGTCAAAGCGTCCGTACCAGAGGCCCTCAACCGCCTACCGGATATCGCCTATAATATTTTCTGGAGTTGGGACCACGAAGCAATTCAAATGTTCGTCCGGATGGATGAGGCTCTATGGGAAGAGACGCACCACAATCCGGTGGAAATGCTCGGTTTGATCAGTGAGAAACGCTACGATGTCCTCGTGCAGGATGATGGCTTCATGGCCCATTATCAGCGTGTCGTTGAGTCGTTTGACCAATACATAGCTGCGGATAAGCAGACCTGGTATCAGCAGACATATAACGAACAAGGTGAAGGTCAGGTAGCCTATTTTTCATTTGAGTTCGGCCTAACTGAGAGTATCCGGAACTATTCCGGCGGCTTGGGTGTGCTGGCTGGAGACCACCTCAAAGCTGCGAGTGACTTGAACGTGCCATTGATGGGCGTTGGGTTGCTTTACCAACATGGGTACTTCCGCCAATATCTGAACAACGATGGCTGGCAACAA
The DNA here is from genome assembly GCA_964439625.1 of uncultured Anaerolineae bacterium. Taxonomy (GTDB): domain Bacteria; phylum Chloroflexota; class Anaerolineae; order Aggregatilineales; family UBA3940; genus CAYTPI01. The sequence goes on along the minus strand of CAYTPI010000011.1, from coordinate 82,159 downwards.
GAACTCTACCCAATTAACAATTTCTCAATTATGCCACTGGAGTTGGTCACTGATGCGGACGATAAGCCGATTACAATCTCTGTTGATCTTGCTGGGCAGGAAGCGCGGGCGCAAATCTGGCAAGTACGAGTCGGGCGTGTGTCGCTCTATCTCCTCGATACCAACATGATTGATAACCCACCGGAAGTGCAAGCGCTCACCGATCAGTTGTATGGTGGTGACCGTGATATGCGCATTCGGCAGGAAATTCTGCTGGGGATTGGCGGCTACAGGGCATTGGTGGCAATAGGCAAGGAACCCGCGGTCTGCCATATGAATGAAGGCCATGCGGCTTTTATGGCATTCGAACGTGCTCGTACACTAATGGGGCGCACGGGCTTCGATTTCCAGAAAGCGTGTGCCATTCTTGCTGAGACTAACCTGTTTACCACGCATACGCCTGTTCCAGCGGGGAATGATTACTTCGACCCTGAATTGATCAGCAAATATCTGCAACCGTACTGGGAAGAACTAGGCGTTAGCGACCATGAATTCATGGCCTTGGGGCGTTTTGATGCTAATAACAATACTGAATTTCCCTGTATGACGATTTACGCTTTACGCATGTCGTCGTGTGCCAATGGTGTCAGTCAATTACATGGGGCGATTGCCCGTGACATGTGGCAAGATGTGTATCCCGGTGTGCCCGTTGATGAGGTGCCAATCGATGGGTTAACCAATGGCGTGCATACCTTTTCCTGGGTTTCGCGTGAACTCTCTAACCTATTTGATCGCTACTTGGGCCCCAACTGGCGCGAGTCACCAGCGGATGCGACGATCTGGGCGCGAGCATCTGCCATTCCTGACGAAGAGCTCTGGCGGACGCATGTACGTCGCCGGCTCCGCATGGTTTCTTATGCACGAGAGCAACTGGTTAAGCAGTTGGAAAGCCGTAGCGCACCTTCAATGCAGGTTCAGGCCGCGCATGAAGCGCTTGACCCCGACATTCTAACAATTGGTTTCGCACGACGTTTTGCGACGTATAAGCGTGCAACGCTCCTCCTGCGTGATCCAGAACGCCTACTGCGGATCATCAAGGGAGAGCGCCCGGTACAGTTTATCTTCGCGGGGAAAGCCCACCCGCACGATACGCAGGGTAAGGCGTTCATCCAACAGCTTGTTGACTTTGCCTATAAAAACAACTGTCAGGATCGGTTTATCTTCTTGGAAGACTACGATATGGTGACCACGCGCTATATGGTGCAAGGGTGTGATGTCTGGTTGAACACACCCCGGCGTCCAATGGAAGCCAGTGGTACCAGCGGGATGAAGGCGGTGCTCAACGGCGTTTTGAACTTGAGTATTCTAGATGGATGGTGGGCAGAAGCCTACAACCGCCAAGTAGGCTGGGCAATTGGTCGCGGTGAGGAATATCAGGAAGATAGGTACGACGAACAAGATCGTATAGAAGCAAATGCCATTTACGAGATGCTCGAAAAAGATATGGTGCCGCTTTTCTATGATGGCCAAGAGAATGGCGAGAGCTTGCCCCGCGGCTGGATCGCTAAAATGAAAGCGGGCTTTGTACAACTGGCTGCATACTTCAGTACGGCGCGCATGGTGCAGGATTACACATCTGACTACTATTACCCATGCTTGGTGAAGTCGCGTGAGTTAGCCGAGAAGAACTACGAGCGTGGGGTTGCCTTCGCCGATTGGCAGAAGATGGTCGATGATAATTGGCCGGAAGTCGTCATCAAAGAGGTAAACGTCGATGTGCCAGCGGAGATCGCTGTTGGGCAGGAAACAACGGTAGAGGCCAGCGCATATTTAGGTGGCCTACAACCCACAGATGTTACGCTGCAAGTCTATGAAGGGCCGCTTGACCAAGATGGCAACATTGTCCGAGCCCACACGCATGATATGGAGCTTATTGGCCCCGGTGCCGATGATGGCTGGTTCACTTATAAAGGGATTTTTGCTGGTGATGATGTTGGGCAGCATGGCTTTTCTGTACGGGCGATCCCCAGTCATACAGATTTGAGCAACCCACTGCGCTTGGGTTTGGTTTCTTGGGCGTAAGCGCCATTGTATGAAAAAGGGGGGCCGAATGCAGTAATATCCGGCCCCCCTTTAACGCTACTTCTTGCGCCGCTGCTGCTCAATATACTTGAGCGGGTCGGCGTCTTTACCGATCAACACATTACGGGTGCGCCCGCCGGTTTCCTCTTCACCGACAACGCCGAGCTTGTAGAGCATATCCATAATGCGGGCGGCACGTGGGTAGCCAACATTCAGTTTGCGCTGAATACCAGAAGCTGAGGCTTCGCGTTCCTCCTGCACCAACCGGATCGCATCGATTAGCAACGAGTCGGTTTCTTGCAAGATTGAAGCACGAGTCAACGCTCGCTGCCAAGGGGCAGGTGCCAGATCATCGTGATTGTCCCAGTTATCGCGCCAATGCTGGATGATGGCTTCCGTTTCGCGATCACTAATGAACGACCCTTGTAGACGAACAGGTGCCATCGCACTGGGGTCTTGGTAGAGCATATCGCCGCGCCCAATCAACTCTTCTGCACCGACTGAGTCTAAAACAACTCGTGAGTCCGTGTTAGACGTCACATTGAAGGCGATGCGCGCCGGGAAGTTCGCTTTGATCAACCCAGTGACGACGTCCGTGCTAGGACGCTGTGTGGCGACCACCATATGAATACCTGTGGCACGGGCCATCTGTGCTAGGCGAGTGAGTAACGGCTCAGTTTGATCTGGGTGTTCCGACATCAATTCCGCTAGCTCGTCAATAAACACCACAATATAGGGCAGGCGCTTATTTTTGCGGCGGCCTTTATTGTACAGATCAATATTGCGTGCTTGGGCTTCTTCCATTAGTTTGTAGCGCCGATCCATCTCCCGCGTGACCCAGCGCAGCACCCCGATGATGCGCTCGAGCTGGACTTCTACTCGCCCCAACAGATGCGGTACTCCGTTAAAGCGGATCATCTCGACCATCTTTGGGTCGAGCATGACTAGGCGCAGTTCTTGCGGCGTATTGTTGGCGATCAAGCAGGTTGCCATCGAGCGCAGTGCGACAGATTTACCCGAACCAGTTGTACCACCGATCAATAGGTGCGGCATTTTTGCCAAGTCCATTGCCACGGGTGTACCGTCCACCTCACGCCCTAATGCGATTGCTAAAGGTGATTTACTGATTTTGTAGAATGCCGGCGATTCAATAACTGGACGAATTGAAACGACACCAGGATCGCGGTTTGGCACTTCAATGCCAATGTAGTTCGTCCCAGGGATGGGCGCTTGGATGCGAACAGAGCTGACGCTCAAGGCTAAGGCGATATCTTGCCCAAGTGTCGTCAACTTGGATACACGCACTCGTTGCACAACTTTCTTGCCGTCCTTCTCAATATGGGTGAAAGGCTGCAACGCATACTGTGTGATGGTCGGCCCGGCCTTAACCTCTTTGACTTCCACCTCCATACCGAAGTCCGAGATGGTGTCTTCGATAATATGCGCACAATAATTGATCTCATTATCGGATGGGCGTTGGTAGCCTTTGTCATTTAGTAAGTTTAGATCGGGCAAGACGTCGGCACGCTTGCGTACCTTGCGCTTTTCTTTGAGCTCATCCAGTTGGAAGCGTTCTTCAAATAGGCCTTCCTCAAGCAGCCGTTCGATCATGGTGTCACGGTCCTCTGATGCTTGGTTGATGACGATATCGCTGCTCAACACTGATGGACGGCCCATTTTGTAGAGTGTTTCGGTAGGCTGTTGGTCGATGTTTTCTAGGTTATCAACCGTTTCTACGCCAATAAATGGTGCTGCTGTGCCGTCGGTTGTTTCGGTCATCGTTTCTGCGTCTGCTGCCGGCGAGCGATAGTATTCGGTTGCATCGATGCCTGCCAAGTGCACAAATCGGCTTTCGACAGAATCTAGTATAGCTATGAAATGACGCTTGCGGATGCCTGCTGTCATCAAACCAAACACCATCAACCCCCCCAGTAACACCGCCCCGGTGACGGTATCACCGAGGAGAATGTGGAGGCCATTTTGAATAGCCCAGCCGACCATCCCGCCACCGCGCCCCTCCAGCGCATGTGTTAGCGCTTCGATTTCCCCCAGCTGACCACCAACACTGGCACGGATGTTGGCATGTAAGTAAGCCAGTGCAAGTAAAAATGTCACTTCTCCCGTGGTGATGCGCCACCAGTTCAATGGGATGAAAATACCGATCTTTGGCAGGAGCATGAAGACACCGCCCGTCATAATTACCAGAGAAATGATATAAGCCCCGAGCCCAAAGAAATTACTTAACGTGCCCGCCCATGCTGTGCCAATTTCACCAGAAGGGCTGAGCAGTGTCAGGATAGATAACAGACCGATCCCTACGAGTAGAACACCGAATACTTCATCAAACCATGTACTTTGAATACGTTGCCACCAGAGCGGTGCATCCTCACTGGTTTCGGTCATCTTATTGGCCCGGCTTTTTACTTTGATGCTGCGCAGTTCAGGCAAAGCTGCTGGCTGTGGTTGATTCTTCTTGCCCCTTTTTGAGGAAGCGTTGCGTTTCTTAGAAGGCGCCTTTTTGGAGGAGCGCTTCTTAGAACTGGTTTTCTGACTACTGCTTTTCTTTGAGCCTTTGCTCGATTTTGATTTGCTTCTGGCCGTCAACGATCTCTAAGTGTCCTCTCTAAGGATTAATGTGCAGTTACATCAACATCTTATATATGTAGATATGATCACTTTAGAATGTGCAGGAATAGGCCATTCAGTGCACAGTGAGTGATTTTGCCGGTCAATCTAAAAGGCTGTCAAAAAAGTCTGCTTAGGCTAATGGCAGACGTATTATAATGCGGCTTTGTATTCTGGTTGGTGGCCCAAATGAATACACATCCCGCCTGAGGATTAACCCTGTATCTAATACGTTTCTTAGGGTGATATGTTGTAATAATACTACAAATTGCAATTTCATGCACAAGGGATTGTGCTCGCATCAACTAAATTTCTGCATCCTATCTTGACGCTGAATTGCGCACTATGGTAGAATCCCTTTAGTATCTAATTCAAGCCCGTTCCAAAATGAGCATAGCGAATTTATGGAAAGGCTCTTAATTAAACTCTTGTTGAAGCGCTCGACTTAAGGACATAGCAATCAGTACTTCAGACTATCGCACGAACCGAGATATCCGCTCGCGGCAAGTACGGTTAATCGATGAAAATGGTGACAACCTCGGAGTCATTGACCGTGACGAAGCACTTGATCGTGCCGCTCAAGCAGGGTTGGACCTTGTCGAAGTCTCATCAAATGCAGACCCGCCTGTCTGCAAAATTATGGACTATGGTAAGTTTCAATATAACCAAGCGAAGAAAGCTCGTCAGGCTCGTAAGAACGAGAAGAAGGTGGAGATTAAAGAAATCCGCCTGCGGCCTAAAACCGATGATTTCCATATCGGTATATCAGTGAAAAACGCCCGAAAGTGGCTCCAAGATGGGATGAAGGTTCGTGTTAGAGTGCGCTTCAGAGGGCGTGAGATAACGTATCCAGAGATTGCCCGCGAACGTTTGGGCAAAATCGCCAATGATTTGTCCGACGTTGCTGTCATTGAGCAGCCCCCTTCGATGGAAGGGCGCACCATGCTTATGGTGCTTGCACCGGAAGACGCTGATTAACAACACAGACGAATTTTAATGGATTTATTGGCTTAGGCCATTAACTCTTGCTACAATTGCTAGGCTAGTAAGGCGGTCGGATGCACATGCGTCCGACCTTTTGATGCCGCAATGGCAAGCAATCATTAACGGTTAATGGTTTTGAATGACGCGCAATATTAGGAGAGCATAGATGGCTCGCAAGAAAAAAAAGAAGTATAAGCTCAAGACACATAAGGCGACAGCCAAGCGCTTCAAGGTAACTGGATCAGGCAAGCTAGTACGGACAAAAGGGCCTGCCAGCCACCTGCGCCGCAATAAATCGAAGCGGGCACGTCGTAACCTTGGTACGATGGTTGAAGTTGAACAAGCTGCAACCCGCAAGCGCATTTCGCGCCTTGCCCCTTACCTTAGCCGGCATAATACGAAGCCCGGTCGCCCCGGCAGCCGTGGCGCTGGTAAGCGTGGCGCCAGCAAGGCTTAGCCTTAGTTAAATAGAGAAGGACGCATCAGATGACAAGAGTAAAAGCTGGAACGACCCGACGCGCACGTCACAAAAAAGTGATCAAGATGACCAAGGGTCAGTACAATACGCGGGGTACGCTGTACCGTCGCTCAAGTGAAGCGATGCTCAAATCGCTAACTTATGCCTACCGAGATCGCCGTGCACGTCGCCGCGACCTACGCCGCTTGTGGATCATTCGTATTAATGCTGCTGCCCGCCTGAATGGCACGACCTACAGCAAACTGATCAATATGCTGAAGAAGGCAAATATCGAGCTAGATCGCAAGGTGTTAGCGGCTATCGCTGTGAAAGACCCAGATGCTTTCACGGCGATTGTGGATGCGGCAAAGGCTGCCGCGTAGCGTTGTAGGGAGCAAACAAAGCCCACCCCCTGACCTCGCCGCATGCTCGGTCTGTCCCCCTAATTCAGGGGGACGCTGGACGTCGAAGCAGGGGGGCCATGTAGTGCCTAGCGATACCATATCTCAAATGCGTATCGATTTGTTCAAGCACGGACGTAAACGCGGTGATCACTTCCTCATCGCTGAAGCGCAGGATTGTAAGGTTAAGCCGCGCCATGTCAGCGTCGCGGCTGGCATCATGCGGCACCAGCCACTCCTCCGAGCGTACATTGCCCTCAATACCCACACCATGACCGGTCCAATACACCACTAACCGGTCATCCGGCTCCAGCATATAACGTAAGTCGGCATAAGCATCGCGCACGTCAGCACTGGTCGCTTCATCGTCGTATAATTCCAGCACCTCATCGAAGCCGTAGCGCTCTTGCAGCAGTTTCGCCATTAACTCAGCCCCAAAGCGTGCTGTCTTCAGGTTGGGTACATTACGATAGTCGTCAATGCCAATAATCAGTGCGTATGACTTCTCGTACAAGGGCTGATAGTCCGCCATGTTTGGCTATCCTTCCGCAGCAGCTAAGACAGCCGCAATCTGGACTTTCAGTTGGTCAGGGCCGAGTTTGTCCGGGTCATACGTCACCGAGACATCACCTCCGTGTGGGTTAGGTACGGTAATCGTCACTGTGGAGGCCGGCTTGCGCTTCACCCAATCACACAACCAAGTCAACCAGTTTGTCAACTGCCACCGGAAGTAGGCCCAGCGTCAACTGACCGACGATCAGCGGGTCAAGCGAGCGGGTGGCTGTCAGCGACGCCACGATCATCGCGTTGTCCTCAAGCGTTGTGTGTAAGTCGGGCTTGAGTTGGTCAAGGTCTTTCAGGGAGGCACCATCAGAGGAGACCACAAGTTTCAGGGGAACCGGGACAGGCATCGACATTACTCCTGTAGCGCATTATAGGTAACAAGATACACCATACTGTAATGCAAGTGGGGCCGGTAATTCAACCAAAAAAACAGGAATCAGGCGCGTGCTGCGCTCCACTGACAGATGCAAGTTCAATGAAAATGGTGGCGCATCTTAAGGTGCTATTTCAGCAAGAAATTCGGTTCCTCGCGGATACGTTTTTCGGCATAGGCTAACATTGGCCCTAAAGGAATTAACTCGGTACGTGCCAAGCCAACGCTGGCGACCGTTGTCATTTCTTGAAGGTCGAACCAAATCTGATTAAAGCCCTCTCGTGATCCCGGAATATTTTCGAGCTGCTCGATATCGTCGATTGTCAACGCCCAGCGGGTGTAGGGCTTGCGGCCTGCTCGCTGTTCTGCGAGGTGTAGAGCATAATTATGCCGCTGATCACGTCCCATTAATAAAATGTAGCCCTCATGGGCTTCCAACCAGGCGACTGGCCCTAGCGGGTTTTCGCGGGTTTGAGACGCTAGTACCTTACGGGCATCCGGGCCGTGAGCGATGAAAGACAGAATCGGATGGGTGCTGCGTAGGGTGCCATCTGTTGTACGGAGTGTTTCGGCAATACTCCCGATATCTGGGTGAACAGGCATATCCGGCAGAAAAAACTCGGCTCGAGCATTTTTGCGGCTACCTGAACCATAGTCAATGGCATTATTCGCAGGCCCAGTCTGAGGAATGACCTGCGTTTGGTAAGTGAAGGCAGGCATTAACAACGTCTTCGTAACGCGCAGCAGGGCCTCAACGACGGCTTGCGCGCCGCCATCAACCGGCCCAATTGCAGGGCGATGGGCCAACGCAAACACATTCTGGCTGCCGTTTAGCCCTAATTCTGCATGTAGAACAACTTCTATTTCATCTGTCGTCAGTGTCATGGTACTCGGTCAGTCAGATTAATGCGGTTCAGTAAAGTGTTTTTAAGATTGCTATCAGTTCATCGTGTAAGGGGCCATTACTAGCGACTATATTAGTGTCTCTGGCGAGCACATCTTCTGTGGCATCGCCCGAATAACCGGTCACAGTGCCCCCTGCCTCTTTCAGAATAAGTGTCCCCGCGGCAATGTCCCAAGGATTCATACTCATTTCCCAATAGCCATCCAAGCGACCACAGCCGATATAGCATAGCTCTAGGGCTGCGCTTCCGGCTCTGCGTATCCCTTGGGCTTTGCGTAGAAAGGCACTCGTCGCCTGAATGTTGTTGTCATCGGCTGTCTGGCGAAAGTAAGGAAAGCCCGTCACCAATAAGGCTTGCAGTAAATGATCAACGGTGGTTGGCTGGATCGGCTGATCGTTAAGATAGGAACCACCCGCACGGGCAGCCGAGAATAACTCGTCGCGGGTGGAATCGTAGACGACTCCAACCAGCGGGCCGTGCGCATCACAGAGGGCTATGGAAGTCGAGTAGAATGGAAAGCCGTGGGCGAAGTTGGTGGTGCCATCAATCGGATCAATAAACCAGCGCAGTTCCGAGCCACTGTTAACATCGGTACCTTCTTCGCCGACAATGCCATGTTCCGGATAAGCCGCACGCAGATGGGTCACGATGACCTCTTCGATTGCTTTATCTGTTTCTGTGACGAGATCAACGGTGCCTTTCAAGCTAATTTCTCGTGGGCGTTGAGCCGCCTCCCGTAGTAGATCACCCGCCTCGCGAGCGATCTGTTTGGTGGTTGATAAAATGGTCGCTAAGTTTTCTGTCATTGGTTGTTATCCGGCAGCAGTAGGCTGGCGATCTTAGCTACGAACGTGGTCATTGGCATGGTTTGCAGCCAGACTCGGCCTGGCCCTTTCAGGGTTGCCAGAAACAAACCTTCGCCACCAAAGAGCATGTTACTCACGCCCTTAACGCGCTCAATGCCATAGGTGACGGTTGAGTCAAACATAGCGATGTGCCCTGGGTCGATGTGCAGCACCTCGCCTGCCGGGAGCGTGAACTCGCGCGCTTCACCGTCGACCTCAAAGAAAGCGACCCCTGGTCCCTTTACGCGCTGAAGGACAAACCCTTCACCACCAAAGAAGCCTGCGCCAAGATTACGGGTGAATTCAATACTAATCTTGACCCCCGCTTGTGCACACATGAAGGCATCCCGCTGGGCAATAACTGCTTCACCCTCAGCGAGTTCGCGGGCGACAATTGAACCGGGGGCGGAGGGCGTAAAGGTGATCACAGCCTGATCGGAGCGTGCAGTGTAAGTCGTCACAAAAGCACTTTCGCCAGCCATTTTGCGTTGAACGCCGCCGAAAATACCGCCAGCTACGTTCGTTTTCATATCAATATCGCCTTTGTACCAGGCCATACCGCCGACTTCGGTAAACACGGATTCGTTTCGGGTTAACAGAACATCTAACGCTTGCAGGGTATTTCCAGTGACACGATACTTCATGTGGGTGCTCCTTCACGGGTAGCATTGAAACTATGATCAAATGCGCTTCAAGTATATTTGTTTGCGCGTCAGTTCCGCAACGCAGCACTGATTGTGCGCCGCAACGCAGCCCGACAGCTAACAATAGGGTTCAGTGCTATAATTTTGACAGTTAATTGCGCTCCACTATGGGTTGCCCCCTGAGTGGAACGATAGGGAGCATTTGTCGTGTTTGATCAAATTCTGGGCCTAGTGGCACAGCCCCCTGGTAGCCTGGTGTACCATTTCATCGTGTTATTTGCTGTTGAAGCGGCGTTTGGCATTGCGGTTGGTCAATGGATGCGTAAACCGGATACTACCACCGCACGCCTTACAATTGGGATTGGCGTTGTGCTGCTTGGTCGCATTTTGCTGCTGCTGGCTGCTCTGGCTGTATTCATTGGTTACCTGCCGCGTAATATCCTTCTGCCACCTATCGAACGCACCGCAGATACATTGACACTGCTCGCTCTAGCGTGGGCCTTCTACACGATGGATTACCCACGCCTACTTAACCGCAATTTTATCCCAGATACGATTGCTGGCGTCTTGGCTGGGGTTGTGCTCGCGGGGGCTGGCGGTTCCTTCTATTATTGGTTTACCAGCGCTTCGACCGGGGCCTTATTCAACGGCAGTTGGTTGGACATTATCTGGAGTGGGGCCCAGATGGTCTTTGCGGTTGTTGGTGTGGTCGGGCTGTTGGTTCGCTTCCGCCTTGCTTACGACGCCTTCCTGAAAGGCCTTGTATTGCTGCTGCTTGGGGCAGCGGCGGCTGTCCAAATTATTGATCCACCGCTCGGGGACATTGCACTAGCGGTACGCATAGGTCAAATTATCGTGATGCCAATGTTAGCGGCTGTGGCTTTCCGTCATGTAGTTGAACGGTTACTCCATTGGGATCGGTTTGAACCACAACAATGGAACCAAGATATTATCGAAGGGCGTACCCCTTCTGGTGTGCCTCGCCCAGCACTGGGTGAATTTGCCCCACCGCCTGCCGCCTCTATCCCGCAAAATGCGCAGGCCCGACCAGAGCCTGTGCCAATTGATCAGGTACCGCCGCCGTACCTAGCCGAACCGACGCGCCGTGCTGCAACTGTGCCCGAAGATGTTGGCCCGGATGACGACGTATTCCCAACGCCTCCACCTGATGACGATGTCATTGATATGATGGCTGAGGAAATCCCCCTTGAGGTGCTTGAGGACTCTGGCTCAGAGGTTCGCCTAGTCACGGATACAGCGCTATACCAGCCGGTTCAAGCTTCTGACCCGGACGTGTTGGATGTGGTCGAGGCAATCAGCTTGATGTTGAGTACGCTTGAAGAGCGCGAGATTGCACAAGAAGTACCACGGGCTATTGCCTCTGCTCTTCGAGCAGATATGAGTGTCTTGGTGGTTGTTGGAGAAGATATGCAGGATGCGGGCATTATCGGAGGATACGATAACATCGCTCAGGATTATCTACCGCTAGCTGTGTTAAACCTGCGGAAGCACCCCACCATTGTCGAATCTCTTGACAGACTGCGTCAGATGCGCCTGAGTACCCAACGGAATAAACGTGAGGTACGTGACATTTATGATAAACTGGGCATCAGTCACATTGGGCCGATCTATTTACAGCCGCTGGTTAATAGTGATGATCGTTTTGGCTTGCTGTTGGTGGGGTCGCCTTACTCTGGTCGTAACTTGAGCACCAAAGAGCGTAATCTGTTCGACAGGCTAGGGCCATTAGTTGCAGCCTTGATGGTCAACATTGAACGTCACCAAGACTTAAAGCTGGCTCTCCGAGATAAAGAGAATATCAATGCGGATCAACTAACTCTGCTGGAAGATGCAGCAACTGCTGCACGTGCTGAACTGAATGCCGCTCGTGCGCAGATGGCTGAGATGAAGGCTTACATTCGTGACTTGCACCGACAGTTGCAAAGTATACCTGAGGAGCCGACTCTGTCACAGGGAGAAGCCGACGCACTGCGCGCAGAGATCGCGGCCTTGGAAGAATCCTTGGCACGCAAGCAGGCCGAGGTTGATGAACTGAGAGCCATCGCTGAGAACGCTGGCATTCAGCAAGAAACGTTGGCCTCGGTACAGCAGCAGGTTGTGCAATATCGGCGTCAGCTTGAGCTGCTAGAAAAAACACCATCTCTAGCAGCACCAGCAGTGGATGAGTTATTGGTCGTCAACGAAGCACACCAAGCTTTTGAAAAAGCTGCTAAGACTGAAATTGCGTCACTACGTGTACGCCTCGCCGAAGCTGAAGTCAGCCAGCAAGAGACAGCAATGATACAGGAGCAGCTAGCAAACCGCGCGCGTGAGATTATCCAACTGAATACACGCCTCGCTGAGGCAGAAGCACTCTCTGAAGCACTGACGGAGCAGATCAACGGCAAAGGAGGCTCCGGTGGGCTGGGTGTGCTACAAGCTCAGTTAAAGGCGCAAAAGTCAGAAATTAAGTTGTTGACGGCTGAATTGAACGATGCACTGGCGCTTGCCGAGCTAACACCTGCTGACATCGAAGCGCGGCAGAAGGCCGAACGAGTGGATCAAGAAGCATTGGTTGCCTTAGAAGCGCAGTTAGCGGAACGTTCTGCCTTAATTGACAAGTTGCAGATGCAGCTTCAGGAGCGCAGTGAGTCAATTGCGATACTTAAGTCTCACATGAGCAGTGTTGATAAGTCTCTAAGTGGATTGCGGAAGCAGTTGGAATTCAAGACGGAAGAAGTCGAGCAGTTACAAGAAAGCCTAGCGGAAACGCGCCAACGTGCCCGTGACCGCATTACAGAGTTACAGGCTCAATTAGACGGCAATGACCCAGTAGATGGTGTACAAGTCAACGAGGCATACACCCGTGCACTTGAAGCCGAACTAGCAGAAAAAGCAGCTTCTGTCAACCTAATGGAAGAGCAGCTTAATAACGCGCGCTTTGCGATCACCCAGTTAGAAGAACGATTGTCTCAAACGAATGATGCAGTCAGTGAGGCAATCGCTGAGGCCGGACAAGGCGACTCGCACAATGAGGTGATTGCCTCAATTGCGCAAGAGCTGCGTACACCGATGAGTTCTATTATGGGGTACACGGAGCTACTGTTGAAGGAGGCTTTCGGCATTCTTGGTGGCTACCAGCGAAACTTCTTACAGAAAGTTAAAGCGAATACCGAGCGGATGGGTGCTCTTCTGGATGATCTCATCCGGATTACCACCGAGGAGCTTGATAACCTCGAACTGCGTTTGCAATCATTAGAGGTTATTCCAACCATTGACGAAGCTGTTCTGCGTGTAGCTAACCAGTTCCGTGAGAAAGGCTTGATCTTGCGGTTCGCCCTCGCGGAGAATTTGCCGGAGATTGTGACCGACCGCGAGCTTTTGTTGCAGGCATTGGGGCATTTGCTGTCCAATGCTGCGCTGGCCTCACCGATCAAAGGAGAAGTACAGTTAACCGTTAGTGGTCAGTTCGACGAAGTGCCAAACACTAATGCCGAGATGGTTGAGACCCATGTGCTGCATATCTCTGTCGAAGATGCAGGCGGCGGTGTGTCGTCCGATGATATTGAGCGTGTATTTACGCGTCAATATCGTGCAGAGCATCCATTAATTGAAGGTCTTGGTGACACAGGTGTCAGTTTGGCGATGTCAAAAACCATGATCGATCTCCTTGGTGGGCGCATTTGGGCTGAGACTCAACCGGATATTGGTACGACGACATTTCATGTTGTGCTTCCTTTTGAACCAATTCTGGAGGCCCACGATGAAGCCTGACCGCTGGCAGCAGCTTGTTGCAGCTCTATCTGTTTCCTTGGTTGTTGCGTCTACCATTGCGGCGGGCTTTCTGCTCAGCTTGGGCGAGGGTGGTTTGCGCCTCAGTGGGGTGGCACCAACAGCTACCCCTTTCGTTATCCCGACGATTGGCGAACCAGTGCCGACTGGTGTTCGCCCGGATGAAGAGGAGTTTATGCCTGTAACGCCTAGTGATGATGAACCAACTGAAACACCTACACCGACTGTAACCGTCACCATCACCACAACAGCGACTGAACATCTCCCAACGCCAGTACCATGCGTGGTTCAAGCTGGGTGGCAGGCGTATACTGTTCAAGCAGGCGAAACACTCGCAGCGATTAGTAAAAATTATGGTCTGTCAGCAAACGACATTCAGGCCGGAAGTTGCTTGGATAACCAATCTGTTCGGTCTGGAGACGTCGTCTATGTGCCACCAGCCACGCCAACATTGACCCCACCCTCGCAGGATGTGGCTGAACTGCAACCGACGGGAACCCAAACTGCTACTGATGGGGCCTGTACCAATCCTGATTCGGTGATTGCCCTCCCTAGCGTTGGTGAAACTTTAAGCGGTACTGTGCAATTTTTGGGTACAGCCCGCCTACCAGATTTTGGTTTCTACAAGTTAGAAATTCGGCCCGAGTCATACAGTGCTGAAGATTATGTCACATTCTTCACATCAGAAGTGCCGATCCTGTCCGATGTTTTGGTTGAATTCGATACCCGAGCCTTCGATAACGGTAGCTATTGGATCAGATTGGTGGTGGTCAGTCAGACGGGTAATTATCCGGAGCGCTGTGCTAACCTGTACGAGATACAGAATTAGAGTCAATTTGTTGATTAGATAAATAAAAAAGCCGAGAGGTGGTGGTTTCTCGGCCTTTTATGTGGAACGTGCGGTTCCTGAGATTGATCACTTATTTTGTGATTTTAACAATTATTACTATAAATATTATCAATTGGAACAGTGCTCAGGTTAAGTGCCTGTAAAGCTCTTGTTAAATAGCGCGTGATCGCTTTTGCTTACGAGAGTTATTTTATTTGTCTTAATTGGTAGTGTATTTGTTTTGGCAAGCAATTGCATCTGCGCTTAGCTTCGATAATAATGATAAGGTGGTGTACGGTTTTTATTAATCGATGTGCTTATTTTGTTGTCTTTTAACTTGGTGTGGCCTGATATGAGCTCAAAAGAAAAATCACACAGTACGGGACCATTAGCAAAAGGCAGTGGTGGACGAACCATTACCGTGCCAAGCCTTAGTATGATGACTCTGATGACACCGGAACAGATCGACTATAACCCGGTGCCGCATAATCATAAAGAGCTTAACGCTAAATTGATGTGGCGTATCTTTTTGCGTTTCGGTGCGGCTGCGGCTCATTCAGTAGTGGGGCTTAAGATCTATTCCGATGCTGTTTTTGGGCGGGGTGCAGGCCGCCCCACTAGCCCGGATATTGACTTAAATAACCTTGATGCGCTCAAGCTCGGCGTTTCACGGAGGCATGCAATGCTGCGACCAACGTCACGTAATCTTTACTTAATTGATCTCGATAGTACCAATGGAACATTTGTTAACGCAGTACCCGTTGGACGTGGTATGGCCCAGGTATTACGATCAAAAGATACGGTAGCACTTGGGGGGCTAAGCTTCGAGATACAAATTATTGAAAAACCAGACACCGCCGGTGACAGTCGCCCCCTATCTGTCGATGTAGTTCCATCAGATAAGGCGTCTCCCTTTGAAGAAGATGGCCCAGCGACACTCCCCCCGAGCAAAATAGTGTCGCCATTGTACCAGAAGCCCAAAGAGCCAACATCTGAAAAAAGTACCAAAGACCTCAACAGCTAGCTAGGTATTGTCAGCCTCATCGATTAACTGCTGCGCGTATGTTTTGAGTATCTCTGAACGCACTTCTTCTACTTGTTTATCAACCAGATAGATATCCAGCAATTCCATCGCAGACAATCCTTCGACGTTATGCCCTAAGCGTCTGTCGCGAACTGGATATTCGATGTCATGTTGGATCGAAGCAATGAAGGCGGCATCTTCTAGAGCGTTGCGGATTTCGCGATCACTGAGATTAGGCTCATCTTCTGGGGTTGCTTTGATAATTACCCGGACAACGGCATCTGTTACGCTCTCGTATTTAATGGCTCTCAATACAGTATCCATCGGATCGGCGACGCCACGTACATCCGCTCGAATGGTTACAAAGTCACGAGAGGCAACTGGGATGAAATCCCATGTTGTATCGCCCCGTACTAGTTCAACCCAACTAAAGCCTTTGGGGTCACCTTCTTCACCAAAGTCGATGCGCTCAAGGCTGCCGCTGTAAACAATCGGCGGGGCGTAACCCTCGTTCATATCCTGATGATAATGGATATGTCCCATCGCAACGTAGTCCCAAATTGGATCGGAGAGCGTGCTGCGTTGAACAGAGACGTCACGTCCGAGCATCACACCGCGTTCTGACCCCAAGCGAGCACCCTGCACCGTGAAATGCCCGGTTAAGATAGCTGGGATCTCAGGGTTGACTTGCCCGCTCAAATCACGGATAACGCGGCTGACTTCATCACGCAGTATTTGGTCAACTTCTTCAAGGGTCATGCCTCTGGTCGAGACGTTGGTAAGCAGACGCTGCTTGACTGGGTAAGGCATCGTCGCTACCTGTGCCGGGCCGCGCTTCGTATCAACCGTGTATAGCTTTGGTGTTCGTCCAACGATGACGCCATCAACTTCCAGCGTGTGGAAAATCTCGACGCTCGATGCTTTCTGTACCATGGATGGGATGTCGTGGTTGCCCAGCAATAGCACGACAGGGCACTGCTGGCTGAGGCGTTTGATGCGGCGAGCAAATTCGCGTTGAAAGGTTGGGTTCGGTTGGCGAGACTTAAACGCATCCCCAGCGAATATAGCCAGGTCAGCATCATACGTCTCTGCATATTCAATGACTTCCGCCAGGCGGCGTAGAAAATCCATCACTCTGCTACTGATGCCCGTTTTGGGGTCAATCTTGCCGTAGTTTTCCATCCCAACGTGGATGTCTGCAAAGTGAAGAACGCGGATGGGGTCGGTCACAAAAGGTCTCCGTCAAATAAACGAGCGCGACACCTGTGCGCCGCGCTCATTGAGATATAAGTGTATGGCTGAATTAGCTGCGTGCGCGTTCAAGTAATGTCATCATAATGAAGCTCAAGAGTATACGCTCTTCGGTGGCCTGATCAATATTTGGATCGAGCTTCTCGACTGTGAATTTACTCTCAAAGAATGCAGACTGCTTCTGAACCTTCATAACGCCCTGCTCGCTGTTCGCCAATTTGGCAGTGTAGCTGGGGTGAAAGAAGAAACCAGAAAACATGCCCACAAGGGGAATTGAGTTCAATACTGAGTCCATCAGGCGGACAACGACGCTGTCCTCGTTGATGGTATGGATATGCCTGTCTGAGGCATCC
Organism: uncultured Anaerolineae bacterium; assembly: GCA_964439625.1. Lineage (GTDB taxonomy): Bacteria > Chloroflexota > Anaerolineae > Aggregatilineales > UBA3940 > CAYTPI01. Next base: position 65,051 of record CAYTPI010000011.1, on the reverse strand, counting down.
GATATAAGATACTCTGCCCGGAAGAGGGAACGAACCCCCTTACGTTTCATAGAGCCAAGGACCTGCTGACCACGAGAGAAATTGTACTTAGCCGAGAAATCGATCACACGATCTGCACGAATGCGATAGAGTTCATCTACCTTGGTGTCATCGGAAAAGACTTGCACATCTTCCTTGAATTTTAAGGCCTTCATCCGAATGTACATGACGCTTCTACCAGAAGCATCCGTCACGTAGATTTGCGGAGCGAAAGCAATAATTTTGAAAGAGATATTAAGCGGGTACTGCGGCGACATATCCATTTGTCAAGCTCCTTTTGGGAGTATTGATGCGTATTGAAATAAGAATCCATCATATGTGATTATATCTGAGTTTGAAGAAGGCGAAACTGAGCCTAATTTATGGAAGTTCATCCCACCATAGTCGTCTAATGCGTGACCAAAGCACACGCCAAGCGATTAAGAACAAGGCGCTAAAAAGGGCTGCCATTACAATGAACGTCCATGCTTCAGGGAACAACAGCCGTTGGTTAAACGCTACAGATCGCAGAAGCACACCGATGGGCGCAGCAACAATTGCTGCTAAGCCTGTCCAGACGATGACGCGCCAGAGTGGGTAGAGTGCTTTTACTCGGAATGCACCCAGAAAGCCGCCGATCACAATCCAAGAGACAGCGAATGGAATAGCCGTATTGATACTGGCACGGAGTAGGCCTTGGACTTCGACTAAATCATGGTTGGTACGGCCCACTGCTGCGAAAATAATTAAAGCGACCACATCACCGGTAGCCAGTGTGAAAATTTCCCAAGTGGGCACCCAGACTGTCTTCTCTGAGATCTCTACCTCTGCCAGAGGATCACTGGTTGACTCAGCCAGTTTGAATTTGCCTTTACTCTCTCGTCTACAGTGTTATTATAACAAACAACCAGCAACCTTGAGTGGTGGTTACAAGATGTTGCGGTGCGCATCCAACAACTGGATTTTTAGCGCGGGTTAAACCATGATTAAATTTGCTATGATCGCTGGACGACACTGTGGTCTATCGTATAAATTAAGAGTCGCAGGCGAGACTTTTCTGGAAATCTTCAGCCCAATATCTACACGCTAACTTTACTGTGCCCAGCAGGAGGCCTCTTGAATGGGTGACCGCATTTTATATGTAGAAGACAACCTTCGTAACCGCGTTTTAGTGAAACGTGTCTTGATGATTGAAGACTTTGAAGTCGATGAAGCAGAAGATGGCGCATCTGGTTTTCAGAAGGCGACATCGGATGATTACGACTTGATCTTGATGGACATCAACCTACCTGACATTGACGGCTATGAAGTCACTCGTAAGCTACGCTCTGCTGAGATTATCACACCGATTGTCGCCCTAACAGCCAATGCTATGGTAGGAGATGAGCAAAAAGCGCTCGCCGCCGGTTGTGACGGATATATCACCAAGCCAATTGATATTGATCAACTGCCTGTAAGCGTCCGCACCTTTATTGAGATGGGGCGTACACGTAAGGTGGAACAAACGAATGCACCAGCGGCTCTGCCAGATGCAACACTGGCTGAAGCAAACAAGTCGACTGAGGCATCCCAAGTTATGAAATCGACGAAACTAGAAGACAACAAAGCCAATAAAAGCGCCGACCCGAAGCCTGAGGCTAAGCAAGAAACGAAAACAACATCTGACTAGCGCCTGTAGAACACTTTTGAACTTAACTTTGTGATATAGGGAAGAATATGACTGTGGAATCGAAACCAAGTCCAGACGATAAAGATACACAAAATCCTTCATCGGCAGCGTCACCAGACGCTGATACTACCGTTGTCTCACGGCGATGGAAATTCCTCAACTCTGGGGATAATGGCGTGACAAAGTCTGACGATAGCCACACCGTTGAGACTGTCCCGTCTGCACCTAAAGATGAAAAAACCAAACCATTGGCGGCGGCTGATCCCGATGCCACCATCGTTAAGAGGCCCCAACCCAGCACACCGAGCGAAGATGATGTTGCCACAGGTCAGTTGGCTGGTAGTAGTTCAACTGGTGGGTCGGTTGAGGCTGCATCACAGGATCTTGAGAATACACATGTGCTTGTAGTGGAGGACAATGTTCCTAATTTTGTGTTGATCGCCCGCTTATTGGCTTTTATGGGTATTAAATCATGCGAGTGGAAGACCTCCGGCTGGCAGGTTGTTGAATTTGCTGATACTCTGCCTCAAATAGACTTGATATTACTTGATATCCGTTTGCCTTATGAAGACGGTTATCAGGCATTGAAGCGCATCCGTAACCACAATAAGTTGAAAGAAACAACAGTGATTGCAGTGACGGCTGAGGCCAGCGCTGACCAGATGAAGAAGGCGCGTGAGTCAGGGTTTGATGGGTTCCTTGCGAAACCACTCAACCCAGACAAATTCCCTGACCAGATTAAGCGGATTCTCGCTGGCGAACCTGTTTGGGAATGGCAGTCCTAACCCTATCAACTAGTTGAGCTGTGAGTGATTTTATGTCCAATACGCTCGATACATATACTCAGATAACCCGGGGCTTGGTTGTCTCTAAGCGACCACTACAAACCTTGTGCCAACGCATTGTTGATGTGCTGCAAGTGAAGTCTGTCCAAATCTATCTATTAGATAGCGGCAGCCAGACGCTTCATCTGTTTGCGCAAGCGGGTAATGTCATAGAATTAATTGGTCAGATAGACACCAGCCATGTGCCGAATGCCAACACCGATTCGGAAATTGTCGAAGTTGAGATTATCGACATTATCGATGACCCGCTTGGTAAATTGACGATCACATTCCCAACTCCTGAGCGTGCTCACGAGGCAGATTACCATCTGTTACAGGCGCTTAGTCAATTTGCCGGAGAAGTTGCACTAGCAGAATTAAGTGCAGAGCAGGAAGCAATGACCGCCCAGACACAAACGAGCATCAAGGCTGTTGCTCCGCCCCTGTCTTTGGATGAGCCGCCAGAAGTTGCCGTCCCACAGATACTGTACACACTAATGCATGGGCTGTCACGCCAACCTTCGACGGATGCCCTAGCGGATTTTATAACAACGACTATCTCTGACTCATTCGATGTCAATTACTTTAGCCTGGCGTTGATTGAAAGTGGTAGCTCGCAGATTGAGCTGACTACCCTAGTCGGCGGACGCGGACGGAGCAAGTTGCCGCTGCAAGGCAGCGTGTTTCAACAGGCAGTTGCCGAAGATCGCACAATCAAGCTGGCGCGTGAGGATCGCATTAACCAAGATATTGATTGGATGCCGCCGACTGACGGGCCAGTTTACATTTTGCCATTAGGCGGGCGCGCCGAACTACTCGGCACTTTAAATGTTGGCGTTGCTTCAGAGCTTTCTAGTGGGGTTGGTATACTTGAGCAGGCGGGGCGCTTAGTTGCGTTGTCGCTTGAAAACTTCCGCTTGATGGATCGGCTTGAGCAATCGATTGGTGAGGCCAACCTAATCTACAACTTCAACCTTTCGGCGAACACTGCCGCTAACTTACAAGAGGTCTACCGCCTAACGCTGGAGGAATTAGCAGCGACCAGCCAAGCAAACGCCGTACGCCTTTTCATTGCTGGCCCTGATCCTCGCACAGCCTTAAGTTATGTGGAAGAAGTTGGGCAGTGGAAAGCCGAGACGTTGCAGTCTTTTGCTAATGTGACGCGCTACGACTTAGGCAAAGCCCCAATCATTTCGCAGTTTGCCCAGTCGCGCTCTAACGTGTTGTTTAATAATCTGGAGCAGGCTGAGCAAATTGACCACGACATCCGTAATGAGTTTGCTGACCGTGGTGTAACCGCATTAATGCTGGTGCCATTGAGTACGGGTGCCGTGTGGTTGGGTGCAGCTTTGCTCGAAGGCGACCGACCTTTTACCGCAGAGCAAAGCCAGATCACGCGGAGCGTGGCGGATCAAGCGGCTATTGCAATTGATACGCAAATGCTAATCACACGAACTAGAGCATCTGTAACCAGAGAGCAAACGCTGCGTGAGGTGACGGTACGTATCCGTAACTCTGAAACAATCGAAGAGGTGATGCAGATTGCGGCTGAACACATGTCGGGCATTCTCGATATGTCTCCAGAGTCCGTGGAATACATGAGTGCCCACACTAGCCAACGTCACCAACTTGACCCCGAACAGCGCGAACTAATTGAAACTGTGTCATCACAGGTGTCATTTGCAGTCGAAAACTTAAATCTATTAGAAAGCACACAGAAAACAGCCTTTCGTGAACAGATTGTAAACGATGTAACGGCACGAATTCAGCGCAGTACAACCACAGATAAAGTGCTTGAAGAGACGGTAAAGGCGTTGCAAGAAGTGTTCGACGGGTACGATATTTCCCTACAACTGACCCAAGAAACAGCCACAAGTGCCGAAGGGGAGCTGTCATGAGTACGAGTTCAAGCCGTAGACGGACTGAACTATTCAGGCTGTTTTTTGGTGCGCCCCCTGGGCTTAAGGGTTCAGATGCGAGGTCTGCCAGTATATTAGCTGTTCTGACAATCTGTATTTTGATCATCAACGTCATTGAACTCATTTTTGGCGGTACAAGTGGTATTTTACTTGGCTTTGGCTTTGCCAACTTTGCCCTCGTGTTTGTTTGCTATGTGCTTAGTCGTACCCAATTGTACAGGGTTGGTGCCTGGCTTTTTGTATTCGGTATTTTGGCTGAAATATTCCTTGTGATATTAGTGATGCAGCCGCAGCAGCTTACACCCGCACTCATTATCTTTCTATTATTTCCCGGCCTGCTATCTACATTATTGTTGCGATCAACTGTGACTGCTTGGGTCGCAGTTGCTACCGTTGTTGGTTTCATCGTATCTGGTACGTTGGCCCCTTGGCTGGCGTTGAGCATGATGCTGCCTATTGTCCTACTGATTAGCTCGATCCTTGTGTTGTTGGTTGCCACAGCTTACTTACGCGAGCGTGATGTCCAGACGGTAGAAATGCAAACTCGTCAAATTGAAAGCTACCGAACGCAACTAGAGCAAGAAATTAGTGGACGCACGCAAGATATGAGTGCGGCTGCTGAAATCGGACGAGCAATCACCAGTGTACGTGAGGAAGACGAACTGCTCGAAGAAGTTATCCGGCTGATAATTACCAACTTCGAGTATTACTTGGCTCAAATTTACTTAATGGATGAGTCCCAGCAGTATATTATCCTTCATCAAACCTCTGACCCAGCAAATACATCTGCTTCATTAGCGCAGATTTCCGTTGGAGATGCCTCGCTTGTTGGCCAGGTTGCGCAAACGGGAGTCGTGTCAACGATTAATGACACAGAATCTGAAAGTCAGTACGCTATGAATTATCTTCCTCCGAAAACGCGCTCTGAGGTGGCGCTACCATTGCGTACAGGCGAGCATATTTTAGGTGTACTTGACTTGCACAGCGCCAGCCCGCAAGCGCTTACGCAAGCAGATATCCCCATTTTCCAGACGATTGCCGATCAGTTAGCAATTGCGCTTGAAAACGTCGAACTGTTTGCTCGTGCTCAACGTGACCTAGCAGATATTGAACTATTGAACCGCCAATTAACGGGTGAAGCATGGTCGAAGTTTCTAACAGGTCGTAGTAAGCCAGTTGGTTACCAAACCGGGACTGATGAGAACATCGAACCGTTGGTTGGCACTGGTATGCTTGCGCCACCTGACCCAAAGCCAGAGACTGTTCGCATTCCACTACAAATTCGCGGCGAGACTATTGGTATTCTTGATATCAGCCCGAAAGAAGCGCAAGAACCCGATGAAGAGACCAAAGAGGTGCTTCAGGCAGTTGCAGAACGTGTCGCACTAGCGTTGGACAGTACCCGCCTCAGTGAGCAGGCTCAACGTCAGGCCGAACAGGAACAGCTTCTAAGCCAACTCTCTGCGGAGCTTCAAGCCGCGACAGATATGAATAGTATCCTAAAGATTGCAGCAGAGCAGGCCAGCCAATCACTTGACGCGCCTTCTGGGTTTGCCCATTTAAAGCTGACGTATGATCTTTCTCTTGATGAATAGAGTAAGATAAGAAGTCAACTGCTGACCGTTCTTAACAATAGGCTCTCAAGTCGAATATCTATACTGATTTATAATTGTTTCCTGTCTCTTTTGAGACTATGATGAAAATGCATACCAGCAAGTGAGCAGCTAATTTATGGCACTCAATTCTCCAGCAGAGCCATCCACCTTAGGGCAGTGGCTTTTGGCTACTAAAGCGGAGGGCCCAACACGTATTCGGCAGGGACGCATCGCGGCGGTCATGCTGCTTGCAACGGCTCTGCTTTTAATAGCAGGGTTGATCAGCTTCGCTGCCACCCGTGACTTTATCACTAGTGACCCGACTACTGATGCCCGCTTCTTGACAATTGGTAGTGCTGCTGTTTTGCTTGTAGCGGCTATCTATTTTATTAACCGACGTGGTAATGTATTGGCGGCGGGACTGTCATTGGCAGTCTTACTGTTGGGGTTAAACTTGGCCCTACTCAGTGAGAGCGGGCCACTCTCACCAGCTGCTGTTGCCCTAGCTGTGCCAGTGATTATTGCTGGCTTATTAAGCCCTCCGATTGGGGTTGGTTTAATTGCCTTGCTAGCAATCGTCGGCTATTTCTTGCTGTGCCTCTCTCTTCCTGACTACGCTATCAGCTTTTTCACAAATGCTGCGTATCTTCAAAGTGGCTTAGTCTACCTGAACATTCTATTTGTAGCAGTTATGTCTTGGTTGTTAGCGCGCACAACGCAAGACGCCGTCGAAGAGTCATCGTCGCTTTCCGTTGCGTTGACGAATCAGCAGCACATCGTTGAGCAACAGCTTAACCAACAAACGCGCTATTTACGCTCGACTGTTCAGATTACGCGATCATTAACAGGTATTCGCGAGCTTGATGAGTTGATGTCTAAAGCGGTGGCACTGGTCAGAGAGACCTACGACTATTACCATGTACGTCTCTACTTAATTGACGCTGAAGACGAATTCGCAGTCTTGCGTCAGAGCCAAGGGGATACAGGGCCGCTATTAATGGAAGGTGAATACCGACATCGGGTTGGCGGACGTTCTGCGGTCGGTCGGGCGACAGGTGCTCGCCGTCCTTATATCATAAGGGATACGCGTACACAGCTCAGTAAAGAGGAGTTGGATACGGTCTTACCTGGGTCACTTTCAATTGCAGCCTTTCCTCTTGTGTTAGGTAGCAACGTCATTGGGGCGCTTGAGTTCCAAAGTACATCTCGCAACGACTTCCCAAATGAGGCCGTCCCAACGCTGCAAGCTCTTTGCGATCAACTGTCGATTGCGATTGAGAACGCCCGTTTGTTCCAGCAGACCCAAGACAGTCTGCAAGAATTGACCCAACTCGGCACGGAAGTTAACCGCTTAAATTGGTCAGAGTTTCTCGCCTCTAGTACCGAAAGTGACATCCGCCAAATCTATGGTACTGAGTCAAAGCTATTAGCGCAGCATCGTGACCGTGTTGTTGAACGGGTTATTGCGGATGGCGTGCCGATTGCTTCCACTGGCAATGATGGTCGTCAGTCGTTTCTTGCGGTGCCAATTGTCGTGCGTGATGAGATCGTCGGAGTGATGGGTATTGAACCTAGTGATTCTCGGAACTGGACGCGTGATGATGTGCAGTTGCTGGAGCGTATTGCTGAGAGAACTTCACTGGCTGTTGAGAATGCCCGCCTTTATGCACAAGCGCGTCGCTCTGCACAGCGCGAGCGCCTTATCAATCAGATTTCGGCTCGTTTGCAAACAGCTCCAAGCCTCGAACTGCTGCTGCAAGCAACAGCCCAAGAACTGGCTCAAGTGTTTGGGACTGATAATGTTTACACCCAAATTACGCTTGGTGGCGCCTCTCTGCCGGAGCAGAAATCGGTCAAGGAATTGGACGAGCGTACCGTTGATGGAACCGCGCACCCGACGAAGAAACCGGACTCAGCCGTCTCACTTGACAGTACAACATGGCAACAAACGCCGCAGGAGGAACAACATGACTGACCAACCACGCCAGTCGCCTCAGCCGAATGGCAGCGGTTTCTTCGGAAAATCGATCCTGCATAGAATTATTTTTGCACTCAGTTTATTTGTGATTGTCATTGGTATTATTAGCGCCATTGCAGTGCAACGTGTTGTTCTGAGAGGGTTACAGTTGTCAGCCGAGGATAAGGTCAGCCAAGTTACAGAGCGCATCGTTGGCCTGATTGAAACGGCCCGCATCTATACCCAGAGCGATGCCCTACAATCTGCGCTACGTATCAATGAAGAAGCACCAGACGAAGCCGCAGCAATCATTGAGGAGTCGCTCCTTCAGTTTATTCAGACTTCAGGCGGTGAAGCGCTATCTGTGGTTCTTGTTGATAGTGAAGGTAATGTGGTCGCTGCCGCCCCTGAAATAGAGGCTGTCACGGTAGAAGAGGTAAGGGGCCAGCCTTGGTATATGGCGACATTAGCCGGTGAAACCTACCTCGCGAACAACTTGGAAATGGCAATTGTTTCAGACATTGACGGGTTTCATGTGGCTGTCCCTGTGCTTGACATTGAAACCAATGAGCGTATCGCCAGCTTTTATGTGATCTTTGCGAACAGCAGCACGGCGCAGCCGCCCGAAGTCATCGGGATTAGTTCAGTTGGAACAGAGCCTGCTCGGCGTGAATTTGCCGTCTATGCTCGGTCTGGTGAAGCCATTATCCCAGGGCTTACCCAAGAGATTCAAGCTGAAACGTTCAGAGCACTGGCAGCGGGCGTTATTTCAGAGTCAAGTGGCGGTCGGCTTTATGCTGCCGTACCATTATTCAACTTTGGTGGCGCTACTCTCCTGCCGAATTCTGCCGAAGACTGGATCCTCATCGCAGCCGAGCCGGCTACATTCTCGCGTGGCAGCGTTACAACGCCAGCTACTTTGTTGCAATTATTTATTGCACTTCAGACGGGGCTAGTTATCGTGGCGCTAGTTATCGTGGTCAATATATTTTCGACCCCTCTGCGTGCCCTCGCACAGACGGCCCTTCGAATACAACGGCAATCAGCTTATAACGTGCTAATTAACGTGCCAGACGAACCGAACCTACAACCCGTCGTTGAGATATACAATCAGGCTGTAGCATTGAAGCAGAATCAGCAGGATCAAATTGCTGCTGCAGTTCAGGTGTCAGAGCAAGGGATTGCCACCGATGACATGACATCAACGCTGGAACGGCTTATAGGCCTCATCTATGAGCGGTTTGGCTTCCAAGCGGTACGCTGTTACTTAACCGATAACGCACAATCTTCAGCACGCTTGGTCTCTGCCCAGGGCGTTGATAGTGAAGAACTGATGCAAACGGGCCACATCGTCGCAATTAACGATAGTACATTGGTTGGTCAAGCAATTTTCCTGCGCTACTGGCAGCAAGGTATCATCACTGAGTATCGTGATGCTGGTATTGCCGTCCCGATGATGTTGTCCAACCAAGTCTTGGGCGCCCTGCTATTTGTGTACGATGCTGGTATCTCACCAGATCAAATACCGTTGTTGCAACTGTTGACGAATCAAACTGCGATTATCATTGAAAACGCGCGCTTGCTGCGGCGCAATGCAGCAACGCTTGAGCAAATTGAGGCATTGAACCGCCGCCTTACACGGGAGGGCTGGGAGAAATATCTCGGTTCTGAGAACGTCATTCGGCACACACTTGATCCGTTCCAACGGTGGCCTGCCATCCCATCTGAAATCCTAGGGCAAAGTGAGCGGTTGCAAGCTCAGACCTACACTGATGACGAAGGGCGTAGAGTGATTGCTGTTCCACTTATTCTCCGTGATGAGGCCGTCGGCTCTATCTCAGCGACGCGCCCTCCCGGTGCGATCTGGACGCGCGAAGAGATCAGTCTGATCGAGTCAGTCGCTGCCAGAATGGTGGTTATTGCAGACAGCATTCGATTGGTTGATGAAGTATCACGCCGCGCTGCTCGTGAGGAACTGGTCAACGATTTGTCTGCTCAAATTTTGTCACGTTCAGCCAGCGTTGAATCTGTCCTACAAACCGCCCTTAGTGAATTAGGTAACTCGCTTGGTTCAGACCGAATTGCCTTACGTATTGGTGGCCCGGCAGATGCGGCAAACGTGCCTGCCAAAAATGAAGATGACATCGAAAACGAAGCAGATGAGCATCATCCACCGTCAATGAATGGTGGAGGAGCCTAGGTAGATGAACACATCATTATTTAACACATTATTTTTGGTTCAATATGAATACGAGAATCAACTTGACCGTGAGCGCGCCCTGACTCTCATTCGGCTGACCTACAGCTTTGGGAGCATCATATTTCTTGTCACGTTAGGCTTGTGGCTGGCGAGTCTGCTGGGTGTCTTCGTCTTTGAAGATAATCTCACGCTCAATCTGATTATAAATGGGCTTGTGTTTGCCCTGTCTCCTTTGATAGCGCTTCTGATCAACCGGGGCGAGCTGCAAACGGCTGCGATTATCTACATACTGGCGTTTCAAACGTCGGTTGCTGTCCAATTTTATAGGTTTGGCCTTCAATTTGAGCCACCGGTCATTTTGGCCGTGCCAATTGTTCTTGCGGTGCTGATGCTGCCACCGGTTTGGTCTTATATTGTGGCTTTCATGTCGTTTGTGGCCTATATAGTACCAGTGACAAACGGCTTCCCTAGAGCCATCCCTACTATTGGCATTGATGCAACCGCCAATGCCAGCTTTGTGGGGCCAGTAGTGCTCCTAGTTGCGATTATCTATCTGCTGCTGGCTGCTCTGGGTAATCAGTTGGCGCGCGTTCTTCAGCGTTATGTAGAAGGTGTTGCGCGTACCCAAAACCAGATAGCCGCGGTTGCGGCTATTTCTGAGGCAGCGGCAGGTACAACAGAAATCGAACAACTGCTTGAAGTGGTCGTCCGGCGTATTCGTGAAGCGTATGGGTTCTATCATGCACAAGTGTTTCTCTTAGATCAGGCTGGGCGGCAGGCTGTACTGGAGGCTAGTACTGGGCGAGCTGGGCAAGCATTGTTGGCCCGGCGTCACACGCTGCCTGTGGGGTCAAAGTCAGTTGTAGGGCAGTGCACATCCCGTGCAGAGCCAGTAGTTGTCAATGATACGCTTGCCAGCCAAACACACCGCCCTAACCCGCTGTTGCCAGATACACGTGCCGAACTAGCCCTGCCCTTAGTCGTGACTGATCGTGTAATTGGTGTGATTGACGTCCAAAGTGTGACACCGAATGTGTTCTCATCTGAAGCTGTGCGCTCGCTCCAAGTGATTGCCGGTCAGCTTGCTGTTGCGGTTGATAAAACCCGCTTGCTGAGCGAAGTTCGTCAACAGGACGAGACGAACCGCCAACTCCTTGTGGATGCCCAGAAAAGTATCAATGAAATTGAAACGCTGAACCGCCAGCTCACACGCCAAGGCTGGAACGAATACCTACAGCTCACACGTCAACAAGAGGGTATCGGCTTTACTATCTACGGTGATCGACTGGTGGAAGAAGATGTCTGGAGTGCTTCGATGAAGCAGGCCTACAGTAACAGTCAGAGTGTGGTCATTCGGCAAGATCGTGATGTTCAGATCGTTTCAATCCCTTTGCGCATTCGGGGCGAAGTGATCGGCGTGCTAGAAGCTGAGCGCAGCGGCGATCAAATTTGGACGGAAGATGATATAGACATGCTGGAAGAGCTGGTAGAACGCCTTTCGCTGGCAGTGGAGAACGCCCGCCTATTCGAACGTTCTACCAGAGCCATCGAGCGTGAGCAGTTTGTTAACCAGCTATCTCAGCGTGTACAAGGTGCGAAGTCCGTTGATGATGTCCTTCAATCTGCCTTGACGGAACTCAGTGATTTACTGGGTGCATCGAAGGGTCTTGTCAAAATTTCTGCTAGCGAGACTGTCCCTCCACAATTGGAGGAACCAACTCCTGAAGATAGTCAATAGCGTTACTGCTAAAGGAACAATATTGTGTTTTCGTGGCGCGGCCTACCTCTAAGAAAAAAATTCCGACGCATTGCATTTTTGCAGATCGCCAGTCTGTTTATTGCTGTGATCGCGATTGTGTTTACACAAGATCGTGTTGATAGGCTAACTATTGAGCGCATCGAAGCACAAGCTGTACAAACTGAGCTTGCTAACGATATCCGAGCGCAGATTTTTCTTTTAGAGCGCATCGAAGAGCGAACATTTGAAGCCATACGAGAGCCAGGGTTTAACCCAGAGACTACTGAACTATTTGCATCACATGCAGAGGTTGTAAATGATATTCGCCAGCAGTCCGGCTTGCTACGTGAGGCGCTGTTGGCAACAGATGATGTCTCTGATGTTGCGATTGATGCTGAACTTGAAGCCCTTGACGCAGCCTTAAATACAACAGAAGAGGATTTCGTTGAATTTTTCCTCATCACGCAACAATTAACTGACCCGCAGACTGGTGCCTTAGTTAACATGCGTAATGCAGGCTCTGAGTTAGCTGAGTGGACTGAAGCATTCTTAACACCGCAGGTAGTACTTATTCAGGATCTTGAGCGCAGCTTGGTAGAAGTAGGCACGGACGAAGAATGGAATTCTTTATTCACGGCTGTGCAGAATGTCCGTAATCAAACTGGTCGTGGTAACGTAATTATCGCGGCGACTGAGTATGAGCGTGAAATTGAAACCGCACGTGTACTGGTTGAACGGGTATCTACGCTTGAGGAACAGTCAGAAACGTCATTTACGGAGTTAAACAGTATTTCCGACCGCATTATCACGCTGACACGTGCCGGAGAGGCTTTTGTGTCAGGCGGCGGTGAAGCAGCCAGTGGCCTTATTTTGTTGATATCGATAATCGTTTTGGTGGCAACTGTGCTTGTATTTGGCCGCACGCTTGAGCGCCAACTAGCAGAACTGTTGACGACAGCAACTCGGATGAGTACATCGAGGTTGGTGGAAGAGGTAGAATCCCAAGCTGATGGAGATGAAATCCAGCTTCTACGTGACCGGCTCAATGAAATCGGCGTTGAGCGTGACGAGCTTGAAATTGAGATGCGTGCGCGTATTGCTAGAGCGACGCGTGATTTAGACATTACATCTGAAATTGGACGCTTAATTGTTGAGGCAAGAGACCCTATTCAGATGACAAATACCACCTTGGAAATGCTCATCGATGGGTTTGATTGTTCACAAGCGCAAGTATTTCTAGTGAGTGGAAAGACTGCGAACCTAGTGGCTACTGCCACCAAAGAGGGCCGCGTATTTACGGAGCGGCGATACAGTGTACCAGTAGGCTCTCATTCAGCGGTGGGGCAGGTGGCAGTAACTGGTTCACCGTCATTTATAACATCTGACGATAACCCAATGTTCAATGAGGCTATCGAAGTCTCAGCACGATCACAAGCTCAGATGGCTATCCCAATGCGTATCGGTGCTCGAGTTACGGGGGTGCTGGATGTTCAAGCTGACCGTGAGGGTATGCTTGAGGTAGACCTTATAGCCGTCTTTCAGATTATTGCTGACCAACTAGCAATTGCGCTTGAAAGTGCGCGCCTGCTCTCCGAAGTTGATACACTTGAGCAGCGACTTGGTAGTACAAAACAGACCAATGTGGGGCAGCGTTGGGCGGAGTTTCTGCGTCAGCAGCAGGGCGAAATGGCACTGGCTTATCAGTATGAACAAACGGAAACAAACGCCTTGGAAAACCCTATTCCAGAAGCCATGCAAGAAGCGCTCGAGCGAGGTGTCCTCGTGCGAACCAGTAACGGCGAGGGTGGTGATGCGACTCTCTCGGTACCTATTCGTATTCGTAACCAGGTAATTGGCGTATTCAGTTTTAGTGGACCTTACCTAAACGAGCTATCGGACGAAGACATGGCCCTCGTTGAAACAGTTATTGACCGAGTCGGCTTGGCACTTGAGAACCTTCGACTGGTTCAACAAGCAACACAACGTGCTGAATATGAACAGATTGTTAACGACATTACAACGCAGATTGTTGGTTCGACGGACGTAAACTTTATTTTACAAACAACCGTACGTGAATTAGGCCGAATCCTGGGCGCACCGCAAACGAGTGTTCAGTTGAAGCGAGGAGATTCAGATGGCCGCAGGTAGAAGAAGATCAATTATTGGGCGTCTTTCTACGCAACTATTCCTGATTATTGCGCTGCTTGTTCTAATCCCGATTGGGATTGTCGCATTTCTAGCTATTCAATCTGAACGTGATGCTGCGCGTCAAAGTGCTGTGAGGGAACTCAATGCAGTGATGACGGTCAATGAGGATCGCGTTAATGAATGGTTGCGTCGTAATGAGAACGGTATCGTCCGGGCCGCTAACCAGTTGACAGCCGGTGTTTCGAACGAAATCACGGATGAAGCATTAGCTGAATTGGCGGAGTTACTGGCAATCCAAAACAATAGCGAGGTCATCCGCATAGTTTTTGTGGATAGTAATGGTGAAATTGCTGCCGCTAGCCAGCCAGACTTAGTCGGTGTGAGTGTTGCGAGTGAGACGTGGTACCTAAACACACTTGCCTCTGCTACAGAGCAGATGATGAACTTTCAGGAAACGGCCGGCCCCTTCGTAGACCCAATCAATGGGGTGCGTAGTATTTACTTCTCGTCGGCTGTTTTTACTGACGGTGAAGCAGTCGGTGTCCTAAATGCACAAGTTGCCCTCAGCAGTTTGGCGACACAAATATCTAATGAGTATGAGGCCTTCGGTGAAACGGGTGAGTTGATGCTGATAGGCTCTAACCGTCAGTATATTGTGCACCCCGACACCAACCTGATTGGGGAAATTGCAACGGGTGAGATTGTCGGTGCGGCTCTAACGAGTGACCAACCGACAACTGCGGAATGGACTGATTACGCTGGGGTAGCTGTCCTTGGGCGCTATACTTTCATTGAACAAATTGACGCAGCCTTGATCGTCAAGCGTGATACAGCCGAAGTACTGGGTGTCTCGCAGCAGGCAATTGTGCTGACTTACATCATAACAATTGGGATGGCCCTTGTTGCATTGGTCTTGGCTTGGTTGAGTAGCCGTATGATCTTCAAGCCCTTTGAGCAGGTTGCCAGTGCCATTAAGAACCTGAGCGAAGACAAGCTCAATGTACGCGTTCAGCAGCAAGGTGTGCAGGAGATTGATACACTCGTTCGCCCGTTGAACGAACTGGCAGAAAATCTTGAACATGAGGTAGCAACGCGAGAAAAAGTACAAAATGACAGTGCACAGCAACTTCGGGTTACTACAGAAATTGGGCGTCTGATTGCCTCAGAGACCGATCTAGATAAGCTGTTGAATATAACCGTTAACCTTATTCGCGAGCGGTTGGGCTACAGCCATGTGCAGGTATTTCTGATCGACGATCTGCGTCAGTATGCGGTTCTGCAAGCTAGTACAGGCGAAGCCGGGCGGGAACTTCTCTCGCGCCGCCACAAGCTGGCAGTTGGGTCTCAATCAGTGATTGGACGCGTGTCAGAGTCATTGGAACCTGTACTAGCACGCCACACCGACAGCACAACAATTCAGCGTCGTAATGAATTACTGCCAAATACCCGCGCAGAGTTAGCCGTGCCACTGCGCCTAGGTGATCAAACAATTGGTGCGCTGGATGTGCAGTCCGAAGAGGCTGACGCTTTCGATGGGGCGACCACAGTTGTACTACAGATTATTGCGGATCAATTGGCGGTTGCTATTCAGAACGCACAGTTATTCCAAGAGAAAGAGGGCTTGCTTTCGGCGTCGCTGCAACTCACACAGATGTTGACTAAAGATAACTGGGATAGTTTTGCCGAAGACCGGGCAGCTCGCGATGCCATCGGCTATACGTATGACCTAACGCGGACAATGCCGTTTGAAGGTGGTAGCGAAAACGGCAGTACTAATGGTGATAGTCATACAAATGGTGCCGACACACGCCTCAATTTACCGATTGCACTCCGTGGTGAGGTGATTGGGCAGTTAGATGCGCAGCTTCCAGAAGACCGGGAATTAGGTGCTGATGACATGCAGCTTGTTGAGGATGTACTGGCGCGTGTTGCGTTAGCACTCGACAACGCACGCTTGTTTGAACAAACACAGTCCTCGTTGACAGAGACGAACCGTGTTTACCAAGCTAGCCAGAAGATTTCTGAAGCGGATACTCTGTCTGAATTAGCTAACCGCGTGCTTAATGCTATTCAGACAGAGTCTACTGACCGCATCATATTTTACTCACCGGAGAAAATCGATGAGAAAAGCCGCCGACAGCAGGCTAACCTGATCGGCTACTATGAGAGCGAGCAGGTAGCGGTCTCGTATCAGCCACCGGAGGAAGTCTTTACAGGGCAGTATCCACTGGTCAATGTGGCTGAAGCCGGTTTTGAGAACATCATAGTCAATACACCAGAAGACACCACCGCTGAAGAGCGTGAACAGGTGGAGGCGGCAGGTGTCTTTTCGATGGTCACGCTGCCGTTGGTTGCCAGCCGTCGCGTGTTGGCGTGGCTGATCGTCCAAAATACACGCCGACCCTATGCTTACACCGAAGTTGATGTACGCTTCTTACGTGCCGTTGCTGAGCAAGCAGCGACTACGCTGGACAACCTGCGCCTCTTTGAACAAACAAATATTCGTGCTCGCCGGCTGCAAGCTACCAACCAAGTAACACGAGCAGCGTCATCGGTGTTGAGCCTAGATATTCTGCTACCGTTAATTGTAGACCAGATTAGCCAAGCATTTGACTACTACCACGTGCAGATTTTCCTCGTCGATGAGATGGGGGAATGGGCTGTACTAGAGGCTAGTACAGGTGAAGTCGGGCAGGAGATGCTGCGTCGTAATTGGCGGCTCGAGGTTGGAGGCCAGTCTGTGATTGGACAGGTGACATCACGCGGTGAACCGGTTATCGCCCGAGACACTGAAGATGCAGAGACCGTACATAAACCGAACGTGCTACTGCCGGATACCCGCGCTGAAATGGCAATCCCACTGAAAACAGGTGATCGCATCATCGGTGCGCTGGACGTGCAGAGTACATACATTAACGCCTTCGATGACGAAGCGCTGAGTATTCTCCAATCACTCGCTGACCAAATTTCCGTGACACTTGAAAACGCGCAATTGTTCCGTGAAATTCAAGAACGTGTCACTACGTTAACGACTATTAACCTCGTTTCGACGGCAGTCTCCCGTGCTAATACGAAAGAAGAACTGTACGACGTTATCGCTGAACATTTGTTTAACCGGACTTTCTCAACGAAGTTCGGCTTCCTAGGATTGCTCAACGAAGATGGCCTGCTCGAAATGCCAATCTTCATTGAAAACGGTGTGCGCAGCGAACTTCTTGAACCGCGCCCCTTAGGTGATGGGCCTACGCGCTATGTTATTGAGAACCAGTCGTTTCTCTTCCTGAATGAAGATACAGAAGAGCGCGCACGCGAGATGGGCGTTAACGTTCAAGGGCCGCTGCCCAAAAGTATGCTGATGGTACCGCTGACAATTGGTCAGGAAGTGATTGGCGTCCTCAGCGTGCAAGATATGGAACGTGAAAACGCCTACAAGTATTCGGAACGGAACCAACTTGTGACGCTGGCTCCGTATATCGCTGTTAAGCTACGTAACGCTGACTTGCTTGATGAGGCTGAATCCCGTGCTTCTGAGCTTGGCTTCCTCTTCCGGGTGACGCAAGCTGCGGTCGCCGAAGAAGACCTCGATCAGGCTCTTAACAGTGTCGCAGCTCTATTGCAATCAGAAATTCCAGGTGCGGAAACTGCCGAAGTCTTTCTCTATGACCACGAATATTCTGAACTACGCTTGCAAGCCCGTGTTGGCAACGATGGAACTGAAACAAGCCTGTTAATGAGCAACGCGGCACTGCCAACAATGGTTGCCTCAACACGAGTTTCAATGGTAGTTGACGATGCGCGTGAAGAGTTCGGAATCGATGAAGAAGACAGTGAAACACGAGCCGCTGTGCTGGTTCCGCTGCTCTCCGGTGACCAGCTAGTTGGGGTACTCTCTGTACAGAGTTCGCTGCCCAATCAATTCGATGAAAATGACCAGCAGCTGCTGGAAACAGCCTCCAATACCTTGACCGCGATTATTCAAAACGCGCGCCTGCTCGAACAAATTCGTGCAGCAAACGAGCGCCTGCTGGAAGTAGACAACCTCAAGAGCCAGTTTTTGGCTAACATGAGCCACGAGCTGCGGACACCGCTCAACTCAATTATTGGTTTTTCGAAGGTACTGTTAAAAGGTATTGACGGCGAACTCAATGATCTACAACGCCAAGACCTAATGACAATCAACGAGAGTGGGACGCACTTGCTGGGCTTGATTAATGACATTCTCGACATGTCTAAGATTGAGTCGGGTAAAATGGAAATTCACCAAGAATACATTGACATGCACCCCATCTTCGATGGTGTCATTGCGACCGCCAAAGGCTTGATTAAAGATAAGCCACTTGAGCTTTATAAAGAAATTCGAGCTGACTTACCGAAGGTGTATGGTGACCAAACGCGTATTCGTCAGGTGTTGCTGAACATCGTCTCGAATGCGGCTAAGTTCACTAAAGAAGGACGCATCACCTTACGGGCACGGCGTGTGCCAGCTAATATGGAACGAGGTCTCCCCGCTAGCGTGCAGGTAGAAGTCGAAGATACCGGCATCGGTATTCCGGCGGAGCACATGGATAAGCTGTTTGAAGAGTTCCGCCAAGTTGACGGTTCAACAACACGTCAGGTTGGTGGTACAGGTCTTGGCTTGCCGATTTCAAAACGTTTCGTTGAGATGCACGGTGGTCAGATGTGGGTTGAGAGTGAAGTGAATGTGGGATCTAAGTTCTTATTTACCATTCCGCTGCACCCTGTGGTTGAAGAAAGTTCTGCTGCCCAGATATTGGTTCGTTCTAAGGATATTCAGCCTGGTCAGCCGATGGTGCTAGCCGTTGACGACCAACAAGGCGTGCTGGATCTCTATAAGCGTTACCTTGAAAAAGCTGGCTACGGGTTAGTCGGTTTAAGTAATGCCAATGATATCTTTGACTACATCGCTGATTTGAACCCGAAGGTTATTTTGTTAGATATTAATCTTCCGGGTAAGGATGGTTGGCAGGTACTCTCTGAACTCCGCGACTCCGACGATACAAGCCGTATCCCCGTCATCATTTGCAGCATCGACGACGATATACAAAAGGGGATGAAGATGGGTGCATCTGGCTACCTAACGAAGCCGATCATCGAGAATGACTTGCTACTGGCCTTAGATGAAGCGACTCAATCAATGGTAGGTGATGCGTACAATGTATTGATTGTTGATGCCGACCGTGAGTACGGACAGGCAATTAGCCAGGTGTTGGAAGAAACAGGCTTGTATGAGTCTCGGGTTGTTTCACAAGGGTTTGAGGCCCTTGGTGCCACCCAAGACGGCAGTTTCGACGTCATTGTGATGGATGTCGACCTGAACGATATGGATGGTTACGGGTTATTAATGTCCATGCGCTCAATTGATGATACGAAGGATATCCCTGTGATCGTTATCACTGCGCGTGACTTAAGCCCAGATGAACTCCAGCGCCTCGATGATATCAATGCGTTGTACATCGATAAGCGCAATTATCAAGATGCTGATTTGCTCGATAGTCTGTCGATGGTGTTCCAGCGTGGCATTAGCGCTGATTGATTAGCAAACAAAACGGTTCGTACTTAGAAAGCCACCTGTTATGATAGTAGGTGGCTTTTTCGTTGCTATGGGCAGGGACGCTTACGGCACCGCTCTGTATTGACATTATTGCGAACGTGCTCTTCGAAGAAGGCTAGATTACGCGCCATGAACAGGTCAAAGACGCCGCCACCAAAGCTATGTTCCGCATTGTAATACGTGTGAAATGTGACATCAACGCCAGCGTCAGTAAGCTTGCCGAACATGTCTTCACTCCAGTGGTAAGGTACCAGTGGGTCAGCCGTCCCATGGTGGATCATCACGGGCATCTGAGTACGCTCAAAGTATGTTTCGGGTGAGATGAGCGCATACCCGTCTGGTGCTTCGTCAGGGGTGCCGTAGCGAAGAGCTAGGGCCTCCATTGCATCTCGTTGAATGGGCCATTGTTGGTAGCGCCACGCCCAGTTCTTGCCAGCATCGCCACTCATAGAGGCATAGAGCACAACAGCATCCACTTCTTTGCTGATGACCATAGGCCACATGCTGATTTCACCACCCATGCTATGACCGATAATCCCGATGCGTTTTGAGTCAGCCGTTGGCAGCGTCCAAACTTGAGCGAGCAAGTTCATGATATCAATGGCGTAGCCGGTTCGGAAGTCATTGGGGCCGATGTCCGACTCCCAATAATTTCGATAGTCAGGCATCAACACGATGTAGCCTGCGTAGACCAAATCTTCGCCCATAAGCCAGGTGTCCATACCCGGACGGTAAATAGTCGGTATGATGTAGCCATGGTTTAGCACCGCTACCGGAAATGGGCCGTCTCCATCGGGAATATTAACAAGGCCTGTGATGGTCAGGCCATCACTTTCGTAGCTCATTGAATACTGCGTGAAGCCTAATGGGTCTTTGGCTATCCCCTTGAGTACAATCCCTGAACCACCATATTCTCGTTGGCTTAAGGCATCAATAGATAGTGGCTCGAAGATCGCTAACTTAGGTGGTAGGGTTGCCGTCGGTGTTGGGGTAATGGTTGGTGATGGTGATGGTGATGGTGATGCTGTCGGTGTTGGGCTTGGCATAGTTGTCGCTGTGGCAGTCGGTGTCGGCATAATCTCAACGACCACCTCTGCTTTTTGAAGGCCGTTACACCCTGTCAGCAGAAAGCAAACAACACAGATAAGCCAAGGCAATGGGGCGACGTTCATAGTATTGTTTATTCAACTATTTGATCGTCATTTGGAATGACGCCAATTTCCCACAGTAGGCGGCGCAGAGCCGGTAGGTTATCCCGCCGAACTGCAAAGCCAAATTCTCCAGCTCGTTGTTCAATCAACCCTTGGAGTGATGGGTTGCTGCGAAGTGTGTCGTAGACTTCGCGGGAACTGGCTGTGACGATCACCAAGTCTCGGAGCGTAACAGCGTTGGGTCGGGCTTGGTAGCGTTCAAGGGCTTTGACAATGTTGGTTGATACGTCGCTTATGCAGTATTTCTGCAAAAAAGCTGCGATGTTACTGCCCGATATCTGTTGATTGGCTGCCCGCCGAAGGCTTGCCGCAGATAATTGGTAAACGTACGCTGGATTGATTCTGCCAGTATCAATGGAAGGATGTTCTACCCAATCGCTAAAGCGAGCAATCTGTAGCCGGTGATATAAGCTCATCTCAGTGCTAATGCGTACCTCGCCTGTGTTGCTAACTTCTATCTGAGTCGTCGGGTCTGGTGCCGAAGGCCAAGATCGCTGACCAACCAACGCTGCACCATAGGGCGTTAGTTTGAATACATCTAGTTGGGTTGAGGGTGCCCATACTAACCCTAACAGGTGCATTGCTCCTTCTAATATAAAGCGAATGAGTGCACCTTCGATCTCATCCCAATGGTCGAAGCCAACCAAAACGTTCCCTTGATGAGCATTATGAATATACCACGTTGTGTAATCCCCTCCGGGTCTTTGGAAGTCAGGGCTAGTTTGTTTGATGTGGTCGATAAAGCTGGGGATATGCCAGTAGACTCCCTCTGGTACACTTTGAAGTGCGTTAAGTACGGTTTTGCGAGCTAGCAAAATATTGTTAGGCCACACTTCGGCTCGGAGGCCAGGGACGTGTGCGAGGTCGTTCCAATGGGTTGTTCGCTGCCAAGCTTGAGCAAGCGCCCGTATCTGATGATTACGCGGGGCTTCCAACCAAGGGCGGGCACGATCCTTATTGACTTCTAATGCCTCTGAGAGCAATCCGGTCTCGGTGGCTAGTGCGGTTAACAATGCTCTATATGTGCGGTGGTACGGTAACCTGAGGTACTCATCTATAGGAGCCGGTTCGAATGCATCAAGCCAAGCAGCGATGCTAGGCCCAAATGTTAACTGATGTGCTAGCATCGTGGCGATGTCTTCCGGACCGACGAACAGCGGTTTGTAGGGTAAGTCTACTGGGTAGATGCCATATCCTGGCGTTTGGGGCGATTTTTCAGGCTCAGGCAGCTTTTGTTGTAGCTCATCAGGTATGGCGATCACAGCTTGTGCGCCACCGGCCCCGCGGACAAACACCCGTGCAATCAATCCCCGATAGTAGAGCGCTTCGGTGACGTTTGCTGGGTTAACCCATGGACGCTCGCGCTCGCGGCGGGCGAGGCCCATCGGTCTAAGCTCACCGTACTGACGACCGAACTGGGCGACTGTTAGCTGTCCATCCTGCGCTTGAAGGTCGAGCAGCGCTTGTTTTTCTTCACGCGTCAGGCGCTGCCAAATGGTGTTTTTAATGTCAGCCGCTAAGATGCTGCTTGCTAATTGCTCGGCGCGAGCAATGTGTTCATCCGGCGCCAAGTCAACATCCCAGTAGGATGCAATGACCTCTAGCAGGTCGGCCTCGTAATCAACAAGCAGGCGGAAAAGTGTCGGCATATGTCTATTATAGCGTCTTTGTGCACGTCTGGACGCTCTGTGACAGATGGGGTACGCTATCGCTCGTGAAAGCTTCTATCTTTCTTCGGATCATGTCTCTGGTGATGTTGGTGGTCACCTTACTAAGTGTTGGGCAACCGCTACAAGCGCAAGATCGTCTCGTGGAGAGCTTCCCTGCGCCGAATGCAACTTTGAATGATGCACCGCAGGAAGTCATGCTAACGTTCAGTGACCGCATTCGACCCTATGGCATCGAAGTGACGTTGGTTGACAACCAACAACAGATACCAGTCGAGCTTTCAACGCCGCTTATAGGGAATGGTCGCACCCTGCGCTACGAGATCATCGGAGAGGTGTACCCTGGCGAATATACAGTTGCTTATCGAGTAATTCCCGTTGGGCGTGCCAATGATATTCGCGGCGTCTTTCTCTTCGAATTCCAGCCCCCTAGACCTCGTTTGATAGTCCAGTCTCCCGTTGACGGGCAGGCGTTCGATACGGGCACAATACTCGTGAATGTTGAGACGATGTTTTTCGACCTAGCACAGGGCGACCGTGCTATCAGCATTAAGGTTGACCAAGAACCATTCGTTGATGTTGATACGCGTGACTACATAATTGAAGGGTTGTCTCCTGGGGTTCATGAAATAGAAATTGCCCTGACTATTGATGGTGACCCCGTACCCGGCACAGAAAGAACACTCACTGTTGCCGTCAAGCAAGCTTTAGATGAACCAGCCGCCGAATTACCACCTGCATCACCTTGGCAATTGATTTTGGGCGGTGTGTTATCAATAATTTTACTAGGACTGGGTGTAATGCTTGGGCGCTCAACAACCGAGCTTTAGAGGGCATTCACAAGAACCCGCTTAAGTTCATCAGATGTAAGCTCGATAGGGTTACCTTTCATTGAGCTAGACTGTTGTGACGCTGCAATGATGTCGTCAAAGTGACTGGCGCTGACTCCCATTGCTCTCAGTGATGGAATTTCCATCGTCTCACCGAGTTCTTCCAACCAATCGATCAGATGCAGCACATCGGCCTCGTAATGCCCTAACATCATTTGTGCGAGTTCATCGTAGCGCAGTAACGCCTCACTTTCTGGATTACGCGCTTTGAGCGCTTCGACGTTGGCTTCAATCACATAGGGGAGCAGTCTTGCAACCAATGCACCATGCGGCGCACCAGTATAGCCTCCCAGCGGCCCGGCAAATCCATGTACGGCTCCCAGCTTGGCATTAGCTAATGCAAAACCGCTAAATAGGCTGGCAAGCGCCATGTCGGTGCGAGCCTCACTGTTGTCGGGTTCTTCATAGACAGTGGGGAGTGCCACTGCTGCTCGATAGATACCTTCGCGGCAGAGGCTGTCAGTCAACGGGTTGGCTTGATTAGAGACATAGGCTTCGAGTACTTGGGCGAGTGCATCAAAGCCGCTTTGGGCGGTTACTGTCTTTGGAGTGGTGATGGTCAGTGATGGGTCTACAATGGCAACATTTGGCAGCAAAAGCGAGCTGCGTATGCTGACCTTGCGCTTATGTTCTGGCGAAGCGATGACTGCATTCCGCGTGACTTCTGTGCCAGTACCGGCAGTCGTTGGGAGAGCGATGTGTGGTGCCGACGGCTTTGTAAACTTCTGACCAGCGCCGATGACCTCCATGTAATCTAGCAGCTGCCCCCGGTTGGTTAACATTGCGGCGACTGCTTTTGCCGTATCAATGACGCTCCCACCACCGATACTAATTACCAGATCACGGTCACCAACACGTGCTGCTTCCAGCCCTTGGTTGATCACGTCAACAGTGGGTTCCGAGGTTATAGAAAAAATCAATGTGTCGATCTTGTGTGCCCCAAGTTGATCTAAGACAGACTGATAACGGGCCGGGCTGCTACCAGTAACAACAAGGGCTTTTGTTCCCAGTTCTTTTGCGATTTGACCGAGATGTTCGGCCTGACCTTCGCCAAAGAACACACGACCAGCAGTAGCGAATTCAAACAGCGTCATGTAAGCTACTCCATTATGATTGATTAATAGAATATTATACCGTGATGCTATCATATCGATGACCGCATATCATGTCAGCCAAGCTTAGGCTATAATGAAAAAAATCGACCTATTAGAAAGGCACTAGTGCTCACTTTGACAGGTGTCTAATCTGAGCCAAGGGAAAATATTATCATGCAGAATCTTTATCAGGAATTAGAGTTTCGTCTTGGGCTCGTCGGTGATCCTGGCAGCATCGAGTTTACATACCCCGATCAGGCATCCGTAGAAAGCGCAATGGGCCAATGGGAGGCTTTCTCAGAGCAGGAACTCACGGAGGAAGACCTGAACATCCTGTTAAATATTGTGGATGGGCTTGATGTTCTAAATATCAAGTATTTGGGTAATAGCTATTCGCTCGACGCCGTTGACCCAGAAGACGTGGTAGGGCTGTTGGTTTCTTATAAGCGAGCTCTCGGGGCGATTGTTTATGGATTGCTCGGTGAAATGTACCAGATTTATTCTGACCGTCCCGGAATTTTCCAGATGATGTTCGGTCGTCGCTTGGGTCGCCTTTTATATGCTCAGGGCAAAAAAGATAGTGATGTGCTGGTGCAGCTCGCCGAGTGGCGTGAGCAAAATGAGCAGAATCCAGGCCAATTCCGGGGGTTCATGGAAGATGCCGTCAATGCTCAAGCGAAGCAGCAAAAACAGTTGGCTGTATCATTAGGGCTAGACCCTAACGTTGCAAGCAACATCGCCAGGGACTTGTTTCTAGACCGCGTTAAAGGGGCTGTAATTGACCTTGATGCTATTGCTGGGGAGATCACCCAAACCGGTGGTGAAATTGTCAACTGGCGCATTGAACAAGGCAAGCAAGTGATGAAATCGGCCTTGTATGTTTCAGAGTCTGAGCTGTCCAAGATTGAAGATGATGAAGTCCGTGCCCAAATGCGTAAGGCATTGCAATCAGCCAAGGACTTAGACCGCGCTGCTGCTGGGCGCAAGGCATTTGAAAAGTCAGCGTTCAATAAGACTAAGCATGGTCGTGGGGATGACAGCACCATCGGTGGTTAATTAGTCATTGTCGTTACCGGACGCTGTCAAGAAGGCTCGCAAGCGCTCGTTGAACAATTCAGGTTCATCGAGCATAGGGGCGTGTGCACTGTCCTCGAAGATCTGAAGTTGAGCCTGTGGCATGTTGTTATGTGCCTCTGGCGCGTGTTCAACGCTCAAAATACCATCATGCCGCCCCCATGTGATCAGCGTGGGGGTTTTGATGTCATCAAGTTGAGCAGTGAACTGCTTGCGCTTACGCGGCGTGAGCATGTCTACAAGTAGGAGGCGCCCTCCTGAAATTAAAGGCCACAGCCCGCTTTTCTGAGTGACCAAGGTCATGTTGTCAACAGCCTCTTTGGCCTGACCACGGGGTCGCCGGATGACTTTATCCTCAAGGTAGCGGTACATCGGCTCTTTCTCATTGCCGAGTAAAGCCCCAAGCCCATGTCCAATTCGCGGAAGCAGGGTGGCCGTCGTCTCCCACGGGAAACGCCCGCTAAGGCCCAGTGCATCGCTTAGGATCAGCTTATCAATTTTTTCATCGAACTTGGCTGCATAAGCCGTGGCAATTGCTGCGCCCATTGATGCCGCCAACAAGACGAAAGGAGTCGGAACCTTTAGTTTAGTAACGAAGGCGTCGAACCAATCCACATAGAATTTAATGCTGTAAGGCTGTAGTTTGCCACCTGTACGTCCATTGCCAGGGAGATCGGGCACGATGCAGCGATAATCTTGCTTAAACTCTTTGAGGGTGAAGTGGAAGATCTCGCTGTTGGCCCCAATCCCATGCAGCATAATAAAGGGGGGCCCTTCCCCGGTGTCGTAGTAAAAAGTCTCGATGCCATTGATATTAACCCGCTTCGATGGTGCAATCATAAGTCAAACTGCCTCTGACGTTCCGAGTGGTGGTAGGCTGGTCTCGTAGCGTGCGAAGATGCGTCGGTACAGTAATGATGTTCTGAGTAGTTCGTCATGTGTGCCAGATGCAGCGATCTTGCCAGCGTCGAGCACTAAAATAGTATCTGCCCAGCGAATCTGAGATAGTCGGTGTGTGATCAGTAGCGTTGTCCGCCCTTGCTGAATATTGCGGATGGCTTCTTGAATCCGATCTTCGGTTGCACTGTCGATGGCGCTGGTGGAGTCGTCTAGGATCAGGATGCGCGGGTCACTAAGGAAAGCGCGAGCGATTGCGATGCGCTGGCGCTGCCCACCAGAAAGCGTTACGCCGCGGTCGCCGACTTCGGTAGCATACCCATCTTTGAAGTGCACGATGAAGTCATGCGCTTGCGCTTGTTTGGCTGCGGTCTCGATTTGCGCTTGTGGTATGCCCGGCGCGCCAAAGGCGATGTTTTGCGATAAAGAGCGTGAGAATAGAAACACGTCCTGCTCAATGCGTGAAATCTGGGAGCGTAGTGAGTCGAGGTTCCATTCGCGCACATCGACCCCGTCTATCAGCACGCGCCCACTGTCTACGTCGTATGTGCGATTAATGAGTTCTGTGAGGGTACTTTTACCAGAACCCGTTTGACCAACAATTGCTACAGTCTGGCCCGGCTCTACTTCGAATGACAATTCTTGAAGGACAGGCTTCCCCTCCTCGTAGGCAAAACTGACGTTCTCAAACGTAATTCGGCCTTTAACTGGTGCTTGATGTCCGCCAATATTTTGGTCGAGCTCTGTCTCCGATTTGATGATGTCAAGAATGCGGTCGGCACTCTTGAGCCCTAGCTGAACAAGCGAGAAAGAAAAAACGGATGCAAAGGTTGGGAAGCGCAGCAGTTCCATCAAGGCCAGGACGGCAATCACATCACCGATTTGAATTATATCACGGCTGAACAAAAAGGCCGCGTGAATAAAGGTTGCGCCCAGTGCGACTCCGTAGAGCAGCAGGGGTAGATAGCGGGCTTCTGTTTGGCCCTGCTGCACGAATGAATCACGGAAGCTGCGTGCATTCCCAACAAACTTATCGCGCTCAATACTTTCTTGTGCGCTGGCTTTGACGACCTCAATGCCGGAAATTGTCTCTTCGAGGCTGGTGTTCATTTTGCCGAATTCAACGCGCTGGCGACCGATGATCGGGCCGAGGCGCTGCAAATATCCGCCAACGGAAAGAACATATGTCACGATAAATAACCCTGGAACCAGCGCTAGCCGGAAATCAATCGTGAAGATCATGATGACTGGCGCCAGAATACCAAGAATAGTGGCGAGAATGAAGCGCATACCCGGGTTGATTGCGAAGTTAAGCTGCTTCACATCGTCTGTGGCACGGGCCATAATATCGCCGACACGCTGACGGTCGTGGAAGGTTTGACTTTTTCCCAACAATGAAATGTAGAGTTCTTCACGTGCATTGGCCTCAAAGCGTTGGCCGATCACTTCAATCACAAAAGCGCCTGCAAGGTTCAGTAAGCCTTGCCCTACCAGCAGCGCCAGGATGGTTAATGAGATGCGAACTAATTCTGGGCGTAGGTCTGGGCTAAGGAAACTCTCAGTGGCTTGCCCGTATAAAATCGGTACCTGAGCCTGTGCTCCATAGCCGAGAACTAGGCTGAAGAGGGCGATAATCAATAAAAGTTTGTAACGGGTAATGTGTGAGAGGCCCCAAGCGACTGCGCTGCTCTGGTTGAACTGTTTTGCGCCCTCAACAATGAACTCACTATTTTGCGCCAAAGCTATGTCATTTCGTCTGAACCAATACGAAAAATGATTGTACCGGAAGGGGAGAGGCTTTTACATTAGAATCTACCTGTACTTACGCACAGGTAGATTCTATATTGCGAGCGTGTCAGGAACTCTTCCGGATTTCAGCGGAGAGTTTATGCTGGAGTGCCTTTTCGATCTTGCCGCGAATTTTATTAGCCTGCTTATCTTTGAGGGTGCGGTCGTCTGCTTGGAACACCAGTGAATAAGCGAGACTTTTGCGGCCTTCTCCGAGGCGATCATCACGGTAAACGTCGAACAATTGGACGTAGCGCAATAGGTCACCGCCAGCTTCCCAGATTAACTGCTCCACCTCGGCGGCTGCTGTATCTTCTGAGACAATCACAGCGATATCTTGGTTGACCGCTGGGTACGTCGAAAGTGGTTCGACTTCATACGTACTGTCTATTTGCCCAAGGATGGAATCAAGGTTGAACTCAGCCGCGAGCACGGGCTGGTCTGGTAGGCTGAACGCTTCGGCAACCAACGGGTGAATTTGGCCCAACTCACCGACAAGGACATCACCGATGCGCAGAGCAGCCACGCGCCCGGGGAAGTAACTGCTGTGGTTAGAACGCTCAAACTGGGCACTTTCCACGTGCAGTGCCTCCAATAGACCTTCAACCACCCCTTTGATGTCAAAGAAGTCCATTAAGTCTTCCTCAATTGAGCCACTAGACTGCCATGTTGTCACGTCACGCGTACCCATCATCGCGATGCAGAGGTGGCGTGGCTCTTCCGGTAGTTTGCTATCAGGCTGAAGGTGGAAGACCTTGCCGACTTCGAATAGGGCTTCGCGGGTGCGCCAGCGGCTGTTGTTCGCCAAAATTTGTAGCGCACTTGCCAGCAGCGTGTGGCGCATGACAGTCTTATCCGCGCTAATTGGGTTGGCGAGTTCAACATAAGCGGCTTTCGGGAGCGAACTCTCCGCACCCGGTGGGATGAGCTGTGCTTCGGCCTCTGGTGTGGTGAAGCGGTAAGTGATCATCTCTTGCAGACCGAGCTTCGCAAGCACATCCCGGACGAACTCTTCCCATTGCAGGCCGGGGTTATTGCGTTGTGGCGGTAGTTCATCGACGAGCATGGTATTCGGAATGCGATCATAGCCATAGATACGGGCGATCTCTTCGAGTAGGTCGGCTTGCCCGACGCTGGTGGCGATATCTTCGTGCTCATGCCCCGGTAGCAGACCGATGTCAAGGCGGTAGTTGGGTACGGTTGCTTTCAGCACTCGGTTTTCAACCGCAACGTCGAATTCGAGACGCTCTAGAATGTTGATAACGTCATCCGCTTTGATCGACATCCCGATCACCCGGCGAATTTCCTTCAGCGGTAGCTCTACGACGACATCAGGGCGGGGCACTGGGTAATTGTCGATGATTCCCTTGGCGATTTCACCGCCGCTCAGTTCGTGCATCATCTCAATGCCGCGCATCAAACCGACTAAAGCCTGCTCTGGGTGCACACCGCGACTGAAGCGGGTGGCTGCTTCCGAGCGAATAGCGTTTCCGCGCTCCCGCTGCCCCGTCAGTGTTTGGCGCAGATTGATGAGATTCCAGTTAGCTGACTCCAATAAAACGTTGGTGGTACTATCGTTGATCTCGGACTCTTTACCACCCATGATGCCGCCCAAACTGAGGGCACCGGCTGTATCTGCTACAAGGATTGTTTGCGGGTCAAGCTCGCGCTCGATGTCATCAAGCGTGGTCAGCTGCTCACCTTTTTCAGGCGTGCGGGTGATGATCATCGGTGCGCTGCCGCCTGCTCGTTCTACGAGAATATCGTAGTCGAAGGCGTGCAGCGGCTGCCCAGTTTCCATCATCACATAGTTGGTAACGTCAACCATATTGTTGATTGGGCGCATGCCGACCAGCTCAAGGCGATGGCGGACATGCCAAGGCGACGGCCCCAATTGGATGCCTTTGAGCAATGCAAGCGTAAAACGCGGATTGAGCTCTGGTTCACGGATTTCGATATCAACCTGCCCACTGATGACGGGGCCAGTTGCGTTGATTGTTGGTTGTGGATAGGCGATCGGTATATTAAAGATAGCGGCAATTTCACGCGCTACCCCGATAATCGAGAAAGCCCGCGAGAGATTAGGCGTTAGGTCAAGGATGAGAACCGCATCTCCAAGAACGTCTTGTAAGGGTGTTCCGGGTGCTGCATCTGTCTCGAACAGCAGGATGCCATCGTGGCTTTCTGAGAGACCTAACTCTTTCTGAGACAGCACCATCGTCTTGTTTTCAATGCCGCGTAGTTCACGAGGCTTGAGCGTCAACAGTGAGCCATCGTCTTTGTGCCCATCAAACACCACAGCCCCCTCACGAGCATACCCGGTGATCAAGGGCGTCTCTAACGGGCCTTGGCCTTTGTATTCAAAAAGATTAGGGGCACCTGTGACGCAGGTTTCAACAGCACCCATACCTGACTCAACCATTGCGAGTACTAGCCGGTCAGCGTTGGGGTGAGGCTTTACTTCAAGAATGTGACCAACCACCAGTTTTTCACGATCCCATACCAGTGGGTCGTTGGCGGCAAGCACACTTTTTGCAGGGTCAACATCTCCAATTGGGACGCCGATATATTCAATACCGTCAACCTCGAAGCCAGCCAAAGTGAGACGATAGGCAATTTCTTCAACCGAGATATCATCGATATCTACGAAATCTTTTAACCATGAAATAGGGACACGCATTATCATTCACCTGTTCATTTCTTTGTCAGTAGAATTGGTTTTTTAGATACGATTTGCCGATGCTGTTCTTTAGAACTGCTCAAGGAAGCGCAGATCGTTTCCCCAGAAATAGCGAATATCTTGAATGTTATGCTTCAACAGCGTGATGCGCTCTGGGCCAATGCCAAAGGCAAATCCGGAGAACTTAGTCGGGTCGTAGCCACCGTTTTTCAACACGATGGGATGCACCATGCCCGCGCCACCGATCTCCAGCCAGCCGCTTTCCCACTCAATGTCCACCTCAACGCTGGGTTCAGTGAAGGGAAAGTGCGAGCAGCGGAAGCGCACCTTACGCTCCGCACCAAACATACGATGAGCAAATGCGATCATGGTGCCCTTGAGGTCGCTCATGCGAATCTTCTTGCCGACTGCGATTCCTTCTACCTGGTTGAATTGAATCTCGTGGCTGGCATCGACCTGCTCATAGCGATAGCACATCCCCGGCAGGATGGCGCGCACGGGCTTCGGTGCATATTCGCGCATCACCCGGATTTGGCCTGGTGAGGTGTGCGTCCGCAGAATAACGCCCTCTTGCTTTGTGTAGAACGTGTCCCACATATCACGTGAGGGGTGGTGCGGGGGGATATTCAACTGCGTGAAGTTCATGTCGTCGTCTTCAACATCTCGCGTGCGGTACACCTGAAAGCCCATTTCGGCCCAGATGTCGTAGATTTCCCGCAGCGTCTGTGTTGCCGGGTGAATGCGACCTGTGGTCGCTGGACGGCCCGGCAGCGTAACGTCGATTGCACCCTCTGCGATGCTCTGCTCCAGTTCCAACTGCTTGAGTTCTTCCGTACGCTCCGTGAAGGCAGTCTCCAATGCAACTTTGACCGCGTTGGCCGTCTGCCCGAATTCGGCACGTTTTTCAGGCGGTACCTCATTGATTTGTTTCATGAGGTTTTTGAGTTTGCCCTTACGCCCCAGCACATCAATCTCAAGCGCGCGTAGGGCTTCGGTTGAGGTTACCGCTTTGAGCTTCTCAAGTGCGGCTTCTTTCAGTTCTTCAAATGAGTTCATTGTTGTATCGGTCATTTCCTTCTCTTCTTCACCAGATGCACTATAAACAAAAAACCTTCTCCCAATCTGCTGGGACGAAGGCTCGAATAAACAACCACGCGGTACCACCCAAGTTTCAGAATCAACCCTTGGTTGACCTGCTCTCTGGCCCTTGATAACGGAAGGGTACCCGGTGCCGCCTAATGAGTTGGCGTAATTGTTTAGCGGTCGGCTCCGGAGGGAACAGTCTCACAACACCACTGAGCCTGATTTTCAGCCAAAGGTCAGGCCTCTCTGGCAGGGTGTTTGGCGGAGAATTTGTCTCCATCAATGCCTGTGTTTGTTCAATTGACTGCCGGATTATGGCAAAGGGGTGGCGGACTGTCAAACACAGGGAATAATCTGCTCTTGCAAATTTTACGACTAGACTTTACCCTTGACCTACTTCCCCTACATATGTTACCTGCTCACGATTTGCTTCTAGCGTTAGGTAGATTTCATGATAACCTTTACAAGCCTGAATAGTGCCCCGTCTAACGAATTCCTCAAGTTGACGGGTGGCCCGCTTGAGGGCGAACGTTGGCTAGCGGAGCGCGTGCTACAGATGCGTCCGTTTGCCGACGTTGATGCCCTGATGGCGGCTTTTCAGTCCGTGGTGGCTCAGGCTTCACCTGAGGAACGCGTCAGGTTGATTGCCTCCCACCCAGAATTAGCAGTCGCCCCTGCCGCCTCTCTCAGTACAACCTCCCGGAAAGAACAATCGAGTGCCGGGCTGGATCAACTTACTCAAGCTGAGTATGAGGCTTTTCAGACGTTCAACCAGCAGTACCGTGACCAGTTCGGATTTCCATTCGTGATCTGCGCCCGAGAGCATGATAAAGCCAGCATCTTAGAGCACTTCGAGAAGCGCCTTGGTAACCCACGCGATCAAGAAATTGAAACGGGTTTACAAGAGGTGCTGAAGATTATCCGTTTACGCATCCTCGATTTACTCGCTAACACGCACTAAAAGGAGTTTTGTTCTGATGAAGGCTTACATTACGTATGGTAAGGGCAATATTAATCTATACCGCACGTACCCTAACCCGTTAACCAACCTAACACCGATTCCAGAGTCACCATATAAAGGGACCAACAGCAATCTGTTTGCCACCGATTTGACAATCGAGGTGTTCGGTACCGAATTCCTAAACGCATACACAGATGGTGACAACGCTAAGGTGGTACCCACCGCGACGATGACGAATTTCGTGCTGCGCAAAGCACGCGACTTCGAAGGGGCCACACAAGAAAGCTTTTTGAACTTCATCGCGCATCAACTGTTGAGGCAGTATCCGATTATGGAAGCGGTTCAGGTGCGATCAAAGGAACTGCCGTTCGTCGCAGCACCGATTACAAATGACGCGGGCGAAACCGTCGAAGATAGTGACCGCCTCTATGCACCCAGCCATGATAGTCACGGTTTCGCTTCACTAAATGCAGAACGCAGCGGTGACGAGATTATTGTGACGGACCATGAGTGCGGTCGGCTAAACATGAAGTTGATGAAGCTAACGGGCAGTGCATTCGCAGGCTTTCCGCAAGACGAATACACTACTTTGCCGTCGGTAGAAGACCGACCACTCTATATCTACCTTGATATGGGCTGGCGCTATACCGACGTCAATGATGCCATCAGCGATGATCACAGCAAATATATCGCGCAGCAGCAAATCTATGATCATGTGCGCCATACCTTCCACGATTTTTACAACATGTCGATCCAGCACCTTGTGTATGAGATGGGTACTCGCCTGTTGGATAGATTCCCGCAAATGAGTGAGGTATGGTTCAAAGCGCAGAACCAACTCCGTATGACCGTTGCCGAAGGGCAGGACAGTGACAAAAAGGTCTTTGCCGACCCACCACCACCCTACGGCATGATTTCACTCAAGCTCAGTCGCTCCGATGTGGAGTAAGGAGCAAAACATGTTTGACTTAATCATCCGTGGTGCGCGGGTCGTTGACTCCAAGCGCTATGAAATCGCTGATATTGGGATAACAGATGGGGTCATTCAAGCCATTAAGATGGACTTGAGTAGTGACGCAGCGCACGTTGTTGATGCGAGCGGTCTCGTGCTAATGCCGGGTGGCATTGATCCACATGTGCATTTCAACGAACCAGGCCGTACAGACTGGGAGGGTATTGAGACTGGGGCAAGAGCGCTCGCAAAGGGCGGCATGACGACTTACTTCGATATGCCCTTGAACTCCAGCCCAGTGACGAACACAGTCGAGGACTACAACACGAAGCGTCAGTTAATGGACGAAAAGTCCATCGTCAACGGTTACCTCTGGGGTGGCCTCACACCTGACAATTTGGAGCACTTAGAAAGCTTGGCAGATGCTGGGGTGATAGGCTTCAAGGCTTTTATGTCAAACTCTGGCATTGATGAGTTTCGTAATGTCGACGATTACAGTTTGTATCGCGGGATGGAGATCATCGCTGGGACGGGTAAAGTGCTGGCCTTACACGCTGAGAACGACGGCCTGACCGCTGGTATGGGCCAGGCGGCACCAGATGGCAGCATTCGCGCTTACTTGAGTTCGCGCCCAGTGATTTCTGAAGTCGAAGCCATTCAACGGGCGCTTCTGTTCGCGCAAGAGACGGGCTGTAAGCTGCACATTGTACACGTCAGCAGCGTGCGCGGCGTGGAAGTGCTTATTGAGGCCCAGAAGAAGAGCATTGATGTGACGTGGGAAACCTGTACCCACTACCTAACGCTGACAGATGAAGACGTGGAGCGCATCGGTGCGGCTGCGAAGTGCGCGCCGCCGATCCGGTCACAAAAGGAGCAGGATGGTTTATGGATGCTACTGCTGCGTGGTAACATCCCGATGGTCACATCTGATCATTCACCTGCGCCGATGTCCATGAAAGAAGATGCTAACTTCTTCAAGATTTGGGGCGGGATCGCTGGCTGTCAATCGACCTTGCCCCTGTTGCTGACGGTCGGCTACCATCAGCGCCACATGAGTTTGCAGCAAATCGTCTCAGTGACCTCGTACAATGCGGCGCAACGCTTTGGGCTACACAGTAAAGGGCGCATCGAGGTTGGGGCTGATGCTGATTTGGTGCTGCTTAATATGGACGAAGGCTATACACTGCAAGCTGACGACCTTGAATATCGGCATAAGATCAGCCCATACATAGGACGTGATTTTATTGGAAATGTTCATAGTACATTTGTGAATGGGGCTAAAGTCTATGGGTAAGCTGACCACCCATGTGCTCGATATTTATCATGGGCACCCTGCCGCTGGCATGAGAGTCGAGCTGTGGCGGCTAGATGATGATCGTGCCCTGCTGCTTGATGTGACCACCAACGACGATGGTCGGGTGGATGGGCCACTGCTCACGGATGCGACAATCAGTGAGGGTGAGTACGAACTTGTTTTCTACGTGCGGGCTTACTTCGAGGAGACAGATGGTGAGGGGGCCTCACCTTTTTTAAGCACAGTGCCGATTCGCTTCAACATCTTCGACGCGAGCCAGCACTATCATGTCCCTTTACTGGTTTCACCATGGGCCTTTCAGACTTACCGCGGTAGCTAATGATCTTATTCAGCAGGTTGGGAGACATACCCAGCCTGTTTTCCTTCTCTCTAAGTTCGGCAAACCCAAACTGAGCGTGTACATTGTAAGCGTGAAACACCTCAAAACCATCACATTCGTCTTGATATTACTTCTGGCTGCTGGGTTGCGCTTTGCCCGGCTGGATGCTCAGTCCTTTTGGAATGATGAGGGTAATTCAGCGCGGATTGCAGAACGCCCCGTTGACAAGATCATCGAGGGGGCCGCCGGTGATATTCACCCCCCCGGATACTATCTGCTGTTGGCGGGTTGGCGTGAGCTGGTCGGGCAGTCAGAGTTTGGGTTACGCAGTCTCAGCGTAATGATTGGTGTGCTGGCAGTCGCTGTGTTGATCCAATTGGCACAGCGTCTATTTGGCCCAGTCGAAGCCGCTGTCGCGGGTGTCCTAATGGCGGCACATCCCTTTCAAGTATACTATGCTCAAGAAGCGCGTATGTACGCCTTGTTGACGCTGCTCAGCCTAGCTTCGATACTGTTGACAGCCGCCGTATTAACCCTCCCCGTAGAGATGAAAGCTGGGCGCT
Organism: uncultured Anaerolineae bacterium; assembly: GCA_964439625.1. Taxonomy (GTDB): domain Bacteria; phylum Chloroflexota; class Anaerolineae; order Aggregatilineales; family UBA3940; genus CAYTPI01. The sequence goes on along the minus strand of CAYTPI010000011.1, from coordinate 28,917 downwards.
TTAAGCCCAAGCGAGTGGCTTTGATAATTGGTGGATATGTGCTTGTCAACGCGGCGGGCTTATACACACACTACACATTTCCGTTAGTAATTGCAGCAGAGACCCTAGCCTTTCTGATCTGGGTGATGAGCCGATCAAAGAAGGGGCATGGCATAGCGACATGGGTTGGCCTCCAAGTGCTGACGCTGCTTTTATTCTTGCCGTGGCTTGGTACGGCTATCCGCCAGGTGACGACGTGGCCCAGCGGCTTTGGTGCCTCCCTAGACATCACCCAGTTTTTGGTAGCCTTTGCCTACGGCGAAACCCTGTTAACTGAAACCGCCCAGGTGGGCTTGGTGCCGCTGCTGATGGTTGCCGTCGTCGGGTTGTTGGCGCCAATTGTTGAGGCCGACTGGGGGGGCTACCTTAACTTTGGCGAACGCATAAGTCTGATTCTGGTTTGGTGTCTGTTAATACCTGGGGCCTTGTTGCTCATTGGCATCAACAATGACGCAGCTCTTAAGTTCTTATTACCTGCCAATGCCGCCCTATTGATCATTGTTGGGCGCGGCATTGTGATGGGCATCGAATTGGGGCGACCAGGGGTTGCCCCCAGCGCAGCACAGGGTGGCTGGCTGCTAATAGCGGTACTTGCCGTCGCTGCGCTGGCCCTTTATCCGCAGTGGGTCGGTTTGACCAATCTTTATACTGACTCAACCTTTGCCCGTGACGATTACCGTGCGATTGCAGCACGTATTGAAGCCGAAGCTGGCATGGATGCGGCTGTCGTGCTGAATGCCCCCAACCAATGGGAAGTCTTCACATATTACTACCCAGATGGCCCAAACATCGCCCCACTACCCGACCAGTCAACAGAACAAACACTGAACCGTTTATTCGCCGAGTACAATCAGATTTATGCGTTGTATTGGGGTGCTGAACAGCAAGACCCGGATGGCTCCGTCCGGCAGATGCTGGAACAGAATGCCTTTCCACTTGGTTCTGATTGGTACGGTGGTGTTCAACTGGTGACGTATGTGCCGCTCTCACAGAATGCGGTTGGCATCACGGCACTGGATGATCAACGTTTTGGGGGCATCATGCAGCTGGTCGGTTACACACTCAATGAGCAGCAGTTTTCCGCGGGTGATGCCCTCGGGCTGTCGCTCTATTGGCAGACCACAGCATCAATTGATGAGCGCTTGAAGGTGTTTATGCATCTCTACACCTTTGATGGCGCGTTGGTCGCCCAGCACGACAGTGAACCCAGTAACGGCACCTTGCCTACCATCGATTGGCCTGTTGGCGAGACGGTGATCGACAACCATGGCGTGCTGTTACCATCGGATTTGCCTGCGGGTGACTATCGCTTGGCGGTGGGTGTCTATCAATTGGATGGCACCCGCTTAATGCTTCCCTCTGGTGAAGACGTGCTGACGCTACAAAATATTGGCGTTCAATAGCTGATGACTGCTCTTACTACTCGGCAGACCGGTAAGCGTGTCTTTCTCACAGTAAGCGTGCTGTTGCTGCTGTTTACTTTTGCGATCCGCGTCTTCGGGCTGCTGAACACACCGATAGAGGCGGATCAAGCGCGCCATATTATTCGGGCACACGCCATTCTACTGGACGGGCAAATCTTCGCTGGGCTAGACCAGAATAAGTGGTTCTATGGTATGGTGATCGCCCTATTTGACCCAACCGGGCCGGAAGGTGTCTGGATTGCGAAGTACGTCAATGTGCTGTGGGCGGCTGTTACTGTCAGTGCTTGTATCGAACTGGGGCGGGTGCTCAAAGGAACAGCAGCCGGCCTACTGGCTGGGTTACTTTACCTACTGCTGCCGTTAGCCTATTTCCTTGATCGTAGTGCCTTTGTAGACCCACAAACGACGGTGTTAAGCACGCTGGCGTTGGTCTTCATGATCCGCTGGGCGCGTTCAAATAAACCAGCAGACGCGGGCTGGATCATCGTGACCTTGCTGCTGGCACGCTTGACTAAGCCTTCCATGATTCTGTACTTCGGCCTACCCGTTGTAGCATATGTCCTCTTCCGTTGGTTCGATGCACGCTATCAACACCATGCCCGGCAAGATGGCGTAATGGGGGCGGCGATTTACATTGGCATCATCACGACGGTGCCTCTCATTTTGACGGAAGCTGTCTACCTAATTGCTAATTTCAACGGGGTGCGTCCTGAAGATACGCATCAGTTGTCGCTGGATAATACAATCCTCGGCTCTGCTGATGTGCTAGCGCGCATCGCCAATGATCTTGTGCAGTTAGCGTCTCTGTCCGCAGAACTAATTTCGGCGGTGGTGCTGCTTGGCCTCCTGCTTGCAGTTGTCTGGTTGATGTTACGGTCAACTGAATGGCGGGCAATTTTGTTTCTGCTGCTGCCTGCGGTCGTGTTTTTATTAGTGCCGTTGATAGCAGAACGCCCCGCATCGGCGTTGCCTGCCCGCTATTTGATGTTGAGCGGGCCGCCACTGGCGGTGTTAGCAGCGCTTGGATTCGTGGGGGTATCGCAGCATCTTTCGCGGAGGCAGCACACTTATGTTGTTGGTCTTGCTTTGGTGGGGGCAGGCACCCAAATGATCATCGCAGCCAATAACCCGCGCCCGCTGCCGGAGATTTATTACGTGCTCGAAGATGCCGCAGCGGTGATCATGGTGGATGCAGGGGACACCTTCAACGTGCAGCCCTTGACGGTCGCTACCACAGGCAACACATGGGAACTTCAAGCTTATTTGGGTTCACGGGTGAACAACGTCGTCTGGTTCGAACCTGACAGCCGCCCTGATCTGCATCGCTTTGTGGCTGAGGGTCAAGACTTCTACATTATGGAGCCACAGATGGCTCCCCCCCTCAGAAATTGGTACTCTGAAGCCTACAACCTGACTCTATTGATGCAGGCTGATCGCGCCGATGGGCGATCAGCCTTGTACCGCAGTGATGGCTTCAGCGGGGATGTGGCGCGTTTGCTCTACAGTGAGCGTATTCCTGAACCAAATGAGCTTGCTGAGTTCTACCAACTGCTGGAGGAGCAGCCATTAGAAGGGCCACTGTATGTCTTTCCGCGTAGGCATTTCGATTGGTATACCGAAAGTAGCCGCTTTGACGTGCAGCCGTTGCCCGTTGAGCAGTGGCCCGTAACTGCCGCGGTCGTTGAGACTATCAGAGATGAGCAGTTGGCTCAGCATGAACAGGTCAATGTGCTGTTGGTTGAGCAGGCGGTGCTTGACCCAACCAATACACTGATCGAGCAACTTCAACTCGGAACGTTGTACCAGATCAATGATGTTTGGTTTGGCCCGCTGCATGTGATGTCTTATGCAACAGGTCCGGCTGCCGTTCCCCAGACAACCGTGAACGTCACCTTTGAGGATGCAATTACACTAAAGGCTGCGACGATTGTAGCCCCTAGTGGCATCGCGGCTGGTACGCCGCTGCTGGTGCAACTAAACTGGCAGACTAACCAACCAATTGCCGACTCGTTTACGATGTTTGCTCACTTGTTAAATGCCGACAATCAACTGGTTGCACAACGGGATCGGCTGCCGGGGAACGGCACGCTGCCTACCAACGCTTGGCCTGTTGATATCCCGATCCATGATCAATTTGCGCTAGAGACCCCGCGTGACCTACCCGCTGGGGACTTTCGGCTAGTGGTTGGTCTCTACAATGCCGACAGCGGTTCGAGGCTGCGCGTCACGACGGGTGGTTCACTGCCCGATGCCGCCGAGGTCGGTGCGGTCACAATTGAGTAGCAAGGAACCAGGGTAATCACTTTAAACGGGTCGCCGGACAGACATTGATCTCCGACCTATACGTATTGCTAAGGTGTCTCCTGAGCGTTTGCTTGCGTTTCCGATGAGATCAGTCTGACGGGGCGTGTTTCTAACGCGGCGCTCTTTTCCTAGCGCTAGGCTCGCGACTTCAGCCACGGGTGACCCAAGTACGCGAGTTCTAGCATCATTTTAAGGCGATTGCCCTGAGCGGTAGGCTTTCGTGTTTGAAGCCCTGCTCACCGTAAGCTACACTTCTGATGTTATGCCCTTTTCTCAAACACATTTACTCGCAGCCCACAAGCTGCTAAACGAAACGAATTACGATTGGTCAGCCGACCACAAGTCGGTGGCCTCGTTTCTGTTTGGCTCCGTCGCACCTGATACACGCATAATTAGCGGGCAATCGCGTGAGAGTACGCATTTCTTCACCATCCCACCTAACCCCAACGTGACTGGCCCAACGACGATGATGATCGATTGGCCTACACTAGCTGACCCTGTGGCGCTGCAAACCGACCATGCCGCCTTGATTGCAGGATACTTGACGCATCTAGTGATGGATGAGGTCTGGGTTGAAGATGTGGTGATGCCGTGTCTGTTTCTTGCGGGTGAACGGTGGGGAGCCAGCCATCCGAATTGGCTGGTTTACAACGCGACGATTGCCTACCTTGATTATCAGGCGGCGAAAGATTTGTCTTCAGAGATTGTGGCGCAGGTTGGCGAGGCTGAGGTCGAAGGCACGCTGCCGTTCATTGAAAATCGTCCCCTGCTAGATTGGCAGATGCACGTCTCCGAACGGATCGCGACCAATCAGTTTCGTTCTGCTGAGTTCGCCGCACGTAATTGTGACATCCCACCTGATGAGATGCACCGTTTGATTTCCTCAGAAACAGCCATGGCAGAGATGGTCTACCCGGTTGTGCCGAAGCAAAATATTGAGGCTTTCCAACAGCATACGGAAGTGCGCATGCAGCAAGTGGTTGAAGCCTACTTTAACCGAGCCTATCAACTAGAAAGCCGAACGGATTGAAGGTTCTTGTAACCGGCGGGGCGGGCTACATCGGTTCTGTCACTGTTGATTATCTTCAGCGGGCAGGCCATGATGTCACTGTATTCGACTCACTGGAAAATGGAAATTGGGCTGCTGTTCCTGAAGGAACGCCGTTGATCGTCGGTGATGTTGGTGATGACGCTGTGCTGCGAGCCGCATTTGATCGCGCTCAGCCAGAAGCTATTGTTCATTTTGCTGCTTACATCGAAGCAGGTATTTCCATGAAGCAGCCTGCGGCCTACTTCCGCAACAACGTCATGAATACGCTCAACTTGCTGGAAGTGCTGAAAGATAAAGGTGTTAAGCGTTTAGTCTTCTCATCGACGGCGGGTATCTTTGCGACACAAGATCAGGCTTTAGCGGAGGATGACCCGTGCTGCCCAGCCAACGTCTATGCAGAGAGTAAGCTAATGGTTGAGCGCCTTCTGCACTGGTACCATGAGATATTCGATCTTCAATATTGTGTGCTGCGTTACTTCAACGCAGCAGGTGCAGTGATCGCCTCCGACGGGACGCCCGTCCGCGGTGAAGCCCACAACCCAGAATCGCACCTGATCCCGCTGATTTTGCAGGTTGCGCTGGGGCAACGTGATTCGATCAGCATTTTTGGTACCGATTACCCGACACCGGACGGCACCTGCATCCGAGATTATATTCATGTTGAAGACCTTGCCAGCGCACATGTGTTGGCCCTCAAAGCACTTGGGGAGAGTGGTGGTGCGCTGCACTATAACCTTGGTGCTGGCGCGGGTTTCAGCGTACGTGAGGTGATCAAAAAGGCCCGTGAGGTGACGGGGCACCCAATCCCAGCTATTGAGACACCCCGCCGCCCCGGCGATGCGTCGCGCTTGGTTGCCAACCCAACCAAGGCCAGCGAAGAACTTGGTTGGGAGCCGCGTTTCTCTGATTTGCATACCATCGTTGAGACGGCGTGGGCTTGGCATCAGACGTATCCCAACGGTTATGAAGACGGTTCGTGACAGCCGCAGAGTCCCCCACCCATATTGCACTGAATGGTTGGTTTTGGAACCGGCCTGACACGGGCAGTGGTCAGTACATCCGCAACTTAGTGACCACTATGCGTCGCCTTGCACCCGGCTTGCACCTCACGTTGATTGTACCGGGTAATGACGATATCGATCTCCCAGAGGGTATTAATGTGCTGCGCCCCAAACTGCGATTTGGCGGGCATCTTGGCAAGGTTCACTTTGAACAGGTTATCTATCCACATCTACTCGGGGAACTGAAGGCTGACCTCGGGCATGTGCCCTATTGGGGTAGTCCCCTCTCCAGCCCCGTGCCGATTGTGGTTACCATTCACGACATCATTCCATTGAAACTACCTGAATACCGCGGTAGCTTGTTGGCACGGCTGTACACAAGCTTGGTGGCTGCGGCAGCGCGGGGTGCGGTTCTGGTATTGACGGACTCGAACGCCTCAAAAGATGACATTGTCGAACGGCTGGTGATCCCTGCGGAGAAGGTCGAAGCGATCTATTTAGCGGTAGGGCCGGACTACCGTGACCGTGGCGAAAACTTCGTCGATGCAGCCATCCGTAAAGAGTACAACCTACCAGCGGAGTACGTGCTGTATCTAGGTGGGTTTGATGTGCGCAAGAACGTCCGCCATTTACTAAAAGCCTATACTTACGTTCGGGCAGGCCTCGCTGACCAAGTACCATTGGTGATCGCAGGTCGCTTGCCTAAAGAGATCACGCCGCGCTTTGACAACGTCAAACAGTTGATCGAGCAGCAGAACCTATCTGATGCGGTACGTTTAATCGGTTACATTGATGAGGGGCATAAAGCCTCACTCTACCGGATGGCGCGTGTGTTTGTATATCCGTCAGTATACGAGGGCTTTGGGTTGCCTGTACTCGAAGCGATGGCATCCGGTACACCTGTTATCACTACTGACTTGAGTTCGCTGCCGGAGGTGGTTGGCGAAGCGGGCTTCGTCGTCGGGGCAGAGGATGCTCGGGGGATGGCTGGCGCTATCCTGGCGATCATTAATCAGGACAATATTTACACTGATCTCAAGCAAAAAGGGCTGGAGCGTGCCAAGGCATTCAGTTGGGAAACAACCGTCCACGAGACTATCGCGATGTACGGCAAGGCGCTCGCTGAAGTCCAGAGCGGTCAAACATCAAGGTCGTAAACATCACGCTTTGACCAACCCGACTCGGCTGCAACCTGCTTGGCTGCTGCGCTGCGAGACAAGCCACCCGCTAAGGCTTGCTCAAACGCTGCTTGAACGCGCTCCGCGTCCCAATCTGCATCTTCGGTGGGCTGCATCCCTTCGATCAGCACCACGATTTCTCCGCGGGGGGTGTGCTCTTCAAAATATGCCTGCACGACATGCGCTGTTCCTCTAATGATTTCTTCGTGCAACTTACTGATCTCCCGGCAGACGACGACCCGCCGTTTCCCTAGTGTGCTAGTAATCTGACCTAATGTGCCCGTCAGGCGGTGGGGTGACTCATAGAAGATCAACGTGTGCGGGTAGTCTGCTATGCCCGTCAGGGTATCTCTGATTGCCTTGGCTTTGCGCGGAAAAAAACCCAGAAAGGCGAACGTGTCCGTGGGTAGCCCAGAAGCGACCAGCGCTGACGTCACAGCGGAAGCTCCTGGTAGCGGAACGACGGTTACGCCATGTTCGATGGCGGCTGATATAAGACGATAGCCTGGGTCAGAGATGGCGGGGGTACCTGCATCAGAGACCAGCGCGACATCGCCCGCTGCCAAAGCATTGAGCAGATCGTCAAGGCGAGCCAATTCGTTGTGTTCGTGGTAGCTAATCTGCGGTGTAGCAATCTCGTAGTGAGCTAGCAGTCGTCCAGTAGTGCGGGTATCTTCTGCCGCTATCAGCGAGACCTCTTTCAGAACGCGCAGCGCCCGCAGCGTAATATCTTCGAGGTTGCCAATTGGCGTTGGGACAAGGTAGAGCGTACCCATACAGAATTAACGAGTAAATTCGCGGTTCTGGACGAAATTGAGAATGGCAACGTTGCGATCACAAGAGGGCAGTGTTCGCACAATAATCGGCTCGGAGAGGGGCACACCGGTCGTATTTAACAACCTGACGATATATTCCGCCGCCACGGGCGTTTGCCCAAGGACAACTTCAAAGCCCGCTGTGCCGAAGCGGGGTTCACTGCCTGTGCGTTGAATGTTTTCAAAGTCAATGTCGTTAGCAGTTACGGAGACGAATAAGCCGGTCAATGCTTGCCCTTGCAGCCCACGAACCTCACCAGCGATGCTCTGCCAAGCGCAACCCTGACTGTTGCCGTTTTGAACAAAGGTCACGGCATCATCTTGTAAAGTAAATGGTAGGATTGACGGCGTATTCTGAACAGAAGGCGGCGCAATATCGACGCGAGTGGGTGTTGGGAGCAGCGTGGGAGGCGCAGCTGGTTGAGACTCGGAGTCAGCAGAGCCGGGTAACATTTCGACCCCGGGCGCCGCAGCAATAGGCGTCTCTGGTAAGGGCGCGTTGATCCCCGGAATGAGAATAATAGTCGGGGTTGGCTCAGGGGCACTGGGCTGCAGCACGTTGTATGCAGAACGCGGGTTCTGGGCGACCAGTACACCCCATACGATGACCGCAGCGGTCAATATCAGGAAAATAATTGAGACGATATTGTAGAGACCCTCATTGGATGGCCTCTGATTACGAGTGCTTGACATTAAATCGGGTTGACCTCGACGATGCTCGCGTCTGTCCGTAGGCCAAGCCGCCACTGCTCAATCGCATCTTCGATCAGTCGTTGACGTGTCTCCTGAGTGACTTCGTAATTGTCATCAAACTCCAATGTTTGAATAATGTGGAAACCCCAATCCGTCTCAATAATATCACTGATTTGGTTGGGATCTTGGCTAAATGCGACCTCTTCAACCTGCGGCACCAGCAGACTGCCACGTGCAAACCAACCCAAATCGCCAGAATTGCTTGCTGTGGTCACATCTACAGAGTACTCTGCGGCAAGTGCACTGAAATCTTCGCCGTTATTCAGACGCGTAAGTACTTCTTCAGCGTCCTCACGTGAATTGACAAGGATATGGCGGGCGCGGACGTGTTCTGCGGTAACTGGCACACTGGCGATGACAGGCTCACGGAGCTGCTGGGTCATTAGGGTAAGACGGATGATCTCGCGGAATTCCTCGCGGGTGTAGTAGTTGCCTTGGAGCCAGCCCTCGAAGTATTCCTGTGCTTCAGCGGGGGTCTCTGCCTGACCATCATTCAGGAGATCGTTGAGCGTATCTTCAATCTCTGCGTCGATTTGCCCATCCGAGATTGTAATACCCTGTGCTGCCGCTCGCTGGCGGATCAGTTCGTTCTCAACCAATAAGTCTAATACCTGCTGACGATAAGCGGCTTCATCATCCGGTTGAATGCCCAGGGCTGCCTGCCCTGCCTGGAAACGAGCCAGTTCACGTTCGTACTGATTGCGGGTGATCGGCTGTCCATTGACCTCAACCAAAACCTCACCTTGAGCACCCTCATTGCTAACAGGTGGTGGTGGGTCAACCTGATTGCTGGCGTCTGGGATGGCAGGTGTTGCAGTGGTGGTGTTGCGACCACAAGCCACGAGCAGCAGGCTGATGATCACTACGAGAAAGAGTCGCTTCACGAGAATTAACCTGTAGCTATTGATATGTTTTCCAGCGACCAGTCTACTCAGATGGGGTTGATTGTGCAAGAGGCAGCGGCTACTGTTACTTTGCGACTCTAGATCTACAGGATGGTTTGCGTTCTTCTGATAAAAACCACACAGCTTCGTCATAAGATGCAGGTGCTCAATAACTCAATACTATCTCATACTCGTATTAATGGGGTGGCTGGTTATATAATCTCTACGCATTACGTGAAATTTAACACAAAGAGGAAATTTAATGACTGATTTGAATGGCGCGGCTCCAGCAAAATTACGCGTCGCGATTATCGGCTCGGGACCATCGGGATTTTATGCTGCCGATGCACTGGAAAAGCAAAAGGATTTTGACGTTCAGATAGATATGTTTGAGCGGCTGCCAACACCCCATGGACTGGTACGCGGTGGGGTCGCCCCCGACCATCAAAAGATAAAGAGTGTGACCAAGCTCTACGACCGCATCGCCGGTAAGGATAACGTCCGTTATTTTGGTAACGTTGAATATGGTATAGACCTATCGCATGCTGATCTGGAAGCACACTATCACGCGGTTATTTATGCTGTCGGTGCCCAGACGGACAAATCACTGGGTATCCCTGGCGAGGATCTGCCTGGCAGCCGAGCAGCCACTGAGTTCGTTGCCTGGTATAACGCCCATCCGGATTATCGTGATTTAAGTTTTAACCTTGACGCAGAGGCAGTCGCCGTGATTGGAGTCGGTAACGTCGCTATGGATGTGACACGAATGCTGGCGCACAGTCAGACGGAGTTGATGGAGACGGACGTCGCTGATTATGCGCTGGAGGCACTTGCGAAAAGCAATGTCAAGCGCATCTATGTACTTGGGCGGCGTGGACCAGCACAAGCGGCCTTCACCAACCCGGAGATTAAAGAACTAGGTGAGTTAGAAGAGACCGACCTGATCGTTGCGCCAGAGCAAGCGCAGCTAGATGCACTCAGCCAAGCTTATATCGATAGTGATGATGCTGAGCCGAAAGATGTGAAGAACGTGGCTATTCTCCAGGCTTATGCTCAACAAAAGCCGAAGGGTAAGCCTAAGCAGATCATTATGAAGTTCCTCACTTCCCCAATCGAAATTATCGGGGCGGACAAGGTCGAGGCGATACGAGTTGTCAAGAATGAGCTTTACCTCAATGATCGCGGCGTGCTGCGTCCACGGGCTACTGAGGAGACAGAGATCATCCCAGTGCAGTTGGTATTCCGTTCTGTAGGGTACAGAGGCGTACCGCTGCCGGATGTTCCCTTCTATGATAAATGGGGCGTGATCCCCAACAATATGGGCCGTGTGATGACTGACATGGAAGGCGGCGAACAGGTGACCGGAGAGTACGTCGTCGGTTGGATCAAACGTGGGCCGAGTGGCGTCATTGGTACGAACAAGCCCGACTCAGTGGAAACCGTCGAAAAGCTGTTGGAAGATGCCCAAGCGGGCAAACTGCACGCACCAACGCAAACAAGCAACGATGCAATTATTAACCTGCTCCAGTCGCGAGATGTTGATTTTGTAACCTATGATGATTGGCTCCTACTTGACACCGTAGAAAAGGCTCGCGGCGAAGAACTGGGGCGTCCGCGCCTTAAGTTCTCACGCGTGGAAGACATGTTGGCACAGATCAAGGCGCTGCGCGAAGCAACACTGTAACACAAGAATGACTTAAGGGATTGGTGTATTCTAGTCCCCTTTTATTTGAATACTGATGCACTTCCCACCCTCAGCAACAAGGCGAGTGATTATGAAAATTGTTGTTTTCTCAATGACCCCCCTCTATGCAGATCGTGTGATGGGCGGCGCTCAGAAAAGCCTTAAAACTGTAGCCTTATATCTCGGTGAATTGGGCCATGATGTCCGTGTACTGTGTACGCGCCGCCCTCCCGATGCTGTGGATCGCTTCAACTGGCACCATAATGTGTCGGTAGAGCCTGTGTTCCGCTTCAAGCAGCCGTATCCTGAACCCTACGCCACACCAATCTACAACATTGCCCATGCGGTGCAGGCACTGGGAGACGCCTTAGCTGATGCCGATGTCTTTTACAATGCTGATGGCGGCTTTATTTTCCCGTATGCCCACCAAGATATCCCGACGGTTGTCTCGCTGCGGGCGTTGGTTTTTTCAGAAACACTACAGAGTGCTTTTCTCTTCCAAGGCGACGACTTGATTCTAATCAGTGATTTTCAGCGCGATGTTGTTCTAAACACTGTCGGGCGCTTCTTTCCTGGCTTGGGAGAGCGAGTTCATCGCATTTACAATGGGCTAGATTTTGAGCATTTTAAGGTGACTGACCTGCAACCGATTCTCGCTTTGATACCGGGCGTTGACCCTGACAAGCACGCTATTGTATTATTCCCTCATCGGCCTGATGCAACCAAAGGTCTGCCTGATTTGATAGAGGTGAGCAAGGTCTTAGTTGAAGAACATGGGATAATGAATCTGAAAGTATTAGTCCCTCGTTGGATTGAGGAGGCACTTTCACCGGATGGTCGGGCTTTCTACCAGGACATCACGAACCGCATTACAAGTTATGGCTTAGAAGATGTATTTGTTTTCCATGTATGGGTACCGCAGTCGCTAATGCCAGCGCTGTACAGCTTAGGTGATGTAACAATGGCAATTGGTAGCTCATTGGAGACATTCGGCAATGTACCATATGAATCGATGGCATGTGGTACACCTGCTGTCTTGGCGCGGGTTGGTGTTGCGCGGGAGCTTCTGCCTGAAGCTTTGGTGGATAAGATTAACTACGGCGATATTAACGCAGCCGCGGAAAAAACAGCACGCATCATTAAGAATAATGAGGTTGTTCGCTCAGAGACATTAGCCTATCTGAAAGAGCATTATCACCAAGAGCAAATGGTGCAGGCGTATGCGGAAATTATCCTCAATGCAGAAAAACGTGCGTCGCTTCCCTACGTGCATCGTAGGTTGACCGCTGCTCGTTGGCAAGCAGCACCATGGGTTTACAACACATCTGGCGACACGTATTTCCACGACGCCAGAGCAGAGTATCACGAACTGCCAGCGCTCAAACAGCTTGAAAGCCTCACTGTGGCAGAACGAGAGCACCTGTACCGGGATGGGTGGATCGTCCCTGTTTGGTAGCCAAACAAAAAGAGTGCGCGCTTCACTGCGCACACTCTTTTTTCATTGTTGAAATAATTTAGACGTTAGTCCATGGATGGCTCAGGCTCAGCCTCTGACTGTGGCTCTTCGCCACGGCCTTCCATCAGGGCTTCAAACTGTGCCCTGTCGAGTGTTTCGACTTCGAGCAAGGTTTCAGCTAGCTTGTCGATCTGCTGACGGTTATCCGTGATGATTTGCTTGGCACGGTTATAGGACTCATCGATGATGCGCTTGATTTCCTCATCTATTGCTTGGGCGGTGCCGTCGCTGTAATCCTTTGATTCGCCGATTGAGCGGCCCAGGAAGATCATATTTGGGTCATCACCGTAAACGCGCAGGCCAACTTTGTTGCTCATACCATAGCGCGTGACCATCGCCTGTGCGATATTGCTGCACTGTTCAAGGTCGTTGCTGGCACCGGTTGTGATGCGCTCGAAAATGATCTCTTCAGCGGCGCGCCCACCGAGCGCACCAACGATGCGGTCGGTCAGGTATTCTCGCGAATGCAAGGAGCTATCTTGACTTTCCGGTAGAGGCATCACGTAACCACCAGCCATACCCCGCGGGATAATCGTGATCTTTTGGATTGGATCAGCGTGCTCGAGGTGATACATCACCACGGCGTGCCCGGCCTCATGGTAAGCGACGATCTCTTTCTCATTAGGTGAAATTACGCGGGAGCGGCGTTCCGGCCCCATCACGATCTTTTCCATTGCATCTTGGAATTCAACGTTACCCAATGCTGCTTTACCTCGGCGAGCACTAAAGATAGCCGCCTCATTAACAAGGTTTTCAAGGTCAGCGCCGGAGAAGCCGGGGGTAATTTTAGCGATTACCTTCAGGTCAACATCTGGCTCCAGCGGCTTGCCACGGGTATGTACTTCCAAAATCTTCTCGCGGCCTGCAACGTCTGGGCGGGTGATGAATACCTTACGGTCAAAGCGACCGGGGCGCATCAGCGCTGGGTCAAGGACGTCAGCGCGGTTCGTGGCGGCAATGATAATGATGTTGGTGTCATTATCGAAGCCATCCATTTCAACCAAAATCTGGTTGAGGGTTTGTTCGCGCTCGTCGTGACCACCACCAAGACCAGTGCCACGCATGCGACCGACGGCGTCAATTTCGTCAATGAAAATGATGCAAGGCGCAACCTGCTTGGCTTTGTTAAATAGGTCGCGGACGCGGCTAGCACCAACACCCACAAACATCTCAACGAATTCAGAGCCTGAGATACTCATGAAAGGAACACCAGCTTCACCAGCAACGGCACGGGCCAGGAGCGTCTTACCGGTACCAGGAGGGCCGATCATCAAGACACCCTTCGGTACACGCGCACCTAGCCGTATGAACTTCTCAGGCTCCCGAAGGAACTCGACGACTTCTTGTAGTTCCTGCTTTGACTCTTCGACGCCAGCCACGTCATCAAACGTGACGACTGGGGTGTCAATATTGATCATCTTGGCTTTACTGCGACCAAAGCTCATAGCCTGATCTTGACCGCTGCGCATAGAGCGCATCATCGTGATGACGAACCAACCAATGATCAAGATTGGTAAGAAATACAACAAGAATGTTGCTGCTGGCTGGGCAAAGAAACCTGGCCCTTCAGCCGTGAGCTGTAAATTGGCGAGCCGCTCAGGGCTGACGCCAAGAAACGTCAGGGACTCTAATACGCTATAGCCAGGTTCGGTACGTGTAATTTTCTGGGTACCATCGGTCAGCGTAATTGTGACTTCATCATTGTTTACCGTTACAGAATCGACTTGATCACTCTGAACTAGAGTGGCGAACTCTGCCAGCGTGATCTCTTCACCTGGCGTATTGATACCACCCCACACGAAAACGAAGCCTATAAACAGAAAGATCAACAGAGCGACAATCAGAATGCCCCGTGACCAGTTAGGCGAACCGTTTCCGGCTTGATTCTGGTCATTGCCAGAGTTGTTGTTATTGTTATTCACCGAACTCGTTCACTTCCACCATATTTAAAGAGTGACGCGATTCTACCACAAATGGGATGCCAGTTACATCCATGGGTCCTAAAGTTAATGTGTTTTCTACAGAATAACTGCTGATCTTGGGTCTAACCTACCAAAAACGATAGGTTTTGATGCCTTGTGTTCACCATTTGGTTGGTAGTGTTGTAGTTGTATAAGCCATGGTAGAATGCGCTCATTCACTGGTAGCCAAGCGTAATGGTGACATTCTGTGTGGGACGATACAACCGAAACAAATCAGCCACATCCTTATCCGTATGATGAGAATACCTTCCCGGCTGAACGCCCTGACCTGAGTACAGTAGAGAATAATCGTCCGGTTTCCCGACCAGTCAGCCGACGTGGGAGTAAGTGGGGGAAGCGCTTGGGTAAAGCGTTTGGCTGCCTGCAAACATTTCTCTCGATCGCCGCCATTTCTGTTGCAGCGCTTGCTGCCGTTATCATCATTGGGTTGGTGGTCGTTTATAATTCTCTTTCAACTGAACTTGAAGCTGATCTTGATCGGCTGGCAACACTTGAAGGCGTTGAAAACTTTGAGACTACGCGCATTTATGACCGGAACGGCAACCTGCTGTATGAAGTTTTCGACCAAGGTCGGCGTGATGAAGTGCCGCTTACGGAGATTGCCCTTGCCCTACAATCAGCAACTATTGCGACTGAAGATGATACTTTCTACGAGAACCCCGGCTTCGACCCAGAGTCAATTGGGCGGGCGGCGTTGGAATGGTATCAAGAAGGGGAGATTGTCTCTGGTGGCAGCACGATCACGCAGCAGTTGGTGCGCAACATTGTTTTCGACCCAGCTGAGCGCAGCGAGCAGACACTGCGCCGCAAGCTCAAAGAGGCCGCCCTTGCCTGGGTGATGACTCAGCAATACAGCAAAGAAGATATTCTGGCACTGTATTTGAACGTCACTTATTACGGCAACCTTGCCTATGGGATTGGCGGTGCGGCGGATGTCTACTTCGATAAGCAAGCCTCAGAATTGACTCTCGCTGAATCAGCCTTCCTGGCGGGGTTGCCCCAATCACCGGCGAACTGGGACCCGTACACCAACTTTGAATTAGCAAAAAACCGGCAGCGCCAAGTGCTCGACTTGATGGTGCGCCACGGCTATCTGACTCAGGCTGAAGCGGATGGTGCTTTTGCTGAAACCCTAACCTCCACCGCTGACCTTGCCGACCCAGACATTCCGCTGGTAGCACCGCACTTCACGGTTGAAGTCCGGCGGCAGTTAGTCGAAGAGACTGGCATTGACCCATCCGTGTTGGCCTTGGGTGGTCTAGACGTTTACACCACGATTAACCTTGATTATCAACGGTTGGCAGAAGAGATCGCCCAAGCCCAGATCGCTGAGTTTGGTGAAGCATTCAATATGAGCAATGCTGCTTTGGTCGCTATAAAGCCGACAACGGGCGAAGTCTTAGCGATGCTTGGCAGCGTTGACTACGAAGACCAATCGATTGATGGCAACGTCAATGTGTTGCTGTCACCGCAGCAACCAGGCAGTACTATGAAAGCCCTCACATATGCTGTGGCGATGGAACAAGGTTGGACTGCCGCTGATATCGTCTGGGATGTCCCGATGGCATATGAGATTGCAGGGGACGAGCCTTACGAACCCGTCAACTATGATGAACGCTTCCACGGGCCGCAGCGCCTGCGAGATGCACTGGCGAATTCCTACAACATTCCCGCTGTCACGTTGATGCGTGACGTCGGAATTGCCGAACTACTTGAATTCAGCCAGCGAGCGGGGATTGAGAGTCTAGGAGATGATCCGCTGCAATATGGTCTCTCATTGACGCTTGGCGGTGGTGAGGTCACTCCGTTAGAGATGACGGCTTCCTATGGGTTGTTTGCAACGGGTGGGTACTATATTGAGCCCCACTTAATCAGCCGAATTGAAGATCGCAATGGTGAGATCATTTACCAAGCCCAAACGGAACCGGATGAACCCGTGCTCGACCCGCGGATTGCGTACATCATCAGTGATATTCTGTCCGATAATGGTGCGCGCACGCCTGCCATGGGCACCAATTCACCTCTGCTAACATCGTTCCTATCGGCGGCAAAGACAGGCACTACCAACGACTTTCGGGATAACTGGACAATCGGCTATACGCCGCATCTCTTGGTTGGTGTATGGACGGGCAACACAGATAACTCGCCAATGGCAGACGATGTCTCTGGTTTAACGGGTGCCGCGCCGATCTGGAATGCCTATATGGAAGCGGTCTATGCTGATGAAGCACTGACCCCAATTCTGCAAGAGCCAAATACCCCGCCACTGCGCGACTGGTATGCACCGCCTGCCGATCTGGAACAGCGGGCAGTCTGTCAGTTGCAGTCGCTCACTGACCCGATACTAGCAGAAGATGGCTGTCCATCCGAGCGTAACGAATGGTTCCGCATTTTGACGGCAGCAGAGCGCGCTGCCTTGGATGACCCAACCGCTACCCCCTTGCCAGAGCCGACCTTCCCGCCATTGGAAGATGATGACGACGAGGGTGGCGATGTGGTGGAGCGTGCAGCGCCACGTCTAGAAGAGATTGAACCAGACATCTTTGTGCTCACTGTGCTGCTCCTCGATGAAACTGCCCGGGCGGCTGTCTCTGAACTGCTACAAACTAACAGCGGACAAGATGACGATCAGCTTGTGCTGCCCCCGCGTTACTGCGAAGTGAACCAAGCCTACGAGCCGGGTGCTGTGCAAGAGCAAATATTTATTGCTGCACCCGAGCGCCCTGATGATGCTATCCGAGCGCGTAACTGGGCCGTGGAAAACGGCGTGCCGATTGTGCCGGGTTTTGCCTGTAGCAGTGCCGTTGAAGAACTTGCCTCACTTTTTGAGTTTGATGAAGAGCAATCAGACTTTGATGAGGAAACTGGATCAACCTACCGCATTGACTATCCAGAGCCGGGTCAGGGGGTCTACGGCACCATTCCGATTCTTGGCACAGCCAGCTTTGGCAGTGACATCCAATTTTATAAGGTGGAACTTGGACGTGGTGCTCAACCAACAGAATGGTTGACAATCGGTGAGACGCACACAGAGACTGTGCGGGATGGCGAGCTTGAAGTGCTTTTCTCTGGGGCGCTTGAACCCGGTCAATACTGGCTGCGGTTGGCGTTGGTCGGCTCCGATGGCAACTTTGTTGACCCATACGATGTGCCCTTTGTCGTACTGAGTGAGCCACCGCCGCCCACACCGACGTTTCCGCCAGAAAGTGCCGACCCGCTGACGCCATAACAAGCATGTTATGCGCTGGCAATCAACCTGATGCTGTACTAAAGTCAACTCATCTGACTGGGAATACACAGGGAAATGTGAGCGATGCAGTCGAATGGGGCCGAAAATACACCCGTCACAAGTTTGGCGGGGCAAGATATCATATCCGTAAAGCAGTTTAGCCCAGCTTTGCTTGACCATGTCTTTCATCTGGCGGATGAGATGCGCGTGTTGGTCGAGCGTTTTGGTTCCGCCGACTTGCTGCAAGGCAAGATTATGGCGAACCTCTTCTACGAACCCAGCACCCGCACCAGTTCGTCGTTTATGGGTGCAATGATGCGCCTCGGTGGGCAGGTCATCCCGATTAACTCCGTAACGTATTCCTCCGTCAGCAAAGGTGAATCGCTGGGTGATACAGTCCGAACCCTCGAATGTTACGCCGACGTCATTGTACTGCGGCATTATGAAGTCGGTGCGGCAAAAGAAGCCGCCTACTGGGCCAGCAAGCCGATTATCAATGCTGGCGACGGTGTCGGCGAGCACCCGACCCAAGCCCTGCTAGATGCTTATACAATCAAGCGTGAATTGGGCCGCTTAAACAACATCTCGATTGCCCTGATCGGGGATCTGTTGTTCGGGCGGACAGTCCATTCTGTAACCCGTTTGTTGATGCAAAACCCGGATGTCACCTTTCGCTTCGTGTCACCAAAGTTACTACGTCTTCCAGAGGAAATCCGTAGTGAACTCGATGCGGCTAGTATTAAATACTCTGAGCATGAGAGCCTCGATGATGTGATTGACGCGGTTGACGTACTCTATGTGACACGGGTGCAGAAGGAACGCTTCACTGACTTAGATGACTATGAGCGCATGAAGTACTATTACATCATCACGCCAGATATACTCAGTAAAGCGCAGAAACACACTATTGTGATGCACCCCTTCCCGCGCGTGGGTGAGATCGTTATTGAAGTCGATGAAGACCCGCGTGCCGCTTACTTCCGCCAAGTGCAGAATGGCTTATTTGTACGAATGGCGGTGCTGGCAGGTGTGCTTGGTAAAGAACGGATATAGGCGTGGCCTTCATCGAGAAACTGCGGTCAGCACAGCAGAAGCAGAACAGTTGGGTGTGCGTTGGGTTAGACCCTGACCGAGCACGCATCCCGAAGCCTTTCACCATCGAGGCTTTTTGTATCTGTATTATCCGCGCCACCGCTTCGATTGCATCAGCCTACAAACCCAACCTCGCTTTCTTTTTGGCGCATGGGTCAGGAGGGATTCGCGCATTAGAAAAAGTGCTGGCTGAAGTCCCCAGTGACATTCCCATCATCTTGGATGCCAAGTTCGGTGACATCGGTAATACGCAGCGCTTGTATGGGC
The DNA here is from genome assembly GCA_964439625.1 of uncultured Anaerolineae bacterium. Lineage (GTDB taxonomy): Bacteria > Chloroflexota > Anaerolineae > Aggregatilineales > UBA3940 > CAYTPI01. Next base: position 9,698 of record CAYTPI010000011.1, on the reverse strand, counting down.
AGATGGCCTTCGAGCATTTCGGCGTCGATGCGCTGACCGTCAGCCCGTATGTTGGGGCCGATGCAATCCAACCAATGTTAGCGGCCTACCCAGGCAAAGGGTTGTTCGTGCTTGGGCGAACATCGAATGCAGGCTCAGATGCTGTTCAAACCGCGACTGAGCCCATGCTCTACCAGCACATCACCGCACTAGTCGCCGAGTGGCAGCAACCTGTGGACAGATCACTGGGGCTGGTGGTGGGGGCCACCCAACCTGAGACGCTCAAAGAAATGCGGCAGCAGGTGCCGTCCGTACCCTTCTTGATTCCAGGGATTGGCGTGCAGGGCGGTTCGCTTGAGGCCGCTGTACGCTACGGCATGACGCTCGATGGCCTTGGCCCGGTGATCAACTCATCCCGTGGAATTTTGTATGCCTCTGGTTCGCAAACAGACTTTCAACAGGCGGCCTACCAAGCTGCCGAGCAGTTACAACAACAGATTAACGCCCAGCGAGAGGTTGTTTCGTGAAGTTTCACCCACCCAAAGATGAAAAAGTCGAATTCATTCTGACCCTCTTTGACCATTCCATGATCAAGTTTGGGTCGTTTACGTTGAAGAGCGGCAAAACCTCGCCTGTCTATGTTGATTTGCGCTTGCTGGCCTCCTTCCCTGAAGTGCTGAGTGACCTGGGCTTGTTAGCGGCTGAACACCTGCGGGGCGTGAAGTATGATCGGTTGGCGGCGATTCCGCTGGCGGGGCTGCCGATTGGTACGGCACTCAGCTTTTCGACTGGCAAACCGATGCTGTACCCACGCCCACCCAAAGACCACGGTACCAAGAAACCAATCGAGGGGCTGTATGCAGCGGGCGAGAAGGTACTGCTGGTGGACGATGTGCTTTCAACCGGGAGCAGCAAGCTAGAAGCTACTGAACCCTTGCGCGAAGCTGGGCTGGTAGTGAAAGATATGTTCATCATCGTGGAGCGAGGTATGGGTGGGCAAGCCCAGATGGAGGCGGCTGGCTTCACCGTCCACGCCTTGACGACGCTCCCGGAGATGCTCGATGTGTTGCTTGAGGCTGAACGCATAACCGTCACACAACATGCCGAAGCCAACCAATGGCTGGCAGAGGCCCTGCAATGAGCATCGACCTGCAAACACAGCTTGGCACGCTAACGCTGCGCTCGCCGGTGGTGTTAGCGGCTGGCCCATGGTACAGGCACATCATTGATTATGCGATGGCTGGCATCGGGGCCGCAACGACTAATTCATTTGGCCCTCGCCCGCGAGACGGGCACCCGGAGCCGCGCATCTATGATTGGGGTGATGGTTTGATCAACGCGGTTGGTTTGAACAACATTGGGGCAGAAGCAGCAGTGCCGTTTATTCGTGAGATGAAGCAAAAACTGGCTGAAGATAACGTCATTTTGATCGTCAGTATGTTCGGCGAGACGGCTCGGAACTTCGGCGAAGTCGGCTCGATGCTGGCACAAGCAGATCCCGATATTGTCGAGGTCAACATCTCTTGCCCGAACGTTGAGCATGACTTTGGCATTCCATTTGCGACGGATGCAACCGCCGCCGCAGAAGCGACTGCCGCCGCCCGTGAAGCCTTAGGTTGCATGATGGCGGTCAAGCTGGCGCCTAATGTCCCGAACTTACTGGAAATTGCTGCGGGCGTTATTGCGGCGGGTGCCGATATACTGACGGCTTCTAACACGATGCCGGGTATGGTGATCGATACCGAAACGCGCACACCTGTGATCACCAATCGCGTTGGTGGTGTGTCTGGGCAGGCAGTCCGCCCGATTGCCGTTCGCATGGTCTATGAACTGCGTAAGGCTTTCGCTGATGTGCCAATTCTTGGTACGGGTGGGGTTACGCAAGGCGTTCACGCGGTCGAAATGCTGATGGCAGGTGCGGATGCGGTCGGTCTGGCGTCGGTTGCGGTTCGCTCCGGGGTTGAGGGTGTCGCTGCTGTTCAGTCTGAGTTTAAACAGTGGCTTACTGACCACAATACTGATCCGGATGCAATCCGTGGTGCGGTGCACAGAAGCGAAGGGTAGCCTTTCATGTTTGAAGACCTCTATAAGCCGCCGTCTCGTAAGCCCAAGAAAGACTCTGAACCAGAGCCAGAACCCCTACCGGAAATCCGTGGGTTTAACCCTGAGCCCCAACTCCAACCTACCCCGGAACCTAAAAAGACAAAAGCGAAGCCCAAGCGCAGTACGATCAAACCGCCCAAAAAGTCCAAACAGGGTGAAAGTGTGATTGGTGCCCAGGCATTGTTTGAGGGCGTTATTCAACTCAAGGGCGATCTGCGAGTGGAGGGGACGCTTGTCGGGGATGTCGATACACCTGGTAGCGTACTCGTTGGTATAAATGGTACGTTAGACGGGAACGTCCGTGCCCAGACGGTTTACAGTGCTGGCATTGTCCGGGGGGATGTATATGCCCAGCGCATCAGTGTGACACGCACCGGGCGCATTCTCGGTGATTTGATCGTCATTACCCTCAACACAGAAGATGGCTCCGTCGTGCAGGGGCGTATCATTCTGCATGATGGCAGCGATGACGTGCCATCGTTCAATGAAGGACAAGCGGGTCAAGTCCGCTCTGACCATCACATTTCTTGAATCAGTTAGCCGTCACCTCTACTGTGTATTGACCTAATTCTTCCTGCTCGGGGATGATGCTGGTGATGAACATCGTTTGCCCTGGGTTGAGGGGCACAACGTCACCCGCAGCATCCCGTATTTGGATTAGCAATCCTTCGTTTGCTTCGTCATGTTCCCACATCAGGTCTTCGTAGATCAACCCATCCCTCACCAAAATGGCAGGCCCACTACCGGTGAAGTTGCCGTCAATGGCAGGCGCACCACTGGCGCTGTCCTCGGCAAAGTTAGTGAACTCGTGCTCTGTGTAGACAATCAGGATGTTATTGAACCCAAGCTGCTCACCATTAAGGCGATCAATGAAGGGTTCTTCAGGGACGTCTGCATTGCGATCTGTGAAGAACATCAGCCAGCGTTCATCCTCTTCTTTATAGGTGAAACGAATAATCGGCGAATTCCGTTGCTCTGGAAATTCAACGATGACCTCATCAGTTTCAACGCCGTCAGCGGGGGGGGCATCGTCAAAGGCCAGCCCTTCGATTGTGTGTTCTGGCTCTAAATTACCGCGCAGCTCTGCTGACTCCCAGACTGCTTCTGGTACAGCGAATAGACGATGATAAAAATCGGTGCCTTCACGCGGAACATCATCCAGCCGGACAAGATGCGGACGATCTTGCAGTTCACGGAAAACACGTTGCCAGTACGGCGTCTCATTTTGGAGGCGGTTGGTCATGCCGATGCTTGAACCGCTGTAGGCGAAAATACCATCGTACATCGGAATTAGGGTGTCGCTGTCAATCGGGCGCACGCTCCGCACGGAGCCGACATAATCTGGCGATTGTGACCAGTAGACAGCGGTTATGCGAGTTTGGCCCCAACCCTCCATCTGGTGCAGCCAGATGTTATCTGCGAAGGAGAGACCCGTCAGTGGGCGTACCTCCGGCGATTCGTTACTGACTTTGACCAACAAGGGACGGCGCTCAAGCCGCTCTGGGTCGATCTCAAGCCCGGTCAAGGGGTTAATGCCGTCGGGGATGTCTGTCGGGCCAACAGGTTCACGCTCAGAAGAAGTCTCTTCCACCGCATCCGACTCAACCGGAACCAACGTCGGCTCTGGTTCGGGCGTCTGCTCGGCAGTTGGTGTGATGGTCGGCAGCAAAAATAGTGTCGGTGTTGGCTCTGGTTCGGCTGTACCGCAGGCTGTCAACAAGAGGCTGGTCAGCAAGACAGTGGTGATGGTAGCAGCAGCGTGGCGCATCATTGGAGTCTCCCTCTTTTACTGAGTGAACGTAACGGTGGTTTCTTGGTAGATATCGTTGGTGGCAATTACATGAAACCAGATATTGCCCGGTTTTAGGGTGAAGTCATCGCCTGTGTTGTTGATTAAGCGCACCATCTGGTCACCTTCGCGCTGCCAACGTGCGTCATATTGCTGACCACCCCGCAGGATAATAGCCTGGCCTTCCCCTTGCAGGCGGAAGCCCATCGAAAAGAGGCGAACGTTGTCATCTTCTAAGAAGTTGGATAGATAATGTTCATCATAGAGGATAACGATGTTGGAGAAGGCCAACTGTTGCCCAGTCAGATAGTCTGTATCAGGCGTACCGTCGATGGTATGCAGCCAACGGCCTGACGTTGTCTCAGCTTGCCAGTCGTGTCTAGGGCCATACGCGGGATAATCGACAGTAGCAGAAGTGACGGGTGTTCCACCTGCCGGCGGTGTCTCACCGAAACGTAAACCACGCAGGTCTGGTTGTTGTGCGAACCCTTGCCGCTCAGCCCACTGCCAGATTTCATCGGGGTCGGCGAACAAAGAATGATAAAAGGCGGTATCGGCGCTTGGCACTCCTGGCAACCTGACGAGATAGGGGTCACTTGTCCCTGTCTGTTCTGACAGAGCACGAGCAGCCCAGTCTGCTTGGAGCACCAACTCACGGATGCGCGGCGGGCTGCCGGGTGGGTCAGCCAGATTGCTGCTGCCCCCGGAGAAGGCCAGAATACCGCCATACATCGGGGTAAACACGTCGATATCCGGCAGGCGAGCACTACGGACAGAGCCAACATAATCCGGTGTTTGGCTGTAGTAAACAGCCGTGTAGCGCGTGCCTTGGGCCGCATCTTCCATTTGATGCTGCCAGATGTGGTCAGCGAAACTCAACCCACTTTGGGGTCGCATAACAGCTGACTCATTACTGACCTTCACCAAAATCGGGCGACGTTCTAAGACGGTTAGGTCGGGGACGCTTAGGCCCGTCAATGGGTTGACGTCCGCCGGATATACTTCTGGCCCGTAGGTATCACCGGCAGGGAGTGGTGTTGCCGTGATGACGACAATATTTGGGGTTGGCGTTACTGGTTGGCGGGATGGCAAGTTACAACTAACGAGACCAACGGCGGCACAAAGCAAGCCCATATAAAAAAACGGTGCATGTTACTACGAGTCTTCTTCAGGGAGTTCACCATTGTAGTAGACTAGCGGGCCGCCGAAGCCGATAGAGATCGATTGGAACCAGATGTTACCGGGCTTCAGGTACATTGGCTCACCTGCTTCTGTCGTGAATTGCAGCATCTCTTCAGCCTGTGATTCACTGCGACGCCATGTGCCCTCGTAGCGCCGACCATCACGGATAATAATGACATCACCTTGACCATATAGATTGATCGCGACACCGCGGATGCCGGTTGCGAAGTCTTCAGGGAAGTCTGTCTCTTCGTGAATAGCGCCGATGATGACAATATTGTCGAAGGCCAGTTGTTCTTCTGTCAGCCGGTCTTCATGCGGGTCATCGTTTTGCCAACGCTGATAACGTCCAAGTTCTTCATTGTAGCGCCATTCGGCCTTGGCTCCCGGGCCAGGATAATCGACAACCACCTCTGTCGTCTCGATGCCACCTTCGGGCATCTCGGAATAGAACGCCAGACCATCCATAATAGACGGGCCATTGACTTCGCGCTCGTCGGCTAGCTCCCAGACTCTCTCTGGTCGAGTGTAGAGCGTGTGCTCGGTTGGAATTTCGGGGCCACGATCAATGCGCTCGGTATAGGGTGCGCCAACACCAAACTCATACGAGAAGTTTTGCGGGCGCCAATCCGCACGCAGCATGAGTTCGCGCATGCGTGGCGGTTCATCTTCATTACCATTGTTGGTACTAAACCCTGACGCGACGTACAGTGCTTGATACATGGGCACGATTTCAAGGTCAGGGTGACGACCGCTGCGAACAGGGCCAACTGCTTCTGGTGCGTTGGTTAAGAAAATGGCAGAGAAGCGCGTCAGTGAGAAACCCTCTACTTGATGTTCCCAAACATGATCAGCTGATTGTAAGCCACTTTGTGGCACAACATAGCTGGGCGGATGATTGCTGATCTTTACGTAGACTGGATGACGCTCTAGCACTGCTTTAATTTCTTCGTCTGTTCCTTCGATTGGCAACCCGGTTAAGGGATTCACATTGTCAGGGTATTCTTCGGGGCCATATGGGCCAATGACGCCTGGCTCTTGTTCGACAACAGCTTCTTCGGTCGCTGCCTCAGACGGTGCAACCTGTACCGGCAGTGGCGTAGCGGTTGGTTTTGGTGTTGCCGTCGGGATGATCGGCGCTGCTCCCCCACCCATCCGGCAGGCAAGTGCTGTTGCGAGGAGTAGACCAGTGATGGCAATAATGCGTATGTGTCGCGTCATAGATTGTTTAACTTAGGTCATTGTACATGCGTCCGAGATTATATCGGTGCTGTTTATCCCGGCAAACTATCAAGTAGATGTCACCCGGATGTGGCTGCGCTGAAACTGCTGCCAAATGAACACAACGAGAAAGATAGCTGTCAGTGTGAGCACAATCACGGGGCCGGAAGAGATGTCGGCATAGAACGAAGCATATAATCCAACAATCGATGCAACGGCACTGATGAGCACAGAGCGGATCATCATGATGGAGAGATGATCGGAGATCAGGTAAGCAGTGGCAGCTGGCGTCACGAGCAGCGAAATCACAAGAACGACTCCGACCGCTTGAATCGCAGCCACAATCGCCAACACCAATAAACCCAGTAGTAGGTAGCGCATCCAAAACATTGGGATACCAATGGCAGCACTGTGTGTGGGGTCAAAGGTAAAAATGATCAGCTCGCGAAAAAATACCGCGACTGTTACCAACACCACAACCACTACCCCCAGCATAATTAGCAAGTCCGCACGGGAAACACCTAGAATGTTGCCAAACAGGATATGTGTTAGGTCGCGATAGCTATTGATGCGACTAAGCAGGGCAATTCCTAATGCTAGAAAGCCTGAAAAGATGATGCCGATACTGGTATCTTCGCTCATGTCGTCCCGACGAGAGACCCAGCCAATGCCTGCGGCGGTCAGCAAACCGGCGAGCAAAGCCCCTATAAACAGATTGATCCCAAGCATGAATGCAACGACGATCCCCGGCAGCACGGAGTGCGCAAGCGCTTCACCGAGGAACGCCATCCCACGTAACACGACAAACGTTCCTAGTACGGCGCAGACTGCTGCAACCAGTAACCCGGCCTGAAGCCCCCGAATGATGAAGTTAAAGCGCCATGGGTCGGCTATAAATGCAATCACTTCGGTCAATAGCTTTTGCCCTCATTGAGCCGAACGCCGTAGACTTTTTTGAGTGTCTCAACGGACAACACTTGTTCGGTTGGCCCATCCGCAATGACAGTGCGATCGATGAAGACAACACGCTTAAAGTGTGGGCGCAGCAGGCTCAGGTCATGCAGGCTGACGAAGATACTGAGCTGCTGGGCGCTCAACTCGTCGAACACATCAAGGATGCTCTCCTGTGATAGCACGTCGAGGCCGTTCAAGGGTTCATCCAGTAAAATGATGTTGGCTTGCTGGGCGAGGGCACGCGCTAGGATCACACGCTGCTTTTGACCACTCGAAAGCTGGCGGACGCGCTTCTTGGCCAAATCTGTGATGCTCAACTCTGTCATTGCCTGTTCGACGATCGTATGATCCTCTGCACTTGGGCGCTGCCATCGATTAAGAAACCGGTAGCGGCCCATCATCACGACATCTTCCACGCGCAGCGGGACGTTCCAGTTGATGTTGTCGCGTTGGGGCACATAGGCAACGTGCTGTTGGCTTTTGTCGAGGGTTTCCCCGAACAGGTGAATTTCACCGGAGTATGACTGTAACGTATTGGCAATCAAACTGAGTAAGGTTGACTTACCTGCGCCATTTGGCCCGACAAGTGCAACCAACTCCCCAAGCTGCACGTCCAGCGTGATGTCTTGGAGGGCGGGCTGCTCATCACCTGGGTAGAAGTATGTCAGGTTACGAAGCGCGAGCGGCGGAGGTTGGATCATTGCGTGTGATGTAAGATTGCCTCTTAAGTGAGCCTGCCCCCAAGTGTAGCGCCTGCTGTCCGTTGCAGACAACAAGCGCTCTTCTTCTGATGCAAAGGTCTGTGTGCGTGTTTGCATTATTCGCCGCTAAGACCTGCAACAATTGTATCAGTGTTAGCACGCATCATATCGATATAAGTCTCTGCGCCACTCCCTGCTGGCCCGACTGAACCAGTGTAGATGTCCAGCACAGCCACTTCAAAACCAACCTCTTCGGCTAGGATTTGAGCAGTTTTGTCACTGACGGTTGTGCCAACGAAGATTGCAGGCACTTGTTCATCTTCAAGCACTTCAATTAACTCAGCAAGGTCTTCCGCGGATGCCTCACTAGAGGTGGAGACGGATGGTAAAACTGTCCCGACAACTTCAAAGTCAAAGGCAGCGGCAAAGTAGCCCATCGAGTCGTGATCGGTTATTAGAACCCGGCTCTCTTCTGGAAGTGCATCAACCTGAGTAATGATATAGTTTTCTAGGTCTTCTAACGCTTCAATATAAGCGCTAGCTGCCTCGGCGTAGGCTTCACTGTTAGCAGAGTCCATGGCACTTAAGATGCTTTCAACGTTGCGGGTCCAAACAACGACGCCATCTGGGTTTGTCCATGTGTGTGGATCGTCGCCCCCATGGTCATGGTCGTCGTGTTCACCCTCTTCCTCGTTATGGTCGTCTTCGTCGTGTTCACCTTCTTCATGATCGTGCTCACCCTCGAATTCGAAGTCAATGAAGTCAACATTGGCAGAGACTGGGACGATTGGAATACCAGCTTCTTCAATGTTTTCGAGGCTCTCTTCGAAGCCTTCTTCAAAGCCGAGACCGTTATAGAAGACAACATCAGCTTCTTCCATCGCGACGATATCTTGCGGTGACGGTTCGTAAATGTGTGGGTCTTCGCCGGGTGCCATGATGACAGTTAGGTCGATTAAGTCATCACCAACGTTGCTCACAACATCACCAATGATGTTAGTGGTGGCAACGACAGCTAGCCGTTCACCTTCAGCTAATTCAACAGCGCTGACCTCTGGAAGCCTTAGCGCATCACCATCGGCTTCATGGTCGTGGTCGTGGTCGTCATCTTCGTGGTCGTGGTCGTCATCCTCGTGGTCGTGGTCGTCATCTTCGTGGTCGTGGTCGTCATCCTCGTGGTCGTGATCGTCATCCTCATGGTCGTGGTCGTCATCTTCGTGGTCACTCTCCTCAAAAGAAGCGTCTTCTGCTACTTCTGTGGTTGGCGCACAGGCAACCAGCGCCATGACGAGCACACTCAGCAGTACTATATGTAGTAGTCGGCGAATTTTTTTCATTTTCCATCCCAATTGATACTCAGTCTCATTTAGACGATACTCAGTCTACGACCTTCAACGGCGTTTGTCAAAAATTCATCAATCTACTTGATCACGTGTGTGGATTAGTTGGGCGTTTGGGATGCTCGCATCAATTCTGCTGGGTTATTTCCTGTCTAATGCGATTGGGCAGGCTTACCTAAGTATCAATCTTGACTACCGGTATTCGCTGGTTGGGGCCTTTGTCTGGCTGGCCTTGATGATCGTCATTGGGGCCGTTATCAGGCGCAAGACTGCTAGACATTACATAGCCTTATCTTGTTCAAACCGATGATGTGATTGTCTTGGAAGACCTGAAAATCAAGAATATGGTGAAAAACCGTCACCTCAGTAAGCGCATTTTGGATGCGGGTTGGGGATACTTCAAGCAACGGTTATTCGACAAAGCGGCGG
>CAYTPI010000010.1:0-156639 GCA_964439625.1 uncultured Anaerolineae bacterium | reverse complement strand
CGGAAAGATCGGCTACCCGCTGTTGATCAAAGCTGCGGCTGGCGGTGGCGGTAAGGGGATGCGCCGCGTTAACGAGCCAGAAGACTTCGAACCAATGATCGCTGCGGCGCGGCGCGAGTCTGCCGCCGCCTTCAATGACGACGCCGTTTACTTAGAGCGGTTGCTCGAAAATGCCCGTCACATCGAAATTCAGATCATCGCTGACACGCACGGCAACGTGATTCACTTGGGCGAGCGCGAATGCTCGATTCAGCGGCGTCATCAAAAAATCGTGGAAGAGGCTCCCTCTCCCGTGCTTACGTCTGAACTACGCCAACAAATGGGTGAGGTCGCTGTCCAAGCAGCCAAAGCAGTTAATTATGCCAATGCGGGAACTGTCGAGTTCTTGCTCGACAAAGACCAAAACTTCTATTTCATCGAAATGAATACACGCCTGCAAGTCGAGCATCCAATCACTGAACTTGTGACCAATATGGACATTGTCAAAGAGCAGATTCGTGTGGCGCGTGGTCGTAAACTCAGCCGAACTCAAGAAGAAATTCAGATCAAAGGTGTGGCAATTGAATGCCGCATCAATGCAGAGGATCCATTCAACAATTTTCTACCGTCTATCGGCACCATCTCCTCCCTCGACTTGCCCTCTGGCCCCGGTGTCCGCGTTGACACAGGCATTACATCCGGCAATGCGATTACACCTTACTACGACCCAATGATCGCCAAATTGATTTGCTGGGGAGAGACCCGAGCCGAAGCTATTCTTCGGATGCGCCGTGCCCTAAATGAGTATCGCATCATGGGCCTGCGGACGAATATTCCGTTCCATCAAGCGCTAATGGAAAGCATGCGGTTTCAGGCAGGTCAGTACGATACCATGTTCGTCGAGGAGCGCTTCTCACTCGAAAAATCCGACGAGGATGCTGCCAAGATGAACCCCGAGATTGCCGCCATCATTGCGACGATAGTTGCCAACCAACGCCTGATGACAGCGGGGCAGGTTGTAGGTCGTAACGAGCGCGACGTTAGTAACTGGAAACTGATGGGCCGCTGGGAAGGAATCAGGCGCTTTTAATGGCTGATAATTACTTACAACTATCCGTGGGAGTAACTCAATGAAATACCACACAATTATAGGTGATGAGACCTATGTCATTGAAATCAATGGTGAGCACGATGTGATGCTCAACGGCGAACCAGTTGACCTAGACTTCACCACCATCAACGATCAAGGGTTGTATTCTCTGATTATTAGTGAACGTTCCTTCGAAGCGCAGGTTGATCGCGTTGACCTTGCAAATTGGGAAGTTTTTATGAGTGGCAATCTTTACGAGGTTGAAATTTATGAAGAAAGTGTCCGGCTGCTGCAACAAAAAACGGGTGCTGGTGCGGCTGGCGATGGCGATGTTAAAGCGCCAATGCCCGGCCTAGTGCTCTCTGTCCCTGTTGATGAGGGTGATGTCATCGAGCAAGGTGACAAAGTCGTCATCCTTGAGTCAATGAAGATGGAGAACGAACTGAAAGCCCCACGGGGTGGCATCGTTTCAAAAGTCAACGTACAAGCGGGTGATAGCGTCAAGCAGAACCAAGTACTTATTGTCATCGAATAAAATAAGCGATTACACTCTGATATGGATAGGTTCTTTACTGCAATCAGGAAAAGGCTATGGCAGACTCGTTTGATGCGCTCCTAAAGCAGGGTATTGAGGCCGCTCGGTCTGGCGACCGTGGCGAGGCTCGCCGTTTGCTTGCTCAGGCAATTAAGGTTAACCCGCGCAGCGAGGTGGCATGGCTGTGGATGAGCGGCGTTCTTGAGAAACCCGAGGACCGCATTCGCAGCTTGCAACAAGTCTTGAACATCAACCCCCAGAATGAAATGGCAGTTAAAGGGCTACAAGCGTTGGGAGTTGGGGTAGAGGCTACTGCACCACCATCGGTGGTAAAACCTGAGCCATTAGGGGTGCCACAAAGCGAGCCTGAGCCGGTTGAAACAGTCCAAGAACAAACAATTGATGACCTCACCCCAACCTATGATGGCAGCGGCGTGCCAATCCCCAATCCTCAGGCTCTTCAACAGGCAATTCAACAAGCTAAGCCAATCGTTGATAAGTACCTTGGCGATCCACCAAAGCGCCTCAATATCCAATGGTCTGCGCCGCTCTTCGCGGATGAAGCCAGTCCGCTGCCAATCTCGACTGTTGATGATCAAACTGGTAAAACAAAGGGGAACGCAGGCAAATCAAGACGCTTGCAGCTTCCCAACATTCGTTTTGATCCACGTAACGTTAACCCAGTAGTTTACTATGCAGTTGGTGGTGTGATTGGCATTATCATTCTTGGCGCATTGATTGCCGTGGTGATCAACAACACTCGGCAAGCGCGGATCGCAGCAAATGCCACGCCAACCCCGTCACTAACGCCGATACAGTCACCGACTCCCACAGTAACGGCCCAGCCATCCAGAACACCAACACCAGAAGGCAGACCGATCACACCAGAGCCAACGCTTCTGCCGGAGGGTGCGCCACGCGGCAACCTAGCTTTCGCAGCCACACCAACTGAACCATACGTTGCTACACCGCACCGTGGTTCCGTACTGGGGGATGCCCAAACGGCCTTCTATCTTGACGACTACGACTTGGCTATCGAATTAGCCACACAAGCCATCGATGCGGGCGAGGCGCCTCCAGATGCCTACTACTATCTGGGGTTGGCTCAGTTCTACACGGGCGACCTCGATACAGCCCGTGAGACTTTTGAGCAAGGTATTAATGCCGATGGCAATTTCGCGCCGAATTATGCTGCCTTGGGCCTCGTGCTCGAGGCTGAAGGGTCGCCAGAACGAGCACAAGTTGCTAGCTTAGACGCAAAACAACTTGACCCAGAACTCCTGACCCCTTACCTGACGTTAGCTCGTTTATACGCTGACAACCCAGAACTCACTCGACCTGAAGACGAGCAGAGCAGCCGCGAACTTGACGGCCTCGAAGCAGCTTTTGAGGAAATACAAGCAGCCCTTGCTGTCAACTCAAACTATCGCTTCGATGTGAACTTGTTAGCGTTGCAAGCTGAACTGCTTCAGCGAGACGGTGAACTGCGAGACGCACTGGCGGTTGCCAACCTAGCAATTTACGTAGACCCCGCTGCGGAAGGTTCGGTGTTAGCTGCAAATCGAGCACGGCTGGCCCTTCGCTATTACGAATCAATGATCATCAGCTTGGAACGTTATCTAGATGAAATCAATCCATCCAGTGCGGAATCTTGGGCGCTATTGGCTGAAGCCTATCGCAATGTCGGGCGCAATCAAGATGCATTGGTCGCTTATGGGCGCGTTGAGCAGCTCTCAGATGATCGGGCATTACTGGCTGGTCGAGGGTTAATCCTCTATGAGGAAGGGCGTTTTGAAGAAGCCTACGCCGAGTTAAGCGCATCTGACAGTGCAGACGAGGATATCCTGCTTAGCCGAGCGCTGAGTGCCATTGCTATCGGCGAAGCAGAACAGGCCCTTGAAGATTTAGCAGTCGTGCGGGACGAGCAGGGAGAGGACTTTCCGCTTGAGCTAGACGCAGTCTATATTGAAGCACTCGTCGCGGCAGGCAACACAGAAGAGGCCATTTTTGAAGCAACCCGCTTCCTGAGCCTACCGAATGTAGAGCCAGAACTACGAGCTGACGTATTTGAGTCTCGGGCCACGGCCCACATCGAAGAAGGAAACGGCAATTTCGCTTTTAATGATGCAACAGCCGCACTTAATATTTCGGAGAATGTGACCCGTTACTATTTGCAGGCCCGCGCACTAGACCTTACGTTCCAGCGGACGCAGGCCCAACGCGTTTACGAGTATGTGGTTTACTGGGGGACGCTGCTTGGCAACCCAGTCGCTGAGGACGCAGCAGAACGCTTGGAAGAACTTCAGAATTAAGTTAAGGGAGATACCCACCATGACAATCGACAGTAAAACTTATCGCAGCGCAATCGGGCAGTTAGCGACAGGTGTAACAGTTATTCTCACCGGGACTGAGGGCAACGAACATGGCATGACGGCGAGTGCCGTGACGTCTGTTTCGCTTGACCCAGTGTTGCTATTAGTCTGTGTGGATAAAAAGGCGGAGATGGCAACGAAATTACGTGAAAATGGGTCTTTCAGCGTCAACATCCTCACACAGTCCCAATCTGATTTATCAAACTATTTCGCTGGTTTTTGGGATGAAAGTGGCGATCCAGACTTCAAATTTAGCAGGTATAACGGCGTGCCTATTCTTGGTGATGCGCTTGCCAGCCTAGCATGTAATGTCTACGAGGTGCTTGAAGGTGGCGACCACGACATTTTCATTGGTGAGGTAACTGCCGTAGAAGATGACGCCCCCGAAGGAACGCAACCACTGCTGTATTATAGGGGTGGTTACTATAATCTGACGCGCTAGCTTTAGTCCATCTGGGCAGTTGAAAGCCGATTCGAGTAGGGCTACACTTATGCTGTCAGTAAGGTCACTTAGAAAAAGGTAGAGCATGTTTAACAAAAAGCGTAAAGAAAAAGAGAACAAGCTCCGTACGGAAGGTCGCCTTCCACCGGGACAAGCTGTAACGGAGAAGTGGCCTGTGCTGCATTATGGTTCAGTTGCCCACATCAATAAGGATGAATGGACACTCCGCACGTTCGGCATGGTCGAGGAAGAAAAGACGTGGACATGGACAGATTTCCTTGAACTCCCCACTACTGTTGTCGATAGAGACATTCACTGTGTAACGGGTTGGAGTAAGTTCGACATGAAATGGGAAGGCGTACTCTTCCGCGATTTCATCGAACTCGCTGGCCTCAAGCCAGATGTTAGCCACGTCATTGCCCACGCAGAACACAATGGGTTCACCACCAACTTGCCACTCGAAGCGATGCTCGGTGATGATGTCCTATTGGCCTACAAAGCTGACGGCGAACTCCTGACAGCAGAGCACGGTGCGCCTGTCCGCACGTTTGTCCCCGGCAAGTACTTTTGGAAGAGTGCGAAGTGGTTGACCGCACTAGAATTTACCAATGCGGATCGACTGGGTTTCTGGGAGCAAGCAGGCTACCACAACAATGCTGATCCGTTCAAGGAAGAGCGTTACGCTGGTCGGAGTGGTTTCCTTTTCTAAACGCAACCAGACTATCAATATAAATCAAAGAGGCGCACACCAAATCGGTGCGCCTCTTGCATTAATGAACTGTTACCGTTGTGATACGCGGCTTTCAACCAGCAGCGACTGAACAATCGTTTCGATTTCACGACCGACTTTACCACCAGCTGCAACCAGATCGCCTACCTTCTCACACCCGTAAAGCACAGTGCTGTGGTTGCGCCCACCAAAGACCTTGCCGATCTCTGGCAGCGAGCAATCGCATTCCTGGTACGCAATGTACATAGCAACCTGGCGCGCCGTTGAGATATCCCGCGAGCGGCTGCGACCGTATAGGTCATCCGCTTCTAAGTTGTAGAAAGCAGCGACAGCCTGCACGACATCATTGATGGTAACAATCTCAGCTTGGCGGGCAGTAGTCACCGTTTGGATGTCATCCAGCGCTTCGGTCACGTCTACTTGCTCACCAAGCAGTGTCAAAGCGATAACTTGATTGAGGGCACCCTCAAGCTCACGGAAACTACCTTCGATGCGCTCAGCAATGTGCTCTAGCAGGTCCCAAGAGAGCGGCACGTTACGCTGTTCCGCTTTAATTTCGAGCATGTTAACACGGGTCAGGAAATCTGGCGTATCCAAGCGGATGGTTAGGCCCCCATCAAAGCGTGACCGTAACTGCGAGTCAAGTCCACTAATCTCGGTTGGCTGATGGTTTGATGCCAGCACAATCTGTGCGCCCCTGCTAAAAAGCGTATTGAAGGTGTGATAAAATTCTTCCTGAGTGGCTTCCTTACCAGCTACAAACTGTGTGTCGTCAAATAATAGAACATCTAACTCACGGTACTTCTGGCGGAAACCATCCATTTTGCGAGCTTTAATGGCCCCAACCAGGTCGTTAGTGAAAGCTTCTGCTGTAACGTAAAGCACCCGCAAACTACGCTCAACAGCCTCATTACCGATAGCATGCAGCAAGTGCGTCTTTCCCATGCCAACATCGCCGCAAATGTAGAGTGGGTTAAACTGGACACCCGGTGTAGCGACAACTGCTCGTGCAGCGGCTAACGCCAATCGGTTACATTCTCCGACGGCATAACCATCAAAGGTGAAGCGCGGATTCAAGCCTGTTTCTTGCTGCCCAAGCTGTTGAAACGAGGGTGTTTCTTCCTTCGGCATTTCTGACCACAGCGGCCCTGCATCGTGCCACGATTGTTCTGCCTCAACGGGGGCACGGTTGCCCGTCCATAAGACAAAACTAACCTCAACATTGCGCCGCGAAACCTGCTTCAATATACGCAAAATCACCTGCTTGAGCCGTTGGTCAAGCCATTCACGGGCATAAGCATTGGGCACCCCAATAATGTACGAGCCATCCTCATGTGCGAGCACGCGTGTATCACGCAGCCAGGCGTCGAAGGTCTCGCGGGGCATTTGTACTTGTAGTTCGCCGAGTGTTGCTTCCCAGACGCGGCGAGCATCTGGCATTTTGTATCCCATAGTTTTTAGGTAGCGTGATAGAACAGCACGAATATCAAAGTTGATAAACGCCGTTGATCGGACAGTTTGTGTTTAGTTGGTCGTTCTATGATGGCGGTTTATGTCCGCCAGTCAGCACTTTGGCATCTCAGGTGGTCAACCTGAGCAATCCGCCTGCATTTTTTGGTGGTTGCAAGCATCAGATATTGTGTGCGGAAGTATTCAACATACTATCAGAGGCTGGTGTTGTGGTCAATGGACGAACCTTAAAAAGTTAAAATCTTTAAGATTGGCAAATGTTAAAGATTTCCCGATACTAGCCTGACCGAAAATAAACGTCACAATCAAGGCCTAGACCACTATATATGCGCCTAACCATCCAAACGACCACCATATGTAGAGGTTGCAGGCCAGAAAATCCGTTCTATTTAAAAAGCACAGTAACAGTTCGTCGAGCGCAAAAAATAAATGGAAGCACCATTTTAAAATTTAGCGCTGATGTGTTGCTCAGTGCAACCAAACCATGGTAGGATTGCGCCACAATGAAACATTGGCAAATCGCCCCCGCCGCCCCAGAAAATTTCGTCTCCCTGCTTCAACAAGATGGACTGCATCCGCTGGTAGCACAGGTGTTGTTTACGCGCGGCTACCAATCAATTGAAGACATACGCACGTTTCTGGGTTATTACGATCAAGACGACAATCCTTTCCGTATGAAAGGTATGGTTGAGGCTATCTACCGCTTGCGAATGGCTATTCGCAATAAGGAAACAATAGCAGTTTATGGTGACTTTGACTGTGATGGAGTCACATCGACGGTTGTCTTGACACAAGTGCTGCGTCAGCTTGGCGCTAATGTTCGACCATATATTCCAAATCGTGTAGATGAGGGCTATGGTCTGAACAGCCCCGCTCTGAAATTGCTCGCTGAAGAAGGCGTCAACGTCGTTGTCACTGTTGACTGCGGTATCCGCTCTGTTGAAGAAGTGCAGGATGCCAACGAGTACGGCCTCGACATGATCATCAGCGATCATCATAGCATTGGGCCAGAGCTACCGCCTGCATACGCCGTCATTAACCCCAAGCGCGAAGATGATGTTTACCCATCAAAAATGCTTTGTGGCGTTGGTATCGCGTATAAGATCGCCCAAGCCATTTACATGGAGGCGCAGCGGCGGGGCTATCGCGCTGAGGGCTGGCATCCTGATGACTGGCTCGACCTTGTCGCTATTGGCACCGTCGCGGATATCGTCCCATTAAAGGGTGAAAATCGTGAGCTCGTTCAGCGCGGACTCAAGTTACTAAATACACCATCTCGACCTGGTCTAAACGCGTTATACAACACAGCCCGCATTCGACCCGGCACAGTCAACAGCACCACCATTGGTTTCTTAATTGGCCCACGCATTAACGCTGCGGGTCGGCTGCAAGATGCCAAGTTGGCAGCCGGATTACTTGCGACAGATGATCCCAAACACGCGGCCCAACTTGCAAACCAACTTGAAGCACTTAACCGTGAGCGGCAAGATAAAACACAAGCAATGCAGCAATGGGCCGAAAGCCAAATCCCCGGAGACCCGGATAGCGAACCGCTTCTTTTCGCCGCTGATAATCGCTTTGAGCAAGGTGTTGTCGGGTTGGTCGCTAGCCGTCTGACCGAGCAGTACTATCGCCCGTCAGTCGTCGTCCAACTGGGCGATGAAGAGAGCCACGGTTCTTGTCGCAGCATCCCAGAGTTCCACATTACCAAAGCATTAGAAGCATGTGACGATCTACTTGAGCGTTATGGCGGGCACGATGCCGCTGCTGGGTTTACCGTTCGGAATGACAACATCGAAGAGTTCCGCGACCGTCTGTTTGGCCTCGCCCTTGACTCGCTGCTGCCTCATGAGACGCTCCAACCGACGCTTCAGATTGATGCAGAACTAGCACTGCACGAGGCTGACCTTAATCTTATTCACCAGCTTGAGCGCATCGAGCCAACTGGTGAGGCAAACCCAGTCCCCTTGTTTGTTTCACGCAATGTTTATGTCCACAGCCGCGCATTTGTAGGTAAAGAGGGTCAGCACCTCAAGCTGCAATTGACCAATGGCACAGGCGAAATCGTAGAGGCAATTACTTTCAGATATCGGGATCGCTTTGGTGAAGACATTCCTGATAGAATTGATGTTGCTTTTCACATGGAGATCAATGACTATCAAGGAGACTCCGTGCAGCTCAATATTCAGGATATTCGTGCCTCTCAGATGCAGGAAAACTCGCTTTGAGTGCTGAGACCATATTTGTGACAGGTGGTGCTGGGTTCATCGGCAGCCACCTTATTGACCGCTTGCTTGCTCGCGGTGATACAGTCATTTGCCTCGATAACTTCAATGACTACTATACCCCAACGCGTAAGCGTGCGAACGTTGCTGTACATGCGGAGCACCCTAGTTACACATTAGTTGAAGGTGACCTGCGCGACAGAGACTTAATCATGAGTCTCTTTGCTGAACATAAACCCGATCGGGTGGCACACATTGCTGCGATGGCTGGGGTACGTTACTCAATTGAACGGGCCGTTTTGTATAATGACGTTAACGTCAATGGCACAATTAATATCCTTGACGCTGCCCGCATGCACAATGTCAAGAATGTTGTTCAAGCATCAACTTCCTCTGTTTATGGTCGCACTCAA
The DNA here is from genome assembly GCA_964439625.1 of uncultured Anaerolineae bacterium. Lineage (GTDB taxonomy): Bacteria > Chloroflexota > Anaerolineae > Aggregatilineales > UBA3940 > CAYTPI01. The sequence continues at coordinate 147,383 of CAYTPI010000010.1, read as the reverse complement.
AACATTCCCTTTCGAGAAGATCAATCGACCGATCAACCATTAGCACCTTACCCTGCCTCAAAAAAGTCGTGCGAAGTCATGGGCTATGCATACCACAATCTATTTGATCTCAACTATACAGCACTACGTTTCTTCACCGTATATGGGCCGCGGGTTCGTCCTGATATGATGGCTTACATTGTGATGGATCGGATCAGCAAAGGGCAAGAGATCGCTGTGTACAATCATGGTGAGATGCACCGTGATTGGACATATATTGACGATATTATTACCGGCGTCGTCGCTGCAATTGATAACCCACTTGGGTACGAGATCGTCAATATTGGGCGCGGAGAACCCGTCAAACTAGGCGACTTCATCGACATTATTCAGGAACTCATCGGGCAGCCTGCGAATATCAAGTATGTACAGGCTCCCGCCAGTGAACCACCGATTACATATGCTAGTATTGACAAAGCTAAGAAGCTTTTTGGCTACCATCCCACAACGTCTATTCTGGAAGGGCTCCAGCAAACATGGGCATGGTATCGTACTTATATTCTCCCAGTAGACCAATAAACATCATTATGCAGCTTTCTTTGATTAGACCGTCACTGCGGCAGGTATTTGCTATTATTTTGATTGCGGCCCTCTCTTTGACCGTCCGCTCGACTGCGGCCCAACAAGCCGACTCCAATAACCGCTTCGGTATTGTCAACGGGTATGAAGCGCCTGAAGTAATAGGGTCATTAAACCCCTCGTGGGAACTGGTTACCATCCGTTGGGATGAGCTTCAACCATCATCACAGGGACAGTGGCAAACAGATGATGACTTTGAAGCCTACCTACTAGAGGCTCGGCAAAACAACCGCGATGTGGTCGGAACGTTGGTTGGTACACCTGCTTGGGCAACCGATGGAAGCCCAACGACAGGTGTGCCTAGTGGGCTGTTCCTCCCGATTAACAGCCCTGACAACCAATGGGCTGTGTTCGTCGCTCGGGCCGTTGGCTACTACGCGGATTTTGGAATTAGCAAATGGGTCATCTGGGAGAATCCAGATGTTGGTGCTGGCGTTGCTGGCAGCACCTGGGATGGCTCCGTAGAAGACTACTTCCAACTTCTCAAAGTTGCCTACCTTGTGGCGAATGAGCAAAACCTCAACGTTGAAATCCATCTTGGCGGTATTCGCTACCGAGACCCAACCTGGTTTGCCGATCTAATGGATGAGATCGTTAACGACCCCGACGCACGCGACAATAATTACTATTTCGATATTGCTAGTGTGCATCTATTTGGGGCCACAGAAGATGCCTTCACCCAGACGGGCAACATGTATTTTGTAATGAGCCAACGTTCCATTCCCTTGAAGCCGGTATGGGTCAACCGTTTGAACGCCCGCCCAACAGATGATCCGGCATATAGTGCTGGTGTGACGTTTAACGAGTTTCCCAACGTAACACTAGAGCAGCAGGCTTCGTATATCATTCAAGCGCACGCATTAGCGTTTGCGGCTGGAGCTGATCGCGTCTCGTTTTATCGTGCTGTGGACGCCCTCGATGCGGATGGTAATCAGGCCTATGGGTTGATCCGGGCAGACGGCAGCCGACGCCCGGCATTTGACGCTTACCGTACTGCTACCGAGCAAATGAGTGGCTTCGTCTTTGCCCGTCGCGTTGATGAAGAAGCCTCCCCCCTAATGGATTATGTCCGACTTACTTTCCCTGACCGGGTCGTACACATTGTATGGGCCCGAACTGAACTAGATGCCACGATCAACATTCCCCCTCGTTCCGGCTCGGCTATTTTGGTTGATGCAGTCGGCAATCAACAGCCATTTGAACGAGATAGTGGTTTATATCAAGTCTCTGTTGAGGGCGCGACCTGTGATGATCCAATTTACACCTGCTTAATCGGTGGCCCGCCGCTCATTCTTGTGGAGAATGACGTAGTCGACCCCATCAATGCAGTTCCGCCACCTGTTACAGTCAATGAGGGGGGCGACCCCATTATTGTGACGCCGCAGCCGACCGCATCTGCAACGCCGACGATTACGCCCACACCTACAATTACACCAATACCTAGCACAACAGAAGAAACAACCGAGGTTGAAGCGCCGCCTGTAGAACCAGCACAGCCAACAGCAGAACCCTCACTACCAGATGAAAATGCCACGTTAACAGTCGCCGACGTGCCGCCCCAACCTCCTACAGAGGGAGAAGCAGCACCGCAAGAGCCGCGCATCAATGAGGAGTTTATCCGCAGCACTGTGCAGCCACGGGGTTTCCGCCTTTATCTCCCCTATATATTAATTGGCCTTGGCGCTGTTTCAATTGGGTTTGGTGCATGGTACATGCTTCGGCCTGTGGGCAGACGTCGGTCAGAAACTGAGCCAGACGAGGAAGATACACGGTCTGTGATCATTGCTCTAGGTGCTGGCGGTGATTCTGATTATGATAAGGATGATGAAACATCAGGTGATGAGTACGACGAGACCGAGCCAGATAGAATTGGCATAGAGGATGATCTCTACGCAGCAGGTGGTGACTTTTTACAAGAATTAGACACCGAGTTTGATGCCTACGACGAGTCAGAGGAAGACTATCGTCTCGACTAACTATTTGATGGTAGGTGCATCCGGCGTTCTCCTTGCGTCAGAACAACCGATGTGGTGATCTTGCCGTGTGGCATCAATTGTTCAACAAAGTGCTCAATAGCCTCAACCGAAGGCAGCATCGCTTTGATGATCACGTCTTTTTCACCAGTGACACAGTAAGCTTCAATGACCCCTTTTTGCTCTAGGGCAAACGCCTGCACCGAAAAGCACATGCCACTGACTGTCGTTAAGTGAACAAATACAGTGACGGGCAACCCTAACTTCCCCATATCAATTGTCGCATGGTACCCTGTGATAACCCTAAGTTCCTCCAGCCGCTGTACGCGCTCTTTGACTGCCGGCGAACTCAACCCGACGCGGCGTCCGAGCTCTACATATGTTAGGCGTGCATCCGCTTGAAGCTCTTCGATCAGGCGGAGATCGGTGTTATCAATGTTTACTTGTGGATTTAAAGTCATGGAAGAAAATTTCCTTAGATTCGCATGTGGATTGCACACTATTCCGTGTGAATCCACTTTAACACATACACCTTTACATTTAAGATCAATGGTATCAACAATTGGAGGATAAGCAATGGAAAACACAAGTAAGCAGTACTTTGAAGCAGTCGCTTCTGAATGGGACTCAATGCGGAAAGGTTTCTTCCCTGAATCCGTCCGCGAGCAAGCTTTGTTGGCAGCAGGGGTCCAAGCGGGGCAGATGGCAGCAGATCTTGGCGCGGGCAGTGGTTTTGTCACGGAGGCACTACGTAAGGCTGAGGTCGATGTAATCGCCGTTGATCAATCTGAAGCTATGATCGAGGTACTTCAAAAGAAATTCGGCGCACAGGTTGATGCCCGCTTAGGTACGGCTGAAGCCCTGCCAATTGCCAAAGAGACGCTTGACCATGCCTTTGCCAACATGTATCTACACCACGTAGATGACCCAGCAGGGGCCATCAAAGAAGCGGCTCGTGTTTTAAAGCCAGGTGGCAGGTTAACCATCACAGATATGGACGCACACAGCTATAAATGGTTGCGTGATGAACACCATGACCGTTGGATGGGATTTGCTCGTAATGACGTTAAGCAGTGGTTCGAGCAAGCTGGCTTTGTCGATGTAACAGTCGGCGACGTAGGTGATAACTGTTCGTGTGACAGCAGCACCTGCTGTGAAACAGAAACAGCCGCTGTCACTATCTTTATTGCAACAGGAACTAAAGCCTAGAATCAAAAGACCGTCTAACTATCTACGTTAGGCGGTCTTTCTCCATCTTCTAGAAATTAGCCAGCGTGCTCGTTGTACCCGCGACCGTAGCCATGATACTTGAAACCCAGTTCCTTGAGCTTTGCCACTTCGTAGATGTTGCGCCCATCGACAATCACAGGTTCGCTCATAATATTTTTGATGCGTTCAAGGTCTAGCTGCTTGAATTCGTTCCAATCTGTGATGATGATCAACGCGGCAGCACTCTCAGCAACCTCATATGGGTCTTTGCAAAGCGAAATATCTTTAATGATCTGGCTGGCATTTTCCATGGCAACTGGGTCATAGCCACGGACGGTTGCGCCATGCTTGTTTAATTCACGCACAACATCAATCGCCGGAGACTCGCGCATATCGTCAGTGTTGGGCTTGAAGGCCAACCCCAGCACACCTATAACTTTGCCACGCAGGTTATCACCAATAAGGTCTTGTACTTTTTCGACCGCTTGACTACGCTGGAAGTCGTTAATCTGAATGACAGCTTCCAGCAACTGCGGATGCTTGCCCTGAACATCAGCCATATGCTTGAGGGCCTTGACATCTTTGGGGAAGCAAGAACCACCATACCCAATACCGGCATTTAGGAAGCGCGAGCCGATGCGCTTATCAGCGCCCATACCAGCGGCTACTTCCTTGACGTCTGCACCGAGTGCTTCGCAGATGTTCGCAATTTCGTTGATGAAAGAAATCTTGGTGGCGAGGAACGCGTTCGATGCATATTTGATCATTTCTGCGGTACGCAAGTCAGTGACAATAATCGGTGAGCGCAGTGGCAAGTGCAGTTGTGCTACTTGGTCGGCGGCTGTTTTATCCAATGAACCAAGCACGGTTCGGTCAGGGTTCATGAAGTCCGCAATAGCCGCGCCTTCCCGCAGGAACTCTGGACAAGAGACGACCGAGAATGGAATTGGCTCCGGTTGTGTCTCTTGGATGATCTCGGCAACCCAGTCACCCGTACCAACCGGTACCGTTGACTTATTCACAACGATCAATTCATGTTTCATGTGCTTAGCAATGGACTCAGCCGCAGAGCGAACGTACGCAAGGTCTGCTTCACCGTCCACCCCTGAGGGCGTCCCCACGCATATAAAGACGAATTCTGCGTCTTCTAGTGCGTCATCGTAGGAGGTTGTGAAGTTCAAGCGACCCGCAGCAACGTTGCGCTCCACGACTTCTTTCAACCCCGGTTCATAGATCGGCATTCTCCCAGCCTTCAGGCCTGCAATGCGCTCTTCGTTAATATCCAATGCAGTGATCTTGTTACCGAGGTCTGCAAAGCAAGTGCCGGTTACAAGGCCAACATACCCCACCCCGACAACTGTGATGTTTCTCATAGGTATTCCGTCCTTTTGTTGCAGTGCCTGATTTCTTGAGGCGGCTGCATATGTGCAGTGGTGATTGTGTTAATACTTTGTGCAGTCGAGAAGTTTAACGCATTCTATTGGGAATTTACAGACTTGCTTCCCTGTGAACAACCATCTACAAAGACAGCGTTTCCCAGACGAGGGTAGATCAGTGTACACTGTGGCTTAGACTACCTCTTGCGTGACACAAAAGGAGCCAGCCATGCGAACACCCTACGATGATAGAACTGCCATCTGGCATGAGGGGGCTGCACAAGTCGGTGAGGCTAGCATTGAAGCCCTTGCCAACAATATTATCTCCTTCGCCCCAACCATTGACGCAGTCTTTATTAAGACCAGCCACGCGGGGACATGGATGGGAATTCGCGAAAACCGCCCTGGTATGGCGATCAACGGACGCAGTGATATATCGCGCTGGATTACCGAGCTGAATAAGGTTGGTCTTGCAACGCATGTTTGGGGGCTGGTGACGGGAGCGAATCGTTCGGCTGAGATCGCTTGCATAGTAGAAGCCGCAACCGTACCCGGTGTACAGTCATTACTAATCTATTTGGATGTTGAAGGCGGAGAATTTCGCTTCTCTTCAGAGAATGATGTTGTCCAATTCATCGCTGAAGTCCGCTCACAGATTGGTCAAGAATTACACATCGGTCTTTGTGTAGACCCTCAACGCCGTTGGTATACGCCCATTTTCCCCGACTCTTGGCGTCCTTACGTCAACAGTGTACACCCGCGCTGCTTTTGGTCACCATTGATGCAAGAACCAGAGGAGAGCATCACCGAGGCTTACGTCACATGGGGGCGTTATGACTTACCTATTTATCCGGTCCTACAAGGTTTTAGTACTACCGCCATCAATGTCATGGAAGCACAAGATATTGCTCGTGGCGTCCGGGGGGCAACAGGCTTATCCTATTGGCGCACAGGCACCATCAGCCCCTTGATCTACTCTGCCTTGACACAAGAACGCGTTGACGAAGCACTTGGCCCTGATGATATCATTCGCACCTACGACTGGGAGAAGATCGTTAACCCAGACGAAAATAACTTCCAGCATGGCACACAGACGGGTCAACCTGTCGATGAGATTTTTCAATCAGATACAGACGTTCGCGGAGAGTTATTCAAGTACACCTCAACCCGCGCTGATCAAGATACGGTCTGGGCGCAGTGGGTGCCACGGCTGCCTAGCCAGGGAACTTACGAAGTCTCTGTTTACATTCCAGACGAACATGCCACATCACAAAATGCCGAATACCATATTCACGGCATTACAGGCTTGGGCACTGAACTACTGGTTCCCTTCAACCAGAGCAAGTACCGCAATCAATGGGTGCCGCTGGTCGTCTATCAGTTCGTTGAAGGGATTGATGGTGCTCGTATTAATCTAACGAACTTAACGGGTGAAGCTAATCGCGAGTTAGCCTTTAGCGCCTTCCGCTGGCGGCGGGTTGTGGCGCAGCGACAGGCGGAAATACAGCAGAAAGCCATTGGGTTTGATGCCCCAATTGGCTCCGAAGCGCAGCGCCGCAGTGCAACCCTATGGCCTAGCGGCTACCGAATGACACTCGGATTTGCCCGCTACTATACGATTGTTGGCCCAGCTTACCACACCGGCAACGACTTCAGTTACCAGCCAAACCCACGTGCTCCGATCTATGCAGCGTCCGACGGTGTGGTGATTACATCCGCCGTTCTCCGCGGCTCTTGGGGCTATGTGATCAACATCCGGCATGATCCACTGCCGGATGGAAGGGTGATCTACACGCGCTATGCACACGTCGAAAGCCCACTCGTCAGCGAGGGGCAGCGCGTCAGCCGCGGTGAACAGATCGCCAATATCGGCAACGGGAATGGGCGCTTTGCCTACCATTTGCACTATGACATGCTCCGCACTGATATTCTAGAACGTAACCCGGGGCACTGGCCTGGTACTGATTACAACAGCCTGCTCAAGAACTATGTTGACCCCAAACAGTTTACTCAAGAGAATCGACCGCCATCTTAGCCACGCATTAGTTGACGGTAAACTTTAATAGTCTCAGCCGCAATCTGTGATTGTGTAAAATGGGCTAGCACACGCTTCCGCCCCAATTCTGCTAACTTCTGCCGGAATTGGGGCTTTTCATACAAAGCAGTGATTGTCTGCAACAGGGCAGTTTCATCACCCTCAGGGAAGATCATGCCAGCTTCTCCGATGACTTCGGGAATAGCCCCACTATCGGAGCCGAGCACGGGTATGCCACAGGCCATTGCTTCAATCAGTACCCGTCCAAACTGCTCCTTCCAATTGGGTCGCGTTACGGAGGGCAGCACGAACAAATCCAATTGACGGTACCAGTTTGGCATAGTAGTAGAGGGAATTGTCTCTTCAAACTGCACGCTGCCACCGTGGTTCCAAAGGCCAGCGAGCGTCTGTAAATCATCGATGCGTGGCCCCTTACCGAGGATACGCAGCCGCCAGCGCCCTTCAAAGCGCACCAATGCGCGAATCAAATTATCGAGCCCCTTCTCTTCAACCACACGCCCGGCAAACCCAATGATAAAGGCGTTGTTTTCAGGGCGATGACCTATTGGGCTGAACAAAGCTGGATCAACGCCAAACTGCGGTATCACTGCGTGCGGCCCATTGTAGCCTTTGGCGTGCCACACCTCGACAGCCTCTGTGTTGCCCAGAATGGCATAGTCAATGTTCTTAAGCACCCAGCGCTCCATCCACGAGAACGGTGGTGGGTAGCTGCGGTTGATGTTTTGCCAAGAGAAAAACAGTGCCTTTGCTCCATGCCGTTTGGCAGCACGCAGTGCTAAATATGTGGCGAGGTTATACGGTTCTTCATCGATATGCACGATATGCGGGTTAAGCGCTGCGATGCGCTGCGCCAACGTCGGGTAGTGGTGCATGTGAAAGTTTCCGTTGAAGCGTACCGGTTCGACTAGTAAGCGATAGCCATTCGTGAAGGCCCTATCCAACGGCTGATGACCCCACTGAGGCGGCACGATAGCCGTCAGTTCAATATCAGGGTGGGCTGCTAGTTCTTCTAGCTTCGTCTGGTAGGTACCGACGACAAACGCCTTCGAGACAATTAACACACGAATAGGATGGTGAGCCAAAGCGATAGTCCTTGAGTGGGCAAAACAAGCGGGCGGTTTATAATCATCAGGTTATGTTACGTCAAACACTGCCCTCTCGCGACTACATTTTAACGGGCACATTCCTTCTGATAACATTAGTTGGTATAGGCGTACGCCTATACCAACTTGGCGATCTGCCTTACGGCCTCTATCAAGATGAGGCAGTCAACGGGTTAAATGCGCTCGATGTACTTAATGGCAATCGTCCGCTTTACTTTCCAGAAAACAACGGACGCGAACCACTCTACATCTATGTGATGGCGATCACTGTGGGACTGTTTGGTAACACAGTGTTGGGCGTTCGGGCCGCATCGGCGTTGTTTGGCATTCTGACAATCCCAGCCTGCTACGTAATGGGGCGTCAACTACTCGGTACGCATCGCTCCGGCCTCATTACGATGACGCTTGTGTCAATCTCATTGTGGCACATCCACTTAAGTCGGGTCGGCTTCCGAGCGGTGTTATTGATTCTCATGAGTGCGTTATTGGTTGCCACAGCATCATATACATTGCGAACACGCTCGATTGTAGGCGCGGTTGGGTCAGGTGTACTGTTGGGACTTGCAGCCTATACTTATCTCCCGGCCCGTCTGATCCCCCTGATTATTGTGGTGTTTGCTGCTTACCTGCTGCTGTTCCAGCGAGAGTTCAGCACCAAACGCTATCTACAGTTGGCGCTCTGTACCCTAATCGCTGCAATCATCATTGCGCTGCCATTCGTTATTCTGCTGCTGACTCACCCCGATGTCGTTCTAGGTCGGAGTGGACAAGTTGCTATCTGGAACGAGACTGTTCACCAAGGTCAGCCGGTTCAGACCGGCGTCAGTAGTATATTGGCAGCATTTGGGATGTTTAACTGGCGCGGCGATGATATCTGGCGGCACAACGTGCCGGGTCGTCCTGTCTTTGACGTGCTGACTGGTATCGTATTTCTAGCGGGTGTTTGGTTTGCCATGCGTCGCTTCCGCTCTGAACCTGCCCTTGCTTTCTCACTAATTTGGGTTTCAGTGATGCTGCTGCCAACCATCCTTGCCGAGGATGCACCGCATTTTCTACGGGCGGCAGGCGTTTTACCTGTCATATTCGTTTTCCCTGCTTATGCTTTCGACCAACTGCTAGCTCGCTTTCAGGTATGGTGGGCAACCGCTTTGGTGCTAGTTATTCTGCTCGTGGGGCTTGGCTTTACACTCAGGGATTATTTTGGCTGCTGTTACCAAACTGACCCAGTACGAGGTTATTTCTTTCAGGCTGAGGCCACCCAACTGGCGGATGTTCTGCTGGAAGAGGAGAACCCAGTTCGGCTAGATGCACGCTTATGGAACACCTTTCCATCGCTGCGCTTTCTACTGGCTAAGGCGTCGGATATCGAACTGCTTTTTGAAGACCTACCACTTCAACCTGCTCGATCATCTGTGACGATTGTAGCATGGCCCTTCTCTGACCTGACAGTAGTTCGTGCAGGTTTGCCAGAGCAGGCGACCGTTGAGGTCATCAACGGGCCACAAACCCGTGGCGATTTGGAGCCTGAGACATATCAACTGTACGTGCTCTATAGGGCAACGACAACGACTGGCCCCAACAATACAGTTGCAATGTTCGGCAGCAACATCCTTCTAAAGGACATCGCAGTAATGCCTGAGGGTAATGGCCTTTCTGTTCGTTTGAGTTGGGCACCAGAAGCGCCAATCGATCAGCCAACGCAGTTATTTGTCCAATATGTTACATCAGAGCGTCAAGTACTTGCTCAACACGATGCACCGTTGGGAACACAATTTTATCCAGCTTTGTCATGGCAAATGGGGCACGTTATTATACAAACTGCTGATGTACTGTTAGATCAACCGCTGCCTGAGGGACAGTTGCTCATTGGACTGTATCACCCCGAAAGTGAAGAGCGCCTCACAATCACAGGTGTTGGCTTCCCAATAGAAAACAATGCGTTAGTCATAGACCCTTAGTTAAACCTTGAGGTAACTCGATGAATCGACATCGATCATTTGTATCAATTGTTGGCACCATATGGGTGGGCCTGCTCGTTGTTGGCCTATTGGTTGTTTTTAGTCCTGCCGACCCAGTTGATGCACAAGAGCAAAACCTGCTCCGCAACCCCAACTTCGATCAAGGATTTTATACATTCGCAGGCATCGATTCAATTAAACCGCCCTTTGAGTGGGCACCTTGGTGGAATGACCAAGAGGATGGCTGCTTTAACAACCAGCCCAACATGAATCAAGCCCAAGGCGGCAACCGCGTCATCAGTGGACCAACGGCTGCCAGCATTTGGATCAGCGGTGGCAAGGCCTTTGAAGGTGGCATTCTGCAAGTGATCGATGGCCTATCGCCTGGGGCAGTCTATCGCTTTTCGGTTCAGGGGCATGCCTGGCAGTCTGCTGACCCAGTAAACAGCGGCGGTATCTCTGACTCTGATGCCATCGTCGATATGAAAGTCGGCATCGATCCAACGGGGCAAAATCAACCACTTTCAGGTACCGTTGTTTGGTCGCCTATTAAAACAGTGCTGGATAACTATCAAGAGTTTTCAGTTGAAGCTGCCGCCGAGGGCAGTTCAATTGCGGTCTTCACCTATGGCAAGCCCGTCGGTTGCGCCACTCAGACGGACACTTATTGGGAAAACGCCAGCCTGACGTTTGTTAGCCAAGGTGAAGTGGCACCACCCCCAGAGGAAGAAGCAGAATCGAATGACAGCCCGCCCCCGGCGGAGAACAACAACACCGATGATGGTGGCGGTCCCTTAAGTCCTTCTGTTAGTTCGGTCAACGTCTCTGAGCCGGATGAGAACGGGCGGCAGGTACATATCGTCGCCCCCAACGAAAACCTGACCATCATCGCACTGGCCTATGATACGACCATCACAGACATCCGGTCATTCAATGACCTGTCAGGCGGCTTACGCGTCGGGGCCGAACTGCTAATTCGTGATGGGTCAGGTGGTGGTGCGGCACCTGCTGAAGAAGAAGCCACTGAAGAAAACTTAGAGGGGGAAGCCGCAGAGAGTGAATCTGAGGAAGAAGCTGAAGAAGCCGAGGATGAGAAACCGGAGGTTGAAGAGGAACCAGAACCCATCGAAGAAGTGGAGACAGTTGCACCTGCCACTGTTTGCATCTTGCATTGGGAAGACCTCGACAACGACACGATCCGCGACCCTGCTGAAGCGATAGCATTGTCTGGGGTGGAGTTCGTCCTCAGTGATGGTAGCAGCATCTACGAACGTTATGTGACTGACGGTCTCTCTGATAGTTACTGCTTCGGTGATGTTGAGCCAGGTACCTACACCGTCGCTTGGACGAGTGAAGCCTATACAGCAGCTTCACCACAGGCACAGCGCGCAACGATTGGCAGTGGTGAAACGGTTACCCGTGAGTTTGGGGCCACACCAGCCGGTGCCATGGCAGAGCAAGAAGAAGCTGGCGGTGGTGGCCTGTTTGGTGGCAGTGGCAACAACGATTCTGAAATGACTGAGGGCGAGATGGTGGAGGGCGAAATGGAAGAGCAATCTGGCAGGGGTATCCCAACAATTGCCATCGCCATTGTTGGTGCCATCGGCACAATCTTTGTGTTGAGTGGTCTTGGTGCTGCTGGCTACTTCTTGTTGGTGCGCCAAACCGTTGACGACGAAATCGAGTAAATTGAAGATTACCCTTCAGGCTTTGAAAAACAAGTTCCGCGAGCCAGTTATCCAATGGGTAGTTGGCTCGTTTGTTGTAGCGTGCGTGGCAGCCACACCACTTTTTGTAAGCAACGGCTTCTTGAATACCCGCGCTGCGGGTGATAGTCCTTTTCTGTTGTTCAGACTGCACCAACTATATCAAGGTCTATTGGATGGCGTTTTCCCCGTCCGCTGGATGCCCGATGCGACCTTTGGCCTTGGCTATCCATTCTTCAACTTCTATGCGGCACTGCCATTTTATTTTGCGGCAATCTTCAAGTTGATCGGTTTTTCGTATGTGTTCAGCCTTAAACTGACACACTTATTAGGCTTCATCGTAGCAGCGATTGGTACAGGCGCGTTTGCCTGGAGGTTATCCAAACAGGCCGACGTCGCGTTTATTTCTGCGGCAGCCTACACATTTGCACCATTTCATATTGTTAATGTCTATCTCCGTGGGGATTCATTATCGGAATTTTGGGCGATGGCTTGGTATCCGCTTATTTTATTAACAATACACCGAGCGGTAGAACGTCTCACATGGCAGCGCATGGCATGGGTCGCGTTGATATTCAGTGCGCTCGTCATGACTCATAACGTATCTGCTTTGCTATTTTCGCCTTTTATCGCTGTCTATTCAATTGGCTCGGCTGCTTTTGCGGCTCGCAAGCACCAAAGTGTGCAGTTTGTCAAACAGCATCAAGTTAACGCTGTGCTCGTGTTAACTTTAGCCGGCGTGCTAGGCTTAGCATTAGCAGCGTGGTTCTGGCTCCCAGCCTTACTTGAAACTGAGTTTGTTCAGCTTGATGATCAAACAACAGGCTATTTCGCATACGACAATCATTTCCGCAGCAGTGATTTAGTGCAGCGTGATCTGGTCTTCAATTACACATTTGGGCGCGATACTTTTTCGCCGTTTAGCCTTGGGGCCGTGCAAGCCGTTTTGACTGGACTAGGTGCACTGATGCTGTGTCGCGCTGCTTTTCGCAGAACCGCCCTTCGCTGGCAGGCGGGTTTTATCCTGCTCTCATTGCTCGCCAGTATGATGATGATCACACCGCTATCAAACATCGTTTGGGCAAATGTGCCGCTGCTGCCACTGGCTCAGTTTCCATGGCGCTTTTTGTCGATTGTGTCATTGTTTTCCTCCTTGACCATCGGTTTCATCTTGCCAGAAAGCCTCCGACCACCGCTGCGGCTGGCAGATGAGGCAACCAAACGCGAAGCACTAAGTATTGAATGGACACGGTTTGCCGCTGTTGCCTTAGCGATCATTTTAGCTGTTTCCACTTTAAGCGGCCTTGACTTGAACTTCATCAACATCCGCGATACAGATGTGACCGCCGAGCGCTTACGGATATATGAGGCCTACAGTGGAAACATCGGCACCACCATTCGCTTTGAGTATTTACCGCGCTGGGTACAGCCACGCCCGTATGCTTCGGATATATTGTTGGGGCGCGTCCCAAACCCAAAGTTTACATCTGGCTCTGGCTCTGGCGAACGCTTAAATGCTACGACTCACGCACAGCAATGGGCGTTTACTATTGACGAAGGCCCGGCCCTCGTCACGATTCCGTTATTGTACTTCCCTGGTTGGGCGGCTGAGATCAACGGTGAACCCATCGATATCAGTCCAGCCCAAGGGTTGGGTAGCATTCAGTTTGAACTGCCCGAAGGTCAGCACAGCGTCGATTTATCTTTCGGGCGGACACCCATCAGGCAAGGGGCAGAAGGCCTATCGCTGGCAGCCTTATTAGTTGTTTTCTACACGCTACGTCCCCAACAACTCAAGGTGGCAGGTGCACACATCCAGGTTGTTGGCCTAGGATTGACTGGTCTAATTTTGATGATGGTTCTGCTACGTGTTGTTAAACCCTCTACGGATGAAACGATACTACTTTCCGCAGATTTCTCTCAGGAAGCGTATCATCATTTGGGGCCAGTTCGGTTTTTTGCACATCCCGATCTAATAGAGGCACGCTTCACCACAAACGGTGATCAATTGGCCTATCAACTAATATGGGCAACCCTACCACAAAATGATGAACTAAATATCTCGCTCTCCTTGACAGCCGCGCCACAACAAACACAACAGGGTGCACCATCTTTACGGCTTTCAGAACAAATGCTGACCAATCGAACCGTTGAGGGGGAGGTCGCCCTCGAAGCAGTGACACCTGGCATCTATTTTCCTTGGTTGGAAGTCTCAATTGCAGGTGATACACCGCTGCCAATCACCCTCAATGCGCTAACAGCGGGCGGTCAAACGCGGGGTGATGTCGTTCTGACACCGCTGATAGTTCTGCCAAAAGAACAACTGTCCACATCACCATCAGCCACAGGCTTAAACTTTGGGCCGGTTCAGCTTGTTGACCACACCATTACGGATGACTACGAACGGTTAAATATCCAGCTAATATGGCAAACAGAAACCGAACTCATGCGTAATTACGCGGTAGCCTTCCGCCTCCGGGACGCCAACGGCTTTGTATGGGGTGAACTTGATACACAAGCAGGTGGAGCTGGACTGTACCCAACATCGTTGTGGCGAGTAGGAGAAACTGTCTTTGATAATTATCAACTGACTTTGGCTCGTGCAGCTCCCCCCACTAATAACTATCAGCTTGAGGTAACGCTATATGATGCTGAGACGTTGGAACCAGTCGGGCAAACCATCCTCAAGAATGTTGCATATCGGTTTGTATCGCGAGCTTCTTGCCAAGAAAGCGCTTCCGCCGCCTTGTTCGCTGGACTTCGGGTGCGGTCAGCGGCGGCACAGTTCGACACTGGTCAACTAAACAGCGAAGTTGAATGGACAATTTGTGAAGAATTGGCTGAAGATTATCGTTTGCGTTGGCAAATTGCTGGTGAACAGGGTGAAGCTCTCTGGCAGATTGAAACCCCTCTAATGGCAGCCAGCCAGCCGACCAGTTGGGCACTCCAAGACGATTTTGGCGGTACCATTCTTGGACGTTACCGTTTTGATGGTCTGCCGACCTTACCACAAGGAACCTACCAACTATCGTTGACACTGCTTAGCGAGAGGGGAGCCGAACTGGCAACGTATGATGTTGGCGATGTTTCACTTGATTCAATAACGCGTCGTTTTGAAATACCTTCGCTTGAAAACGGTCGTGCAGGCAGCTATGCAGATATCATTCAATTGGCGGCCTATCAAGTCACCCAGTCCTCAGAGGCTGTTGAATTAACAGTGGCATGGCGAGCACTGCAAGTACCAGAGCAGGATTATCAGTATTTCATTCACTTGTTTGACCCAACCACTGAACGTATCGTCGCGCAATTAGACAGTATGCCACGCGCGTTTACTTATCCGACGTCACGCTGGGTACAAGATGAAGTGATCGAAGAAGAAATTGTACTTCCATTAGCAGGTGTGCCCCCCGGTGACTACCAAGTAGCTGTCGGGTGGTACACGCTCGCTGATGGTATCCGTCTAAGCACGGTTGATGCAGCCTTAGAATCGTTACCAGACAACCGAATTGTATTATCAGAGATGATTTCCGTGCGGTGAAATGAGACGTTACGGAACTGTAGGGGAGCGAGCATACTGGTTTGGAGTATAATTTAAGTAACAGCTCTGCTTTCTCCGGCAGCGCTATGTTTTCTTTGGAAACGCGTATAAACTGATTGAGGATACCCATGAGCGAGAATCGCCAAAAGCGCATCTTGATCGTAGAGCAGCAGCGTGAGTTTGCGCGTGTTCTGACGTCTGGCCTCGAATTGCTAGATGAAACTTACAGCATCACGACAGTCCCTTCTGGTGAAGAGGCTATGCTGGAATTCCGAACGCCATATGACCTGATCGTCGCTGATTACTTTTTGCCTGGTATCTCTGGCATCGAAGTCATTAAAAAGGCGCGCTTCCGCATGCCCGATGTCAAGGCGATTATCACCTCAGAAGAGGACATCAGCATTGTGCATAAACAGGCCGGAGAAATTGACGCTGAAGCAGTCCTTATTAAGCCGATCCTCCAGCATGACTTTCTTCGTGCCGTTCGCAAAGCGTTTGGCCTAAAGGGCACATCCTCCTTGTCGGTGCCGCCTCCAGAAAAAGCTGCGGATGGTCAAGTAGATGATGATACACCAAATGCAGACGCCGTAAGGCAAACGAATTTACTACAGACTGATGACCACAGCATTCCCGAAGTTGATGAGATTGCTGTCTCAGCGATTTTGTCCCCGCTGGCGACTGAGGTAGGTGCCCAAGCTGTTCTATTTGTCAACCGAGCCGGTGAGGTCATTCTAAAAACCGGCGTGGTGGATGCCTCGCTGAAGTTTGGTGAACTGGTCATTCTGTTGGCCCGTAACTTCATCAATACAGCAATAATAGCTACCTACATCGGTGATGAGTTCTCACCAGATATTCATTACTATGATGGCAGTCAGCACGATATTTTTTCGCTCTCTGTCGGGGAGAACTTCTTCGTGGTGATTATCTTTCCCAGTGAAGGCAAGAGCCAGATGGGTCCGGTCATGGCATGGGGGCGTCCGAAAGTGTTAGAACTCTCCAACCTAATCGCTTCGGGGAAGATTACGAATCAGTCAGCAGAAGTTGACATCCAACCGGAAGATGTACCCGCAGCCACACCAGCACCTCTTCTACCCATAATTGAAGCGCCTGCTGAGAAGAAACAGGCAAAAGAAGCCATGCCCGACGAACAGAAGCCTGCCACCCGTGGTCGTGCTGCACCACCTCCTGCACCCAAAGCATCCGGCCCGGCTGTAGGTGATGCCATACCAGTGGTCGAGGATAAGCAACTACAACCTGTTGCCAGTGCTGATGGTGCCGGAGGTGATGAAAAACTGATCGCAAATGCAATGGCAGAATTAGCGGACGCGTTTGGTTTAGATGACTTGAAGTTTGCAACAGCTTTAATCCCTAAGCAGGATTTCGAAGCACTTGGGACAGCCCTCAACGACGTTGATATCAACAGCACAGATGCTCTTGACCAATTTTGGGAAGAAGCCGCGGATGATCTGGGTAAAGTTAGTGAGTCAGCTTTGTCTCTTGATGAGGCTGTAGAACTTGGATTCTTTGACGAAGAGTAAATAAAACAATGACAGCGCCTAGACCATCGCATAATCGCTGTTAAAGTATTTGCCCAATACACCGGTAACAATAGTTTAAACAAGGAAAATAGCGCGTGGCAGCAAAACTCAATTATTGACTCGGAAGTATTGGTAATTGGTGTCGGACCAGGTGGTGCCACAGCGGCATGGTACCTCGCAAATGAGATGGGTTTGGAGTCTCCGAAGGAACTACTAAGGCCAAAATATCTTGTGAAAGCACTCTTGGCATAAGAGTGTTAAAAACCAATAGACTGAGTGCGTTGCTCAGTCTATTGGTTTTTTATGCAATAGCGTTGAAGGGATCGTAGTGTCTAGTAGTCATCATCGTCCCAGTCATCATCGTCATCTTCCCAGTCATCGTCGTCGTCATCCCAGTCATCATCGTCCCAGTCGTCGTCATCTTGGTCATCAAAGTCAAGGCCGTCGTCATCTTCCCAATCATCGTCCTCGTCGTCATCCATTAGTGGCAGACCTGGGCCAATCAGTTCAACATCTTCTAAATTCAGCCAATTACTACGCATCATACATCTCCTTATTCTCAAAAATTTCCAAGAGCTAATAACAGCTTCCATATTAGGATGCGAGCAGCCGCGTATTTGAAGCCTTTAGCGGGTCTCTTTTGCTTGCTGTTCGATTTTCGCCAGATTATAGACATTGCAAACAAAGAATCAAGAGCAAATTTCAGCTATTTTAGTGTACTGTCATAGGTTGACAGACCTTGAGTCTGGCTTGTAAAGTTGCACCATGAGACGTCAACCTCCGAACCCTGTTGAATTCGATAAACTTGTCTGGGAGATTGTCCGGCAAGTTCCTGCTGGGCAGGTAACTACTTATGGTCAAATAGCTTCGATGATCCCACCAGCGCCGGAGACCGATAAGAACGAACACAAACGCCTTTCAGCCTACTGGGTCGGTCAAGCAATGAACCGGGCACGCGAAGCTGACCAAGTGCCATGGCAGCGTGTGATTAATGGGCAGGGCCAAATCGCGATGCCGCAAGATAGCACAGGTGCACAAGAGCAGCGCAGACGCTTGCTAAACGAGGAGATTGTTTTTGACGCCAAAGACCGGGTTGACTTTCAACAGTTTGCTTGGGAAGGGCCCTCATCTGACTGGTTACAAGCTGCCAGTTTACAGGCACCTAAGCAATTGAAGCAGCCATCGCAATCCGCTACATTGCAACAAATGCGCTTATTCTAGAGGTAGCTGTAGCTGATGGCTGTATCCCAATTATACGAAGTTGTAGGCAATATCCATATCCATACGCCGTATTCTGATGGCACTGGAGACCATGACGCCATCATACGAGCTGCCGCCGAAGCGCAGTTGGATTTCGTCATTACCACAGACCACAATGTATTAGTACAGGGGGTGGAAGGTATCTACACCCATAACGGTCACGATGTTCTTCTGATTATGGGAGAGGAACTCCATAACCCACGCCTCAATCCTTTTGGCGATCATCTACTTGCTCTTGGCGCTAACGAAGAGTTCGCTCACCAAGCCGGAAACCCGCAGCAGCTTATTGACTCCATTATTGAAGCCAACGGTTTATCGTTCATTGCGCATCCCTATGACAAGGCCATCAAAAAATGGAATATGCCATCATATGCTTGGCGCAACTGGGATATCAAAGGCTTCACAGGTATTGAACTATGGAATTACATGTCTGAATTTAAGGAGAATTTGGGGAGTACGCTTAGTTCAGTTCGTGCATTATCAGCCCCAGAGAGGGTCATCAATGGTCCATCAACCGAGACGCTTACCCTCTGGGACGATCTGCTCTCGTTAGAAAACCGAGTTGTGGCTATTGGCGGCTCAGATGCACACGCTTTTCAAGCACAATGGGGACCTATCAAGCAAACTATTTTTCCTTATAAACAGTTGTTTCAAGGCATTAATAACCACGTATTGTTGCATACGCCTCTTTCAGGTGATTTTGATAACGACAAAAAACGCATCTTAGAGACCATTGCCGCTGGGCGTCTCTGGATTGGGAATGATCAACTCGCACCAACGAAGCGCTTTCGGTTTTCTGCACAGGGACACAATTTTACAGCGGCTATGGGCGGGCAAATCCGCGTCAATTACGGTGTTACGTTACAAGTAGGCACACCACAGTTATCAACGATCCGTCTTATTCATAACGGCATACTCCACACAGAAGAAGATGGTATTGCCAACCGTAGTTTTATTGTCAATCAACCCGGAGTCTATCGAGTAGAGGTCTATTTACCGGTCGGAAATAAACAGCGTGGGTGGATTTTCACTAACCCTATTTTCGTTTTCTAGTTCTCTGCGGGATGTTGACTCGTCTAACAGCACACGATATACTTTCTTTCTGAAATAATCCACAGTAGCTCAATGGCAGAGCAACCGGCTGTTAACCGGTAGGTTACAGGTTCGAGTCCTGTCTGTGGAGTTTAAGTGGCCCGGTTTACCGGGTCATTTTTATTCGGAGCCTCAAAGTGACTGTAATGGACGTAGACCGATATTGGATGCAAGCCGCGCTTGATGAGGCTACGCATGCTGTTGAGCACGGCGATGTTCCTGTGGGTGCAGTGGTTGTCCATAACAACAAGATTGTTGGTTCAGGCCATAATCGCAGGGAAGTTGACCGCAACCCAATTGCCCATGCGGAGATCATTGCAATGCAACAAGCTGCTCAACATTTAGGCGATTGGCGCCTGACTGACAGCACGCTATATTGCACATTAGAACCTTGTGTGATGTGTGCCGGCGCAATGGTACAGGCTCGGTTAGGTCGGTTGGTGTGGGCAGCTGATGACCCCAAGGCAGGGGCCGGCGGCTCAATTATGAATCTCCTAGATTATCCCACCATCAGTCATCATGTGACGATACATCGCGGCATTCTAGCAGACGAAGCCGCTTTGCAGCTCAAGATGTTTTTCGACTCGCTTCGCTGAGTTTGATACAATTTCATCCTCGTGGAGAGGTGCCAGAGTGGACGATTGGGGCTGTCTCGAAAACAGTTGTGGCCGTCAGGTCACCGTGGGTTCGAATCCCACCCTCTCCGCTGAGTATCGAGCAAGTTCAAGCTATGTTGGGCCACGCTACGCTAAATTGGTAACCGCTTGAGCTTGGATGAGCACACTGTAGACTATATTGATATGGCTGTTCCTTGAGAGAGAAAAGAACGGGCTTTCTGCGTTATTTAGTTCGTCAATAGTTTGCCCAGCTTTGTACTGTTTTCCTCGCTAGAGTATGGATTAGCTTGGGGGAAGGCAGAGAGTGCCTTACAGCACTCTCCAACGGAAACGACGGTAGGATTTCACCTGACGCCCCAATTATTATGAAATCCGACACCCACATACAACAAAGATTATTTACACGTCTAGGTTGCGGACGCTCTTAGCATGCGTCTGAATGAACTTGCGCCGAGGTGGAACGGACGCGCCCATAAGCATGTCAAAGGTGGCATCAGACATGGCTGCATCTTCAATGCTGACCTGTAGCAGAGTACGAGTGCCTGGGTCCATTGTCGTTTCCCATAGCTGTTCGGGGTTCATCTCACCGAGACCTTTGTAACGTTGCAACGAGTACTTAGCGTTGTCATCAAGGTTTCTTAAATATGTATCTTTTTCGTTCTCAGTGTAGACATAGTTTTCTTTACGCCCATTTTTGATCAAGTAGAGCGGTGGCTGAGCTATATACAGGTGTCCACCTTCCACCAGTTGTGGCATATACCGGAAAAAAAAGGTTAACAGCAAAGTACGAATATGTGCTCCGTCAACGTCAGCATCAGTCATAATAATAATGCGATCATAACGCAAACGACTGAGGTCAAATTCCTCACCAATACCAACACCTAACGCAGAGATTAACGCTTGAATTTCTCTATTATCCAACACTTTGTCAAGGCGAGCACGCTCAGTGTTCAAAATTTTGCCGCGCAGTGGCAAGATGGCTTGGAAATGCCGGTCTCGCCCGAGCTTAGCACTGCCACCTGCGCTGTCACCCTCGACGAGATATAGCTCACTTTCTTTTGGATCACGCGAGGAGCAGTCAGCAAGTTTGCCCGGCAGCGTACTACTTTGAAGTGGACTGCTGCGGATCAAGTCACGAGCCCGTTTTGCCGCACTCCGAGCACGGGCAGATACAAGACACTTATCATAGATTTTACGGGCAGCCTTGGTATCCGTCACAAGGAACTCGCCAAAAGCCTCATTCACAACGGACTGTACCAGTCCTTTGACTTCTGCGTTCATTAACTTGACTTTTGTTTGACTCTCGAACTGCGGATCAGGGTGCTTGATGCTAACAATCGCCGTCATACCTTCACGCGTATCGTCACCGCTAAAGTTAGGGTCGTTGTCTTTTAGAACACCAGCCTTCTTAGCATGGTAATTTACAGCACGCGTTACTGCTGCTCGCAGGCCCTCAAGGTGTGTACCACCATCGACAGTGTTAATCGTATTTGCAAAAGCATAGAGAGACTCGGCAAAGTAGTCAGCGTATTGCAGAGCGACCTCAATCTCGATTTCACCGACATCGTCCACATTGAAGTTACGCTGAGCGTAGACGACATCATGTACAGCCTCACGATTACGGTTGAGGTATTCTACAAACGACTTAATTCCACCTTCGAAATAAAATGACATTTCCCGAGGGAACGGCTCTACACGCTCGTCACGCAGTGTAATGTTGACAGCCTTAGTGACGAACGCCATCTCACGGAAACGCGTCAGGAGCGTGTCATACTGGAACACTGTCGTCTCTGTGAATATGGTTTCATCTGGGTAGAAGGTGATGATTGTCCCGGTTTGATCCGTCTCACCAATTTCGCGAATATCTTCGTACAGCGGAATCCCGCGTTCAAACTCAAGCTGCCAGATTTTTCCATCGCGATGAACGATTGCATTCATATAGGATGACAATGCGTTGACAGCCTTCACACCGACGCCATGCAATCCACCAGAAACCTTGTACCCGCTGCCACCGAATTTGCCACCTGCATGTAGCATCGTCATAACCGTTTGTAGGGCAGACATGCCTGTCTTTTCATGGAGATCAACTGGAATACCGCGACCATCATCTGATACCTCAACACCGCCATCGGCTAGCAAGGTCACTTGAATGTTGTCACAAAAACCTGCCAGAGCCTCGTCAACAGAGTTATCGACAACTTCATAAATTAGATGATGCAGTGCTTTAATGTCTGTGCCACCGACGTACATACCTGGACGCTTACGAACAGCTTCAAGACCTTCCAGCACCTCGATGTTTGCCGCGCCGTATTCACCACTCCAGTTTTCATCAACCATCACATAGTGTCTCTTTCTTTATCATTAAACAATATAGAATGTCTCCACTATGGAGCCATTCAGAACACTGCCATTTGCGCCCATTTTTTGGCTATTAAATGACACTTAATTATACCTCAATCTGAACAATCTGGCCCTAAATATCAGCTTTGAAGCGCTTTTCTATGCGCTGATTCCTGACTGGTTTTGCGCCCGTTTTGCCTCCAACTGAGCTTTAAGATATGCGCGCATTTCCTCCCAATAGCGATGCCGATCTTGATAGTAGATATATGTTGTCGCGAGTAAGCTGGTGTTAATGAACGCGTTACCAATAATGGCTATTAAAGTGGCGGGCGAGTCTGTAGGTGCGGTGTACCACAGCATCCGGAAAAGAACATACAATATAATAGTCGTCAACAGCATAAACGTCGTGGCAGACCTATTCCACTGAACAACCCGGATGCTATCCCAAAGTGCTGCAATGATGTGTTTT
Source organism: uncultured Anaerolineae bacterium (assembly GCA_964439625.1). GTDB lineage: Bacteria > Chloroflexota > Anaerolineae > Aggregatilineales > UBA3940 > CAYTPI01. The sequence continues at coordinate 124,530 of CAYTPI010000010.1, read as the reverse complement.
CTATGGAGTGTTATACCGTGCCCGGTAAACACAATAAATGTGCCCAGCCAAAGGATTAGCACCCAGCCAAGCAAAACGATAGTCGAAACGACGATGGTTAGCAAATTGGAGCCAGCCCCACCAAGCACGCCAAGCAATACACTGGGTAGTAAAAATGGGAAAAGAAGCAAAAACATCAGCAGGATGATGATAATCAAAGCTATTAAGAATTGAGCCAATGTGAGCATGATGTATTGCGCCCAGTTGACGTTGATAGACGCTTGTTCGGAAGCATGAACTGAATTGGCAACAAGAATTGAGAAAAGGGTAAATAACGTAATATTAAGCAAAATGCTGATGCCAAACACTAATGCTACGCCACCCCATGTTTGTATCTGAATGGTAGGCGGTGATATAGGCACAGGGAGTGGCAGTACCTCACGGGAAAGCTGCATATTTGATATAACACTGGGCATCCCCAGAAATGGCGGAATACCAATGAGGAAAAAGTATTGGTCAAGGAACAGAGCTTCAGTCGGTTCCATCAGTGCTGGCGTATCAGCGTCCATCAGTGCTAAGGCATCATCAAAGGCTTGGACGTACTGTTCATAAGGTTCTTCGAGTACAGGTTTAAAGGACAGCCGTGGGCCCACCCAGATGACAAGATCGAGTATCAGCGGAATGAGCACCAACCATAATTTCGAACTGGTGAGATCGAGCCCGTCTCGTAGTGCCGTGAACACACTAATGGGCGGCTTGATATCTTCTGCTTTCTGTGGAGGGTGCACGAGTTTGGAATAAGCTCTCAGGTGTAAGAATCTCTTAATTGATTGAGTATAGCGTTGTGACCACTCTTGAAACTAACTGGACGTATTTCATATATAATGGCCTTCCAAGTAAATAAACGAGATGAAAATCTGTGTTATTCGCTCCGGGCAGTGTAAACTAAGATAGTGAGTAATGCTGAAGTCTGTGCTAGCTATCTTAGTATCTATCCGTAAATGGCTTCAACAATTTGCGGAAGGTATCTAACAAATCCAAAATGAGCGTAGCGAATTTATGGATAGGCTCTTAACTGCTTGAGCTACTAGGGTAGATAATCTCATTCTGATATTAGATACTGCTCTTCACCAACTAAAAATTTTGACTTCAAGGAGAACGAAATGGTCACAAAACCAGATTCCGATATTCGGGCTGCACTCGCCGACCAACGACCGAACTATTCCCCACAATTACTATCATACGAAGAACGTCATCGCTTAATTGAACGAGGAATGGTTGGCCTATACCGTTGGTACCTTGCCCGTTCTCAAGCCACACGCAATTGGAACCCTGACAAGTCATTCGACTGGCGCAACATCCGCAAAGACCACTCTCCCGAAATCAATCGGGTGCTTGAAGGCTTTTTTGCTGTTGAGCAGTATGTGCCTGACTATACCAGTTCGATACTAGGGTTAGTCCGCAAGAGCCATGGACGCAGTCACTTTCAATTACGGTGGGGCTCTGAGGAAGAGAAGCATTCAGATACATGGCAGAATGCCTTGCTGTTCACTCAACATCGCTCACCTGACTGGATACGTGAGTATATGAATACGCTGCGCAATGATGAATGGCGCCTACAGTTTGACGACCCGATCACTATGACAGCGTATGTTGTCGTTCAGGAACGGGCGACACAAGTAAACTACCTCAATACATTATTGGTCGCAGAGGGTAAAAATCCAAAGTTTCAGGACGACGTCGACCCGGTATTAGCTGAGGTTGCTAAAACAATTGCAATCGACGAAGCAGCACACTATATGTTCTTCCAAGAGATCTTCAAACTATATCTCTACTACTTCCCCCACAAAGCGATTGAGTCACTCTGGCAGGTGATTGAGAACTTTGGTATGCCAGCCGACGAGTATATCCCCGAGTTCGAAACATTTGCACAGGCCCTTATCGATACCAATATCTATGGCCCACGTGAATACTACAGAGACGTCTTGCAGCATGCTCTGAACAACCTGAGCATCAAAAGCCGCAAGAAGTTGGAAAAGGGCATCATGAAGACCCGTGAAGTCCCCGATGAAGAAGGCAAGATGTTCTGTGCGGCTTTCTGGGATGGCTTCAGCTACATGGAAATTGAAACAGGTATCGAACGCTTGTTTGGTAAGATTCAAAAGTACGAAGAACAGATTGGGTTTGATGAGATTGACCCCACTTATTTCGTCAAGTCTGGCCTAATAGAAGCAAACGAGCGTGCTAACTAAGCTCCTCTTACCGAAATGGAGCGCTCGTGCTGAGCGCTCCTTGACTCTAATTCATTGCCTTGCCGTGATTAACAGCGTCTACCATACTAAGTGAGGGATTCTATTTAGAGAAGATATATGGAGCGTATGGCAAAAGTCTTCATCAGTTACTCACGAGGAGATATAGATGCAGCGGAATACATCGCGAGTGAACTTCGCGAGCATGGCGCAGACGTATTTATTGATACACATGAACTGACAGCGGGTGAAGATTTTGTGGGACGGTTGGGTAAAGAAGTAAGTGCTGCCGATGTGGTTGTGCTGCTTCTCAGCCCGAACTCAACCCAGTCACGTTGGGTAAAGGCCGAAATCAATTGGGCCTTCATCCAAGAGAAGCGTATCCTGCCAATCCTTTTAGAAGAAACAGACCTCACTGAGTTTTTCTTCCTAGTCAATATTGATCGCATTGACTTCACACGATGGCACCAAGACCGCCATGTTGAGGCCGCCGTCAATAAACTGCTGCGTGCACTTGACCTCGAACGAGATCGGCCCGTGAGCGCGGAAGAAGACCCCGACCTGGCATCCCACACCGTTTTTGACCTTGCAGACCTCAACCGCCGCATGCAGACACTTGAAAAGATCGCTGAAGAAATCCGCTTCCTCGAAGCATCACCGTTGTATGCCTACCGCGTTCGCAACAACTACTATCCTGTGCCTGGTGAAGGCAGCCCACTAGCGACGATTGTGTTGGTGGGTGAAGCGCCTGGCAAACAAGAGGCAGAATCCGGGCGACCCTTCACAGGTGCTTCCGGCAAGGTCTTGGATGAACAATTAGAGTCTATTGGCCTCAAGCGTGAAAATATTTTCATCACGAACATTATCAAAGATCGCCTGCCAGATAACCGCGATCCGCTCCCAGAAGAAATCAGTATCTATGCGCCTTTCCTTGATCGCCAACTCGATGTGCTCAAGCCGCGTGTTGTTGTTGCCCTAGGGCGTTATGCGATGGGGTATTTGTTCAAACGGTTTGGGCTTGACGTCAGTAAGCTCAAAATTAGCAAGATACGTGGGCAAGTCTACCAAGCCCGCGCTAACTATGGTGATGTATCGCTAGTGCCGCTTTACCATCCGGCGGTTGCCCTATATAGACCAGCGGAGCGCGAAGTAATGTTGCAAGACGTGCAAGTGCTGCGGCAGTTTATTCCGACTGCCCGTTAGTATTTATTAACCTGTCGGCTTCGATCAGCTCGAGGATGCGCCGTTCGGTTTGCTTTGGCGGATGATTATGTTGCCCCAAAATCCATACAAATCATTAACCTGATGCGTTGCGTAACTGCCTCTTGCGGAGTATGGTCTTTGACTGATATTCACCCCAACATTGAAGGAAAAACTGCGCCGCATGAGGACTCATCCTTACATCGCCATTGAGGGTGTTATTGGTGTTGGTAAAACCACCCTGACGCGCTTACTCCAACGTGAACTCGGCGGACATGCAGTTCTAGAGGAGTTTGAAGAAAACCCCTTCCTCTCCCGGTTTTACGAGGAACCAGAACGGTATGCTTTTCAAACACAGATCTTCTTTTTGCTGAGCCGCTTTCGCCAGCAAACCAGCCGCGTGCCCTCTGCCTTGTTGCAGGGTCCCGTCATCTCTGACTATATCTTTGCCAAAGATTCACTCTTTGCCCGGTTAAACTTACAGGGTGATGAACTTAGTGTATACGAGCGAGTATACAACGCACTCAGTGAGAAAGTAGAGCGGACAGATCTGCTCATCTTCCTAAGAGCTGACCTTGATGTACTGATGGGGCGCATCGCAGCCCGTGACCGCTCTTACGAGCGCAATATCGACCCAGACTATATTGTCCAACTGCGGCGTGCCTACGACGATTTCGCAGCAGACTATGATCAATCTACGCTCCTAACCATTGACACAAATAATCTAAATTTTGTGCAAAATGCGGACGATGTTGCTCACATTGTAGAGCGCGTCAAAAGTACTCTTGAGTATGGCTCATACCAGACGCAGCTTCCTGGTGTTAGTTCGCTAACAAGCGTCAACCAGTCGAGAGAAATTCTGCGAAACTTAGAGACTGGCCCCCAACGCTTAACAGACTTCCAGCAGTTCCATATCTCCCTTGATGCCGAGAAGTCATTTGATACGAACGTGTTTTTCAACTTTATTTTGTTGAACGAGGAAGTTGGCGAACTGGCCCGTGTGTTCAAAAAGACTTGGAAAATGGAACAGGCGCTGCATGCTGAGGGTCATTCAATGGTAGACTCACGCTTCAAGGCAATTGAGGCCAATCGGCTAGAATTCCAGGACGAACTTGCTGACTGCTTTGCCTACCTGCTAAAGATCAGTAATTACGCTGGGGTTGACTTAGAGCAAGCGTACATTGAAAAAATGATGCTGAATACCAACCGTCACTGGGATGATGCCGCCGATGCAAATTAATACGAAACGTTCCTTACATGTCGCTATTGCTGGCAACATTGGTTCAGGTAAAAGCACACTGACCCGTGCGCTCTCTGAGCATTACGGCTGGCAGGCCTATAAAGAGCCTTCAGACGAGAACCCTTACCTCGAAGCATTTTACAATGATATGCGCCGTTGGGCGTTTCACTCCCAAATCTATTTTCTGACGCGCCGGATTGAAGATCATATTGCATTGGCACAATCTTCCGTTGCAGCCGTGCAAGATCGCACGATTTATGAGGACGCGGAGATATTTGCACGAAACCTGTACATACAGGAACGGATGTCTACGCGAGACTATGAAACTTACAACGATCTATATGAAGCAGTGGTGATGATGCTGCCGCCACCGGATATCGTCATTTATTTGCAATGCAGTGTTGACCGTCTGCTCAAGCAAATAGCGAAACGTGGGCGCGACTATGAGCAAGATATCCGTCCAGTCTATTTACATCAGCTTAACATCTTGTATGATGACTGGGTTGAGCAGTTCACAATCTGCCCGGTGCTGTACATCAACATGGAGAACATTGATTTCGTCCAGCATGACAAACACTTATCAGTGATTGTCGAACAAATTGATACGAAAATGACTTCCCTGGATATTTCCTACTCGGTATAGTCTTCACCCAAAACAATCTGAATATCGTATGGGCTTTCTGGGCCGCCGCTGGTTTCAATTTGACTCTCAGGGATGCCCAATGCCAAAGCGATATATTGTGCGCTAGCATCTAGCTCATTGTAATTATAGATGACGCTCTCCGGATAATATTGCGTTCCTGTATTGCCAATCGTTTCGACATCAAAACCTAGCGTAAACAATACATTTCGTGCTTCAGTGGCGATACCTTGCCGTTGTGTCCCATTAAGAACCGTCACGGTTGGGCGCTGTGCCGTAGCCTGCGTTTCTAATTCATTATCCACAACAACGCAACGCCCTGTTCCAGTAAATAAATCAGAGACGAGGTTGCGGATAGCTTCGCGATCTGGGATCAGGACATCGCCTTTCTCTGGGACGACCTGCGGCTCGGTGTAGAAATCGTTCAGGACCAGCGAGCAGATGTTATCACGGGGAATAGAGGCCCCGACCCGTGCTAAATCGATCATTTGACTCAACGATAAATTAGTGTTGATGCCTTCTTCAACTGTTGCATAGAGTTGTGGTGAACGGGTAATTAACGAAGGCATTTGCTCTGTACTCAATATATGATCACGTACCGCATAAATTACCTGCTGCTGCCGCGCTGAACGGTCAAAGTCACTGCCTAGGGTGGCTCGGGTGCGAGCATATTTCAAAAGTGTGTCACCATCAAGACATTGCTCTCCAGCCTCAATGTAAAATGGGTCATACCCATAGGCCCCATCCGGATAGTTCGGATCGTCGATGGTTTGAGGAACATCAATCGGAATACACCCGACCTCATCAATTCCGTTGACAAAAGCCTGAAAATTGACGGTTGCATAGTAGTTGACTGGTATCCCTAGATTATACTGTACCGTTTCAAGTGCGAGTGCTGGGCCACCCCCAGGGAGTTGATCAAAGTCCCCCAGGAAATGCGCTGTGTTAACTTTATCGTAGCTTTCATAGTTGGGGATCTCCACCCACAGATCGCGAGGGATCGATAGCATACCAGCGGTGTTTGCGACAGAATCAATCGTCAAAATAATCATCGTATCTGTGCGCCATGGGCCGGATTCAACTTCGCGTTCATCAATTCCCATAAGCAGAATAGTTGTCCGGCCTTCGCTAAATAACTCCTCACTTCCTTCACCCAACTCTTCACTAGCTGCATCAAAACTGAAGCTAGGCTCGTTTTGGGCGGCATCAACGGGGGCATTACGCACAATCTGTCGAGTGATGGAAAAAGTAACAATACTAATGATCAGTGAAATGAAAATAAACACACCCGCAATGGCATATAGACGCCATGATACAGCTTTAAATCCTGAGAGTCCCTTGCTTTGTTTCATCTGGTGTATATTGACCTACTGTTACGGTCGGTTGAAGAAGTAAAGTGCATTTCCCGCTGTGACATATATCTGGTCATTATCACCAGCATATACTCCAGAAAGTGCGCTGAAGACAGAATTTTGCTGATCCTTGTAATTATTTAGGAATGTGCCGGTTAAGGTTGTGCTGTACAGTCGGTCCCCACCTGGATCAGTGATGTAAATCGCTTGTTCAATCACGCTGACGTTAAGCTGAAGTGCGGTTGGACGGGCAAGAGGTTGGGGTAATGCGTAATTAAGCGTCTCAGGCTGACCTTGGAAATACTTACTCACCACGCCGTTAGACTCAAGGATATAAATATTTCCGTTTGAGTCGATTGCAAAGTCGATGGCATTGCTCAAATCTGGTGTGATGTCCGTGAAGTATAACTGCGGTGTATCAGTATAGTCGCCACCCTCAACTACGTACCGCCATATCTGGTTGGCACCTGCATCGAGAATATATAGGTCACCATTGTATACAGCAATAGCTCTTGGGTCTTGCCAAGCGCCAAAGCCCGGTAGAATTTCTGCAGCTACTTCTTGACTGGGCGAGTAAGTAACTAAGAGACCGTTCCGGGTGACAACGCCTAATTGATCCCGCCCTTGTATGCCTCCATCTTGAATCCACTCAAGGTCGATTAAGCCTCCAATCACTTGATCATTGACGAGTTCACCCTGTCGAGTAATGGTCAGTGGGCGCTGGTTGATCAGGCTGGTGCCCTCTGAGCTAAGGTCTTCTCGATAAAGGATATCTGTTGTGGTATCAATCAGATAAAGGTTGAGATCGTTTAGCACAGGCCCGCGGAAAAACGTTCCCGTCTCATAAGTGCGTAATGGGACTGCTGAAACACGAGTAACAGCATCATAGGTGTCCAAGGCAGCTAGTGCTTCCTGTCGCAACAAGCTAACTTCTTCGCTAGCTGCACGGATTGTGTCTGCTTCTTCCAATAGGGCGACGGCAGCTTCCCAGTGCGGGCGCGCATCTGCCTGGTTTGCTGAGGCTGCACGTGCCTGCTCAATTTCCTGCTCGGCCTGTAAGACTAAACTAAAGTAAGTCGAGTTTTGCCCATTGGTCTGGTAAATAACGGTCGTGATGACCGTCGCGATCAAAGCGACAGATATCGCTACACCAATTTGTGCGGGTAACGGCAGTCTAAATTGATCTTCTAAAGGATTATCGCCTTCTTCATCGGGAAGAACTCGGTCAACCACTTCACGCATGCGCCTTATGAATTTGGCGAAAGTCAGCATAATAGATTGAGTAACATCCTGCAGGCTCTGCTCCTCTTTAGCTGGCGGTTCGGTCCGGGAGCCTTCCCTTAGAGAAGCGTCAGGCTCATAGCTAAGGGTTGGCGTCTCCGAAACTTCCAGCGGTGGTGCAGCAGTGATTTCGACAGGTGCTGGCTCTGGTGTTGTACCCCCCTCAGCTAGCACTGATTTTGAGCGCCCCCCAAAGATGTTTGGGAAATTCGATGATTTCTGGCTCGCTTCAGTAGTAGGTGCTTGTCTCGCCGGAGCACCTTCGGGCATAACAAACTTGACCACCTCGGCGGCAGCAAAATCCCCAGAAACATTTGTTAGATTGGTTAACGTTGTATCAACTGAGCCACTTTCTACAACATAGACAAAAGTGGTGTCGGTCAGTTGATTCAGCGAGCTGTCTGCCAGAATTAGGAAGTCGCCAACTTTAATTTCAGAGCGAAAGTAGCGCACTTCAGGTTCAGCGAACTTACCGAGTGGAACAGTACCACTACGGACTTCAATATCATCTGGCATCCGGACGACGCTACCATTTGTAATCAGATAGGCGCGAGCCGGGCCTGCGATCGTTACATAGACGCTGTCTTCACGCAAGACAGCACACGTTAAGCCAACACCAACTGGTTGCTCCAAGCTACTGTTCCAGTCAAGCAGAAACGTGTTCGATGCATTAACAGCGCTACGCATAGCAGCCGTCACGCTGCCGGTACTGTTAAAGAAAGTTTCAGAAGTCGTTGTGACAATCTGCTCATAGAATGAGGCTGGCTGACGCTGCTCCTCACTCAGTGAGATCAAGCAGAAGAGGGTATCGGCATCTCGGCCGCGTGCTGCCCGACGAGGTGGTGGGATGGCTGCGGCTCCCGGTGACGCTGCCCGGACAGAGCGGCCCCCAACGATAAACAAATGACCTACAAGTGCTTCTAATTCCATTAAACGTTGGCTACTTGACGCGTGAACTCAAAGATACAGCGAAGTGCATTGTACCGAGCTGTGGCAGTCTGCGAAACTATTGTTTCACGCTGTTTACTGCACAGCATCAATACAGTGCTTGGGTAGCAGTTTCAAAGGCCGCTGTAATTTGTTCAGCGGTGGCTTCAACACCACCCCCCTGCACCATGTTAGGGCGGCCCCCACCACGACCACCACCAAGTTCAGCGAAAACAGCTTGTAACACTTGGTTCATATTGTGGTCGATGTCTTCGCTGCGGGCCGCAATGATGTGTGCCTTTTCACCCGATTGCCCGATGAGAACCATCGTTGCACTTTCTTCAATTAGCATAGATGCTAACAACTGGGCGTCAAGCTCGGGATCAACCAAGGTAATCAGACGTATGCCATTCTTAATGGGTGTATCTGTAACCAAAGATCGAGCACGGTGGTGTGCCAATTCAGCGAGAGCAGCTTGGAAAGCGTTATGCTTCTGTTTGAGGTCAGCTTGTAAGTTAGCAATAAGCGCTGGCACATCTGTATGTTTCGCTGAGAGCAATACGCTTGCCTGTTGCATCAAGTGGTTTTTTTCGTTGTAATCATTGATTGCACGCCAACCACAGGCAAAATTAACACGGGTTCCACCTTTGTAAGGCGTTGCATTGATGATCTTCAGCAAGCCGACTTCACCTGTTGCAGCAACGTGCGTGCCACCGCAGGCTGTCGCATCAAACGCACTGACTTCAATTACCCGGATGCCATCGGTACTCATTGAGTCAGGTATCTTACGAACCCGGACAGTATTCGGGAGCTGCTCAAGCGGATAGAGGCGCGCAGTCACCGGGCGATTTTCAAACAGAATTTCGTTCGCCAACCGTTCGACTTGGTCAAGTTTCTTGCTTGATAGATTACCCTTATCCAGATCGATGGTCACAGTGCGTTCACTCAGGTGGAACCCGACGGTATTGGCCTTAGTTATCTGAACGAATGCTTGCGTCAGGATGTGCTGCCCTGTGTGCTGCTGCATATGGTCGAAGCGCCGGTGCCAGTCAAGATGCGCATCGGCCTGACCTTCAGCAATAGGAGCATCCATTAAGTGCAAAACTACATTATCAGTTTTGCGCACCTGAACATCTTTGACCTTGACGTCGCCAATCGTGCCAGTGTCGGCAGGCTGCCCACCGCCCTCTGGGTAGAAGTAGGTCTCTTCGAGCACAACCGCGGGCCGCCCATCGACTTCAGTTGTCTCGTGGATTGTCGTCGTGAAGTCCGTCGTGTATGGGTCATCGTAATACAGGCGCTTACTCACAGGGTGGGTATCCTTCCACACCAGCAGGCCACGCCTGAGAATAAAATGCCAGATACGCTGCCGATTGAGATGCCCAGTATTCGTTGCTGTGCCCACCGGGTTGCTCGGTGATGTAAGTCGGCTCAATACCTCGATTTTGGGCACGTTGTACAAACACACGCATGTTGTCGTCCACTAATGTGTCAGTCACTCCATGATCTAAGTACATGTCTAGATTTTCAATGCCGGGAGCTGATGTGATCAAAGCGGAGGGATTCGCTTGCGGAAATTCACCATCATAGAAAAAAGCGCTATGCCCACCAACATGTGTAAATAAAGCCGGGTTCAAAAAAGCCGTTGCATACGCCCAATACCCCCCGCGAGACAAGCCCCCAATGCCGCGGGTCTCCGGTGTACCCCACAGACAATATGTTGCTTCCACATGAGGAATAAGCTCGTCAACGATAACTTGTGGATAGGGGCCAGGGTCGAAGTCATGTTGAGCGTCGTTGCCATTAGGCAGCACAATTGCCATCGGGGGCAATGCACCATTGGCGTATCCTTGATTAGCTGCCTCATCTAGGCCAATCTCGTCCCACATGGAATCATCCATACCGTCGGGCATATCAAAGCCGTGCAGCATGATGATGTAAGGATAGCGGGCATTGGTTTGCTCATAACATGGCGGTAAATAAATTCGATAGCGCACCTCGTCACCGATCAAGTCGCTGCTGAAAGATGTAATGGTCATTGTACCAGTGGTTTCATCACAAGCAATCTGTGAAGGAGGGGTTACTGTAGCGGGCTGGGGCGGCGCTTCAAGGCCAGATTGAGTTGGCTCCGGTGTATCAGCGACAACAGCGACAACCGTTGCGGTGGGTACGACAGATGTTGGAATAGGTTCTACGCTGCACGCAACCAATAGAACTCCGACAAGCGTGACTAAAAACCAACGCATTAGGTTAGTTACCTGCAGAGATCAGCGTACCGACCATTTGACCCTGCACAGCATCTTCCAGTGCAGAGTCATCCCAAAGATTCAGCACGATAATCGGTAAATCATTGTCCATACATAGCGAGATAGCAGTGCTGTCAAGCGCACGTAAGCGCTGGTTAAGCGCATCAATAAAGGTGATGTGATCGTAGCGCTTAGCATCTGGGTTTTTCTTAGGATCATCATCATAGACACCATCCACCTTGGTGGCCTTAATGAGCACATCTGCGTTGATCTCATTCGCCCGAAGCGCAGCAGCCGTATCAGTGGTAAAGAACGGGTTGCCCGTTCCGGCTGCAAGGATAACAACGCGCCCTTTTTCTAAATGACGGATGGCCCGTAGGCGAATATAAGGTTCTGCAACAGACTTCATTTCGATAGCAGTTTGAACGCGGGTAGATACTCCCTGCCGCTCAAGTGCATCTTGTAAGGCAAGGGCATTCATTACTGTTGCAACCATGCCCATGTAGTCAGCAGTAGCCCGCTCCATGCCAGCAGCGATGCCCTGCTGCCCTCGCCACAAGTTGCCGGCCCCAATAACAACGGCTACCTGAACCCCCTGTTCTTTGATTGTCGCAATCTTGTTGGCGATAAATTCTGCCTGATTTGGGTCGATGCCGAACCCAGCTTCACCAGACATTGACTCGCCACCTAGCTTCAAAACAATGCGCTTGAACTCAGGACGCTTTATTTTGTCGGACACTCAATCCCCCTCTAAATAGTCTTATTTCATGGATGAAAGATGGCTGAACGACTCAGACACAGTTGAGACATAATAAAAGGGATCAGGTGGTGTACCTGATCCCTTGGTGTTTCGCGTGGATGCTTATTCCTCGTCGTCGTATACGCCGAGTTCAAATCGAGCAAATCGGGCGATTTGAATATTCTCCTTCAACTCAGCGACGGCGTTTGTCAGTAGTTCCTTGATGGTCACATCTTCATCTTTGACAAATGGTTGTTCCATCAGAACGACTTCTGCCAATGCCTTGTTGATGCGCCCCTCGGCGATCTTTTCGACGATGTTATCTGGCTTGCCCTGCTCGCGTGCTTCATCTTCAAATTCCTTGCGTAATGCTGCAATATCTTCTTCCGGAACGGCGTCACGGTCGAGATACTGAGGATTTGAGAATGCAATGTGTAGGGCAAGGTCACGTGCTAATTCTTGGAATTGGTCAGTAGCCGCAACAAAATCTGTCTCGCAATTGACCTCAACCATAACGCCAACGCGCCCACCATGGTGCGTGTATGTTTCGACCTTACCTTCATTTGCATCGCGGCCCGCCTTTTTCTTAGCGGTTGCCAGACCCTTTGCCGCCAGGAATTCCTTTGCAGCATCAAAGTCTCCATCATGCTCTTCGAGTGCGTTTTTGCAGTCCAGAATAGAAGCGCCAGTAACGTCTCTCAATTCCTTTACTGCTTTGGCGTCTACAGCCATGAGTGTCCCTTCTTCTGTGGCAGATGAATCAAACGGTGGTGGTTTGTTTTGTTAGTTTGCTTCTTCTTTAGTTTCTTCCACAACATCTTCTGCGGCCTCGTCTTCATCCTCGTTTTCTTCGTCCAAATCTCCGTCATCGAAGCGGAGGCGGCCACTGTTTAATTTCTCGATTGTCGCCTGGCCAAGATACTCTTCATCCGTGTCTTCATCCTCATCGCTGTAGTCATAGCGAGCCTCTTCGTATTCCATCTTTTCTTGTTCTTCGCCGTCATCGTCACGGACTGCTCGCCCTTCGATCACAGCATCAGAGACCATGCGGGTCAATAGGTTGATAGCACGAATGGCATCATCATTGGATGGAATGACATAGTCGATCTTGTCTGGGTCGGCATTGGTGTCAACCATGGCAATAATCGGAATGCTCAAGATGTTGGCTTCACGGACAGCGGTTGACTCGCGCACGACGTCAACCACAAACATCAACGCGGGAAGGCCGTTCATATCACGGATACCACCAAGACGAGATCGCAGTTTCTCAATCTGACGGGTAAGTGTTAAGGCTTCCTTCTTTGTCAGCAGGTCAAATTCTCCCCGGTCGCGGCGGGCTTCAAGCTGCTTCATATATTTGATGCGCTCGCGCATCGTCTGGAAATTGGTCATCGTACCACCTAGCCAACGCTCATTGACATAAGGCATATTGCAGCGTTGGGCCTCCCGCATGATTGTTTCTTGCGCTTGGCGCTTAGTACCGACGAATAACACCTGGCCACCATCAGCGACCGTGTCGCGGATAACATCGTAGGCTTCATTGGCAAGTACAAGAGTTTGCTGAAGGTCTAAAATATGGATGCCATTTCGCTCACCGAAAATATAGTCGCGCATCTTAGCATTCCACTTGCGGGAACGGTGCCCAAAGTGGACGCCCGTTTCCAACAAGGCTCGCATTGTTGGACGTGTCATTGTAATTCCTTATGATCCTTTCATCGTTTTAACTTCCCCTAGCTTCGACCTGGGTGGAACCATCACTGGCACGACCACATCAGTCCACTAAGGTGTGGGCTCCATATGTCTGAAATACTTAAGTGGCAGACACAGGGGTGCCCGGCTTATGCCAGGCCATTGGTTAGTATAACCTGCTCGTGAGCAGACTTCAACGGAATTTTTTGCTGCGCTTCTAGATGAGGGTCGTGAGGTTATCGACCAATAAGAAGATTCCCAGAACAATCACGAAGATGGCGAAAGCACGGCGCAGCACCTTAGCATTGATGCGCTTACTTAAGCGAGAACCGAGTAGCGTCCCGGCGAGCCCGCCAATCAGAAAGATGCCGACAATTGACAGATCAAGGGAGGTATGACCCAGATGTCCTAACAAGCTGGCGAGACTGTTCATCGCAATGATCACTAATGATGTGCCGATAGCCTGCTGCATGGGTAAACCAACTAACATGACTAGAGCAGGGACGATCAAGAAGCCACCGCCCACACCCAACAAGCCGGTCAATACGCCAACTAGTGTGCCGCTACCAACCACAATGAACCAATTAGTTGGTTTGCCTGCATCCTTTGCCTGCGGCGGCTGACGAACGAGCATGTAAATGCCAACGACCAACATTAGGCAGGCAAAGACCACAAGGAGAGCAGTGGCAGAGAAATACTGTGATAACCCAGCAGCTACATAAGACGTCAACATACCTGAACTGCCAAAGATGAGTGCGATTTTCCAGTTAAGCGTCCCCTGTGTACGATGGAAGAAAGCACCCATCGTGCTGTTCGCTCCGACGATCACTAAAGAGGCAGCAACCGCCGCTTGTGGCGTTTGCCCAGCCAGATACACTAAGGCTGGTACCGTCAGGATAGAGCCGCCACCACCAAGCAGGCCGAGGGTTAGTCCAATGGCTAACCCAGCACCACCACCAATAAACAACTGAGAAATAGACATGATGTGCTAGTTTCGATGAACCGCTAAACCGATGGTTTCAAGTTCCTCGAAAGCCCCGTCAAAGTTCGCCACATCAGAGAAACCCTGCTTCTGGAGCCAGCTTGCTGCAATTTGCGCCCGAACGCCACTCGCACAATGTATGACCAGTGCGTCGTCACGTGGGATTTCATCAACCTGACGTGGTAAATAACCCAGTGGGATGTGGAGTGCCTGTTCGATGTGTTTTTCCTCATATTCTGTGAGGTTGCGAACATCAACCAACTTCAGGCCGTTCTGCTGCATACGTTCTTTAAGCTGAGATGCATCGACTGCTAGCAAAGTTTCCTGCGCGGCTTCTGAGATAATTTCTGATGAATAGACTCCAGCAATCTTATCAACGCCAATCGCCCGCAGTTCGAGCACAAGCCGTGCTGCATCGGCCTCCGGTGCGATCAAATAGACTGGCTTATCATAGTCAATGAACCAGCCAGCATAGGTGCTAAAGGTCTTGTGCTCCGCTGGAACGCTCATACTACCCGGAATGTGCCCAGCGCCAAAGGCTTTTGCTGAGCGAGCATCTATGACCAATGCGCCTTCGTCAATAACTTGCTTAAGATCAACTGATACATCTGTGACGGTTCCCACATCTTTGAGTAGTGCTGGGCCAACCTTGTTGATGCGCTTCATCTCAGCAAAGTAGGTGGGTGCTTCTGGTTGCTCAGCCAACAGCCAATCGACGAAGTCTGTTTCCTCATCAATGTGAAAGGCTTCGTTTGTCAGTTTTTCGTAGCCGAGCGTTGTCGATGGCAGTTCACCAAGGGACTTGCCACAGGCACTACCTGCCCCATGACCGGGCCAAATTTGAAGATGATCGGACAGCCCCTTAAAGTGTTGAATGTTTTCGAACTGTTGTTTTGCACCAACTTCACGTGTCCCCATGATGCCTGCCGCTTCTTCCAACAGGTCAGGGCGACCTATGCTGCCGACAAATAGAAAGTCACCTGTGAAGTAACCCAACGGTACGTTGCTGTTGGCTGTATCCGTGATTTCGAAGATCAGGTGTTCGGGTGTATGCCCCGGCGTATGAATAGCTCTCACCTTAACATTCCCAACCATAAACGCGTCGTTATCTTTGAGGAGTACGGTGTTGTCATCAACGAATGCGTATTTCCACATCGCCTCGCCTTCATCACTCAGATACTTGGTTGCGCCAGTGGCGGCAGCAAGCTCACGAGTCCCACTGACAAAATCGGCATGGATGTGTGTTTCGGCAATGTGTGCGATTTTTAACTCGCGCTCTTCGGCCGATTGTAAGTATGGTTCGATATACCGAGCCGGGTCGATGATCAACGCCTCGCCTGTTGCCCCACATCCCACTAGATAAGATGCTTGTGCCAGTGCTTGATCGTAAAAGGTTCTAAGTATCATTGTTTGCTCCTTAACAAAGGGCTATTTGAGCGGGTAACCTAACTGTGCCCACGCTTTTGTACCACCCATTAGATTATAAACTTCTTCACGGCCTGCCTTGGCAAGAATATTAGCGCCAGAGCGGCTGCGATTTCCGGACGCACACACAACGACAACTGGTTTGCCTGCTGGAATATCCTCGATGCGTTGTTGAAGCTGGTTGAGCGGAATGTTCACAGTACCGGGGAGATGCCCCATTTTATATTCACCCGGTGAGCGAACGTCTACTATGGTATGCTGTCTGCGCTCGAAGTCGCTGCGATAAGCGTCAATGGTTAGGTTTTCGTAACTACCTGCGTTTGATGAACCGAAAATTTGCTTGAGTGCTTTCATGATGTGCTCCTTAAGTAATTGTTATTGAACAGGGAGACCTGCAGCACGCCACTGAATGATGCCGCCAAGGTCAAAAATGCTGCCGTAACCCGCATCGCTGAGGATGCGCGAGGCACGGACACTGCGGTTGCCACTTTGGCAGTACACAACGATATCCTGATCAGCGGGAAGCTGGTCTAGTTCGTTAGCGAGTGAGTCAACCGGGATATTGATTGCACCCGGAATATGGCCCGATTCAAATTCTGTCGGTGTACGGACATCAACGAGGATGTGGGCAGCATCCTCACCGAACTGGCTTACGTAGTCGTTCGGGCCGATGTTACTGATTGCTCCGCCGCTAGTGGCTGGGCGAATCACAAAAGTAAAGATGGCGAATCCGACAGCAAATATGCCAACTGCCACCCACAATATCGGAATACGCACATGCTCTTGCTTGCGGCTCTTGTTTCTACGATTAGCGTTTCTGCTCATGGTGTTTCCCCTCAAAACTAAATTGCTGTTTTTAAGAGATTAACGAAACAGTAATAGGAGAACTATGGTCAATTGCGTATACTAGCCATAATTACCGACTTATGGCAGGCGCATATACAATGATCGATCTCTACAAGCTCAAAATTTTTCAGACGGCAGCTCAGGAGGGTAGCCTGACAGCCGCAGCGGAACGTATGCAGCTTCAACAGCCGGGTGTAAGCCAGCATATTAAAGATTTAGAAGCGACACTCGGAGCGACACTGTTTGAGCGTGGGCGGCGCGGAGTTACCCTGACGACTGCTGGCCAAGTTTTGTTGGACTACACTCATTGCATCTTTAAGATGCTAGACGAAGCTGAAACAGCCGTAACGCAAGTGGGGCAGTTGACGAAAACAGAGTTACACATCGGTGCAACTGAAGAAATCGGTATTTACGTCATGCCAGGCTGGCTGGGAGAGTTTCACCAACGCTACCAGAATCTTCGGGTGAAACTGCACACGACTGATGGTCTAGCGATCAAGCGACAAGTAAAAGCGGGCGAGCTTGACCTTGGCTTCATCGATAGTGAAACACCGGCCGGTGCCAGGGTTGCTTCAGTCTATCTCCAAGATGTGACACTCCGTGTGATTGTACACCCCAGACATCAATGGGTAGAACGTGAGACAGTAGCAATCGAAGAACTAGCAGCGCAGCCGTTCATTATCGATGGTCGTAATGAACTCCCTTGGCTGACTGTTGATCTTGACGTGGTCGCCTCGTTCAACAGTCTTGAAGCGATCAAAAAAGCAGTGAGTAACGGAATGGGGATTGCGATGGTACCAGCCTGTACCATTGCACCGGAACTTGCCACCGGGCAGCTACACAGTCTAACGGTCAGTGATGTGGTGCCGAAACGCTATCTCTCGGCAATTTGGGCAAACAGGTCAGCACTTTCCCCGGTAGCCAAAGCCTTTCTGATTTATCTTGCGGAGGAATTTCCGCAGTTAGCCAAGGTGATCTCAACAGAAGACCTCATTGAGACTCCAGAGGTAGTTACCCTACCAGATACGTTTAACTGCCTCTCGGAAAATATAATTACATAACGCTATTTTGGCTGTGCCCATGCCAAAAAGTCGGCTAAGGGTAAAGCATTCATAACATCGGCAGCCGTTACCCAGCCACGACGGGCCGTCCAGACTCCATATTGCATCAAGGCAAAGTTGCTAGGCTCATGGGCGTCTGTGCTGATCGTCAACTTGACGCCCAGTTCTACTGCCCGCCGGGCATGCGCAGCATCAAGGTCAAGCCGGTATGGGTTGGCGTTAATTTCCATCGCAACATTTTCTTCAACTGCTGCCTTGAAGATGGCGTCCATATCGAGGTCGGCAGGCTCACGGTCAGGGATTAAACGCCCACGTGGATGCCCAATGATGCGCACGTATGGGTTTCGAATCGCTTTGATCATGCGTTCTGTGACTTGCTCACGCGGCTGACGCAGGCTGGTATGCATTGAGGCCAATACCACATCGAACTTGGCAAGCTCTTCATCGTTAAAGTCAAGGTTGCCATCTGCCTTGATTTCACACTCAGTACCATGCAGCACATGGAAGGCGTCACCCAGTTCAGCATTCGCTGCCGCGATCTCCTCGCGCTGCTTGTCGATCTCCTCAGGCTTCACACCATTGACCATACCCAGCCCAAAACTATGATCGGTTATGAGCATGTATTCACGTCCTTGCGCCATTGCCGCTTTTGCCATTTCCAGCACAGAGGTTTTACCATCACTCCAAGTGGTGTGGAGTTGTAAATCCCCTTTGATATCCTCTAGGCGTACCAAGTCAGGCAAAGTTCCCTCAGCCGCAGCCTCGTATTCACCTCGGTCTTCACGTAGCTCTGGTGCAATCCATGGCAGGCCTAACACCTGATAGACTTCCTCTTCGGTCGCACAAAAAATATCATCACCATCGCTATTAATATGACTATAACGATATTCGTTGAGCGTCAACCCTTGCTGACGCGCCATCTCGCGCATCTTTGTATTGTGGTTCTGGCTCCCAGTGAAGTATACCAGCAGCGTACCCCACTGGTTTGCTGGCGCAACGCGCAGGTCAGCCTGTTGTCCATTTTTTAGCTCAACCGATGTTTTTGTCTCGCCGCGTAACAGCACTTGCTGAACGTCTGCCAGAGCAACAAAGGCATCCATAATTGGCTCTGTATTATCGCTGGCAACCAGCAGATCGATGTCACCGATGGTCTCGCGCCGTCGCCGCAGTGACCCACCAATTTCAATTTTTTCGACGCCTTCAACATCCTTTAGGCCATCCATCAAGCGTTGAGCCAAAGGCCAAGCATCACCAATGCGGACACGATCTGTGCGGCGTTCGAGCATCTCGATGCCATCAAGTATCTTGGCTTCACTCTTCTTGCCCAGCCCACTCAGTTGTTGAAGCTCTCCATTCTCAGCCGCAGCCTTGAGGGCAGCTAACTCTGTAATATCAAGCTCTTCCCAGAATAACTTGGCCCGTTTTGGCCCAACGCCGGGCACGTTCATGATATCAATAAGGCCGATGGGAACTTCCATGATGAGCCGATTATAGAATTCGAGCTCGCCCGTAGTCAGCAGTTCTTCGATCTTCTCTGCTAGTGTTTTTCCAATGCTTGGCAAATCTGTCAAACTACCTTCTTCATAGATTGATTGTAAATCTTGCGTTTGCTCTGAGATGGTCTCAGCGGCGCGACGGTAAGCCAGCACACGGTGAATTGATTCGCCTTTAATTTGGAGTAAGTCGGCAACAGTAAAGAAGAGATCAGCGATTTCTTTGTTGGTTTTTTCAGCCATCGGTACATCTTTCAAGGTGAGGGATGTCATCAGGAGTATAGCAAGTGGTGGCACACAAGACTTCGCTTCGGAGGTGGAACAGTTTACAGTTCAGTGCTATAAGTTACCCTCTGATGTAATGAAACCTTAATAGGCAACTAAGCTTGAATTTATCGAAGAAGCGGCGCATACCTGAATTTGACGGTACATGGCGTGGTGGTTTGTCTATCACAGATAAACTGTACCGTCTGTATAAACCATACCTTAAAGACATTCTGCTGATTGGGATAGCCGCAACCTTTGTGGGGTTATTGACAGGGTCTTCTCAAGTGACATTGACGCCGCTTCTCGATCTCGTATTGAGCGGCGGTCAGATATCGCTTGATCTTGAGGGCCCGCTGACAGCGCCCACCCTCGACCTCAGCGAAATTGGTCAATATCTGCTGAATGTTTTCGCCCGTATGACGGGTTTAACTGAACCATTTCAGTTAATGATCTTTACCAGCATGTTCTACTTAGTAATCGCTGTAACTGTACAGTTTCTGGCTTTTTTGCTGCGGGTATGGCAGGTCAATCTACAGTTCTTCACGCAGCGTGATCTTGTGACTGGCTTGTTTACACATGTCCTGCGGATGCCGTTGTCATTTGCAACATCGAAACAGATAGGCTGGTTAAAATCTCGCATCAACGACGACGTCGCAATTGCCACGCGTGACTTACTCAAACTGTTGGTTGATGGTGTTGCATCTAGCACAACCTCGCTGTTTTATTTCATCCTGTTGGTAAGCACAGATGTCCGCCTGACGGTAGTCGCTGCTATTGCTGGCGTGCTGCACATCAGCGTTACCCGCTTGCTATCAGAGCGAGTTAAAGGCAGCATCCGGGAAAATCAAAAGCAAAATGCGAATATTGGTGGTTACCTCATCGAGCGATTGGCATCTATCCGTGAGGTCAAGGCTTTCAGCGCTGAGTCAATCGAAAAAAATCGAATGTTTGAACGCTATAATGGCTACGCTCAACAGCGTGTGCTGTTGGAGACATACCGTAATATTGAAAAACCGCTTCGCTGGTCAGTAAACCGAACGGTCATTATCGTCGTGATGCTCTTTGGCGTCTATTTGTTGCTAAATGACGAATTGACAATTACAGGCTTCGGGCTGTTTATGTTCTTCGCACAAAGTCTGATTGGCCCACTAAGTGTTTTAGCGGGTTTAGTTGTTCAGGTCGCAGGTGTACTTGGAGCACTTGATGAAGTTTTCAACATCATTACACTACCAACAGAACAAGCAGGCACGACACACGCTCCAAGGCGGATTGTGCAGAGAATTGAATTCAAGGGTGTCTCGTTTGCTTACTTTGACGACCCTGTTCTGCACCACATCGATCTTCAAGTAAATGCGGGCGAAATGGTTGCCCTTGTTGGGCAAAGTGGCGCAGGGAAGTCAACTATAGCCGACCTACTACTGCGCTTCTATATGCCCAGTTCCGGCGAAATCCTGCTTGATGGCGTGCCTATTCAAGAATACGATCTTCATTCCTATAGGCAGATGTTTGGAGTGGTCTCTCAAGAAGCAACCCTACTCGATGATACGATTGCAAATAACATCGCTTATGGTCGCCCGGACCTAACTCGAGGGGAAATCGAAAAGGCAGCTCGTATCGCCAATGCAGAGCCCTTTATCCTCAATGATTTACCAGATGGCTACGACACGATGCTAGGAGAACGCGGGGTTCGCTTATCGGGTGGGCAGCGTCAGCGTATATCTATCGCACGGGCTGTCGCCCATAAGCCCCCAATCCTGATTCTTGATGAAGCCACCAGTGCACTAGACACTGCATCTGAGCGGTTGGTTCAACAAGCAATCGATGAGGTTGTGAAAGGGAATACGGCCTTGGTGATTGCCCATAGATTATCAACCATTCGCCGTGCTGATCGGATCGTGGTGCTTAACCGGGGTCGCATCATTGAGCAGGGCACACATGACAAACTGATAGCAGCAGAAGGGACTTACTATCGCCTCTATCAGCAGCAGTTTTCCGATGAGGGTTTGCTAGCGCCCATTCATTCTGCGGATACGCACCATTAATTATGTGTCACCAAAATTCAAAGAGAGCGGCTCACTCCAAGGGCCGGCACTATCATGGGTCTCAGCGCGCACACGATAATACTTGCGCCCACTCCGCCTTCTACGTGGTGACCAACGTGTATTACTCTCCCCTATTTTGAAAGTTTTAGCCTGGCTAAAATCTGCATTACTATCTTCTTGCAGGAGATAGTTTTGAGCTAAAGGTGACTCCGTCCAAACGAGTGTTGGTCGGTTTTTGTCATCAATGTGGCTTAATTGAAGCAGTGGCCTTAACAGTGCTGAGTCATCTCCCTCGAGGGTTGCTGGTGCATCAACCTCTTCGGCAACCCAGTCAAGAAAAGCTTTGTCCTCATATAAATTGTCATAGTCGTCTTGCTCATCATCTGGCTCAGACTTGCCCTCTGGCGCTGATATAGGGCGCATCTCAAACTGATTGGAAGCCGTTTCTGATGATGAAATTGGCCCTAGTGAACGCCATTCTTTAATCGGCCCAGCCGATGACGGCGAAGTTGGGGGAGGCGGGCTTGCTGGCGATTGTGGTGAACTACTCGGCACCTTAGGCGGGGTTGGAGCTGCGGTTGAGGAAGTTTTATGTCCATTGCTATTGCTGCCACTCGTTGATACTGTGGGTACAGCAGATGCGGATAGGGGGGGTGGGGTTTGGATACCGCCCGGTGCGCTGATGGTTATCCCGTTATTTGCATTATCGTCAGGTTTAGTTTCTTCAGGTGTAGCAGGTTTTGCGCCACCCAACAGAATAGGCTCCCAATTGGTGACAAACTTCGAGACTTGGCTGGTGTGGTGTGCCTCTTGTAGCACATCGTACCATTCTTTAAGCAGCGGGCATTTGTCAAGTGTTTGCGAAAACCATACTTGCTCAAATAGGTCTCGTAGACGGATATCGATCTGTTCAAGCACCTCCAACATCAAGTCAAAGTGCCGGCTGTCCTCTTGTAATTTGGCCTGTGGAAAATAGTGTTCCTCATCCGACATCTCGCGGATTTTCGGATCGTGCCAAGCTACCATCTCCGCCATCATAACGGCGCCCGCAAAGCGGTCAGCCGTAGCCTCCCATTGACCATTACTTGAGGTCACATGGGCATAGCCGTCAGTGCCCGCAGGCAGTGCGGCAGGAGGCTCAAAGCCCGGTGCGTACAAATCTTCGACATCAATCAAGTGGGCACGCCCTGTCGTGGGGTTGACGATCACGTTGGCAGCGGCGATATCGCAATGGGCTAGCCCTGCCTCTTCGATTGATGCCAGCACCCTAGCAACGGCAGTCGCAAACATCAATGAATCGTTGAGCGTCAGTGGTGTTTCACCGATGACGATATCGTACCAAGTTGTCCCGGTAATCCATGGCATGAGGACAGCGTATTCAAGATCGGGATACTGAGCAAGGACATCATCATGCTTGCCATGCTGAAAGCACTGCCGGTTGCAAACTTCCATTCCTTCCCAAGCTGAGTACTGCGCCAGCGAATCATTAACGCCAACCAATTCTGGTACTCGGAAGGCCAGCTTAAACTTCTTGAGCGCAAACTTCTTCTCTGGGAATTGGGTGTGGGCCACTTGAAAAACAAAGGCTTTGCGGCCCTCTTGCCCAAAAGCGAATACAGGTACTGCCGGATGCGGCATCACCTTATAGGTTTCGCCATTGATTGTGAGTTCGTCGTTTGGAGATGGGTTAAATTCAGGCATTTTAGTATTTCCTATAGTGCAAAAAGATGCTTATACCAGTAAACAGACATAGCATTACTTGACGTCAAAACTGACGACATTGCTCCATGGGCTGGGCTGTTCATCTTTACCAACGGAACGCACCCGGTAATGGAATGTTGACCCCAGCCGCTTATCCATGGGTAAGGCAACCTTTTGACTGGGATGAAATATTTTGGCTTTATGCGTTACTGCTTCAGTGAAGTCGGGCGAGCGCGATTCCTGGAACTCATAATAGTCTGTGCCGGGGACACCCCGCCACGTAAGCTCAAACGTCGTTTGATTGTTTAGAGTCGCAGGCTGGAACATCTGCGGTGCGGTTGAGCGAATGACCTCAATCGAAACAGGTTGGCTGGTTGCGGCAGGCCGTCCTTTGATCACAGCGCGAGCGCGGAAGTGATAGGTTCCAGCGGCAGCTGCGTAAATCGTGGCTGATGTCGTTGATACCCGTTGTGTTTTGGCGTTGGTGAAGGTCGCGTCCATTGCTGTGTCAACCTCGTAGTGATCAGCGTTAGCGACAGTGTTCCAGTTCAACTTGATCTGGCCTTGATCGTCGAGTTGGGGCATAGCGATTTCAATCCGCCCTTGTCCAGCACCGACCGCAAGAGCATCACTAACTTGCCAATCGCTATAAATATTGCTGTCTACTTCAGCACGTATGCGGAACAGGGCTTCACGCCCATTAATCTCTGCCAAATCAAACGTGTGGTGTGTTTCTTCACCAAAGTAGATTGTGCGTGTGCTGCTTGCGTCTCTCATTTCAAGGCGGTAATCAACTAAACCAGCAACCGATGCCCACCCCAATTCAATAGTGTTGGCCTCGTCGTCGGCTTTCGCCTCGATCCAAGCGGGGATTTCCGGCGTAGTTGTTACCATCTGGAAGGTGCTCCAAGGGCCACGGCCTCCCTTATTGACGGCACGTACCCGGACGAGTAATTTGCCGGGGTTGCTCGTATCAAAGTCAATCGATGTTTTATCAGTGCTCTGGGTGGCGGCATCAACGAAGGTGTCAGTCGCTGCGCTTTCAATCTCGTAGCGAGTGGCGTTTGCTACCTCAGACCATACAAAGCGAGTATTGCCTTCATCGTCCGCATCTTCGACACGCAATGATGGTGCTTGCATCGGTGCAGGGGGCACAATGTAAATTTCCTGCGGGTTGCTCCAATCGCTGCAACCGTATTGATGGCAAGCTCGCACCCTGAAAGCGAACTCACCATAGTTATTACCAGCGACATGGTAACGGATGTCGTCAACACGACTGACCTCGATGTCATCACTATTGAGGTCAGCTTGTTCGACTTCATAGTAGGTTGCGCCCGGGCTTGACTGCCACCGTAGTTCATAGCCAGATGCCCCTCCAAAGCCAGCCACACCCAACTGCGGAACAGGCGGCGGCGGCAGCGTGATTTCCACCTCAACCTGCTCGCTGTAGGCGCTCGGGCCACCATCCGAGATGGCTCGCACTCGGAAAAAGTAAGTGTTTGGTTCGATAGTGTTCGCTTGCACCCAGTTGGTACCGCGTCCCTCGTAGACGATATCAAACGCTGTAAAAGCTGAGTCAGTTGAACGCTCAAGCATGTAATCGAGCGCATCGCCTTCCTCAGTCCAGTTGAGCGTCGGTGATGTTGACTCGACATCTACCATCGTCAATGTAGGGGCGGCAGGTGGTGGGTATGCTACCTTGGTATGGCGCAGTTCACTCCATGGCGTCAGTGGGCCTCGCTTGGGTACAGCCCGCACCCGATAGTAATAGACGCCTGGCTGAATATCTTCCTGAGGTCGCCAACTGGTTTGCCCCTGTATGACTTCGTGCGTAACAGCATCCGCTAGGGCAGGGTTGCGGGCTTCTTGGATGAGGAAGCTGGCTTTTTTATCTGCGGGCCAGTTCCACGTCAACTCGAAGCTATCGCTGCCCTTCGGGTTCCAGATCGATTGCAGGTGCGGGCGCTCACTTTGACGGTCGGGGATTTCGCCGTGTGGGTAGCCTTCGTAGGTTGGCGTACGCAGCACGATATCAATGAAAGAAACATCATCGCTGGTTGCCAGCCGTGACCCTATATGAATTTCGCGATCCAGCTTGGTATCCGAGTAACCAGCGACACCCTCGACGTGCGCTGTTAGCCCATCACTGAAAGCCGTCACCCGGCTGATCGCCGTCCAAGGCTGCATCCAGCCACTCATGGTGCCTTTGGTACCCTGCACCGTCGAGAAGCGGTTGCCACTTGTCCATGTGGCATCGATATCAATTTCTTGCTCGTCACGATCATAGAGGTGCAGTTGGGAGTCACCCATCCAGATGAAGGACGCCAACCCATCGATCATCATCGGGCCGGGGTGGTCAATGCGCCCGGCGACGAAGATCGCTTCGCTGCCATAGGCTCGCTGAGCGTTGAGCGCTTGCAAAATCAAAGCGTTCATTTGATCAGAGCCAGGGATTTCGTACTCTTCGACTTCTAATTGAGCTTGCTTTTGCAGTTTGTTATTGAGATACGCCGTAGCTGACTCAACCAGTGCCGCTTCGCCGCCAAGGTACTCGATGTCAAGCGCCCAAAGCCAATCCAGCAGATTATCACCGAGGATACGCGCCGCGAGATTGCCGCAAAATGACGAGCCAACGCCATCACAGACGACAAACACCAAGCGCTGATCGTTGTGTTTGAAGCACAAATAGTCTTGCCCGTCAGTTTGGGCATTCATGCTTTCGCTGGAACGCGCATACGCATAGCGCACATAGGCGTTGGGTACGGCAGCAAACGTCACGGGTGTCTCGATATTTTGAGGCACTTTTTGCGTTCGGATAGGGACAACTTCAGAGCGCTCAAAGTTCATAGGGTGTCTTACTATTCTTGGTTATGAGTTCAAATAGCTTCTACGCAGAAATTCCGTGGTCTGTTGCTTGGAACTGCATAAGAAGTGATATTTCATTGGTATTATCTTAACCAGTATACGTTGAAATCAACATGCTATTGGCTACACTAGAGTCATCACATCAAATCACTCTAGATTATAATCAGTTGCACTAAGGTAAGATGCTTCAGCGTCTCACTTAGCATTACTCGCGCATCTTGGAAGGCACTTTTAACGCTCAAGTTGGCCTGTTTTTTTGTGTAATATCCTACAACTTTAGCCACGCAGGCGAGGGATTTTGGGGTAATTGGCCTGTGAAAAATGCACCAAACCATTGACGAACAATGACTCAGTGCGTATAATTATCATCCAGTTATTTAAGGGCGATTAGCTCAGTTGGCTAGAGCGCATCGTTGACATCGATGAGGTCACAGGTTCAAGTCCTGTATCGCCCACTCCGACGCCACAAGGGTGTGGCGTTTTTCATTGCGGCTAAAAGTCTTTCTCCGTGAACACCCACATTGATACACCAAGTAAGGCCACTGTATACACAATCGCATAGATTACAAATGCTGTTGAGGGTTGCGTGGTTGATGTAAACGGACTAACGAAGGCCGCATCGGGTACTTGGCTTGGCTGCATGATAACCGACGCGTAGCGCCAAAGGGCCTCGCTAGGCACCAGTAAGCTCGATGCAATCCCAAGATCAACAGCCGTGCGACTATCGAAGAAAGAGCCGATTTGCTCGACCCAACCACCGATGAATGCCAGCCCATACAGCATGAAGGCAACCACACCAGCGGCTAAGGTGCTCATCAAAGTGCTGGCGAGCATCGTTAGGCTGAGGATCACAAAACATTCAAGGACGAGAATAACAATCACCAGAACCGGGTTGGCAGGCAAGTAGCCGCTAACAACATAGACTGTCAGAATCGGACCAATGGCAAGAATCAGTGTGTACAGCATCACCATCAGGGCATAACCGAGCCACTTGCCCATGATGATCTCCCAGCGGCGGATCGGCTTGGCCGCAATCGCATGGATCGTGTTGTTCTGTACCTCGGATGAGATAGACCCAACCGACGTCAGAACGGTGACCACAACAATCAAAAAGTTGACGACGTATAGGCCTGCAGAAAGAAAGGCATTCGCAAATTGGTTGGTGATCACATCGGTTTGAATCGGCACCTCACGGGTGAAATCACGGTAGGCGAAATAATATCCTGTCGCATAAAGCGCTACGAATGCTAGCCCTAAGCCAAGTCCCAACCACAATAGGCAACGGCGCCGGGCTTCGCGGAAGGTCAGGTCGGTCATCGTGGAAATCCGGCTGATGGTCGTCATGGTACCATCACCTCTTGTGTCTCTGGTTGCTCTACCTGCAATGGCGTACTTGTAGGTGCTGTTTGCTCTTGTTGCTTATCGCTCATTATCTGGACGAACAGATCTTCAAGTGACAAACGCTGCGGCACAACCCCATAGATCGGGATATGCTGCCCAACCAGCCATTCAATTAATTGGGCGATGTAAGGTTCATCTGGCAAGCTAATGACAATGTCTCGTTCACCGAACTTCTTTGGGATGGTGTCATGGTTGATCAGCGTACCCCACTCGGTTAGAGCATTCATGAAGCGCTCTTGATAATTCTCGAAACGCACAATGACGCGCACTAAGCCACCTGAGAGTTCATCGATAGACCCCGCTTTGACGACTTTGCCTAAGCGGATAAAGGCGACGCGATCACAGGTAACTTCTACCTCACCCAACAAGTGTGAGTTCAGAAAGACGGTGGTGCCTTCATCACGGGCGGTGCGAATGACATCACGCACAAGTAGCCTGCCAAACGGGTCTAGGCCGGAGGTTGGTTCATCGAGGAAGACAATATCCGGACGCGGCAACAATGACATCGCCAATCCGGCCCGCTGGGTCATGCCCTTTGAAAAATTACCCAGACGTTTCTTACCCACATCTTTGAGGTCAACTAATTCGAGCAGATACGGAATGCGCTCGGCTCGGTCGGCTTTGCTCATCCCATAGAGTTTGCCGTGGAAGTCGAGGAACTCATCGATCTGCATCCATTCATGGAAGCGAAAGTGTTCCGGCAGGAACCCGACTTTTCCTCTGACCTCTGGGGTGCCAATCGGTTTACCCAGTAATAGGCCGCTGCCTGCGGTCGGTGAGACGAGACCCAACAGCATTTTGATTGATGTGGTTTTGCCAGCGCCATTCGGCCCCAGGTAGCCAAAAACCTCACCACGTTTGACGTTCAGGGTGAGGCTTTGCACAGCGACTTTATCCTCGTTATACACTTTTCTTAATTCAAATGTTTCGATTGCATTTCCAGCCATAGCGTTCCCATACCAATGTTAGATTAAAAAAGAAAACACAGTGTGGCGGACTGTACATCTACCACACTGTGCGATACCAATACACAAATTAGTTGAGTGTTGCAGCGATCTCGACGGGGGTCAGGTTGCCATCGGCGGCAATGGCATAGACGATGCCGTTATTCTGCCATGTCAATACTGAGCCACTCCACTCGTCTTCTGCCTCGTCCCAGCCGCCCTCAAAGATAACACCTGTGACGCCATCGACTGTGATCTCACGGACGCGCTCCACCTTCGAAGTAGGGACAGGCAGCAGCAGCGTCGTTGAGAAATCGATATTGGCTGCCATTGCTTGGGCTTCTGCCTCAGACATGCCCAACAGTTGGAGAACCGCAACAGCTAGGTCATCTGTATTGATGCCATCTGGGATAACGGTCGTCGGTGCACCAGCTTGTGCCACCATGAACGAGCCGTCTTCCGTCTCGTACATTAGCATAGCACCGGCCTCTCTGGTGATTTCAAAGCGCTGACCATCAATATCTGATGGCAGAACTTCTGGGTCGAGGCCAACGGCACTATATACTTGGCGCATGTCTTCGACGTTCGGGGTATAGGCATACTGAGAGCCACCCTGAACAGCGATCTCAGTTGGCTCACCATAGCCTTCTGGTATACGGAGGCTAAAGCCAACTTGGGCTTCTGCTTCAGCGATGGTGGCGACTGTGGTTGGTTCACCAGCTTCGCGGATTGTTTCTTTATCCCCAAAGACCAGTTCTTCTGTATCGAGTGATTCAAATGCCGCTTCGAGTTCATCAAGGCGGGCATCATCCACATTGACGACCACGAAACGTTCTACACGGAAGACTGCCAGTAGGTCACTGGCAAGTGCGCGCACAGGCGCAAAAGTCAATGAGCCAGCTAATACAATTGCAACAGTGGCAACCGCAGCGATGCGGCGCATACGAGTATTCATCTGATACCTCTTTTCCTCTGTAATTCTGACGTTCATACGGTTAAGTGCAAGTTGAGCGTTCGGCTTATGGGTCAGTGCAAGGTGTTTGAACTGTTCCTTGGCAAATGCCGTTTGCTGCTGAATCGCATCAAAGGCGGACTGGTAAGCTGGGTCGACCTTGAGCCGCTCCTCTACTACCTGACGCTCAACAGGTGAGAGATCGCGATCGAGGTAACGCAGCATGATTTCGTTTAGGTCTGTGTCTTCTTGCATGGCACTTCTCAATCTACAGTTGATCGTCTGGGTAATGAGCACGGTAGGCCAGCTCAAAAGTCGTTAGTGCTCTGCTGAGGAGCTTCCCGACAGACTTCGGGTTTATTCCAGCGATTTCTGCAATCTCTTTGTATTGAAAGCCTGACTCACGTAAGACAAGTATCTTTGCATCACGAGGCTTCATCATTGCGAGCACAGCCCGTACCCGTTGCTGCGCTTGCTGGCGGATCAGCGCTTGTTCCGGCACACTAACGGTCTCACCTGCTTCTTGTCGCACGACAGATACTTCACGCCTCCAGCGGCGCGAGTCCGCTTTCAGTTGGTTATAACCAGTATTCACCGCCACACGATACAACCAACCCGCGATATTCTCACTGCGCTTTAAACGTTTCTGAGACAAGCTAAGAAACACATCTTGTGCGAGTTCTTCAGCAACTTGCGCCGTCCCCGTCAGGCGATAGAGCACACCATAGACCATATCGTAGTGGCGCAAAAACAGGGCCTCGAAGGAGGTTTCGTCGCCGGTTTCGTAGAAGCGCTGAAGCAGCAAGCTATCTGACAGGCTCGTCATAGGATGTTGGTCTTGTTCCAATACGATGAGAAGCTTTCGTCAACAGTACGTTTTTATACGCACTATCTATCCATCTAAACAACGCTAGAGGTTCTTTTGTGACAAATTCGTGGAAATTGCTTTCAGTTGATGGGAATCCATAATTCGAAGCAACTACCGAAATCAATAGCACTCTTGATCTTGATTTTGGCACGGTGCAGCTTGGCAATGTGGCGGACAATCGTTAAGCCAACCCCTGACCCCTGTTGTTCGGTACGCTCTCGGTTAACCTGATAGAAGAGATCAAAGAGAAGCTTTTGTTCTTCCTGTGGGATGCCAGGGCCGTTGTCACATACGGAAATAATGACATACTTGTTTTCAGAGTAAAGCTCCACATTGACAACCGCACCCTCGTTCTTTGGTGAGAACTTGATGGCGTTATCTAGTAACTGGTAAACAGCTTCTTGAAGGTAGCCGTTATCCCCATAAATAACTGGAATGCTCCCTGTGACATCTACTTCAGTCCGCACACTACGAACAACCGTATGTGCTCGGGCTCGGGCGAGTGCCCCTTCAATCACTGGTTTGAGGTTGGTAATCTCCCCAGCACGTCGATCATACGTGGTGCGACCGTAACCGCTTTCAAGTTCGGTCAATACGAGAAAGTTCTCAATGAGCTTGGTGAGGCGCTCGGTACCGTCCACAATGCCGCGGATATACTGGCGTAATTCGTCAGATTGTTGGACGTAATTGTTGCTTTCCAGTAGATCAGCGTAAGCGACAATATAGGTCAATGGTGTGCGGAATTCATGATTAACAATCTTGAGAATGTGCTGGCGCAGTGCTTCCATCCGCGACTCTTGCCACTGAAGCATCTCTGCTTGACGGCTTAACCCACGCTCAACGGCTGCCAGCAAATCTTCGTAATCAAATGGCTTGGGGATGTAATCATCGACACCGCGTAATTTGCCATCGCGGATGTCCTGCTTTTCACCTTTGGCAGTCAGGAAAATGACAGGAATAGACACCCATTCTGGGTTGGCACGCACGGCCTCCAGCAGCTTATAGCCATCCATTTTTGGCATGAAGATATCTGAAATAATCAGGTCAGGAAACGCGCTAGCGTTCAGCACCTTTAATGCCTCAAGCCCATTTCGGGCCTGTAAAACATGATAGCCAGAGATATCTAGCAAGTCGGAGATGCCGTTGAGAAGGGCGTGATCGTCCTCAACGACTAAGATTGTCTTTTCTGCCATGAGCCCATCTGATGGTTCATTATATTGGGTGATGCCCTTTATTATAGCCAAGACACTTGAAGGTTACTTTAATTTAACCTAATAACAAAAAGAGCAGAATCACTCTGCTCTTTTTGCAACATAACTGACATGTTGTTTAAGGTTTTTGTAATAGACGTTTAGGTCAGTTCGACAACTGCGCCGGCAGCTTCAAGGTCCGCCTTGGCGGCTTCGGCGGTATCCTTCGGAACCAATTCCAGCACAGTGCTTGGTACGCCTTCAACCATTTCCTTAGCATCCTTGAGGCCCAAATCAGTGAGCTTACGAACTGCTTTAATCACGTCGATCTTTTTGGCACCAAAGTCCTTAAGGACGACGTTCCAGTCTTCCTTCTCTTCAACAACTTCAGCAGCAGCACTACCACCGTCACCCATCATGCCTGGCATCATTGCAGGCATTGCCATTGGCGCAGCAGCCGTAACACCGAGTGTCTCTTCGAGTGCATCTTTCAATTGGGCAGCTTCTAGCAGTGTGAGGTTGCTAATCTGCTCTACGAGATTATCAATATCAGCCATTTTTTACTCCTTATTTCGTCTGTGTAATTGTTCGTTTTGTTCGACGTGAACCCGTGCTTAATCAGCGGCGGCTTCACCCTGCGCTGCGTAGTTGGCCATAATGTTGACAACACTTGTTGTACTGGATTGCAGAACGTTGACAACACCAGAATTTGCAGCCTGGAGCACACCTACCAGTTCAGAACTAGGCTGCGACAGCAGACCCATGATCTGAGCGTAGAAGTGTTCGATAGGCGGCAAATCTGCCAGTGCCTTGACTTCATCCAATGACATCATTGTGTTGCCGATAATACCGCCACGAACCGCAAAGAGTTCTTCATCCTTTGCGGCTTCAGTCAGTACTTTAGCCACTGGGGGAACATCCCCTACGCAGAAACCGACGCCAATTGGTACGCCGGATAGGTCATCTGGCACGGGCAGCCCAGCTTCTTCCATAACTTTCTTCAACAGAGTCAGCTTAGCGACGCGGTAAATACCACTTGACTCGCGTACTTTGTTACGAAGTTCACTGATTTGTTTGTTGGTCATGCCACGGTACTCAGTGAAAATCAACGCTTGGCTTTGCTCCACCAGTTCGGCATACTCAGCCAGAATTTCACCTTTACGTTCTCTCGATAGCGCCAAATTCGACCTCCTTTCTACGTGTATTTACTACTGCCGCTCTGCGTGCGTTTGGACAATGCCATTACACAATAAAAATCGCCTTTACCTTGGGGGCAAAGGCGCCAGTATTCAAAGTTATTTCAGAAAGCATCATTTGCAGATGTTTTTGAAATCCTTGTCTGACTATCTTCTTTGCCTCGGCAGGTGTTACACCATACTCGTATTTTTGAGCATGGAACCCGGCTGTCTTAAGCGCAAGCATTACAGCATATTCAATTAAAAACTTACTTTTAGCGAGTAAGTACCTGTTGAATTCTATCGTGGCGCCGGATGTTTGTCTACTGGTTGCAGAATGATGTTTGCGGGCATCTGTTGAGAATTTTCATGCAGTTGGGTTTCTGTGTAAGCTTGTTTTGTTGATAGCTTAGCAATCGATTAATACCTAAATATGCAACCAAGGTCTGTGCTTCCACCACTTTCAATCTTGTTACTAGCAGGCTGGCTGCGCTTCCGCAACATGATGAACTTCGACACGTTTGGCGATGAGTACCTACATGTGTACCGCGCTCAGCGCATCGCCATGGGGGATACATTCAACGGGCTGGAGCAAAATAAATGGTTCTACACCTTGACCTTGGCGCTGTTTAACCCACGGGGTCAAGAGAGTATCTTTCTCGGTAGTGTCTTATCGATCCTTGCCAGCTTAATTACGGTAGCGGCGGTCATTGTCCTCGGGCGCGTGCTAATTAATCGTTCTGTAGGCTGGCTATCCGGATTACTCTACGCGGTGCTGCCGCTGGCAGTTTTACACGAACGCATTGCCCTTGTCGATAGTTTCCTAGCGATGTTCTGCACCCTGAGTGTTTTATTGATAGTTCGCATCGCCAAGCAACCACGCCCCGCATATATCATTCTGGTTGCATTGACTCTCACAGCAGGGTACTTGACAAAAGTGCCAGGGATCGCGTACTTTGCTGTCCCCTTCATTGCAGCCGCGGTGTATGGACTGAATTGGCAGCGGTAGCTTGTTGTCGCTGGAGTTGGTGTCGGAGCGGCGGCTTTTACACTTGGATTGCGGCGCTATTTTTTCAGTAGGGCTGAGACTGCGGGTGTTATTCTGCGTGACTCGCATTCTGCTCGGCTGGACAACCTCGTTTTCGCCGAGTTTATATGGCCTGATACAGCCCAGCTTATTCTAAGAGACAGCTCCGCTGTATTAGAAGCATATGCAGTCTATGCTGGCCCGTTATTTATGATTGCATTGGCACTCAATATCTACTGGTTTTTCACAGAGTCTGAACAGATTAAGCGAGCAATTGCCTATCTATTTGTGCCTGCAATCGGCTTTTGGAGCATGGTTGTGTTGGCAGTCCGCCCGGCTGGCCCAGGTCGGCCTCCTGGACGCTATATGCTGTTTAATGCCCCTACCGTGATTGTATTGGGGTGTATCTCTCTCTACTTACTTTTGCGCCACTTTCGGAAGAATGTAGTTATCCAGCAAGTGTTGATTGGCCTCGTTGTCCTGCCACCCTTGGTCAGCGCCATCTTAATTACGCAGCCAGCCCCCGTTACTGTTACGATGTATCGTCAAGATCGCGGCCGGATTGTGCCAGATAATGGTGCGCGACAGGTATTAGTGGATACTGCGAATGCCATCGTAGATGATGCCAGAGGTAACCGAGCGCAAGTGCTAATTTTTTCTGATGTCAACGAGTTACAGGCTGTTGTTGGAGCACCTTGGGCTGATTTTACCAGCGTTGTTTCCTTCACTGAAGCCGAGTGGCAAGCGGTTCAGCAAGCAACCATTGATACCCTGCTCGCTGGCCCACCCTATTATTTAGTTGAAGAAGTGGGGTATGTCTCGGCCTCCGAGTATGCAGTAGCCCCGCGCACGTTCGACGAACACCCGTTTGCAGACGACGGGATACTTGTCGGGGAATATGGCTCCGATGTCCTGAGATATCGCGTCTATCGGCTTGAGCTGGTTCAAGAGCATGTCGTCGATGAGGCATACAAGCAGTTGATCGACGCCCCTGAACAATATGCCCCTGATTATCAGGCTTATGTCGATGCCTACCCGGACGATCAGCGGTTAGCATTTATCTTTCCAGAAGATCACGCTAATTTTATTCGTCAAAGTCATAAACGCTCCGGTGTAAGTGACTTGGTTGTAGAGACATGGCCTATGGGACCAGAGGCGGTACTGCGCGGCTTAGCAGACTCAGATGTGCCACTAGAAACTCCCGGCACCTATGATGTACTGGTGATTGATGAGGCCCGCAGCGACCAAGATAATCAGCTTGCATTGCACTTGCTGAAGATTGGTTACTTCCTCGATGAAACGTTCTATGGGCGCGTCCACCGTTATACATTTCAAGGTGGCCCGGTCGATCCGAGTCTGAGGGCAGTCAATGCTGTATTCGAAAATACAATCGTGCTTGAAGAAGCTATTTTACTAACCGAGCAAGTTGAAAAGCAGAACACAATCTTAGTCGCGATGAACTGGTCAACACGAACGCCTGTCGGCGACTCCTTTGTGGTGTTCACCCATGTCCTGAACCAATCTGATGCGTTAATTGCTCAGTATGACTCAGTACCACGACGCGGGCTGCTACCATTGACTGAGTGGGAAGAAGATGATCTGATTCACGAGCGTTTTGCGCTGCGCCTGCCGGACGATCTACCTGAGGGAACGTATCGAGTAGTAACAGGTCTTTATTTCCCGGAGTCGGGTATTAGGTTGAGCATCACCGATGGAGATAATCTAGGTGCAAGTGCAGTGGTTTTAGACACATTCGAGATTGGGGCGGCGCAGGAATAAAGGAAGGTGCCTATACTCGGCACCTTCGTAGTCAAGCATTAGGAGAGCGGTGTTTAACTCAAATGACGCCTTGCGCCTTTCCCACCGTCTCTAAGATTTCGAGGGCGCGGTCGAGCTGTTCACGGGTGTGCGAGGCCATATAACTGGTACGCAGTAGTGACTGGTTGGGTGGTACACCCGGAGGCACCACTGGGTTGGTGAAGAGGCCAGCCTCAAATAAGCTCTTCCAAAACAGCGCTGTTTTAACATCATCATAAATGTATAGCGGGATGATAGGCGTTTCGGTGTTGCCGATATCAAACCCCAACCGCAGCAAGTTTTCCTTCATGTAGTGGGTGTTATCCCACAGGCGCTGCACTGGGGCACCACCTTCTTCCTCGATGATGTCAAGCACTGTCAACGCAGCAATCGTATTATGTGCCGGCAAGCTGGCGCTGAAGATCAGTGAGCGAGCGTGATGCTGAATATAGTGAATAACCTGTTCGTCACCCGCAATGAAACCGCCAATTGAAGCAAATGATTTACTGAACGTACCAGTAATGAGATCGACTTCATCCGTTACGCCAAAGTGAGCGGCAGTACCGCGCCCCCCACCGAGTACACCAACGCTGTGGGCGTCGTCAACCATTAGGCGCGCATGATGACGTTTACATACTTCAATAAGCTCTGGGAGAGCAGCAATATCACCACCCATACTGTATACACCGTCAACCGCTACCATCACGCCTGTTTTAGCATCAATCTTGCTGAGTACACGGTCGAGGTCTTCTGGGTCATTGTGCTTGAAGCGTTTGATGTCTCCAAAGGAAAGCATGATGCCGTCGTAGATGCAGGCATGAGCTTCTTTATCAGTGACGACAACATCGCCGCGCGTCGATAGGGCTGAAATACTACCAAGGTTAGTCTGGTAGCCTGTGGTATAAACCAATGCTGCTTCCTTACCGACAAATGCAGCTAGCCGCCGTTCAAGTTCGCGGTGCAACTCGAGCGTACCATTCATAAAGCGTGACCCAGTGCAGCTTGTGCCATATGCTTCGATGGCATCTTGTGCCGCCTTCTTGACACGCGGATTTGTGGTCATCCCGAGGTAGTTATTTGACCCAATCATCAGAATTTCACGGCCTTCATATGTAACCGTGGTTCCTTCAGAGTCCTTAAAAGGTATAAAGAATGGATAAAAACCGGCACGCTTTGCATCCTTTGCACGCGTAAACTCACCGGTTTTCTGAAAAATATCAATACGTTTCTCTTGTAGAGTGTCCATCAGGAGGAGAGCCCCTGCTAAGCTATAGGGTACGTTTATTAGATTGAAACAGTATACATTACTTCAACTAAGACTGTAAATAATCGCGTTGTATTATTTGTACACCTTGAAGATACGTCAGCCCGATGCAAGTATTTATTGGTATGATGCTCGTGGATAATACGAAGATCAGATACGATAATATCGTCAAAATCAGTAAGACGCATTTCTTGCCTGTTGGATGGATATGACCTTATAACAGGTAAAAGAACTTGTGCTAAGCTAAATCTATGCCAGTCATTTATTCCATAGGGCAAGTATAATAACGTCGGTCGTCGTGTCTCTTTTTCTTAGCTACCCTCGTTATGTGGGGTCTTCTCTAGCGAATCACGCTGGGTCTGATGCCTGCTGACAAAGTGAATGTGGAGTCACAATGGCGGAGATTGATCCGCAAATGATCATCCCACCAGGGACGCGCGTTGCGACCCAGGTGCCAATTGAGGTTGATAACACACCAATTCCTATTGGGGCGATTGGTGTTGTTACCGCTACACCTGCCATTGCACAGGGAGTCTACCATGTGCGCTTTGACGATGGGCGTGAGCTTCCGCTGTTAAAGGCTCAGATCGCGCTCCAAGAAAGGACAGAGGATATTGTCAGCACAGCGATTGTCGCGGCTCCTCTCTTTGCTGATTATGGTGCTTACATTCAGTATCGCTGCATTGTTGGGGCGCACGCCTACGGCTTAGCCCAGGAGCAATCTACTCTTACACGGCGGGGTTGGTATCTGCCACCAGCCGAAGCACACTGGTCACTGGATGGTGTACCCGATCTTTTGACCGACGAGCAGACCTTTGACAGCTATTGGGAACTCGGTGTCTTTATCCGCCTGGCCTTGAAAGCGACACCTAAAGTGTTGGAGTGTCTTTATACTCCTTACGTTGAGTACGCCTCACCGTTAGCGGAAGAACTGCTCAGCCAGCGCTCGATATTTGTGTCAAAGTTGGTCTACCGCTCCTATAAAGAGTTTATCCAGCAAGAATTCAGGAAATTAGAGCATAAACTCAAAGAGAGCGGCAAAGTCCACTGGGAACATGCCATGCACCTTATTCGGTTGTTATTAGCAGGCATTGCTGTCTTGGAATCGGGTGAGGTGCGGGTAAGCGTCGAACAGTACCGTGATCGACTGTTGCGTATTCAGCATGGTCAGATGCCGTGGAAAGAAGTCAATCAGTGGCAAATAGACTTGCATCGCCGTTTAGACACAGCCTACGAACTCTCGTTTCTGCCTGCTAGCCCAGACTATGCCGCCGCCGAGCGCTTCTTGCTAGCAGCTCGAAAATCTATGGTGTAATTGCGCAAAAGTGACCATAATATTTGCATCACCACCAACCCACAGCGAAGGAACCTCAAATGGCTCGTTTCTCAAAAAAGTTCGAGCAGAAGTATATGATCAACTACGATGCCGTCGCCTACATCCAATTTGGGCGCGTTAGTAACGTCGCAACAGGTCGCACAAAGCCAGTGTTAACCATTCACTTTATGGGGCGTGAAGAGGCACTGTCAATCACTGATGAACGTGAAATCAATCAGTTTTTGATGGGCATGAACGAGCGGGAAAGTGACCGCTGGTCACCAAGCGAGCATTAACATCTCCAGCACAGACAATAGAACGTGGTCAATTGCATCTCGTCAGGCGACAGTCTCTGAACCAAGCTCATGATCTGTGCTAAGCATGTGGTATCGGCACAATATAGTCCCAGATCACCTTTGACACCTCATCGATGACACTAATAGGCATCATAAATCCACAAATTGACGAAGCTAAACTCTTCACAAATTTGGCAGATCAATAGTGAAAATTTAATACTTTTGAGTTAGTCTAAATAGACTGACCAGTCGGTTTTAAAGAGCTTCTATGGCACGCAACCCAGACAATACAAAAGAGCGAATTCTTGACTCTGCCCTTGATATCTTCTCGAATAAAGGCTACTACGAGACTCGGCTTGACGAAGTCGCACAGGCTTCAGAGACGTCAAAAGGATCAATTTATTTTCATTTCCCGAACAAAGAGCGGCTATTTCTCGCACTCGTTGATCAATTTGCCGATCTACTTGAAAGACGACTGATAGCCGCCATTGAAGAGGAAGAACGTGGTATCGAGCGCGTTCGAGCAGCCCTTCTTGCTTGCCTGGAGACATTCGCCAAGTATCGCCGCCAAACTAAGATTATGCTGGTGCAAGCCGTAGGTTTGGGCATTAGCTTCGAGAAAAAACGATTGGAAGTTACTGACCGTTTTGCCGACCTCATCCGGGTCTATCTTGATGAAGCTGTCAACGAGGGAGACATCGAGCCGATTAATTCAGCTATTGTGGCGCATGCATGGATGGGTGCGATTTACAATATTGTAATCCGATGGGTGCATACGGGGGAGCCAGAGCAAGAACAAATTGTGGCAGAGCTGCTTCCGCTATTGCTAATGAGCGTCGGATTTGAGGAGTAAGATGCCGAATCTTTTCGAACAAAGTACCACATCATATCAATCTGAACATGGCACACTGGTCAGTTACTGCCTGCCTGCACCAGGTATCAGACTGTTGTCTTTTCTAAGTGAAGCTGACGGTAAAGAGCGTGTTTATTGGGAGAACGACCGCGACCCAATTGACTTTGCTGGTGTTGGTGTGGCAGCAGAACTTATTGCTTGGGGTGATGACCGTTTTCGGAAAATTAAAGCAGGTGCGGCCCAACTTTTCGCAGATAGTATTATCGTCAATCAACCAGACCCACGGGTAACGCCAAGGTTATTTGGTGGTTTCTCTTTTCAAGATGCCTTGGTCACAGAGAATGCATGGGCTAGTTTTTCGCCTGCACACTTTATTTTGCCACACTTTCAACTGACTAAAATTGAGGAACGCCCCTGGCTGATCATTAATGTAATCGTGCCCTTAGGTGAAGATCCACTGGACTCAATAGATGCTTTAAAGGACGCCGTTGAAGAACGCTATCGTCATTCACGTGTGTACACACAGCCGAAGACATTCGAGGTGCCAGAACCAGCCAGTGTCCGGTACCCAATGCCATACGATGACTACCTTCAAATGATCCGGCGGGCGACAGAACATATGAAGGACGGCCCCCTAAAAAAAGTAGTCTTGGCTCGCGTTAGCGAATTAAACTTTGACAACCCTATAAACATTAACTATGCTCTGAGCTTACTCAATGAACAGTACGCTGATTGCTACCGTTTTTTGTTTGAACCACGCCCACACCATGCGTTCTTCGGTGCTACCCCTGAGCTACTCGTCGGAGTAGACGGCAAAAAAATTACATCAATGGGACTGGCTGGGTCAATTAAGCGTGGGAGAAATAATGCAGAGGATGCCGCCTTAGCGGAGCAAATATTGAATGACCCTAAGGAGATGTTCGAGCATGGGTTGGTCGTTGACCGTCTACGCGAACGCCTTGACCCATTGACTGAACACCTTACCATGCCTGATGCGCCAACCGTCTTGAAGTTAGGCAACATTCAACATTTATATACGCCTGTTGAAGGGACACTAAAAGTTGCAGAGGGCATCTTACCCCTGGTCGAATATCTGCACCCCACGCCAGCGCTAGGCGGTACCCCGCGTGACCTTGCACTCCAATTTATCGCCGAATATGAACCTGCCCCACGTGGTTGGTACGCAGCCCCAATTGGCTGGATAGACCCCTCATTAGATGGTGAGTTTGGCGTGGCAATTCGGGCGGCAGTGGCACAAGACCGGCGCGCATGGCTGTATGCTGGCGGGGGTATTGTGTCAGACTCGATCCCGGAAAAAGAATGGAATGAAACTGCACTTAAGTTCAAGCCGATGCTGAACGCACTAGGAGTCGAGAAGCTGGATGATGTCTCAGTATCCTAATCGTAACACGCTGTGGGCGGCTGTTTTTGTCGATGAGTTGGCCCGCAGTGGGCTTACAGCAGTCTGTATATCACCGGGTTCACGCTCTACGCCACTGACTTTTGCGTTTGCCCAGCACGAAGCAATTAGCGTTTATTCTCACCTTGATGAACGGAGTGCAGCGTTTTTCGCTCTTGGGCATGCGGCTGGTACTAATCAACCAGTGGCATTGGTTTGCACATCTGGAACGGCAGCTGCGAATTGGTACCCCGCAGTGATCGAAGCCTATCAATTTGAGGTGCCGCTGTTGTTGCTAACAGCCGATAGACCGCCTGAACTGCGACACAGCGGCGCTAACCAAACGATTGATCAAGTAAAACTGTATGCTGACTATGCACTGTGGTCCGTCGATATGGCACTTCCAGAAGCAGAGCCGCCAGCTATTGTGCTACGTAATCTAAGGACAACGGCAAACCGAGCCTATGCTATGGCAAATGGTTTAAGAAAAGCCCCAGTACATCTCAATTTCCCATTTCGCAAACCACTTGAACCAATACCAGCACCAGGTGATGCGGGGCATATTTCCCCTAAAGCTGCTGCCCGCCCAGCCAAGATACCGTTTACTCAGTGGCATACCGGGGTACCATTTGCTAGTACTGAAGTTGTTGAGCGGCTTGCTGCTTTAATAGAAAGGACTGAGAAGGGCATCATTGTATGTGGGCCCCAAAGCCCTGGTGATCCATTCCCGACTACGATTGCATCACTTGCTCAGCAGATTGGCTATCCGGTTTTTGCTGACCCACTATCAGGTGTACGCTTCGATGCGCGAGTCGCCTCGCAGGTCGTCAGTAGTTACGAGACGACATTAGCCAATGGGCTGAAGCCATTTGGCTCCGCTGACCTCGTGCTGCGCTTTGGACGCGTGCCTACGTCAAAGTGGTTAAATACCTACCTGAAGACTTGCGATGCAAGTGAGCACATCCATATAAGGGCCAATGGCGTTTGGTCAGATGATATGCACATTACATCGCAATACGTTCAAGCGGATGAAGTTCAACTTTGTACCACCCTTATTGACCAACTGCCATCACGGCAAAAATCAGCATGGCAGAGCCGCGTCATGGAAATAGAACGGTCAGCGCAACAACAGCTAGCGTCAATGATGGCACAGTACTTCGATGGGGCCATTATCCGCGCTGTGTTGGAAGAAACATCAGAGCATTCGGTTATTTTAGCAGGTAACAGCCTACCTATCCGCCATGTTGATCAGTTTGGTATCGGGCTAGACAAGCATCTGGTGGTGCATGCCAACCGTGGTGCCAGCGGCATTGATGGCAATACATCGACTGCACTAGGGTTGGGGGCGGCTTATCCTGCTCAGCCTTTGGTGTTACTCACTGGCGATATTACGTTCTATCACGATATGAACGGCCTGCTCGCCGTGAACAGACTCGATATTCCGATCACAATTGTGGTGATTAACAACAATGGTGGCGGAATCTTTCAGCGGCTGTCTATCCGTGACTTCGAGCCAGAATTCACAGAGCAATTTCTGACACCACACGGACTAACGTTCAGTAAAGCGGCTGAGCTTTACGGCCTCCGATATGAAGCTACGGAAAATCTGGTCTCATTTCGGAAGGCTTTCGTAGAGAGCGTCTCAACACGCCAATCTACGATCATCGAAGTATTTACCGACGCACATACCGATGAAGCGACTCGGCGTGCGCTTGTAAAAACCGTACAGGATCAGTTTAAGGAGAAGAATAAATGAAGATTGATGCGCGTTGGGAAGAGGTAAAGGAATACGAGGATATTACCTTCCATAAAATGGATGGTATCGCCCGGATCGCGTTTGACCGCCCAGATGTGCGAAATGCGTTTCGCCCGCAGACAATTGACGAAATGATCGATACCTTCCGCGATGTGTGGATGGACACGAACATTGGTGTAGTATTGCTAACGGGCAACGGACCAGCCAAGGACGGCAAATATGCGTTTAGTTCTGGTGGTGATCAAAAAATCCGCGGTGATGCTGGCTACTCTGACCCAAGCGGCGGTATTGATCGCTTAAATGTGTTGGAGCTTCAGCGCATTATCCGTGTGATGCCTAAGCCTGTGATTGCATTAGTGCCTGGTTATGCAATCGGTGGGGGGCACGTTCTACACGTCATCTGTGACCTGTCAATCGCGGCAGATAATGCCATCTTCGGCCAGACAGGGCCAAAAGTTGGCAGCTTCGATGCCGGACTGGGGTCAAGTTTCCTCGCAGAGATTGTTGGGCAGAAGAAGGCCCGCGAAATTTGGTACCTGTGCCGTCAGTACGATGCCCAGCAGGCGCTTGAGATGGGATTGGTCAACGCTGTCGTTCCGCTAGAACAATTAGATGCTGAGGGCATCAAGTGGGCACAGGAAATTCTCCAGCATAGCCCGATTGCTATTCGCTTCTTGAAGGCCGGTTTCAATGCTGACCTTGACGGGCAGACAGGTGCCCAAGTGCTCGCAGGGGACGCAACGATGCTGTTCTACATGTCGGAAGAAGGTCAAGAAGGACGTAACGCTTTCAAAGAGAAGCGTGCACCGGACTTCCGTAAGTACCCATGGCGTCCATAAAATATGCTGTGACCAACAAGAGCTGCGCTTTTGAAGCGCAGCTCTTCTCTTAGATTCGCATCTGGTCGTCACTACCCCAGTTTTTCGGATAGCGTACAAAGAGCATAAACTGCTATACTTAAACTGAAGTAAAAAATTGAACAGCTTATCAGAGCTTTATTGAGGGGAAAATTCGTTTATGGCGATCAAAGCAGCGCTGAACTTCCTGGCGTTCCTGTCATTGCTTGTGTTATTTGGTGGTCTGCTGTTGACAGGGTACAACGCATCTCGTGGGCGACGCATACAGCCGGGGATTGTGTTAGCTGTTTCTGGCATGATCGCATTTGTGATTATTGCACCATTAAATGCAGGCTTAAACCTAATTCAGCCGCAGGAGGCCGGTGTTGTCTTCCGACAAGTTGGTCAATCAACAGTAGGTTCGAGCAACTTGCGTGAACCTTTACAACCAGGTCTGCGATGGGTTATCCCTTTCATCGACCAAGTGACCGTTTACCCAACAGAGCAGCAGTCTGTGACGATGGCAGGTAATGTTACAGATGCAAACTCAGAGTTTGGTGGTGTGAGTGCCGTGCGTGCTATCTCAAGTGATGGTCAGGTAATTAACCTCGATGTCACGGTCATTTACCGGTTAGATGCCATTCAGATTAACCGCATTCACACGGACTGGCTCAATACGTATGAGGACGGTTATGTCGTGCCGCAAACCCGTTCACAGGTGCGTAATGCCGTCTCCAATTTTGGCGCTGAGGATATCTACGGTGGTGGTCGCGCACGGCTTGAGACCGAACTCTTTGACTCGTTGAGTGAACAGTTATCACGCGAGGGAATGATTCTTGCCGACATTCTAATCCGAAACATTCAATTTTCGGATGATTTCACACAGGCGATTGAAGAAAAGCAGATCGCTGAACAGGAAGCTCAGCGTGCGGTTTTCCTCGTTCAACAAGCAGAGCAGGCCGCAGAAGAGCGTCGGGTTTCTGCACAGGGTGAAGCCGATGCGGAAGTTATCCGTGCCGAAGGTGGTGCTCAATCAATTATTATTCGCGCTGAGGCGGAAGCACAGGGTTTGAGCTTGATCAACGAGGTATTGGTGACCAACCCCAACTTGATCCAATGGCAGTACGTTAACGAATTGGCAGATCAGGCGAACCTGGTGGTTGTGCCAAGCGATACACCGTTCTTGTTTGACGCGAATTCGTTCGTCCCAGCAGCAGAACCAGCCGCTACCCCAGAGACTGACCCACGCTCAGCACCAACCACAGTTCCTGAAGAAAGCACACCAGAAGAAGCGCAATAGGTTCCGACGTAAAGTTCATTGAAAGGGCACTTTTGTCAGTGCCCTTTTTGATTCCCAGTTACCCCTCGAACCTGTGCTACAATATCGGCACGAAATTAGTATCTATCCATAAATTACTAATGCAATTTACGGGAGATATCTAACCGAGCCCATTCCAAAATGAGCTTAGCGAATTTATGGATAGGCTTTTAACTACAATACAATCGTGAGAGAATTTATAAAAGGACGAAGAGCAAATGGCGTGGCAGAAACCTAAAAATGCTTTTTTTAAGGGGAAAATCGTTCCCTTTGAGCAAGCAAATGTCAGCATTATGAATCAAACGTTTAACT
This sequence comes from uncultured Anaerolineae bacterium, assembly GCA_964439625.1. Classification (GTDB taxonomy): domain Bacteria; phylum Chloroflexota; class Anaerolineae; order Aggregatilineales; family UBA3940; genus CAYTPI01. The sequence goes on along the minus strand of CAYTPI010000010.1, from coordinate 79,603 downwards.
ATGGCATCGGCTGCTTCGGAGGCATTCGCGCCTATTGGAATGAAGACGACGAGCAATTATATGTATTTCGTCCGCTAGATCATTTCAAGCGGTTTTTAAATTCGGCGAAACTGCTCCGCTTTGAATTTGACTATACGCCAGAACAACTGACCGATATTGCCCTTGAACTGCTGCGTTTGGAAGGCTACCGTGAGAATGTCTATTTGCGCCCGTTAGCCTTTGTCGATGCCGACTATGTTGGTGTTCGACTAAAAGGCCCTGGGATTTCCTATGCTGTTGCGATGTTCACGACCCCATTTGGTAGTTACGTCCCCAATGAAGAAGGCACCCATGTGACGTTTTCTTCGTGGCGGCGCGTTGACGATAACGCCATCCCAGCCCGTGGGAAAATCATTGGCGCATACGTCAACTCCGCTTTGATTAAGACGGATGCCGAGAGTGCCGGGTTTGACGAAGCAATCGTCCTTAACGAGGATGGGCATATTTCGGAGGGTAGTGCAGAGAACTTTTTCTTGGTGCGGGATGGTATTGTGTATACGCCACCGATCAACGCCAACTTACTTGAAGGCATCACTCGGCGCACCGTGATGCATCTGCTCCGAGAAGATATGGGGATTAAGGTGGTTGAGCGTAACATTGACCGCACAGAACTGTACATTGCTGATGAAGCTTTCTTCTGCGGGACGGGTGTTCAGATTGCTGCCATCACCAAGGTTGATCACCGTCCGATTGGACAAGGCAGTTACGGGCCTATTGTCTCAGAGTTGCGCGACCTTTATTTTAGCGTCGTCTCTGGTCGGGTAGATAAATACAAGCATTGGAACCACCCCGTCAATGTTGAAGAAGCAGTTCAGTAATATACGAGACTTTAACATTGTAAAGAAAGGACGTCTTCAAAATTGGAGACGTCCTTTTCTATTTACTGGTTACCACGGAATGCGTGGATCGACCAAGAAGGCGGGCATATATGGATTAACGAAAATCAACACAAATAATGGAAATCCAATTACCGCAAGCATGACCCCAAGCCCTCGAGATTGCTCATTGGGTGATAGACCTGTTAACATTAATGGAATAGCAAATAGGCTAACACGTCCTAAGAAAATCGCAAATCGCGGTATGTTGGGGAAGTAATTGAGATAGAGATTCGTCCCAATTAACCCAGCCATCACTGCCATAATGAAAATAAATGACAGTGGTGTATCTGCACCACCTCCGGCAATGCCAAGCGTCACAATGGTACCTAGCAAAAGTAGGTAGTTAATAATGGTTGTGTAGTGCAGCGGGAATAATGGAATAAACTGCTGAAGTTCACCAAGCATACGGATGCCCCTCGTATAGAACGGAATGTCTTTTGGCCAAAGTATACCATTGTAAGCCATACTGACACTTCCTCCGTTGTAAGTTGTTAGACCAAGCTGCTATGCCAGAAAAAAAGCCATCTAAGACTGCCCTTGAACTACGCCAGCGACTGCGGCGGCTCGGTACGACACCTCACCGTCAGCGCAACGGCAGCGCAGAGCAGACCTCACGACGTCAACAGTCTAAAGCACAAGACTATCGACCGACGTATGAGCCTAGTGGCATCTATGAGACATTAAGTGGAGGTGAGCACTATCGGACTGATGCCGGTGATTGTTATGTCTTCCTGACGCATTACCCGATGGCGACTAGACACGGGGCTTTCGAGATCGGAGACTGGTTTAACCTCGAACCAGCTATATTGGCTCGTGTGGGCACCTTAGACGAATATGAGCAAATTGCACCAAATAAGTTCGTTCTGTTGGATATTGAAACGACTGGTCTCGGTGGTGCGGGTACGTTAGCTTTTCTGGTAGGCGTCGGAGTCTTCAATGTAGATGGATTGACGTTGTACCAGTTCTTTCTAGAAGAACCAGCACAGGAACCGGCCCTATTGGCAGCCTTGGCATCATTAGTTGGACAAGCGCATGGTCTTATGACATTCAACGGGCGCAGCTTTGATGTTCCTATTCTCTCCGACCGCTTCATCCTGGATCGCAAGCCGTCACCGTTAGCGTTTATGCCCAACCTCGATCTGTTGCACCCCGCACGCCGAGCATGGAAACGAACCCTGCCCTCCTGCCGTTTGACCTCACTGGAGGCGCACGTGTTGGGGGTTGAACGCAGCGAGAATGACGACGTACCGGGTTGGGCGATCCCGAAGCTGTATCAAGATTATTTGCAGACGGGCAACGCGCACGAAATTCAGAAGATTGTTTATCATAATCGTCTGGACGTGCTGTCAATGATTACGCTGGGCATCCGGTTGGCGCAGTTGTTTGAGACGCCATCGGAGCGTTCCGTAGGGGCGCACGATGCACTAAGCATGGCGCGATGGTATCAGCGCTTTGATGATATGTATGAGGCTTCTGATGCGGCCTTTCGCGAAGCAATCGCTGAGGCAGCAGACGAGCATGATCGTGCTGAAGCATTGGCGCACTGCGCGAAGTTCCTCAAGCGGAAGAATCGCCTTGATGAGGCCGTCGTCTATTGGGCCCAACTAGCAGCACTCGGACACGATGCCACCGGGCATATTGAATTGGCGAAGTACTTCGAGTGGCATACAAGTGATCTCGCTACCGCACTTGAATGGACTGAGGCGGGGATCGAACTCATAGACAATAGGCGACGGGGCTTCGCTCATGAGCGAGCACTGAGCGAACTTCAGCACCGCCGCCAGCGATTATTGCGTAAGCTTCAACGCTAGGCGTCCGCTTCCATCTTTTCGACTAACATCTGACGCGCAGCCTTTAAGCGCTCGATGACCAGCTCACGACCGAGAATCTCGTTTGTTTCAAACAATGGCGGTGCCACACGTTGACCTGTTGTCGCCGTCCGAATGGTGCCAAACACTTGCCCAGCCTTAAACCCGATTTCCTTAGCTAACGCCCGTAGAGCTTTTTCTTGTGTATCTGGCTCAAAATCGGGTAGGTTTTCTAGCGTTTCTACCACCGCATCGATGATCTTGATGGTACCTTCAGCGTCCATCTTCCGTTGGATGATATCATCGGCGCTGTCAATTGTGATGGTGCCACGAAAGATAAACGCGATGTAGTCAATGGCTTCAGAAAGCGTCTTAATGCGCTCTTGGATGATCGGCACGGCTTTATGCAAGCGTTCATCATCCACTTCATAGCCTGCTGCCTCCAGATAGGGACGCACACGTCGGGCTAATTCTGCACTATCCATCTCGCGGATATAAACGCCGTTGAGCCACTCCAGCTTATCATACGGGAGGCGACTGCCTGCTGGGTTGATGTTTTCTAATTCAAAGCGTGGCAGCACTTCGTTAACCGTGAAGATTTCGCGGTCTTCACCGAAGGCCCAGCCTGTGTTGGTTAAGCCATTTACCAGTGCCTCTGGTAGATACCCCATCGTAGCGCGCCACTCACTGACGTTGGCCCCACGGTCACGTTTGCTCATCTTAGAGCCGTCTTCATTGAGGATAAGCGGGAGGTGAACCAGCTTGGGCATCTCCCAGCCAAAGGCTTGATACAACTGATAATGCAGCGGTGCAGAGCTTAACCACTCGACGGCACGCAAAATATGGCTAATTTCCATGCTATGGTCGTCAACGACATTGGCAAGATGATAGGTTGGTAGCCCATCGGACTTCATCAGCACGGGGTCGCGGATATCATCGTTGGTGAAGGTGACATCACCGCGAATCACGTCATGGATAACCGTCTCACCTTCCATTGGCATTTTGAAGCGCACAACGTGTTCACCGATAGCGGCGCTAAGGTTGGCTTCACGATTGCGGCGATCATAGCCAGGCTTTTCATCGCGGGCTTTTTGCTCTTCACGCATTTGTCCAAGTTCTTCAGCAGTGGCATTGCAACGATACGCGTGCCCGTTCTCAATCAGCCAGTTGGTCCATTTCTGGTACATTACTGCTCGTTCAGATTGGCGATAAGGCCCGTGTGGGCCGCCGATATCCGGGCCTTCATCCCAATTGAGACCGAGCCAGCGTAAGTTAGTCAAGATATCTTCTTCAGAATCAGCGACGTAGCGCTTTTGATCCGTATCTTCGATGCGTAGAATGAACGCGCCATCATGTTTTTTTGCAAATAACCAGTTGAACAAGGCCGTGCGTGCACCACCAATGTGTAAATATCCGGTCGGGCTGGGCGCGAAACGAACCCGCACCGGGCGGTCGGGCTGAGTCAATGGAATACCTTCCTGTATGTTACTTGTGTTGTTGAAAGGATTATAGCGCGGAGAATTACAAAGGGTTTAACGGACGAGGAAGAGCTGGCATATTTATCCGAAGCGAGTGCTGCGTTCACCCTGCCGGATCAGCACACTTTGAACCAGCCCTACGCCGATCAAGAGGGTGACAAGTGAACTACCCCCAGAACTGACGAATGGTAACGTCAAGCCGGTGACGGGCATTAAGCGAATGTTCATCCCTATCGAGACCACCGTCTGAAAGAAGATGACGGCGGCTACTCCATAGCAGATCAGGCTGCCTGCCATATCAGGTGATAATTGAGCTGCGCGTAGTATGCGGAGTATAACCACGGCCAACAAGAGTAAGACGAGAATGCCACCGACGTAACCGAGTTCTTCTGCGATAACGGCAAAGATAAAGTCCGTGTGGCGCACACGCAAAAAGCGCAGCTGACTCTGTGAGCCTTGCATATATCCTTGCCCGATTGTGCCACCGTTGCCGATAGCAGTCAGCGCTTGCTCGATGTTGAAGTAGGCATCTGGGTCTGATTCAGGGTTAAGAAAAACCGTAATACGTGACTTCTGATAGTCTTCCATCTGTGCCCAGCCCAATGGGGCAATCAAAGCGCCCGCTAGGGTGAATAAGGCAATGTGCTTTAGCCGAAGCCCTGCCCCCCAAACCATCGCAAACCACGTTACCAAAATTAGAATGGTAATCCCAAGGTCTGGTTGAATGAAGATGAAAAAAGTTGGGAGCAGGATAAACCCCAGTGAGAGCAGCACCACTTGCAACTTCTCAATACGATGCGCATTTAGTGCAAGCTGCTGCGCCAACACGATGATTAGGAGGATTTTAGCCAACTCTGACGGTTGAAAACCCGCAATACCAAAGTTGACCCAGCTTTGGGCACCGGCTTCACCCTCCACGCCGAGTAAGCCACCGACTGCTAGGAAGAGCACAATCACAGCATAGATATAGAGGTAGAGGCTGGTGAAAAAGCGATAGTCAATCGCTGCTGTAATGAAGACAACGATCAAGCCGAGGATTGAGAAAATCATCTGACTTTGTACACGGTCGGCAAGGCTGGCCACATCTCGCGTGGCACTCGCGATCATCATGATGCCGAAGATCACCAGAATGATGATCACCGCCATCAGAATGTAGTCAAAGTTACGCAAGTACTTCGCAAATTGATTGTCTGCAAGCATAGTGACAATCTCCTGATCACACGTTCATTTCAATACCATCTAACGAAATAATTTGTGGTGCCCCTGTGTCCACGGTACCAACTAGATCATAGGGCATAGCACCCGTTACCCGAACAGGAACCATATACCCGACTGGCGCTTCGCCCTCGATCAAGACGACGCCGTCAATTTCGGGCGCATCCCGATAGCTGCGCCCAATGCTAATCTCCTCGTCTACCCCTTCGACCAGTACATCCAATATTTGACCAACAAAGGACTGGTTGCGCCTGAAGGAAATATCTTGCTGAAGCAGCATGAGCTGGTCTAAACGCGCTTGCTTGACAGCATCTGGTACTTGGTTCGGCAGCGTCGCACTTGGTGTACCGATCTCGAAGCTGTACTTGAAGGCCCCGACCCGGTCAAATTCAAGGTCGGTGACGAACTGCACTAAGTCATCAAACTCTGAGTCAGTTTCACCGGGATAGCCAACGATGAACGTCGTCCGTAAGGCTAAATTTGGCATAGCCTCACGCAGTTTACCAACCGTCTCATAGACCCACTCGACTCTTGCCGGGCGCTTCATACGCTTGAGCACTTCGCGGCTGCCATGCTGAAGTGGCATATCAATGTACGGCAGGATTTGCCTGTTGCTCGCCATGACATCGATTAAACGGTCGGTAACATAGCCAGGGTAGGCGTACATCACTCTGATCCATGGGATGTTTGGTGCCACTGGCACAATTTGTTCCAGTAGTTTTGCCAGTCCATTCTTTATACCAATATCATGACCATAATCCGTTGTATCCTGCGAAATCAGGATGAGCTCTTGGATGCCATAAGCATTCAAACGGGCAACTTCATCAACGATTGACTCAAGCGGACGGCTGACATGAGTTCCCTTGATCGCTGGGATGGCACAAAAGGCGCAGGGGCGGCGGCAGCCGTCGGCGATTTTGAGATAGGCGCTAGCGCCTTGAATAGAAGCCCGCAGCACGCCGCGTTCGTCAGTACCAACAGTCTCTGCTTCTGTTGGCAAATGATAAATCGGCTCTGGGTATCTGCGTTCTCGTAGACGATTAATAACATCAAGGATGTCCATCCACCGGCGTGTACCGAGGATGCCATCAATACCAGGAACATGCTTCGCCAGCGTCGGCCCGTAGCGCTGCGTCAGGCAGCCTGCCGCAATCAACAACTGATCCTCGCGCTTGCCACGTGCTAACTCATTAAGAACATTAATACTTTCTTGCTTGGCAGCACCGATAAAGCCACAAGTGTTAACAATGAGTACGCTAGCATCCTCTGCTGTGACAGTGCCTCGATACCCAGCCCCATTCAACAATTGGGCCATACTTTCTGAGTCGACTGTGTTTTTTGAACACCCCAAACTAACGAGGTGGTACGTATTTTTCTTCATGATAAAGTTGTTCCTCTAAACCACAAACTAGTTTTGTTCGGCTTGATCCGGGTTGACGTTGCCGACGGGTGTCGGGCTTGGTACCACTGTCTTAGTCGGTGTGACGGTTGGTGTGGGTGTCGGCTCAATGATAGCCCCTTCGGCGCTGTAGCTCCGGTCAACCACTTCACCGCGTTCACCCATTGGGCCTAGACCTTGACCATTATATGTTATATCTAGACCTGCTCCATTGCCCGTATACACCTGAATGGACTGTTCCCCCTCATACTGCAAGATGAGTCCGGGCTGCGCTAATTCTTGATAGACAACTTCGTCATCTACCGTAATTCGGATCCAACTGCGCTGGGTTACTTCAATCGATAAAATGACGCGCCCTTGTAAAATTTCCGGAAACGCTAATGTACCCTCAGCGGACTGCTGCTCAACGGCATCGGGGGCCATGCTGCCGGGCGCTGGTGTTCCTGTTGGTGTGCTGCCATCGGGTGGTGCTAATAGGTCAACCTCAGCTAATGGATCGTCTGCTATACTGGTTTCACCATCACCAATCTGCGTTAGAACCAATGCCAGTACGCACACAATACCACTCAATATGATTCCAATCGAAAAGAAAGGAGAACGCACCACTCGTGTGATGAGTGTTCCTTCACCTTGGGGCACAGTTTGTTTAGGTTCCGGGTCTTCCTCTGCCACAGGTTGTTTCGTCAAATCACGGTTGAAAGCGGCTGATAATCCTCTAGGCAGCGGGATTGAGTTACGACGAATGCTCTGGCTGGGCAGCGGTGTTGCTGGCCCAACCTGCCGTTCCGGTGGAATGTATGTTGACCCACCAGTTTGTAGGTCATATGTGCCCGTATCAGGGCGGGCATAGGATCCAGTGCCTGGACGCGTCTGGGGGGGCGGCGGTTGACGAAACATCGGCGCGGTAGGCCGAGTCATTGTGCCTGTACTCACCCCAGAGAGTTCACTAAAGCGTGAAACAACTGCATTTGCATCCATGCGCAAAAAAGCTGCATAGTTCCGTAGGAACCCCTTAGCATGAGCAGAGGATGGCAAAATACTGAAATTGCCAATCTCGAATGCTTCTAAATATTTGCGCCGAATGCGCGTATGGCCTTCTGCTTCCTCAATGGAAAGGCCTTGCTCTTCACGCGCACGCCTGAGGGCCTCCCCCAGGGAGCGTAAATCGTCAACGTCTTCCAATTTGCGCCTCTCAGTTAGTCGTTTGCCCTAGTAAATAAGAAAGCCAACGCACCCCGTTGGCTTTCTTATTTACTAGATGTATGGGCTGCCCCAGATAATGTATATGCTAAGTAACTGCTCGCCTAGGCTTCTTGAGCGTCGTCTGGCTCTTCGATTAACTCTTTAACTACTTCAGCCTCAAGTACTTCCTCGACCAGTTCCGCATCGATTTCATCTTCACCAGCGGCAGCGGCTAATTCCGCGTACTGCTCATCAGTCATTTCAGCGAAATCCACTGTTGGCTCTGGGTCTTCAACGGCACCCATTTCACCGACGGCAGGTTCTTCCTCACCTTCACGGTAGACAATTACCTTGACCTCGGGTGATAAGCCCGCACCCAGACGAACCGGGATATCGTATTCACCGAGGCTGCGTAGTGAGTCACCACCAATACGCCGGCGGTCAACATCATAGTCGACCTGCTCCATAATCGCCTCGGCGATTTGGAGGTTTGTCACAGAACCGTAGAGTGTGCCCTGCTCACTAGCCCGAACTGGGAAATACAGGATGATGTCCTTGAGCTTATCGGCCAGTGTTTGCATCTGAGCCTCTTGTTCTGCGCGGCGGGCAGCAGCCTGTTCCCGGAGAACTTCCATTTCCTTGAGGGCCCCTTCCGTTGCCCGGATAGCCATACCCTGAGGAATAAGGTAATTGCGTGCGTAACCAGGTGCGACTTTAACAACATCACCAGCCACACCTTGATTGTAAACGTCTTCTAATAGTATGATTTCCATCTTATTCAAACACCTTCAAAAATTATCGCAAAATATGATTGCAATATCAGTATACAAACTTCAAGGGGCCGCTAAGCCCCTAGCAAACGCAGCGAGAATCATACCGTATTAGGCCGGTGTATTCAAGGTGAGCTGGCACAAAAGCGAGCATCACCGGTTAAAAACAAAACGGGATAGGCTCATACCTACCCCGTTTGAATTTCTCCGCATTCTTCGATAGTTACACAGGTTCGATGGCATTCTCAACCAATGAGAATGTCAGCTCGTTTTCCTCTTCGTCATGGTCAACCAAAATGACCTGACCTTCATCGAACTCACCCATCAGCAGCTTATCCGATAGTGCATCCTCGATCTTGTTTTGGATAACACGACGTAGTGGGCGGGCACCGAATTCTGGGTCGTAACCTTCTTCGGCGAGGTAGTCCTTAGCTGCGTCCGTCAATTGGATTTGGATACCATGTTCAAACAGGCGCTCGCGGACGTTGGTCAATAGGATATCAACGATTTCCTTGATCTCTTCCTTCGTCAACGCACGGAATACGATAGTGGCATCCACACGGTTGAGAAACTCTGGACGGAAGGCGCGACGCAGGGCGTCCATCAGTTTCTTACGCATTTCGTCGTAGTTTTCTTTATCTTGATTATCTGTCGGTAAGTCGAAACCCATCATCGTGCGGCGCTTAATCAAGTCGGCGCCGATATTACTGGTCATGACGATGATAGCATTGCGGAAGTCAACAGTGCGTCCACGGGCATCCGTCAGGTGGCCTTCTTCCATCACCTGAAGCAGCATGTTAAATGCTTCTGGATGTGCCTTCTCGATTTCATCGAAAACAACAATCGAGTATGGGCGACGACGAACTGCCTCAGTTAGTTGACCGGCATCTTCGTAGCCAACATAACCAGGGGGCGCTCCGACAAGACGGGCGACTGTGTGACGCTCCATGAACTCACTCATATCTAACTGAATGAGCGCATCCTCGCTGCCAAACAAGAACTCAGCCAGTGTCTTCGTCAATTCTGATTTACCGACACCTGTTGGGCCAAGGAAGATAAAGGAACCAACTGGGCGGCGAGGGTCTTTAAGACCAGCACGCGCACGACGGACAGCCTTACTGATAGCGACGATGGCTTCATCCTGACCAACGATGCGTTCGTGGAGCGCATCTTCCATCTTTAGCAGGCGTTCGCCTTCTTCGTTGGCAATACTGGTAACAGGGATACCGGTCCACATCGCCACGACTTCGGCCACGTCTTCGGCGGTCACTTGGGCATCACCACCTTCACTCCAACCAGACTTGACGCCATCAAGCATGGCTTCAAGCTCAGCGGCACGGCTTTCGAAGATTGCCTTAGCATCTTCATCCAGCTCGTTAGCCATCTGCTCTTGGACTTCTTCAAGCTGTTCCTGTGCTTTACGCACTTGAATGGCTTCTGGTGATTTATACATCCGCACACGAGCAGCGCTTTCATCGACTAAGTCGATGGCCTTATCTGGCAGAAAGCGGTCGGGTACATAGCGTGCAGATAAATGAGCTGCAGCCTCAATGGCTTCGTCGAGTATTTTAAGAGCATGATGCTCTTCGTATGGCTCCCGGATGCCTCTGAGAATGCGAATGGTCTGCTCAATAGTTGGCTCATCCACCATGATCGGCTGGAAGCGACGCTCAAGCGCAGCATCAGCTTCAATGTGACGGCGATATTCATCGAGCGTGGTCGCACCAATGCACTGTAGCTCACCACGGGCAAGGGCTGGCTTCAGGATATTTGCGGCATCTACCGAGCTACCAGCTGAACCAGCACCAACGAGCATATGAACCTCGTCAATGAAAAGGATACTGTCAGATTGCATCAATTCTTCGATGACACGCTTGAGACGTTCCTCAAACTGACCACGATACATCGTGCCAGCGACCAGGGAACCGACATCAAGCTGAAGAACACGTTTGCCCAACAGAGGGCCGGGTGTCTCACCTGCGATGATGCGTTGCGCAAGACCTTCAATGATTGCCGTCTTACCAACGCCCGGTTCACCGATGAGCGCTGGGTTATTCTTTGTGCGTCGGCTCAAAATCTGGATGACACGTTCAATTTCTTTCTGACGCCCAATGACTGGATCAAGCTTGCCTTCTTCTGCAAGGGACGTCAGGTCAGTTGCCAGTTGATCGACTAATGGTGTCTTTTGCCCGGAACTTCCGCGTGACTCCCCACGCTTAGTGCTGCGAGTAGAGCTTGTAGGCTTCTTCGTCGCCGAGCGTGAGGATGTTGATGGGTTATCTTGCAGAACGCGGCGCGTCTGCTTACGAATCTGATCAGGGGTGACATTCAATGCACGCAGAATGTCAATGGCGACACCATCGTTGTAGCGCACCAGTGCCAGAAGCAAATGCTCTGTGCCGATGTAATGGTGGCCCATTCTGCGAGCCTCTTCGACCGCCATCTCTAACACCTTTTTGGTGCCAGGCGAGAGGTCGAGACGGGTAAATGGCGTACGTTGACCAGAGCGTGTTTTACGCTCAACCAACGCTTCTACGTCTTTAAGGTCGAGGCCGAGTTCTCTAAGAACCTTGCCGGCTACTCCACCTTCTTCACGCATGAGGCCAAGAAGTAGATGTTCGGTTCCAATGTAGCTATGCTGAAGCCGCTCCGCTTCTTCCTGCGCAAGGCTTAACACTCTCCGAGCCCGCTGTGTGAAGCGCTGCATTTTATCGGGCATAGTTGCCCCTCCATCCTGTTTAAAAACCTACTAATAGTGTTGGCGTTGATCACCTATGGGATGTAAGTGCGAGGTTACCGTAAGTACCCCGAAACTGCTAGTCTCAATCACTATAAATCTGTTGGAAATTAGATGATCGTCGCTCGGGAAACCAGTGACTTGCCACTAATTTAACAGTGCTGTACAGTATTAATGCAACACATGTTCTAAGCTTAGAGTCAGTTCTCCATTAATCGTGTCTACACTACAAACATAAAGTAATAACAACCTGTGCTAACTCACCATCTTAACCAGCTTGACTCCCTTGATTTGGAACAAGTTGAGTTTCAACTTGACCAACACACACGTAGTCGCAAGAAGGGCAATCAGTTAAGTTGGTCGTATAGTCGTCATCGTCTCTTTAACCGCTGTAAGCGTCAATATTATCTCCATTACTATGGCTCTCGGCGAGTACGAAGCGCAAATGATATTGTCATCAGTACAGTTTGGTGGCTCAAACAACTGACGTCGATGCGTGCCTGGATCGGAACGATTGTGCATCGGGCCGCACGTCGTCTAGTCAACGGGTTAACCGACCTCGAAAAATCCCTTACGCCGGATGAACTGGTGCAGTATGCGCAAGCCTTATTTGATGACGGCATCCAAGCCTCGCAGCGAGGGCGTAAATCGGACTATTCACGCTGGGTACTGCTCAGCGAAGACGCCTACCAGCAACCCTATGATCTGACTCACGCTCGTGAAAAACTTGCAACCTTGACCACCAATCTATTTGATCACCCTGCTTATGATTTAATCGCAAAGTCACAGTCAATCATTGAAAACGATAATGCCTTTCAATCATTCAAGGTTGATATTGCTGAGGTTGGCGAGATCGCTGTATACGCTGTACCTGATGTCCTAATTGTAGAGGGTGGTGAAGCCATCATCATTGATTGGAAATCAAGCACACCCAAGCATGAAGACATGCAGTCACAAGGGTCAATATACTCTTTTTACACCTACCACATGCATCAATTCTCAGATGAGAATATTCGTGCAATTTTCGCAATTCTTGATGAGCCCGCAATGCTACAAGCAAAGATTGACAGTCACTCAGTAACAAGAGCGATGATCGCTGATAGTGTACAACAAATGAGCGCCTTATTTGAAGACCCACACTTCCAGACTGTATCTATTAAGGACTTTCCGATGACTGATGAACTAACGCGCTGTGAGACTTGCTCATTCAGACGTATCTGCTGGCGTCAGGGACTATAGCGATGCTTGACGCATACAATGGTGATGACAGCCCAAAGTCGTTATTTGTAGAAGGCCCCTTTGGCAGCGGCAAAACGACCCTTGCAATTCAAACAATGTTGACTTGGCTACGAGACGGCATCAGCGCTGACAACATCCTCGTCATGGTGCCGCAGCGCACGTTGGCTCGTCAGTATCAGTTAGCACTACGTAACGCTGAACTCGGGCCGCTCAGGAACTTACAAATCCGTACACTAGGTGGTTTAGCCAAGGATGCCTCTAATCTATTCTGGCCCTTAGTCGCTGAAGAAGCTGGTTTTTCCTCTCCAGATAGGGCACCGCAGTTTCTAACAATTGAAACGTCACAATATACAATGTCACGCTTTGTTGACGATGCACTGGAGCGCGGCGAATTTGAGGCTATTAAAGTGTCCGCCCAGCAGATTGCACGCCAGATCGTTGATAACCTCGGTAAAGCAGCGATTCTTGGCATTGATTATAAAGAAGTACCCGTCCGCCTCAAAAAAGCCTGGGGCGAAAAATCACTACGACAAATATACGCCTATGATGCAGCTGGCAAAGTTGCCGAAGTCTTTCGCACATATTGCCTACAAAACCGTCTACTTGACTATTCATTGCAGGTGGAACTGTTTGGAAGGTTGTTGAAAAAGCCGATCTTCCGAGAACAGTTTCTCGGACGCTTCACGCATATCATTGTTGAACATGTTGAAGAGGAAGCGACATTCACGCATCGTTTCATCGAAGAGTGGCTCCCCGACCTTGATGGTGCCCTCCTGACTTTTGAGTGGGATGGCGGCTACCGGGTCTTTCTCGGGGCGAACCCAGCAGGCGGCGAAGCCCTGCGCGACAAGTGTGATGGCGTCATTGTACTGAATGAAACGCATATTAGTAACGACAATATTCAGGCCCTTAGCACAGAAGTCCGACGTGTGTTTGATTTATCAACACTCGATCCGAAGAAGGGCGATCCAGGTGCGGCCTTTGAATATGCCTTTCATGATTTCTTCCCTGATATGTTGGAATGGGTCGCGGAACAAATTGATCATCTTGTGCATGATAAAGGCGTACCTCAACGCGAAATCGCGGTGATGGCTCCCTACCTTAGCGATGCACTCCGCTTCACGCTTAAGCGCAAACTCAAACAACGGAAAATCGAAGTTATATCACACCGGCCCTCGCGTGCCCTAAAAGATGAGCCTGCCGCCCGCTGCTTGCTCACATTGGCTGCATTAGCTCATCCACAGTGGTTCAACGAGCCCGGTACTAGCCTCAGGCATCCACCAGCCGAAGACTTAGCCCAAACACTGGCAACGGCTATCGAACCGTTAGACCCATTACGGGCTCGGTTGCTGACCAAAGTAGCCTACAAGCCTCGGCGTGACCCAGCCCTGTCACGGTTCGAGGAGATGCACCCCAACATGCAGGCACGGATTACCTTTGTTGCGGGCCACCACTATGACCATATCTACCAATTTTTGATGGACTACATCGATACTGGACACCTGGAACCACTGGATTATTTCTTTAGTCATTTGTTTGGTGAAGTTCTGTCACAACCTGGGTTCGGCTTCCATGCTGACAACTACGAAAACGGTCGTAATGACGCTGGGCGTGTCGTTGGTGAGTTAGTTGAATCAGCACGAAAGTTCCGGCAGGGACTATTTGGGCAGGGTGTAGACCTTAATGAAATTGGTAAACGCTATTTTATGACGGTTCAGCAAGGCTTACTGTCTGCGCTATACGTCGCTAGTTGGCGCGATGAACTCTCTGAGGCCATCTTCCTGGCGCCCGCCTATACCTTTTTGATGCGTAACCGAGCCGTGGATATACAGTTTTGGTTGGATATTGGTGCGACGGGCTGGTGGGAGCGCCTAGAGCAGCCTCTGACGCACCCTTATGTCTTGTCAGCCTCATGGAACCCAGAACAAGTCTGGGAAGATCAACATGAATATGCGACACAACAGGAAATGCTTTACAAGATTCTGCGCGGCCTACTGGCACGCACGCGTCAGCAAGTGTATATGGGGATTAGCGACCTCGGTGAGCAGGGCTTTGAACAGCGAGGGCCACTGCTGCGCATGCTGCAGCAGGTGCTACGTCGTACTCGCACAATAGAAGCTAAGGCTTAAGCCATGCCATTGAGGGATACGCAAGAGGCCATTCTCCAATATGAGGGCGGCAAGATGGGTATTGCTGCTGTGCCCGGCGCAGGAAAGACATTCACTTTGTCGCACTTAGCGGCGAAACTGGTGGAGAATCTCGTTGAACAAGGCCTCGCTGAAGAACAAGAAGTCCTGATTGTCACTCTGACGAATTCCACTGTGAATTCTTTCCGCGGCAAAATTGCCAAGCTGGTTCAGCATGAACGCGGCTTACTGCCATACGTCGGGTATCGAGTCCGCACCTTGCACAGCTTGGCGCATGATATCGTCCGCGAGCGACCAACGCTGGTTGGCCTTGGCGACAATTTCGAAATCGTCGATGAGCGTGTCAGTAATTATATTATTCGGGAACTAGCTGAAAATTGGATACGTGTCCACGGGGACACCCTGCTGCCTTACATCGACACAGGGCGTGAGGTAGAAACACCAGAACAGCTCGGCTTTGTCATTAAAAAGAACGGCCCAGCTCTAATTGAGTCAATCACGATGGAAGTGATCAAACTCGCGAAAGACAATATGTGGTCGGTGCAAAAGCTGCGTGAGGGTCTGCTCTCGTCAGCGGTGCCAATGCAGTTGGCGGAAAGCGCCATTGGCCTATTTGAGGATTACGAACGTGCCTTACGCTTCCGGGGAGCTGTTGACTTCGATGACCTTGTTCGTTTGAGTATGGAAGCCCTTCGGCGTGATAAGGGGTTTCTATCTAGATTGCAAAATCGCTTTCCTTATATCCTTGAAGATGAAGCCCAAGATAGCAGTCAGCTTCAGAACGATATGCTGCGATTGCTATCCGGAAACAGCAATTGGGTGCGAGTCGGTGACCCCAACCAGTCAATCTATACGACGTTCACCACAGCAGATGCTAACCTGCTGCGAGCATTTCTCTCAGAGCAGAACGTTATCGCCCGCCCTTTGTATGAGTCGGGGCGTTCATCGCAGCCAGTCATTGACCTTGCTAACTATCTTGTTGAGTGGTCAGCTTCAGGTGAAACACTCACAGAAGAACTTAGAGATACCTTCTATCCGCAGCAGATCAAGCCGACGAAACCAGGCGACCCGCAGAAAAACCCGGAGGGTGGTGAAATCTATATTGATTGGGAAGCGGGCAAGAACATCACCCCAGATGAAGAAATTCGACGGGTGGTACGTTCTTTACAAAAGTGGCTACCTGATAATCAAGATAAGACAGTCGCTGTGTTAGTGCCGGAAAACAGCCGTGGCTTTAAGATGGTTGAAGCGCTGGGCGCAGCAGATATTCCCTATGAAGAACTACTACGAAGTTCAACCGCGACACGCGCCACAGCCTCACAAATTCAACTGGTGTTGGACTTTGTCTCTGATCCAACTAATATTCGCATCGTTGCACGTTTATATCGTGAAGTGTGGTGGCCTCTTGCGCATGCAGATGTCGCCGAAGAAGAGATTGAGGTCAAGCTACGTGACCAAGCCTATGACGAACTGAGGCGGCTGCGCTACTCTGAAGACTTCCTTAACCCGGGGCCAGACCGCGACTGGCTAGATACACTCGAAGATACCATCTCACCCGAGACGATCACTGACCTGGCCGCATTTCGCAAGCAAGCACAAGATTGGATGCTGGGTGTCACTTTACCGGTTGATCAACTTGTGTTGACGGTGTCTCAGGGGCTGTTCAAAACTGCTGCTGACTTAGCACTATCGCATAAGTTGGCAGTTGTGCTACGAAATATCGCTGAGGGCAATAAAGAATACAGGCTGCCGCAATTGGTGCAAGAATTACGACTCATTTCAGATAATCAGCGACGCTTCATCGGGTTTGATGATGTTGGTAGTGGTTTTGAGCCTACTGAGGGCATGGTGACAGTCTCAACAATGCATGCCGCAAAGGGTCTGGAATGGGATCGTGTTTATCTGCTGGCGGTGAACAACTACAGTTTCCCGATGGCACAGGCTGGCGACTCCTACATTTCAGAGCGCTGGTTCCTGCGGGACGAACTCAATTTGCAAGCAGAAACTGCCGAGCAAATTAAATTGATTATGCGTGATGAAGCTGATCGCTATGTAGAAGGCAAAGCCAGCAAACAAGCTCGTTTAGACTACGCTGCTGAAAGACTGCGCTTACTGTATGTCGGGATTACGCGGGCTCGTAAGGATTTAGCAATCTTCTGGAATATGGGCCGCTTTTATGAGAAGGAACATATGCGTAACGGACCATCAGCGGCATTGATCGCCTTGAAGGATTACTGGAAGAAGACGCCACAGTGACGAAAATTACCAGTGGTCCATTTGCTCACATCAACAAAAACCTGGAAATGCCGAAAACTCGGGAGCAAGCTGTCAAAGAGGGCAGCCTGCCTAATGTGTTCCAGTTCAGTCAGCAGAGCCTTCAAGATTACGCTGACTGCTCACGACGCTTTCAACTACGCTACATCAATGCGCAGCGTTGGCCTGCTGCTACCAGCGAACCAATCGAGAAACACGAACGCTACATGCAGCTCGGTGAACAGTTCCATTTGTTAGTGCAGCAACAGTACCTTGGCATTGATACCGATGCCCTAACTCCAGATGATTACGAACTCAACCAGTGGTGGGATGATTATCTGCGTTTTCCGCCTGCTGATCTGCCGACTGGTAAGCGCCTCCCAGAAATTGTGCTCTCAACGCCGATCGGTGATCAAAGATTATTGGCCCGTTTCGACCTCCTTGCCATTGACCCTGGTACGCGTATGGTCATTGTCGATTGGAAGACAACCCGCCGCCGGCCTACAAGAGAGACACTGCTTACGCGTCGCCAGACCATGGTATACCTTTACGTTTTAGCAGAAGCGGGTGACAGCCTCTTTGGTGGCCCGGTGCGACCAGATCAAATATCGTTGGTGTATTGGTTTACGGTGGCACCGACCAACCCAGAGGTTTTCACCTACAGTGAAGAAATGCATGAGCAGTTTGGGCGGCGGCTGCGTAGTGAGATCAAGGAGATTACCACACGGAATGGTATTCTCGACTGGGAGTTAACGCCTAACCGTCACCAGTGTGAATACTGTATCTATCGCTCCCTGTGTGATCGCGGTGTGTATGCTGGGGCTCTTGATGACTCCACACTGGAATTTGGTGAAGGCGTCTTTGACTTCGATCTTGACAGTGTCGAAGAAGTCGCCTTCTAGCCATCTGCCCGATCATTCGCAAACAATCGCGTGAACTGCCACACTCTACAGTTATTCTGGTATGTAATTAAACTACGATGTTATGAAATCAATCCAATTTAAAGCGAGGATTATCAGCGGAGGCGTTTTTTTACTGCTGCTAGCAGGTGGTGGACTGCTGCTACTTCTGTTCAATTCAGATGAGACTGTGGAAACTGAACAATCGATTGCCGAGTCCATCCAACTGCCTGTGACGCTTACACCCACAGAAACAGTTGAAACTGTGAACAATGCGACGGCAACCTCAGAAGAAGCCACCGAGGAACCAACATCCCCTGAGGTAGAAGAAACGTCGCCAACGACAGCACCGACTCTGACGCCTTCGTCAGCCCCTGTAATTTTGCTTGAAGCGCAACCGACCTCGACGTTTGTTTTGATCGAATGGACAGAAGCGGAAAAGAACGCCCTTTCTTGGATGTGCAACGACGAGATCGGCGGGATGGGAACAAACGTCGTGCGTAATGCTTGTTTATCCGTCATCTCAACGGTTCGGGCACGTTATGCCTACCCGAATGGCTTCACAGAGAAGGACGTTATTGGCACACTGCTGCGCCCCAACCAATTTAGCATCGAAGTCAAGACAGAAACCCCCAACGAACGCTTCTACCCCATCGTTGAAGCGTATCAGCAAGGGGCGCGAGGGTCGTGCAACGGCTACCTTTTTTTTGACTCAGTGCCGGGTGGGCCGTCGGTCTGCGTTATCTATGGTGCGGCTGGCATGTTTATGGAATTCCATACTGGCTGGTAACATCAGCCATTGTCGATTAAGCTAGCGCGTCACGTCAGATGCTGAAGAAGGGAACCTATGCAAGACGATATTGAAGACATATTTACCAGTAGTGACATGCCCGAGGTTGAATTTGCTGTTGCAAAAAAGCCTGAGGCAAAGCCTGTTTCACCAGGGCGTCAATCTGATATTAAAACAGCGCCATCGAGGCCGACTGAGGTGCGGGTGGCGACCCTTGGCAGCAAGATGGAACAGGGCGATAAGCTCAAGCCAGCTCGTAAAATCCTAGGTATGAATGCAAGGGAACGAGCCGTAGCTTCTGGATTGTTGTTTTTGTTGACGGTGTTGGTTGTGCTGACTGTCTTAGCATCGCTTGGTGCAATAGGAGCTTAAACATGAAACTAAAGAACTTCAGTTTCTTGATGAGTGTATTATTCAGTATGGTGATACTGGTGGGTTGTAACTTGCCAGGCCTATCTGGTGATGGCAATGGTGACATTGGCGAAGTGCCAGAAGGCGAAACAACTGTTCTGCCTACCTCCACGCCCACGCCGTTCACCTTGGCACCGACGCTGCCCCCAGATGATACAGAAGCCAGTGAGGAAAGCGGCAGCGACACTGCTATTGAAGAAGATCGCGCTCCAACCCCATTACCAGAGCCTACAGCAATCCCAGCAGCGGGCGAAGACAGCGAGCAAGCCGAAGATAGTGAAGCACCAGAGGGCGACGAAGAAACTGAGGGAGCGCCCACTGTCGAGATTGATCGCAGTGGTATCGGTATTGTGATGGACCCGAACCTTGGCGAGCCAACGGATGTTGTGTTGATCGTTGGGTTTGGGTTTGAGCCGGGTGAAGAAGTCACGCTGTATTGGGCACCGCTTGAGGGTGAGCGTGCCGAAGAAGATGCCCGCATTGATGCTGATTCAAATGGCGAGTTTGAACGCTTAGTGATGATCCCCCCAGTCGACGAGTGGCCTGATGGCCCCCCGGAAGAACTTGATTACATTCAAATGCGAGCTTATGCGCCGTCACTTGCAGAGCAAGAATTTTATTTCGTTAATTTTCGCTACGTACCGCGTTTTGGTTCTGTCACGGGGTTGGTATTGGAATTCGTCAACCCGGATTATCCATACATCGTTGAAGCGCCTAACGCTTGGACATGGACGTGGGATATTGGTGATGGCGACGACCCCGCTGATAATGTTCGTTTTGAAGGGCCCAGCGGCGGCAGTGGTTTCATT
Organism: uncultured Anaerolineae bacterium; assembly: GCA_964439625.1. Classification (GTDB taxonomy): domain Bacteria; phylum Chloroflexota; class Anaerolineae; order Aggregatilineales; family UBA3940; genus CAYTPI01. The sequence continues at coordinate 59,549 of CAYTPI010000010.1, read as the reverse complement.
CGTGTGTTTAACACCACCAATGTCGATAGTGTGATCACAGCAGTGATGCAGCAAGAATTTGATACGAGCTACACAACGGAAACTGCTACAGTTGGAGCTTACCCAGCCACCCAAGCTGTGACAGACGCTGGTAACTTTGTGTTGTTTATCCCGAACGATGGCTTTGTCTACGCAGTCAGTTTTTCAAACAGCAGTGAGCAGCGGATCGACAGTATGCTGTCATCGTTCCGCTTTACTGATTAGCTCACTGTGGGCACTTCCCTTAGAGGTTGCCAGCCCACCTAGTTGAACTGATGTATACTCTCAAGTGACGTCACATCTGTGCACTGCTTGAGGGTATTTTTATGCCAAACCAAACCTACCGTCCGCATACAATAGCCGTACAAGCGGCGGCCCCTTCGCCAGACCCGACGGCAGCCTTGCGTTTCTTTGAAAGCACTGTGGCAGACCTGGAAAATACCCAAGAGGCCATCGGTTTTAGTAGTGGTATGTTGGCCTTGCAGGCCGCGATATTGACAGTTGTACCCCCGAAAGGATCCCTATTCGTCCCGGCCTTTGTCGATGAACACTATGCGGCCCTATTCGATTGGTTAGCCCAAAGTCTAAGGATTCAGGTACACCGCATCAACTTCTCTGATGATTTCGTCAATGACTTGATTGAACAAGTCTCGCCTTCGGCAGTGCTGTGTCAGTCTATCGAACATCTGACTGGGTTTGTCCCACGGATAGACCACCTTGCAGAAGTCGCACATGAGGCTGGTAGTCAATTAATTGTCGATAACACATTGGGAGCAGGCTACATTACCCAACCAACGACATTTGGTGCTGACCTAGTGGTTCACACATCCTCTGTTTACCTAACCAATTATCCAGACAGCCATGGGGGAGCCGTTTGTGGGCCTTTAGAACTAACGCGGATTACACGCAGTCAGCGAGATTTACTAGAGGCCGCACCAACTCAATTAGTAGTGGCGTTCTGGTTGCAAGGACTGAGAACGATGCCAGTGCGCATGAACCATGCTTGCAAAAGTGCCCGTCAGATAGCCGCCTCATTAGAGGCAGAACCCTACATCACGTCAATTAACTACCCAGGCATCTCGTCCGACCGTTCTAATGAGACGGCCCGAGTCTTGCTTAATCGAAACACATATGGGCTTGTGATGACGTTTGACCTGATAATGGAAGATGTAGTCGCATTTATCGAGCAGTTAGAGGTCATCCTGCCCTCAGCTAGGGCTAATGGCGCACGAACAACGATCTTTAGCCCAGCGTCTCTCTACTCTGGTGAGAGCGGCAGTGCGGATCAATTGCATCCATTGGGATTAATAATTGGGCTAGAAGACCCTAACGACATTATGACAGACATTCTTCAAGCAGCACGCTATGTTATCGAGATGTACAAAAATAGTTAATTATGGCGAACAGAACTAAGCACTCGCAAGTGTTCTAACCCAATCGCACTATAGTCTGCGAGGGCGTCCAAAAGACGTAGTTGGTGGTCGTTAATTTCGTCAGTCGTGCTCGTGGCAATTAACACGCCCAACAACTCACCACCCCATTCCAATGGGGTGCACACCTGAACGTAAGATACACCATCAACTCGGTTGAATTGCGGCTGGCTGACAGTAGCGCGCCGGCGGCGTATTGCCTCTAATGCTGTTTTATGTAAGACAGGTTGATCACCGAGGACGATACCCTCTTCGCTGCGGTCAGCACGTTGAATGAAACTATCATTGTTATCATCAGCTAACAGAAGTAGTGCTGCCCGTTCGTTGCGTGTAATAGCTGCGGCAATTTCAACAATTTGCCTGAGAAAGCTTTCCTCTTCGGGGACGGTGCCAATAATCTTACCCATCCGCAATAAAATTTGTTGATCTTGAATCTGGCGCTGGAGTTCCCGGTTAACATTTAACAACCGAGCTTGCAGTGAGTCGCGCTCCCTACGAAGCCGTGTCTCTACGAGTGCTTTTTCAATCGCATCGAGTAGTTCATCATCAGTAAAGGGCTTGATAACGTAGTCCTTAACGCCGAGTCGGAAAACCTCGATAGCGATTTCCTCTGAGCCGTAGAAGGTCATTAAGACAACGGGGATATCAATGTCTTCCTCGTTCATCTTTTTGAGTAAGCCTATACCATCAAGCCGGGGCATTTGCAGATCGAGCAGGATCATATCCGGTTGGTGCTCAAGGAGCATCTCAAAAGCTTCAAGCCCATCACGCGCTTCAATATGACGATAATGATTGGGGTCAAGCACATAGTTGATGACAAACTCGCGCATATCTGCGCCATCGTCTACAACAAGGATTAGTTCATCAGCCATAGAATATCCGGCTCAGGTGTTTACACGATAAGTAGCGGTCAATCTGCTTTAGATTCAGTATAGCATAGACCACATTCATGCGCTGTTTGCTATTCTGTGAGACGGACAGGGGGCGATGAATGGTGTGCGGTTTCTTGATGTAAATCTTCCCGGTTGTCTGTATGAGGTTCAATTGTAATCAACACCTCTCCAACCGCGTCCATATTATGGAAAATAGCGTGCCGAACAGCTTCGATCGTTTCATAACTCTTGGTGGTCGATATCGCAGGATCAACTGAGATGACAGCTTCGGTATGTAGCTGGTGTCCGACCCAGCGCATACGAACGCGGCAAGTCTCCTTGACACCCTCAACATCGGCAATAACGGCTTCAGCTTGATCCAGTAAGGCTGGCTCAACCGAATCCATTAAGCGGTACCACATAGAAACAGCAGCATCCCGTGTGATCAAAACAATAGCAATGCCGATTATCAAACCGATGATTGGGTCAGCGAGTGGAAAGCCAAGGTATGCCCCCCCGGCAGCTAGCAGCACCGCTAAGGAAGTCAAGCCGTCGGTGCGGGCATGCATACCATCGGCGATTAGTGCCGCGGAATTAATCTTACGACCCATCCGAATTTGCAGCAAAGCAACGCCTTCATTGCCGAGAAACCCGATAATGGCAGCAACAGCAACCCATCCAATATTCGTGATTGGCTGGGGATTAATAAACTTATCGATTGACTCATAGAGGATGTAGCCAGCGCTAAATGCTATCGACAGTACGATGAAAATACCGGCAATATCTTCTGAGCGTCCGAAGCCATAATTGTATCTCCGAGTGGCGATACGACGTGACAAGTAGAACGCAATCAACAGCGGGATAGAGTTCAAGGCGTCGCCTAAGTTGTGCACGGTGTCTGCCAATAGAGCAACGCTGCCACTAATGACCGATATAACGATTTGCAAAACAGTCGTCACACCTAATAAGGCTAGCGCAATCCAAACAGTTCGGATGCCTTCTTCGCTGGCCTTAAACGATTTATCTGCTGCGAGCGCTGTGTGCGAATGTGAATGACGATCAAACAGGCTGCTAAAAAAGCCTACGATGCCTGCACCGTGATCGTGGTCATGTCCATCGTGATCATGCCTGTCAGGGCTGTCCTGGTCGGCATGCTCGTGCTTGTTGTGCCCCTCTGATGACTCACCATGTAACTGTTCATCTATTGTGGCTTGTGCCATGTATTAACCTTTGTGATTGCGAAGTTCTTTAGCCTATGCGTTTGGGTTGCCCAAATCTTAGACGCTCTGCTTTGATAAGACCACGATCTTGATCGTAACAGGCATTCGCTGCTTCGTTGAGCGTTATGATGTTCTGTGCAAATAGATTTTCCTCCCCAATACTGCAATGATCTCATGAGATCATTGAGATGGTTGTCGTTGATTCAAAACACTTGAGACCAGGCAAAAAGTTGGTGCTTGTCTATAATACAATCTAATTGTACTGGTTTATTGGAGTCTCCCTTGTTTCATTATTCGCGCCTCTTGCGGTGTTGCGTTTTATTCCTTGGCCTAGTTTTTCTCTTGTTGCCCAAACACGTGACACAAGCCCACCCTGATCCGCAGGATGAGGGCTTGCCTCGCCCTGTACTCTCACAAGAACAGACATTTGGTACTGAACATTTTCTGCTGCACTATACGACAGTCGAAGATAGCGTTGATGCAGTTGACCCAACTGACGCTGATGGCAGTGGCGCACCTGACTATATCGAGCTGGTGGCAGGAATATTGGAAAACGTCTACGAATTTGAAGTTGAAGCATCTGGTTGGGCTGTTCCGCCATCTGACTTGGGTGTTGGTGGAGATGACCGCATCGACGTGTACTTCGAGGAATTGTTGCTATTTGGCATTGCTGGGTACGTCAGTGATCAAGGAGGCTTCGTGCGTGACAACCCTAACTCGGCTGACGTTGAGCGCAGTGCGGCATCCAGCTTTATGTCTTTGGACAATGACTATGCAGAAGCAAGCGACCCAGACTTAGGGCTGACATATACGCCAACCGAACTGGTGCAAGCAACGGTAGCCCATGAGTTTAATCATATTCTTCAAATGGGTTATGACTCGCTGGACATTCATAGCTGGCTGTATGAAGCAACTGCTACGTGGATCGAGGATGAGGTTTATGATGACGTCAATGATGGCTTGTATTACATTGATGAGGTCTTCTTTAGCCCAGATACCTGCCTGGTCGCATCAAACAGTGACCTCGGTTACGGCTTACGCTGGTATGGCTCCTGGCTGTTCCTCCGACACTTATCTGAGCAGTTTGGGCCGGAGATCGTTGAAAATATTTGGGCGCAATCACGTCAGTTAAATGGCTTTGACGCAATCGATGCGGCCTTAGCCCCCTTCAGTTCGACGCTTGAGCGGGAAAGCCTCAACTATGCTACCCGGAACCTACTGCAAGCCTATGAAGAAGGCGACTTATACCGACCCATATTGCTTGAAGGAACAGCACGCAGTGGGGAAACCTTCCAGCCCGATGACGGTGTGCAAAGCCTGGGCGCAGATTACATCAAGTTACCTGAAGAAGGTCTTGTCTCAATTGAACTGCTTGACAATCAGCGGAACCTCACCGCCCGTCTCGTTGGGCTGGACGCTGATGGTGATTATACAGTTGTCAATGCAGAGGATAAACGCATTATTACGAACCTGACACTATATGATGAAGCCTATTTGATTGTACATAATAATGAGCGCATCGCTGAAGCCTCGGATTGTACTTATATAGATTACACAGTCGATATACGCAGCAGTCAGGATATTTCTACAGCGGCAGCCACATCTGGCACAGCAATGTTTTTTCAACAGCCCGTTGATGAGCCTATTCTAGACGGTGGCCCACCTCCCTTTATTGGGTTGACTCAAGGCGAAGAGGAGCGTTTTGTTGACTCGCCATCAGAGTTAGAGCCAAACTTCGAGACGATCATCCCAGCAAATGTGCCAGCAGGTTATGGGTTCGATTATGGTTACCTCGCCAATCCTGACGACTTTGGTGACAATCAACAATATTATCTTCCCAGTGGTGAAATAGGTGTCAGTTATGATTATGTCAATAGCGATGGCGATTGGCTGGGCATCATTCAGTCGGAGTCGCCGTATCTCACTATTGACGATTACCTTGATGATCGCAGCTTAATCCCAGAAACTGGCTCGGCTGCCGAGCAGACGTCGATACAGGGTTACGCGGTTCTTCTAGAGGATATTTCCAACGCTGCCTCGCCGTATTTTAGCGGCACGGTGATCATCGATGATTTATTCATTGTGGTGGACAGTAACAGCAGCGCAGATGATGTGTTCAACATGATTGAAGCGCTGATCAATGCCTACGAGCAGCGCAATGCACCGCCGAGTTCAGTAACAGTGCCACCATTACCACAGCCCGTTGACCCCACGGCATCTGAGATGAACCCCAATAGCAACTGGCCTATGCCACGCAATGCGCCGCTGTGGTTTGGCCTGATTACACTAGCTGTCGTTATTTTGGTTGTGGGGTTAGGCGTTATTATGCTGCTTGCGGCAGTGGTCGTAAGCAGTCGGCTTGCTGCCCCTACCAAGCGAATGCCTGCAGAAGTCGCCGCAAGCCTGCGAACCGTTCGCCAAACTGGAACTGAAGTGACGGGCGAATAATCCGCTATGCTTGATATTGCATCGTAACTCTATAATACCAGAGAGTGAGACGATGCTCACTCTCTGGCTGCTATTCATTCTAAAGTTTTACCGAAGGGTTGGTTATTCGGTGGCTTCTGTATCAGTAGCTTCGTCTTCAGAGACGTCCTCTTCAGCCTCATCACTTTCATCACCGCCGCCTGTCTCAGGTGCGGGCGGGATCAGGACGGCGTCAATCACGTGGATGGTGCCGTTTGATGCGACAATGTCGGTCGTGGTGACATTTGCATTGTTAATCATCACGCCACCATCGGTGGAGACAGTCACTGAAGCACCATTGAGTGTGGTCAGGGTGTCACTGCTAGTGACGGCCGCTGCGTCAAGGTTGCCACTAACAACGTGGTAAAGTAACACAGGCGTCAGTGCGTTCTCTGGGTCAGCAAGTAGTGAGTCGAGTGTGCCATCTGGTAGTGCAGCAAAGGCTGCATCAGTCGGGGCAAACACCGTGAAGGGGCCTTCTCCAGCAAGCGTGCTAGCCAAGTCTGCTGCGACAACAGCGGCTTCTAACGTCGTGAAGTTTTCGCTTGCAACAACAATATCAGTGATGGTACCAGGTTCATCTTCATCATCGGCATCTTCTTCGCCTTCATCCTCGCTTGGTGTTGTGCCGGTTTCGGCTCCCGTGCCGCCAGGAATAGTCAACTCTTGACCGATAAAAATTAGATTGGGGTTTGTCAAGTTGTTAGCGGCTACAAGCTGAGCAACCGTCACGTTGAAGCGCAGGGCAATATTCGACAACGTATCACCAGTTGAGACGGTGTAAGTACCTGTTGGGCCACCTATGCCGGGTGAGCCAGTCGAACTACTTGGCACAGTCAAGACCTGACCAACCGAAATCTGGTTAGCGTTCTCCAAGTCATTTGCAGCGACAAAAGCATCTACTGTTGTACCAAAGCGGCGCGCAAGGCTGAATAGCGTATCTCCAGCGACAACCGTGTAGGACGACGCAGTGCCGCCGCCGGTTGAGTCACCAGTGTCATCATCTTCACCAGGGATGTTCAATACCTGGCCAGCTAAGATGCGATCTGGGTTGGTGATGCCGTTGGCAAAGGCAAGGTCACTGACGGAAAGGCCAAATGAACGGGCAATGCTGAACAGAGTGTCACCACTTTGGACAGTGTATGTTTGTTGTTGGGCAAATGCTGTCGTTACGCTGAGAAGAGCCACGAGCAGCATCGCCACAATGGCGGCTGGTCGAAGCAGTTTCAGCGCTCTATTAGCAGTAGTCAAGGGTCGCCTCACAGTGTTGTTTTGTGGTTAAATAATTGGCAAATTGTATAAGTATTATACACAACACGCTTCGACTCGCACGTCGTTGCCTGTTTGAAGGCATATATTCATACAAATTGATGGGCTTACAGCTGTAAACCCGACATAATTAACATGATGAATTTCAATAAACTCATTCGATTACTTGGCGTATGTATGCTTGCTGCGGCAGTGGGTGGCTGTGCCCCCGTCTACGCTCAAGAAGAGCCGTTGGTGATCCCAACCCTCGTGACGCCGGTCATGCTGCAAAGCACAACAACCCCTTTGCCAATTGCCTACACGCCGCCTGCGCCCACACCCACTATTACAACGACACCGACTGTTGACCCGACGCTGGCGTATTCTGATCAGGGTCAGTTTATACTTGGGCAGTCCGTCAATGGCACAGAGATTACAGGATGGCGGCTGCGTGGAAGCGATCAAGCTGAGGTATCGTTGGTCTTAATTGGTGGCATCCATGGAGGATATGAAGCCAACACAGTTATTTTAGCAGAAAGGTTGCTGACTTATTTCCGAATCAATCCCGATGAAATCTTACCTGAGGTCGAGTTGATCATTATCCCCAATGCCAATCCTGATGGTCTAGAAGCTGGACGCGGCCTTGAGGGGCGCTTCAATGCAAATGGGGTTGACCTCAACCGAAATTGGGGCTGTGAGTGGGCGGAGACGGCCTACCTCGGTCAGCGCGAAGTGAACCCGGGTCCGTTCCCGTTCTCCGAACCAGAGACTGTTGCTCTCAGAGATTTTTTCACTGTGATAGAACCAAACGCGGTCTTGTTTTATCATAGTCAACTAGGCGGCATTTTCCTCGGTGAGTGTGGTAGCGGTGAAGCCGCCCTCTGGCTTGGCGAAACGCTTTCAAAGGCAACAGGTTACCCACTATACGATGATTTTACGTTCTATGAGGTAACGGGTGACGCGACCAACTGGTTAGCAGAACGCGGTATCCCTGCCGCTGTGGTCGAGTTATATACAAAGGAAGATGCTGAATTCGATGCTAATTTCGCTGGCGTGATGGCATTACAGTGCCGCTTCAGTACGCCTAGCTCTGCGGAATATCAGCGGCTGTGCCAATGAGGTTGGGCCGCCTCTATGATGTTGCTATAATGACAGTAATGGTAGGCCCCTGTAGCTCAATGGATAGAGCAACCGCCTCCTAAGCGGTAGGTTGTAGGTTCGACTCCTACCTGGGGCATAGCGCATAGTTTGTCTTGGCAGAGACTGACGTTATAATCTTTCCTATATTTTGCCCCCATAGCTCAGCGGATAGAGCGCGGCCCTCCGGAGGCTGAGGCCTAGGTTCGAGTCCTAGTGGGGGTACCTCAGTGAAGACTCGACAATAGTCGGGTCTTTTTAACTTTTACACAGTCAGCATATGTTGTTTGTTGCTTACACAGTGTCGCATCTAGCAACCTAATATTTAGAGAGCAACACGTCGCTTACTTTCTGGCACACTCGAAGTCGACCTAGACTTTGTCTATTTTGAAGACAACACTACTGCCGCCGATGCTTTGCGTACTGGTAGGATGGATGCTGTATGTCGCGTTGATAATGCATGGCTCGACGTTAACAAAGATTGGGTGAACGCTCACCAGAATGTCTCCTACATCAACAACATCGAAAACTGCCTCTCCTAACACACTAAGCAGCATAATACGTAGTGCTAGCATCACCTTACTGCTTCAGACTATCGGCGGTATTTTGCTATTTTTGACGCAAGTCTTGTTAGCGAACTGGCTCACCATCGATGATTATGGTGCATATAATTTTACTTTATCTCTCGTCGAAATTTTTTTACTAATAGCATGCCTTGGCTTTCCGATTGGCGTTGTCAAACTGTTGTCCACCTACCGTGCAAGGGGCCAAAACGCGCTATTCAAGGGGTTAGTGATCCGGAGCAGCCAACTGGTGTTAACCTCGAGCACCTCACTGGCAGTGGCGGTTAGCATAATCTACTTAGTACTTATTCATGTTAAGGTTTTACCATATTTTTCTGGGCTTCCACTGGGTTTTATTCTGCTGCCAATTTGGTCAATGATGCTACTGTACCAAGGGATTTCTCGTGCGGAACAAAATATGTTCCTTGCTTATGCCCCACAATTAATTTTGCGCTTCGCATTTACGATAATAATTTCTTTTGTGATTATCATTATCACCGGCAGTTTGACTATCAATACAGCCCTATTGGCTACTGCCGCAGCCTTTGCCGGGGCCGTTATGCTCATGTTGGTGGGTTACTATTGGCCACGACGAAAGCTTTTTTACGCGATCAATGCCGTCTTCGAAACGAAAACATGGATTATTTTTGCGTTACCCTTCTTTATGCAAGCCGGATTAAACATTGTCCATAAAAATGTCGATATCGTGATCCTTGGCAGCATGCTAACTGAAGCAGATGTCGGAGTATATACTGGGGCCGTCAGTGCCGTTATCTTCATGGAATTTATTTTGCTTTCGGTCAATTCAATTTGGGCCCCAAAAATATCCGAGTTTCATGCGAAAGGGCGGTTAAACGAATTACAACCGATATTGAGCCAGATTTCGCATCTATTGTTCTGGCCTAATTTAGTGATGGTTGGATTGCTAGTGGGGTTCGGGGAGTTTGTGCTTGGTCTATATGGTGCAGAATTTACGGTCGCTTACCCAGTACTGGTTATTTTGGCGATTGCTCAATTGGCCAATGCATCCGCAGGGTCTGTTGGGTACATACTAGCAATGACAGGATATGCTCGCGTCAATGCGATTGTGTTTGGTATTGCTTCACTCCTCAACGTCATTTTAAACCTGCTGCTGGTGCCCATTATGGGCATCAACGGAGCTGCATTAGCCACCCTGATCACGACTATCGCTTGGAATGCGACACTTCATACGTTGGTTGTTCGTGAACACGGCTTGTATCCATCGTTTTTCGCAACCCTCTTTTTCTATTTTGCCAACGCTCGCTGATCATTCGTCGCCTTTGCTATGTTACTACAAAACTATCGCTGGACTTGATAGTGATAAATTTGTGTATACAATTACGTAAAATTGGTCTGAACTTTGGTTCCTCCGGTGGCGGCAGTTCTGCTGTGTGCAATCAATGACGCTGAATCTCAGCTTGCCCAAAATAGTTTGATTAAGCAGGTGTTGGATAGCCATTCACGCACGCTCTTGATTTTGACCTATCGTCATGACGCAGGTTGGGTGTGGGCCAGGCATTAATCTTCTTCTCTCACCTTGATCTCACTGAGTACAGCGTCTGTGACATTATCTTCAAGTTGAGCGTACAAGTAAACATTAGTCAAGCGCGGTTCTTGGCATCAAACTGGCGATGTGTTCAAAATTCGCTGGGCTCAGATAATTACGCTTAAAGAGTTCATATTGTGTCCATCTGACGTAAGCGTTTCCTTCACCAAATAGATATCCAGCTAACTGCTCAAAGGTAGCGACTATTACTACAAGTAGTAGAAGGAGTAAGGTACCTGAGTATGCCCCGCCTGTAGCCGGGCATACTCAGGTAATAGGATTTATAAATATGGCATTTATAGAAACTAAAGTGCCGTATTATCGCACAAAGGAGTAGTCAATGAGTAGCATAGGAATAATTGGCTGTGGGCACGTTGCCGCCCATCATCATCTACCGGCGCTTGTCTGCATTCCGAACGCGACGGTTGCTGCCATCACCGATTTGAACCTAGATAGTGCTCAAGCGCTTGCGGCGCAGTTTGGCGTCAAGCAGGTTGGGCGCCAGCTTAAAGACGTGCTGCCTTATGCTGATGTAATTTCTGTTTTAACCCCTGCGATTGCTCACCTTGAACAAGCCAAGCGTGTCTTAGAAGCTGGCAAACATTTATTTGTAGAAAAACCGCTGGCGCTCAACCGAGCAGATGCATTTGCTATGGTTGAGTAGGCTCAGCAAGCTAAGACGTTGAGCATGATGGGCTTCAATCTGTTTGGTGATGACCTCCGAAATGCGCTCGACCCACGCCTCAATAAGAGTGACTGCCCTATGCTCAACTCAAAAGAATTTCTAGCGCGGCTTCGCAAGCTAATATATATGGTGTTTCGCCGTACCGTCACACGAGCCGAAAACCCATACCCAACAATCATCCCACCACTGGTAGCCCTTGCCGAACTGCTACAGCCGACGCGCATCCTTGAGTTTGGCGCTGGTCAAGTCAGTACACCTTTGTTTCTTGACCGAAAGATTTTTCCGCAAGTTGAGCAACTCGTCACTTGTGAAAATGATCCAGCTTGGATCGACCGCATCACTGAGTCACTTACCGATCAGCGAGTAACCATCGTGTCTAGACCAGTGCCCATGGTTGTAATAGCCAACCAAATCGACATAACACCGTTTGACCTCATCTTAATCGATGATTCGTTCACATGGACGGAACGCGCCCAAACAATTCAGTCGGTGATGGCACGCCGATCACGGAAAAGTGTGGTTGTCATCCATGATTATGATGTGCCTTTATACCGAGATGTCGCTCGAAACGGCCCAGGTTACGAATACATTTTTTCTGCATTTACCCCGCACACAGGAGTCTTGTGGGACGAGGGTCACCTTATAAAAAAACAACTTCGCACGGTTGATCGTCTTCTGTTCACGTATCGCAGTGAAATAGACTTAAATCAGGCAGATACAATATTGTCAATCCTTCAATCTTCGCTTTCTCACGAGTAAATAGCGAATTCAACAGACAAAAAATCTAAATCGCATAAGGTTCCTCGATGAACTGTTTTAGCCACCCAGCTATTTAACAAGGACTTAAAACAAAAGTAATGACACTGACAGATCAATAGCCCACGCACTTATTAGCATCTAAACAATTGAGTCATAGAATAGGTTAATCGAAGCCTCCTGCCGCCGCTACCGTTGGAGGTTTTGATTGTTGCACCACAAAGGTGGATCTCAGCAGCAATAAAAGAAACAGTAACACCACACTTAACCCTGCATTGACTGCAAAGGGAGCCCACGGGGCAATCTGGTCAAACAACCAGCCACCTAGTACTGGTCCAACTACAGTGCCTGCTCCGAGGAAGGCTGCACTTGTCCCCAATGTCTGGCCAATATCCGCTGGGTTTACGCGCTTTGTCAGCAGTGTGTTCAATACGGGTAGTTGCAATGAATACCCAATGGGGACGCCCAACAATCCAATACTCAAGATAACTAGGGCCGTGACGCCTTTATCCTCCTCATTGGGCAGGAGGGCAATCTGAGCACGCCCACCACCTTCTTGAGACAACTCTTCAACCAGTGCCGCTTCTGAATACCAAGGTACAGCCTGCTGCGGAGTCAAACTGGCAACACCATAGCCGATAGATGTAATAATGAAGCTGGCTACCAATAGCCGAAATTCACCGAAACGCGGTACCCAGCGGCCCACAAAAACACCCTGAACTAATACCTGCACCATGCCAAACATACCGAAGAAGAGAGAATTATTGACGCTGTTAAACCCCAATCGGTTAAGTGTATATAGAGCAAATGATGAAATGAAAACCCCCAGCACCCCCTGAGCTGCGAACACAAAGCCATACAACGGCCCCAAATCTGGAGAGCGTAAACCATCGAGTAAGCGTTGCACGCTGCTCCGTCTGGATGGGTCGGCTTCCCGTGCTTCTGACGGAAGTGTTTCTTGGAACACAAAGGTGGTCAACATGATACTGAGAAAAGCAAACCCTGCCGCCACAAAGGCTGGGGCACTATAGTTATTGTTGCCGAGTCGAAGAGCCACACCACCCAATAGAGGGCCAACAACAAACCCCAGTCCGAAAGCTGCTCCGATCAGGCCTAGTCCTCTGGCACGCGTTTTGGAATTCGTCATATCGCTAACTGCTGACTGCACTGTTGACAAGTTAGCCCCAGTAACACCGTCAAGGATGCGCGCAATGAAGATCACAGGGAGTGCCCAAGCGACCCCCAGCAGCAGCAAGCTTGAAAACGTCCCAACTTGCGCTAAGGCAAGAATCGGCTTACGCCCAAACCGATCAGACAACCGCCCCAAAATCGGAGCGAATATAAACTGCGCCAGCGAGTAACTCATAATCAATAATCCAACAATAGCTGGCGGGGCATCAAATGCCAGCACATAGAATGGTAGTATTGGAATAACGATTGTCAGTCCCATCGAGTCGATAAAGGTCACGAATAAGACTGGTAGAAGTTGGTGAAAATTCATCGCCTCAGAAGGTTCGTTCATTGAGCTTTCCGCATAAAACAGTCAAGTTGACCCTAACTATAATTCACTGCGATAGCAATGGATAAATTAGATGCGCTTTGCCTTTTTGATAGTTGGTTTGAGCCCATCAAAAAAGATACACTAAATCGTTAGCCGAACTATTGTTCTGATGAGAGTAGCGTTACTATGCCAGACTTTGAACTTGTTGCAGATTACACGCCTATGGGTGACCAACCAAAGGCGATTGCAGGCATCTTGGAAGGAATCGAGCAGGGGCATACACATCAGACGTTGCTGGGTGCAACTGGTACGGGAAAAACATTTACAATTGCTAACGTCGTCGAACAACTTAACCGTCCAACGTTGGTACTAGCACATAACAAAACGTTGGCAGCTCAACTCTACTCTGAGTTTCGTTCTTTCTTCCCGAACAACGCAGTTGAATACTTCGTCTCTTATTATGATTATTATCAACCTGAGGCTTACGTTCCGCGGCACGATCTGTTCATTGAGAAAGAAACGAGCATCAATGAGGAGATTGACCGTCTGCGCATTGCCTCAACAGCGGCACTGCTCTCCCGTCGCGATGTATTGATCGTTGCATCTGTCTCATGTATCTACGGTTTAGGTCGCCCGCAAACTTGGCGTGAGGCCACTATTAACTTGTCTGTTGGAGAAACTATTCGGCGTGATAGCCTTCTTCGGGACTTAGTACACATTCGCTACAATCGTAAAGATATGGAACTGAATTACGGTACCTTCCGCGTGCGCGGAGATACACTTGAATTAATGCCTGGTTTTCAAGACATTGTTTACCGCATCTCCTTCTGGGGTGATGAGATCGAGCGTATTACTGAAGTAGACCCAATCACTGGTGAGCTGCTCAATGTGCATGATGAGATCAGTATTTTTCCCACCAAACATTACATCACAACGGTTAACACGCTTGAAGACTCGCTTAGAGATATTGAAGATGAGCTCGAAGCCCGACTGAAGTACTACCGAGACAACAATCGCCTACTAGAAGCACAACGCCTCGAGCAGCGCACCAACTACGATCTAGAAATGCTGCGCGAAGTCGGCACCTGTTCTGGTATTGAAAATTACTCACGCCATTTGGATCGTCGCCAGCCAGGTGAGCCACCCTACACGCTAATTGACTACTTCCCCGACGATTACTTGATCGTTGTTGATGAATCACATATGACGATTCCACAGGTGCGCGGCATGTTCAACGGAGATCGCGCTCGCAAGGATGTTTTAATTGAGCACGGTTTCCGATTGACGAGTGCACGCGACAATCGCCCATTGACCTTCGATGAGTTCCAAGAGCGCATCAACCAGATGGTACATATGTCTGCGACGCCTGGCCCCTATGAATACGAGCACAGCGGCAAAATCATAGAACAACTCATTCGTCCGACAGGTCTTATTGATCCACCAATCGAGGTGCGCCCCGTGGAGGGGCAAATCGATGATCTGCTAGGCGAGATACAAAACCGCGTCGCTCGCGGGCAGCGAGCACTGGTGACTACGCTCACCAAGCGCATGTCAGAAAAACTCACCGACTATTTTCGGGAAGCGGGCGTTAAAGTGCAATATCTCCACAGTGATATCCAAACAATTGAGCGCGTCGAAATTCTGCGTGATCTGCGTCGTGGCGTTTATGATGTTTGCGTTGGCGTCAACTTACTACGTGAAGGCCTTGACCTGCCTGAGGTATCGTTAGTCGCTATTCTGGATGCTGATAAGGCTGGCTTCTTGCGCAGTGCAACGGCGCTCATCCAAACGATTGGTCGTGCAGCACGACACGTTGAGGGCCAAGTGATCATGTATGCCCTGAATGTATCTGAGGCGATGCAAGAAGCAATCGATGAAACTAACCGTCGTCGCGAGAAGCAAATTGCCCATAACAAAGCCCATAACATCGAACCCGCAGGCATCATCAAGGAAATCCGCGACCTGACTGAACGGGTCAAAACGGAGGCTAAGAAAGCTGCTGCCGAGGAGACTGGTATTGCTGCACCGCAGGATATACCAACGGATGAGCTTGAGCATATCATTTCTGAATTGGAAGACCAGATGCGCACAGCCGCAGCCGATCTTGAATTTGAGCGGGCTGCACTCATCCGTGATCAAGTCAAGGAACTGCGCGAAACGCTGCTTACAAGACAAGCGGGTCGCAAACTACCTATCTGGGAGCAAGATCGTTTGATGCCTGTTGAGGATGTTATTCCCGAGTAAACATCGCCTTGGAAGGTAAATCGTGTATAGTAAGAACATAGTCCGCTGATGATAGAGGGTCTACGCACTTGAAAGAGGATGGGCATGTACTTGTGATTGGTGCAGCTAGTATGGACATGAAGGGCACAGCCCTGCATCCAACACAGATTGGCACCTCAACACCCGGAATTCTACGTACTAGTATTGGTGGTACAGCAAGGAATATCGCAGAAAACCTTGCTCGGCTACAGGTTGACACAATCTTGCTCTCGGCCGTGGGTGACGATGCTGCTGGCGAGCAAATTCTCGGCCACGCTGCTGCCTCCGGAATCAACGTCAATGAGGTGATGATCGTCACGGGAGGCCGTTCCGGTGCTTATATGGCACTCATCTCTGAAGATGGTGCCCTGCAATATGCTATCGACGACATGGAAGTGCTGGAAGCGATTACCCCTGACTTCTTGGATGCAAACTTCTCAACCTTCAAAGACGCTCGCATGGTCATAGTGGATGCGAACCTAACCACGCCGTCTATCAATCATGTGGTTAGCATCTGTGGTCAAATGGATATCCCTATTTGCGCTGACCCGACTTCGAGCACACTAGCGCCGCGCCTACGCTCATTTCTGGATGAGTTTTATATGGTGTCGCCCAACTTAACGGAAGTCCAAACCCTCACTGAGCAAGAATTCGACAGCAAAACAGTCGATGGCATCAAGGGGGCGGCACGCGAGCTTGTCGCTCAAGGTGCTGGCACTGCGATTATTACACTCTCGGAGTTTGGTGTCGTCTACGCTACATCAGATAGCAGCGGACACCTGCCCGCCATTCCAACGCAAATCGTCGATCAGACGGGCGCAGGTGATGCACAAACGGCTGCCATTATTTTTGGACTGCTCGAAGGGATTCCCATTGATGAGAGCGTCAGATTAGGAATAACGGCTGCCACCCTGACGCTGCGCACCCGCGAGTCTGTTCGCTCCGACCTTAGTGTCGACTTACTCTACGACGAACTGGTTATCTAGTATACGATGCCGCCTCAATTACATATCTCCAACGAAGTTCATGCTGCACTTACCGATCAGCAACCAATCGTAGCGCTGGAGTCAACGGTTATTTCACATGGACTAGCCTACCCCACCAACGTCGAAGCAGCTCTGCATTGTGAGGCCGCTGTCCGTGCAGCAGGGGTAGTTCCAGCCACATTGGGCATCATCAATGGAGATATTCGCGTTGGCCTAGACAAAGACGCCATCGAGTTACTTGCTACCAGTAAAGATGTTGCCAAAGTCTCTCGTCGTGACCTCGGCCTCGTGACAGCTCTCAAGCAGCACGGGGGCACAACTGTTGCAACGACCCTGATGATCGCTGCATGGGCGGGTATTCGCGTGTTTTCAACTGGGGGGTTTGGTGGTGTTCATCGGGGCGATGCGCTAGATATCTCCGCAGACTTACCCGAACTTAGTCGGCAGTCAATGGTGTTGGTATGCGCTGGGGCTAAATCCATTCTTGATGTCCCGCGTACGCTGGAGTACCTCGAAACACACGGCGTCCCTGTGGTAGGCTATCAAACGAATACATTTCCAGCCTTTTATAGTCGCACCAGCCCCTACCGTGTCACTCAGCGCATCGATGATGTACAGCAGATCGCAGTGGTCGCTAAAGCGCATGCTGCGTTAAATCTCGGCTCGGTTGTGGTTGCCGTTCCTTTGCCGGAAGATGTGGCACTGCCAGCGGATGAAATGGAAAGAGCTGTAGAAAATGCCCTGTCCGCGGCAAACGAACAAGGCATCGTTGGGAAAGATATTACACCGTTTATGTTGGCCTATATAAGCGATTTAACTGCTGGGCGCAGCATTACCGCAAATGTCGCGCTGCTAGAGCAGAATGCACATATAGCAGCCCAGATTGCAAAAGCGCTTACGCTTTAGTATCTGGGTCGTACCCCAATGAAGGCGCAAGCCAGCGCTCTGCTTCTTCGACGCTCATTCCCTTACGTGCCGCGTAATCCTCAACCTGTGACTGATCAATACGACCGATGCCAAAGTAAGCAGAGTCTGGGTGCCCAAAATAGTAGCCACTAACAGCCGCAGTAGGAGTCATTGCAAAGCTGCTAGTTAATTCAACGCCAGTGTGCTTGGTAACATCCAGCACGCGGAATAGCTCGGCCTTTTCAGTGTGGTCGGGGCAGGCTGGGTAGCCTGGTGCAGGGCGAATACCACGATACCC
Source organism: uncultured Anaerolineae bacterium (assembly GCA_964439625.1). Lineage (GTDB taxonomy): Bacteria > Chloroflexota > Anaerolineae > Aggregatilineales > UBA3940 > CAYTPI01. The sequence continues at coordinate 41,634 of CAYTPI010000010.1, read as the reverse complement.
TTCACCAATGAGCCAGTCATTGTCAAAAGCTTCTTCTGGTGCGTAGCCCCAAATTTCCTTGCGCACATGTTGATGCATATATTCTGCAAAGGCCTCTGCGAAGCGGTCTGCTAGTGCTTTTAATAAGATGCTGTTGTAGCTGTCGTTGGCGGCTTCAAACTCAGCGACTTTCTCTTGAAGACCACCGCCAGCCATCACAGCGAACATGCCGACATAGTCCGTGATGTTGGCCCTTTTCGGCGCGATGAAATCTGCTAGCGACATATTTGGTCGGCCAGGGGGCTTCTGAGTTTGCTGGCGTAAGCAATGGATTGTTGTCAGCAGCTCGCCCCGACTCTCATCTGCATAGACTTCAATGTCGTCGTCATTGGTCCGGTTAGCAGGAAACAGGCCGACGACAGCGCGGGCCTCCAGCCAATTTTCTTCGATTATCTGGTCTAGCATTGCTTGAGCATCATTGTATAAATCAGTCGCTGACTCGCCAACAACTGCATCCTCTAGAATGTTCGGAAACTTACCTACTAACTCCCATGTACGGAAGAACGGCGTCCAGTCAATATAATTACGGATGATACTGAGATCGTAGTTCTCAAACACTTTGATCCCCAACTCATTCGGTTTATTTGGCTGATACGTCTTCCAATCAATCTGGAAGTGATTTTCGCGGGCTTTATCGATTGGAAGCAACGGCTTACGCTGGCGCTTGCCGGCATGACCCTTGCGTAGATTATCATATTCAGCGTGAATTTCACGGATGTATGCGTCACGCATCTCATCGCTAAGGAGTGTAGACGCAACACCCACAGCTCGTGAGGCGTCTGTAACATGAATAACAGTGCCTGACGTATACTCTGGCTCCAGCTTGATCGCTGTGTGCACTTTCGAAGTCGTAGCACCGCCAATTAGCAAAGGCACCTTGAAGCCGCTGCGCTCCATTTCTCGGGCGACATACTTCATCTCTTCCAATGATGGCGTGATCAAGCCGCTCAGCCCGATAATATCAACCTCATGCTCACGGGCTTTCTGGAGAATCTCATTGGCTGGTACCATCACGCCAAGGTCAACGACATCATAGCCGTTGCATTGCAGCACGACGCCAACAATATTTTTGCCGATATCGTGGACGTCACCTTTGACAGTCGCCATTAGAATCTTACCATTGCTAGATAGATCACCATTGGCGGCTTTTTCTGCCTCCAAATATGGTATCAGGTGGGCGACAGCCTGTTTCATAACGCGGGCACTTTTTACAACTTGCGGCAAGAACATTTTACCGTCACCAAACAAGTCGCCCACGATGTTCATGCCATTCATTAGCGGCCCTTCGATCACATCTAATGGACGGTCGAGCTTAAGGCGCGCTTCTTCAGTATCGTCAACAATGTAGGTGTTAATGCCTTGGATTAAAGCATATGACAGGCGTTCTTCGACGGGTTTCTCTCGCCAGCTTAGGTCTTCCTTCTTGGCTTGCCGTTGCCCCCTCACGGAGCCTGCAATCTCGATGAGGCGGTCGGTGGCATCGTCGCGGCGGTTGAACATCACATCTTCAACGCGCTCTAGCAGGTCAGGCTCTAACTGATCGTAGACAGCGAGCTGCCCGGCATTGACAATACCCATGTCCATGCCGGCACGGATAGCATGGTACAAGAACACCGAATGAATAGCCTCCCGAACCCCATTATTACCTCTAAATGAGAACGAAACATTGCTCACACCCCCGCTAACCAGTGCATAGGGTAAGTTCTGCTTGATCCAACGGGTTGCTTCGATGAAAGTAATTCCGTACTCGTTGTGTTCTTCGATACCGGTAGCAACTGCGAAAATGTTGGGGTCAAAAATAATGTCTTCCGCTGGAAAACCCACTTCCTCTGTCAAGACAGTGTAAGCGCGCTCGCAGATTTCGATCTTGCGTTGGTATGTATCAGCCTGTCCGTCTTCATCAAACGCCATCACAATAACAGCAGCCCCATAGCGCATGGCAGCACGGGCATGTGCTTTGAACTCTTCAACCCCCTCTTTCATGCTAATCGAGTTAATAACACTCTTACCCTGCATACACTTTAGTCCGGCCTCAATAACCGACCACTTCGACGAGTCAATCACGACTGGCACGCGGGCGATGTCCGGCTCGGCGGCAATCAAATTGAGGAAGCGTACCATGGCAGCTTCTGCATCCAACAGCCCCTCATCCATATTAATATCGATCATCTGAGCGCCATTTTCGACTTGCTGCCGCGCCACACTGACAGCTTCTTCGTAGTTTCCCTCTTTGATCAGGCGGGCAAACTTACGTGAACCGGTGACATTGGTGCGTTCACCGATATTGACGTACATGCTGTCTTCACCAATATTTAATGGTTCGAGGCCACTCAAACGCAGTTGGGGGGTAATCTCAGGAATTGCACGTGGAGGCAGGCCACTGAAGACTTCAGAGAAAATTTGAATATGGCTCGGTGTCGTACCGCAACAACCACCAACCACGTTGACAAAGCCACTCTTGGCATAGTCTTCGAGGACTTCTGCCATATATTCAGGGGTATCATCGTATTCGCCGAATTCATTCGGCAAGCCTGCATTAGGGTAAATATGAACATATGTATCGGCAACTTTTGACAGTGTCCCAATGTATTCGCGGAATGCCTCTGCACCAAGGGCACAATTCAAACCAACGATAAGTGGTTTGGCATGCCTTACTGAATTCCAAAATGCCTCGGTTGTCTGCCCAGAGAGTGTCCGACCGCTGGCATCTGTAATTGTGCCAGAAAGCATAATTGGCAGTTCACGCTTCTCTTCTTCGAAAACTTGCCGGACAGCATAAATTGCAGCTTTCGAATTTAGGGTGTCAAAAATGGTCTCGACGAGGATTAAGTCAGCACCGCCGTCCATTAGGCCGCGGGTTGCTTCCGCATAGCTTTCGACTAATTCGTCGAACGTCACGTTTCTTGCACCAGGGTCGTTGACGTCTGGCGATAGGGAAGCTGTCCGGTTGGTTGGCCCAATAGCACCAGCAACAAACCGGGGGTGATCAAGGGTTTCATATTCGTCGGCTGCCCTACGTGCGATACGTGCAGATTGATAGTTCATCTCGTAAGCGAGATGCTGAAGATCGTAGTCTAGCTGAACAACACTGGTGGCACCGAATGTGTTTGTTTCAATGATGTCAGCGCCAGCTTCTAGATATGCGCAGTGTATCGCATGGATAATATCTGGATGGGTTAGCGTCAGGACATCACTGTTCCCCTGTAATGGTGCATGGTGGTTTGCAAAACGCTCACCACCCCAGTCGCCTTCCCTGAGCTGGTACGTCTGAATCATTGAACCCATAGCACCATCTAGCACAAGAATACTTTCCTTCAAAGCATCTTCAAGGAGTCGAGTGCGGTCTGTACTGGGTACGATTGCTACCATATTTCAATACCTCTAAAATTTATTGTTCATTACTGATGTTCGATCATAAAGACTTCTCACAATTAGTAAGAATTCGTAGTATGGTCGAACCTTGATGTCCAGCACCAGCATATTTGCTTTTAGCAACATTCGTGACTGAATGCTTGATTAGAAAGTATAACGCAGTGAGCCAAATTTTTTTAGAGCGGGTTGCTCCCTTAACATTTTGGAGGGTACTATGGTTAGTGGATCAACAACAATTGATTATTCCTTTTATTGGCCCCTCACCTGAGTCAATTTTACTCAGCAAGATCGGAAGGATCACCTATGAACAAGACCAAGATTGTCTGTACATTAGGCCCCGCATCACGCGAACCAGAGATTTTAGACCAGCTTATTGCAGCAGGCTTGAACGTTGCCCGCTTTAACTTTTCTCATGGCGACCATGCCTACCATGCAGAGACTATTTCACGTGTTCGAGAAGCCGCTGAGCGGGCAGGGGCACCTATCGCGCTGTTAGCAGACCTTCAGGGTCCGAAGCTGCGCCTTGGCGACCTCGGCGATGGCGTTGCGATTGAAGAAGGCGAATCAATTATCCTGACTACTGATGAGATTATTGGGCAGCGACTAAATGGCAGCAGTGACTATGCCGCTCGCATCCCGATCCAATACGAGAAGCTACCACAGGATGTAGCCATTGATGAGCAAATCCTGATCGATGACGGCTTACTTGAAGTCATCGTTCAGGATAAAACAGAAACCGAGATTATATGTCGTGTATTGATCAGTGGCATTCTAAAAAGCAAAAAAGGTCTTAATCTACCGGGCACTCGTTTGTCTGTACCGGCTATTACTGAAAAAGATTGGGACGACTTACAATTTGCGCTAGACATGAACATGGACTGGATTGCTCTATCATTTGTCCGTAGAGCAGAGGAAGTCTATGAACTTAAAGCCTACATTCAAGAAAATTGGAAACTAGGAACGCAAAGGCCACTTGTCATCAGCAAAATTGAAAAGCCCCAGGCGCTTGAACACATTGATGACATCATCGATGCCTCTGACGGCATTATGGTGGCCCGAGGCGACCTTGGGATTGAAATCCCTCCGCAGAAGGTGCCCCTTGCCCAAAAGGATTTAATCCAGCGCTGCAACCGAGCTGGCAAACCTGTCATCACCGCGACGCAAATGCTGGACTCAATGATCCGCAACCCACGCCCAACCCGTGCCGAGGCCAGTGATGTTGCCAACGCTATCCTTGACGGTAGCGACGCAATTATGTTGTCGGGGGAAACAGCCGCGGGTAAGTACCCTGTTGAAGCGGTGCAAACAATGGGGCGTATAGCCTCAGAAGTAGAAGCTGCCATCGAAGGGACTGAATGGCGTTCTCCATTACACGTTGATCGTCTGACACTGGACGTCACAGACTCTGTGAGCTACTCCACCGTAGAAACAGCCGAAGCCGTTGATGCTGCTGCGATTATTACAGCAACAGCCAGCGGTCGCACAGCCCGTGGCATTGCTCGCTATCGTCCGCGTAAGCCAATCATCGCAGTGACAACAAGCCGCACAACACAGCGCCAGCTTATATTGACGTGGGGCGTCATCCCAATCTACAGTGAGCGTGTGAGTACAACGGACGAGATCGTCCGAGATAGTGTTCAACTTGCGTCTCGAACTGGCCTAGTTCATGAAGGTGATTACGTTGTGCTTACTGCGGGGATTGCTAATAATTTACCTGGAACAACAAATTTAATGCTTGTCGAGCGCGTTGGTGCACCGGAGCATGTGTATTTAAATAATGTGACGGATGCGTAGGAAGCATTATTCATCAAATAGATAAGCTGACTCACTGTAGAAGCGAATACCACGTTCTGAATATCGCTGCTTAAGCCACTGTTGCAGCCTCTCATTGGCGGCTGTGACGGTGGTGCCTCGTAGCGCGCTGAGCGGATAGTTCAAGCGTAGCGCACGACCCTGCACAATGTGGCGAGTCACACCGGCAGGTGCAAGTATTTGTTTACTTGCCATTGTCATAACATCATGCTTACTCAACGAAGAGAACTGCATTAAGCCCGTAAATGCTTGGTAGCGCGTTTGCACCTGTTTGATCTCCGTCTCGACAGTACGGTAAACATGGGTGTGCTCAATATTGCTTGACACCAATTTTTGAAGTGCTGTCGCTCGTTCAACCAGAGACTCTCCCGGAGTATCTAGCAAGTAGACTTTGCCTGACGCTAGCCGTAGTGTAGCAACAGTCTGCTCTTCTTCAGTATTCGGCTTGATAACAATCTCCGAGAGACTATGTAGTCGGTCAAGTAGCGTATTCTCTGATTCATGCGTCAATATATGATGCCATGTCGCCAGCGTCACCAATGGGTTTTGGTAATCCACAATTTGAACCAATGCACTAAGTATAGCTAACTCTCTCAGCGCGTTTAGCCGGTTGGTACCGTCCAGCAAAACATAATGAGTGTTGTGGCGTGTGACCAGCAGCGGATTCGCAAGATAGCCGTCGTGCTCAATGCGCTCAGCCAACGGCGCTGCACGGCTCGCATCAAGTGCTTCATGGGGCAAAATAGTATCAGTAGGGACAACCTGAATATCCGGAAGGGGTACATGCTGTTGCGCGACCAGTTCAGACATTACGATAGACCTTTGTTCTGCTGATATGTATTCAGAAGTGGGCGTTAAAGATAACTCTGATCCATATCGAACAGCATCTCTAGTTCCTGTAAAAGACGGCGGAGCGTGTCGAGGTCGGTTGTCAAGTCATCAAGATGCTGCCCTGTGAGCATATCGGGATGTTTTTTCAGAAAGGAGGCCCGAGCATGTATCGCATAGACTGTTGTGCTCATGGCAACTGCAGCTTGCCCTAGAATCTCTTGACCATCCATTTCGTCGATGGGCAAGAAAAAGAACGATTGTCGCTGCATGATGTCGGGAGCTTGAACCACTTTAGCCTCAAGAATTAGTTAGGGTTAGGCAAATGCCTAATTTACAATACCATAGTTTATTAATTTAAAGGCTCTCGCCGCAAGCCTTAAATGCCTCAATTTTGTGGGTGTTCAAGCAACCTCTCATTTGGCAATTCCCTCTCGCAGAGTGGCTTGTTCAACAAGTTTTTTCCGGTTCAGACGCTGTAAAAGGCGCAAAAGTTCCACGCAAGCGTATGCAGCGAAAATATTGAAGCCAAACAAAACTGGGTAAACGTAGCGCGGCTCAATGAGAAGAACAGAGACAAGCACACTCGCATAGATAACCCAACTCAACACGATAAAACTAAGCGGTTTCCGGTTTACAATTGCCAAAACCACTCCGACGGTACCCAAAACGAGACTCCAACTGTGCCAAAGGTACAACAAGATACGTCGTGGCAAAGCTGGTAACGCGATGAGCTCGGCTAACGAGGCCTCACCGCGTGTGAAGTCAACCAAGGTTCCTAATAGGCTGGGGGCACCACGAGGCATCGCAATGTTGGCACCATACGGGCGAATAAAAGCCGAGATCGTATCGCCCAGAATACCCGCCAGCCATGGAATGGGAGCGGCGACGATCTGTTGGACAGATGATTGCACATAATCCCTTGGTCTAATGTCATCGGTTCTACCGAATGTATCCATATGGGCACGGTTGACATCTGCTTGGAGGCCAAGTGAGTAACTGTCATCCAGCGTAGTTGCCCACAAATGGAAAAACGCTGAGTCACTGACCGGTAGAAAAAAGGACTTCCCACCAAGCCCTGTACGGATGTTCCATGGAATGATGATCAACAGCATAATACCAACCATCGCCGCAGCCAGCCGCAGGGCAAGTTGACGATATTCCGAACGCCAAACTAAGTACGCGCCTAGTATCAGAGGAAACGCAATTGGGACAGGCCGCGTCATGATCGATAACCCGATCATGACAGCAGCTGGGTAATAACGCCATTCATCACGGGTCGTGCCCAGCGCAAAAAATGCTAACCCCGCCGTAAATAGTACGAGGAAAAGCGGTTCCGTAGCAATTGGGCCATTTGCTATTAATGCTCTAGGGTCAAACGCTTGAGCAATTAATGCAACACGACCCACAGTACGGTCAAAAATCGTCGTTGCCAGCACATAGACACTCAAAACTGTTCCTGTATCTAGAAACACGTGCCCAATCCGCGCTGCTTGATAACTCCCTGCCTCAAAGATTGGTAGATATGGGTAGCCGCCTACAACAGGTAAGCTTGCCGCCATCCACTTGAAGAAAGGAATGAGATAGATCGGATAGAGAGGAGCAATAGATGTTGCGAAGGCCCCAAGATGGCTGTCTTCCGGAACCCCAAGATACTGGCTGTGGTACGTCAAAAAAATATAACTGAAAGCATCATCCGCATGGGCTTCTGTGCCCCAGAACATAACGCGTATCGTCAACAGCCGAATAACCAGCGCAAGCCCCAAGAGAATAAGTACGTACTTATCAATGAGTGGCTTTTGATCTGTCAAAATGATGTTTCCTTGAACCAATTTTTCCTACGATGATCCATACGACATATGCGCTCACAATAGCCAGCAGAGGCTCAACTGGCATTCGGAAACGTGCGTTGGATGCGATTCCCGGTAAGTAGAGTAATGCCGCAGATGTGCCGATACAGAGCAGCAGTATAGGCCACTGACGCTCCATCAACAATAACACAATCCCTACGATTGTTGAGCCCAATAGGACAATGATATATACCATCATGTAGCTTTGTAACGCGATAAGTAGGCCACCTTGCTGTAGCACCGTCTTGCGAGCATCATCAATTGAACCATCGGTAAAAGTACGAATCGCTTCTGATGCACTGGCATCTTGTCCCGTTAAAGCCAGCAGAAAACTAAAGCCTGGTCGAAAGCCATTGAGGGCATCAAGGCCGTTGTACCAGGCGAATGCAACTGGAGCATCAAGAATGATCTCGCGTGCGAGCGCTCGCTCTCTGGCAGCAGGCCATGGATCGCCAGATACATCTACCCCCGCCAGCCTGATTGCCAAATCAGCTCTTGCTGCTTCTAGCCCTTCGTCCGACAAATGACCTACCAAACTAGCAGCATTGTAGTAGTATAAGTTCGTGTCGCTGATCGTCGTCAGGCTGAAACGCCCGAATTGAGCCAAGTTACGCCCCATCCATGGGGTCAATAAGAGGAGGCCAACAACAAAACCTGCCAGCAATTTTTGGCGATCAGCCTTTTGCCGGTTGGCAAACCACAGCAAGCCAATACCAATAATTGGGAGAATGGGCAGTAGTATGGGCCTCGTTAAGGTAGCCAAACCTAGGAAGGCGCCTCCCAGCAATGAGAGAGGCCATTTCTCGTCTTGTAAACCCTCAACGAGGCATACAAAGCCAGCCAGCAGCAGCACTGCAAATAGAATCTCTGTATAGATAAAGCCGGACATAATCACAGCCATCGGCGAAACAGACGCCAGCCATCCGGCAATGAGCCCGACATGCGCTGCAAAAATCTGACGACCTAGCATAGCTGTGAGCACACTGATGATTGCACCTAAAAACGACTGTGTGATAACGACTGGCAGCAGGGGAGAAGCGGGCCAGAGGGCAACAAAGGGCATAAGATAGATGACATAGGTTGGTGTACGATTGTGTTCAATGGGCAGCGGTGGCGGATCTTGTTCCGCCGAGTAGGTGCCATACTCAAGCATGTTATTCGCTAAAGCTAGGTATTCACGTGAGTCGGAGGCTAATATAGCGATCTCAGCATCATGCGCAACCGTAATAACAACAGGAACACGCACCAATAAGCTAAAAGCAAACAGAAGCCCCAGCCATCGGTAAAACGTCAGGCTGAGGCCCAATAATACAACTTTATTCGAAGAGCTATTGGCAGATGTCACAGGCATTAATCACCGAAGAGACGCTTGCCCTGCATATCAATGGGCACCTTAACCCTCATGATGTCCAACAGAGTTGGGGCAACATCCATTAACTGGCGGCCTTCTACTTGCTGTCCGCTTGCTGACTCTTGTGGATCATAAAGGATGAACATACCATTAGACGCATGGTTAGCATCATCAGGGCCAGTGTCGTTCTCATAGGTGTAGATACCGCCATGACCAAGGCTGCCAACGGAACGCCAACGCAAGTTACCCCAGTAAACCATCAAATCTGGTGCAACCCCACGGACTTTATTGTAGATGTCTTGCGGCTTGAAAACGACTGTGCCCAGATCATTACCGTCTTCATCTGTGATACCCTTAAACTGTTCAATCAAATCATCGCGGAAGTGCTCATAATCATCACGCTTGATCTGCCCATTTGGTTCTCGGCCTTCGACGTTTAGGAAAACTCGCCCGTAGTAGCCACCAGCCCCCCAGACTTTTGTCTTATCCCAATCCACATTAGCCGTGTCAAAGCGTGTGTAGATGCGCTTCCCATCTTCATCGAACTGCTCAACAGGGTCTTCCTTAAAGGCTAACAACCCGTTACGCCACAGCCATTCATTGATGCAAATACCACCTTCCATTACTTTTGCGCCATGGTCAGATACGACAAGCACCACGGTATTATCATCGAGCTTGTCCAGCATGTGGGCGAGCTGTGCGTCGATCATCATGTAGTAGTCTTTAATCAACCCTTCAAACTTATTGCCGGGTTCGTAGCGTCGATGCTTCGGATCCATATATGACCAAAAACCATGATGAATACGATCAACGCCCATCTCTACCCACATAAAAAAGTCCCATGGTTCATTGTCCATCAAATAGTTAAGGACACTAAAGCGCGCTTCTGTCATGTCCCATAACTGCTTGACTAGCCAGTCTTTGTCAGGTGTGCGGAAGTTACGCACGTCAACAGCGTAGTCTGGTGAAACAGATAATACTTTTTGAGCAAGCTTCTCAGGAAAGGTGAACCCCTCACTGAGGTCAGGCGTTAGAAAGCTCGATATAGTAATGCCATTGACTGGTTTAATTGGAAATGTCTGGGGCACACCGATGGTGATTGTACGCTTCCCCGCATCTCCGAGAATGTCCCAAATACGCTTTTCTTTGACGTAATTACTCGTGGCAATAAACATATTGTCGTAGCTGTAGTCTCGCCGATTACGGAAACCGTAAATGCCTAGGGTTCCTGGGTCTTTGCTAGACATCATCGAAGACCATGCAGGCACAGTTATCGCTGGTATGGCTGATTCGAGTTCACCATACAGCCCATTGTTATACAATCTTCGAAATGTGGGCAGATCTTCTTTCCAGGGGCCAAAGACCAATTCAGGGGCGGCACAGTCCAGCCCGATGACCATCATTTTTTTATCACGAGGTTTTCCTCGCAGAAATTTAAACATACCTTATTTTTCTTTCGTCGCTGATTGATGAAAATGAACTATGCAGCATGAATTATAAGAAAATGTGTAAGCCTACGACTTGCACAATAGCGTGTAGTGTAGCGCAAAAAATTACAAGTGTGTAAGGATACTGGCTGACCTGAGTTGATAAAGCCACTCATTTTGCGCACAATTTACCGTATAATCTCCTTGACACCATTATATTTCACGCTGGAGTTAAGCTTATGACATTGCCCCCACTCGATAACTGGATAGACACATACCATACTATTAGTCTTATCTCACATCTATTAGGTGATGTTCGTGCCGCCCTAGCCGACGAGGAACCCCACGGCGCGCACTATGGGTTGAGCATATACCCCAAGGGTTTGACTACGAATAACTTGCTGCTCTTTGGTGAAGTCCGGTTTGATCTCTCAACGCAAACAATACAATATGTTCCTGAGATGACAGAGCCTGTGGATATACCCATTGAGGGTCACTCACAGGAAAGCTTGGCAAAGGCATTGATTGATGCGGCAAACAATGACGGCGCTGACCTGCCACTACATCTTGATTACCTCAGTGATGCAACCGTATTTAGTTACCATCCCGAGCATATGCAGGAATTCCATACCACTCTGAGCCATATTTTTGATGCCTTTCGAGAAGTCCAAATGGGCATTGTAAGCAACATGACGCCCCTGCTGCTATGGCCCGGTTCACTTGAACTGACTTTTACGGTGTTCCCTACACCAGACTCTACGGAAGAGGCTCCACACATTAAGTTTGGTTTCTTGCCCGCCCAAGAAGACTTCTATGATCGACCCTTTATCTATGCTTTTTCCGACCCAACCCCAGACGCAATTTTCTCTGTAACGCTGCCAGAGCCAGCCTATTGGTACACAGACTCTTGGGCTGGGTTGATGCTGGTGTATGATGACATCGTTAACAGTAACGCTCCCAAAGAGACCATCAGGCCAGCATTAACAGCCTATTACCAACTGGCTGCGCCTTACATAACCTAAGCACCCGAGAATCACAAAGAGCCTGACGAGATATTCTGTCAGGCTCTTTGTGATTCTATTAATTCGAACTAACGACCAACAGCGACTGGTTCAACACTCGTTAGTTCCGCCTGTACGACGAAGCGCATTAGGTAGGCCCAATCTGTTGTACTCCAATCTGAACAGGTGATCAACGTCAGCATTGTTTCATCAGATGATGACGCAAGAAGATCGCTATCACCGGGTGTTGCTGCTCGCGCTGTTGTCACCGTGTAGATGTAGTCCACTTCTTCGCCGCGGGCAATGATGACATCACCCTCTTCGAGGTCGGTCAAAGAACTGAAGGGTGACAGACCTTCGTAGGTGCGAATGTGACCAGCAATCACTGAGTTACCAGTGGTACCTGGGAATGCCGTCCCATTGAGGTGAGCAACCTCTGAGGTAAAGCCGAATACATCCCATGTCAAACCTTGGCGCGGTGCCGTGACCAGTTCAGTGTCAACAGCAATCGCCGGAATGACTAATCGTTCAGCTTGGTCTTCCGGTGGAACAAACGACTCTGAGTCAAGTTGGCGGCTCACACCTGACGCGGCGGGGTAATCCGCAACGACAACCGCTTCTGTTGGTATCTCAACATCGTTTTGAACGATACCGCCGTCACTGGAGCCTGGGTCAGATGGAAGCAGCAGTCGCAGGGTAACGACACTCGCCAGCAGCACAATGAACACACCACCCGATGCATACCAGAGCGTCTTACTACCAAGAATACCGGGTGCGTTTCCGGTGTAGAGCCAAACACCCCAACCTGCAATTACCAAGCCGAGTACAACAAGGATAGCAACAACCAACACCGTCAACACGGGGTTTGTCGCTATGTTCTCAGCCTGTACCAGAACGGCATGCGCCGTGTCACCAGGGTACAAGCGGTAGCCCGTATTTGGCATTAATGGGTCGTCTTCGTCTTCCGTATCGTCATCATCAGTATCTGCAAGGCCGCCACCCTCTTCCGAAGCGTTGCGTGGTTCAGACGCACTGCCGACGAAAGCGCTGCGGCGCCCACTGCCAGTACCTGTTTCGTCTTCAGCGGCGGCAGCGGCTTCGTCAAGCAACTGTTGCAGTTCTTCGTCTGTTAACTCTGTCGCATCTGGGTCTTCAACGTCTGTTTCCACTGATTCGCTGTCAGTCTGAACACCGAGCACAGAGACAGAGAAATCTGACTCTAATTGATCGCCATCTTCGAGATCATCATCAGAGTCGACTTCAATGTCGAAAGAGATACTTTCACCGGGTACCAACGAGCCAACCGCAAACTGAAGGTCGCCGTCATCCTCATCGACCAGATCATCCGGCCCGGGGAAGGAATCATCTTGGTAGTCCACCTCACCGTCAAGGTTAACATCAATGATGATGCCCGTCTGAATAACATCCGAGTTATTACGGACAGTCACATCGTACTCGAATTCTTCGCCCGGTTCGATCTCATCCGGTCCATCCGCCGAGATGGAGACAACGGCTGAGGTGCCCCCATCGATGATTCCGCTGCCACCAATGTAGCGGAAATCCTGAGCAGTGGTAACAGCACCAGATGAAGCACCTGTGACGACTACTTGCGATGATGGGATCGCTGTAAAGTTCGCAATTGTTTCAGAGGTAATTGTATAGCCACTATTCGTCGCCAAGCCGCCTATTGTATAGGTACCGTCTGACGCAGTGATGGTGCTTTCACCACCAATTGCGAGGTCTGGCCCCGTTGCTGTGATAACGATGCCATCTGCCTCAGTATCCACGCCGCTGTTGAAGATGCCGTTGGCATCAAGGTCGAAGTAAGCAAACCCTGTGATCTCGTTGGTACCACCACCTCCTGAGCCTGATTGCAATAGTACGCGGAAGTCAACCTCTCGACAGTCTGAGTCTTGGCTGCTTGCATTGGACGGGATTGTCGTCGTTTGTACTGTTCCTTCCGGCACGCTGAAGGTGAAACTGGGGAAGTCTTCCGCAACACGGTCAGCAATATTTGTCCCCTGTACTTCGTAGGTTGCTGGGGCAAAGCCTTCATAACGGTAGAAACCATCTGCATCCGGGTTAATGCCCGTTGGAATAATTGACCCGCCTGTGCTAAGGAAAACAGTGATTTCTTCAGTCGCTGGCGTTCCCAGTGGAACGTCAAGGCCACCTTCATCGTAAGTGCCATTGTTGTCACCGTCAACATAAGCGCGCCCTTCAATACAACCAACGTTGAGGTTAAGAACGTCAATCACAGTTTGATCAACAGTTGGGTCTGCGACGCTGCGTACCACTGCTGGCACGGGGGCTGGCACGTCGTATTCTGTTCCTGAGACACCTACGGCGGGCGGCGTGATTACCACCCGGAACTGCACTTGCCCCCCTCCGTCGGCGATTATAGGCGTTGTAATGACAACCCCAGCATCAACTTCCGCATCAATTGTGCCACAGCCAATTGCTGCACAAAGCTGGAGTACAACGTCATAACCAGAACGGATACCATTGGCAACGCCTGTAGCGTCACCGGCTGGGGCAGTATTTGTGGGAATGAATATCTCATAGGAGTCATCACCGGTGCCCGTATTCGTGATTGTATGGGTGTAGGTAACGGCGCTTCCGCCAGCATCGGCTGTTTGCTCGGTAGTGGTCGAAACTGTGTACTGAACGGTACCGCTGCCAAGTGTTGACGTTGAATACAATGGGATGTGGTTGTTGAAGACCTCATCCCCACTAGATAATGAAAATCCGGTGTAAAACGTAAACGTATCCGTTGTGGTCGGAATGCGTGAGAAGGTCGTTACATTCCCTCCACTAAATGAACTTGTTGCCAATGTAAATGGGCTCAAGTTTGAAAGATCAGGGGCAACCGTGTAGATGTTTTCTGTTGTATTTTCAAGCTCATCAAAGCCCGCTTCATCCGAAATCGTTAAGGTGAATGGTGAGTTGGTGCCCTGCAACCCGTCATCGTCACCATCGGAGTCATCGAAGAGTTCAAATCGATAAGAGCCATCTGCATTTGTAGTGACACTGTTGGTCGCTGCCAACGCATTGAAAGTGCCACCCAGGATGTCATCGGTGATGGTCCCACCATCTTGGAGCAGGGTGACCGTCACACCAGCTTGCGGCCCAGTGACAATCGTACCGTCAGCCAACTCCTTCACATAGAAGATGTAACCATTCGGGTCGTAGGAGTCGAGGTAGTCCGGTATGCCGTCATCATCGCGGTCGTCACGGCCCTCCTTGCGATCAGGGACGTTGTCACCGTCGGTATCAAGCGCATAGGCAAAGTCCACCAGATTGATGACTTCAGCCGCCGTCTCGATCACGACCTTACGTGGGTTCTGGTCTGGACGGTCGAAGATGTCTACCGCGTCTATGTAGTTTGACGGTAATGAACCTTCGTCCACAACGACAATGTAGAAGCCAGCACCAAGGTTGGTAAATTCGTAGAAGCCACCGGCGGTTGACACGGTCTCAACTTTGATATCGTCACTGGATGGTGCGCCGTCGCCTGTGTCGAACAGCAGCGTCACGCGAACACCGTCAATGCCAGTTTCGCCGTCGCCGGGTTCATATTCATTATCAAGGTCGTCGTCATTGAATATCAGACCGCCAATCGCACTGTCACCTGAGGTGAGCACGGTTGGTAGGTTCGGGTTGGGCACCAACAGAAAGTCAACTGTGCCGGTTGCCAGAATTTGCTGTGCAGCAATATCCTGACCGGGAGCAGCTTCTTCTGGCACAGTCGCGGCATCTACTCGCACCCAATATGACTCTGGGGCAGGTTGTAGGTCAGAGAAGTTGTAAGCGCCGCTTGCATCAGTGGTTGTCGTGGCAACCAGCAGGTCACCCGGTGACGCGTCACTGCCGTCAATTTCATCGACCGTCTTGAGCTTACTGTTGCCATCTTCTTGATAAAGCGAAACCGTGACCCCAGCAGCGGGGATATCAGCATTGCTAAGCGCGCCGTCCCCGTCTGCATCAATCGTAATCACACCTGAGACGGTTTCAACGCCGACGGGTGTTGCGGTTGCATCAGGGGTGCCTGTTTGGGCTAGGGCGGTTGCAGTCAGGTTGGGGTCTATCGGCTGGACTTCACGTGAAGCGCAGGGGTCACCATCAGCTAAAACCTCTCCAGCCTCAAGTGGCAGGCAAGGGGTTGCACTCGCCAACGGGGTCGGGGTCGCGGTAGCCGTTGCAGTAGCAGTCGGCGTTTCTGTTGGTACGACTGTCTGATAGGTCGGCTCTAGTTCTGGTGCGTCAAATGTATTCGTCGGTACAGGTGTCAGTGGGTCTGTACATTCTGCGCCCACAGTTACAGAGTCTGGGTCGCAGTCGTCTTGCGCGTAGGCCACAGCAGAGGTCATCAGCGGAAGTGCCAATAACATCCCCAAGACTATTACACGTACAGGCCGCCATCCGTTTCTCGCTGTGGTAGCTGTTACAAACCGTTTAAGGACAGTCGCTAACCAGGCCATAGATGTCTCCAAATTTATAAAGGATAAGAGCAAAACTTGCACACCCCATCAAGAGGTGCATTCTAATAAGGTAATCATAGCAGGCAAACAACAGACGGCACAACGCCTATGGACGTTGTAAGCCAATTGTTTACCCATATTGAGCTGTAACTATATTATAATACACCAATCGTAAATAGACTTTGACAACACCCCTGACTATTGACCTATGCAAGAATGAAAATTTTCGGGCTAGATTTCACCAGTGCGCCAAAGCCCCGTAAGCCAATCACCTGTGCCCGCTGCACGTTGACAGACGCGGTCCTTCAGGTTGAGGAGATTGAGCATTTCACCAGTTTTGATGCGTTTGACAACTTTTTACAGCGACCAGGGCCGTGGGTGGGGGGCTTTGATTTTCCGTTTGGGCAGCCGCGCCGCCTTATTGAAAATATGCCTTGGCCCAACACATGGGAAGGCTATGTTCAGCATTTAGCACAAATGAGCATGCCAGCCTTTATGGCGCAGATTAAGCGGTATCGTGATCAACAGCCTCTAGGTGACAAACATCACCTGCGCGTTGTTGACGCACTTAGTGGAGCGATTAGCCCAATGATGTTATACGGAATACCAGTTGGCAAGATGTTCTTTCGTGGTGCGCCGCGCTTGTTAGCAAGCGGTGTATCGATCTTGCCGAACCGACCAACGTCCGAGCACCGAGTCGCCCTAGAAGCATACCCATCGTTGGTTGCACAAATATGGACGAAGCAATCTTACAAATCCGACGCGAGAGCCAAACAGACAACTGAACGTCAACAGCAACGCCAGATCATCGTAGAGGGTCTGTTAACAGATCTAGTCCCTCACTATCAAGTGTCTCTCAGTGCTTCAGTACAACTCATTGATTACTTGGTCACTGATGCCAGTGGCGATACGCTCGACTCAGTCTTAGCTGCCATTCAAGCAGCATGGGCAGCCTCACAACCTGAGCAAACATATGGCATTCCTGCTGATGCTGACCCACTAGAAGGCTGGATTACTGACCCAGCCCTTAGATAACACCTTCGAAGAGTTTGTCGGCGGCAGTGCCCTCACACATACGAACCCAAGCATCGAGGTCATCCTCGTTGAGCATTTCAGCAACGTCGGATTTTCTGGCAATGGCACGCGCTTGGTCGATGATATCTTCTGTGGCTTCCGTCTTGGACTCAACTTTGACGTGCCAACCAGCGTCAGTTTCCATGATTGTCACCATCCGGTAAATACATGGAAAGCCCGTCAGGGCGCTGGTAGCAACATGCAGCCGTGGGCCACGCTGCTGTATCTGGTTGACATGATGGTGTCCCGACAGCACCATTTTGACATTCGGAAAGTCGTCCAGAATTGCTTCGACCTCAGACCCTTCATCAACGATGAAGTTTGAGAATGGGTCACGCTCATTATGCGGCCCAATGTTGTGCAACGGATGGTGAACAGCGACTAGAACAAGCTCATTAGAATGCGCCGTCAGTTGTTCTTTGAGCCAGGCTTGCTGCTCAGCTTGAATCTTTCCATTCCAGTGATCGGCTAATCGTGAGTCCAGACCAATTAACCTGACACCGGCGGCTATTTGCCTATTCCAATAGGAGGCTTGAACAGTGCCCGCCAAGCGATCATCAACTTCCCGCGCGACGACATCAGGTAGCATCGCTTCCGGCTGGTTGGGGTCAATAAACCCATCGTGGTTTCCAGGGGTAAAATGCCAAGGCTTCTTTAAAAGAGCCACTGATTCTTTCACGAGTTTTAGCTCACCAGGCGTTGAGTCATTCAGTAAATCACCCGTCAAGAGAACAAAATCCAACTCGGACGTATCATTGAATGTTTTAAGCGTTTTCTGAAAAAGCTGGGTGCCAGCCGCCCCTATAGTTCCCCATGTATCGCGCTCAGAAATGTGAACATCTGTGATGTGCGCAAACTGGACACGCTGCATTGAACAACCCTTTTATTTCAATCAGTATAAACTAGTTCCTATCATATACGTGTTGGCAGATTTCTGCCCAATGGCAGTGTACAATGTTTGCAGCTTAATTCTGCTTGCTATAAGATTCGGGCCTTATTGCCTATGGTGAGTTTCTAAATTTATATGGAACAAAAGCAAGAAAATTCGCGCGAACGTCGTTTGCCGGTCTTCTTCAGTATTCTTACTGTTGGTATTGTTTTGATTACGATCGGCGTCAACCTGCGAGCCAGCCAAGAAGAGGCAGTCGAAGTGGCTGTTGTGTCAACCATCACGGCATTAGCACCAACGGCTACCGCAACGGACGTTCCACCCACGCTGACGGCAACAGCAACACCGACCCAAACCTTAACGCCGACACCAGGCCCATCACCAACACTGGGGCCAACCAATACGCCTCTGCCGACACCAATCCCACCGCGCCCTGCCTCAATCAACACAGATGGGTATCCGACTCCGTCAGAGCCATCATCTACTGCCATCCCAACGCCAGTTGAGCCCATCAGCGTGCCGCCTGGTGTCGTCAATGTAATGCTGCTTGGCAGCGACAAACGCCCTGATGACCCTGGCTTTCGTACTGACGTCATTATGATCGTTTCGATCAATACGCAGGAGAACACCGTCAACCTGCTGTCCATCCCACGAGACCTATTTGTATACGTTCCAGGTTGGACAGTTCGTAAGATTAACACGGCCTATGGGCGCGGCGAATCAGTTGGGCACCCCGGCGGTGGCGCTGGCTTGCTCAAGGAGACTTTGCTCTACAACATGGGCATTCGCGTTGACTATTACGCCTTCGTCGAATTCCGTGCCTTTCAAGAGATTGTTGATGTGCTCGGCACGATTGAAGTGCCTGTAGACTGCTCAATTGAGGGACAAGCGCTGCGCGAACCACGTCGCACCCCGGACGATTTCGCCACTTATGCGGAGTGGGTCGAATACACAGATCCAGAAGAGAACCCGGATAACTGGGTTGACTTTGGCTTGGATGTCGGTGTTCAGGAACTAGACGGGTACGAGGCCCTTTGGTATGCACGGACGAGAAAAGGTAGTAGTGACTTCGACCGTGCCGTGCGTCAGCAGCAGGTGTTGCGTGCTATTCTGAACGAAGCCCGTGCGCAAGGTTTTACCAACTTAACCAATATCCCCGAGTTGTGGCGTCAATATAATGATCTTGTTCAGACTGATATGGGTGTTGGCAATATGCTTCAGTTCGCCCCCATTGCTCGCGAACTCGATACAGTCGAAATAAGCAGCTTTATCATTACACCGGATTTACTGGAGTATTGGAACAACGAAGCGCTTGATCAAGATGGCTATGTACTACGTCCTGATGTTGCTCAGTCATTAATTGCGATTGCAATGCAGCCCCCCGCGCAAAACTATATCGCCAGTCAAACTGCGACTGTTGAAATTCGGAATGGGACCACCTTCGAACGCCTTGACGAGGTCGCCGCAGATCGGCTGGCACTCTATAGTGGTCTCTCGACAACGGCCACTGGCGCAGCCGACTCTGATCAATACGAATCTTCAGTTATCTATGACTTCACCGGGCGCGAGAAAACCAGTTCACTACTACGCTTGCAGCGAGAAATGCGTGTGGCAGACGCTGATGTGATCATCCAGCCAGACCCCAACCGCACCTATGATTACGTTGTCATTCTTGGCGATAATTACCGTAGTTGCACACGCAACGATGGGGTTGCAGCGGTTGGTAATCAAAATAACACTCGTCTTGATCAGCCGGAAGAGGAAGCAACACCGACGCTAGAGATTACACCAACAGTTGAGGAAGCGGCAGGCGACGATATAACATCAACACCAGACGACGCCTCAGCAGGAGTCGCACCAACGGTTGAGGAAGCACCCGCCCAAGCCCCAACAGAAGCGATTCCCCCTGAAGAGTAGCCTAATGATTTGAGAGTGAAGCGGAGAGCTAATCGACTTCAACTGGCTCCAAAGTCTGTATATCTGGGTAGAATGGATCGTTGGTTGGCATGGGGACAGCCGTCGCCACGGGCGTCACTTCTTCATCGAGGTTATCTTCATTTATCGGTGTTTCGGTTACTTCGCCCCTGATGCTGTCTTCCTCTGGTTCGCCGACAACAATCGATGAAGCAACAAACTGCGCCCGATTGTTAATCGTCCCAGTAACCTCTGCCTGACTGCCTGCTGTCAGCAAACCTTCTGTTACAGTGCTTTCGTTAATTTGTACATCGACCCCTGCTACAGTCAGTGACGCCGCATAGACAACTTCAACTGTGCCTTCGAAGACGAGCAGTTCATCTGTCTGAATCCCGCCAAGCAACTGTTTAACTTCATTAACGCGGCGCTCTTCCAGCCGTTCGTCGAATGCATTTAACCTGTTTTGATCTGAAATTGATGCGCGTTGGACATCTTCGATCTGTAATTTCAACGCGTAAAATGAGTCTCCAGGTAATGAGTAAGAAGCCTTCAAAAAGACGTACATGCTCGCTGTACCAATCAAGATAGCGGCAGCTGATGTTACTGATAGTAAACGCTTGTGCAAACCGCCTTGGGATGTTGTTGACGTATGTTCAAGTCGCCGAGTCAACCGAACCGGCACATTGTCGGCGACGTCTTGGTGCCCATTGTTGCTAGGTGACACCACGGTATGGTGCAGTTGTTCAGCCTCATTGAGGAAGCTATTTAACGCATTTTCCCGCGTATGATGGGTAGGCTCGGTTGGGAAGTGCATCACCATCTCAACAGTCCGTAGGGCTTGTTGTAGTTCTTCGGCATGTGCCGGGTAGCATGTCACAATCTGTTCGATGTGCTCGCCGTTTTCCACAGCACGAATGCATTCATGTAATATTTCTTCGAATGCAACACTCATTCTGTATCTCCATCATCTTGAAGTCGTTCCGTCAACCGTGTGATGGCTCTCGCCTGTAGTTGCTTTACGGCTCCTTCAGTCTTGCGCATAGACTGGGCGGTTTCTCTGACTGAAAGCCCAACACCGAACCGCAATGCAAGGACTTCCTGCTGATCTTGTGTGAGAGTATGCATCGCTGCTGAAATAGCCTCACGCTGCATAATTCTTGAGACGGCTTCCATCGGCCCAGTATCTCTAGAAGATATAGTCTCATTCAACGCGACATGTTCAACACGATAATGCTTTCTAAAATAATCGTTGACGACATTACTCGCGACGCCAAATAACCATCCCCGTAAGGAACGCTTAGGGGCCTTCTTCTCATGGAGAGCCTTAAGAAAGCGAGAAAACACCTCGCTCGTGAGGTCTTCTGCTTCATAAGCATCACTCACCTTGAGGTTGATATAACGATAGATAGGCGCGTAATACAGATGGTGTATCCGCGTAAGTGCCTGCTGGTCAAACTGACGAGCAGCTTCGACCAACAACCTATCATCATTCAGGCCTGCTTGCTCATCAGTCATCCAGTAATTAATGCGCTGTGACATTGTCTGAATGTTTTCAGGCTGCAGCATAAACTTCCATCAGAAATTTTTGTCATTCCTCATCAATAGATATGACACTTAATTACGGCACTTATGTTACTGCTTCTCGTTAATAACGTCGTAATTGAGCGCGAAAAATAACGATCAATTTTAATATTAGTACCTGAGTACTACTAAATTTGCTACTTTGGCACAGGTTTCAGCCTCTGATAGAATTTATTCATGGAAAGTTCCGACAGGGCGACCATTACAGTTCGCTCCGCTATGCCAAGCGACTACGAAGTCTGTGCAGGCATTGACCATTCAGTAAGCACTGAATACGTTTGGCAGATGGCTATTGATAGCCAAGAGGCAAGCCAAGCTGTTACATTTCGCTCAGCGCGCCTGCCACGCTCCATGAAAGTTGTGTATCCTCGTTCTGAAGAAGCGCTATGGGCCTCTTGGCGAGAACACAGCGCGTATCTAGTCGCTGAGTATGAAAGTGGGCTGGCAGGGTATGTCAATATCCATTTACATGCAGCCCAAGAAGCAGCATGGATTGCCGACCTTGTTGTGGACTCATCCTACAGAATGTTAGGTGTAGGAACGACTCTTCTACGGGCCACCCGTCAATGGGCAGTGGAGCAGGGGCTGCGCCGTATCATCGTTGAAACGCAAACAAAAAATTACCCAGGCATTATGTTTTTGCAAAAGCGTGGGTTTTCATTTTGTGGTTATAACGAGTTGTATTATCCTAACCAGGATATTGCTATCTTTTTTGGACAGTCTCTCAAGTAAGTTAACAGGTAAATGGTTACCGAATTTTTTGTAAGCATTGGGCCGCTCATCAGCCGCAGCTTAAGTGCAGCTATCGCTATTATCTCAGCATCTTTTTTCTTCTACATTCTCCTGAAAGACATCCGCAACCGTGTCGGGCGTACCTTCAGTGCTTTGTTGTTCTTCGTAATGATCACCTACATTGGTGATCTTGGAGTCAGTTACAGTCAAAATATTGTCGTTGCTGCTCCATGGCTGCAATTACAATGGGTGGGAATCGCATTCGTCCCTGCGATTTACGTCCATCTTTCTGATGCAATTTTGGAACTAACAGGGTTGCCATCAAGAGGGCGGCGTAAACGGTTGACCCGCGTTTTGTACATTGTTTCTACGCTATTGCTAGGGTTGGTTCTCTTCACAGGGTTCATCACCACGGGTATTAATTCAGAGCCAGCACCGCATTTTTTGCCCGGTCCAGGTTTTCCCATATTTGTTCTCTACTTCTTAAGCGCTGTCATTACTAGCTACTGGTTTATACTGCGCGCCCGCGCCCGCACTCTCACACCATCAAGTAGTCGACGAATGAGTTATCTCGTCTTGACGTATGCTGCGCCCGCCTTGGCAGTTTTCCCATTTCTGTTGATCTCTGGTCAATCGCTCAAAACCCCGGTTATCTTTTATGTTGTTCTGATCATCGTAGATGTAGTCCTCGCGGTGACGCTGTCGTACATGGCTTATCTTTTGTCTTTCTTCGGTGCCACCCTCCCAGAACGCGTCATCAAGGCACAAATGCTCAAGTTTTTCTTGCGTGGGCCGGTCATTGCTATTTCTGCTCTTGCTATCATTTTGTTTGTTCCGAGCGCTGGTAACTTCCTGAGGCTCCCAGGCGAAGAGGTTATGCCGTTTGTTACAGTTGTTACCATACTGTTTCTACAATGGTTAATCACCATAACATTTCCACTGCTACGCCAAATTTTCATTTACTCTGGAGATGAGGCAGGTGAGATCCAAATCATTCATGATGTCGAAGTTCGTCTACTGACTGGTGCTGACTTTCGCCAACTATTGGATGCTATCCTAGCTGCCACTTGTGATTATCTTCGCACTGAGTCAGCTTTTGTTGCTTCAATGCGCCCGGATGGGCCTCGGCTGGAACGCGGTGTTCGTTTTGAGGAAGGTAAGTTGGGCACATTAAGTGGGCACGCCCTCGCTGAAAAAGACGAGCCCGAACCGGCTGATATAACGCGCCATAATGGGTTGTTCATATGGCAGGACTATTGGATCATTCCACTTTATGCTGAAAAACTACTAGAAGACACGGAAACCACCCAAAAAATGGTAGGCATACTAGGGGTTGCTGCACCATCAAATGACCCGTTACAAGAAAACAGTGAACAGTGGTCTGTCTTGATGAACCTCGCTCAGCGAGCAACGGATGTCCTTGAAGCGCGTCGCATCCATAGTGAAGTGTTTGCAGCATTGGAAGGCACTTTACCCGATATCACAATGTTGCAGCGGCGGGCAAACCGTGCCAGCCAAGGTGACATCGAACAATTAACACATCCTAACGAGAAATTGCTACACAGTGGCGATTTCTCTCAAAAAGTAAAAGCGGCACTCGGACATTACTGGGGCGGGCCGCGGCTCACAGATGATGTTTTGATGAACTTGCAAGTCGTCCAAGAAGCCCTTCGAGAACACGAGAATAACCCGCAGCGGGCGGTTAGAGCAGTCCTTGAAAGCGCAATTGAAAATCTGCGACCAGAGGGCCAGCGTAGTATGACGACGACAGAGTGGATACTGTATAACATACTTGAAATGCGTTTTATCCAGGGGCGTAAGGTCAGAGATGTTGCGCTGAGGTTGGCGATGAGCGAAGCTGATTTTTACCGTAAGCAGCGTGTTGCGATTGAGACCGTTGCGGAGATCATCGCCGATATGGAACGTGCCTCCTACCCGGATGACACCTCCAACCCAGAGATACAACCGCATAAAGCTTCGCAAACATCTGTGTAACAGCCCCGATTGCGTCAAATAGCATGGCGCAAATTATGCGACCGGTCCTTGGCAATGCCTAGCATCGTGGCTATACTTCACATCGTAAAAATTTAATGAAAAACTGATGGTTTTACTAGACGTTCGCTACTGCGAATATCCAATAGAACATCATATCATCCTAAATTGGGTCATGGACAAAATATTCGTACGTTATTGCAATGTACCGAATACGGCATTGCTCCCCCTTAACGCTGGCACCAGTTATTTGAAAGGTTATATATGTCAGTACTCTCCATAGTGGGTACCGCACGTGAAGCGCTGCGCTACAAGGGCAAGGAAGGTCAACTTGCTTGGATCGGACACCGTCTTGCGGGTCTCGGCACACTACTCTTCTTTATTATTCACGTCATTGATGGCTCTTGGATTTACTACGCACCAGAGTTATATACCGAGGCTGTCACACTTTATCGTCACCCGGTGTTTCTTGCCGGTGAACTTGGATTGATGCTCGCCGTCATTTACCATGGCATCAACGGGTTACGCATTGCCCTGATGGATATGCGTCCAAAGCTATGGCGTTACCAACGCCAAATGACACTGGCAACCTTTGGCCTTGTTGCCTTGCTCTATGCACCAGCGTTCGTCATCATGATGAGCCACATTCTCGAAATTCTTAATGCGCCGCTGTTGGCGTTAGGCCGTTAAGGAGGCATATAGATGGCAAGCATAACCGCAGGGGCACGCCCTGCTCCTAAAAAAAATTCATTTGAGACCGCTGCATGGAAGTACATGCGCTGGTCAGGTGTATTACTGGTACCGTTGGTTTTTGGGCATCTGTTTTACATGCACATTATCAACAGCGTCGCCGTCATTGAAGGTGCCGAGTGGGTTGCCGAGCATCGCTGGGCTTACCTTAACGTCCGCATCTATGATGCATTCGTTCTATGGTTCGCTGGCTTGCATGGTTTCAATGGACTACGCGTGGTCGTCAATGATTACGTGCATGATAAGCGTACAAATTCAGTTCTGACCGTTGGCATTGCTTTGTTGATGGTTGTTGTACTCTTTCTCGGCAGCATTGCGCTAATTGGTGCTCATATTCCAGGCTTTGCTGAAGGAATTGAACTCCGTGCTGTGTTTGGCGGTTGGGAAGTACACTTAGAGTAATTATTTGATTCGCAACAACCCAACGTTATTTTCTGGATTTACAAAGGTAAGATATCCGATGCAAGTACATAAATTTGACGCTGTCATCGTTGGGGCAGGTGGCGCTGGACTGATGTCCGCGTTGTACGCCTCCCGCGACGTGAAAACAGCCGTTATCAGCAAACTCTATCCGACACGATCACATACTGGTGCAGCACAAGGTGGTATCAGTGCAGCGCTTGGCAACCATGAAGAAGACAAGGCCGAATGGCATGTGTTCGACACGATTAAAGGGTCGGACTATCTCGCTGACCAAGATTCAGTCCGCGTCTTGTGTGAGGAAGCCATCGACACCGTCATTGAACTCGAACATATGGGTTTGCCATTCGATCGGACGCCCGACGGTAAAATCTCGCAGCGCCGCTTTGGTGGACACACCAGCAACTTCGGTGAGAAGCCTGTTCGTCGTGCCTGCCACGCCGCTGACCGTACAGGCCACATGATTTTGCAGACCCTCTACCAACAGTGCATTAAAAACGACGTAGAATTCTACGACGAGTTCCATCTCATTGACCTGGTCATGGATGAGGCTTCTGGACGCCCAGTCGCTGCCATTGCAGTTGAGGTTGGCACCGGACAAATACATGTCTTCCATGCGAAGGCTTTCATGTTCGCCACTGGTGGCTGGGGTAAAGTCTGGCAAATTTCCAGCAATGCCCATACCTTAACTGGTGATGGAAACGCCATCCTGATGCGCCGCGGTGTCCCCATGGAAGACATGGAGTTCTATCAGTTCCACCCTACCGGCATCTACCGCTTGGGCATTTTAATTACAGAGGGTGTCCGCGGTGAAGGTGGTGTTCTGTTGAACTCGAAGGGTGAGCGCTTTATGGCGCGTTACGCGCCAACCATTAAAGACCTTGCCAGTCGTGATGTTGTTTCACGTGCCATCTACCTTGAACTACAAGAGGGACGTGGCATTAATGGTGAAAACTATGTTCACCTAGACATCACCCCGGAGGTTGTCAACCACTATCTGGCTGAGGCGGGTGAAGATCGTCGCCTTGACCGTCACTATGTTGAGACGAAGCTGCCAGACATTCTGGACTTCTGCCGTACCTATCTAGGGGTTGATCCAGTCCGCGAACCGATGCCCGTTCAACCGACGGCTCACTATGCCATGGGGGGGATCCCAACTGATGTGAACACTGCTGTTCTTGCTGACGCACAGGGAACACCGTTACATGGTCTATTTGCTGCTGGGGAAGCAGGATGCATCTCAGTACACGGTGCAAACCGGCTGGGCACAAACTCACTGGTTGACCTCGTTGTCTTTGGTCGCCGTGGCGGTATGGCAATGGCTGATTTCTGCAAGCACGCTGACCTTAAGCCGCTCCCACGAGATGCCGCCGCTGAAGCGCGCAGCCACTTCGAGCGTCTGCGTCGTTCAAACGGCAAGACCCGCCCAGTAGAACTGCGTGAGGAAATGCAGGAAGTGATGAGCAAGCATGTCGGTGTTTTCCGGGAAGAAGCCGGTATGCAAGAAGCCGTCGAGAAAGTGCGTGAGTTGAAGGAACGTTATGAGACCGATCTTCAATTCGATGATCGCGGACAAATCTTCAACTTTGACTTGCTTGAGGCCTGGGAACTGGGTGCTCTGCTCGACTTGGCTGAGGTTACAGCTGTATCAGCCTTACGCCGCAAGGAAAGTCGTGGCGCACACTCTCGTGAGGACTATCCAAAGCGCGACGATGAAAACTACTTGACGCATACTTTTGCCACAATGACACCAGAAGGCAAGATTGTGACAGACTACAAGCCAGTTGTCATCGAAGGCTACGAGCCAAAAGAACGCGTCTACTAAAATATGCAATTCGGCTGAGGTGTGGCATCAGACCCTGCCTCTGTCACTAGCAAGGAAACAGTAACTTATGGAAATCACTCTTAGAGTCAAGCGCTATAACCCTGAACGTGATGATGCTCCTTACTGGGCAGAGTACGTTCTGAAGGGTGTTCAGCCCATTGACCGCGTTCTCGACCTGCTCCATGAGGTCAAGTGGCGCATCGATGGCACATTATCGCTGCGACGTTCATGTGCACACGGTGTGTGCGGCTCAGACGCGATTCGTATTAACGGCGTGAATATGCTGGCGTGCAAAGCACTGGTAAAGAACCTCGTCACAGGTGAAAGTGGCAAAATTCAGGTAGAGCCAATTTATGGCCTGCCCGTAATCAAGGATTTGATCGTAGATATGGACCCGTTCTTTGAACACTATCGCTCGGTGCTGCCCTACTTTCACAGTGACGAAGCACCACCAGAAAACAACCGTGAGCGGTTACAAATACCTGAGGATCGTGAGCGGTTCGATGAAGCGACGAAGTGTATTCTCTGTGCGGCGTGCACTACGTCATGCCCGTCATACTGGGCAAACGGCACCTACGTCGGCCCAGCAGCGATTGTCCAAGCGCACCGCTTCATCTTTGACAGCCGGGATACTTTAAGTAAGGAACGCCTCGCCATCCTCAGTGAGGAAAACGGCGTATGGCGTTGCCGGACGATCTTCAACTGTACGACGGCCTGCCCGCGTGAAATCCCAGTCACCCAGTTGATTGCAGAAGTCAAGGGCGAGATTAGCCGCCAGTTGTAGCCATCACTCGACGTACAATTTTAGTAACAAAACGGCTCCACTGGGAGCCGTTTTAAGTTCGCACTCTAATCAAGTGGTTTTTTACATAGAGAGGGGAAGGTACTCAAGAGTGACATGGACCTGGCGAGACTCGAACTCGCGACCTCTGCAGTGCGATTGCAGCACTCTCCCAACTGAGCTACAGGCCCGTTTAATTTAGCCTACCAAATGTAGCGTGTCCCTTGAGGCGTGTCAACCATCACGCAAATCAGCGTAACCCAGATCAAGCATCCATGGGCAAATGATCGGCTGGCCCCATTTATCTGCAATTGGTGGGTCTTCAGGCAGACCATTATAGCCACGGAAATACCCCGCAGATCCTGTCAATTGTATTTGAGCCGCTTCCGACAAATCCCGATCACCAACTGCAATCGCATGGATGTGCAGCGCTGACCCACTGTAGAGTTCGTTTTGCTCACGAACCCATGCCGCGAAGCCTGCTTGGCGTAATGCAAGGATAATTTCGCCGAAATCATCAGAGAAGATCAAGAAGTAGTCAGTGAGGCTGCGGACAGAGATATCAACTGCACCGCCGCCGTCGTGTGTGCCGAAGCTGGCCCCTACACCTGGGTTATACGATCCCTGCGTTATAGCAAGCACAAAATCGTGGTCACCATCATAGAGTGTGTTAGCATGACGCAGCATCGTAAAGGTGCGCATGTTGATAATGTGCTCGCGCTCTGTGATCAGGGAGTAGTCATCAATAGGGCGTTGGCAGCCATCTGGGGTTGCCGTGGCTTCCGTTGCGGCTGTCGCTGTTGGGCGCAGCGTCAAGGTGACGGGTGGCGTAGGGGGTAGCGGTGTTGGCTCTGGTGTAGACCGCACTTCTTCAACTGAAGTCGCGTGGGGCGCAACGAGTGTAACTTCAGCAATAGATAAGTCTGGTTGAGCACAGCCCACTAAAGTTATCGTTAACATAACCCCCATTCCCAGAATGCCGCGCATGCTTAAATCGCGCGTGTTGACTGCCGGATAATTAGCTCATGTTGTAATAATGGTAAATCGCTCGGTGTCAGTTTTTCTTCCCGCGCTTGGATCAGACAGTCCATCGCCAACGCGCCAAGATCATGCAGCGGTAAGATCACCGAGGTCAGCGCTGGCTCGACAAACTTTGACGCTTCAATATCCCCGATGCCCATCACGCTAACATCATCGGGAATAGAAACCTGTGTCTTTAATTCAGACATTAAACCGATTGCCATCATATCATTGGCACACAAAATAGCGGTTGGTAGTGTATCTTGCTCAAGAAACTGACGAGCCGCATTGACACCAGCGTCAAACTGATAATCTCCCGGCTTCACAAATTCAGAGCGCAGACTAATATCATTGGTTTTTAAGGCAGTAATATAGCCTTGATGCCGCAAATAGGCGGAAGTTGACTGTCCAGGCCCACGCACGAAACCGATATCTCGGTGGTTATTTTTTAACAGATAACTGGTCGCATCAAACGCAACTTGACGGTTGTCATAAAGCACTGGTATTGAGGGGAACTGATGTTCACCGAGCGTTACCACGGCTGCTTCTCGCCCGTTGAGCATTTCAACCATGCTACGAATTGTTTCAACATATTCATCATCACGGATACCACTGCCAGCAAAGATGACGCCGTCAACCCGATATGAATCTAATACCTTTAAGTTATTTAGCTCGATATCAGGGACACGGTCAGAGTTCGTCACAATGACGACATAACCGTAGTTTCGTGCCACATCTTCGATGCCGCGAACAATCGATGCAAAGTAAGGGTCAGCCGTATCACTAACTAATACGCCGACGATCTTTGTATCTCGGCGTACCATCGCCTGCGCTAATGCACTTGGCGAATAGTTAAGTTCCTGCGCAGCTTTCAGCACTTTCTTGCGGGTTTCCTCACTAACGGGATGCGAGCTACTATTCATGACGCGTGACACGGTCGTAATTGATACTTCCGCTAGTTTTGCCACCTCTGTAATTGATGTTTGTTTAACCACTATACCTGAACCCCTTAAATCATAATATTACCAACAAGTATATTATAGTATAGCAAACGTCATAGGGGATATGACGCAAAAAGAAAGAAGCCCCCATGCGGATGGCTCCCATCTATAGAACAAGTAGTCTATGTTACTAACCTGATAATTCTGCCTCGATCTCATCTTCTTCATCATCACGCTTTCTGCGGATGAACAAAAAGATACTGAGCAGCAAGATACCTGCTAGAATGAACAGAATAGGAATAATCGGTACACGTGGCCCGGTTGGCTCTACGATGACTGGCAGTTGAGATATCGCGTAGACACAGCCCAGAGCACACTGAGGTTGACCATCTACCACACTAGATACCGTAATAATGACATCATCATCGATGTCCGTAACCTCAAATTCTTCGCAGGACGTTGTAGAACAATCGTACAGCGTTATACGCTCTTCATCTTCAACTGCCAGCTCGATGAAGCCAAGAATTTGGCCTGGTTCTTCACGAACAAACCAATCTTGATTCGGACCGTAGTCGAGGGATGCGTCCAGATCAAATGAATAATCATCAACCACATTGGTATACCAATCAGCGTCGTTCAGATCATTTATGATCGGGATGGTAATAACTTCTGGTGGTTCGGGGCAGACATAATAGAGTGTTCCTAATACCTGCTCCTCTGCTTGTTGCTCAAATGCCATCACAACTGCTGGGTCCATATCTTCGCGATCAATCAGGCCACACTCAGCCACTTCTTCCGGTGTTGGGCTGAGAACAGGCGTTTCTGTTGGCGTAGATGTTGCTGTTTGGGTTGGCGCACCTGGCTCTTGCGTATTTGTAATGGTCGGTGTTGCAGAGGCCTCAACGGGCACAGGGGTTGGTGTTATTGTGGGTGTAACAGGCGTTGGCGTTGGGGTGGCGGCTGTCGTTGGTGTAACCAGTGGCCCACAGTCAGTCTCACACCATAGGCTTGGATCAGTAATACCTTGCTCACACCCGCCGCATATACCGTCACCACAGGTAATATCCACCGTGCAGTCACCGCAGCATGTGCTGATCTCACTGGCAGCACAGACAGTGTCACCACAAACATCGCCACAATCAGCAGGGCACAAACCACTTTCGCCACAGTCACAAACACCATTACCACAAGTTTCATTCAAATCTGGGTCACAATTATCGCCACCGTCGCTGCCACCACCCGGGACAAAGTCAGGGTTGCAGTCAAATGGGCAATTGACATCGTTCTCTCCAGCAGAGGTACAGCATACACCGTCGCCACTGGGTGGGTCACAAGAATACGAACATTGGTCGCCTTTACCATCATCTTCGTCGAAGTCAATCTCGCTGGGGATGCCATTCTGGAGACTCTGTGCTGCAACCAATACCTCGCTGCCACAGTCTGCTATGCAGTTAAGGACATTTTCACCGAGTTGTGGCTCACAAAGATCGTTGCCACAGGCCTCCA
The DNA here is from genome assembly GCA_964439625.1 of uncultured Anaerolineae bacterium. Taxonomy (GTDB): domain Bacteria; phylum Chloroflexota; class Anaerolineae; order Aggregatilineales; family UBA3940; genus CAYTPI01. Next base: position 10,048 of record CAYTPI010000010.1, on the reverse strand, counting down.
ATGCAGCAGATGAGGCCATTTGTTGTGCAGTCAATTGCTGCTGACCAGCTTGTTGATTAGTTAAATAGCCTATTAACAGGACAACCAACATACCCGCCAAGGCAGCAAAGCCCAACACGACCATCCGATGAATGCGGATTTCGGGCGGGCGACTGCGTGGTGTCGTCTGGTTCCATACAGACATAAAAACTCCCTAGCATTAAGTGCTAAACAAAGTGGCTTGAAAATACCACGTTAAAACCATTATAAATCAAAATGAGAATGATGATAGTTTGGTCGCTAGCTGATCATTTGACATACTGTGCGTCCTTGAGCACTATCTCGATGAAGCGTACACTACAGGGGCGCTTTTGCTGATTGTTGCGCTGGTTATCTTCACGTTGAGACGTTGGCTCGCCAAACGTGAGGAAGTCTTACGTGCGCACTAGAAAAGCCACCAGCACTATCTGTACAATCTTAATTATCAACTAATCAACAAGAGAGCTCCTTAATTCAATGAGACATGCGCAAATTCACTCGGCAGAAGGCATCCTCTACACGGATCAATATCAACTGACAATGGCTCAGTTGTATTACCGAATGGGCATGCATGAAAAAACGGCTCAGTTTGATCATTTCTTTCGGACATACCCAGACTACGGCGAGCATAAAGCAGGCTTTGCAATTAACGCTGGTTTGCAATGGTTTATTGAATGGATGCAGGACGCTCATTTCCATGAAGAGGAAATTGCGTATTTGCGTAGCCAAAAGACGAGTACCGGTGCGCAACTCTTTGAAGATGATTTCCTCATGTGGCTTAGTCACCAAGATGCCTTTACCAATCTATCGATCAAAGCCATTCCGGAAGGTCGAGTAGTTCATCCAAATGTCCCCTTGACGGTTGTGACAGGGCATCTGGCGTCTGCTCAACTGCTTGAGACTGCCTTGTTAAATCATCTCAACTTCCAAACTCTAATTGCAACCAAAGCAGCTCGAATTCGGGAAATAGCAGAAGACCAACCCGTTTTAGAGTTTGGCCTTAGGCGAGCACATGAACGGGGTGCCAGCGCTGGCGGGCGCGCCGCTTTAATAGGTGGGGCAGACTTTACGTCAAATGTCGGCTTATCTTGCGTTATGGGCCTGCCGGCTAAAGGAACTCATGCGCACAGTATGGTACAGGCATTCATAGCATTGGGGGCAACAGAACTTGATGCATTCCAAGCATACGCAGATAGCTACCCGGACGATTGCCTGCTGCTTGTCGATACGGTAGATACCCTTGGCAGTGGTATACCGAATGCGATCAAAGTATTTGACAAGCTAAAGCAGAAAGGGCATACGCCTGTTGGCATTCGCTTGGACTCAGGTGACCTCGCCTACCTAAGTGTGCAAGCAGCTAAGATGTTGAACCAGGCAGGATATACCGAGCAATCCATTGTGCTCTCGAATCAGCTCGACGAACTTAACATCTGGCAGATTAAAAGTCAGGTAGGCAGCGAGGCCAAGCAAAACGGGATTGACGCAGATGCAGTTTTGAAACGGTTGGTCTACGGCGTTGGTACTCGACTAATTACTTCACGGGGATCATCTGCTCTGGATGGCGTCTATAAGCTGGTCGCTGTTCGTGAAGAAGCTGGATGGCAACCTGCGATCAAGCTCTCTGAAACACCAGAAAAAATCCCTAATCCTGGCCATAAAAGCATATGGCGTATTTACGACCAACGTGGTCAAGCCACGGCTGATTTATTAAGTCTCTCGCAAGAAGACCCGGCGAGTGGACAGAAAATAACGCTGCGTCACCCATCCAAGCGCATGCTGCAGCGAACACTGAACCAATCTGACTATACTACAATCGAGCCACTCCTCATTGATATTTGGCAAGAGGGGCAATTGGTATACGAATTTCCAACATTGGACGAGATTCGAACAGCGCGCATCAAAGACATTCAACGCCTTGATGCTGGTGTTCGCCGTCTAATCCGCCCACATATATACCATGTCTCTTTGACAGAACGATTGTGGAACTTTAAGCAGGATGTCATCCATGCCGTGGAAGAAACAGGATAATTTAAATGCAGTTTGGGGAACTACCAACAGAACAAGCCGCGGGTCACATCCTCGCCCATAAACTATTTGATCAGTCAGGAAAGCGTTTATTCAACAAGGGAAGGAATCTGACCCCAAGTGATGTTGACATGCTGATAGCGCATGGTGTCCACACGATTGTTGTGGCTCAATTAGAGCAAGGAGAACTCGATGAAAACGAAGGGGCACAACGTATTGGGGAAGCTCTTGCAGGAGCATACATCAAAGTGACAGCATCTGGTGTTGGTCGTGCCAACCTAATCTCCGAAGTTGCTGGCCCAATTCGCGTTAACGTCAGCCTATTGAGCCGCATCAATAATGTTGACGAAGGGATAACAATCGCAACGCTGCCCACACATACGCTTGCGACAACCAACAAACTCGTCACCTTGGTCAAAATAATTCCATTTGGGGTCAGCAAAGCCCGCGTTGACGATGTCCTTGCTATGGTACAGGAAGCTGGACCAGTAGTTTCGGTTCGACCACTACAATCAAAAACTGTTGCCTTGATCGTAACAGGCCCACAGGCACTCCAAGCAAAACTGACCTCACAATTTAAGGAACCCGTTCGAGAACGTATTACAGCGCTTGGCAGCCAGTTGACGCAGATTGTTTCTTGTGAACATCAGATTGATGCGATTGCTGCCACCATCAAGGAATTATCGCAAAAACCCTATGATCTCATTGCAATTGCCGGGTATTCTGCAATCATGGATCGCGCCGATGTTGCGCCAACCGCACTGCAGCTTGCCGGAGGCAATGTTGCCCATTTTGGCGTCCCAGTTGATCCTGGCTCCCTAATGATGTTGGGTTATCTTGATGCTGTGCCAGTTTTAGGGCTACCGGGGTGTGTTAAATCACCCAAGTTCAGCGTTATTGACATGCTGCTTCCGAGATTACTATCAGGAGAGCGGTTAACTCGCGCTGATTTGGTGGTACTTGGGCATGGTGGCTTACTGCCAGACATTAAACAAAGGCCACGACCCCGCTCAACGGATTAACGCAGCCGGGTAGGTTGTAGCCCAAGTACTTCTCGGTTGTGTTGCTCAGCCAAAAAATTATACAGATCGAGCTTATCTTGTGCTGTGTCTTCAACCACGAGGTAGTTTGTAAATTCACCGTAACCTATCCATAACGATACTCGTCCAATTTCTTGTTCAACAAGATAAAATGAAAATTCCCGCAGTCGAATGTTTTCGATTTCACCGGGAGTATCTGTCATTGGGGCGGGAATAGGGACTGGTACACTGCGTGTTTGGTCGGCAACTGCATGGATGTAAACGCTGGGCGCAACAAACTCGCCTGTTAAGTTAGAATAGAGGTGAGCCAACGAGTAATAGTAGCGCTTTAATCCTTGGCGCTTCGGGCCTCCCAGTTGAGGCTCTTCGCTTGAAAGAAAAATCCCTTTTGAGAGGGATGGTACATCCGTCATAACAAGTCCTTTATCAACATCTGCCATAACCATAGCACAGTTTGACATCGGTCAGACATTCACAGAAGCGAATGTGTACAAGCAAGTGCATTTATGAGAAAACGATAGTTAAATTTTTAGGTGTGCGCTTCTTGCTGATAGGTTGTTGGCAGCATGTGCATTGTTGGTCAATAAGGTGGTAAGATCCTGCACGTGCTCCTAATCTGAGGGGTGTATTTTTGTTATGACGCTAGACTAATTAGGTAGTAACATTCTGCGCCCGAAGAAAAAAGGCTCTCGCTTGCAGCATATTGCAACCAGTGAGCAAAAACATGCAACCCCAAGATGGATGTGGATCAGCGTTACAATTGTATTGGCGTTGCTTTTCTTGTTAGTGACCGCACCTGTTTGGATCAGATGGGCACGTCTCGTCGTCCCTGATCGCTATATTGCTGCCTATGCGCCAGATTTCGTGGCTGAATGGGCATTTGGTTCAAATGAACCGCTTGATGACCTTCCGTCTGTGCAAGTTGCCGATGCAGAAGAGCTTCAAGCATTAATTGATGTTACACCTTTACCCCCAACACTGACACCGACCCCAACTGCTACGCCGCGCCTCGAACCAACCATTCCGGTGAGGCCTGGCAGTGCGCCTGTCCGAAGTAACTTTGAACCATCACCAACCCCCTCATTGACACCCGTCCCTGTAGCGGCGCGTAATGCTGTGGATGGCACAACTGCTGCAAACCTCGATGAGGCTCTAACGCTACTCACAGGCTTCACACATACTCGGCAAGGCTGGAATAATTGTGGCCCAGCATCCATGTTGGTAACGATGAGCTATTTTGGTGTCGAGCTCTCCGAGACAGAGTCTGCATCTGCCCTCAAACCCAATCCAGAAGATCGCAACGTTCGCCCAGACGAACTACAACGCTACGCCGGTGAGCTCGGACTTGAAATGCTATACCGGGTAGATGGCAACATTAACATCCTTCAGCGTCTGCTTGATGGTGGCTATCCGGTTTTGGTCGAGAAAGGCTTTGAGCCAGAAGCTCAGTACGATTGGGCTGGACATTACCTGACACTGACGGGCTACACAGACGACGCATTCATTGCGATGGATACCTACCTTGGCCCTAATCGTGCTTACCCTTACGAAGCGTTAGACACTTACTGGAGACAATTCAATCGCACCTATCTGGTGGCATTTCCCCCAAGGGAAAAAGCGATTGTACTATCATTGATTGGTGATCAAGATGAGAGCCAAATGTGGGATAATGCCTTGCTCACCGTTCAAAATGAACTTGCTCAAGACAGTCAGGACTCGTTCGGTTGGTTCAATCTAGGGACAGTGCTGACGGAGCTAGGTCGTTATGATGAGGCAGCAACCGCGTTTGACCGAGCCTTAGAGATTGGCTTGCCGGGCCGGATGTTATGGTACCAGTTTGGGCCATATGAGGCCTATTATCAAGTGGGACGTTTTGAAGACGTTATGACACTAGCCAACGCCACTCTGGCGACCAACCCCATGTCTGAAGAAGCACATTATTATAAGGGCTTAGTCTACGCCTCAGAGGGAAGCATCCCTCAAGCGCGCGGGCAATTTCAGGAAGCCTTGCGCCTTAATCGCAATTATGCTCAGGCAGAAATACAGTTAGAATTATTGGAAAGCTAAACCTGTTGCTCTCCAAGATTTTACTGACATCTCATATAAATAGAGTTGGGATTACCATCACCAATAAGTTCACAACGACCTGTGTCAGTAAAGCAGCACCCAAACCATAGCGCAGCCTAACATATCCGTATAAAGCTGCCATTGCTGTGAGGAAGACAATCAGGAGAGCTGCGAAACTAACTTGTAAGTCTTGCAGAGCAGGCCAGAAAATTAGAAGGGCACTTAACCCGGCAGCGATGACACCACTAAGAAAGCCACGACGTTCTTGAACAACGCCTCGAAATAAGAGCGTCTCAGACAATGGTATGGTAATCAGAGCGAGCAGAATTACCTTAGCTAGGGCCGCTTCCGGGAATAGGGCCATGGTAACGGTAGTCAACGATGGTCGAAGAATAATTAAAATCGGCAACCCCACCAAAAAACCAATCCCCAGACCCCAGCCAAGATCAGCAGATTGCACTGGGGCTAATGCCTCCGCACGGTCGGTCAATGTAAAGAATGCTCCAATTAGAGCCATCGAAACCCACACAATCGTATAGCGAATATCTTGTGTAAGGAATAACAGCGTCCCAAGAATGATAGCAAGTTGTAGTACAACAAGAAACAGCGGTTCTACTGACTGCGCAAAGGAGACCTCCTCAGCCGCCTCAGCAAGGACATCATCCTCAAAAGAGACCTCGCTAAACAATTGTGAAACATTACCAAGTGTCTCTTCGTAGCTCGCGTTAGCTTTCCGGTAAGGTACCTCTAGTTGATAGCGGTCGAGCATGGGTTGAATGGACTGATGTGGCAGTGGTACGAAGCCGGGGTTTTCTGGCTGAGCCGCTCGTTTTGAGTTAATTAATGGCCCAGGTATAAGCGGCTGTTCAAAGGCGTTTTTGTTTGGACCACCGATCACAATCGGGGTGTTAAAGTGTAAGTCTAATTCCGGGTTTTCAACATCTCTGAACATATGTGGCTCGCTAGGCGAGGACGGTCATCTCATGCCGTATGGCATTAATCACCGTTTCAACATCTTCTGCTGATATCCAATAATGAGTTACAAGACGTACACCGCCGAGTCCAGTTCCATAGCTCCCAATTTTAATATTGTAAGCTGACTGCAAACGTTCCTTCATGTATTGCGCTCTTTCAAGCGGGTTGTGCTTGAATGATAAGAAAACCATGTTACTGTATACTGGGCGCTCAATTTGAATACCTTCAAGTTCGCCGAGGCCCTCTGCTAAGCGGCGAGCATTAGCGTGATCTTCATGGAGGCGTTGCGTCATCTCTTCTATTGCAATAATGCCAGCCGCCGCTAGAATACCCGCTTGCCGCATACCGCCACCCAGCATCTTGCGGGTACGGCGCGCCCGCTCGATAAATTCACGGGAGCCAACTAAGACCGACCCAACTGGGGCACAAAGACCCTTTGACAGACAAAAACTGACTGTATCGGCTGGCTCAGTTAACTTATGGATATCAACGTCAAGGGCGGTTGCCGCATTCCAGATGCGCGCACCATCGATGTGCAATTTAAGATCGTGTTCTTCGCATACTGCTGCTACATCACGTGTGTATGCTGGCGTCAGCGGGGTTCCCGCGCGCCCACCTTGTGTATTTTCTAGTAGAACAACTGACGTATCAGGCCAGTGAACGTTCTTACCACGAATCGCTTGCCGAATATCATCAATGTGTAAGGTGCCATCATCTTGTACATCAACCAAATGGGACGTTAGGCCCCCAAGAGCCGCATGGGCTGCAACTTCCCATACAAACGTGTGAGCCGCTTTCCCCATGATGATCTCATCCCCACGTTGACCATGAGTCAGCATAGCAATAACGTTGCCTTGTGTTCCACTAGAGACAAACAGCCCGGCTTCTTTACCTAGCTTTTCAGCCGCTAACGCCTCAAGTCGATTAACTGTGGGGTCTTCTCCTTTGACATCATCACCGACAGGAGCATAAGCCATGGCCTCACGCATTTTGGGCGTGGGCCAGGTTACCGTATCACTACGCAGGTCGATAGAGTCCATAGTTAGTACTTCCTGACGAGCGTTCGGTAAGCAGTTGGTTGGCGCGTCTGCAATGTTTGGCGCTGCTCCCGATGACGCTTGATCTCGTCAAGATCGATACGAGCAACAGCATAACCTTCGTTCGGCTCCGGCTTGGCCTCCTTTTGCTGCTTGTCGTCTTTCTTTTCTTCCTTTTTGGCTTCGGCTTTATCATCCTTTTTATCGTCTGATTTATCTTTTTTGGCGTCAACCTTTTTCTTACCTTTCGCGGGGTCTACCCCAGGGAGGTGCGCGTAGACTTTGCCTCGTGGCCCAACAATCGCACTTTCACCACCAAACTCAATGGTGACGTCGTCACCAACACGGTTGGCCCCAGCTACAAATACGGCATTCTCGTAGGCACGGGCTTTGAGAAGCGTACTCCACTCGTCGATGTCAGGCGTTTCCCAGCTTGCTAATGCACAAAGAATTTCTGCGCCGTCCAGCACCATACTGCGGGCAACCTCCGGGAATGCAAGATCCCAGCCTAGCATCAAACCAATGGTACCAATCTCAGTATCAAAGATAGGTAGTTTGTAACCCTCACGGAAAGCCATACGTTCTTCACCCTTAAGGTGGGTTTTGCGGTACTCTCCGACGATTTCCCCATCAGGGCCAACCAATACAGCCGCATCATAAAGGATGCTCTCCACACGCTCTTTAGCGACCATACCAAACCCGATGTAAACACCAAGCTGCTGGGCGCGTTGCGCCAACAGGTTTGCCGTTGGCCCCGGAATTAACTGGGCGACTTCGGTAAACCGAACCCCAAGTTCATACCCGCTTGTGACTAACTCCGGAAACAAGATCAAGTCAACCTTTTGCTGACTGGCAATTTTCGTGACGAAGTCAGACATCTTTACTAGGTTTTCTTCGATCTCTCCGAGTTCTGGCTGCATCTGAACAACCGCAATGGAAACTTCCCGCATTAGATAATTCTCCTCTTCTTAAGTGATATCAGCACGTATGTGCTGCTGTTGTGCTGAACGTGGTATTAAACCAGCCTGCTCATAAATGATTATGATCAGTAATAGTGCACAGTCACTATATGCAACGAAAACAGGCTCACAGTGAACCTGTTTCCCGACGACAGTGATGAACTGTAGCTAACGCACATCTGTGTGTCAAACTGTGCTAACGTCACAAAATGATAGCGCAAATGTTCTGATCGCGCCGCTTAATATCAAGTAATTATTGTTCTATCAGCAGCTCTAGGAATTCTTCGTTTGATTCGGTCTTACGCACTTGGTCGATCAGCGCTTCGGTAGCAGTTGCCGTATCCATGCCAGCACCGTTTGGTGGCGGCAACATCATCTGCGATAACATGCGGCGCATCAACCAAACACGCTGAAGAATATCTGGCCCAAGCAATAGGTCTTCCTTACGCGTACTCGAGCGCTCGATATCAAAGGCGGGGAAAGTGCGACGTTCCTGCAATCTACGTGACAGATGCAGTTCCATATTACCAGTACCCTTAAACTCCTCATAGATAACATCATCCATGCGAGAACCGGTATCCACAAGACAGGTTGCAATAATAGTCAGCGACCCACCCTCTTCAATATTACGGGCGGCACCAAAAAAGCGCTTTGGTGGGTAAAGCGCGCCGGGGTCAAGACCACCAGATAGGGTACGTCCACTAGGTGGAACAACCAAGTTATAGGCACGTGCCAGCCGAGTAATACTATCCATCAAGATGACGACGTCTTTACCTGTCTCAACGATGCGCTTTCCGCGTTCGAGCGCAATCTCGCTAACCTTCACCTGATTGTTCCAAGTCTCATCAAAGGTAGATGCAACAACCTCTGCATCAACTGAGCGATCCATATCAGTGACTTCTTCCGGGCGCTCACCAATTAGCACCACAATCAGATGGATTTCTGGATAATTCTCACTGATTGCGTTCGCAATTTCCTTGAGAACGGTTGTCTTACCAGCCTTAGGCGGAGAAACAATCAACCCACGTTGACCTCGCCCAATCGGTGCAATTAAGTTAATCATTCTCGTCGAGAGAATGTTAGGGCGGGTTTCGAGGTTATAACGTTGTTCAGGAAAAATAGGGGTGAGATTCTCGAAGTAAGGGCGGCGCTTCGCATCTTCAGGGTCTTGCCCATTGACAGCTTCAACCCGCAGCAGGCCATAGTACTTTTCACTGTCCTTCGGTGGTCGTACCTGCCCAACGACCATGTCACCCGTACGTAGGTCAAAACGACGGATCTGCGTCTGGCTGACGTATATATCATTACGGCTGGGCAAATAATTGTCCGACCGCAAAAAGCCAATGCCATCATCGATGACCTCGAGGATGCCACCACGGAGTTCATGACCATGCTGTTCTGCTTTATGGCGCAGCAGTTCAATGATCAATTCCGTTTTCTTCATCCGGTTAAATCCAATGATATCAAGCTCGCCTGCAAGTTCTCGTAGTTCAGCAAGACTCATTGGGTCAAGTTCGGAGATGTTCATGCGTGAAGTATTCATAAAAAATGTCTCTTTACCGTATGAGAGGATTACAGATGACGGTAAGTGTCTGGTTATCCTAGTAAATTGATAAGATGTTGCTAAGGTTTTATGTGAGAAATGCTCGTTAGTTGGCGATTGACGACTGCTTTGATGAAGTTACTGTATCAAGATACAGCGTTACGTGAGGCAGAAGCCAGAGTGCTTGGCGCGGAAGTATTTCTCTAAAGCTAATGTGACGCTCCCTACGCCTAAAAGCGCGGGCTTCTGAGCCACGCTTGCGGCGACCCGCTACGTTTTGGCTCACGGACACGTCCTGCCCGTTTTAATACATTCAATGCGGCGTTGTCGTCTCGGTCTAAACTGAGACCACATTCACATTCGACCCAACGATGTGCCAGCGTT
>CAYTPI010000009.1:0-174444 GCA_964439625.1 uncultured Anaerolineae bacterium | reverse complement strand
CTGTGGAATGAAAAGCGGGAAGTAAGCATTTTTATGCCCAGTAGCCTTAAAGCGTTGGTCAAGTTCGTTTTTGATATTTTCCCACAGCTCGTAACCATAGGGCTTAATGATCATGCAACCGCGAACAGGTGCATAGTCGGCAAGGTCAGCCCGAATAACCAGTTCGTTGTACCATTTTGAAAAGTCTTCACTTTGCGGTGTAACGCTCTGCGCAGACATGGAAGGTCCTCTCTCGTATTCTGATTGGTAATCACGGATACTATCGCCTTGTGAGTGTAACCCGCTTCTGAGTCTATTCACAGAGGGAGCCAAGCACTATCGATTAGAAAGCGCTAGACTACACAATGACAAAAGAGCTGAGCAAGAATAACTGATGCAGTTCAAATCCCTCAAACGTAAACTATACTGGCTACCACTGATTTACATGGTTTTGGCCTGTAATGCGCCACTTGGCGAAACATATGAAGTACGTCCTACACGTACCCCGCTATCGACCGTAATAACACCGATAGGTGCTGAGCCGACAGCCGTCATCTCGTTTGATGAAGCGCAGATCAGCCAGAGCTGGCAGACCATTACATCTGGACTCGAGACGCGCACCAGTTATTTAGGCGTTGGTGACTTACAGGTTGAAGTCCGCTTAATGCGCGTTGACCCAACGCTGATGGATATCGTGGTGCACTACGACCCAGCCGTCGCAGAACGGATATCAAGTTGGCACACCACGCTCAATGACGCTGTGATGATCACCAATAGCGGCTTTTTTGAGCGGACACGCGAACCAGTTGGCATGGTCGGAATCAATGAAACGCGGATTGGTAATTCGCTTGAGCAGCATGGCGGCATGCTTACAATTAATGGCGACACTGCATTGGTGCGTTCATTGGCGCAGGTACCATATGACCCAATGGAACCGTTTGATTATGCGATTCAAGGCCGCCCCATGCTTGTTTACCCCGGCGGATTTCCAGTCAGTGAATTAGAAGGGCTGCCTGAAGACCCCACGCGACGAACAGCTGTCGGGCAAGATGAACAAGGCCGATTAATCTTCATTGTGATTGATTTTGGCGCTGTGACGATCTTCGACTTTAGAGACTGGCTGGCGGAAAATAGCACAGCATTGGGCATCCATGCGGCATTCAACTTGGACGGCGGCGGTTCAACAGGCTTATCAGTTGATACGACAAACTACAGTCTGTTAATTGACTCGCAATCGCGCTTATACAGTGTGATTGCCGTCTACCCTAGATAAAATCATCATATTCAAAGGAAACGTACAAACAGCCGCAGAGTGAAGCCGATGTCAACGATACATGTCTTTGAAACTACGATTGATGACCCAGATCAGCTTGAGCGCATCAATATACATGTAGAGACTCTCGATGACGTCTCTACGAAAATTGCACATGGCACCTACGCGGTCTTCCGCACCTACCCCGGTGGGACGACATTTCGGCTTGAGCGGCACCTCAACCGAATGCGCTCATCTGCGCAAATGCTTGAGTCGCCTTTCCCTGCCACCAACAGTCAACTGCGTGAAGCAATAGCGCAAGCGTACCAGCTTGCAGCGTTCCCCCTAGCAAGGGTTAAGCTGACTGTGCCATATGACGACCCAAACAAGATACTACTAGCACTCGAGGCATTCCAACCGCCGCCTTTGCCCTATTACAAGCAAGGAGTGCAGGTTGCTTTAGTTCCTTACGCACGACAAGCCGCAAAAGCAAAAGACTCGCGCTTCATTGAAAAACGTGACGATATGAAGACCGGCCTAGATGCTGATACATACGAGGTTATGTGGCATGATGATCATGGCTACATCTTAGAAGGCAGCAGTACGAACTTCTACGCTGTGATGGGTAATACGCTTTACACGGCAGGAAGCGGCATTCTAGAAGGCATCTCTCGCAGTGTCTTGCTTGAGGTCGCTGAACGATTTTTGGACGTTAGACTAGAAGCGCTGCATATCGATCAACTCCCGCTGATCGAAGAAGCGATGCTGACCAGTTCCTCCAGAGGGGTGATGCCAATCGTCAAAGTCGGGGAACATGCCGTTGGGACTAGCCATATTGGGCCATATTATCAGCGGCTGGCAGCAGCCTACCATGATCAAATAGAGCGCGAGTTGGAGTCACTTAGGCCCACGCAAGAGTAATCCATTTAAATATCAAGGGAGACACACTAGCAAATATATCTCCCTTGATTTTAACCAACGCTCAGTTTACTGGAAGCTAATAAAGCCGACGTTTGGTAAGTATTCGCCCTCGGCGACCCAAACGCTGATTGCAATGCTCTCAACCGTGCGATTTGGTGGATCGTCGCTGTCCCAACGACGTGGGTGCTGCACGTAAATGATTAACTCATCAGTTCCACTGGCACCTGGGACGATGTCAACAGGATCATCTTCATAGTCGTTACCGCAGTCGTACCAACCACCTTCCCAGTTGACTTCCCAAACGAAGCCGGTATCTGGGCCAGTTGGCTCGAAGCCAACATACTCAACCACTTCATCGTAAAAGCAGCCGACTGGGAAAGTCGCCTGATTGTCATCAGAGAAAGTCACATCGGCACGCCAAACTGGCGCATTATCAATTTGCGCAATTGGGAACAACTGGTGGGTCACACCCAACAGAGTCACATACTGTTTACCGCCATCAGGGTTTTCGCCGAAGTATTGGCGCCCACCATCAATGGCAGGTAAAACACCGTTATTGGCTACAGTCACATTGATACGCGCCTCACGGCCTTCCCGTGAATAGGTGAGCGCCCCAAAGCTGACGTCAACGTCAGCGCTACTGCCGGAGAATACGGGCGGTTGTGGCAGAACAACTGGCTCTTCTGTTTCAACGACGGGTGGCACTTCTACGGCAGGCTCCTCAGCGGCTGGCTCTGGTAGCGGCGGTAGTTCGATGCCTGATGCTGGAACAAGCAAGACCTCACCGGGAAAGATCAAGTTTGGGTTATCGATGCCATTGATGGCAACCAAATTCTCAACGGTAGTACCACAACTAAAGGCAATGAAGCCTAGGGTTTGGTCACCGCGAATGACCCATTGACCATCTTCACAGTCTTCTGGGAAGCGGTCAGCAAGGGCGGCACTCATTGGGATAAGCGCAAGAACCAACGCTGCAACCGCCAATACTCTAAAGCGATTTTTTTTCATGTACAACACTCTCCTGATGTGCGAATTTTGCCAAGTTGGCATAACTCTCTTTTTGGCAAGCGCAAGAAAGTGTACCGCAAATCGGTATACCTACCACAAGAAGCCCTAAGTTTGTGGTTCTGGCTCGTTGATCTGCTTACTACCCGTCGAACCACCTAAGTGCATGATCTGCGTGGGGTAAGCAAATTCAATGCCTATCTCTTCAAAGCGCTGGACAAGTTCAAGATTAATCGTCTGCTGAATATCTCGGTAGACGCGATAATCATCGGTCAGCACAAAGTAGACAATTTCATACTCCAACGCATAATCACCAAAGTTTGCAAAGTGCGCACGATCAAAGCGGACTTGCTCTTTAGCGTTAATAACCTCTTCAATAATTTGCGGGATTTGGCGGAGTTTGTCCGCAGGCGTGTTGTAAACAAACTTCAGAAAGTAGGCGATGCGACGAATGCGCATCTTGCCGTAGTTTTGAATACGACTGGTGAGCATGTCCGTGTTGGAGAAAACGAGTTCTTCGCCATCAAGGCTTCGCACCCGGGTGGTTTTCAGGCCAACAGAGCGCACAGTGCCTGAATATTCTCCAACTGTGACAAAATCACCGACGACGAAGGGCCTGTCAAGGATGATTGATAAGGATGCGAGCAAGTCACCGAGGATATTTTGCACCGCAAGACCAACTGCCACGCCCGCAATGCCAAGACCTGCCAGCAAAGACGATATCTGAACATTTGGAATATTGTCGAGGATGAGAATAACGACAATCGTCCACATGACAATCCGGCTGATGAGGGTAAGAGCATTAACGGTCGACTCGAGGGTACGGTCGTCTTCATCACCACGACGACGGACGTTGCGATTAATAAAGTAATACAATAGGCGATGCCCCCAAACTGCTAGCTGGATTAAAACAGCAGCGATTGCTATGGTTCGCAGCCAGACTTTAACGCTTGGGTTGGGGAACAACAGAGCAGTCGATCCAGCATAGAGGCTGACAGCAAGCACCAAGAAAAATTGAGTGCTCTCCAGAATGCCCACTGCTAAGTCATCTAACGAGGAGTCTGTTTCTGTTGCACGGCTGCGCAGCCGCTGCACGATGACGAGCTCAGTGACATAAAAAATACCCATGACAGCAGCAGAAATAAGTAGTGCAACCAGCCAGAGATAGAGCGAATTATCCAAGAAGGTCCGTTCGAGAAGTTCAATTGGCATGCAGAATCCTATCTGTTGACATTTTCATCAGATCATAGAAGATTGTTGTTAAGTTTACCGAATTCCTAAGCTTTAGGCGGAGGTAGAGACAACCATGCTGCTATCGTCATTAATAGCAAGAGCTAATAGCGCCTCACCTTTGTAGCGAACAGCCCCGTGAGACCAGCCAAGTACCACACCATCATACTCAGAGATAATTGTACCCGAGCGCGGTCCGTGAAACTGACCGTGCAGGTCACGAAGGATGGCAAGGGGCTGAAAACGCTGTACCGCCTGCCCTGGTTCAACTAGTATATCCACGATGCCCGCGGCAGGCAGCGGTGGGTGCATCAAGCGACGCAGTGCCTGCGATGTAGGCTTTAATGGCAAATCTTCAACGGGTTCTACCGGACTAGCCAGCATACCAAGGTGACGCATTACGTTGCGGATACCATGCAGCGCAGCCTCGACAATTTGATTTTCAACGAACATCCATGAACCAAGTTCAACCGTCATGCTGGGAATATTAAGGCCGTTTAATGCAGCACCGCTCAGGGAGCGATGTAAGCCCTTCTCCAAGTAACTCTGCGCAACATAATCGTTAATAACAGGAAAACCAAAAGCCTCTATGAATTGCGCATTCAAATTATCGAGGGCGTCTGCCTCACGTTTTGTTCGGATTCGTGCCTGTTGATCGAAGTATTTACCATAGAAGACTGGATCGCGAAAGGCAAACGGAACCGAACCGAACCAAGCGTTGTGTAAGTCAATGAGGGCAGATGGTTCACTCTGCTTGATTAAATCAAAGATAAGGGCGTAGGCATTATCAATGGAAGTACAGCCTCGTCTGCTCGTCTTCAATGGATCGGGAAAGCGCCGATTAGGATCACCGTGGTAGTAGTAAGCCTCACGGGAGCGATTGCGAATACCGGCAGGGTTCAGGCTAAGGACAGCCACAATCGTTCCAAAAAGATCGGCAACTAGATGGTGCTCTAGCAAGCGGTGAAGCACTATCATACCTGAATGCTCATCGCCATGAATGCCCGTCGTCAACCAAAGGGTTGGGCCAGCGGGGTTGCCTTGGGCAATGACAATCGGAAAACGATCATAGCCTCCGGTCGGAAGTTGTACGGCGTCAATCCAGCCGCGAGTAATGGCCCGCGGTGACACTGAAACACCAGCTAAGTCAGTGAGAGACATCAGGCATTCAATCGTTCCATAAGGCTTGTCCCTGCTGCCAACCCACTTAGGATCGCACCTTCCACACGGGGCCCACCGAAGGCATCCCCCGCAAGCACCAACGGTGGCAACCCTTCAGCGATGAGAATTCGTTCACTATGCGTGGTCAGGGGGATAGAGTAACCCCAGCGGTGCATCAGACGCTGTTTCATTTCAATCTGGCCTGCGGCAACTGCTTGAAGTTCAACCCACATGGCATCTAACACCGCATCTGGATCATCCTGATAATGCGCACGGCTCCAATTTAGTGACGCATGCACTGTCACAACCCGGGTATTTGGAGCAACCCCCTTGCGCTGGTTATCGGCAATCCAGCTAAAGTCTGCCTCTCGTCGTTGCAAGGCACCAGGGTATGGCAACCCGAGCACCCCATCTATTATAAAGAGGCCTGCGAGACATGGCCCATACTCGATTTTTTTAAGTATGGCACGTTGATGATCCGGAAGTTGGACTCCACTGTTATCGAGCAGGGCCATCGATTGTGGCACAGGTGGCGTTAGAAGTAGGGCCTTGCTGCTGAACGCAATCGGTTCAACTTCATCGTAAGGATATGGCTTTGCTAGCGTACGCCAACTATTTTCTTCAGCAATTACTTGTGAAACAAACATACTCGGGCGCACATCCAAGCCTTTGGCAAGATGCTGCGGCAGTTCGTTCATGCCACCGCGTACAACATATCGCGGGTAACCATCGGGCCGATCCGACTGAATTGAGCCATCACTCCACCCACGCGACCATTCATAGACAAGATCATCAGCAAGCCATTGGTCAACGCGCTTACGTAATTCAGGGCTACGTACGCTAAAAAATTGGGCACCATGGTCAGCGCGCGCCTCACCGATTACCTTGGTTGCCATACGCCCACCAGCGCGTCGGCCTTTGTCAAGCAAAATACTAGACAATCCAACGTCCTTCAGTTGTTGTGCTGCATTCAATCCAGCGAGACCGGCCCCCACAATTAGGACATCTGTTTGTTCTGACAAAACTTGTTTTTATCCTCCCGACTCAGTTTCCCAAGCCTGCCACTGTTCCGTATAGGTAGCTGCAAGCACGGTTAACAAGGACAGTTGCCGCATCCCTAAAGGTATCGGCGAAATATTGATATATTCATCCGTTGTGTGGGCGTTGCCACCTGTCGTTATTCCGATACAGACTGTTGGTATCTTTAATGATAAAGGAATATTAGCATCTGTTGACCCAATTTCTGGTTGCGATGAGGCACACCCGACATAGTTAAGCACAGTGCGCGTAGCTTTGATCATTGGATGGCTTAAAGATAACGTCGCACTGGGACGGTTTCCGACGACCTTAACCGAAATTTTAACGGTAGGTGTTGCATAACGGGAAACCAACGTGTGCAGACCATCAAGCATCTGTTCAAGTTTGGCCCGGTCGATAGAGCGTATATCAATGGACATCGAAGCGTCTGCCGCGCGCGAATTGATCGACGTACCTCCAGAAATCAACCCAATATTCAATGAAGAACGCGGGTGTGTCGGTACGTCAATTTCAGTCAAAATTGCATGTCCAAGGCGCATTAATTGGTGAATAGCACTAGGGCGCTTCGCATGCAGCCAACTATGACCACCCGGCCCCTCAGCAGAAATTTGCAACCGCCGTGCCCCAAGACCTGCATGGTATACACGTCCTAAGCCGATACCCTCAAGAATAACAGCAACGCCCAGCAAGTCTTTGAGTGTTTTACACGCCTGTCGAATTCCTTTCAGATCACCAAGGCCTTCCTCGCAAACAGTCGCCACCCACCAAATATCGTTTTGAAGCAGTATGTTGCGGTTCTGTAGTTCGGCTGCCAGTGACAACATAGCAGCCACGCCAAGGCTGTTATCACCGACGCCCGGCCCGAAAATGCGCCCATATTCTCCTTTATCTCTCAAGGTCAAGTCTGTTGTCGCTGGGAACACAGTATCCATATGCGCACTGACCATTACCGCAGGGGATGCAGACGTTCTGCTGGTTGAGGCAGGCGTGCGCCCATAGACGTTATTAAGCTCATCCCGAAACACATCCGCTAAGCCAATGGCCTTGAAGCGTGCTTCTACAAAGTGGGCACGCTGCTCTTCGAAAAAGGTGGGGGCTGGAATTTGCTGGATGGTGCGAACGTCGGCTACGAACGCATCCAACTGGGCAGGCCAGACGTTGAGCAGGCGGCGAACTTCATTTCCAGACGCCACTTGCTTTATTTGGCGATGCATGTTTGCTCGGTTCTACAGTAATCTTAGGTGCGGTAATTGTACGGTGCGTAACTGCGCAGTACCAACAATCCCAATTTTTTGCTGATACACCTCGCTGACAATTGAGAGCAATTCAAGCAGATTCCCACATCTTGATTAGTCCAACAATGGCCTAGTCAAACACCATGAATCGGGTCATATAAATTAAGTTTTGGTTAAAAGATCGGCTTGATCGAGTCTTATCTGAGAGCTTATAATGGCAGTCATGAGCAGTGAACAGACGATTTTATTGATTGAGCGCGCAACCGGTACCAGTGTCGGCTTTGCCGATTCACTGCGTAAGAAAAAATACGAAATCGCAGCCGTGCCAACGGGTCGGGAAGCGTTTGAATACTTAGAAGAACACGACGTTCAGTTGGTCATTTTAAACGCTGCATCGATGGGTACTAGCGGCGAGCGAAACTGCCAGCGGTTAGTTGACATCCTTGACGATACGCCATTAATCCACATCATGCCAGAGACGGTGCCACAAAAAAAGGTTGATGCCAGCCTTGCCGATATCACTTTGGTGATGCCGTTTACTGCCAGAAAACTTGTCAACCGAATCAAGCGACTAACGCATAACGGTGAAGATGACGGTATTAAAGTTGGTAAATCATTATATATACAGGAAATCCGGTTGGTAAAAGGCTATGGTCGCGAAAAGCGCCTGACACCAAAAACTGCGGCTCTGCTTGAATTGTTCATCGCAAACCCGTCGAAGACGCTCGAACGCAGCTACCTGATGGAACAAGTGTGGGACACTAATTATGTGGGAGATACACGCACGCTCGACGTCCACATCCGCTGGGTACGTGAGGCAATCGAAAAGAATCCAGCGAAACCGAAGTATCTTAAAACAGTGAGGGGAAAGGGTTACTGTTACCACCCTCGCAAGAAGAAAAAGAAGAAAAAGTTCAAGGCAAATCGCACAGCATCTACTCAAAGAATTGCTACAAAGAACATCCCAGATATTAAGCCAAACGGTATACAACCAAATGGTAAGCATGCTGCACCATCCCCAGCAGCTAAAGATAGCTTAACCACAACCGACCCATCGCTCCCCCACCCTATTTCGGCTGAACATCCAGATATCCAAGCGGGTTAAGGAACCCGGCACAGTGGCGCAAGCAGTACAGGGTCGAATATGCTAAGGTCAGCGACGTGTGATGCGTTATATGGTCAAGATGATGCGTTTCCAATCGAGAAGAAAATTACTCAAACTAAGCGCGTTGAGTACCATTAATTTACTGGGTGGTCTACACCTTAGGCAGGCTCTTGCCCAAGAGCCAGACGATGGGTTTGATCCGGGTGGTCGGGTGCCAGTTGAGTACGACGAAACAGCAGTTTTTATGGAACTTCTGGGCCACCCTCCAGCCATAGGGCGCGTTGAATGGCAGATTGTGCGCGTTGAAGAGAAACCAGAACACGCTTCAGGGCTGGTGCGCCACGTGCGCTATGCTGATGTTGTGCCAATCTATGGGGCAGTTGAACAGCCTGACGAGCTGTATTTTCCTCATAACGCCTTTTGGTTTGATGTCGGTGATGGATACATTCACTCTTCGCCAATTGTGCCAGTTCGTGAATATTTTAATGCGCCAGAAGATGTGCCCGTCAACGGCTTCTGGGGTGAGATAACAGTACCTACTTCATGGCAACATTGGGAGCCGAAGCTGCGCAGTTTGCGCTACTATGATCTGGCATATGGTGCTGTGTTCAAAGTGATTGACCGAGCACAAGAAGATGACGGGCGAACCTGGTATAAGCTATTCGATGATGCCTACCCAACCCATAGTTGGTGGGTACAAGCCAGCCATGTACGCCGCTTAACCCCAGAGGACTTCAGGCCAATTTCTACGGGCGTGGCACCCGAAGACAAGCGTATTGAAGTCATTATTGAGGATCAACTCCTAACCTGCTACGAGGGTGACCGACCCGTGTTTATGACAAAGATTGCATCTGGCACCTCCTTTCAGGATGCCTCCGGCGAAATCCATCACTTCCACACCCCCTACGGTGAGCATTATGTACAACGTAAGACGCCGACTCGTCACATGATTGGCGGTGAAACAATTGACGACAGCTACGATTTGCCTGGTGTACCGTGGTGTACCTTCTTTACGCGTAATGGTGCTGCAATCCATGGTTGTTACTGGCACAATGACTATGGTGCCCCACGCAGTCACGGCTGTATCAACACCACACCTGATGCGGCGCGCTGGATCTACCGTTGGGTACTGCCGAGAGTCGATGAGACAAACGACTATTACTTCACTCCGGAAGCGGAGCGCGCCTTGGCAACGAAGATCATCGTCAAGCACACACCTGAGGGCTGAGCACACGCCAAGTCGAATTTAAGGAGAAAGTATGGCCCCTAACTGGCTTGAATGGGTACAACAACTGCGAGCAATTGCTAATATTGGTTTGACATATAGCGAAAACCCATATGATATTGAGCGTTATGAACAAATCCGCAGCATCGCTGCTCAGATAGCAGCCCAGCAGACTGACGTGGCGCCGGCAGTCATTTTGAATCTTTTTCAAGATGTGCCAGACTACCCCACGCCCAAAGTTGATATTCGTGGTGCTGTATTCAAAGATGATAAAATCTTGATGGTTAAGGAGTCAATTGATGGGCGTTGGGCGCTACCGGGTGGCTGGGCTGATGTTGGGGATACACCATCCTTAGCCATTGAGCGCGAAGTAAAAGAGGAAAGCGGCTTAACAGTCAAGACAAAAAAATTAGCTGCAATATTTGATCGCAATAAACATGCACACAACCCCTACCCCAAGCACATCTACAAATTGTTCTTCATCTGTGATTTGGTTGAGGGCATTGAAGCAACTGCGTTTGATATCCTAGACGTAGCTTATTTTGCAGAAGACTCACTTCCGGAACTATCATCGGGGCGCGTAACAGCCTATCAAATTGAACGTATGTTTGCGCACTATCGTAACCCAACCCTACCGGCTGATTTTGATTAGACAGATTGGTACCTTAGTCGGGGTAAGACTTGGTTTCATTGGTGCATCAAACTGGCAAGTACACCCACCATAAACTGTTTATAGGAAATGGATTAACTGCACAATGTTCGTTGATGGGGCAAGTATCACAATCCCAATAGCAATTTTCGCTGGCTTTATCTCCTTCATATCGCCCTGCGTTTTTCCACTCGTCCCGGCGTATGTTGGGTACCTCACTGGGCAAGCAGCCAACACTATGAGCAGTTCAATGGTTGCCGCGAGCGCTGAAGGCGGCGACGTCACTACGGCTAAACCAGCGCAGTGGTTAATATTCTTACACGGCGTATTCTTTGTACTTGGTTTCGCTATTGTATTTGTCTTCCTTGGCATCAGCGCGGGAGCCATCGGGCAAGCGCAGCGCACAGTCCTGCGTAACCTTGATATCATACAGATTGTTGGCGGTATCTTAATTATCGTGTTAGGTCTGCACACGATGGGTGTCATCCGCATTCCCTTTTTGTATTACGATACCCGCAAGCAGACTAAGCCAAAATCTGAACTTGGATTTTTCGGGTCGACGTTAATGGGCATGACGTTCTCTGCAGGTTGGTCACCGTGCCTTGGGCCGTTTCTCGCTGGGATGCTGACCTTAGGGGCCAGCACTGGTTCTATTGGTCAGGCAGCGGTTTTACTTTTCTTTTATGCCCTAGGCCTAGGGATTCCATTTTTGGCGGCTGCCCTTCTACTTGAACAATCAACAGGGCTCATGCGCCGCATCCAAAAACACATGAAACTTATTGAATACATCAGCGGTGGTTTATTGATTATTATTGGTCTTCTCGTTGCGACGGGTACACTTCAGCGTTATGCAGCAGCCTTCGCTAGCGGCACCGATCTCACAATTATGCTGGATGAATGGTTGGTAAACATCACTGGTTTGGGTGAATAAGTCAGAGAGATTTTTACTGGTAAGCAGGATTGGTTAAACTTGCAGTAAGTTACGATGGGCGCACACGTTGCGCCCATTCTTTTTGACCACATTTAGAGGATCATAAAAGATGGCATCGAATAATGCCCCTGACCAAAAACCCATGTCACCAGCACAAGTTAAGTTCTGGCTGTGGGCCGGGAAACGCTTTTTATGGATTACAGAGCAATGGAAGTGGCTAATCGGGACGCTGCTGCTGTTGTTTGCACTCGGGCCATTCGCGGCGCCGATCTTGGCGAACGCTGGGGCGAACGGCCCCGCTAGTGCGCTCTACACCGTATATTCACCTTTTTGCCACCAGTTTGTCTTCCGTTCTTGGTTGATTGGTGGTGAACAAGTGGCGTATCCACGTGAGCGTGCCAACACGAATCTCGGCTCATTCGAAGAGTACGCTACAAACGAGCCTTTCTTTGACGACGTCAACATTGATGACCTGGATGTCGAACTAGTAAATGCGGCGCGGCAGTTCCGGGGTAGTGAAACAATGGGGTATAAAACGGCAATTTGTCAGCGCGATGTCGCCATCTACCTGGCCTTGGCGTTGACGATTCTCAGCCTCGCCATCGTCGAACAGTTCGGAATGAGAGTGCCCTATTTCTCGTTTATTGCGTACCTTGCCGTTGCCATCGTGCCGATTGGGTTGGACGGATTTAGTCAATTGTTTGCGAACCCGCCATTCAATGGGTTTGGGCTACCCTTCTACCCAATTCGAGAAAGCACGCCTTTTCTGCGAACGTTCACAGGGGCATTGTTTGGCTTTGGTAATGGATGGTTAGCTTATCCTTATTTACGTGACAGTATGGAAGAGTCCGCGGAGATATTGCGCAACAGCTTAACAGAGGCTGGGATTATTGCACCAAGAGTGTCTTCTTAAAGCATCTAAGGCTAACGTTTCAAGCTACACCAAAAGTAGTACAACTTATTTATTACTCAAAACCCAACTAAGTTGGGATTTCGTTTGGCGTGATTGACTATATTATTGGGTTGTCTGGTGGTTGTACAACATCATTATAAGTTGCTAAGTGGCTTTGGTGGGAAATCTGCTCAGTAACTTATAGATGAAGGGGCGTGCAGGTGGGCACGCTCCTTCTTTTTTCTGTTAGCCTCAGTTCGCCATCATCTTTTCGCGGCGTTTTTGTTCTTTGATGCGCTCATCGTTGTTCAGAATGCGCTTGCGGATGCGCAAGTTCTCGGGTGTGACTTCTAACAATTCATCCTCAGCAAGGAACTCCAAAGCGACATCAAGACTCATCACACGGGGCGGTACTAGGCGGATGCCTTCCTCAGCGAAGCTCTTGCGGTGGTTTGTGACATGCTTTTCTTTGGCAACGTTGATGGCAATGTCACCGGGGCGTTGATTTTCACCGACTACCATCCCTTCATATACTTCGATTTGGGGCCCAATGAATAGTTTGCCACGCTCCTGTGCAAGGTTTAGCCCATATGAGGTCGCTAAACCGGCTTCCCAAGCGACCAAACTACCAAAGCGGCGGCCCTGAATGGCACCAAAATGCGGTTCATAACCTTCAAAAACGCTGTGCATCTGGCCCATGCCACTAGTTGACGTCAGGAAAAGCGTCCGGAAGCCAAGCAACCCGCGTGTAGGTACGATGTACTTAACCAACGTTGTACCGCCTTGTGAGCGCATGTCTTTCATCTGACCTTTGCGCGCACCAAGCAGTTCAACAACAGTACCGACGTAGTCGTCAGCAACTTCAATGGTTACCTCTTCAACCGGCTCCAGCAGTTGACCCCACTCATCTTTCTCATAGATCACTTCGGGGCGACTGACTTCAAACTCATACCCCTCACGGCGCATAGTTTCTATTAAAATGGCGAGGTGCAGTTCACCACGTCCACTGACGATAAACTTCTCAGCCGACTCCCCTTGCTCTACGCGGAGAGAGACATTGGTACGCGTTTCTTCGTGCAATCGCTGACCCAACCGACGCGATGTACCCAAGCCTGATTCACCCTCTTTGCCTGCTAACGGCGACGTATTTACGCCGAACGTCATACGGACAGTCGGTTGTTCAACGGTAATGTGTGGCAGTGGCTCGGCGTTATCGGGATGGGCAATCGTGTCACTAATATTAAGCGTATCCGGCCCGGCAAACGCGATAATATCACCAGCCTGCGCCGTTTCGATTTCCTGCCGTTCAAGATTATGGTGCGTGAACAGATACTCCAAATAGGTGTTCTGGCGCGTGCCATCTGCGCCGATGCGCACAACCGGCATCCCCTTCTTCACCGTTCCAGAACGCAAACGCCCGACCCCAATTTGTCCCTTGTAGTTGTCGTAGTCCAACGTCGTGACGAGCAATCGAGGCGGGTCATCGCTGACTTGGGGCCCCGGCACCTCATCGATAATGGTCTGAAAAAGAACATCAAGATTATCGTTTAATTCCGTCTCGGAGAGACCCGCTTGACCATTGAGACCAACCGCATAAATCACAGGAAACTCAGCTTGTTCGTCGCTAGCACCCAGTTCAATGAAAAGGTCGAAGGCCTCGTTAAGGACTTCTTCCGAGCGCGCATTGCGGCGGTCAACTTTGTTGATCACGACGATGATCCGTAACCCCATCTGAAGCGCTTTGCGTAACACGAAGCGCGTCTGAGGCATTGGCCCCTCCACTGAGTCAATCAGCAGCAATGCGCCCTCAACCATGTTAAGTACACGTTCAACTTCACCGCCGAAGTCAGCATGGCCGGGCGTATCGACAAGATTAATTTTGGTGCCGTTCCACGTTATGCCCGTGTTCTTGCTGAGGATGGTGATACCGCGCTCCCGCTCCAGATCGTTTGAATCAAGGATGCGTTCCCCAGCCGTTGACGCATCACGAAAGACATTTGTTTGTTTTAGCATCCCATCGACCAGTGTTGTCTTTCCATGGTCAACGTGCGCAATAATTGCTATGTTCCGAATATCATCCCTCACCTGTGGCATCGATAAGCCCCCGCTTTTCCTGCCGAATTCCAAGTGGAGAGCTTAACTCGCTTCTCTAAGAATGCCACTAATCTTTAGTTGGAATGACTCTAATGACCGTCGTTTAATATGAATGTTCTCAGAATAGCAGCGATCTGTTGCTATCCCAACAATTGATTTAGTAACATCTGAATGATTAGAAATTTAAAGGATAATTAGTGAAGAAATCACTACGGATTTTTCTCATTGCAATCGGGTTATTGTTTGCAGCTTTGGCAATAATGACAGTTACCGGAAGCCTACAAGATAACGACACCGCGTCGACAGTAGTTGCTGCCGAAGTTGAGTTAGACGGCTTCCAGCGTGCATCTGGACCAACGGCGTTGACGTTCCCACAAGACTTTGGCCCCCACCCAGATTATCAGACGGAATGGTGGTACTACACAGGCAACCTAGAGACAGAAGATGGTCAACGGTTCGGTTACCAATTGACTTTTTTTCGCAGAGCACTTGAGCCGGCTGACCTACGAGTTGATCGCCCCTCAGACTGGGCTACTGATCAGCTTTACTTGGGGCATTTTGCAGTCAGCAACATCGATGCTAACGATTACGACTCGTTCGAGCGTTATGCTCGCGGGGCCGCAGGTGTTGCTGGCGCTGAAATCGACCCAGCGTATCGTGTCTACCTCGAAAACTGGGAGGCTGTCACTATTGAACCGGGTGTCCGACGCTTAACAGCGCAAGCGGGTGATGTGTCAATTGACTTGATCGCGGAAGAGACGAAGGGGCCAATTTTCCAGGGTATTGAGGGTTACAGTCAGAAAGGCCCAGAGGCAGGTAATGCCAGCTACTATTACAGCTTTACTCGGATGGAGACGACGGGAACAATCACTGCCAATAGTGAGACTTTCGAGGTTGAGGGACTTAGTTGGATGGATCATGAATTTTCAACCTCCGCCCTATCCGACGGACAGGTTGGTTGGGACTGGTTCTCTATTCAACTAGATAACAATACTGAGCTAATGCTCTACTACCTTCGGCGCGAAGATGGCTCAATCGACTCCTTTTCAAAGGGAAATTTCATCGCTGAAGATGGCAGCACAACCAACTTGAGCGATGACGATTATACAATCACCGTCACAGACACATGGCGGAGTGCTGAGTCCGGAGCAGAGTACCCAGCTGGTTGGGAGATCGAAGTTGATACCGGTGAGCGCAGCATCTTCCTAATCGGTGAACCGCAAATAGCCGATCAGGAATTTGATGCATCATTTAAGTATTGGGAAGGCTCTATCAGGCTGGAGGGCACCTCTGACGGCGAAGCCGTGGGTGGGTATGGTTACGTCGAGATGACTGGATACTTTGGTTCGATGGAAGGCCGCTTCTAAACAGGCGGCAAATAGTCAATACAGTTCATTAAAACAGACAATCAGTCAGGAAAGAAAATACTATGGCAGAGAAAGCAATTATTTGGGGTGCCAGCGGCGATATCGGTAAAGCCCTCGCCCAGCAGCTCAAGGCAAAGGGTTGGGAAGTAATCGCCGTTTCACGTAATATCAGTGGGTTGAACGGTCATGCGGATTACACGTTTGAAGGCGATGTAACTAACGCGGCGTCCGTTGAACGGGCGGCCATGGAGATTGGCATGGAGGGGTTAGATGATGTCAGTCTGTTCCTGTATGCCGCAGGTGACATCACGGCAGTGCCCGTCGCACAGATGGATGTAGAGACGTTTCGGCGCATCTTAGATGCCAATTTTACTGGGGCGTTTCAAGCCTTATATGGCAGTAAGCCACTTCTAAAAGAAAATGCAGCTTGGGTGTTCATTGGGGCTGTCAGTGAGCGTTTACAACTTCCGGGTTTGTCAGCATATGCCGCCTCAAAAGCTGCACTCGAAGCTTTTCTTGGCACAATTAAGAAAGAAGAACGTAAGCGGCAGGTGCTGCTCATCCGACCAGGTGCAGTTGACACCAAGCTCTGGGAGAAAGTTCCAATGAGTGCACCAAAAGATGCACTAACAGCCGACGCGCTTGCCACAAAAATCCTTGAGGCAATCGAAGCCGGCAAGAAGGGTCAACTCGATATCACAGAGTAACGAGTTTCCGTAACCAATTTGATGCGACCGCTGTTGGTCGCATTTTTTGATCTCTGCCATCGTTGAGCCTGTTATGCTAAGATAAAGTGCAATTGATTACTCTGACACATTACGGAGTGCCGTATGTTACGCCATCTCTTACCCATCATCCTGATTGCTATTTTGATACTTACCGGTTGCTCGCTGCCAATTCCAACCAACGGTGACCCAACTGAGGAACCGACTGCTCCGCCAACTGGAGAAGCGACTGACGTTGTTGTAGAGACTGACCAACCGATTGAAACCGCTGAACCAGCCGAAACTGATGTTCCGACTGAGACAGAACCGCCGACTGAAACCGACCTACCAATAGTCACGGAGGCGCCAGTCACTGAGGCACCAGGAGAGACGCAGGCTCCGACCGAGGATACCACGACGGAAGAAACAGAAACGCCTGAGGAGAGCGAGACACCTACGGTTACCGAGGTAGCAACTGCCACTGAAGCCCCCAATATCGGAGGTGGTGAAATCCCGCTAGGAGATGGTACCGCTGAACAGAACGAAGTGATCTATCTATTGGATGGGCAGTTGATCGTGCAGGCGTTAGGTGGCCCACCCCCAGAACGACTGTATGAACTACCAGAAAATGCGGGCCCGATCCGGGAGTTCGCACTTAGCCCCAGCGGGCAATACGTTGCATTTATCGTCAACGATCAGCAGTTGGTCGTTCTCGACTTAACAACTGGCGAGGAGCGCGTCATTACGGATCGCAACTCAACAACAGTTTCACCCTTACTGTGGGACCCAGCATCAAGTAAATTATACTTTCAACGCATTGTCGCTAACAGCGTCGCAGGCGCACCACCCTTGTATCAATTCTGGGAGACAACACCAAGTGGCGCCCCAGCATTGATTCTCGAAAGTGAGATCATCCCCGATGACAATCTGACGCCCGTTTATGCGCTCGGCAATGATCAGTTAGCGGTTCTGTTTGGCAATGAGACGGACGGCGAAATCTTGATCCTTGACACCTTTGTAGGGACATTTGTACCGTTAGGCGAAGACATAGGACTATGGGATGTTTTCAATGATGGCACCGTAGCACTATTGTTTGATCGAAACGCTCTCGGAACGGGTTCGGAACCGCTGCTCTTTGGTGATTTTGGCATCAGCAGCGGCGCAACGAATGTCAATCCGATTTCCACGACAGAAGACGGCGGTACTTACCGAAATGCGACTTTTGCCCCCAATCAGTTCCTCATTGCGGCGCTTCAGGAGACGGATGAGGGTACCTCACTCGTCACGTTAAGCCGCGAACCTGATGGTTCGTTCACCCAGACAGCGCTAGACAACGAACCTGACTTAGACGATATCGCTTTTAGTTGGCTGTCAAGCGAAGATGCAATCCTTGTGGAGCGGCAGGTGGAAGGGTCAGAAGACTCAACACTTTGGATTATTCTACTAGATGGAAGCGCCGAAATCGAAATAGCGGCGGGATCACAGCCAGCGATTGTAGGCGGTAGCTAATACTACTCCATTAGCAAGGGTCAGCAGTAGCTGCTGCTGACCTGCATGCTTATTCAACTGTATGCCGAGGTTCGACAAGTGCCAAGTCACGAATTTCAGTTACTAAACGGTTGACGGTGTCCGCATAAGCACGGACGTAGTCATATGCGACTAGATCGGCTGCATCTATGTAGTTTGCCTCGACGAGTGGTTCCACGTGGGCACGAAAATCTCGCAGCGTGACCTGCATAGAACCATTATCATCTGTCAAAATTCCCCAGACAAGACGCTTCGCTTTGCCATCATCTTTGGCACTGATAAAGCGCGAGAGCGACGACCCCGCTGCCACTCGCCCAACATTTGAGAAGACTTCCTCACCCTTGACGACTTCATTGAGAATGCCAACCCTTTGGGGGATTTGATCCAAAATTTGCTGGACAGACGACGGTAAATGGCCCATCAAGCGAATGGTAGCCATGTTGAAACTCTCACCACGCGTCGTAATCGCTTTGATGGCCTTCAAGAGTTCGCCAAAGTACAACAGATAACTGAAGAACTGCTTGCGGCTTTCGTCAAGGTCGTACCAAGCATCAGCATCTTGGCGAACGAGGTACATGCCGTAGGCCAGTTTAGACTCGTCATACGCATCCATCATGCCAGTCAAAGGGTTGCGAAAGCTGGTCGGGTAGACGCGATCACGCGGGTCCTTGAACGATGCATCCATAGGAATGAGCATCGATGGGTTGACCCCGGTGGAGGACTCAACGGACTTCATCACTTTCAGCATAAGTTTTTCTGGAAGATTAGCAACCGCCTTTGATAAATCTGCACTGGGAATGTATTCCTCAGCATGGAATACGCGTCCAAGAACCAGCATATCATTAATGGTTAATTGAACACCGCGTTGGCGTAGATAGTAGCGGACTTTCTGTAACTGCTTAAGGTCAATATCGCTAGTTTCCGCAGCAGCCTCAGCATAGGTGTAGTTCTCTTCAGAACGCGTCTGATTGCTGCGCTTGACGAACTCAGATGAGCCAATTAAAGACAGACGCTGCGCCCGTGCGCCAGACATCACATCAGCATTCATGGCGTGGCGGCACCAGTCAATTGCTTGGTTGGTCATCACTTCAGCAATGGTCATACCCCAGGTGCCATCAAAAAAGACATGCGATTGATCAAAGACGATACTGGAGTCAGTACGCATGATCGTCAAAGGGTGGTCGCCCACCCCACGCCGCGCCTGTCGACGGAGGCGCCCAAGCGGAAGGTTTCTGCTTTGCTCGTCCCAGTTGATAATAATCGGTGCCATACCCAATTCTTTTAAGGCGCGGCGCGTTGGCATCGGCAGCATACTGCGCAGGTCTTCCTGCTCTGCCCGCGGGGCCGAGACCAACAGCAAGTCAGCGTCTGAGTCTGAGGGCGGCGTATCACTAGTAATGATTTGCTGGACGAGCCCCTTGATACTTCTGACATCAGGGGGGGCAATGTAACCAAATGGCTCATCAGAAGCCTCATCTTCTCGATACACCCAACCACCCCGAATGCGCAGCGGGCGTGCAAAAGGGTCAATAGGGGTACCAGAAACATTCTGTTCTAGCGGCCAGTTGTCACCGTCATTGGTGAACACAACTGCGCGACCATAATCATCCCGCATACAAGCGTCAAAGAGGTACGTGTGGCCTCGCCAGATCAGGCCAATCTTCGACTGCCACAAGGGGACAGGCACGCGCTGATCGCGGAATTTACCGGGTTCTAGGCGAGCAAGCAAGCTCATTTGTCGTTGGTAAGCGGGGCGCTCTTCCACAGCAAGGCGGTTGAACTCCTGCCGCACTTCTAAAGCTTTCTTCGGACTTAGCAGATCAAAGTACTCTTGCGAGAATCTATCAAACGCCTTATGTCGTTTTTCAGCGTAGGAAACACCTGCTGCGCTTGTATAGGGGCGAGCTGTATTCCATGAACGGAGCATCGTTGAAAACGGATTAACGTTCTCCAACCCTTCCGAGCGTGCTGCTTCAGATAGCAAGCGGAGCGTCGTCCACTCGTTCCATAGATTGGCAGTGATGCCATCGATGTCAAACAGTAGATAAATCGACGTCATGATCCAAGCGGTGATATCGTCAACAGTGCTGGCTGTGCGTGAACGCTCTAGGTGGTACGCTAGCGTCTCATTAGCATGGCGGCCTGTATCTTCTCGCAGGCCAAATTCAACATAGAACTGCCATACGCCATCCGGGAAGGCACTTTTTTGATCCTTACCTGCCAGCTCTAAAATGCGCTGGTAGGAACTTAATACAAGAGCAGGGCCACCATACAACACCCACATTAGTCCTTCTGGCAGAAGGGATGTCCCTTGGAAAAGGGCGTTGATATCATCCTCGGCTTTTTTCCGAGTAATGCTGCGGCTTTTGATGTTTGTTAAACCCGCAAGAATGAGGCCCGGTAAGTTGCTTTTCGGCAAGCTCACGGCGATCTCATGCTTGAGCTTTTCGACCTCTGGCAAGGATAAAGATGACAGTTCGACCAAGGTTTCAGTCTTCACCCGGTTCAAACTAACAATGGTTTTCTGGCTATCTGCTGGTAGGTCGTTGAAATTCTTCATGTATCTTTTGCGCTTGCGACAAACAGTCGGGCTACGGTTAGACGATAAGCAGTGGGCTAAGCACATCGTGGCATCATTATACGCGCTTCACGGTAGTTGTGCCCTGTTACATAAGCATTGCAGCCGTTAGCGGCTAACTTTCGGGAGTGTCTGTAGCTGACGGCGGTTGAGCGATTTTATTCTCTAGCTGTTCAGAAACCCAGCCAAGCCCATTTGAAAAGCGGAGGGCAAAAGACGCACTAAGATTACCTTGCTCGGATTGGGATGTCACTTCGGATTGTAGCGCCTGCACCAGCGGCAAGGCTGCTTGGTCCTCGCCAGCCTGTAGTGCCAGTTCAACATCGCCAAGGCCGGCTAATAACGATGACAGGGTCGCATCGTCATTAGCATTGTCTTCTTGAGCATCTCGCCGGAGCAGGCTGGCAAGCCGCGATGTGACATCCAACGGTGTAATTAGAATACCACTATCGATTGTCGGACGTTCAGCGTTAAGGGCGCAGCGAAAGCCGATCTCGTTGCTAGATGTTGTTGGAATAATGGGGTTGCGCACGGTGGTGATCGCCAGTTCGGCGGCCCTCGTCCATGATCCCCCCCGCGTCACACGGAAGGAGCCGGTCAGCGGGCCGGTTGGGTCAACGGAAATACCCGTCCGCTGATAGTATTGCGGATCGTACCAATCAGCGACCCACTCCCAAGCGTTACCTCCCATATCAAAAACGCCGTAGGCGCTCGCCCCCAGCGGGTGCACTCCAACCGGTGCAGCCGCAGCTTGGGCAGGGCTTTCAATGAAGCGCATCTCGGAGGGTGTTGGGTATGTATCTCCCCATGGATAAAGCCGCTTTGTTTCAGCCACGGGGTCCCAGCCTGCGGCTTTCTCCCACTGAGCCTCTGTTGGCAGACCGACAACCTGCTCCGTCTTACTCGAGAGCCACAAGCAGTAAGAGACAGCATCCCCATGTGAAACGTACAGAACTGGATAATTCAATAACACTGGGTCATCATAATAGATTAGATTATCAGGCAAGTCACAAAAACCATCAAGGACGCACAACCGATATTGTCTATTAGTGACTTCTGTTCGGTCGATCCAATAGGGGCTTAATTGTACAGGATGCTGTGGTTGTTCCGTCAGGTTGCGTCTGGCGTCAGCCGTCCCCATCAGAAACTGTCCCCCTGGCACATACTGCATAACGGTACCATCGTGAATACGATAAGCAGATGAACCGACATCAAGGCTGGCAAAGGCAATCTGACTGGCGGCTGTAGCTGTCACCGGGCTTAATGGAGTAGCAGTAGGCGTCGCGGTAGGTTGGGGGGTGACACTTGGAACAGGCGTTAGGGTTGGGGTTGCTGTTTCAAAGCCCAAATCGTCCACAAAAGCTAATTGCTCAGATGGATCGATATCCACTTCTATGACGCCAACATAGCTGAGTACACCTAAAACGGTGACAGTGGCTGTGAGCACGATCAGCATGGTAGCGACAAGCTGCCCGTATTGTCGGAAAAACTGACGCTGTCGCTCTCGCCGGACCTGTCTACGCGTGGCTCGCTGCTCTAACTTTTCCTGACGCTGCAACCGGCGATGCTCAGCCTCTAGGCGCATTTTTTCCTGGCGACGGTCTGCATCACTGAGGCCACGGTTGACATGTACTTGTGTCGCCTCAGCCGATGGTTCAAGCTTCGGCGGGATCATGTCTTCAATTTCAACCGATACAGCATCATTAACAACCGTATCTTCTTGCATCGCCAAGATGAAGTTCTGATCATAGGGGCGCTTATAGGCTTGTTCCAAGGCAGCTGCGAGCAGCATACCCGTTTTGAAACGCTGACGAGGCGATTTATCTAAGCAGCGCATCACTACCGCAGCGACTGCATCGGGGATTGTATCATCGAGCAAACGCGGATCGGGAACAGAGCTTGACAGACGCTGAAGCGCTGTGTCTATGGGCGATTCCGCCTCAAACGGACGTTGACCAGTTAGCATTTCGTAGAGAATAATGCCTAATGAGTAAAGGTCACTGTAGGGGCCTGCCGCACGCGAGTCACTTACTTGTTCGGGGGCCATATACTCAGGCGTTCCGAAAGCCGTACCGCTCGATTGGTCTTCACTTTGGCGGCTGTGGAGTAAGGCAAGTCCAAAATCAGTGAGGATAGCCTGCCGATTGCGCGTCAACATAATATTGCCGGGCTTCACGTCTCTGTGAATGACACCGTTTTCATGTGCGTGGTCTAAAGCGGAGCCGATCTGCCGAATGAGAAATGTAATATCATCAGGGAAAAGCTGCCGCTGCCCAGCGTTGATTTCGTTGAGATAATGCCCAAGCGTATAGCCATTAGCAACATATTCCATCACCATATAATGACCGCCTTCGGCTACCCCGAAGTCATAAACTTGCACAATATTGGGGTGTCGAAGCCGGGCAATCGCCTTCGCTTCACGCTTAAAACGCGTGTTGAAGGTTGGGTCGCTGTTCATTCCGCGCCCAATTATCTTGATGGCGACATCACGGTCAAGCTCGGGGTGGTAGCCACGGTAGACCTCTGCCATCCCCCCTATTCCTACGAGCTCTACGATCTCGTATGGGCCAAGTTTACGACCGATGAGATCGGTTTCCACTGAGCCAATCATCCTTTCCCAAGTGTCCATTTACGCCTGGTGCCACTGGCAGGCAGTCAGCTAAGATTCGAGCATAAAGTATAATTTGTGGTGCTTGCTTCGCAAACTCGTTAACAGCATAGCGCGCAATTTGTTATTTGACATTTGCAAATGAACTAAGCTGTGACTCTGGGGCAGCGGATGCCATCAAGTGGCAGTGGCTACCTACCGTCACTATGCGCTTGATCATCCGGCCCTTTACTCGTTAAGCTTGAGTGCACCTACTGAAGCTCAGCCAGAGCACATGGTACTGGCAGCACAGGTCACGGCTCGGATGAAAATGATCTTACAACCATATAACCTAAGCGAAGCAGAGGCGGCCCACACTATTCGCCTGATGTGAGCCATAGAACATGGCTCTTTCGATATTGATCGGGCAGGTGGCTTTGGATTAACTATACCTTCTGAAGAGACATTCACACGACTGATTGATACATACATCGCTGTGTTAAACGAAACAGCGTAGATCGCAGAAAAAGTACTTATGCAGATTACATCACCTCTTCCAGCCAAATGGGATGCCTTTGTTGAAGCCCGTAGTGGACATCTATTACAAACGGCAAGCTGGGGCATGCTTAAATCTGACTTTGGTTGGCAGCACGAGATTATTGGCGTTGAAAATAACAGGCTGTTAAAAGCCGGAGCCCTCGTACTTCACCGTAAACTGCCAGCAAAGCTCGGCACAATCAGCTATGTACCGCGTGGACCCATTGTCGATTGGAATGACGCCGCGCTGGTGCAATCATTGATTGCGGCTCTGGACAAAAGCGCATCTAATCAAAACAGCATCTTGCTCAAACTTGAACCAGACCTCTGGGACGACGAGGGGACACGGGCTATGCTTGGCGCATACGGCT
Organism: uncultured Anaerolineae bacterium; assembly: GCA_964439625.1. Classification (GTDB taxonomy): domain Bacteria; phylum Chloroflexota; class Anaerolineae; order Aggregatilineales; family UBA3940; genus CAYTPI01. The sequence continues at coordinate 150,056 of CAYTPI010000009.1, read as the reverse complement.
TTCAGGTCTCTAAGCAGACGGTACAACCGCCAAGCACTGTAACGATTGATATCACATCCAGTGAAGAAGATATTCTGGCACGGATGAGCCAATCAACACGGCGTAAAGTGCGCTTGCCCTACCGGCGCGATATTAGCTTCAGGCAAGGGCGCTTTGAAGATATCGACTCCTTCGGACAGCTGATCGATACAACTGGTGACCGAGACAACTTTGGCGTGCACAGCACCGCCTACTACCAACGAGCATTTGACTTGTTCGCCCCTGAGCACTGTGTACTGCTGCTAGCATCTTTTGAAGAGACTGACGTGGCTGGTTTAATGGCCTTTTCGATGGGCACTCGCTCTTGGTACTTATATGGTGCATCCTCAAACCATGAGCGTAACCGGATGTCAACATACGGTATTCAACTTGAAGCAATCCGCTGGGCGAAGGCCAAGGGGTGCGGTGAATACGATCTGTGGGGTATTCCGGATGAAACAGAAGAAACTCTCGAAGCGCAGTTCAAGGAGCGCCGAGATGGCTTATGGGGCGTCTATGGCTTTAAGCGCGGTTTCGGTGGCAACATCAAAAAGACGGTGGGTGCTTGGGACAAGGTCTATCGTCCTATGGCATATCTACCCTATCAAATGGCGCTTAAAGCACGTGGTATTTTATCGTCCTTTTGAGCAGTATTCTCGTCCCAACGTGTTGCATCAACGTTTGTTTCTTGGACGGCTATCATAAAGTTAAGCGCTGATCCGCGGCAAATTGTGGGTTTATTTGTCTACGCGCCTACGCTGGCTATATTCAGGCAAGCGTTCGTGAGACACAAGAGTACCTCCGTGAGGTACGAAAGTGCCTCACAGAAAGTAGGCAATCAATGTAGGACGCCATTTGAAGCGATCAGCCTGAGACTCTGAGAGACCTATGGTTCAGTTATCTCATGAGATGCGTTACACTCATGTTTATGCAACTACACCACACAACAATTACAGACGCAGACAACTGGAATACAACACTGGCCCAACTGCCACAGGCACATGTGCTACAAACCTGGCAGTGGGGCCAGTTCAAGGCGGAGACCATCGGCTGGCAACCTGAACATATCGCTTTTCTCCATCGTGGCGAAATCGTCGCATTGGCAATGGTACTCACACGCCAAGAGGGTCCCTTCCGCATTATGTACGTTCCTAAAGGGCCGACCCTCGACTGGACAAACAAACCACTCCGGCAAGCTGTGCTTGACGCGCTCAAGCAGCATGCAGAGCAACAGGGAGCCATATTCATAAAAATTGACCCAGACGTTGTGGTTGGCACTGGAGTTCCCGGTCAGCCAGACGCTGTGGATATCCCTAATGGGCTGCACATCATCGAAGAATGGAAGCAATCAGGCTTACGGTTCTCACAGGATCAGATACAGTTTCGCAATTCAGTCGTGGTCGACTTGCGGCGTTCAGAAGAAGACATCTTAATGAGCATGAAACAAAAGACGCGCTACAATGCGCGCTTATCAAAGCGAAAGAATGTGCAATTTCGCTTCGGCAGCAAAGATGATGTGGCAATTCTCTACGAGCTATATGTGGAAACGGCCGAACGTGACGACTTCGTTATCCGTCCATTGAGCTACTATCAGAAAGCATGGGCTGCCTTTATTGATGCAGGGTTAGCACAGCCAATTATCGCCTCTTTTAAGGGTACACCCATCGCCCACGTTATTCTTTTTGGTTTCGGTAAGCGGGCATGGTACTTCTATGGGGCTTCGTCAGATGTGGAGCGCAACCGGATGCCGACGTATGGTCTACAGTGGGAAGCCATTATGTGGGCGCGCTCACAGAACATGGAAGTTTATGATATGTGGGGCGCACCCGATAATTTCTATGATGATGGTGATGCACTAGCAAGCGTATATCGCTTCAAGAGTGGCTTCGGTGGTGTCGTCGCGCGCCGGATTGGCGCTTGGGATTACCCCGCAAACCCCAACTTGTATGAGATGTATACTCGTACAATGCCCATTTATACCAACGTTATGAAAGCCATCGGTAAGTTGCGTGCAAAACTTTAAGCCGGTTCATCACCGGTTAGTTCTTCATAATAGATACGAACAGAATCACCGTTGATATAAAGTAGTTCAGCTTCGCCTCGGATATCCATAGCGGTGGGGCGCAGCGTGTAGATTTCCGCGTTAGAAACCGCGAAAAAGGGTCCTTTGACAACCTTAAACACGTCGTCCGCCTTGACCTCAGCGGGCATATGATAATATCCTCGAATGACGTATGTATCCGTATAGCACGCCATTAAGATGGTCTTTGGCATCGGTTTTGCTTCAGCAATCGGATAGTCACCGACAATAAACACCTCTACCTCATCTTTTGGCATATAAATCAAGCTAGGCGGTGTAATTTCTCCAACGGGTACACCCTTTGTGAGCGGTGTCATTGTTCCATCTCGGATTGTGAAGTTTGGCTGGCGCTCATCGTTAATAAACGAGGCTGGTTCCCCACGTGAGTCAATCACACCGGATACTTGGAAATAGCCTGTAAATATCTCGATTGGGTATTCAGATGTTCTAATCTGCATGGTCGCTTCTCCTTATGTCTAATGAATGATATCTGTTAGCGGTCAGAGGCTGTCCCAGTATGGTAAACGCAGCCTATCTTCCCTGAATGTATGTCGTTACTCTGGCAGAATAGTGAACGCCAGACCTTCACCGCGACCAAACACATCTGGGAAGTACAACTCGCGTGCAATTGTTGGGATGACGTTAAAACGCCCCACAGACCCAAGACGCAGTTGGTAGGTGTACTGGTAACTGCCGGCTGGCAGAAAATCACTCAGTAGGATGACGCGTTCATCTCGGAGATCGGCATCAAAGTTACCAGCACCGTAACCGTACCCGAAGATTGGGTCACCGAACTCGTCAACACCCGTCTGAACTTGCACCGACGGTGTTTCGAGTAGCACGCTCTCGTTCAACAGGTTAGGGTTAACTGCTTCAGCACCAGCCGGATAGAAGTCTTCAATGGCAACGTAGTTTAGGTCATTCGGTGCAGTCAACGAAATGACTACATTGATGATATCGCCAACAGCGCCCTGTGTAATAGCCTCACCTATTTCGTCGAAGTATTGACGGCTCACAATGATACCGCTGGTTTCCGCTTCAATTTCATCAACTGGAAGGTACGCGGACAACGTCGCCGTATAGTAAAGGTTACCTACCCCCGCGGAGCGCTCGAACGTCAAACGGTTGACACCACCCGCGACAATATCCTCGAAGGGCACGATGCTTATTTGCGGCTGCGTTAAAGTCTCTGGGGTAGCTGCACCGTCGTACACAGGCTGACCGTTGAATTCAAACGCCCAAGTATAGTTAGCGTCAAGTTCACCTGTTGCTAACATGTACCTGCTTAAGGCCGTAACTCCCCAGACTGTCTCTTGCGATGTTTCCCAGTGATCACCCTGTCGGACGGCCATTAACCAACGCACGACATTCGGTATCAGGTCACTATCCGGGTTAATCAGCACGAACGTATCCAAGACGATTGCGGTCGTACGCGTGTCGGTGCTCCAAGTGAAGTCACGATTACTGTCGTTTTCCCAATTTACACCAGAACCGCTCAAGGTAGCGTTCCCGATTATATCAGACTGCAAATCTGCGAGGCGCGCATCGTCGGGGTTTAGGTTCCAGATCGTCTGTGCTAGGAGTGCAGTCGCTTCAATTGGCAGACCTTGGCGACTTTCATACAAGTTCGCGATACGGTCAGGGTTTAGCCTGTCCGCTTTTGATAGAACATACAGCGCATAGACCTGCTGGCTACGAAATTCCATATTATCTGTATTGTTGACGAAAGCAATCTCATCTTCAAGATATTGGAACCCACGGTCAAGCACGCTTTGATCAACTTTGTAACCAGCATCACGGGCTTCAAGCAGTGCATGGAGGGCGGCGGTCGATGTGAGCAGCGTCGGCGTGGACGATGACGCAGAACTCCAGCGCCACCCACCCTCTTCAGTTTGGCGGGCGTATAACTGCTGAATACTAGATTGAATGTTGACATCTAGGTTTTCAGCAAGGTCTAGGTTATCAACCGCGAGTTGTTGAAACCCTTGAATGGAGGCAGCATTGGCAAGTAGCCGCCCGGCAATCACTTCAGTGCTTGCATAAGGGTAGTCCTCCAACCAGCGAATGCTATCTAATGTGGCAGCGGCTAGCGAACCATTGACCACCACATTAACTTCAGCAGAGTCAACGTCATAGGTTGGTGGCAATACGATCCCTTCGATGCGCGTTTCAGCTTCTTGAAGCTGCCCAGCAGTTGTTATCTGCTCTGGGACAGCGTAGCGATACACAGGCAAGCGTTGATCGTTGTTAGGGTCTCCTAAGGGGGGGCGAGCCGCATCTTGATATTGTTCACTTTCGACGGCAAACAACACGTTGACGAAAGTTGCATCCTCATCGACGATCACAGGCCATTCAACCAAAACACGATCATTAGCAGGGATAGTGACTGTTTCGACTTCCTCCCCGACAATTTGCATGCCACTGGCTCGCAGTGTGACATCCGCCTCGATGCGCTGGTCGATATTGTTGTTAATGATCGCCCCAAGCGTGACTTCGTCACCCGCAACGAAGAATCTTGGCGTCTGTGGCCTGATCAGCAATGGCTTGCTGGTCACAATGTCAACCTCAGCTTGGCCTACTTGTGTGTCCGGCGTGACTGCGCGAGCATCCAAGCGCCATATTGTTAAGTTATCGGGCAGCTCAATTTCTACTTGGGCCGTCCCTTCTGGCCCAGTCCGGACGACCGCAGACCAGAACGCTGTATCTTGAAAATCCTCACGTAAACTGAATAGGCCGTCGCCACCACCACCTCCTCTTCCACCATCAACGCCGCGCAGCAAGTCTGGGTCAAGCGCTTCAACAAGGACACTCAGCGGAACAGCAGTCGCGACAGACAGCCCAATCCGGTCGTAGAAGAATTCTAGAATTGGTTCCGAGTTTGGCGCCGCAAGGTCAAGAACAGCGCGATCAATCAACGCAAGCGATACCTCAGCTGGAACTGGGCTGCCTGCGAAATCCGTTGTTTCAATCGTAAATGTAACCGTATCACCTGGGCCAACCTGATCCCTATCTGGCGTCAGCGTGACATTTAACGCTTGCTCACTTGGATCGACAGTTAACTCCGCATACCCGACCCTGAAGTCGGGGACGCGGTTGTCATTGTTAACAGGAGCGTAAAGAAGGACAGAAACAAACACATTTGGCGCATAGAGACTTGTGATCGGCACTTCGTAGAGCAGCGCGCTATTTGGCACATCGACAATTTCATAGTCTAAGATGCCATTGCGTTCGATGGTGATCAGCGCTTGAACGCCCTCGCCTGTGAAAGGCGACGCAATCAGCAGTTCTGCTGTGTCACCCGGCTGGTAAACATCTTGATCAGGAATGATCTCTAAGCGGTTGCTGTCATCATTCTGCCATGAGATCACTGATCGGCTAGAAGCCCACAACAGGGTCTCAGCACCGTTTTGACCGCCGTCACTATCTGACACGATGGCTCGCACCTTGAAGGTGCCACCTTCGGGCGGTGTAACCGATGCAACGGCTCTACCGTCAGAACCGCTGGTCGTAGAGAACGTTGCGCCGATTTGGTTTTCTTCAACCACAAAGTTTGGACTGGCTGACCCTACTGGGTTTTCTTGAATGACGCGTCTCCAAGTGCGGTCAAAAAATGCAACATCAATTCCTGCATCACTGATTGGGTTTCCATCCCAATCCACCACGATCAAGTTAATATCTTGGGGAACCTCCACCTCACCGACATACGTTTCTGGCTGCACGCCGACATAGTATTGACCTTGATGCACGATGATATTGATGCGCTCAAAGATAATGCGCCCATTGAGCTCCTCGACACTCACTTCAATAGTAAAGTGGCGGCTGATGTCTTCATCTATTAGATCGGTAGGTACATCAATAATGAACTGCCCTGCCTCATCCGTTACGCCTTCACCCTGGTCGACCAATTCGCCAAGGCTGGGCACACGGGCAAGCCTATTCCAAGCATTAATGCGGTCAAGACTTGAAAAGCTGTAAAAACCATTGCCTTCATAACGATCAAAGATGTAAGGTCTTGAGATCACTTTGTAACGCAATGGCGCTTCAGACACAGCGCCACCAAAGAAGAATTCGGCGTTTGCTGTAACGCTCAGAGCCTCACCTGTAAGTACTTCCAAATTGCTCGCTTCCAATTCAATGAAGAACTCTGGCGGACGGTATTCCTCAACCTCAAAGCTGACAGTCGCCGATTGTTCCCCAATTCGAGCAATGATATTGTAGCTACCAGTTCTGCCGTCATCTGCGAGCGTAAAGTTACCGTTAAAAGTGCCGTATTCATTGACCACTGCTGTAGCTTGAAGAATGACTTCCGAGCGACTGTTGCGTACTTCGTAGACGATTTCGGTAGCGGCTGGAAGTCGGTAAAGACTGTCTTCTTCCCCAAGTTCGCGCAGGATACCCTTGAAGAAAACGTCCTGACCAGGCTGATAGATCGGGCGATCTGTGTAGAGATATGTACTAAACGGCTGCAGTACGTAATCAGTTGGGATGGAGAAGTTAAAAGGCTTGAAGCCCTGGGACCAAAACGACTGAGCAACCACAACCTCAGAGCCAATAGTGGCGACTGCATACGTGCTTTCAGACAAGTTTTCGCGGGTGATAATTGGCACAATCAGTGTGCCATCTGGCCCAGTCGTACCTGACCCGATCACAGTACCAAGCTGATCGTAAAACACCACTTCTTCATTGGGCAGTGGCTCCCCAGAGCGCAAATCAGTGAGCCAGACAAAAGCCTCATCGAAGCCGAGTTTATACGTTAGGTTTGCGTTTGTCACGGTCATGTAGTGCAGTGTGGGTGCTGCTGTATCTTCGAGCGCGTCGACGGTCAACAAATAGATGCCTGGCTCAAGTAAGCCGCCCTCTTCAGCTACCAGAGAGACATTCAACAGAAAGGGTTCGTCAGGTTCGTTCGGTGTCTCGACGCGCCATTGACGCAACGGTGGGCTGTCATTAGCGGCAAGGGCAAGCGCCTCTTGAGCATTATACGTACCTGTTGCCTCAATGAACGTCAGCGGTTCAATTCTGGTCAGCGTGAAGTCAATCGTATCGATATTTCGATGCACTAGAAACAATTCTGTTTCCGTCGATGCATCGTATAAACCATAGCGTGTATGAGTCCCAAGCGTAATTTGGGGGTCTAGCCCACCCGTTGTGAAACTGAAAGTAAATGGTTCACTAATTTCTGTACCGTATGGGTCAACCGCGCCAGGTAGTAGGGTGACCGTATAAGTCGTTTTCGGCTCTAGGAGCATATCAATCACCAAAGCTGAGCTGAAGCTGTTGTAGAAAATGAAGTCCCGGTCTGGCAGTTCCGGCTCGCTGACGATCAAGCTACCATCAATGGATTCTGGGTCAAGTGGTGCGTTGAAGGTAATCTCTAATCTACCAAACGGTTGCTGCTCTGTTTCTCCATTTGCTGGAAACGTTGACAAGACGGCAGGCCGTTCGACAGTTGTAAACTCCCATATAATGGGGCGGAATAAGGGTGTGCCGCTTTCGCCAAGCGCATCGTTAGATATCTCCGCCGTGAACGTTTGTCCGTATGGCAAGTTGCTAGCTGGCACAAATGTAACGCTGCGCTTGGCGTCATCCCATTCAAATGAGCCGCTCACCGTCTCACCATTAGCTCTTATTATGCTGGTATTGGCCTCAACACTTGCAGCATCCATCGGCTGGTTGAAGTCGATCTGCAAGGTGCCATCCAACGGAAAGTTTTTTGACTCAGGTTCTGGAGTCAGTGCGATGATGTCCGGCGGCAAGGTGGTGAACTCCCAAGAGATTGACTCTTGAAGTGCAGCACCATCTAGTGCCACCAAACCCTCCGGCAGTGTCACGTTGTAGGTTTGCCCACCTGCCAGCGGTACATCAGGCACGAATTGATAGATGCTTGTATTGACCCATTCACCTGAGCCAGAGACAGTCGGTGAGATTTCAAGTTGTAAGTCACGTTCCTCACCCAAGGCTATGATCGGGCGGTTGAACAGAAGCGTGATCGGCACGTCGGTATCAGTGGCATCACCTATTGGGCTGAATTCCGTCACGTTGAGAAACCCAAGCGTTCGCACTGGCAACTCGACTGGTTCAGCAAGCGGCAAGCCAGAAGAACTCATAGCCCCTTCCTCAACACGCAGCACATAGTCCGATGCGTGCTGCAATTGACCCGCATCGGCACGAACCATAACCGTAGCAGGATCAACCCATTCAATTACATAGGGAATAGCGCCATTTTCACCCTCGAATACGAGTGCGTCGGCAACACTTTGCTGATCCATTGGTTGATCAAAGTAAATGGTTACGACCTCATCTAGAGGGAGTTCGTCACCTGCAAATGGGCGTCGTGTTGTAATTTGGGGCGTCGTTGGTGGCAAAGTAGAAACGTCAACAGTTGGGCGTTGGGCAGGTGCACCAGCGGCCTGAGCATCTACAGCATCATTCTCACTAGAGCTGAGAATTGGCGCATTACACGCTAGTGAGCCCAACATCACAATAGTAAAAGCGAGAGACCTCTGTAACGAGAATTTCGAGCGTAGAGATTGAGCGGCGTTGGACATGGGATTTACTGCTCAGCGACAGAATAGAATGCAGACCGGGTACTTGTAACACTTCTATTGTAGTCTTTTGACCAACCCGCGCTACCCAGCAAAGGAGCATTTTCAGAGTAAGGGTTTGGAGCGCGACGGCACACCACTTGAGATCGATTGGTTGGGTGTTGCAATGCAGACGAATGGACCGTTTTCACCGACATTACCATCAATGTAAATAACATCGACTTCTTGCGGATCGATGCCAAAAACGTCGCCAGCCACGAAGTCCCATACCCAGTTTACCAGATGGTAATCGGTATAGTGAAACATCCGTTGGCCCTCAGATATGTGACATAGTTGGGGTTAAATCCGTAGTAATTGCGGACGACATCTTCAACGAGGCTTTCAAACGCAATGCCGCTGCAAATTTGGTGGAGCAGTATCTTAGCGTTCACGCCGAAATCCGTTCGTGTTTTGTGTAGCGGATGCATGGTAATTCGTGAATGCCTTTCATAATTACCGTCAAGGTATTATGCATGAATCCAAAGCTTATGTGACAGCCGCTAAGCAGATATCGGCACCGATACGTTTACATAAGGCAGCCAGCCCCATGGCAACGATGCTGTAGGTCTGGCTTATCAATGTATTGTCTCAGCAGCGCGAGAGCACTAACTGTAACCACAAAAGTTTTGCCTGTCGCTGCGCGGGAATGAATCCCCGTGCTATCAATTATTTCTTCATAGCCTAGGCCTGAAGGCCTAGGCATCCAATGATATTTTCGTGGTTGTGTTTAGGGTATAACATTAACCGATACACCAAAGGAACTTGCGGCATTTGAGAAGAATTGATTGTAGCTCTGAGTTCCGATCTCGAGTGTTACATCGCTGTTGAAACCACCTTCTGGCGTCGAGCTTGAGACTGTGCCACACAGGGTCATTTCGACAGCGCCACAAGTGCTGTCTTCAGCATCGCAGTCAACTGGCAGCAGTTCATTACCCTGAAGGAACAGGCCCACAGACAGGGGGAAGTTCGGTGTCGAGAGTTGGAAGGCGTCCTGACTGACAATGTTCGCCGCATTGGTGGCATCATAGGCAGGGATGGCGACATCAACAGTTGAGACGGCAAAACGCCCAGGATACTCTATCCGTACCTCTTGACAAATGGGGCCAGTCTCGCCATTTTCGAAGCTGAGGATGGCAGCGAAACCCTCTGGCAGCGCTGGGCCTGGCGTAGCGCTTGGAGTTGGTGTTGGCTGTTCTTCGTCTTCGTCCTCTTCTTCATCCTCATCCTCAATATCTTCGATGTCTGGAATATCATCAGCTTGAGGAATGCGCGCCACATCAATCGGGCCTTGGAACTGCCGCAAAGACACCCATCCTTCTTGTCCGATTGACGTCGAAACCAACAGCCAGAAGCCATTGAAGTCACGCCCGAGGATTTGTACCGTCTCGCCCGCACTCAGCAAGTCAAGCGATGCGAACTCAGTATCTGGGCCCTCACGGAGGTTGGCGCCAAATGCCAAGACAGCTTCCTGTGGCCCAGTCTGTGCTGGCGGTGCTACTTCTTCGACAGCCGCTTCGTCTTCTTCAGCGACCTCTTCCGGTGTTGCGGTTGGCTCTGGAATAGGCGTTGGGCTGGGCAGAAATGTTGCTGTAGGTGAGGGCTGTGGCAGCGGCGTCGCAGTTGGCAGCGGTGTTGGCGTTGGCAGCGGCGTCAGCGTTGGTGGCACAGCAGCTGCCCCACCAAAGTTGCAGGCTGACAGGAAAGCGGCGCTGATGATTGCAATGATCAAAGCCGATTTTTTCACGGTTATCTATCCTTCTATTACTTATTTTTACACTAACTGCGCCTTGCAGAGACTATCAGCAAAGCGCAGTTGATGTGTCAATTGTTTTATTCAGATGGTTTGATGAACCCATAGGCGAGTAGTATAGCGAGGATAGTCAAATCAGAACAAATTCTGTAGTATTACTGATCAACTAGGTCAACCCTGGTCAGGTGTGACTTGCACCTTGCCAACGCGTTTTTCATCTATATAAATGACTTCAAAGATAAAGCAGATTCAGACTTTCGCTTCAAATGGATACACCTCGCGGAGACGACTCCGATTTCGGCGGCAGCAAAGAAACCATCAAGCACAATCGAGAGCAATCGACTGGTAATTTACAAACCGAGTGGCAGCATAATTTCCTCATCACAAAAATGCACTTAATTTGAGGATAACCTATAAAGAGGTCGAGTATGACTATCAGCGATTGAGCAGGTTAGCACGTATCTGCTGAAGCATTGTTAGTAATCGCTCACGATCTATTAGATAGAGGGTACTTAAATAGACGACAGAGAATACAACAAACTTGAGCAGCAAACTAATGATCAACACCGAGGTCGTTAGAAGCCACGCAGCGACATAGGCAGTAGCTGCGGCCATGATAACTGCCAGTACGGCTGGCCCAAAAATAGCTTGATAGCTGATATCAACGTATATACGCAGCAGCTTCCAGTAAAGCAGGGCAAACCCAAACACCACGGTCAAACCGGCAGCTAGGGCTGCCCCATTAGCTCCAAAAGCAATCGTAAGCAACGTCCCTAAAACCAACATTGAGACAGACTGAACGATACCGAACGTCGTTTGTACCCGGTTGCGATCCATCACAGTCGCAAGGCCGCCAATGCTATCGTTGAGGGGGCGGAATAATGAATACAGAAGCAGGATTTGTACCATTGAAATAGCCGCGACATGCTCATCTGTGAGGTAAAGAATGACAAACTCAGGGGCAATCAATGCTAGTCCAGCCGAAGCAGGCAACCCGACCAATGCCACCGCAGACAAGATTGAGCTGACCGCATCTGATAGCGCTTCACGATCATCTTTGACGCGGGCGTAGGTGGCGTTGGCAACGCCCAGAATACCCCCAATGATCGCCATCGGCACCAATGAAATATTGTAGGCCAAGCGGTAACTACCAAGGGTGCCACGATCAGTGAGTGAGCCAACCGCAAGGTCATCGTATTGGAAGGCGAGAAATGATCCCAGCCCGCCTATCAGCAAAAAACGCCCTTCCCCAAATAAATAGCGAGCATACTGCCATTGGAACAATAGCTTCGGACGGCGGGGGGTGAAGACCCAAACGCCAAAGCAATAAGTAATCGTTTTACAACCATAGCCCCATAGTAGAGCCTGTGCTCCAAACCCCCTTGCTGCAAGCACAACGGACAGAGTCAAGCTGAGAAAGACAGATACCGTCATCACAATAGAAATGATGTTGTAGCGTAGTTCTCGAGCCAACATTGACTCCGGTGTGGACGCCAGCCCTTCATTTTCGAAGAGGGCGAAGAATGCACACCAAAGGGCAAAAGTCAGTACATCAGGCTGAAGGTTGAGGTTGATGCTGTCATTGAGGGCCAGCAGCAGCGGCCTTACGATTACGATCAATCCAAGGACAGTGACACTGAGGGTAACGCTTAACCAGAATTGGGTGGATATTTGGGAATCATCTGGGTCATCGGCGGCAACGATCAGTGCATTGAAGCCCCACAACCGTACCCGGCTGAACAACAACATGAGCGTCAGGCCAAAGCCAAACAACCCGAAGTCAGTATCTTCAAGCAAGCGTGAAAGGAACAAAGTCGATACAAAGCCCATCGCCATTTGGAGATATCCAGCGATGGAGTAAAAAAAAGCCCCGCGCATAGCGCGGCGGGCGATGTTCAAAGGAAACCCTTTTGGTAGATTGTTCCGCTAATGCGGGAAGGATTATACCAGCATTTGTTGTATTAGCTTTTAGCTTCCTCTAGCAGACTATTCATTGCTTGAACAAGCTTGGACGGTGCAACTGGCTTGGTCAGGTAGACATTCGCACCAAGTTCGTCGGCATAATCACGCATCACATTCTGCTCGTGGGCGGTTAGGATGATGATCGGCAAAGTACGCGCTTGGCGGCTAGATGCGCGAATTTTTTCAACCACTTGGTAGCCATCCATACCGGGCATAGCAATATCAACAACAATAATGTCTGGCTGTTCGTTTAAATACGTTTCAAAACCGAGCACGCCATCGCTAGCTGTAATGACCTCAAAGTCGGCCCTAGATAAAGCCAACTCAAACATCTTGAGAATAGTTTCATCGTCATCTATGAATAGTGCTTTTGCCATATTTGCTCCCTGCGCACTCACAAAAGTCGACCTTAGTGCACGACCAGTTATCTATTTGAGCATAGCTTACAGTAAGTAATACTTAAAGTTAACTGTATAAGTTTATACTATATTGAGTCTGGATGTGCAGTTACAATTCAGTTATTCTGAGGTGCAGGGGGGGCAGCCGCAGCCAGTCATAAGTTGGGTATAATATCGTTTCCGGGTTAGCTGGGCAACTACGGAGAGTCATGAAGGCTCTTCGAGGAAAGTCCGCGCTCCACAGGGCACGATGCTGGCTAACGGCCAGGCAGGGCAACCTGCCGGAATAGTGCAACAGAGAGGTAGATTGCGTTGACGCTTGTCAACGTGAGGGTGAAACGGTGAGGTAAGAGCTCACCGGCGCAGGTGGTGACATCTGCGGCCAGGCAAACCCCATCGGGAGCAAGGCCAAGCAGAGGTTAGGTGCTGCCCGCACCAAAGAGCCTCGGGTAGGCTGCTAGAGGTGGCTGGCAACAGCCACCCCAGATAGATTGTTGCCGTGCGAGAAACACCTCGCACTACAGAACGCGGCTTACAGGCTAACCCGGAACTTGATCGATGAAACACTTCCATTGACGCGCTTGATGCGATTGCATTGGGTGAAACATTGCAGGTGCTCGCAATCCCAACTGTCAACTGCTATACTTAGCCGCTGTCAAAGAAATAATTTGCGAGTGCGCTTGAACGTTTGGGCGCATTTCGTTTGGGATGTTATTGAAGTAACCAGGAGAATGATGAGCCATGGCAAATATTAAATCTGCGCAGAAGCGTATTCGCGTCAACGAACGTCAGCGTAAAGAAAACCGCTTGATCACCGGTCGTGCCCGCGCTGCGGAAAAAGCTGCGCGCGATTTGATCGCTGAAGGAGAGGCCGAGAAAGCCGCTGAGGCAGTTCGGAAAGCGATCAGCGAGTTCGACAAAGCTGCTCGCAAGGGCGTAATCCACAAGAATAAGGCTGCACGGATGAAGTCACGTTTAATGAAGGAATATAACACCCTCGAAGCGTAACCTGCATCAACACGACAAAAAGGAGCAGCCTGTTGCTGCTCTCTTTGATTCTTGGCGGCTAAGCCTCAGCCGCAGTCACAATGATCGGCGTACCGGGGTCACGCGAACTACCCTCCGCCATTGACTCATAAGGTGCTGCCGGTGCTACCCAACGCCATAACCAACGTGCGGCCTCTGGGGTCACATTGAGGCAGCCATGGCTGCGTGGACGACCATAGTCGCCATGCCAATACGTACCATGGATCGCGTGTCCTAGCGTCGTAAAGAAGACGTTGAAAGGCACACCGGGCAAATCGAAGAAGTCTGGGTCGCTGAAGGCTTCGTTTTCTGGATCAGAGTACATATAACGGGAGGGTTGCTTGTAGATAACGGCATGCTCTCCAGCAGGTGTAGTGTAGCCGCCGCCGCCTGACGAGGTAAGCGTTGAATAAACAAGCTGACCATCCTCATAGCATTCGATGACTTGCTTGGTTAGATCAACACGCATTTCTTTGTTCTGAACCTGTGGTCGGATCGGTGCTAATTCTGCTTCAGGGATAATCCGCAGGTGGCGTCCAATCACGTAGATGGGCGGCTGATCGGGCTTGTCATTGAACAGCTTATACCACGTAAAGCCACCCGCATCTTTCTCAGTAGCAATCACACGGTGGTTGCCGCCGTAGTAATACCAGATTGGGTCTTCACCACCGCCAGTCTCCTCTGGGTCAAGGCGATAAATGGCTCCGGCTGGAGTCAGACGACCGAGTGTGCGAGGGACGATAACTTCCGCCCAGTAACCAAAATTATCTTCGCTTTCTTCGAGATTATCCAGTACCTGCGGCATACGATATGGGCGCATAGGCTGTACGGTCGATGTATAGATGTAACCACCATCCACACGATACCATGTGCGATTATTAGGGTTACTCCCCTCACCATCGACAATATCAAAGAGAGGTACCACCGTTTCTGGTGAGAGCCAGCCAGCTAATGGTTGGTTTAAACCAGTCGTTTCACGGACAGCGGTGGTAGCGGTGATGCGACCCCACAGCGAAAACTGTGCGGCTGACGGGCTGATGAAGTCAAGCTCACCAGAGATATAAAAGTCAGCGGTGTTACCCAAGGCAGATGCCTTACGTGTGAAAAAATATGGCATGCCAACGCCAGCAGCAGCAGCACCTGTTAGCCGGGCGGCGGTCTTAAGAAACTTACGGCGTGACACCGCATCTTTCTTATTGATTGTCATTATAATCTCCTGGCAGTGCTCAAGAATTTCAATGTTTTTTCGAGCGCGACGTAATCATACCGTATGGCTTTATATTGATCTATGCCGTATAGGTATACACAAGCCACAGTCCACAGACGGAGTAACAGTCGCGCATCTTTCAATTCTGCACGATTGTTCAGCTGTATTTAGCCAATAGATCACCAGAACGAGGCAGTCTGGTCTGCATGGTGGCGGGTTCTAATCAGCCAGTGACAACAACTTCAGGGGCAAGCAACTGGGCGACAAGATAAGGATTACGCACATGGTTGGCTCCGTATTTAGCTGGCTTCTCCAGCGCTGGTGATGTGATAATCATGTGACGCGGCATCCCATCATTGAGCTTAAGTGTTATACTGACGTCGATATCAGTTGCAAGTGAGAAACTCTGCACCTGATCGGTGCCAACATGAGCCAAAGCGACATCCTCTGAGGACATAACCACACGCGGCACTTCGAACGGCAGTACACCCCGCTCTGACATACTTTCGAAGGGGATACGCAAGGCAGACGCAAAACGTTCTCGAATAGCGTCACGCTGCGCTTGTTTTTTGCTCTCGTTGACCTCACCAAACTGAAATATCTGCCCACACGCAAGCTCCGCACGGAATGCATCAACCTGTACATCTGCCATACGCTTAGCGACGATTGTCGCGAAAGCACCCTTCTCACGAACGAAACGACGCGTTCCGAGCTGCTGGCGCACCTTAATCGTTTTACCATTCCGCATAACCAGTGTGAACTTCAGCTTATTCCATAAAAATAAGCGTGCGCCACGCGCACTAGCGCTGGCAAACAGAATACTCTCGATATCCTCCCACTGCCCTGCATACGTCTGCGGGCCAAACGGGAAACGCCAGAGAGTTAACGTGAAACCATCCTGATGGACATCCGCCTTAGACAACAATGTTGCCACCCGCGCAATGAAACCCGTTGCAATGAACGACACAAAAATGATTACCCTGGTAATTTCACTGCTGCTGGTATAAATGAAGTAGCCTATTAGGCCGATAGAGATAACCGTTGACAAAGCAAAGTTGAGTTGTGAGACACGGTACGACAAGAGCGGCTGCTCGACGCGTTGGGACACAGTACATTAACTTTCTGTAGCGCTGGCTGAAGGAATAAGTTGCATTTAGAGCCTATTCATAAATTCGCTATGCTCATTTTGGAATAGGTTTGGATAGATACTTAAGTAAGATAACATCGAATAAGCAACGCTTGCTGACAGAATCAAGGTGGTACGCTAGACTTCTTGCCCGTCGATTTTGCATACAGTTAGAGAGCTTCTGCTATGACGGATGTATTTACTCGCGGCTTTTTCCTCGGTGCCAGTCTGATTATCGCTATTGGTGCCCAAAATGCACATGTGCTGCGTCAGGGCTTGCGCCGGCAATACGTTTTCCCGGTAGCCGCGATCTGCACCCTCTGTGATTGGGTCTTAATTACCATTGGTGTCGCAGGGTTCGGTACGTTAATCAGCAACTTTCCCACCCTGACGACCATCGCCGCATGGGGTGGCGCACTCTTTCTAGTTTTTTATGGCGGGCTGTCGTTTCGCTCTGCAATGAAGCCATCAACATTAGATGCAGGTGAGCAGGATGCTCAGCAGTTCAAGTCTCTGCGAGCCGTCGTTATTTTCACACTAGCGGTGAGTTTGCTGAACCCCCATGTATACCTGGACACGGTCGTATTGATCGGCGGGCTAGCGGCGCAGGAGCCTAATGATTTGCGCTTGTTTTTCGGGCTCGGTGCCCTCACAGCGTCCGGTATTTGGTTTTTCAGCCTAGCCTATGGGGCCCGCCTGCTTGAGCCATTGTTTCGTAATCCGACCGCGTGGCGTGTGCTGGATATCATCATCGGTATTGTCATGTGGGCCATCGCAGTCTCACTGATTCTCAGCGAAGTCAACCATGGTGTTTAAGCAAAAAGAGCCAGTCTCTACTAGAAAGACTAGGCTCAGATTGATCTATAAAGCGACTAACCAGTAGTCTGGTAGACATTGATATCAAAACGAGCAGCAAATTGTGCCATTGGGTGAACAGGCGGCCACGGTAATGTTACGGACTCGCCGTTCTTTGGCGCGTATTCGAATACGCGGCTTAGCGGTTGTCCGAGTACCATACAACGCAATGACGCAATCGGGATTTCATGGGAGACGACCAAAACCCGCTCACCCGGATGCGCATTACCAATATCATTGACGGCCTCAATAGTGCGCTGTGTTAATTCGACGATTGTTTCGCCACCAGGAGGCACAGCCTTGGGGTCAAGCGGATTGTCGATGAAGCTGCTATAAACAGGGCCGGAATCTCTTCTGATATCCTCATAGAGCATACCCTGCCACTGCCCCTGAACCATTTCGCGCAGGCGCGGCTCAACCCGAACAGCAGGCAGTCCAAGATGCTTCTGGATGATCTCGGCAGTCTGCATAGTGCGATTGGTATTACTCGAATAAATATGATCGAATGGCGTATCAATGAGAAGCTCCGCGGACTGTTGGGCCTGCTGACGCCCCAGAGCCGTCAAATCAGGATGAGGAGTATCTCCTTGGCAACGGCGCTCAAGGTTCCACGTGCTTTGGCAATGTCTAACAACAACAATCTCAGCTTTCATCGGGTTTTGGTTCTCCCTGTATCCAATACATCGATTTACTTCCAAACGGGTAACATTGTCGTATTCGTTATTGGAAGAAACAAACATCAACGTCGAAGGTGTTGATATTCACAATAGTTCAATTATTTGATTACATCATTGGCAGCGTTTAGCAATTGTAAAAACTCATCCCATTCTTCTCTGAAGAGATGAATACTCACCGAGCCAAGTTCAATATTATAGATAGCTTCACCCTCAATATCTTCGCTCATAATGACGGCAAAATTATCTGACTCGGACAGAATAGTCATTGGAATATCGTCCATGCTATCATCGCTATGCATCACTGTGATACTGTTCCTTCATCTTATGCAAGGGTCAACTTATGGTGTATACGTCGGAAGGATGTTGATGTCAATATTTTCCGTAGAAATCTGAGATGTAAATAGCCATCCTTCCGTGCCATCTGGAATACGTACCAGCACCCAAAAGCCATCTACATCACGACCAAGCAACTCTACTTCAGTACCCGGAGTCAGGGCAGTGATTGCCTGATACTGGGTGCCCGGTAGGCTACGCAGTGAGGCATCGAATGTCAGGAAGGAGGTGCCCTGTGCTGGAAGCTCATCCGCATTACCAACGGGCTGGGCCGCGGCTGGTGCGTTTTCTGCCACTACAGATGGCTGCTCTGGTTGTTCAGGGTTGGATTCAACTGGTGCAGCCGGTTGCTCTGGTTGTCCCTCAGGTGATGCGGCCTCTGGCTGTGGCTCTTCAACGATTAGCGGTTGCACTGGCCCACCAATCGGCAGCATGGGGCGCAAAATGAAGAATCCAATGACGCCACCAACAGCAATGAGAACGACCAATGCTACAAAAAAAGTGACAACGCGACGGATTGTCTTAGGCTTAAAAGAAAAAATGACAATGCGGTTTTCTTCCGCGATAGTAAGCGGATAGTCATCATCAAACGCAGAGTCTGCTGGAGCCTTAGCGACCTGCATCACTTCTTCAGGTGCTTGAAACTGGACAGCCTCTTGGCCTGCTGTTTCGTCAGAGACTGGCTCGTCTATAACGTCTTCGATGCCGGCCTCAAAAGCCGCCTCTTGACTGTTGCTATCAGCAGAGGTGAGTACTCTGGACTGTACTTGTTGGTCGTCACTTTGATCATCACTAACGATAGCTTCAGCAGAGGCTGGCACCTCCGCATCGATATCTGTCTCCGCGCCCTTAATTGAAGCAGCGGCAATATCAACTAAGGGCGATGTATTTTTCAGGGCTGCGCTGCGGGCTTCAGCCGCTTCCTTGGCAATTTCTTCACGCATCTCGCGTTTGATGTCTTCAATGGCTTCGGTCATCATAGTCTGAACAACCTCACGAGCAGCACCTTGGGCAATTTCTGCTGCCATCGTTGACGCTGCCTGCCGCCCAGCTAATTGGGCTTGCTCACCGACTTCAATCAGGCGTGCGTCAATATTTTCACTGGCTTGCTGAGCAAACCCTTGCTGCTGAAGTTCGGATTGATATTCAGCAACTTGTTGGGCTGTTTGTCGTGCGACTTCCTCACTAATTTGTTGTGCTACTTGCGCTGAGACCTCTTCGGCCACGCGGCTAGCCGCGTCCATCGCGAGGGCTTCTAGTTCATCACGGTCATCTTCCGGGGTGCGCTTGCTTTGCTCAACGGCCTCAGCAGTGATGCGCTCTGCAACCTGTTGTGAAACCTGCTCCGCAACACGGCTGGCAGCATCGCGAGCAATATCCATCACAATCTGGCGATCAGTTTCTGTCTCGATCATGCTGCGGCGAGCAGCCTGCTCCACAACTCGACGAGCCACTTGCTCCGACACCTGCTCTGCAATAGTGCTGGCGACATCACGGGCTTCGTCTTCATTAACACCCTGCTTCAGGTTTCCGGCGATCCGCTCGGCAACACGTTCGGCTACTTGTGTTGCAGTTCGAGCCGAAATCTCTTCAATCGCTTGTTCATTGACTTCCTGCATCAAGTCGCCAGACATGTAGTGTTCGACTGACTCAGCCCGTAGAATAAAGCGACCAGCCGTATCACTAGCGACTTGCTCTGCTACCCGGTTGGCAACACGGCGTGCCACCTGTTCTGCGACGCCTGTGGCTGCTTCTGCAGCTATCCTCGAGGCCGTTTTTGCAGCAATCTCGGAAGCAGCTCGTTCAGCGGCAGTGGCAGCCGCCTCTGATGCAGCCGCCCGAGCGTGTTTGGTAGCAACATCGCGGGCCACTTCTTCCGCAGCCCGCTGAGCGATAGCTCGAGCCACTGGCTCAGCAGCTTCTGCGGCGATCACTTCAGCGGTAATAGCGGCCTGTTCGGTGATATTTTGCAGGACAACTTGGGTTACACGGTGGGCTTCACGTTCTGCAGTAGACTTCGCTGCCCGCTCTGCCGCCTGCTTTCCAGCCTTATCAGCAGCCATGATGGCGGCTGTTCGAGCCGCATCCAGGACGACTTCGTTTTCAGCAATTTTACCCATATTCTCACGGGCGATTGCTTCAGCCGTCTCAGCGGCAACCCGAGCAGCCGTTTGTTCAGCGACTTCAGTAGCTGTTTGAGCCGACACACGTGACGCCTGCTGCGCCGCCACTTGGGAGGTAGCCTCACTGGCTGCCTCTCGAGCCGCTTCAGCAGCAATCGTCTGGACGATCTCTTCAGCCACAGCCCGAGCAACTTCGCGTGAACTGCGGTCTGCGTCCGCGGCAATCTGTTCCATCATTTCGCGGGCAATCGTTGAGGTGATCTCAGCAGCGACGCGCTCAGATGCTTCACTGGCGACCTGTTGCGCAATTTCAGCAGCACGGCGCTCAGCAACATTAGTCGCCCCGGAAGCCGCTTCCGCAGCGGCCTCACTAGCTGCCTCTGCGGCAATCTCGACGGCGATCTCTCTAGCGGCTTGCGCAGCCGCAACACGAGCAGCTTCAGTTGCCGAGCGGAGGGCAACCTCTTTGGCAGTATCTCCAGCAACTTGGATCGCGATTTCCTGGGCCAAGGTTGAAGCGACCTGCGTTGCCTGGTCAGCAGCCTGTGTTGCAATCTGAGCAGTGATATTAAAGATCGATTGTTGAACTACCTGCGACGCGATTCGCTGAGCCGCTTCGACCGCTTCAGTCACAGAGGCCGCAGCAATCCGAGAGGCAACTTCTTCAGCGACTTTGCTGGCCACACGTTGAACCTGTTCCGCAGACTGGGCGACGTCTTCATTTGCAAGTCGTTCTGCAATTGCCGCAGCAGCACGCTGAGCGGCCTCAGAGGCGGCGCGCTGTGTTGTTTCCGCTGTCTCCGCTGCAATCTGTTGAGCAATCTGGTTAGCAGTTAATTCCGCTTGTTCGAGGATATCACCAGAGTTACTTACAACCTGTTGAGCAACTCGACGAGCAATATCTCGGCTGTCTTCTTCTATTAATTCAATTTCTTCAGGCGATAAATTCGATGTCTCTAGGCTGTCGTCCAGCGGTGGTAGCTCTTCAGCGGCAGTCATTTCTTGCGGAAGAATAGGGCGTTCAAAGCCCATTGGGGGGGTGCTCTCACCACTACTATACTCGAAGCGACTTAAGCCTTCACTGATGCTCCCTGCATCGTCTTCACCAAGTGGCGCCCCCCTAGTACCGGGTTCAATACCATCGGGCATACCAGCACGCCAAGCCCCTCGGGTCTTGTAGATCGGGCATCTCTCATGCTGCAACCCAAGGCAGGCACGCCGTTGGAAGTGCATATCAATAGATCGCGGCGGTTTCGTCTTATAGCAGACATGCTCACGAGAAGGCCGATCACCCCGCATTTCTGGCCTATCACTTAGACGAATAAAGGGGCAAGCGCTGTCTTCCGTCAAAATATTTTCGTTCTGTTCAGACATAGAATCTACTTCGATTTCTTCTGGCTAATCGGGCCAATAATATCAGGCTCGTTCTACTCCAAGCAGTCATACAATGAGAGGCCGGTAGATGATAATACACCACCCAAAGTTACACGCATCACTATTATTGTTCAAGTTTTGCAGTTGACGAATTAGGAGGGAGATATCAGGTACTTAGATCGGATGCATCCGATGTTAATTCAAAGAGCAACAACTCGCTTTCAGTCCGCAGGGTTGAGCCTTCAATTGATGCAACTGTCTCGAAGCCAGCGCGAGCCGGCATGTACCACCGCAGTTTTTCACGACCCTCTCGTGCGGCAAGCGTTTGCAAGGCCGCAACCATTGCTAGCAATGTCGTATCGTCTGGTGCATCGAGATAACCAATGTAGAGCACTTGCGAGGGATCATAGGTTAAGTTCTTTTCTGCCGCCACCTTGACAATGACAGCCAAACCGTGTAGGCGATCAAACGCTCGCCAGATCAAGACTTCATGTGCAGCGTCCGACAGCAGTGCATTCAAATAATCCTCAGATAGAACACGTATGACCCAATTATGCTCGAGATAATTCGAGATGCGGTACATCGGAGAATAGCGTAAATAACTGTTAATATAGTCAGCCGCTTTAGGTCCCACTTTATAGAATTCGTATTCATTACCTACCTTAGCAGGCGCTTCAAAGCAGGTCAGCGATAACATATGGTGGAGTTTACTGGCCTCAACCATTTGAATGGATGGTCGATTTTGACTATCAACCACACACCGTAACGCACCTTTACCGTTATGCTTGAAGTAGTTAACAAGGTGCTCAACGATGGCGCTTCCTACGCCTTTACCCTGCTGCATCTGGTTGACGCGCACGCCCTCCAGCCACCACTCCGCCTCATTAAATTCCGTAATATGACCAAACCCGGCCAGAATACCAGCCACCATTGCCACAACTAGGTAGCCATTATTATCATCAACCCAATGCTGCCATAGCTCCTCAGTGATGTAATCCTCCCCCCTCCATGTGGCAGCCACAATCCCGGATACAATCAACCAATCATCAGCGTTGGCGGGACGAAACTTTACGTTGATGGCCTTAGCCATGCGGTGTGTCTTCCTCCTCGGCGGTCTTTGTTTGATCGTCGGGCGAATTTTGAAGATAAGCTTGGCGGGTTGCCTCAAACTCCGTAGTCGTCGCCATCAACATACTCTTCCTTTGGAAAGGATTTTCATCCATTAACTTAGCATAGATGTAGCGCGAAAAAACGACAACAGTCGCGACCAGCGGGGCCGCAAGAATCACACCCAAAATACCCAGTATGGCAAAGCTGGCGAGAACACCTACGATTAAAACTACCGGATGCAGTTTGATTTCGGTGTACGTAAACAGACGTGCAAGCAGACGTCGTAAGCCTTGCGTATAGATAACATGTATACCGACCACGACAAAAGCAAAGGCAACATTACTCATTTCAATTCGCGTAGACCCGGCTGCAATTGCCAAAATGAGTGCAATCAACAGCCAAATATAAGACCCTATCCCCGGCAGATACAGCAAAAATGCTGCGAGAAAACCCATCAATGTCGGCACCGGCAGCCCCACCAAATAAGCCAATAGGCCAGCAAATAAGCCCGTCGCTATGGCGGTAAACAATTGTTCGCGGAAATAGGCCTGCCAGATATGGTCAATCTGATGCACTAGGCGCTCGATCTCAGGCCGATAGTGATCGGGAACGGCGCTAATAAACCCCGCAACAAAGCGGTCACCATCCCGCGTGAGGTAAAAACCGATGATTAAGGTGAAAACCGTCAGCAGGGCAGTTTGTGCTGCTCGACCAACAAAGCCGATAGTTCCACCAGCCAAAGTGCGCAAGCCGTCAATGAGCGGCGTCGTCAGTGTTTCTAGGAGGCTGAGAACGCTAAGTTCGATCCCGACAACTGTAACTGATGTGGTTGGACTAACCGATTGAAGTGCGTTGACCACCTCGACCGCAGCTTCTGCGATGACACCAAACTGCCCTAACGCTTGTGGCAACAGAGCAACGCTCACAGGAATGATAATCGCAAGCAGCAGCAAGTATACGAGACCTGTGGCAAGCGCATGCGGTAAGCGCGTGAGTCGGCTGAGTCCACGGGCAGGTGGATACAATATATAAGCCGTAATTGAAGATATCAAGATTGGAACAAGTGCAACACGGAACAGAAAAGTAGCTATGCCAAAGGCGACGAGTAAAAAAACGGTGACTGTAATTTTTGTTGTCCGACTCCAGGGTGGGCTTAGTGGCCTGGATTCCATATTCTGTCTCGTTGATGGGGTAGCTACAAGTTAGTCAAATTGTAGCTGAGGCCCAACATCGATACAACCATGTTAGAACAATGAGGTGCAGACTATTGAGTCAGGATAGACGCGCTGAACTCGTCCGTGTCGGGGATCTTATAGCCAATGACGACAATGCGCTTGGCATAAGTCTCTTCCTCCTCATCCCAGTCTGAACATGTTATGAGCGTCAAACGATCATCATTGGTTGGGTAAGCTACCTCAACGTTTGTTGGGTCAACCACAGATTTTTCCGCTACAACATACGTGTATATTCCAGTGCCACGTTCTACGAAAATCTCATCACCGGGCTGAAGCTGTTCCAATTCGCGAAATGGCCCCCAACCCGATCCTGGCACCGTCACATGGCCAGCCAGCACAGAGTTACCCGGTTCCCCAGGGTATACCGTACCAGCAAGGTGAGCAACTTCGTCTCGTAGGCGAGAGATATCCCATTCATTGCCAACAATTGGCGCATGTGTCACTTCTGTTTCGACAGCCAACCGCGGGATAAGCAAGGACATCTCCGAGACAACTATCAATGGGTCGGCTGAAGTGTCGATGGTTGGTTCACCTTGGGCAAGATCATCGAAGACGGTTGGTGCTTCTCCATTCCACAAAAGCACGTAGGCAATCGCCCCTAGGGCACCAACGACTATTGCAGCAACTGCCAAGCGCTGCATACGATGGCGGAACCGGTCGGCAGCATATGTGTTGTAGCCAAAATTTGAGCGGTGTCGCCAGACTTGCGTTCCACGCAGAAAAGCAATAATACCTAGTCCGATGACAAGACCAACGGCTGCCGCGAAGGCATCTATTTCACTGAGGAGTCGAATAAAGTCTCTGATCATAATCTAACTGTTGGATCAACTAAGCCTTCAGTTCAGTCTATTTAGCGCCAATCTTTGTTAAACATTGCCCCAACTGAAATACCCTGATGGGCACGCCGCATAACCTCACCGATCATATCGGCGACGGAAATAACTGTGAACGAATCCCTTATTTTGTCTTTTGGCACTGGGATTGTATCTGTAAAAATAAACTCACGGACGCGGTTTTCTAACACGTCGATCCGCTCATAGATTGGATCAGAGAAAACAGCATGAGTGAACGCCACGGTGATTTCTTTAACACCAGCTTCATCCAGCAAATTTACCGCCTTAACAAGTGAGCCACCCGTATCTACTTCGTCGTCTACCAGTAAAATATTCTTACCCTTGACATCACCGATAATATTCATAGCGCTGACGCTTGTACCATTACGCTTCTTCTCAACAAATGCGACGGGCGCATTTAGCGCCCGGCCCCAGTCACGTCCGTCTTTAGCAAAGCCCAAGTCCGTTGTTGTGACGACAAAATCACCCAGGTTTAGGGTTTTGACGTAAGCTAACATCTGAAAGGCGGCGCTGAGGGCGTCACCAGGGATGTGGAAAAAGCCTTGAATTTGACCCGCGTGTAAATCAACCGTGATGTAACGATCTGCCCCAGCTATTTCGATCATATCTGCGATCAGCCGCGCCGTAATCGGTGAGCGCGGAACGTCTCGCTTATCGGTTCGCGTATAGGCCATGTAGGGAATAACGGCTGTAATGCGAGCGGCAGAGTCTCTTCGCACGGCATCCAACGTGATGAGGAGTTCCATGATATTATCGTTGACTGGACGCCCCATCGATTGCACGATGTACACATCTTGGCCACGCGTACTTTCCCCAAGCTGCACGAATGTATTGTCATTTGGGAATTTATATATTTCGCGCTCAACAAGCACAGACGAAGATAGGCCCGCCTTGTGAGTAAGGTAACTGGCGATTTTTTCCGAGATTTCAATGCTGTTAGTACCAGCAATTATTTTGATCCCGCCATACATCCCCGGAATGCGCATGAGCTTGGTCTCTTCCTAAATGTTTCGACTTTGGGCAACTTGCTTGAATTATAACCAGTAGAGTCTAGCACTTAAAGCGAACTTTACAGATTTGGCGCTATCAGTTGCTTGGTTTTATGCCACCAAACAGAGCCAATTCAAACACTTTCAAATATGTATCAACATCCATAAAGCCTGCTTCACGCAGCCATGCTAACTGCGTTTCTAGTGGGGTCAGCTTGTTTGCCAACGAGTCGCCATGCTTGCGGTACTGCGCGTCTACCTCTTGAAGCGTCAAACCGGGGTTCGTCTTCCTTTTTTGTTCATACAATGAGGCGACAAAATAATCTTCATGAAGATGCGCGATAAATAAACTGGCAGGTGCCACATGTTCAGCGTGAACAAAGACACCGCATGATGACAATAGGTCAAAGATTTCTGAGTAAACAGCACGTTTACGGTCATCGGGGGCATGATGGATCGCATATCCTGAGACGATCACATCAAATGGGTGGTAGGGTTTAACCCGCTCGACCCAGTTAGATGAGGCAAAGTCTACAGCTACATAGTGCACTGTATCAGAGGGTGAAAGCGCTTCGCGGGCAGCTTTTAGCATTGGTTTCGAGAAATCAGCGAAACAGTAATGAGCTTGAGGAAACAGACTATGGAGCGCGCGGCCCAGAACACCATCACCACAACCAAGGTCGAGAACAGTGGAAGGGTTGGGCTGCGCTTTCGCGGTGACGCGCAGCATAATATCAATTTGCTCATCAGCTAGTGGAATCCCTGCGCGAATACCAGTCAGAAAGCGCTGAGATTGCTCAGCGCTTTGCCATACAGTGTCATTTCTATTTGCCACGGGTTGCCTTTCTAATCCTGCGTGCCATTGACCACACAACCCGTGGAACCGTTAGGCAAGTTTACTATGCAGTCTGCGGCCACTTCTCACGGGGTTTGTTGCAGTCAATTCTATTGCATCAGCCAGTCGGCTGGCCAATTCTAAACCAAGCAGCAGTTGTTGCGGGGTTACACCTCTTTCGGCGTAGTCAGGCACGGCGAGCGTAACGACAATTTCATCTTGCTCGACGACAAACCACATGTTGTTTATCTCATGTCGGAGCATGATCATGACTTCACGTACCCGTCCATTGGCTGACAATATCTGTTGGGCAGCCTCTACCGATGTGCCACTGACGTAGAAGTTACGGCGAATCGCGGGCTCATTAATGGGCAGTTTTTTCATGGCAGCGACGACATCCGGTAAGCGAGGTGAAAACTGATCCGCGCCAGCGGCTGCTAACGTTACCATTCGAGGGTTTTTCACTGTAGTGATGAATGAAATAGTCGGCGCTCCACCCTTGCGCCACATCTTCAACCGAAATGAACGGCTTTGGTGGTTAAACTGCATCAACCCACGGTTGAACTGCTCGACGCCAGCCGCTTGAAGTTTCTCAACGAGGTGTTGCTCACGCGGAGTCAAAGTAATCTCTTCATCTTCTTGCGACAGCAAAAAGATGATTAATCCGGCAACGAGGGCAAACAACACAACAACCAGTAAAATAACGATTAACAGCAAAATATTCATTTACAAACTCCTCAAACACGACTATCCGATCATTAGTCGTGTTAAATCACCAAATAGATCCGTCAGATTGTTATACTCTGATATTCTCATTATACGGGAATTTGTGAAAGACGAGCGGTTAACATTTGGTTAGTGCCCAAAACACAAAAGCCCACACCACGAGTGATGTAGGCTTCACATCTGTTTTTTGGGGTTGGCTGTCGGTGCTTACCACACTTCATCAATGTAATTATAATGCTCACGGGGGGGGCGTTGGTAAGTACTTTCAGGACGGGGTGGCAGTTCGAAGGGTTCGGGGATTAAGTTCTCGTATTCAAAAAGGCTTAACATATGGGTAATGCAGTTCAAACGGGCGCTGCGCTTGTTATTAGATGCAACCACGTACCACGGGGCTTCTGGTATGTCAGTATATTCAAACATTTCGTCCTTTGCCTTTGAATATTCATCCCAGCGCAAGCGTGACTCAAGGTCCATTCCACTCAATTTCCACCGACGCAATGGGTCATCAATACGACGCTTAAGCCGCCGATCCTGCTCATAAGGGTTGACGGAGAACCAATATTTGACCACATGAATGCCTGAACGAACGAGCATCCGTTCAAAGTCCGGGCAGGACTCGAAGAATTCCTGCACCTGCTCCTGAGTCGCAAAGCCCATTACGCGTTCCACGCCTGCACGGTTATACCAAGAGCGGTCGAAGACGACGATTTCGCCCGCTGCGGGCAGGTGTGGAACATAGCGTTGAAAGTACCATTGCGTCATTTCACGCTCGGTAGGTTTCGGTAATGCGACGACGGTAGCAGCGTGCGGGTCGAGCGGTTCAACAATGC
This sequence comes from uncultured Anaerolineae bacterium, assembly GCA_964439625.1. Taxonomy (GTDB): domain Bacteria; phylum Chloroflexota; class Anaerolineae; order Aggregatilineales; family UBA3940; genus CAYTPI01. The sequence goes on along the minus strand of CAYTPI010000009.1, from coordinate 121,964 downwards.
GGCGGATCGTCCCACCCTTACCAGCGGCGTCACGCCCTTCAACCACAATCACAACCCGTTGCCCTGTCGCCTTTAGCCAGTATTGCCACTTCACTAATTCGTGATGAAGCCGATTTAATTCTCTTTCGTAAACCTCTTTTTTAACGCGAGGCTTTGCGGGCCGTGCCTCGTTGATATCTTCTGGGCGATAGTAGAGGTCGGAAAGCTGTTTACTGTCGGTCAACGCGCGCATCCTTCGACTGCTCATTCGGAAAAAAACATATCGGTAACTTTATCACAGACTACCTACATACTGCATCTCTTATTCGTCGCCCTGTTGTTCCTGACGGGCCCGCTTGCGCGCCAGCAAGCTCGATGCGGTGTTGCCCGACGCGGCGGATGTTTTTTTAGGCGGTGCTGGTTTTGGTACGGCAGTTCTGGGTTTGACTTGAGGAGTTTTGGCGACTGGGGCAACCTCGGGTGATGTGCGGGCTTGGTCACCCTTGGCGCCAAAGGATGGCAAATCACGCATGGTTGTCCGCTGTTCGGCACGCTGTTTCGCTTGAAACAGGGAATTAACCTGTGCTTGGCGAGAAGATATATCTGGTTGTTGTGACCGCCCAGGAAGCAGGTAATTCCGCAGACGCACCAAATCTGAGCGTGTAATTACCAGACGGCGAACAGCAATATCAAATGGGAGCAAAGTCGTAGCTAGTAATAGTAGAAATGGCCATAAGGGTTGACGGGCACGGTCAAAGTCAAGGTTGTGCACAAACACCGCGGTTGGGTCGGTCACAATGTCTCCCCCGGTCAAGCCAGCAATGAAGCGCAGATAGTCCGGGTTACCTTCAAATGATCGATACTCAGGCGAGTATGAGAGCACGTAGCCAGCCGTCTGGGCAACAGCAGGCGTCCCCTCGTTGTCTGCATCGACCCCGGCAACCCGCACAAAGTAGGCACCTTCGTCTGTCGGGGTAAACACGCCCTCATAACGACCTGGAGCGACCTGCTGCACGTCAATCGACTCACCATCGAGATCTGGGCTGATGATGTTGGCGTCCATATCTAAGCCATTGAGGAATAGCCCCTCATCGTCAATCGCATCGACCACCACACGCACCTGTTCGCCTTCCTGAATAACACTGACTTCGACGTTTTGGCTAACGCCTTCAGTAATCGTCCAGCGAACGGCCTGCCCCCAGAAGCGGGCATATTCTTCCCAATTAACCCAATTACCCGCCCAGCGTCCGGTTGCATCAGACGTCCAGGCCACAGAACGCCCAAGCCCATACTGCCAGGCTGCTAACAACGGGTCTTCCTTATCCGTAATCAGGATCTGCTGGGCAGTCGGTTTGATTGTTGTGCCAACATAGCCAAACAGCGACGGCGTGCCACTGATCCCGGTTAGGATTGGCGAGCTAGAGGTCAACGCAGGTTGAAACTCATTCTCGATTATGTAGGCTCTTGTCGCGATAATCGTCTCTTCGGAAAAGATTTCGGGGATGGTGTCTACATTGAAGGCATTATGGAACCGTCCATCGGCGAGAAGCGGTAAGTCTTCGAGGAAGGGCGCATAACCTTGGCCGATAGCAATCACAGAAAGGGTAATACCGTGCTCGTTGTACATCTCTTCGACCAAGGGCGAAATACCCTCAGGTGAGGCGCCACCGTCACTGAGCAGGACGACGTGTCGCAAACGACCCGGAGCATCAGGGAGAATCTGGCTCATTGCCAATAGGCCCGCGTAAATATCAGTGCCGCCACCAGCCCGCAGGCTCGCTACATTTTGGGCAATCTGGACGCGCTCGGAGGCCGGCCCTAGTGGCTGGACAATGCTGGCATTTTCATCAAAAGCAATCACACCGATGCGATCAGTCGGCCCCAGCAGTGCTAGTGATCGCAGGATTGCTTCTTTCGCCAACTCCATCTTTGGGAAGCCACCTAGACTGGTATCTGCCATGGAACCAGATTTATCGATCACATACATGACGGTAAGCTGCGGCAGCCGCTCTTGATCCTTGAGCTGCATATCAACAGGTAAGGTCTCTTCGAGCGGCGTCATAAAGTAGCCACCAGTACCATAGGCATTTGGCCCACCGACAACAACCAGACCACCCCCTAAATCACGCACGTACAATTGAACAGCTTCCATTTTGCGTGGGCCCAAATTCTGCGCAGGGATGTTGGCGAGCACCACACTCTGATACGCACTAAGTACGCTGATATCAGCAGATAACCCGCTGCTTGTGACTGTATCAACTGACAGCCCTTGCTGAAGCAGAGCTTGCGCTAAATTTGCTGATTCGGCTTCATCATCGGCGACAATCAAAACACGCGGCGGGCCAACTACTTGCGAGAAGGCTGATAATTCATTGTTCTGGTAGAAGATATCTTCTGACTCTGGTACTACCTGTACCCGGAAAGCATTTAGACCGACCTCTGACGCTTGGAGTGTGAACGAATACCGGTTGATCCCTTCGACTAGTTCAACGTTCTCTTGCACGAGGACCTCACCAGCAGCCAACACCCGGAGGACAGCGGGTGTGGTGACCGTCGACTCGACTGCAACAGAGAGATCAAATATCTGCCCTTCATTGAGGCGCGTAGGTACCCCGACATCCGTCACTAGAATTTCTTGCCCGGTTAAAGCGGCGAACGGCACCGACACAATCTCAACGCCGGACGCTGCCGCCAAGCGAGCAGCTTCTTCGGCATCGCCGGAGTTAGCAAGGCCATCGGAGAGGATAACCAGGCGACGGGCTGCCCCCGGCGGGTAGAGCGCCATTCCTAAACGAATAGCTTCCGCCATATCCGTATTGAGCGGCAGTGGTGTTGATTCAATTGGCCCGACCTCACGGGAGCTTGTCATAGGGCGTTCAACCAGCGCATCTGAGCCGAACACAACAATGGCAGCTTGGTCATTGGGGCGCATACGGTCGATGGCATCTTGCGCAAACTGCCGACTAGCTTCAACGGTTTGTTCTGGCATCGAGTCGGACTTATCGATTAGAAAAACCACCGCTAGTTGGTCAGAGGCGCGCACGATCTGCAAGCCTGCGATAGATAAGATCAGCGAGACAATAATCAGGGTGCGGAGAACAAGCGTCGTGATCGACCGTTGGCGACCAAAGCTGGCACGAGGGCGCCCTAACCACAAAAAGTAAGGTACCAATAATAACAGTATCAGAGCGATTGGTGTCGTAAAGCTCATTCAGGTTTTGTTTTCCAGATACATGTACAGATCAACTTTTGGCTACAACGACGAGACGTTAACTTTAGCACAATAACCATTATCGATTAGTTAATACACTCGGGCCGGATGCATCATCACTACGACGCAGCAGACGCGGCAGCCCAGTGCCTCGATGGTACACCCACCACTCCACGACAAGAATGAGCAGCGCCAATCCAGCCAAATAAGGCCAGAGTTCTCTTTGACCGAGGGTATCTTGATTGGTGTTTGCACTGCTGACTTCGGCATCGCCGACGATAATCACATCCTGCGGCGCGATCTGGCTCTCTTGCTCGGAGAACAAATTGACCGCAAACAAACCACCTGTCTCACGGGCTTCTTCACTGATGAGTTCGACTTGGTAAACGCCGAGTACATCAGTCGCAGCATAGGTTAACACTTCATCGGTGGCATCGAAGCGCCGAGTAGAGCCTGCGGGGTCGGTCACGCGGAACTCAGTGGTTGCCGCTTGTGGGCGGATGGCAACAGGTTCACCAGGGCGCAGACCATCAGGCGCATCAACGGCGGTTGCAGGCGAATACCATTGCAACAAGTTCGCCATCAGGATAGGGAAATCGATCCGCAATGGCAGGTCAGAAGCAAGTAGGTCAAAAGTAATCACGGAGACTCTACGACTGCCGACATCACCAGCGAGCAGCAAGGGGCCACCTTCTGCCTCTACAATTGGCTGGCCCCACCCTGGTGTTGTCACATCGACGGCTTCACGGATGGCAACTTGCTCAAAATCGACAAAGGACAAGATCGGTGTCTCTTGCTGGCGCAAAAAGCGCGTATCCTCAAAAGTACCATCAACAAGAAAAAGCGAGGTACTGCGAGTTGGTTCAATAAACATCAGGTTACCAGGCGGCAGTTCTTGCGGGATGTTGCGGTCTAGAATAATGAGATCGAACTGTTCACCAACGGGGATATCGTCCGGGCTGGTCTGGAAAGCCTCAATCTGCGGAAAGGCAGTCAGCAATTGGCGCAGGAAAATATTGCCCTCAGTAACGAGCAGCACACGCCCACCAGCAACAGGCTGAATCACAGAGAATGCTTGATCATCCAGAGCCAGATAATCATCGACGCCACCAGAGACTGGTGGCGTTAACTCTGCTCGGATGATATTCGCCCCCTCAGGAATATCACCAAAGGTCATGGTTAGGGTTTCAGTAGATGGCACTGTGACTCTGTCAGCCGTTAAGATATCACCATCGACCTCAATACTAAGAATGACATCGGCGGTTTCCGGGCCGTAATTGGTGACCCCAGCAAATAATTGAATATCATCATCGAGTTGACGCGTCGCTAATGCGGTAATTGCCATGTTTGCAGTTTCGCGTCCGATGCTTAGAAAACGCGTTTCGGCAGACAGAGCGGGCAAGTCGGATTGTAGGCCGCCATCGGAGATAATGACGATGGTTGCGTCCTCACGCCCGGCAATAGAAGCACCCGCTAAGGCCAGCGCAGCGTCCCAATCGGCGAGGGCTGTTGTTGGTTCTGCTCGATTGATGGCCTCTCGTAGGGCAGTGCGATCACTGGTTGGCGGGGAGAGCACTTGCGGTGTACTCCCCACGCTGATCACCGTCATGACTTCATCGTTGGCAAGGTCACCGACGAGTGCAAGCGCATCTTCCTGGGCGGCTTCGAAGCGGCTGGCCCCAGCAGGCATATCAGTGGCGTTCATACTGGCAGAAGCATCGATCAGTAAGGCGACGCTGCCCGCTGCCACAGACGGCACAGGCAAGAATGGACGTGCCAAGGCAAACACCAACGCTGCCAAGATGAGCAACTGTAAGATCAGCAGCAGGTTACGGCGTAGTTTCTGCCAAGGGGTGTTGGCTTCGCGGTCTTGCATAAGGCGCTGCCAGAGCATCGTCGAAGAGATTTTGACTTCTTGACGCCGAAGCCGCAGCATATAGAGCAAAATAATTGGGCCAGCAATTGCAGCTAACCCCAACATCGCAGGTGTAATGAAGCCCATTAGAGCATACGGTCACTTTCCAATATCAGCAGACAAATCACTTAGCGAACCACCCCAGCGCGCCGCAGCGCATATAAGATAACGTTCTCCCAAGGGGTGCCCGTTTCTACCGTCACATAATGAACATCGCGGCCCAAGCAATACCTCGCAATCCCTTCGCGCCATTCTTTTAGACGACGGCTGTACAACGAGCGCATCGCCTCATCAATTGTCACATCCTGCCCAACACCCGTTTCGCTGTCAACGAGACGCAAGTCACCAGCGTACTGGGGCGTGACTTCATCTGGTGAAAGGATATGCAGCAGCGCAACCTCATAGCCACGGCCTTGTAGCGCGTTGAGGCCATCCTCATAGCCGTTGGGCGAAAACATATCTGTGATCAACAAGGCCAAACCCGGACGCCCTCCTCGCAGGGCATAGTCGCGCAGGGCGAGGTTGAGATCTGTGGTGGCGGACGTTTCTAGCTGCTCAACCCAACTGAGCATCGAGAGGGCACGGTTTAGGGTGCGGTATGGTCCCCACTTATCGGCAACGGCATCACCTTGAAGCAGACCAATGTTGACCCGATCACCACTGCTCAGTGCAATATGAGCTAAGGCCGCCGCCAGCCGCTTGCTATAGCTGAACTTATGCTCGTTAGGGTCAATTTCTTTATCTCGGAAGAGACCCTCTTCGACGGGCCAATTCATTGACTGAGATGCATCCAACAGGACATGAACTGTTAAGTCTTCTTCTTCCTCAAGCAGTTTGATGAACGGCTTATCCAAGCGAGCGTAGACGTTCCAATCCAGGCGACGGAGATCATCGCCCCGAGTGTAATCCCGATAGTCTGCAAATTCGATGCTGGTACCGCGCTTGGTACTACGGCGATCCCCTTTCATCACGCCTGCTCGCACGCGGTTGGCAATCAGCGTCAGTTGTTCGAGCTTCCGCAGCGTTTTTTCATCAAACAGGCGGCTTGTATCAGACATTTAGCTTTCTCTACCTTTATGAATTCTCGTCGTCGGTTTGGTCAGGGCGACCTTTCAGTACCACCACAACCATCAACACGACAACAACCAAGCACAATAGGTTACCGCCAATAATCAGCACTTCACCTAGACCAATACCAATACTCATGCCTTCTCCTCCGAAAGCACTATGACTACAACCAAGACGGTTAAGCCAAGCAGCAGTAATACACCACACCCCAACAAAACAGTCAAAGATGCTATCTGACTAAACCTTCACTGCGACTGTTTCAAGCAACTCAGCAATGACGTCATCAGTTGTGATACCTTCAGCTTGCGCTTCGAAGTTCAGCAGCAAGCGATGCCGCAGCGCAGCCGAAGCAATCTTATGAATATCCTCGAAGGCGACATTATGACGGCCATCAAGTAAGGCATTAACCTTAGACCCCACGATCAGCGCTTGTGCCCCACGCGGACTGGAGCCAAAGCGCAAGTAACGCTTTACCATATCTGAGGCAGTTGGATGTTCAGGATGAGTGGCGACAATTAAACGGGCAACATACTCACTGACATGGCTGGCGATCGGCACGCGACGCGCTAATTCACCCATGCGAACAATCGTGATACCGTCCGCAGCAATGCCAGCGGCGGCTGTTTCAGCGCCAGTTGTGCGAGCGAGAATCTCGACTAATTCATTGGCGGAGGGAAACGTGACGTCAATCTTGAACATAAAACGATCAAGTTGTGCCTCTGGCAGTGGGTAGGTGCCTTCCATCTCCAGCGGGTTTTGGGTCGCTAATACAAAGAATGGTCGCTCTAGGTGGTAAGTTTGGTTGGCTACCGTCACTGATTTTTCTTGCATGGCCTCCAGCAGAGCCGACTGTGTTTTAGGTGTCGCCCGGTTGATCTCATCCGCAAGTACGAGATTGGCGAAAATTGGCCCCGGCTGGAACTGACGTACTTTGCGCCCGGCTTCATCATCTTCAAGGATATCTGTACCTGTGATATCAGCCGGCATCAGATCGGGTGTGAACTGTATCCGAGCAAAGTCCAATTCAAGCACTTCTGAGAGCGTGCGAATAAGCATCGTTTTACCGAGGCCTGGCACACCCTCTAATAAGGCATGCCCGCCGCTGATGACACACATTAAAACAAGGTCAACAACCTCTCGTTGACCGACAATCACTTGGGCAATTTGCTGACGGATATTGTCTGCTGCTTCCCGGAATTCTGCTGGCGACATTTCCGTCACGTTATACGTACCATCTGTCATTTAATGTCTCCCTAATCGACTACTGCTACAAGAAATAGGCTTAATTTAGTTGAGGTGTTCCATTAAAGAGCGTACCACCGGCAGCATCATAAGCAGTCACAGTAATGTTGGACGCACCCGAAGGAATATTAGCTTGATAACCACCGCCGCCAATCACAGCGACAGTATCACCCCCATCGAAGAACACACGGATTGCGACGACATCCGGACTATAAATTTGTCCAAAGACGACATCGGTGGCAGCACCGATCTCATCAATGCTAAAGGATGAGAACATCGAAATTGGGTCAGCAAACGTCTGAGGCACACAACGCACAAATGGGGCCGTTGTAATCTCATAGGTAGCTTCGGCTGGCACCAGCACGGTGTGCATCGTGCAGCGCACCGTCAACTGTCCGTTAGAGTCTTCAAACGAGAATAAGAAAGACTCACCATTACCAGCAGGTACACTTTGCAATTGCAGCAGTGTTGCACTTACTCGTTCGGGGTCGGCTACACCACCAGCCTCTACTAATTGACGTATAAAGTTCGTCGGTGTCGGCAACCCGTCCTCCTCCTCTAGTTGGTTCTCTAGCGTTGGCTCAGACGGTAGTTCGGCCTCGGTGGTTGGTTCAACGGGTTGTTCCGCCACTTCAGTGACTTCACCGTTAGGTGGCTCAGTTGGTGCTGGTTCTTCAGGCCCACAAGCTGCCAATGAGACAGCCATAATAATCAACCAAGTTAAATAGTATCGTTTGTACAATCGATTCTCCGCTGTCTACAGGATGTCAAAGTGGCGGTATTGTATTGTGCGGAATGGTTTCCTTAAAAAGTGTCTATTGATCTGGATCAAGACGACCAAAGTATCCCCGCACAAGATCACGTAGACCCAGCGGCACATACCCCGTATCTAATGCTTCGTTGGCAGTTCCTTCATAATCCGAGAAAACTTCGTCGTAGGGAACCGTCGTATCCCCATCAGGGTTATCAGCAAAGTTGCCTTCGACACCAGTCGGTATGCCGGGGTCAGCCTCACCTGGTACATCGACTTCCGGCCCACCTTCGCCACCGATGCGCTGCGGCTGGTAGATTCCTTCAAAGTCTTGTAGGCCACCATCGCCTGCCCCATTATCAGTATCCATCTCGCCTTCGGTACCACCTTGGGCTGGGCCCGTGTCTGGCCCTCGCCCCGAACCACCAGAGCCTTGTGGTTGACCATTGGGGTTGAGTTCATCACTGGCGCCTTGCCCTTGCTGCGGCTGCACCTGCTCGATGCCACTTTCGCCGGGTTGGGTGCTGTCACCAGGCTGGGTTCCAGCGCCTGGCTGCTGACCACGCTGTTCACGGCCCGCCTCACCAACTTGCTCACCGCTTTGACCAAGCTCATCGGCAAGGTCCTCTAGCTCCTGCACGTTACCACCCGCCTCTCCGCGCAGTTGCTCGGCAGCCTTACCAAGGGCTTCTTCTGCGGCCTCAGCGTTGCCTTCACGCAGAGCCTCAGCGGCTTCTTCAAGCGACTCAGCTAGTTCCGAGTTCGATTCAGCTAACTCCTCAGCAGCTTGCTCCAGCGATTCAGCTAGCTCTTGCTGCTCTTCAGCAGTGAGGCCATCCACATCGATATCGTCGAGTGCTTCAGCCGCCTCCAACTGACTGCCTTCTTCAAGGGCCTCAGCGGCTTCTTCCGCCGGGGAACCGTCAAGGGCGGCACCAGCCTCCTCTAACGCCTCTTGCCGAGCCTCTGCGAACTCCTCGCTCAGATCACGTAGTTGTTCTTCGCCAGCTTCTAAGGCAGCGACAGCCTCCTGCTGCGAGATGTTGTTTTGCTCAAGCGTCTCGATTGTGTCTTCGAGGACTTCAAGCGCCTGCTCTTGTTCGTCAGCCGTCAATGTGCCGGACTGGTCGATCTGCTCGCGTAGTACTTCGAGACGCTCAAGTTCTTCAGCAATCGCTTGCTCGATTTCGACTTGTTCTTGTATTAGCTGTTCCTGAGGGTTTGGGTACAGGATCGCAGCGGCGAGTACACCACCCAGCAGCACAGACCCAAACCATTCCGTCCAACGTGTCTTAAAACGTAGATAGTCACGCCCACGCACGACACTAGCAGTTTTAAGCGTTTCTTCAAGCTGCTTGTTGGCAATCACCGGCGATTCAACTGGGAGCTTCCCAACATTGATCTCAATAGCAGTAGACAAGCGCTCTTTGAGGTCAAACAAGAGATCAAAGCGGCGCGCTTTTGCTAACGTCGAGCGCGGCCACAGCCAAACGATTAACAGCGTTATTGCGATACTAATGATCACAAAACCGATTGAGACGAGGACAACCTGCCCCGGCAACAAGATCGGATAGAAGCGAGCGGCAAGCGCAACCCCAACTGAGGCTATTAAACCAATAATGAGCGCACGGGGAAGCCACTTCCAGCTTGTAATCAGGCGGAGATAACGATCCCAACCGTTAATCGTTTTATTGAGTTCGCGTATGCTTGTTTGCGCAGGCTTGAATTCTTGAACAGCCACGAGTTCAGTATCCTAAAAAACCAGTAAACAGTCGAGTAGTAAGTTGCCGTCAGGATGCTTGGTATTGTTTCAATTTACGAATGGCCCCACGGACTAAGATAGCAGTCGCCAGCAGAAACAACCCGCTGTAGAGCAACCACGGCGATATCAAAGGAAAGCTCATGCCGTTGGAAGCTGTCTCTGTATAGATGAATAACGTACTATGTTGCAGCAGTGCCACTTCTGTCAAAATGGCTGATGCAATTGGGTTCGTTGCTGCAACAAGCACCTGCATGTAACTCAAGACAACCTCGGCGACGGGTTGGCCCCCGAGTGATGCTGCGGAGAGAATCGACGTGAACACCAATGAGATCAACGGCAGTGCAATCGTCACAGCAAGGGCAACAGCATACGTTAACACACTAGCACTGAGGGTTTTTTGCGTTGCAGCGGAAAAATAGATGCCTAACGCACTGAACGCTAACGCTGTCACCATCAGCATCCAAACAGAAACTACGACCTCTTCGATGACGATTCCCCCCATCAGAAAGGCTAGGCTTTGGAGTGGGACGGCAGCCATCAACAAAAGTAAGATATAGGCCATTGATGAGATGAGTTTTCCAAGCACAATGCGCCGCGCTGGGAGGAGCGTCGTGCGCAGCAAATTGAGTGTTTGGCGTTCGCGTTCTCCACTGATGGCCCCGGCTGTAAAAGCAGGCGAAACAAAGCACACGAGAAATAATTCAATCGCTACGACGCCCCCAAAGATAAGTTTGCCGACGGCACTACCATTCGATTGATAGGTGGCAGCTTGCGATGACCCGTAAATCAGGTAGAGTAGGGCCGCAAACACACTCATCAAGCCAACGTAAACTGTCAGTACAACGAAAGCGCGTGCACCGCGCATACGCCCACGTAACTCTTTGAGTGCAACCGGGTTGGAACGTGCGAATCCCGGCAGCACGTTATTTGAATGATAGAGTTCTGTTGGGTCTTCCGTTACCACAATGGCGTTCCTTTTTCTAAATACTAGGAAACGATGCCCTTAGTTGCACGCATAAACACAGACTCCAAATCACGAGTCGACTCGGTAAAGTGCAGCACAGGCACATCCGCTTGAACTAGGCGCTTCAGCAGATTACTGACTTCTTGATCGTCGCCTTTTAGCGTGACGTGAAGCCGGGCGCGTCCGTTCTCTGGCTTCATATCTTCTAGGCTTTCAACGTTCTCCACCATAACAAGCATATCGCGCGCGGGCGTGGGATCACCGAGAATGGTCATAATAATCTCACGGTGGGGCACCAATTGACGCTGCATCTCTTCAACACTGCCTTGCATCACCAATTCGCCCGCTTCGATGATGCCAACTTGCGTACAGATTTCAGCCACATCCGCGAGAATGTGTGTCGAGAAGAAGATTGTCTTGCCCATGTTGGCTAATTCAACCAGCAGTTCGCGGATTTCGACGCGGGCACGGGGGTCTAAGCCACTGGCAGGTTCGTCCAATATTAGCACCTGTGGATCATGGGCCAGCGTCCGTGCGAGGCATAAACGCTGTTTCATACCACGCGAAAGGCTGTCAACCATATCATCAGCACGGTGACTTAGTTCGACCAATTCTAACAGGTCGCGGATCAGCGGACCGCGCTGTGCCTCTGGTATCTCGTAACAAGCAGCGAAGAAGTCGAGGTATTCCCACACCTTCATATCATCATACACACCGAAGAAGTCTGGCATGTAGCCGATTACCCGGCGAACATCTCGCGGCTGCTTGGTAACAGAATACCCAGCGACGGTTGCTTCACCTGAAGTTGGTTCCAACAGAGTCGTGAGCATGTGCATTGTTGTGGTTTTACCAGCACCATTCGGGCCCACAAACCCGTAGATCGCGCCCTCGTTCACTGAGAGCGACAGCTTGTTGACAGCTTGTTTATTCTTATACTTTTTACTTAAGTCTCGTGTTTCGATGATTGCGGGCATACCGTTACTCCTTCAGCTTAGCAGCAGGCAGTTGCCTAGTTGACTAAATAGGTGATATCAATCTGTGACAGGCTCACTTCTTGCCCCGCGTTACGGGGGCCATTGACTCTAATCGTTACTCCATAGCGCCCATCAATAAAGCGGCGGGCGTCCGATATCTCCGTCACACCCCACTGAACCACAACGCGCTCGTATTCACCAGTCTCCACATTAAGCAGCTCAACAGCCGGGGTATTTGCACCTGAACTGTAGGCCTCTTCCATTCTTATCTGCAAGCGGTCAACCTCTGGCTGTGGCACGAGATCAAATGGCTCGAAGCGAAATGTAACCTGGTCGTTCTGAGCGATATATAAATCATACGGTGTGTAATAATTGTTGTATGAATCGGTGTCATCTCCGACAAACTGCCACGACATTAATGCAGGTGTGATGCTAAAACGCCCCGTCGCTTGTGTCGATACTTGAGCGTCAAGCTCGATGATGTAAAGAGACTGGTCGATGTAGTCAACATTATTGACGTTGACATCAAAGTCAAACGGTACACTATCTGCCCAGCCAACAAGATAAACATCTGAGTCACGCACGTCACCATTGACAATACTCTGGACGAGGTTACAACGTGCGCGGATATTCTCTTCATTTGTAAAGCAGTTATCCTGCCCAAACAGATCCTCACCAAGAGCAAAATAATATGAATTTGACGCTAGCGGGAATGGGTCAAGACCAGTTCCTGTAGATGAAGAGGAAGCGCCCCCACTGAAGCGTGCATTGACTTCGACAACTTCACCGGCAGGAATATCCGCCAAGGGCGTTGATGTGCCCGCAAATAACAAACGAACATCATACAGATCGAGTGAGCTAAAGTTAACGACCTCGCCTTCAATAAAGATACCATTGCCATCACCTACTACTTCTAATTGACCTTCCACGCGAGGAGGATCAGCAACGTAACCATCGAGTGCCAACGGTTCAACAGACCCGACATCAACGCGAATATCTCGTAGAGTCACTGTTTCTCCCTGCTCTACTGTTACATTCATGGGTGTTGTCAGTGCATTTGAAAACTGCCGTGGAATAGGGAAACCTAACATGTTCTCGGGTAAATTGATCGCATAACGGGCACGCCTCGGTGACCAAACCCCGACTAACCCATTAACTTCACCGATGGATTGACCCTGCCAAGTCTGGACAACAGCTAGGCGGTGTACGATTGGGCGGCTTCCGCGCAGTACTTGGAAGCCAATAAAGTAAGCGAGGAATGAAAAGACCAACACCAATGCTGGGACGGTCAGCCAGGCCCATTCACGACGATTTAAGATGCGCAGAATGATGTAGTTCACCGGGCCAACGAGCACCGCGTAACAACCAAGGAACAACAGTAATTGAAAGGCATTAGGAAGAGCAACACCCGGTATATCAGCGGCAGCGTTGCGAGCGATCTCCCATTGTTGCGGGTTGAAGCCATAAGACCAACTTGGCTGTTGTTCATCATCAGCAAGAATGAAGGCCCAAATCTGGTTCATGCGGTCGTAGGAGCGTAACGGTTCTAGGCCGGGGTCAGCAGCGAGAAAATCAACGCGACCTTCGCCAATCTCACGGTAAATGACCAGTGGGATATTATCACTGACGACAAACACCACAGCATCGCGGTGTGAGTCACCAACGGCCACATCAGCCACATCAGCAAGGTTTGCAGCGAAACTATCCGCCGTTGCTGCCATCGCCAAGGGTTCAAGCGACACCTCTTCTGAAGAGTCAGGTAGCAACGGTAGAATATTTTCGAGGCCGCTCACAGTTCGCTGAAACGTCACCCCACCGACAACTACGACCCGACCACCCGAAATAACCCATTGTTGAAGCGCTTCTTGCTGGGCAGACGAAAGTTGACCAGTGTCGGTATCCACAATCACAAGAATATCCAGCGCAGACCAACCTTTGGCCTCCGTTGGTAAGTCTCTGTCATCCAGCAGCGCAATATTCAGTTCAGATGGCGGCTTGACATCCCCAATAGCCGCAACACTCTGTGGCGTATCGCTCCAAACGCCGATCAACAGCGTTTGAGCCGACATATATTGAACCAGCGGTTCTTCAGAAAGAATGGTACGGCCACGCCGCACCAGCTCGACTTTGAGAGGAGCCCCGCCGAAGCTAGCAACATTAGTCACATACATACTGACGGTACGACGAGAGTTTTGTGGTAATGTGATGGGTCGGGTGAAGATCGTTTGGCCTGTTGCAAACTGGTTACTAACGACGACCCTCAATTCACCTTCAATATCTTCATTACCATCGTTACTGGCAATTACGGTGATGGGCACCCAGGTGTTCGTCTGGACAAAGCTATCGAAGCCGATGCGAATATCCAGTTCGACACCATCGGGGCTTTGCGCCTGTGCCGTAGGAACAGTGATCGTAAAGGCGATCAATAAGAGGACAATACTTTTACCAATAAATTTTCGGTTCACCAGTTACGGGCTCCACTCTTCGAGCAATTTCGACATTGTGGAGGATACCATAGAGTGGGGGCTGGGGCACATGCACTTAGGTGCAGTTAGTTTGACTCTTGAGTGATCACGATGTACTCAGCAAAGGGCACGCTACCCGGTTCACAACTGATGTTATCTGCACCGACCCAACCCAACGGGCCATTATCCACGCTAACGCGCAGCCAATTAATATCATTGGTGCGTCCTGTGATCACGACGGTTGTTTCCGGGCGCAGTTCGCCAATTTCATCTGCAATCAAGATGTTGGGGCTGTCATAGAGTACAATATTCTCATCGCCTTGAACAGAGCAATCGGCGGTTGCAATCGTTACTTCGACAGTTTCTGTCACGGTTTGGTTATCTTCACCGACAGCCTCAAGGAAGTAGAAAGCAGGGCCCGGCAACAGGTCTTCCGTTTGAATCACGATTTGGCGCGTAGAGATTTGTTGATCCGTCAGTGAGATTTCTTGCTCATCCGGCCCCAGTAGGCGCAGGCTAGTATGATTTATGACGTCCCACTGTAATAGAACATCTTGCTCTGTGCGGTAAATAATCGACGGTGGGTCTGCATCGAAACGAAGGATTTCTGCTTCTGGTGCACCGGCACTATCAGGGGCATTGGCAGCCAAGGTCGGGGTAACAACAACTTCAGATGTGGGTTTGACGGGCACATTAGTCTCGACGGCTTCATCTGCATCTACGGCTCCAGCGAGTAGATCACCGTTTGCGCCACGACCGCCGAGTACAAAGAAGGCTACACCAACAGCGAGGACAACCGCCACGAGACCAGCGATCATCAAGACCAGCGGCGCGCCGACCCACAATGGCACCAGCGATGGCTTATTATGCACGTATTGCATTGAGAGTGGCGCCGTGTAGCCAGCAGCATCATGCGATTGGGCCAGCACAGCAAAACGCATGGGGCCTTCAGGCTTAGGCACGCCACGTCTCAGCTTAACCTCAAGGTCAACCGTTTTCGCCTCGCCTGCTTCGAGCAGCACATTTGACGGCTTAAATACGTAGGCTAATTGATTACCTCGCGAAAAGCCATTCAGGCTTATGTTTAGAGGAATGTTGCCTTGATTTTGCACTGAAACGCGATAATTGCCGTTCTTACCCTCACGAGCATCCATAGCGAAACCACTATAACCAGCCACTTCAATCGCGCGTTCACCTTGAAGTTTCACTTCTGGTTGGTCCGCAAGCTGCACGGTAACAGTCAAAGGATATAAACCCGGATTAGTCGTGCTGGAGCGCGGCGGTCGGATCGATACCTGCACCTCTGCTTCTTGGTCAGGGCCGAGCGTTAACTCCTGCCAATTAAGGCGCACCCATTCTTCTTCCATGCCGCTGGTTTTAATGAGGTACGATTGCTCGTCTACACCGATATTTTGAATCAGTAAAGACAGGTTAAGGCGCGCCCCTGGTGCGACTTTTTGGTAGGGTTTATCTAACACCAAGCTGAAGGGTGTTTCATCCTCGCTAATTTTGAGGGCCTCCGGCGTAAGCAGAATTTGCGTCCGGGTCGTTGCTTCCGGCGGGATGAACACCATCCGCACGTCCCCCATGACAATGCGCGAATCTTTACTTAAGGGATAGCGTGTTTCTGGGGTGATGATCTGGTCGTTAATAAATGTGCCGTTGACTGTTTCTTTATCCAACAAGAAAACTTGACCATCTGCGACTTCAATCTGTGCGTGGTAGCGGGATACGGCATTCGTGTTCAGAACGATATCATTACCAGGAAGTCGTCCAATAGACGTGGTTTGCTTCTCAATCTCGAATTCTTGATAATCACCGCTTTCGGTCCAAATTGCGATTGTGCCAAAGGCCATAACGCCATACTCCACTGTCAGCTTGGTGAGTGTCGAGGTTATCTTTTACTCGTCTCATTATATCAGGATTTACATCGTCGTCGCTGGGAAAGCCCGCACGCTCGGACGATATGTGGCAAACTAACAACGAGTCTAGCATAGTTCTCCAAGCCGAGACAAGCAACATCACAGGGATTATAGCGATGGAACTCATATTCCAACGTGCGACAATAAGCGATTTCAGAACAGTTGATAATTTGTTCCAGCTCTATCTGCATGACTTTGATACCCATCTCAAAAAGGGTGTTAACGAAAATGGTCGCTACGTTCTGGACTTTGACATCAAGACAGAACTCCGACGCAAAGACTCATGGACGTACCTCGGCTATGTTGACCATCAATTAGTGGGCTTTGCTATGTGGAACGACCAGACGGTATTTTTGTCACCGGGCCGCTATGTGCTGGAATTCTTCGTTGTCCGAGGCTGGCGTGGGCAAGGTATTGGCAAGGCGATGGCCCACCGCATGTTCGACACATATGCTGGGTACTGGGAAGTAGTTCAGATTAAGCAAAACAAGCCTGCCATCGCTTTCTGGCGGCGGGTAATTGAGGCCTACATTGGGGATGGTTTCGAAGAAACAGAGACCCACGAGCGCGATAAGCACTATCAGTGGCAGATGTTCAATAGTAACGAGTGCTGATTAGAAGCCATAGCCCCCTAAAAAAGCCAGACGGGCCTGCGGTGAAGTCGCCGATAGGACAAAAACCCAATCACCGTTGCCCCAAGCCGCATGGTATTCACCTGCAAATTCAAAGAAGGCCCCTGAGCGTGGCCCAAGCGCTGGGTCATCCGAGATGTTGGTGGCTGTTCCCGGAAGGATACTGACCGCAGAAGGAACATTTGGCTCACCGACTTTACCGACCTTTAAGACGACAATACCCTCTGGCCCTTGGTAAATGGAGACATCCATTCCGTCAATCTGCGTATCTTGATACGGGCCATCTGTGCGCAAAAAAGCCCCTACCTCTGCCGGAAACAGGTCGTCAAGGGGTACATTCGCTGACGGCGCACAAGCGGTCAGCAAGAGGATTAACGGAATAACAAGCAGAGCAGTGCGTTTCATTGATGGTACTTCCAAGCCAACAGTAAATAGAGTCAAAATAGCATTGTGGCATTGTACCAAAAATAGGCCTGCTTCACGGATCAATTCTATGTGAGAGGGCCACTACGCTAGCTTTTCGACTCCAAGCTGCGTAATGAACGCAGCATTTCGAAAGCAGTCAAATGAGATATCTGGCTCATATTTTAATGCGATTGCCCTACTTTAATTAATCTTTTGTAAAGTATAAGTTACTATGTAATAGGGAATAGCAATGAAACGAACTTCGTTTATTTATTATATGTTGATATATTGAGAGAGAGTAACGCTTCGCAAGATTAAGGAAAATATTTTCTGAGTTGTACTTGCATCAGTAGACTACTGCTATCGTATGACACATAGATTTATTCTTTATGATACGATAGATACCATCTGAGTTTATTTTACCTTCTTACAGCAAATAAATATGTGTGGCTGAATTTTGCCTCGGTAACTATCGGGTAAAATCAGCCACACATATTTTACGCTCTAAGAGAATTTTCAGTGCATTTTGGTGGGATGCAATATGATGCAGCTTAACATTCGCTGTAGCTACAACTGTAGCACTTGCGGCAACCCTCTTCAGTGACCAAGGCACCTTGACCACAATCTGGGCAGATATCCCCAATCGACATTGTCATTTGAGCCTTATTTGGCACAACCTCAGCAGGCGTTTCATCTTGGTGGCGTTCGAGTTCACCGACCATGGCTTCATCAAGATATTCAGCCAAAATCTGGGCGACGCCATCCGGTAGTGAGCGCACGCGGTTCGGGCCAAGGCCAGTCGGGCGACCGCCCCCAATACCTTCTAACTGAAGGATGACCTCTTTCAGACGCTGACGCGGTTCGACATTACTATTCATTCGCAGGATGTAGCTAATCAGGCGGCCCATGGCCTCACTGACCGCAGCCGTCTCACTACCTGCCTTGCTGGTATGGATGAAAACCTCAAACGGTTGGTCACCACCATTTTGGTTGACGGTCACAAAGGTCGTGCCCAATGGTGTTTTAGCACGATAGGTATACCCCGGCAGGCGGCGCTTACGCGGCTTCTTAGTTTCCTTATACTGTAACGGTAGGGGCTGTGCTTCTGCTTTAACAAGTGCCTTTTCAGCTGACGTTGGCTCTTGCTTGGATATCTCTGCGGCAGACTGCTCAACCTTCTTTTCTTTGGCTTTAGCAGTCTCAGCAGTTTCAAGAACAACCTTGTCACGCGAGCCAGCAACATAGACTGTCAGACCTTTACAACCCAACTCCCAGCCGAGACGATAAGCCTCAGCGACATCTTCACGGGTGGCAGTCGCTGGGAAGTTACAGGTCTTACTGATGGCGTTAGAGACGAAGCGTTGGAGTGACGCTTGCATGCGAACGTGTTGCTCTGCTGTAACGTCTGAAGAGACAACGAAGGTGTGTTTAATGCTCTCCGGAACGCCCTCAAGGCCCTGCAAGGTGCCCGTCATGTTGACCTGCTCGATAATGCGCTCGCGCTCGTTACCGACAATACCCGCGTCATCCAGTGCTTTGGTCAACAGTGGGCTGGTGTACTGCAACTGACGGCGCACCCCTTCATCATCAAAGTAGCGAACATACGCCAGAGCAAAAACGGGTTCACAACCATAACCCTCAACGCCGGAGACCGTCGAGATAGTCCCTGTTGGTGCAACTGTTGAATGGGCACCATTGCGGATGCCATGCTCCATGATGCCACGTGTGATGTTGCTCCAATCAAGCGAGGGCCGACCCCAGTCACGCGTGTAAAGCATCAAGGGGGTTGGCTCTTCCCAAGATAAGTCCAGTGAGTCGAAGATGCTGCCACGAATGGCAAGGAATGAGCCCCGCTTTTTAGCCAATTCGACGCTGGTGTGCATGCAGTGGTACTGAATAAATTCCATTACTTGGCTGGCAAATTCCTGACCTTCTTCAGAACCATAGCGCACCCCTAACATATACATCATGTCTGCAAGACCCATAATTCCGAGGCCAATGCGTCGGACGCGCTCAGCGGCTAACCGTAGTTCTGGCACGGCATCAACATAGGCATTGGCGTCTACGACATCGTCAAGGAAGCGGGTCGCCAAAACCGTTGTTCGACGGAGCTTCTCCCAATCAACCTGACCAGCCTCAGTAACGTGTTGTGATAAATTGATTGAACCGAGGCAGCAGTTCTCGTATGGGCCAAGGAACTGCTCACCGCAAGGGTTGGTAGCCTGTAGTTGGTAGAGATGTGGCACTGGGTTGGTACGGTTGGCCGCATCCAGAAAGAGAACACCCGGTTCACCATTATTGTAGGCATGCTCAACAATATGAGCATACAGCTCACGGGCCCGGACAGTGCGCCATACTTGGCCATCTTGCGGGTTAATCAGGTCAAAGTCGGCGTCGTCGCGAACGGCTTTCATAAATTTATCAGTGATGCCAACGGAGATGTTGAAGTTGGTGATTGCATCTTCACTGGTCTTACTCTCAATGAATTTATAAACATCCGGGTGATCAACGCTAAGGACAGCCATATTTGCCCCGCGACGCGTGCCACCCTGGGCAATCTCACCGAACGCTTGATCATAGACTTTCAAGAAACCGAGCGGCCCGGTCGCCTTACCATTACTGCTTTTAACGATGGCTCCCTCTGGGCGCAAGCCTGTGAAGGCAAAGCCATTCCCACCACCAGTCTGCTGGATGAGCGCTGCATTGCGCAGGGTCTCGAAAATACCCTGCCCAGTACGTCCCATATCGTCTTCGATTGGCAGCACGAAACACGCAGCTAGCTGGCCCAGCGGGGTACCAGCACCAGTAAATGTCGGCGAATTAGGAAAGAATAACTTCTGCGTCAGCATATAATAAAAATGCTCTGCCACTTCTTGCCGATCGTTACCATATGTCTCTTCTGGCGCAGCCACATGCCAGGCTACCCGCCAAAACATCTCTTCGGCAGTCTCGACGGGGGTACCATTCTGATCACGGCGAAGATAGCGTTTCGTCAAGACTGTCTTAGCGTTGTCGGTAAGCTTAATACCGTAATCTAAGGCTGGGCGGAAGCGTTGGTATTCCATATCGATACCTCCAGCCCTATTTTTAATATCGTTAATGTGTTTGTCGATTTGGTGCACCAAGGTATGTTCCCTTCTGAGAGCAAAGCTCTTCTATGGTTCAGGCATGGTGATTAAACGCCTGACCTATTTTCTATACGTATATATTCTGCTGTCGGCTAGCTAAGTGCCTGGGATTATAGTTATTGCTAACGACCTAGTTACTGGAGGCCCATGTCGGTTTTGCTGTCAGAATTCGGTCTATCTCATCTCGTACCGCACTGAGATTTTCTAACCCGAGAAAGACAATGGCATATCTAAGATACGCAATTTCGTCTAACTCTTTTAACCCCTCGATGACATACCGTCCAATTATTTTGCTGGACACCGTATCTTGAGCAGTTTGTCGCAGCTTGCTTTCAATGACATCTATCAATCGTTCGATTTCGACTGAAGACACTGGGCGTTTGGCACAGGCAATATCGATTCCTTGTCGCAACTTATCGCGATCAAAGGGCTCTTTTCGACCTGTACCTTCCTTAATGACCAATGGCAACTGCAGCCTAACCCGTTCAACTGTCGTAAACCGATTACGACAGTGTTGGCACTCTCTCCGCCGGCGTATTTCGTCGTTGTCAGGGTCAGAGGTGGTATTGACCACCCTAAAATCTATGCCGTCACAGTATGGACAGTGCATAACAGTTACCCCTGTGACCTTTTTTGAATAGTTTGTTACGTGCTTAAACTATTCTTTAGTGTGCTAGACCACAATAATCACTTCTTCATATGGTTTGCTTCGAAGTATTTTTACACATCAGTTGCGTAGAAAAAATGTTCTGTGGCTCCCAAGCATGAGTAGGATATCATAGTGAAAAATCACTCGCAACTGAGTAATGCATCATTAACCTTAAAACTTTCAAACTCATCCAATTTTTTAAGGTGGCGTTAACTGCTATCAAACTAATGTTCGAAACAAATGTCTGCTATCATAAAAAACCTACCTATGAATATCACTATTCTACGCATATTATAGAGATATTTATAGATTTACTTAGAATTATATTCTGATACAATTCTTATTATTGTTAGGAAATATTAGGACACTTAATTAACTATTTTATAACTTTAAACTGACTCACAAGGACATAGTTTAACCCATGACAATCAATGTAACATTCGTCTGCCTTGGCAATATCTGTCGTTCACCGATGGCAGAAGGCATCTTTTTAGACAAAGTAGAAAAAGCTGGTTTAAGCGATCATTTTAAAGTTGATTCTTGCGGAACCGGTCGTTGGCATATCGGTGAAGAGGCACATAGCGGAACCCGACGTATTCTGCAGCAAAACAATATCTCGTACTATGGACGCGCACGCCAGATCAAACAGGAAGATTTGGAAACCGCAGATTATCTTATTGCCATGTCACAAACAAACCTACAGGCAGTTAAGCGAATGGGATCAACAAGAGCACAGGTGAGCTTATTGCTGGATTATGCTCGTGGGGTCGACGAAACTGATGTACCAGACCCCTACTACACAGGTAATTTCGACTATGTATATGAGCTGGTTGAAGCTGGCACAGAAGGCCTGCTGAACGAAATCCGAGAGAAGCATGGATTCTGATCTGCGCTCTACCATAGATTCTGCGCTCAATGCTGATATTCAACATGTTTCTCATATCGGTGGTGGCAGCATCAACCAAAGCTATCGCGTTGAAACCAAGTCCGGCAAGGTGTTCGTAAAAGCAAACAAAGATGCCCCAAAGGAATTCTTCGTTGCAGAGATTGCCGGGCTTCAGGCATTAAGGCAAGCGTCTGTTATCCGCGTTCCAGAGGTGATAGCGAACGGGATCACGGATGGCGGTACAAACTACCTCGTGCTGGAATGGATTCCAGCAGGTAAACGCACGCGAGAAACTTCAGAACGGCTCGGGCGTCAGTTAGCACAACTACACCAAACAACCGCTGAGGCTTACGGCTGGGCAGAAGATAACTACATCGGAGAACTGCCTCAGTACAACAGGTGGGAAGATAGTTGGGTTACGTTCTATGCATCACAGAGACTGGCTACTCAAACAGAGATAGCAGCCAAACGCGGTTACCTGACGCGTAAACGAGGGCAACAGCTTCATCATTTACAGACCAACCTTGGCACCCTAATTAATGAAACGCATCTAACACCAGCCTTACTGCATGGTGATCTTTGGGGCGGAAATTGGATGGTCGATGAAAAAAGTAATCCGGTATTGATCGATCCAGCCATCTACTATGGTAATCGCGAGGTCGATCTTGCTATGTCGCGTCTATTCGGAGGGTTCTCACAGACTTTTTACGATGCTTATGCTGAGGTGTATCCGCTACCTGCTGGGTATGTCGAGCGCAGCGACATCTACCAACTGTATTATTTGCTCGTGCATCTAAACTTATTCGGTGAAGGGTACGGCAGCAAGGTTGATAGCATTTTGCAGCGCTACGTGGGTTAGACATGGTCTACGACAAGCTGCTCTTAAGCCAAATAAATCAATTACAAATGACAGCGCTAACCGATGAAACACCACATCAACGGTTGATACGAATCGACAACCTATTAACAGCGTTAGGAAACCCACACCAAGCCTTCGACACGATCCATATCACGGGGACGTCGGGCAAAGGGTCAGTGGTTGCAATATTACAAGCCTTACTGACTGCCCATGGCTTAAGGGTCGGCACTTTCACATCGCCCCATTTACAAACGCCCCTTGAAAGGATCCAGATAGATGGGCACTTGATTTCTCCAGAGCTCTTTGCAGCAGTTGCACCGCTGGCCCTTAACGACAAACGCACACGCCGCTACGTTGAGGGTTGGTTTAGCATAGCGATGTTGGCATTCGCTGAAGCAGCTTGTGATGTGGCAATCATCGAAGTTGGTACCGGCGGGCGCTTCAGCAGCACGAATGTCATCACACCAACTGTCACCGTCATTAATTCGATTGGATACGATCATATGGATCGGCTTGGCTACACGCTGGAAGAAATTGCGTGGCACAAGGCGGGCATCATCAAACGTAGGATACCCTGTGTTATGGGTGCAATCCCTGACGCTTGTGTGGACATCATCGAAAAGGAAGCTTGGCTCCAAAGTACAACGCTTATCCGCATGGGAACAGCGTTCGACTACGAGATATTAGCCATAGGGCAGCAAACTGACTTCACCTACAAAGGCATTGATGTCACATTCGATAACCTGTCGCTGTCGTTACGAGGAGGCTATCAAGCATACAACGCTGCCACAGCCTTAGCGACACTCGAACTCTATTTACGCGCAAAGATGCGAACGGTTGATGAGGCTGCTATTTATTCAGCGCTGCGGGGCATTCAGTTTGCTGGTCGGCTGGAGCAACTTCAGGCAGAGCCAGTCGTTGTGATTGATGGCGCGCACAACGAACAAAAATTGCAAGGCTTGTTTGAAACTATCGGTCATGTATTTGATTATGAACGCCTGCTCGTAGTCTTAGGCATGATGCAGTCTAAGGAACTCGGTGAGGCCGGTCAGTTAATTGCACAGACGGCGGATGTGCTCATTACTACGGAGAAGCATACCGTTCACAAACAAGCACTAGGGTTTGAACACTTAGCCATGCTACTTCCAACCGATGTTATTCCTGTTAGGCAGCCACTAGAGGCTCTGGCTACCGCCCTGAGCATAGCAGCCCCCACTGATCTGGTATTAGTAACAGGCTCCCTCTATCTAATTGGGGCAATTCGCGCGCGGTGGTATCCGGTGGAATTAATCGAAGCGCAGAACACACTGTGGCCAAAATAGGTCAACTGTCATGTACAACAAATACCAATTACGGCATTATACTATTAATAAGATTAATAAATTTACAGGTAGAACTGGACGAGTAAATGACACACAATGAACCAAGTCAATTGCCATTTACAGCCGGCGACACGGAGCAGTTAAAAAAGGTAACCAGCGTCGAGCTGAAAAGTACGCACATTGAAAACATCAACCAGGCAATGGAGACGCTGCAAGCGAAACTCCGAAGTGTTACAAAAGAATTAGCGGAAGGGCAGATCAATCAAGCCCAATTTCAAACAATCTACAGCCGATATCGGGAACGCCTTGAAATCATACAGCGTTTGAAAGAACGGTCACCAGACTCCGATGCATGGCAGCGGGTAACATCCCACGAAGGTATTACAAACATTCTGCGTAAGCAGCATGAAGCAGAGATTGAAGGCGCTGTCATTTTGTTAAATGACGGAAAGCGCTTCGTCAAGAAATATGGAAATGTTGAGTTAGACCGAGAGTTTGGTCGAAGTGTGCTAGCAAACGTGAGCGGCACACCAACTGTGCAAAGCGCCTGTACTCAAATTGACGATGGTCGCTGGATCAATCTCATCTCCGGCCCGGAGAGTACGTCTATCTTTTTCTTCTCTAGGGAGCCCTCAGTCAACCTGAAGGAACAGTCTAAAATTGTGCATGAGGAATTCGAGCGGCTCAACGAAGAGCCACTGAAGGATGGCGACACAACTGCGGATGCACTCGAATTTCCGCATGAATATATCTTACCAAGATAGTAGAGAGTCATAGGAAAGAGCAAAAAGGCCGCTCACATAAGCGGCCCGTACTGATTTTGACAGGAAGCTCAATGCTTAGTAGTCATCGGAGCTGCGGCGATTACGGCGCAAAAAAGCTGGAACATCTAGATCACTCTGCTCAAAATTCTGGGAGGATGGCGCTGTATCTTCTTGTGGCGCTTGTTGGTATGTTTGCTCCGAACGAACATACTGCTGCGTTGCGGGGCGAGCTGCGGAAGTACGCTCATCGCCAAAGCGCCCTCTCTGTGAAACCACTTTGCCGAAGCCTGTTGCTATTACCGTGACGCGGATGCTGTCGCCCATTGCCTCATCGACGACGGCCCCAAAGATAAGGTTAGCATTCGGGTCGGCTGTTTCACGGATAATTTCAGCCGCTTGGTTAACTTCAAACAAGCTCATATCCATGCCACCTGTCACGTTGAACAGAATACCACTGGCCCCGTTAATGGTGACATCGAGTAGTTCATTTGTAATCGCTTGCTCAGCTGCTTTTTGGGCACGGTCTTCACCAGCAGCGGTTCCGACAGCCATTAAGGCAGCACCGCCCTCAGACATGATCGTCCGGACATCTGCGAAGTCAAGGTTGATGAGGCCAGGCACGGTAATTAATTCACTGATACCCTGAATACCCTGACGCAAGACGTCATCCGCGAGGCTAAAGGCCTCTTGTAAGCTGGCGCGCTTGTCAACGATACGCAGCAACCGATCATTTTGAATGACTATTAAAGTGTCGACGGCATTCTTCAGGCGTTCGATACCTTCAACTGCGACGCGGTCTCGCTGGCGACCTTCAAATGAGAAAGGCCGTGTTACAACGCCAATTGTTAATGCGCCCTGCTCTTTAGCAACCTCAGCAACAATCGGTGATGAGCCAGTCCCTGTCCCACCGCCAATCCCAGCGGTGATAAATACCATATCGGCCTGATCGATTGTCTTTGCAATATCTTCACGAGACTCTTCAGCGGCTTTACGCCCAACTTCTGGATCACCACCGGCTCCAAGGCCGCGAGTCAGCTTGCTACCAATCTGCAAACGAGTCTTAGCAAGCGACGAGTCAAGTGACTGTGCATCCGTGTTGACGGCTACAAACTCGACGCCTGTCATCCCTTCTTCGATCATTCGGTTAACGGCGTTGTTGCCAGCCCCACCAGCACCAATTACCTTGATCTTAGCGTAGCTTTCTGAGTTGATTTCTGATTTTTTCATCGCATTCTCCTCGGTGCGTTACAGCAGTGCGCCCAAATCACAAGCACTGATCCAATTCTGTTTACTGGTATGAGTCACAGATAATGATTATTGTGGACACTATTATCTAATGGAAATTTAACGTCATTGTACTCGCAACGATGTCTAGCGCAAAGTTTACAAGACCAGCCAACCGATGATCTCCGTAAAAAGTAGGACAAATCAGCTATTTAGTCTGGTAGTAAGCGGCCTAGAAAGTCCCCAATCGCTTTGCCGATATCCGGCCCGCCACCTTTAAATAAGCCGCTAGACGTTGGGCGAGAACCGGCAACATCCGCCCCAGTTTGCGCTGTATCTAGCCGGTAAGCAAAGTTGAGCAGGCCGACGGCAGTCGAGTAAGCGGGCGACGTCAGTTTCTCCGCTAAGCCCATCAGGTTCTGTGGGTAGGCAACCCGCACTGGCAAATTCAGAATACGCGCGGCGTTGTGACGAATATTCTTCAATGCAGCGCCTCCACCTGTCAGCACGACACCAGCCGGCAGCAGGCCATCATAACCAGAGCGCTTGAGTTCTTGGGTCGTCAATAGAAAAATTTCGTCCACTCGCGCCTCGATAATCCGTGCGAGGTCATGGCTGACAAGCTGCGTTGGCGAACTCTCTCCAAACGGTTGAACGGAGATCATCTCATCAGTGGGCACGGTATCCGGCGTGGAGCAGCCATAATCTAGTTTGACGCGCTCAGCTTCTTCAAACGGTAGGTGCAGCACCTGTGCCACATCGTTACTGACGTGGCTGCCCCCAACTTCGATGACGGCAGTGTGCCAAACAGTACCTTCGATGAACACGGCAATGTCAGTTGTACCACCACCGATATCAACAACGACTACCCCCGACTCGCGCTCAGCATCAGTGAGTGTCGTTTCGGCGCTTGCCAACGGGTTCAGCACGAAACGATCAACCGCGAGGTCCGCTTCGTTGACAGCAGCTTGCAGGTTGCGCAGCATCGATGATGAGGCGGTGATAATGTGAGCTTCAACTTCAAGACGGTAGGCATGTAGACCAATCGGGTTGCGAATGCCTTCCTGCCCATCCACTGTGAACGTTCTCGGAATGATGTGCAGCACTTCACGATTATGCGGCAAGGCAATTGCTCTGGCGGCTTCCAACGCCCGTTCGATATCAACCCGATTAACAACACCCTTGTTTGGGTTTAACCCGGTGACACCGCGACTATTCAAGCTGGAGATATGCTTACTGGCAACGGACACAAACGTACGCCCAATTTCATAGCCAGATGTCCGCTCTGCCTGTGCCTTGGCTGCTTTAATTGCTCCAGCCGCTTTGTTGACATCCACAACAGAACCGCGGTGCATGCCATGAGAAGGCTCAATACCGACCCCAAGGATTTTCACACGTCCGCC
This sequence comes from uncultured Anaerolineae bacterium, assembly GCA_964439625.1. Lineage (GTDB taxonomy): Bacteria > Chloroflexota > Anaerolineae > Aggregatilineales > UBA3940 > CAYTPI01. Next base: position 94,439 of record CAYTPI010000009.1, on the reverse strand, counting down.
TTCCCCGACTTGCGCGATCAGGACGACAACTTTTGTGGAGCCAACATCAAGTGCTACGAATGTGCCTTCAGCCAATGTGTACTAAACCTTTAGTGATAATTACTCAGCGCGTCCCGTAAAAAGGGGCGACCGGGTTACTAACATCAATGTATGTAATACGCTCATCCTGAGCCAATAATTCAGCGACCAAACGCTCGTAGACAACAAGTTTGACATCCATATTGACGCCCGTACCAAAATAGGCACGCCAGCCACGTTCATCATCAAAGCCAAGGCCCTCAGGCTCAGAGTAGTATAGCACTGTAATAGTATCACGCAGTGTTTTTAATTGCTGCGCACCAGATACCAACGCAGGGTCAATTTGGACAATGTTGTCACCTTCTTGTTCACAGGTTGGGCCAGGACAAATAAATGGAATGCTGTCTGCCAGATTAATCACCTGTACTAAATTAGCAACCTCACCACGGCGTACCATCATATTACCATTGACATCCACCCAGTAACGCGCTCCATCCTCTTCCCAAACGAGGGCCGGTTCACGTTCATTGACGACGACGATCACACGGGCAGGCCACTGAACAGCAGCATTCACCGAGTCAACACTCGTTGACCCAGCAATGCTCTGTTCGACCTGCTCTGGCTGAACCCATAAGATGTGAAAGCCGGAAACACCTGCCCGTGCAAAGACTTCTTCGGCTGGCAGATAGCGAATACCACCAATCTCAATCGTGCTGACATAGAACATCGGGTGGGCAAACACAAACGCCCCAGTCAGGGTGATGAAGATCACAATTAAGAGGCTCAACCAGCGGGCGGCGTTTGGCCTACGTTGAACCGAACTGCGAAGACCCCGAGTGCGGCGTGGGCGAACGGTAAAGCTCGTTTCAGATTGTTGAGAGCGTTCTGGTGATTGGATATCCACCCGAAGCGTTACTCCATTGGTTGTTCTGGCGCACGACAGTCATAGAGAACTTGCTCGCCATAATAGCGTTCAATGTTGTTCGATACCAATTGATCAAACTCGGCTAGGGGCTGGCACTGTGTTTCGGCGTAAGTGGTTACAGTTTCGGCAATCGGGCTGGGGTCCGTCGCGCAGCCTATTCGACCATCTTCGAGGATGTAGTCCGGGTTCAAATCATTGAGGGTCTCTGCGGCGGTTGTTGCCAATTCAACATCTGACATCTCAGTGATGTCAACATTCGGTGACAATGGTCCAGCAGCGGCCGCATTTGGGACTGCGTTCCACCAGAGGATTGACCCGACAGGCGCAAGCTGTGTCTCATCAATAAAGCGTTGTTCTGTTTGTAGCCCATACCACCAATATGATGCAGCCATCAGGCTGGCATCCGGTTCAACAACAGCGAGTACCGCTGCCGTTCGCACCTGATACACTGAGTTGCGCTCGCGCACAATCAGGTAGAGGTCTCCCGCAGCGTATGCAGTGAGCAGCAGCCCAAGCACGCCATAGGGTAGTATACGCCAGTTTGCTTTAAGCCGATCAGCGAGATGATCAGCAGCATAAACCGTGACGATAGCATACAACGGGAGCCAGAGAAATGCGTACTCTGGCGGGGAAGTAAAATCAGCATTGACGATGGCAAACGGCACACTAGATAACAGTAACAGCAGCACCAAACGCTTCATTGGGGCGGCCCCTGCATAGAGCATGTAACCTAACGCCAACAAAAATAACATCGCTTGCATCAGCGAGAGGGGCGGCGCAAACCATCCATAGTAGCCCCACCAGAACTCGGCAAACCAAACTAATGCATCGAACAACGATGCTTGCGCCCCACTGGCACTAACGTAGCCCGCAATAAAGGCAGATGGATCGTTGACAGCCGCGGCGGCAACCAGCGGCAAAGCAGCGCCTAAGCGAACCCATAAGATACATAATAGCCCAACGCCAGCAGTAAAGACTCCGAGCAACAAACAACCCCACTGTCTCCGTTTGATCATCGTAGCACAAAACCACAATCCGGCAGCGAACGACAGATAAACGCCAGTAGAATGAAACACCAGTGGCGCAGCTAACAAAAAACCAAATAACGCTGTGACACGCCACCGATTCGTGCGGAGCGTCGTCTCTAGCAAAGCCAGCACGATAACTGCCATGGCTACCGCGAAGATATTGGGGCGAATGCGATGACTGACGAAGAAGCCCAGCCAACTAAATGCGACCAGCAAGGCCGCCCACAATGCGACTAAGCGCCGAGCGCCCAGCGCTTGGGCAAGCCAATACGTTGCGGCACTCGTCAATAGCAGGCCGCAGAAGGAAAGTATGCGCCCAAACAGCAATGGGCTATTAGTGATTTGCTGGACATACCCTAACAGCGCCCAGTAAAGGCGACCATAGGGCAGAAAAAAGAAAGACGCTGATGTCGGCGGCCATTGTTGTTGGGAGATATAGTTCTGAGCGGTACGCGTGTAGAAGGCTTCGTCGCAGGTAGGCAACGGATAGGCAGTCAACGTGGCTAGATTGAAAACAATCCACGCAAAGGTAACAACAATCAGTCCATATTTTGCCCACCGAAGTGAGAAAAGCGACACAGATAACACATCATTCTAACCAGAACGCCGCCCCGTTAGAAAAGGGACGGCGTTGTACTTACACTGCTTTGATGCCGCAGCCCGGACTCGAACCGGGGACCCTACGATTTTCAGTCGTATGCTCTACCAACTGAGCTACCGCGGCCAGCGGATATGTATTATATCCAATGAATTGACCCTGTCAATAACTGATTCGCCTATGTACAATTGACTTATTGTTTCGACTAGACCAAGCGATTAGCCAGATGGTGACGACATGGCACAAGCACAGCATCAAGCAGGATTTTACAGAAGGAGAGTACATCTTTCATCAAGGTGATGCTGACCCCGGCATGTTTGTAGTTGAAACGGGTTCGGTTGCCATTTTGAAAGAACTACCCGGCAAGCCAATCCTAACACTCGGCTACCGCAGCCAACGTAGTTGTATGTGGTTCCCTACACGATTCGCACTGGGCGCATGTTGTCTATTGAGCTTGATGTGGCGCTTGCAGAAAACTCATCTGGGTTTGTCGTGCTTCAAGCTGGCCCACCTGAGTTTGGTGGGACGAAATCATGCCGGGTGCAAATAACACCAAGCAGGACAGCAATTAAATGGGTTATTACCCCTGATGCTGCTTGGCATAACGTCATAATAGAGATAAATGTACCAAACGGTGCAATTGTCAGATCACTGACAGCCGTTCAAGACAACACCCTGTGGCAAGAAGCCTGCGGAAGAGGTTGAGCATTTAAGGTGGTGGCGGCACATTGGGGTTCCACGGAATGGCGGCAAGATCAATATTGATCTCAACAAGGTCTGCAACAACCCAGCCAGTTGACCCTGTCACCGTGACCACCTCCAGCCATGAGTCATCAGCATTGACCCCAACGACCGTTAGCTCATCACCGTCTGCAAGTACATCGACAACCGGGTACTCGAAGCTCGGCCCTGTACGTAAGTTAAGTTCACCTGTGCGAACAATCGCGTCTGCAACAATCTCGGTAACCGTTAAGGCAGACTCTGCCACAATCCCAGACGTAACTCCCGTTAAACGCAGCGTGTAGTTCCCAGCAGTAACGGGTGTTAAGTCGAGCGAATAGCTGATGACACCTTCAGGGTCAGCAGTGGGGCGGGCATCAGAGATCGGTAAGCCCGGCCCTAGTAATTCGACAAGAATCGCTTCATTAGGTTCAAAGCCCTGCGCTGTGATTGATACAGTGTCGCCCTCACGCGGCTGCTGCGGGGCAAAGGTGAGCACCGTGGAGGGACCAGCCGTCGGAGTTGGCGGCGCAATACCAACCGTAAACGTTACCTGTTGTTCAACAGTCTGCTCAACCAACCCAAACGCATCGCTGTACGGTTGGATAAAGATCGATGTTTGATATTCACCGGCATCTAAACCAACGCGATCTACTCGGAGCGTCACTTTTTGTGGCGGCGTCCCTGGGCTAAGGGCAAATGATTCGGGTTCCAGTTCCAGTAAGTTCGGGTCTGCCGCAGTGACCACAAAACTCCACGGCGGCGGTGGGTCTGGGTACTGGGCGCGCCACGCAATTGTCAGAGTAAACGTTTCATCGGCTGCTAAGGACAATGCTTCGCCAGCGGGAAAGGTATCAAATACCGGATAAGACCAGCCAAAGGTAAGGTCAGCTCGCAAATCAGTAACTGGTGGCTGACCGATCCGCCCAGTCATATAGCGGTCTACATTGCGATGTTCCCACGTATCAAATGCCACCTCGGTGATCGACACAACGATATACCCCAATGCAGCGTCCATTTGCTGAGCCGGTGCTCGTAAGACTGTTATCCCATTGAGGCCAGGGACGGCGAAACCCTCAAGACTGGCATTGGTTAACGCCAATGGGCTAGTAGGATCATATAGATAGATTAACGTTGCTTGATCAGGGCCCCGGTTGAGGCGGTGGCGAAGTTCATCTTCGGCAAGCAGGCCGACTTCTTCAAGTGTGGTTAGATCAAGTGCGCCTGTAGCAGTGGCAAAATTGTAACCTTGCTGGGTCAGCGGAGGTAGGAACAGCCGCCGAACCGTCGAACCCGCATCAAGTGGGGCTGCAACCATTGCATGACTACCTTCAGGGTCGTTAGCAGCAAAGAACTGCGTATTGCCCACTTCAACGATTTCAACCGCTACCCCGGTGAGGCGTTCACCTGTTAGCCCAGACAGAGTCTCAAATTCAATGATCGCGGCGGAGGTCTCAACCCGAGCAATACCGTTTTCATCAGACGTGGCAGAGTAGCTTGTGTTACGCGTGCTTACCCGACCACACCCAGAAAAGAACAAAGCTAGCATCAGCACCAGCGCAAGATATTTTACCGTGACATCCTGTGTATAGGTCAGCATAATTGACAGTATAGCGAAACGGGAATAGTTGCCCAATCAATGAATTTTTCATGAATACTCGAATAGCTAACTGTATTTTCTGTTATACTATTTACAGTTTTACAATAGTTAGTAATAAATCTCATGGGCAATTTACAATCAAAAAATCGTCAATCCCTGTTAGATGTTGAGCAAGCGCGGATTCAAAAAGCGCTCGAGAAGCGCATGAAACAGAAAGCCACGCGGCGGAGTACCGAAGCTTTACCAGATTCTGACAAGTTACCTGCAATCGGAACAGACCCGTTCCGGAATAGGCACCTTGATTTAGACTACAAGCGCCTACCTGAACGTACCAGCAGTGATAAGGCAGCAATACGCTGGCTCATTCAACTGCAACCGGTTGAGATGAACACATCGTCACTCGGTTTCGAGCTAGTTGATGATGTCGTTATGGGTCGTGATATAGAAGGCAGCCGCAATAGTGACCAGCCCGACATGGGCCTGTCTGTTTTCAACGCTCATGAAAAAGGCGTGTCACGCAGGCATGCCATGCTGCGCCCCACCCGCAACAGTCTATTTATCATTGACCTTGAGAGTACCAATGGCACCAAGCTGAATGCTTGCAGCATCGGACGCGGTACGGCTCGGAAACTGTCACACGACGACCTAATCACGCTGGGTGATTTATCATTCACAATCAAGATCATCGAGAAACCCTAAGCGCGTAGGTCAACTTTAGGGTATTGTAGGCATCGAAGCTAGAACGTTCTCACACACGTTAAGCTATCGCTAACCTTTAGTGAGTCAAGGGATTTTTAATGCAAGAAAACCTAAGCGCAGAGGACGATGCAACCGTTATTCAAGCGCAAGACGAGCAAGTGGTGCAGACTGTGCTCGATAATATGGAGCAACGCTCCCGCATGACGGCCCTGCTCGACCCTCGTAAACTAGATATTGTTAATACCGACGAGGATATTGACGCGCTTCCGCTACCGGAGAAGTGGCAAGAGCACCTTACTGAAAACGCAGACTATACTTGGCGCATTGGATTACACAAACTCGATGCCGATGTTGAACCGACAGGTTTGTATCTAAATAAAGACGTACTGCTTGGTCGTAGCGATTCAGCATCACAGCCCTCTAGCGTTGACTTGTCGATATATGAAGCACAAGAACACGGCGTGTCGCGTATACATGCTATGCTACGCCCGACTCATCGCAAATTGTTCATCATTGATATGCAAAGTACCAACGGCACACAGATCAATGCTCACCCGTTAGGACCAAGTACAGCTCGCGCCTTGGAAAGTGACGATATCATCTCACTCGGTGATCTGACGTTCATCATCAAGATATACGACAGTCCCGCTACGAAATAATCTCCAAACGGGCATCGTCCCAGTACACATAGTTCGTACATACTGGGCGACTGGGCGAGGAGTACGTAAACACCGTTACTGTATCGCCTGTCGTCTGAGCTTCCACCGTAAACAATTCATACTCATCATAAACAGATGTTTCTTGCCCCCAGATGACATCATCTGACTGCCCATCATTTCCGCCAGTTGGGTCAATGCCCACCTTCATAATGACGTCGCCCGTGCTGCCGCCATCCGTACTGTTTTCCGGGTTTGGCTCATCAGCGTCGGTGCTCCAAGCATGCCCGTAGACAGTAAAGCGGAGGGTTAAACCAGCCGCCAGACCTATTACCTGTTGGCGGACGCCTGCTTCATGCCGGGCACACGATCGGAAGTACTGCTGAGCATCCTCTCCACTGACCACTCGACGAGAATCCGCATTAGCATTTGCCATGGTGTATTCAGGTGCTTCGTAGACGTCACCATCATCGTTATACCACCACGGCTCCCACTGATTGGCGACAAGCCCGCCGCCATCAAGCAGCTCCCACGGCTGGTATAGCTGCTCAAAGCTGCCATTGCGAAGCAAATCAACGTCGTATTGAAGACCATTTGGTAGAGCGGGTGAATTATCATTCTCAGCAGCCTTGGCCTCATCCTCTTGCTCTGAGGTGTCGCTGGTATCCTCCGGGGCGCCATCTTGTTCGACCGTGGGAATTGGCGTCGGGGGCACCGACGGTGCGGGCGTGCTGTCGAGATTGGTTGAGAAACCGACGGGAATATCAGGAAGAGTCTGCCCTTGGGCAACCGGCAAGGCAATGGCACGCTCATCAGAGACTGCTTCAACTTGGCTAAAGGCCACCCAGCCGACTTCTTCAGAGGCTGATGGTACGATTTGTACCCAAGTCGCCGCGCCATTACGGCCCTGCAAATAGACAGGAAGCCCACCTTGTAGTTGACGGATCACGTCTGCCTCAAGATTTGGGCCCGTGCGGAAATTGCTATCTGCGGCCATCAAGCCGCGGACTTCCATACTATACACAAACGTCGGCTGTTGGTCTGCTTCATCTTCGTCGGCGGCCACGGGCTCTTCCGTTTCTGGTTCTTCTTGCTGAGTTGGCGCTTCTGTCGGAGGGGATGGTTCAGTCGGAGGCAGTGGCGTTGACGTCGGCGGCGGCAAGAGGACGGTTGCAGTTGGCAGGTCGGTAGCCACTTCCTCAATGGCAACCGGCCCACTCCGAAAGCCAAAGGGTGCACTGCAAGCAACGGCTGCAAACAGAAGGCTTAGTAACACAATCAGGCGAGACTTTTTCAAAATCCAGAACTCCGTCGTTTAATTACGTTCAGAGAGTGGCGACCACTACATTGAGCTACTGGGCCGACTCAGCTACAATGACCCCTATGACTAACGATCATGTACCCGTATTATATACTGAAGTGCTGGACATACTGCGACCCGTCCGGGGCGACTGCTTCATCGATGGGACGCTGGGCAGCGGTGGGCATGCGTACGGTCTGTTAGAAGCAACCGCCCCGGACGGCGTGGTATTCGGCTTTGACCGTGACAGCGACGCAATAGAACGCACACAGGCTTATCTCTCAGCCTTTAGTGAGCGGCTGGTGACAATCCACGACTCGTACCATCGGATAGACCTGTACACTAAGTCTTATGAGCGCTGCATAGGAATTAGCGGTGTCTTACTTGATCTGGGTTACTCATCACCGCAGATCGACGACCCAGAACGCGGCTTAAGCTTCCGAGCAGATGGACCGCTAGATATGCGTTTCGACCGATCAAAAGGACAGACAGCGGCGGATATCGTCAACTTTAGCAGCGAAACAGACTTGGCTAACCTCATCTACGAATACGGTGAGGAGCGCCATTCGCGACGAATTGCGCGTCGGCTCGTCAAGCAGCGACCATTCCAGCGCACCTTGGCCCTCGCTAACGCCATCCGCGCTGCTGTTCCGAATAAGCACAACAGCCGAATTGATCCAGCCACGCGTACATTTCAGGCGCTGCGAATTGCGACTAATGACGAATTGGAAATCCTAAAAGAAGCGCTGCCGAGAGCATTATCTGTTTTACAATCGGGCGGCAGGCTGGCGGTGATCAGTTTTCACTCGTTAGAAGATCGGATCGTCAAACAGTGGATGAAAGCTGAAGCCGCTGATTTCATCCGCGACCCAACCCACCCCATGGGTGGGGTTGATCGGGAACCAACGCTAGAGATATTGACGCATAAACCGATCACAGCAACAGAAGCGGAGGTTGCAACAAACCTCCGCTCTCGCAGTGCCAAATTACGTATCGCTCAGAAACGATAGGTGCTACTGAAGCGCATACTGCGACATAAAGCCCCATGCCAAAGCAGCAGCATCCTCAGGGGCACCATGCCCCCCAACGTATGGCTGCAATGTCACTTCTAAGCCATCCTCGCAGCCTTCATAGACAACGGTACTAGGCCCAGCTTCCTCCACACCGTAGACCTTACGCTCAAGGTCACAGCCATTAAACTCTGCCCAAATCCGCGCAGAGCGCTCTGCTGCCTCATACGGCACAACATCATCATCCAGACCATGGTACATAAACACAGGCATCGCACGGTCGGGGTCAGCAGGTCTCTCAAAGTTTGTGATTTGTGCCGCATCAGCGATGATACCGCCGGTATCGACCATTTCGTCGAATACCGGCATCAAGCCAACGATGGAAGTGATTGCCGCAACCTGTTCACTGCGGATAGCACCGTAGTATTGCGCCATTGCCCCACCAGCCGAAGCACCCATCACATAGATACGGCTTGTATCGACTTGGTATTCTTCGATAGCTAACTCAATGAGGGCATCGATGTAGGGAACGTCTTGCGGTGACCACAGCCGTTCTTCACCCGTATTACCAGCCTGTGGGTAGATGATAATAAAGCCTTCTGCTAGCGCAAACTGGGCCATACCACTTTCCTCTAAGTGCTCAGCAGATGTACCACCCCAGCCATGCATGTCCACAACTAACGGGACATTTGCTTCCATGGTTGGGCGGAAAACAACCGTATCGTAGGAAACGCCATCGAGTTCATATTCGAAGTCGATGATCATCTCATTAATGTCAAGGTCATCGGCGTTTAGTTCCATGGGTTCTGCTTGGCCCTCAAGATTAATATCAGGCTGATCTTCAAAGGCAGAACAGGCACTTACCATCACACTGGTGATAATCGCAATAGTTAGTAAAGTGAATTTCTTGAGGTTATGTCGTTTCATATTAGGCTCCTGTGCTTTCATTAAGTGAAATAATGGCTAAAGTGTAGCGCACAGAAACCTTGTTTGACGATGTAGTCACATTATGCACGTATTGCGTCACTATTTGTGACAGATACCAGGGCTTTTTCAGCGGCTTGCTGCGCTTGATGAACACAATCAGGAAGGCCGACGCCGCGATACGACGCACCCGCCAAAAACACCCCAGACGGCATAAGTGCTTCCATGCGTGAGACGCGAGCTAAGTGACCAACCTTAAAGATGGGCGACCCTTGGATCCAACGGTGAACTTGTGCATCAACAGGCATGGTGGAGATACCCATAATCGTTTCAACCTCAGTATTCACCAAGGCAACCAATTCCTGATCAGATTTATAGGCATGGGCCTTACCAACGAACGCCCGCAGCACGACATGGTCGTCAGCGGCCCGGTAGTCGAACTTAGTACTCGTCCAAGTACAAGCGATCAGCGATGTTGCTTCACGCTTTGGCACTACAAAGCCAAAGCCATTCAGTGAGTAGTCAACATCTTTAGTGTGGTAGGCAACGGAAATCGTAGCAGTCGTGGAATACTCGATCTCACTGAGTAAGCCAATGAGTTCTTGAGGCGCTTGTGCATCAGAAGCAGCGAGCAGATTGGCAGCATCCCGAGCGGATACCGTCAGGATGACGGCACCCGCATTAGGCACCGTGTCAAGTGGCTGGTTACGATACAGTGTGACGTTATCAGACGCAGCAAGGTCAGCGACAATGGCATCAATGAATGCTTGCAGTCCCCCCTTCGGTGACATAAACATCGATGTTTTATCACCAGCCGGGTGAGTTGCTGCTGCTGCCAGACGATTGGCCTTGGTTTTCCGCATCGCCTCGATCAGGCTGCCATGTTCACGTTCCATCTGTATGAAGCGTGGGAAGCTGGCCTGCATACTCAGTTCATCGGCGTCAGCGACGTAAATCCCCGCCATCATCGGCTCGCCGAAGACTTCGAGCATTTCGGCACCAAAGCGTCTACGGATAAAGGCACCCATTGACTCGTCGCTCTCTTCCATGCGCGGCGGGATGAAGCGTTCCGAGAGCGCCCGATAGCGCCCTTCGACCGAAAGCGCTTCGGATCGCATCAGGGCTTTACCATCTACCGGGACGATTAAACGCAGGCCGTCTGGTACAGGGTGCAACACCCCAGCGCGTAAGACGTAGATGTTACGCCGGTCATCGTTGGTGCCGATCAACTCGACATTCAATTCTTGCGCAAGCTGCACGGCCCATGGTTTTGCCGTTAAAAACGAATCCGGGCCGCCCTCAAAGACGAAACCGTCACGATAGTATGTAATCAGTTTGCCGCCGAAACGGTCGGAGGCTTCATACAACGAAACCTGAACATTAATGCCGGCTTCTGCGGCAAATTTCTTAGCATAGTAAGCGCTAGCAAGGCCGGTAATACCGCCACCAACGACCGTAATTTCAGGGACAGGTGTCACGAGTGGTTACACTCCGTGTGTGTTTGCTACTTGGCTGTCTTTTCATGGATGTACTCGCACAGCCGCCTGACGTTATCAACCGGGGTTGCTGGTACAATCCCATGCCCAAGGTTGAAGATATGCCCTGGTCGCCCAGAGGCACGCTCGAGCACATCATCGACTTGACGTTGGAGTACTTCCCATGGGGCAAAAAGGGCAATCGGGTCGAGGTTACCCTGAACAGCAACCCGCGTTGGCCCTAAGATATCCCATGCTTCATCAATAGGGATGCGGAAATCAACACCGAAAACATCGGCAGGAATGCGCTTCACGAGCGGCAGCATCCCGTTCATACTGGTGCCAAAGTAAATGACCGGCACTTCTACTTCTGCTTTGACGCGCTCGACAATCTCTACATTGTATTGCAGTACATAGCGCTCGTAGTCGGCAGGACTAAGCTGACCGGCCCAACTGTCGAATAATTGCAGCGCCTGCGCCCCAGACTTGACTTGCGCAATCATATAAGCGCTGACGATGCTCGTAAGCTTTTGCATCAGCTTGTGCCAGCTATCGCTATAGCGATACATAAACGACTTCGCGAAGACGTAGTTCTTTGACCCGCCGCCCTCAATAGCGTAACTCGCCAGCGTGAAGGGTGCCCCACTGAAGCCAATCAATGGGATGTTAGCTGGCAGCATGTCACGGGTTAGCTTGATTGCGCCCAGTGTTCCTGCAACATTCATCTCAGGCGGCGGCAGTTTGAGCGCATCCACATCCGATATGGTACGAATTGGGTTAGCGATCACAGGCCCCTTGCCCTTGACGAACTCAAGGTGTAAGCCCATTCCTATCAGGACGTGTAAAATATCTGCGAAGATAATGGCAGCGTCGAGGTCAAAGGCCTGAACCGGCTGCATGGTGATTTGGGCGGCTAATTCCGGGCTGTTTATGACTTCCAGCATCGAGTGTTTAGCTCGGATTTCACGGTAGTCTTCCATATAGCGGCCCGCCTGCCGCATCAACCAGATTGGTGTCGCATCAACGGGTTCGCGACGACAGGCCTTCAAAAAACGAGTGGTTTCTTTCATAGAGTTACTTTGCCGTCGCCTCAGCAGGTTCTTCAGTTGGCTGAGAGTCAATGGTGCTGGTGCGGGCAATGTAGACGTGTCCGTTTTCAACTTTGACACTGAAGGTCTCAACGTCTCGTGGGGATGGCCCACAAAGAACATGCCCCGTCTCCAATGCGAAGTCAGCGACGTGCCAAGGGCAGCGCACCGCTAACTGACCTTCGGTCTCGACGATCTCACCTTGATGCAGTGGCCCGCGTGAATGTGGGCAGCGGTTATTTAGGGCGTATAACGTTCCTTCGACGTTGAAGACGCCAACCTGCTCACGCCCATAGTAGACCAGCTTGCTGCTGCCAGGCTTAATGCTGCCTTGCTCGGCAACCTCAAGCCAGCCACCGACTTCGGTTACGTCTGCTTCAACCATGTGTGCAACCGGTGGCCCACCGATGCTATCGATTACTTCAGCCAATGGGAGAGCCGTGCAGATGTGCATTGGTGTGTCTTGCTGCGTATACATGCTGGCCTCTGTGAAGCGCAGCTTTTGGACAAGGTCGATGAAATCGTGTGGGTTATCGCCCTCAAAGGACACAATGAATTCTTGGTCATCCACCCCATAACTATATGAGGTGTTGACGGTAATATCAGGAAACTCACGCCCGACGCGGATATGCTCGAAGATCATCTCTTGCCGTTCCTCACCCGTTAGCATGTACCATGGGCGCGTCTTTACGAATGGGTAGATAAAAAGATACGGCAAATCACTGACTTCCACGATGATGCTTTCGCGGTTATCAACATCTTTATCGTCATTGGGCAGCACAATATCATAGATCGACTGTTTGGTGCCGCTGAGAAAGGAACGCGGCATCGTCAGGTAAGCGCCGAGTTTGGTGCGCCGGATGGCGGTTGCCAATTCTTGGATCGGCTCAAGTTCGTTGGCAATCTGCCAGAGTAAAAAGTCCACGTCACCGCGTGCGCCTATTAAAGTGTAAGGGCGCAGTAGCATTCGGCGGTTAAAGTTGCGGATGGCATCGATGAATTCGAGTTTGGCCTCGCGCTGCATATCTGCCCGTAGGCGAAGAAAGGCTTCATCGAGCTTGAAAAAACTATACTTTACAAATTGTCTGTCGATCATGGTGACTTAACTTCCTTCGTCATCCTTTGGACGTTCATCTAATGTGATTGGCTCGACGGGTGCATCTTGCGCCAGCAGTGCCAAAGCGGCCTCTAACACTCGCCTCTGTTGCTCCGGCTTGTTTGGCTCCCCAAGCGTTGACCCGCGGTTCAGGCGGACAACGGCAAGCCGCGCTGGCGCGGTGAGCTTGGTGGCGTAGTGCCATGTGACAATGGTTGTAGCGATACCTTCTAATTCAAGTACACGGCTGATCAGTCCCACGGACTGAGCGCAGAGTGGTCAGGCAGGCACCAGCAAAGCACCACGCACTCCCAATTGTTTGGCCTTAGCAACTAATTGCGGGATGAGATCGTCAACCAGTTGAGCCGCGTTCGGCAAATAACCCATGAGGCTAAGAACTTCATCCGCCAACGCACCGATGATACCCTCGGCGACCATATCTTCAAGGTGGCGCAGCGGCAGCAGCACCTGTGGATCAGCATCGACGTGCTTATGATCGTAATGGTCGTGCGAATAGGCCAACGCCTCAAAGGGTGTTGACTGCGGAAATGTGCGCATGGTGTAGTCGCCCAGGTCATCAGCGGCATCATACGGCTGCTGACTTTCCTTCAGGTAAGCGCCCGCCGATGAGATGAGTAACAGCTTGCTGTCGGCAAGGTCAATGCCGTTGCCAGACGGCGCTTCATCATTGCGTGGGCGTTCGTAGATCTTCCAATCTGTTTCACCCGTCTCTTGATACTTCTTGAGCCAGTTTTGTTGATAGTGTTCCAGCCATACTTGTTTGTTTTCAAGTATTTCCATTGAGACTCCGCACTTGGTCTACGATTCTTTGAGCCAACGAGCAGCATCTTTGGCGTGATAGGTCAGGATCAGATCAGCCCCCGCCCGTTTGAAGCCTGTCAGTAATTCGAGCACGACACCGCGCTCATCAATCCAACCCTTTTCAGCCGCCGCCTTGACCATGCTGTACTCCCCACTGACGTTGTACGTCGCCAAGGGCAAGTCGAACTCGGCATGCAGCTTGGTGAGTATATCAAGGTAGGGCATGCCTGGCTTGACCATCAGCATGTCTGCACCTTCTTCAACATCAACGTAGGCTTCTCGCAATGCCTCGCGGACGTTGGCTGGGTCCATCTGGTGCGAACGCCGATCCCCAAAGGCGGGTGCACTCTGGGCAGCATCACGGAAGGGGCCGTAGAAGTTACTGGCATACTTCACCGCATAGGACAAGATGCCAATATCGGTAAAGCCTTCGTTATCCAGCCCAGAACGAAGCGCGAGAACCATACCGTCCATCATGCCACTGGGGGCTACGATATCGGCCCCAGCTTCAGCATGTGAGACGGCGACCGCTTCGAGAATATCAAGCGTCTCATCGTTGCGAATTTTGCCATTACCGCTGACGATGCCGCAGTGTCCATGGTCGGTGTATTCGCACATGCAGACGTCGGTAATGACCACCATCTGATTATTTACATCTTTGATGGCGCGAATCGCCTGTTGCACAATACCGTCATCGGCGTAGTTTTCCGTACCAGTCGCATCCTTGACGGCGGGAAGCCCAAAGAGAATGACCGCGGGTATGTCCAACTCTGAGACTTCCTCGATTTCGCGCCTAAGATTATCAATCGATAAGTGATAAACCCCTGGCATCGAAACAATCTCTTCGCGCACATCAGAGCCATGCCTGACAAACAACGGGTAAATGAAGTCCGCAGGCGAGACATGCGTCTCACGCAGCATGCGGCGCAAGGCGAGTGTGCTGCGGTTGCGTCGCAGGCGCACGTCTGGAAAGGTCATACAAAATCATCCTCATGCTTAAATTCAGAGTTAAGTTCGGGGGTGGAAACAAAGGAAGATTTATCCGTGCTGCGCGAGCCAGCGATCAACATGGCAACACCTACAATCAAACCAATGCTGCTAAAAACTGCGCCGAAAATACGCAGAAAAGTAATTTCCTCATTTAATTCTTGGAGCAGACCATCTGGGTCGCCGAGGTAGAACTGGCGCACGTAAATCTGCCCCGCTTGATCTTTCGTACCAACAACCGTCACCCACTCTCCATCCGTGACAATAGCGCTGCGGATAGCACCTTCAGCGATACTTTCACCCTGATAATTATATGATCCAGGCATATATTCCTCTAAAGTGAAGACAGCCCCCCGCATCTCGACTATTCTGTTGCCGAGCGCCTGCGTGCGCACATCGCCATCTTGAAGTGCAATATTGAGCGACGGCATCACCTGTTCGACTGTATCCCACGTCCAGTCTGAGCCATCATCGTCCTGTTCATAATTCAATTCTTGGCGGGTCAGGGCAACTGCACCTGGCGGCGGCAGCACAGGGTCATTTCGGTCGAGCATACCATAGACAACAACATCGACGTCAGCAGCAATAGTCTCGTATTCGGCTTGGGTTTCGACGAGGTTTTCAAGAATCGCATCTCGTGCCCGCGTCGGTGGCGCGAAGACGGCAACGCCGATGCCAACTGCAAAGAAGACGAAGCCGATAACCGCACCTACTAATAAGCTAAAGTTTTGCCTACACCCTTTGTGCGACGCGTCTATTGGATGCAAGACTGTATTATTCTGCATGGAACAAACTCACGAGGCACTTCACCAGACCATCAATTGTATGCGGATCAGCGACAGCATCGACTTGCCAACCAAGTTCATCTTTAACCACATCCGCCGTACTAGGCCCGATACAAGCGATCTTAACCCCAGAGACGATATCAGATGGGTCGTCAAACATGGCAACGAAGTTACGTGCCGCAGAACCTGATGTGAAGGTGATCGCGTCAAAGGGCAATGCCAGCAGGGCCGAGTCGGGTGTGGCAGGCACTGTTTGGTATGCCTCAAGCGCATCGACGACTGCCCCTTCCCCAACCAGCAAATTATACAAGGTGGGCGTGGCGATATTGGCCTGCGGCAGCAAGACGCGAATACCCTCCAAAGTACGGCTCTCTGCCTTCCAAATGGCGCGGTAGAGCGCCTCAGCAGTGAATTCTTCTGGGAACAGAATATCGCCTTTGAAATACTGGCTGACAGCAGCCTTGGTCGACGTTCCAACACAGGCAACCTGCACGGGCCCCTGCGTCAACGGTTTGAGGTCTACTTTCTGTTCCTTAATAATCCGCCAAACCGCTTCAACAGCATTGGCGCTAGTAAATACCAACCAGTCGTAGATGATTAACTCTTTGACGGCTTGCATCAATGGTTGCAAGTCATCCGGCGGAGCAATATCGATGGTTGGCATGATGACAGGTTGCGCCCCAAGGCGCGATAATTTCTCAGCAAAATCCCCAGCTTTATCTCGTTGTCGCGTAATGACAATACGCTTGTTTTGTAGAGGCGCTTCAGTCATCCGTTTTCCTCACCAGCGATCTTTGCTTTAACAGCCGCAATTAATTGGCCAGCCCCTTGTACTTTCGCCTCACGGGCGGTGTCGCGGCCCAGCTTGACGGCAAATTTATGGCGTAAGTCGGGCTGCATCGACGCGATTGGCAAACGGCGTTGACCTTCAACAACCGTGGTGCCATCTACTGAACTAACCCGACCTGCTAGTATCAAGTCAACGTCACTCAAGTGGGCGTAGGCCGCAACAGGCAGGCGACAGCCGGCCTCAAGTTCGTTGAGGTAGCTGCGCTCCGCAGTCACTGCCAAGTGTGTCGGCTCGTGATCAATTACACTGAGAATATCAAGGATGCGTTGATCACCTGTGCGACACTGGATACCAAGGGCCCCTTGCCCCGGGGCCGGCAGCATCAACTGTGTGTTAATGCGCTCGCCAATATAATGGTCGAGCGCAAGCCGTTCTAGGCCAGCCACCGCAAGAATAATAGCGTCGTAGGGGCCATCAGAGTTAAGCGCCTTTTTGATGCGCGTATTGACGTTGCCGCGAATGGACATAACCTGTAGATCGGGGCGATAGTGGCGCAGTTGGGCCTGACGACGCAGGCTACTGGTACCGATGATTGCGCCCATGGGTAGTTCGTCAATGGTTGCAGCCGACCGGCTGATAAAGGCATCAAAAGGGTTAGCGCGTTCTGGTACCGCACCAAGGATGAAGCCATTTGGCATATCCGTTGGCAGGTCTTTGAGGCTGTGGACGGCGAGGTCAATTTCACCGGAACGCAGGGCATTTTCGAGCTCCAACGTAAAGAGTCCCTTGCCACCAATTTCAACCAGTGGCTTATTGAGGATGGTATCGCCCTGCGTCGTGATGAATGTCAATTGGAAGTCAAGTTCCGGGTGTTGTTGTTGCAACGCCTGTTGCACGAATTCTGCCTGCCATGTCGCAAGCCGACTGCGCCGCGTGCCGATCTGAATGATGTTGTTAGACATGGGCTGTCTTACTGAGCTTCCGCCTGTGGCTCTGCTAACCCGAACAACTCGCGGGCAACATCCGCATAGATATCACCATTATCCTGAGCGGCTTGTGTCCTGAGAGCAACTGTTGGATGGTGCAGCAGCTTGTTCATCAGCCGATGGCTGAATTCTTCGAGCAGGGCCGCTTGTTCATCGGAGATGCGGTTGGATAAGCGCTCCAGTTCTGCACGCCGAATTTCATCAGCCTGGCTGCGAATATCTTTGATCGTCGGAACGACAGCGCGTGTTTGATGATTTACCCAATAACGCTTAATTTCTTCAGCAATGAGAGCTTCAGCAATCGGTATAGCCCGCTCACGCTGAGCAACGCTATCTTCCAATTGATGTGTCAGCGTCTCAAGGTCATATACACTGACGTGCGGCAGCGCTTCAACCGCCGGGTGAATGTCCCGCGGGAGAGCCAAATCAACCAAGACCATACTCTTAGTAGCGGCTGGTTCAACTAAATCAGGCGTGAGGATAGCGATTGGTGCGCTCGAGGTAGAAAATACAACCTGCGACTTCGCTAGCAAACCTGGCAGTTCAGCTATTACTGCCGTTCTGATGCCCCACTGCTTCGCGACAAGTTCCGCGCGTGAGCGTGTGCGACTGACCAAAGTGACGTCTTGAGCACCTCTCAGTGAGAGTGTCTTCACCACCGACTGGCCCATCTCACCAGCACCAATCACAAGAACTGGCAACTCTTTGATTGAGCCGAGGTTGCTTTCCACACGGCGAATACCGAGTGAACTGAAAGACATCGCCCCTTTGGCGATCTCTGTTTCAGTACGAACGCGCTTAGCGGTGTGAATAGCACTACGGCATAATAGTGAAAGCGTATGCGCAACAGCACCTTGTTCTTTCGCTAATTCGTGAGCGTTCGTCACTTGGCCTAGAATCTGTGGCTCGCCAATAATCACTGACTCAAGCCCGCTGGAAACGCGGAATAGATGTTCAGCGGCTACCAGCCCAACAGCGTAGATCGTAAACTCAGCGACATCGACCGGTGCCATGCCACGCAGCGAAAGCAAATGTTGCCACAAGTTTGCGGCGTGTGCTTCAGCTTGGACGTTAACGTACATCTCAGTCCGATTGCAGGTTGAGAGTACAATCGCTTCAGCACCTTGTGCTGCCACATGCTGAGCGAATGCTTGTTGCTGATCATTTGCCAGGCTGATTTTTTCCCTAACAGTAAGGGGGGCCTCATAATGGCTAACCCAATAGCCAATAATCATGGCTTGGTTAACTCCTGAAAATTCTATAATATGCGTCGTTAAAACTAAATCGGCGCGTTATAGCTGAGCAGAACCTCAGCAAATCTGCAAAATCTATAGAAATATGAGTAAAGCTACCCATAACAGAATTTATAACAGATTGTTCCATAAGGTACAAACAGTCGATCTTAAGCTACAAGCAGACTTATATGTTTCTTGTATATGGTAGCCAGTTTAGCCAGTTGTTGACATCAAACCTACAACAACTGTCATAAAATCTATGCGATGTGTCACTTATTTGAAGAAAGTAAGGCCTGAGAGCGTCGGCTTTTATACGCCACACTCGATACAGTATTGTGATATACAAAGAAGGTAAAGGTAACAACACACATGGTAGCAAATAGCATTCCGGTCATGCTGAACTTAGATGAGAAGCCCTGCGTGATCGTCGGTAGTGGGCCGGTTGGGCGGCGCAAGGCGCGACAATTTCTCGCAGCCGGTGCATTAGTGACAATTATCAGCCGGAGCATACATGAGCAAATTGACGGAGCCAATCAGGTTGAGGCGCTTTATGAACAAGGCATGTTAACGGCCTACAAGCCATTTCTAGTCGTTGCAGCTACTAACGTTCGCGCCGTCAACCAGCAGATCAGTGTAGATGCGCGTGCAATTGGCGCGTTAACGATGGTGGTCGATGCACCACGCGAGGCGGAC
The DNA here is from genome assembly GCA_964439625.1 of uncultured Anaerolineae bacterium. Taxonomy (GTDB): domain Bacteria; phylum Chloroflexota; class Anaerolineae; order Aggregatilineales; family UBA3940; genus CAYTPI01. The sequence continues at coordinate 75,004 of CAYTPI010000009.1, read as the reverse complement.
GTGCGCGGCATAATGCAGCGTGAACGCGACGGCATTAACTTCACAGTGACAACGGGCAGCCCGTTGCTCAGCCGCTTAATGCTCGACCGCGCTGAAGCGTTGATCACGCCAGCCATCGCGACCTATGGTGCATGGCTCTATGCCATGCGCGGCACGGCTAAGGGGCTAATCACTGAGCAGGAAGATCGGGCGACGCTATGGCGCAAGGTGATGGGGTCGGAGGTGCTGCCGCTGCTCGAAGAAGGCCGTGAGGATGCAGCCCGATCACTGTTGGTCGAAATTGTCGGCAGTGAACTAGCCGCTTATTTACCTGAGGCATAAGCACCAAGCCATGGGCCAATCGGCTCAGCGGGCATCTCTTGTTGGTAGTCTCGCTCGTTGAAGACCCGCAACCCACGGGCTTGATAATTAGCCAACGCAGCAGGGTGATCAAGCGAACAGGTGTGGACCCAAACCCGTTGGGCATTCCAAGCCCATCCACGCCGAATACATTCAGAGAGAAAATAGCCACCAAGCCCCTTGCCAATAAAGGGTTTCAGTAGGCCAAAGCTGGTGATCTCAACGACGTTATCAGGCTGGCGCTCCAGTTCAAAATAACCTGCTGGGCTGCCGTCAAGGTAGCCGACCCATGTTTGCAGCTCAGGTCGGTCGATGTAAGCAGTCCATTCGTCATACGTCCACGCCAAGCGATCAACCCAGTACCAATCACCCCCTACGGCGGTGTAAAAGAAGCGGTTTAGTTCTGGCGTTGGGTGCATCACTTGGCGCACGACAAAGTTCACTGTTGGCAAAGGTTTAGGTTTAAGATCGGCTGAAGACCGCATTTCAAGGCTGTATTCAGTGATATCGAGAACAGGGTTCATTGAGCAGTTTCGGAAGTTGAGGGTAGCGCTGGTGACTGATAGTGCAACAGGCCGCACGGTTCATCTTCATACTCAATTTCGATGGTGATATGCTCAAACTCTGCGACTTTAATCATCTGGTAGATCTGCGCTTTAATCGAACAGACAGCCTCTTTTGTTGCGTCTGAAGCCACGATGACATGCGTGCTGATAACGTGGTGCATACCATCCAATGACCAAACATGCGTATGGTGAGTCGATAGGACTCCACTAATCGCCTCAATTGTGCCTTCCAAGTCCATAACGTTGATGTCTTCGGGAACAGCTTGAAATAATAGGCGCGATGTGTCGCGCAGATTACCAATTACACGGAACAGAACGTAAGACGTGATGATGAGTGACAATACAGGATCAAGGATAGTGAGCGCGGAGTTTATCAACAAGATAGTACCGACGATCAACACGCCAACCCACCCCAGCGCATCTTCAAGTAAGTGCAAAGTGACGGCACGGGCATTTAGAGTCTTATCCGCTCGTAAGCGAAGTGCCGCAATTCCATTGACAGCGACCCCTAGCAGTGCCAAGGCAACCATCCCAGGTGCATTAGTTGGCTCAGGGTCAAGCAGGCGAGGCACGGTCTGGGACAAAATAGCGACGCTTCCGATCAGTAAAATAATGGTGTTTACCAAGGCGCCGAGAACCGAGAACCGACGGTAGCCGTAGGAATAGTTCGAGTCGCTTTCTTTGTTGGCATAGTTACCGAGAAACCATGCCAACCCAAGTGCGACACTGTCTCCGAGGTCGTGGAGGGCATCCGCCATGATGGCGACACTGTTGGTCAGTAGCCCACCAATCAGTTCCAAAATAGTAAAGCCGAGGTTCAGGAAGAAAGCCGTTCTTAGCCCTTGCGCCCCGTTGTAATCGTGCCTATGAAAATGATCATGATGATCATATGAGTGCATAGTGTTAAGTTCTACCAATTTATGACGCGGCCAAGATTCTACCTAATGATGATTTGCATCGGCAACAAGAGCGTTCTACAGTCGATGGAAACGAACAAGCATATATCGTAGGATAACAGACTTCGTGAATACCTCCCGTTCCGTTGAACTATATAACCAAGCTCTCGGCCTGATGCCCGGCGGCGTCAATTCACCTGTACGTGCCTTCAAAGGGGTTGGTGGCACGCCGCTCTTCATCGACCATGGTGAAGGCCCTTACCTGATCGATGCAAATAGTAATCGGTATGTTGATTATGTCATGAGTTGGGGACCGCTTGTATTAGGGCATGCCCACGCAAACGTCGTCGAAGCGCTAACGAGGCAAGCCGCACTCGGTACCAGCTACGGTGCCCCCACTGGACTCGAGATCGAACTAGCAGAACTCGTCTGCGAGATGGTGCCGTCCATAGAGATGGTACGCTTCGTCAACAGTGGCACGGAAGCGACCATGTCGGCAATCCGTGCTGCCCGTGCCTACACTGGTCGAGATAAGTTTATTAAGTTTGAGGGCAACTACCATGGACACGCCGACATGCTGCTAGTTCAGGCTGGGTCTGGCGTAGCGACATTCGGGTTACCGAACTCGCCCGGCGTCCCAAAGGGTGCAACGCAGGATACATTAGTCTCCCCCTACAACGATCTGGAAGCTGTCAAAACGCTATTTGAAGCCAACCCAGAAGAAATTGCTTGCATCATTGCCGAACCCATCGCTGCGAATATGGGCTTCGTTCAACCTAAGCCCGGCTTTCTCGAAGGTTTGCGGGCTCTGTGCGATCAATATGGCGCATTACTCATCCTCGACGAAGTGATGACCGGGTTTCGCGTATCATTGGGTGGTGCGCAACAAGCGTTTGACATTCAACCTGACCTGACGGCGCTGGGCAAAGTGATCGGTGGCGGACTGCCAGTCGGAGCGTATGGGGGTCGCAAAGATATCATGGAGGTCGTCAGCCCAGTTGGCCCAATGTACCAAGCAGGCACCTTATCCGGCAACCCGTTAGCCATGACGGCGGGGCTGGCAACACTGAGAACATGGCGCGCAGCAGATCTGTTCGAGCGTACCGTCAAAGTTGTTGAAACCATGACCGAGGCAATGCAGGCAGCCGCAGATAAGGTCGGCATTCCGGTACAAGTGGCATCATCTGGCACGATGTTTGGTATTTACTTCAGTGAAACCCCCGTGACCAATTTCGATGAGGCCAAAGCCACACACACTGAGCGCTACGCAGCCTTCTTTCATGAGATGCTCAACGGTGGAGTATACATGGCACCATCAGCATACGAGGCGGGCTTCGCCTCCATCGCACACGAGGGTGCTGCTACAGAACACACGATTGAAGTCCTTCACACAGTAATGCAGAGTGAAGCTGTACAGCGCGCCTAGAATCATCCCTGCTGACGACAGATTAAGGTAACTAAAGATGTGGCCCAGAGATCAATATTTGTCACAGGTTTTCACACATGCGGCAAACGAGATGGTAGTGTCGTTTCTAATGGAAAAGGCACCAAACACAAACATCGATCTGGCCTATGAACTGCTGATAGCGGCAGAAGGTTTAGACGAAACGATGCTGTATTGTCCTGATGAGAAACAGTTAGCTTACGTTGGGCTGCATACCACAAATTTGATCTTTTATGCGTTATCAATCGGGCCAGGGTTATTGCTCTTTCGCATACCCGGACACACAGAACCAGTCTTTACACCGCTGGGCGAAGACTGGCTCTGGTACCCAATGTGGGAACAGTTTGCATCACTCTCAACGCGCCGATTCGAGGTACGTACCCTATGCAAGATAGCTCATCAAGCAGCTTTGCACATTGATCGGCAAGCAACATTCAACTTCGATTTCTAGATTCAGGTTACAAAACTCGTGAAGGAAATCACAAGACACGCCATAATCATTTATCAGAAAAACTACGTCAACAACGTCAAGTGAGCACACAGGAACAGTGACTATGATTGACCAACCGACAACCGCTCCGGAGGAGCTGCTGGCCCCGGCAGATGGTTTTAAGCTGAAATACCCTGAGCGCCCATTCGATGCACTGCTCGTGCTATCTTTTGGTGGCCCAGAAGGAAAAGAAGACGTCATTCCGTACTTAGAGAACGTCTTACGCGGCAAAAACGTCCCTCGCGAACGACTGGAAGAAGTCGCCGAACACTACTATCACTTCGACGGGATCAGCCCAATCAACCAGCAGAACCGCGATTTGATCGCCGCGCTGCGAACCGAACTCGATGACAATGGCCTAGTCGATATGCCCATCTACTTTGGTAACCGCAATTGGCACCCACTACTGCCTGATACCCTTCAGCAAATGGCAGATGACGGCGTCAAGAAGGCACTGGTCTTCATCACATCAATTTACAGCAGTTACTCAGGTTGCCGTCAATATCGCGAGGACATGTTTAATGCTCAGCTTCAGGTATCGGGTTTTGAAGCGCCTGAAATTTTGCTGACGCGCAAACCGTTCAACCATCCCGGTTGGATCAAAACGCAGGTTGATATCATCGAGCAAGCCTTGGCCCAACTGCCCGTCGAAGAGCGCAGTATGGCGCACATTGTCTACGCGGCGCACAGCATTCCCACAGCGATGGCTAATAACTGCTTATATGTACAGCAGCTTGCTGACTCCGCCGCCTTGATCACAGAGCGAGTTCAGGACGGGAACAACCCATATACGCAGGCTTACCAAAGCCGCAGCGGACCCCCTCAGCAACCATGGCTCGAACCAGACATCAACGATCACTTGACCGAATTAAAAGAGCAAGGCGTCCAAAACGTCGTGGTAGTTCCGCTCGGCTTTATCTCCGACCATATGGAGGTGATGTACGATCTGGACGAAGAAGCAACGGAGACAGCCGAAGGACTAAACATGACTATGATCCGGGCTGCTTCAGTCGGAACCCACCCGCACTTTATCTCTATGATCCGCGAGCTGATAGAGGAGCGGCTGGACGACAGTCATGTTGATCGCCCTTATGTCGGTGGACGTGGGCCAAGCTGGGATATTTGCCCAGTCAACTGCTGCTTACCGGGCAATGGCAAATCCAGCCCATGGGCTAAGGATACAGAGCAAAAGCGCTCGAACGGTCGTTCATCGGGACGCCCCCAGTAGGACAATCTTGTAGAAATTAGTGGGATGATGGGGCCAATCGAATAGTTGCGATTACAATAGGTCGAGTTACGCATCAAAACATCCACCATGGGGGTATTCATGCAGAGCAAAATCAGTCGCCTTATCGCTTTCAGCCTGATTGGTACCATCACCCTGATAATTGCGGGGTGTGGAAGCAGCAACACCATACCGGAGGTGCCAACATCGTTACCACCAACAGCACCGATTTCAGTCCCATCGGAGGGGCAGCCAGGAGCCGCACCACAGCCCGCCACCGGCCCCGGAGGCAATGAACCTACTACACCATTAGTCACGATGGGCGGTTCCGCAACAACCGTTGATCCTCGTTTTTACCAGTTTGAGCTTGAAGGTATCCCAGCTTTACCACGGGTTACAGAGCGCAACCCTTGTAACTCCGCGGAAAGTACGCCAACATGGGTCAGCCGCTTCAACGGTGGTACCGAAAACATTTTAACCAGAACCGACCCGGGTCGGAATCGCTTAGAGTGGTGTGCCTGTGGCTTACCCAATCAAGAAATCAGCGCGTTATTGCTATTTCCAGATGAGTTTGAATTGGAGCCTTTGATTTCATTCAATGAGACTGACTCTAATATCTGTGCGGAACTACGTTACAGTTATCCGATTGATACGCCGCCTGGTTCCTACCAGATGACAATCACAGATGCTGAAGAAAATATGCTGTTATCTGACATAGTCACTTTGGAGGCGCCAACCGAAGCTGTGGCGGATTGGGTCGGCAAAGACGTCGTTTGGATTGCTGGCTTCCAGCCAAACGAGACCGTTTTGCTGCGTTACTTTGAATTGGTTGAACAGCGGTCTGTCGATGGCAATGAACGTCACTATGTTTCTTACAGTCTTGTTGACCAGCAGAATGCCACAGTTGGTGCAGACGGGAGCTTGATCGCCCAGATTGATGTGTTCCCCGTAGGAGTCAATGTAGACCCAACGAAAATCCTATCTGTTGCCGGTAGTAGCGCTACCACCTATACCTGTAACCCTGAGTGTGGCGTTCCACGGGGTGAGAAGCCAGACTTTGAAGACGCCATTTACGTCAGTGAGGTTGTGCGTACTACCACTATTTCTAACGTCACAATTTGCGAGCCGGTAGCCCTACGAGCCTGCAACGATCAGCGCGTCATCAGCGAACAAGCGGATGAAGTTCTGGTCAAGTTTGAATATACAGGGGCCCCAGCATCTGCCACCTTTCAGCAAAACTGGGCATGGCGTCCATTAGGTGACCAAGGGGTGTTCGACACTTGGGTTGAATATAAAGACTGTCAACTCAGCGAACCGGGTTCAGGTGAAAACACATTATCGCTCACTGCTCCTGAAGGATTACGCTCGGGCGAATGGCTTGTGACCGTTTCAGATGGTGAATTCATCCTTCTGCAAGAGGTATTCGTCGTCGAAGGAACATACAACGAGTGGCGTCCACCATCGGATAACCAGCCTTGCCCCGTGCCAGAGACGGGTTAGGTATTATTGGAAAAACGGTAACGACTATATAAACTGTTCTATCTGTCATGATATATGAGATGATTGAGACTGTATGCAGAACACAAAAGACACAGCACGTATCTTCTGCGCCCTGAACCAAGGTTGTTGGATGGGTGTTGTTAACCGGTATCGCCCCCTGCTTGATATACCGCAAGATGCTGAGGCAATTACCCTTTTAGAGGGCAACACGCCTTTAATACCAGTACCCCGGCTGGCAGATGCACTCGGTGGCGGGTTTGAGCTTTATGTAAAATACGAAGGGCTGAACCCAACAGGGTCATTTAAAGATCGTGGGATGACGGCGGCAATCACGCAGGCAGTCCATGAAGGGGCAGAAGCTGTTATCTGCGCCAGTACCGGCAATACAGCAGCGGCGGCGGCAGCTTATTCAGCTCGAGCAGGGCTACGCTGCATTGTCATTGTGCCTGAGGGCAAGATTGCACAAGGCAAGCTGGCTGGCTCACTGGCTTATGGGGCAGAAGTTGTCAACATCACTGGTAACTTCGATGCGGGGTTAGATTTGGTACGCGAAGCAACCGAAAAACTGCCGATAAAACTGGTAAATTCGATCAACCCCTACCGGCTGGAAGGTCAAAAGACTGCCGCGTTTGAGATTGTCGATGTCCTTGGTGATGCTCCCGATTGGCTGTGCTTACCGGTCGGCAACGCAGGTAACATCACAGCTTATTGGATGGGCTTCCAACAGTATCAAGCGATCGGTAGAGCACAATCTACACCGAGAATGCTCGGCACGCAGGCCAGCGGTGCTAACCCGATTGTCCGCGGAGAAGTTGTTAAACAACCAGAAACAGTGGCAACCGCCATTCGGATCGGTAACCCAGCGCGCTGGGGCCAAGCAGAAGACGCTCGCGATCAGTCAAAGGGTATGATCATAGATGCCACCGATGAGCACATTCTAGAGACGTGGCGGATGCTTTCAACGTTGGAAGGGGTTTTCGTTGAGCCTGCGTCAGCGGCGGGCATCGCTGGGTTGAGGCAGTCTATTGCACAAGGCACAATCAACGTTAAAGGTCAACGGGTCGTCTGCGTCGTCACTGGACATGGCCTGAAAGACCCGAAGGCGGTTTTGAAAACCACCCGTTCCGACTTGGCAACTATTGCGCCAACCTTTGATGCCTTTGAAGACTACCTTGGCGCACACGCCTAAATTCCCTGTTGCAAGTTGCAGTTGGCACTTGCATCTTGAATAGGGTAAACAATCATAGAGTGGCTATGCAAAAGTAGTTACTCTATCTTAATTTGGAGAAGAAACTAAGGAAGTTGAGATGAACAAGACCATTTCAAGCGTTATACAGGTTACAGTCATTGCCCTCATCGCCATGCTACTGGTTGCATGCGGTGGTGGCGGTGAAGAGCCAAGAGCCGCCCCAGAGGGTGGCAGTGTACCTGCCGAGTTTGAGCCGGCGGTACAACCGATAACTGGGCCAGAAGCTGATGTCCTGCTGGAGGTTGCCAATGACGCTGGAAACACACCCTGCGGCATCTTTGACGTAGGTACTCAAGGTGATCGCATCGTCAATTTAAGTGACTATGAGAACTGCCAGCCAAGCAACCCGTCCAACCATGACATTGCCTGTTTAAACAGCAATGGTCAATGGACGGATGAATTCGTTTCCGACTTTAGCTACGGTGGCGAGACCGTTGAATTTGTCTCTGGCCAGACAGGCACCTGCGGGATTTTCTTATTCGAATAAGAAACCTAGCCAGCATCCTTCAGATGCGAAACCGGGAGCAGTTGCTGTGTTCTCCCGGTTTTATTTGTGGCACCAAGGCTTGAATTTAACCAGTTTATGCTATAATTTAGGCCGCATCTGAAAGGTCATTCATGCCAACTTACCGAATTCAGACACCCGCCACTTCGGCAAACCTTGGCCCCGGCTTCGACTGCCTCGGGCTGGCGCTCAGTTTGTATAACGACATCGAGATTTCAACCGATGCAGACGAGCTCAACATTACCATTACTGGAGTTGGTCAGGGTGTATTACCAACAGATGCTGACAATCTAAGCATTCAAGCGATGCGTTTACTTTACCAACGCGTTGGCCTCGTGCTACCACCTTTATCAGTGAAGATGCACAACAGAATTCCACTCGGCAGTGGCCTTGGTAGCAGTGCTGCCGCTATTGTCGGTGGTCTGGTAGGGGCCAATACTTTACTGGGCACACCACTTGCTCCGGAAGACATCCTGTCGCTGGCAGTTGAGATGGAACACCACCCGGATAACGTCACACCAGCTCTGTACGGCGGCCTGACAGTCAGTACGGTAGCTGATGGCGACCTCATCTTCCGCAAAATTGACGTGCCGCCAATTACCGCTGTGGTTGCCATGCCTCGGATTTTTGTCTCGACCGCGCAACAGCGCGCAGTATTACCAGCTACAATTAACTACTCAGATGCGGTCGCAAACTTAGGTTATGTCGGGTTGGTGATCAAAGCTCTGATGGACGGCGATATTGAGCTATTGTGCCGGGCAATGTCCGATCGGATGCACGTCCCATACCGACGAGCAGCAATCCCCGGTTACGATGCTGTAGAAGCAGCGGCAAAAGGGGCAGACGCAGCCGTTACGATTAGTGGCGCTGGCCCCTCAGTGATTGCATTTGGCGACAGTGATTATGAGACGCTTGGCCAATTGATGGTTGCTGCTTTCGAGTGTTCTGGCAAGGCCAAAGCTGATTACTGGGTGCTGCCGGTTCAGCACATGGGCACAGTTGCAGAGATACGCACGTAATGCGGCAGGAACAAACATTTGGTTTTCTCTCTGGGCTGGTAACCGCCTTCCGACGGGCGCGCTTTATGATTGCGGTTGGCTTGATCCTATCTGTTTTCGTAGCTGGCACAATTGGCTATACAGTCATAGAAGGTTGGTCAATACTAGATGCTTTCTACATGACCGTCATCACGGTGACGACAATCGGTTATGGAGAAACAAATGAACTTTCTGCCAAAGGGCGAATTTTTACGATTGCACTGATCTCAACATCATTGCTGATCGGTGGTTTTTCGCTGTCGCAACTGACTGCCTTTTTATTCGAGGGTGAAATCAGACAAACAATTCGAGGACACCGCATGGAACGAAAGATAGAACGGCTGCGTGATCATATTATTCTCTGCGGCTGCGGCTCGACCGGCATCCACATCGCTGAGGAATTTATCCGTACAGGTGCGCCCTTCGTCATCGTTGATCCTAAACCTACGCATATCTCTACTCTGCAAAACACATATGATGACGTGCTGCATATCGCTGGGGATGCAACGAATGATGAAGTACTACGCAAGGCAGGTATTAACCATGCTCGTGGCTTAGTTGCCGCTGTCTCAAACGACAAAGACAACGTGTTTATAGTCCTCACGGCACGCTCCTTAAATAGCGACATTCGTATTGTATCCCGCCTGATCGAAGATGATAATTACGACAAGCTCAGACGCGCCGGGGCAGATGATGTTATTTCCCCAAACATTATGGGTGGGCAACGGATTGCCTCTGTAATGCTGCGCCCGACAACCGTATCATTGATGGACGAATTGATGCGTGTGCCCGACCAATCGCTCGGTATAGAAGAAGTACGGGTAGAAGATGTCCCAGCTATTCTTGATAAGTCGCTTGGTGAAGCAGACATTGCTCACATAACCAAGGGGCTGCTGGTGGTTGCAATCGTTGAGATAGACAAAGGGTACACCTTCAACCCAGGGGCGAATACCATGCTGCGCCGCGGGGATGTCTTGATTGTGATGGGCAATGCGAAACAACGGGCCGCGTTACGAAACCTGACGACAGCGACTTATGCTTCTAATGAGTAGTCGCACTGTTTCGACAGTGCGCTATAATGCTGGCTTGCATATACCCTTAGACAAAGTATTAAGTCAGCAAGATAATGACCAATTTGATTCGTAACGTAATAGCCGCTGTAGTTTCTATGGTGCTGCTTTCTGCCTGTGGCGCAGGGGCTGGTGCCGTGCCCACGTATACCCCACAGCCAACCTATCCGCCCCAACCAACATTGACGCCACAGCCGACGTTCACACCGCTGCCAACTCAACCACTACCCCCAACAGCGACTCCTGTACCGGAAGACGCCAATCGTGGAGATGATCAAGCAGATGCAGTGCCAATACCTCAAATTCGCACGAATATCCGCGGTCAGATCACCTCAGAGGCGAACGTCCGCAGTGGCCCTGGTTTACAATTCGACATTATTGCGCCGGCAGTTCCAGGCGGTATTCCTGCCTTTGCCCAGGGTCGCGACTCCTTCGCTGAATGGGTGCTGATTGCCACACCGACAGGCATCATCGGCTGGGTCAACACCGAACGCTTGAGCTTCACCCAAGAATTGACGACAATTCCAGTCTTGAACTCAACTGAACTACCTACGCCACAAGCTCCGGCAGAAGCCCTGACGCCGCTTGCAAACCGCCCTGAGCCCCAAGTTGGTGCCACGCAACCCCCAGCGCAAACTGAGAGTCCTGGAGCAGAATCAGCAACACCCGAAACTTCAGGGGAAGACATACCCGCAGGCTCGAACCTCCTGACTAACGGCGGTTTTGAAGAACCCTACTTCCGCGTAACGACACTTGAAGGTGGCGGGGCTGTTGCTGAAGGGTGGGAACCATGGTGGTTCAATGATGCGGGAGACGACTACTCCGTGCCAGAATATGAAGTTGCCCCAGAATTTCGCGATGCATTCCGAGTATACAGCGGCGAAGCAGCCCAACAGATATTTCGCCCGGCGACGTTGTGGCTGGCTGGTGTTTACCAAACAGTCGATGCGCCGCCTGGTGAAGCCGTTCGTTTTACCATCCAAGGGCATGCTTGGAGCACCTTCTGCATCCGTCAAAACGACGAGGATATCTGTGACCCACGCGACTCCAATTACGGCGATAGCGGCAACCCGATGTATATGAAGGTTGGTATTGACCCAACTGGGGGCACAGACGGCCTAGCGGAAGAGATCATTTGGTCAGATGAAAAGATCGCTTGGGACAATTACGTCGAATTTAGCGTAGAAGCCGTCGCAGAAAGTTCAACGATCACGGTATTCACATGGAGCACGCCAGAATTTCCTGGAACCGTCAATAATGTGTATTGGGATGCAGCATCCTTGGTTGTGGTGGCGAGCCGCTAGAAACGAGTGAGGTAAAATGACCTTTGCACGCTTTACAGGGATTACAATCGCATTAAGTGTCACAGCGCTATTGGCTGGCTGCAACACGCCGACTACTGCCAGTGCCAGTGCCGCACCAGATGAAAACTCAATCTATGAAGTTGTCGAGGCAGGTGACCCCGAGGTCACCTTTGTGACGCCGACACCCGAACCCATTGATGCAACCACCCAAACCCCGACGGATGAGCCGACCCCAACGACGACTGAGGCGCCTAAGCCAGAAGCCCTTGTTAACGTTGGGTCTAACCTGCGTGCAGGGCCCGGCACAGGTTTCAAAGTTATTACCGGCTTAGTATTTGGCACAATCGTTCAACTTGAGGGACGCAATGAAGACAGCGATTGGGTCTATATTACCGCCAGTGAGGAGCGCGCAGGGTGGATATTCGCACCGTTAGTTGGTTTCTCAGCGGCTCAGATTGCTGAAGCCCCAGTTCGCTCAGTCGATGAGACAGCCACAGTGCTAGAACCAACCTCAGTTGCCGAAGCAGCAACACCGACAGCAGTTCCGACCGAAGACGCTACGAAGGAAACCCAACCTACTATGGACGAACTACCAGCAGATGTAGCAACTGAAGCACCTACTCCGTCTGAGGCACCGAGGAGTATACTTGCTTCAGGCAATTTGCTAGTTAACGGTGGTTTCGAAGAGCCTTACTACCGAATCGCCACGGCAGAGGGTGGTGGCGCAGTTGCCAACGGCTGGACGGCGTGGTGGTTCAATGACGTCGGGGACACTTATCAGGTACCAGAATATGAAATTGCGCCGTTGTTCCGCGATCCATTCCGCGTGCGCTCAGGTGGAGCAGCCCAACAGATGTTTCGACCATCAACGCGCTGGTTGGCTGGCGTCTACCAGCAGGTGGCAGTAACGGACAACGCACGCTTACGCCTAACAATCTATGGGCATGCATGGAGCACATTCTGTATTCCTGTTGACGGCGATGAGCCAATTTGTGATGCGCGCGATAGCAACCGCGAAGGGCGCGGTGCCCCATTGTTTATGCGCGTGGGGATTGACCCAACCGGTGGCACGAATGCCTTCAGTGAGACTATTGTTTGGTCACCCGAGCAAGTCATCTGGGACACTTATGCGCCGTTTACCGTCGAGGCGACGACAACAGGTGGCATGGTGACGATCTTTACTTACGGCGCACCAGAGTTTGGCGCACCGATCAACAATGCCTATTGGGATGATGCTGAACTGATTATTCTTCAGTAATATGATAGTTGAAGTCACAGAAGGGAAAGATATGGTAGAAAACACCAGTACATACAGACTTCGGGAATGGGTACCAACAGAGACTGAAGCCCAGATCCAAGAGGATGCCCGGCACTACCAACGAATGAGTGCTGATGCACTCGAGGCTGAGTTAATCAATGTATTAGGCAAGCATGCCACTTATATGGATCACGAGTGCATCAATTTATATGCCGGTACCAATATCATGAATCCACGGGCTGTTAGGCTGTTGGCCTCCAGTGTTGGCAGCCGCCCGAGCTTAGGCTACCCCGGTGAAAAATATGAGATGGGCATGCAATACGCCGAGCAAATCGAGATTATGGCGGCAGAGGTACTGAAGGACATTTTCAACTGCGACTATGTTGAGTTCCGCGTGGGCAGTGGGTCACTTGCAAATTTATACGCCTACATGGCGACGACGAACCCCGGCGACTCGATTATGGCATTTTCAGAGGCAGCCGCAGGCCATGTAACGCACCACACGGCAGGGGCAGCCGGGCTATACAAGCTCAACATTCATGAAGTGCCCTACGATGCAGCCAACATGACAGTCGACTTGGAGGCACTGCGTAAACAGGTAGAAGCTAACCAGCCGAAGCTGATCATTGTGGGTGGAAGTATGTGTTTGTTCCCGTACCCAATCGCAGAAGTACGGTCGATAGCGGACGAAGTTGGCGCCTACGTCATGTTTGACGCCGCCCATATGTCTGGCTTGATCGCCGGCGGGGCCTTCCAACAACCATTGGCTGAAGGTGCCCACTTGATGACATCCTCGACGTACAAGTCGTTCGGTGGCCCACCGTCAGGGATAATACTGACCAATGATGCCGAGTTAGCTCAACGTCTCGACAAAATTGCTTACCCCGGTTTGACCGCCAATTTCGACCTTAGTAAGACAGCGGCCTTGGTAGTCGCAGCACTCGATATCCGCGAGTATGGAGCAGCCTACGCTCAGATGTGCATTGCCAACGCCCAACGCTTAGCACGAGAACTGGCAGCACGTGGCGTTTCTGTGCATAAAGTTGAGGGCAAAGGCTACACACAGTCGCAACATGTGGCTTTACCAGCGCATAACTATGGCGGCGGCATGAGCGGTTCATTGCTACTTGAACAGGCCAACTTACTTGTCAGCGGTATCGGATTACCACTGCCCCCAGTAGACGATGATGCTTTCAATGCGATCCGGCTGGGTACACAGGAAATCACCCGATGGGGTATGCAGCCCGACGATATGCCCGCAGTCGCCACGTTGATCAGCCGTGTGTTGATCGGGGGAGACGACCCCACCATGGTCAAAGATGATGTCATTAAGCTGCGCGCAGGCTTCCAGCAACTCCACTATGTAAGGGCATAGCGATGGGTGTATCACGCTGGCGATTTATGACATCCTACTGGGTGGGTAAAACCCGCTGGGACACAGGCATTGTACCGCCTGAAGTCACAGCGTTGATCGAAGGCGAGCAGCCTCACCCAGGCAAAGCGCTTGATATCGGTTGTGGCACTGGCACAACGTCAGTCTATCTTGTTGAGCATGGCTGGCAGGTAACCGGTTTGGATTTCGTACCGAAGGCCATTCGCAAAGCCAAGCGGCGCGCAGAGCGCAGCGACGTCAGCGTTGATTTTCGGCTGGCGGACGTCACCAAGTTGGATGCGCTAAATTTATCCCGCGATTACACACTTGCCATCGACATTGGTTGTGGTCATGCGCTTGGCACTGCTGGCTTTCGCTCATACATCGACCAGTTAGCCGCACACATGGTGTCTGGGGGTATATACATGCTGTTTGCGTTCACCCCCCGCACTGAGCGCACGACAGGGCTGGAGATTGATACCGTGCTTAAGATTACAGGTGAGCCGTTCGAACTCGTATGGAAGAATATTGGGGAAGATGGCGGCTGGGATGCCGTCTGGTACAGATTTAAACGGCGTTGATTGAAGCGGCGCGGCTGCCACAGTAAACTCTCAGCCACTACATTTCCTTTACTTGGAGGCTATTCAACACGATGCCACTGGAAACAATCCTGTTTCAAGCGCACTCAGGGACGCGCTGGCTCGTTATTTTGATCGTACTGGTTATTGTGATCCGCTTTGCTGTAGGGTTAGCAGTAAAGCAAGATTATGATAAAGTTGCTGCCAATTCATTGACGGCCTTTGCAGTCATCCTAACCTTGCAATGGGTGCTCGGCCTTGTCTATTGGATATATAACGGCACAGCTACCGTTGGCAATCTATTTTTTGGTGCCGGATACCGCATTCCGCATTTGCTACTGATGACTGTCGCTGTGGGAGCAGCGCACACCATCAGGCGGCGACTGAACAGCGGCAGTGCCAGCGATAAATATCGCAATCAGTTGATTGCTGTCGTCGCGATCTCGGTTGTTGTATTTGTCGGTGTCCTGGTGCTACCAAATGGTATGAGTCGCTGGTTGCCGAGCTAGCATGATAATTGCAGAAAAACCGGGCAAGATGGGAGCATCTAGCCCGGTTTTGTGATTACCCATCAGTAATGCTCGCTTGAACGTTGAGTTCAAAGTTATCAATTGCACCAAGTGCACGGAACACTGTAATACCGAATGGTGAGCTGGCACCCGACTGTAATTCACTCAGCTCGCTAAAACCAAACGCAGTTCCAACGAAATTACCTTCTGCGTCGAACATTACAGCCGATATCTTGACAAGTTCCACCGCTTTAGCCCTATTGTTGGTGACGGTACCTTCAATTTCATAATCAGTGAAAGCTCCGGGCCCACCTCGAACATCGGTCAGTGTCAAGTCACGTGATTGGTTGACAAATTGATTGGGGACATCGGCTTCAGGCCTAATCTCGAAGCTGGCAAAGTCTGTTACTTGTGTCTCCTCATCAAAGAAGGCAGAAAAACCTGTGAGTTCCCCAGGTTCAAGTTCACGAAAGTCGGGAAATCCAGTTTGCTCAGCAATTAGAGTTCCGGCTTCGTCGTATAAGCTTATCTGAAGCCTATAATTGCCAAATGTTTCGTCAGCAGCGTTGCGGAATGCTCCAGTGAAGACGAGCACGTCAAGCGAATTGATGTAGGCACTGGTTCCCAATAGCTCAATTGAGTAAACACCAGTAACAGTTCCATTTTCAATGCTAGCGGCAGCCTGCAGGGGGTCCGTTTCAAAGGCATCTTGTTCTGATGGCTCTGCTTCGACATCATCTAGTGCTTCAGCCGATGGCGTTGGGGCCGGCGTTGAAGTTGTAACCACTTCAGCAATCTCAGACCCTTTGTCTGACTGCTGATTTTCAACTGGGGGTAGGTCAGGTGTGGGCGTTAGGTTACACGCCAGCGTAGTGACTAGTGCAAAACTGATGACAAACGCACGTAAACGCATAAGTAGGTGTTCCTCCAGTTTTTTAAATCTATTTCACGCGACGAGGTACAATAGACCTTGGGCGAAGAAATTGGTAACAGCATGCAATATAATACTGGGCCAGAGTGAGCCAGTACGCTCGTACAGCCAAGCCAGCGGAAAACCGACAATCGCTGCGGCGATGAACACAATCGGGTTGAAATGAAATAAGCCAAACACAACTGAACTAATGGCTGCAGCGCCCCAAAATGATAACCGATTACGCAGCCAGCGGTAGAGCACACCGCGAAAAAACATTTCTTCCACTATTGGTGTGATCACAGAGACCAATACAATCAGCGCTAACAGAACGAACATTTCATCACTAGGGGTCAGCAGTTCGGCTCGTGCTTCAGTCGCTTCTATGGTTGCGTTGATATCCGGTAGAATCAGGTAGGCGACTCCGACAATTGCCAGCACAATCGTCAGCCTGATAAACAGAAAAATAATCGCCAGGGCAGCACCGATTGACAGCCAGCGGGCAGCGACCCGGCGAAAGCCAAATTCAACCCACGATATGTTCCGGGGTACCATACCAAGTAGGTAGACACTCAGGAATAAAAGAGAGACTTGCACTGAAAAACTGACAAGCGAAACGGCAGGTGTCACATTGACGACGATAGACTCGGGCTGCGCAACGGCGGCTTCAAGCGCTACCTGCCCCCCATCTCGATATAGATCGATAAACACAACGACAAACGCAGACAAACCACCAAAGACTAATGCCGCAAGTACACCAACGGTCATCAGAATGATCACTTTCCAGTCCCAAATAGGGCTAAAGGGTGATTCTCGTTGAAGCTGAAGACGGTCAGTTAGGGGCAAACTATCAGTTGACATGAGCAACCTTTTTTAGAGGGCGGGCCTTTTTCAAGAAAGAAGCAACAGCATTCATAAGCAGATTATGTTATAAAACAGGGTAATCAGTTAACTTGCAGATTCACACCTGCTAGCATACCGTCGTGACCCACCAGGAGGAAATATGGAGAGAATTCCACCGCCCGATGATGAGTTAAACAACACACTCAGAATTGACCTCTCTGGCGACGCATCAGAAGTCAAGATTAGTGACCAAACGCCAACTCGTTACCGTATTTTACCGGTACGCTTATTGAACACCAACCTAGCAGACAATACACCTTGCTGGAAGGTTGAGCTACACGGTACCAGCAGCGATGGTAGCCCTATTGGCGCTTATATCGTAGGGGATGTTGTGCTTGGTCGAGGGCCGATCAGTGATATTGACTTGGCTTTGTACGGTAATGCATCTGGACGAGGCGTCAGCCGCAAGCATGCCATGATGAGACCAACCCGTCGCAGGTTACACATTATTGATCTTGATAGCACCAATGGCACCCGAGTCAATGGGATATACGTCGACCCAAGCCAGGCAAAACCACTGGAAGACGGCGACCGGATCACACTGGGAGAATTCACATTTGCAATCCGGATCATAGAAAAGCTGCGACTCAGCCAGATCGAAACGCAGCCGGGTGCAACGGACGAGCTGCAATAGCGATGGGTTATACATTCGCACAGAAGGCGCTGGCACGAGCGGCTAGACGTGAAAGCGTTGAGGCTGGCGAATTTGTCGATGTCCAGCCGGATTTCGTTTTTAGCCACGATAATACAGCCGCTATTCGCCGAATTTTTGAGAAGATCGGTGCGCCCCACGTCGTAAGACCTGAGCAAGTTGGGGTCACTCTAGACCATGCTGTTCCCGCTCCGACAACCCGCCACGCCCAAAATCACGCTGAGATTCGAGCGTTTGTCAAAGAACAGGGCATCAAAAATTTCTTTGAAGTCGGTCGCGGTATATGCCATCAAGTATTTAGTGAAGAAGGATTGGTGCTACCGGGCGAACTCATCGTTGGCTCTGACAGTCACACGCCGCACTTCGGTTGGCTGGGCGCATTTGGGGCTGGGTTGGGCCGCACAGAGATCGCAGCGATTTGGGCAACTGGTTCAATCTGGGTGCGCGTGCCAGAAGCGTTGCAAATTATGCTAAAAGGCTCACTACAGGCGGGCGTCGTTGCTAAGGACATCGCCTTGGAAATCCTCCGGCTAATCGGCGCAGACGGCGCACTGTACCGGTCAGTTGAATTCACTGGTGATACAATCGAAACATTAAGTGCGGATGAACGAGCGGTATTGCCGAATATGATGGCAGAAGCTGGTGCTAAGAACGCCTACCTCCCGCCTGATCAAGTCATCTTTGACTACCTCGACAAGAGACGTTCGCGGGATTATACACCACTATACCCTGACCCTGATGCCCTTTACGTAGAGCGCATCGAAATTAACGTTAAAACATTAGAGCCATTGATTTCACTGCCGTATAACCCAGCCAACGTCGTTCCCTTATCAGCAGTAGTTGGCGAACCTGTTCAGCAAGCATTTCTGGGTACCTGCACTAATGGCAAATTTGAGGATTTAGAAGCGGCGGCCCGTATACTGGAAGGCAAACAAGCCGGCATCCGGTTGATCGTCGTGCCAGCGTCCTCTCAAGTGGTTCTAAAAGCTACACAGACGGGTGTCCTAGAAGCACTGATTAAGGCTGGGGCAACCGTCTCGACGCCGGGTTGTGGGCCCTGCATGGGCAACCATATGGGCATCCCTGCACCAGATGAAGCCACAATTAGCAGTGCCAACCGCAACTTCAACGGGCGGATGGGAACCCGTAACGCTCCTGTCTATTTAGCAAGCCCTTACGTTGTGGCAGCAAGCGCTATTACTGGCGTAATTACGGACCCACGCGAATTTCTTTCGTAGCCCATTTACCACTCATGTGGCTACTATTGTCGATTTGCATCTGAGCAGTATATTATTGTGGCGTGAACCTCACGCATATAAGGAGACACTAATGGCTAAAGTTGGTATCAACGGTCTTGGCAGGATTGGTCGTGCGGCATTTAAAGTCGTGATGGATACACCAGAGCTTGAGCTGGTGGCTGTCAATGACATTGCGCCGATTGAAACAATCGCATACCTGCTACAGTACGACACAGTCTACGGTAAGTACGACAAGAAGGTAGAGTTCGAAGGTGGCACGCTCATTATTGATGGTGAGCGCATCCCGTATCTTAGCGAGCGTGATCCAGCAGACCTAGGTTGGGATGGATATGGCGCAGAACTCGTTTTTGAGTCAACGGGTTTTTTCACTGACCTTGACGGTGCCAAGAAGCACATTGAAGGTGGCGCAAAATATGTGATTGTTTCTGCACCAACCAAGAGCGAGGAAATGCCAACGGTTGTTCACGGTGTGAACAACGGAAAAGGCTCACAGGTTATCTCGTGCGCAAGCTGCACAACCAACTCGATTGCCCCGGTGATGGAAGTTCTCGACCGCCGCGTGGGTGTTGAGAAGGCCATCCTGACGACAATTCACGCTTATACCTCAACACAGGCAATCGTTGACAGCCCAAACAAAAAAAAGCGCCGTGGGCGTGCTGGTGCCGCCAACTTTGTTCCAACTTCAACAGGCGCAGCTATTGCTACAGCCAAGGCTTTGCCACAGCTTGAGGGCAAGTTCGATGGCGTTGCTGTACGCGCTCCAATTCCAGTTGGTTCTATTTCCGACATCACAATACTGACGTCGCGTGACACAACCGTTGAGGAAATCAACGCGATCTTCACGGAAGAAGCCCAGACCGAGCGTTACAAAGGCGTGATGGGCGTTGTCGAAGATGAACTGGTTTCGTCCGACATTGTCGGTAACCCAAACGCTGCCACAATCGATACCTACATGACCAAGGTGATCGACGGTAACTTGATCAAGGTAATGTCTTGGTACGATAACGAATGGGGCTACACCAACCAAATGGTACGCCAAGCGAAGGAAATTCTTGGTATCTCAAAGGTTGTGGTTAGTTAGGACTAACCCTTGAATAAGCATTAATTAACAAAGCGAGGGGCGGCTGGATAGTCGCCTCTCGTCTTATTAGAAAGCTACTTTTTCTTATGGCAGCAACGACACATCGCATCTGGGTCTATGGAGATAATGTCAATACGGATGTCATCTTCCCCGGCAAATACACATATACCCTAAAAACCGACGAAGAGATCGCCGCTGTGGCTCTTGAAGACCTTGACCCAACATTTGCGGCAGAAGTTCAGCCGGGTGATGTAATCATCGCGGGCAAAAACTGGGGATCAGGCAGCAGCCGCGAGCAGGCTGTGACGACACTTAAACTGAACGGCGTGCCGATCCTTATAGCCAAGTCTTTCAGCCGAATTTATCTACGCAACTGCATTAACCAAGGCATTTTGCCGATCACCCTAACGGGCATTCAAGCAGGAGTGCAAACAGGGGACAGTATCCAGATTGACCGGGAAGCGCGGACAATCACAGCGGCAGGCCAGCAGTTTGAATTCCCTGCACTGTCGGGGTCAGTGCGCGCTATCCTTGAAGCGGGCGGATTGGTACCGATGTTACAAGCCCGTTTTCGCAATGAACCGACAGCATAAAAACACATCGTATGAAAACAAAACTCACAATATTGTGCGCACTTGGCCTGCTGTTCACTGCGTGCGTTGACCCTATTGGTACGCCGACACTGCCTACTGAGCCTGTTATAACAGAACCCAGTTTTGAAGCAACGAGCGCCCCCGTCTCTGATGATGGCTTGCCGGATAACATCACCATTTTGAGCCAGTTACCAAACGGGGCAGAAGCAGCCCGTGTTAACTTTGTGGTAGATGGTGACACAATCGAAGTCAACCAAGAAGGAACGGATTACCGCGTTCGGTATATTGGCATTGACACACCAGAACGCGACGAGGCCTGCTATTTGGAAGCGACGACAGCCAACGCTGACTTTCTTGCAGGTCGGGATGTCTATCTTGTAAGGGATGTCAGCGAGACCGACCGCTTCGACCGGCTGCTGCGGTACATTTATGTTGAAGTTAACGGCGGCTTTATTCATGTCAACGAAGCGCTGGCACTCAGTGGTTACGCACGCTCAGTAGAATTCCCACCAGATACAAGTTTTGCCGACGAGCTTGGTAGCGCTGAAGATAGCGCTGCCGCTGAGGGCATTGGCTGCTGGTTGGTGCCCGGCTTTAACGGCTTTTAGCAGCAGTACTTTAGTCTGTTCAAGCCCAAATAAGTTCAGTTCGCCTTGTTAGCAGTTTGTTAATACGTTATCATTATCTTAAGATATAATTCAGAAATACGGTTACACTTTATCATATATCTCAAGTAGCCGAAGTTAATTCAAGGAACGGTAATTGTATGTATCAAGCTGTTCGCTTACCACGCGAGGCTATCATTGTGCTATCCATCTATAACCTCAACCACCTGCTGGATGCAGACAAGCAGGCTGAAGTTGAGAACCAACTACAGTTGCTGTCTGGGCATCTAAGCGGTGCCGTGGTTACAATCCTAGACATCACCGAGAGCAATGGTGACCTCGCCAATGTGGAAATTGCGATCACCCTACTCCAAGCGGTCGGGCATATGCCAATTGTCGTCGGTTCTGCTGCTGAGGTCATCGGCGAGAATGTCTTTATGGCTGATGACATCGAGCATGCCATTGATGAGGCTCGTATTTTTCTAGCTGAAAATACTGCTGCTTAAGTCAAACAGGGCGCGCTTAAAACAGTCTTAACTGCGCTCTTTTGTTTCCCCTTAATTTAACTTTGACTTAACATCTTTACAACGCACTAACGATACACTCAGCGCGTTCTATCCTTTCCTCATATTAAAGTGAATAACTTATAATGATTGCGGTCGCTGTCATTGTATTTATTATTTACGTTGGTATCGCCATCGGTGCCGTACCAAGCCTTCGAATGAATCGGGCGACGATTGCTCTTGTTGGCGCGGGTGTTCTGTTGTTGGGTGGGTTCATCGGTGAAGAAGAAGCATTATTATCACTAGATATGGGCACCATCATTTTGCTAGGCGCGATGATGATCATCAATGTCAATATCGAGCTCTCTGGCTTCTATGATGTGGTCATCACCCGGACACTGAAGTTTGCTCACCACCCCGCCGTGCTGCTCGCCCTTATTATGTCGACCGCAGGTATCTTCTCAGCGATTCTGATGAATGATCCTGTCTGTCTAATGATGACACCGCTAGTTGTCAAAGTAACCCAGCATCTCAAACGAAACCCTATCCCCTATTTGGTCGCGCTGAGCATTGGCTCTAATATGGGGTCAGTCGCTACGATTACGGGAAATCCACAGAATTTAATCATTGGGCAATCCAGTGGGATTTCCTTCTTAGATTTTTTCATCAATCTAGGGCCGTTAGCATTGATCTGCTTGGTGATCTCATGGGGAATGATTGTCTTATTGGAACCAAAAGAATTCCGTGGCAGGCTGGAACCGCTACACCTTCCGGAGCCAATCCCTTTCAAGCCGTTGTTATGGCGGGTAACAGTCGTCGTTGTCCTATTGATCATTGCGTTGTTCGCCGGAGCGCCAATTGTGATAGCAACTGCTATTGCAGCCTCAGCCTTGCTCATCTCACGGATTCATCCTCACAAACTGCTCGACATCGACTGGGACTTGCTGGCGTTCTTCACTGGGCTGTTCGTGATCACAGGCACCATCGAGGAAGTTGGGTTAAGCGCATTGATGGTTGAGGCCGCAGGGCCCATTTTGAATACCAGTCTACCGGCCTTTGCTCTGGTGACCGCAATTTTAAGCAATCTCGTTTCTAATGTGCCCGCGGTGCTGCTGCTCCGGCCTCAAGTTCCCTTCCTGACTGACCCCACCACAGGTTGGCTGACGCTCTCAGCCGTCTCAAGTATCTCCGGTAATCTGACGCTGCTCGGTTCACTAAATACGCTGATTATCGCTGAGATTGCCAAGAAGTACGGTGTTGAACTGAAGTTTATCCCCTACTTGAAATACGGTGTACCAATTACCCTCTTAACAACTGCGCTCAGTGTCGTCTATATAATGCTTATTCGCTGACCTCAATACCGCGCCAAAAGGCCACATATCCTTGAATATGTGTAAACGCACCTTCGGGGTTTGGGTAGCTCCAAGCGGCATCGTCGGTTGTTTCATCATTGACCGTCACATGGAAATAATAGGCTATCCCTTTGATGGGGCACTGCGTTCGAGTCTCAGACTCTACCAGCAGGTCTAAGTTTACATCCTGCAGTGGGAAATAATAGCTCCCCTCTAGTAGAATTGTCTGGTCGCTCTTTGCTATTGTCTCACCGCTGAGAATTGCTTTCACTTTTACCACCCCCTCCTACTATTTGGGTTCATGCCAGGCAAGATGAACGAACCGCTTGCGGTTCGCGCACTTTCGCAGCCACTCAATGAGTACGTTACGATTAATCGATTAATTTCGACGGGCCTATTATTGAACTTTATGTATCGAATCGCTATTGCGTATGCAGTGATTACCGCTATGTGGTTGGTTAGCTGCGGCGGGCCATCCCCACAAGTACTAGAAGTTACCGCTACCCTGACGGAAGCAGAAAAACAACTTGCAGGCACCCTGATAGATGAAGCAAATGGCGACCCCCTCAGTGGGCGACAGGTCGTACTTTGTGCGGTCACTGAAGTTAATGAGCCACAGGTCACATGCACGTTACAAGCTCAAACGGCGACGACAAATTTGGATGGCACCTTTACCTTAGAAAATGTTGAACCGGAATCGTATGTTGCTTTCATTTCGACAGGATTAGCCCCTTTCGACGAGGCCGTCGCGGCTTGGGCGGACAAAGAAATCAAACTACATGATTGGGATTGGCTGAAGACCCAATTTTTAGGCGGCGTTGACTACATTAATGTGCCAGTGCCACAGCAAGCCGATGCCGGGCCATTACGGGCGTCATACGCCCTTAACACGCTGCTAGCTGAGGGATCACCGTTTATGGCTGTAGCTGAAGTAAGGACGACAGAAGTCTCGCTACCGGAGGGTTTTGATACACGCGGCTTCGCTGATGACGATGGCGGGCCGAGATCAGAAGACCTATTTGAACAATCCGTCGTGACCCGGCTAACGCTAACGCCAACCATCTTTGAGGTCGGCGGGCAAAATCGTGAGGCTCTCACCTTGACGACCCCAATCATCAAGCCCTTTGACCGCGAGGCAATTCGCAGTGAGATCGGTCCATTTGTCGGGGTTGAAGCTGATTATTTCGACGGCGATGTCGTTGCCCGTTGGAACAATTTCATCGCTGGAGATGACGCCGCTTTCCGTGACCTTGACGCAGAGGCAATTCGCCAGCAGCGCGCGGGCAACATCTACCGGATCGAAAATACACGGATCGCATCCATTGATGAACGGGATGGCGAACTGGTGAAAGTCCTAGGTTACACGGCCATCGATGTCCAAACGGGCGAGAAGGTGGTTGCAGGCTGGTGGGATGAAGCCACAGGCGATGTGATCGAGGCACGCACACTCTACCGCTTGAACGTGCGTGATCATTCTGGGGTGCGCATCGAAAATGGGCCGGGTGGTGAGCAGTTCTACCATTACGGGTTTTCATACTATCGACCATGGCAGCGCATCCTGCCCGACCCAGTTGCATTCATGGTCTCAAACTTCTATATATTTGGCTCACGCAATGTGGAAGACAATCTAACCGCGTATGGTTCCGCAGCAGCGGCCTTCGGTGGTGATATGAATCTACTTGACTGGGACACCCAAACCGATGACGATCTAAGGGCATGGCGCCCCAACGACACCGTCAGTCCGTTTATCTTGATGCCCGACTCAGGCACGGTCGATATTCGGCGCGAGCGCATGGCGCAAGCCGCTGCGGAAGGTCAGGTAGTTGTTGATCGCGACAGTGTGATCCGCTTCATGACCAGCAATCTGATGGATGGCATGACCTATGCCAATCGCGAGGAGGGTTACCCCAGCATCGAAGATGTCGAAAACGCGCTGTTGTACCCCTACCGGACGGGCTATCTGTTTAACGATATGGAAGTCGCGATCATCCTAGGGGCAACCTATCAGAGCGAAGAACCGTTGCTCATTCGGATAGACTCGCGCCTTGACTCCGGCTTCCGTGTGCCACGGAGCGGCGGAGCCAACGAGATTCTGGTTTCGTATGACGAACTGGCATGGGTGATTTTGGCCTACCCCGGCGCCTTGAACAGCCGCTGGGCGCACGAGATGGGCCATGTGCTTGACTTCAACTCCAACCAGTACACCTTCCGTGGCAGGCCTATTGGTGGTAGTCGCTGTGAACCGCTCAAGTATATGATGGAATATATGTGGTGGGTACAGAGCTATCCTGGTGATGCCCCGGAGTGGGATTGGATGCCGATCAACAGCGGGCTAACCCTCGCTCGCTTGCTCACCGACACCTACCACAACAGTGGCTGCTGATCGCTACATCTGCGGTAGATGGCGGTCGTAGCGGCGAGTTATCTCACGGAGCATGCTGCGCACCTCATCCGTTAAGGCGTTGGCCTTGAAGCGCCATTCCCAATTGCCTTTAGCGGAACCAGGCAAGTTCATGCGGGTGTCTGTGCCGTAGCCTAGAACATCTTGTAAGGGAAAGATAGCCGTATCCGCCACAGACATCATCGCGAAGCGCATCAAATCATGCGGAGGGTTTTGCACTGGCCCCATGTACTTTTGGACGTTGTTACGTACATTCTCGCTGACATTGAACCACCAGCCCAGCGTTGTGTCATTATCATGCGTACCGGTATATACGACACAGTTGTTCGGGTAGAGGTGGGGAAGAAAATCATTAGATTGCTCTTCTTCGCCAAAGGCAAATTGAATGATCTTCATACCAGGCAAGTTAAATTGATCGCGGACAGCACGTACTTCATCGGTGATCACGCCAAGGTCTTCAGCGACCAACGGCAGTTTTTCACCAAGTTCCGCACGCATAACGTGAAACAGATCAGCACCGGGGCCGGGCACCCACTCACCATTGATCGCCGTCTCTTCTTCAGCGGCGATTTCCCAGGCGGCAATAAAGCCCCGAAAGTGATCGATACGAGCAGTGTCAACCAGTTCAAGCGTGGCACGAATGCGCTCTAACCACCATGCGTAGTTATTCTGCTTCATGACATCCCAGCGATAGAGCGGATTACCCCAACGCTGTCCTGTTGCGCTGAAATAGTCAGGCGGGACACCCGCAACAACCGTTGGGGTACCGTCCGGTTCTAGCTTGAATAACCCTTGGTTGGCCCAAACATCCGCACTATTTGCTGACACAAAGATCGGAATATCACCAAAAATCTGGATATTGCGCTCGTTGGCATATCGCTTGACGTCCAGCCATTGGCTATAGAACAGCCATTGGCGAAACTTGACAGCACGGATCGCCTCAGCTTGAGTCTCTAGCAGTGCTGCAATGGCACTCGTATCACGCAGGGCAAACCGCTCGGCCCAACTCCACCAAGGGCGATTGTTGTACTGGTTGGAGAGTACGGCAAAGATAGCATAGTCATCAAGCCAATAGGCCTGCGCCTCGTTGAAAGCATCAAATGTCTCGACAGATTGCTTATCAGCGCTGTTCATAAAACGTTTGAAGGCAGCATCCAAGACGCGGTTATGGAAAGCCGTCACTTCTGGGTAATACACCAAGAAGTCATTGAGGTCAGGGGCATCATCGAGATCAGACTTGTGTAACCAACCTGATTCTAGCAGACGGTCAAAGCTGATCAGAAGGTGATTGCCTGCAAAGGATGACGACGCTTGATACGGGGAGTTGCCATAGCCGATTGGCCCGAGCGGCAGCACCTGCCAGATCGATTGATAGGTATCTTGCAGAAAATCTATGAAAGCATAGGCACCGGGCCCAAAGTCGCCTATGCCATATGCGCCTGGAAGCGAGGTCGGGTGGAGAATAATTCCGCTGCTGCGGGTAAGTTTCATCGCACTGTAGTCCGTTGGTTAGAATTTTTTCTATTATAGTAATGCCTGCTGAAAGATCACCAAGGAAGCTGTGAACCATTCCAGACTAAAAAGCGTCCGGCACTCATAGCCGTAAGCCCATCGATCAAGCGCAGCATACCCCGCACAGACTCCGATGGCGCAAGGGGCGCTTCGCTGCGACCCATATCTGTTCGCACCCAACCAGGGTTCATAGCGACGACGATTATGCCATCTCGTAGCAGATCAAAAGCAAGCAGACGGGTCATCATGTTTAGGGCGGCCTTACTGGTACTGTACGGGAAAAACTGCCCATCTTTCCGGTTATTAATTGAACCCAAATGCGAAGAGATATTAACAATCTTAGACTGGCGCCTGACCTTGAGCAGGTCAAGGAAGGCTTGGGTGACCATCATGGGGCCGAACGTGTTGGTGTCCAACGTTGACTGAAGCTGATCTCTGGTGAGCGTATCAAAATTACTGAGACGCGGATAAATAGCAGCATTATTGATGAGAACATCCACAGAGTCAACCCGCCGCCCAACCTCTTTACGCGCCGCAGCAATAGAAGCATCATCCGTGACATCCAGTGGTAAGACAGTGATCGCATGCTTACGTTTGTTAGCCAGCAGGTTCAAGTCAGATGCATCTGAAGGTGTGCGGCAGGTAGCAAAGACTTTTTCTCCGCGTGCAGCTAACTGCTTAACAAATTCAAACCCAATCCCACGATTGGAGCCTGTAATGACGTAATTTCCCATGGAGCACTTCCTCAACTTGACTCTACCTCACCCTTAGATGATGGAGTAAAACATAGCCAGGCGCGAGTCTTACAGACAGATTATGTGTTCTATTTGCCAGACGAACTATAATCTGACCTGTGAAAAATCCAGAAATCAACCAACTTATAGAGAAACTCTCCAGCCCAGATTGGCAAGTCAACAGGCAGGCCAGCCAACAGTTAATGCAAGCCGGAGAAGTAGCTGTACCCGCATTAATTGCAGCGCTTAATAGTAGCGATCTTCGGCGAACCATTGCAGTCATCTCTGCATTAGAAGTCATTGAAGATGCCCGTGCGGTTGATCCGCTCGTCGCGTTGATGCAAACCAACCGGGCCGAGCTAGCTCAACCGCTAGTGTTTGCCCTTGGCAGGCTGGGTATTCCAGCCGTACCAGCGTTGGCAGCGCTCATACAAGATGCTGCTATACCAGTGGATGTTCGCGTACAGGCTGCCAGCGCTTTGGCACGCACCGATGCCATCGAAGCGGTTGCCCCGTTGTGGCGCGCACTTGCCGACGATGAGCCACACGTTCGGGAAACGGCAGCCAACAGCCTTGCGTGGATACGCCAGCCGGACACATTTGATGCAGTCAAGGCAGCCCTCACTCATGACGATATCGAGGTTCGCTTTGAGGCTGTTCAAGGCCTTGAATGGCGTGGTTATTATTTGGAAGGCATTCCGGAAGGGTCCCGGATTGAAAGCTGGGTAAATGTGGTAGCTGTCCCACTGCTGCTGTTTGCTCTTGAGGATACTGATGTTGATGTTCGCACTTCAGCCGCAGCAGGCCTTGGCTGGCTGTACAACGAAGAAGCAGTCTGGGCACTGGTTAATGGCCTTCAAGATGAGGCCCCCGGTGTACGACAAAATGCAGCGGCATCACTCGGCGAGATCGCTCGAACAGACACCGTCCCGGCATTGATAGAGGCATTGAACGACGGTAACGAGGAGGCCGCTGTTGCACTGGATGTGATCGCAACGCTGCACCCAGAATCAGAATACACCCCGGCAGCGGCTGCCGCTGTCAAAGCGTTTGGGGCAGACAACCCATGACTTCAATCGAGACGTTAGCAGATGCACACAGAGCGGCAAATGGTGCTACCCAAGCGCAGCGAGAAGATGCAGCCAACTATCTTGGCTTATATGACTATGGCACCAATACCAAACAAGTGTCAGAGGCACTGGATGCGCTTATTGCATTAGTACAAGATGACGATACCGATGTGCGCCTAGCCGCGACCTCGGCGTTGGGCATTATGGGCAACAACAATCAAGGTTTAGCGCCTTTGGCAATGCCGGCCCTGCATGCCCTCATCGCTGCGCTGGATGACCCAGAACGCAGTGTACGTTTCACAGCAACGTCCTCTCTTGGCATGATCGGCGCTTACCACAAATCGCTTAGTGATACGATCACGCCATCGCTCACCGAGCGACTGGCAACCGAGACAGACACAGGCTTCCGAATTATACTGGTCAAAGCGTTGGGGCGGGTGGCATCAGCAAAAACAGTGCCTGACGTTGCCGCACTCCTAGACGAGTCTTCAGCTTGTTTGCAGGTGGTTGCATCGCGGGCATTAAGATGTATTGGTACAAAAGACGCTCTGGCATTAGTAGCTGAATGGAAGGAACAAAACGCTGAAGATGAGTGACACTGATTTTAGCCCTGATACATTTGATAATTCCGTTGATGAGTTTCTCGACCCGCCAACTGAGATTGACATTGATGCTGAGCGCGCAGATGAGGATGAGCTAGACGAAGAGACGGAGCCACTGGTACAGGCGGTATATGACCTACGCTCACCAGAGTTTAACAAGCGTAGAACTGCCAATATTCTCCTAGAGCGCGCCTCAGTCAATGCCATGGGCCCGCTGCTTGATGTAGTTACAGACGCTGGCGACTCGTTCCGAGTTCAGGTACAGCGGCGCCTGACGGCCCTCGGGCCAGATTTTCTAGTTGATATGCTGGCCGGGCTCCAACATCCAGAGCCTGCTGCACGCGAGACGATGGCGGCAGTTTTTGGAGCGCTGGAAGACTCGCGTGCAATCCCTGCGCTTGTTGAGCTACTAGCCGACCCTGAGGAAGAGGTACAACGAGCCGCAGCGTCTGCCTTAGAACAAATCAACACGCTGCGGGCATTAGAGGCGGTCAACGTTTGGAAGGCACAGTCAGACTCCGACAGTTAAGCGCTGCTGCTTATATTCATGCGCCGCTGACACAAACGCTTCATAAACACGCGTATGCCCTTCATGCTCACCCTGCATCCGCTCCGGATGGTACTGCAAACCGACAGCATAAGGCACAGACGGATCGCGAAATGCTTCAAGCACACCATCGACGCAATAGGCCATCGGCTCAAAACGGTTAGCAAGCGTCTTAACAGCTTGATGATGATACGATGATGCTGGGAGTTCTAAGCCGGACTTATCCCCATACACTTCCGCGAGCCATGTGTTTGGCTCAATAACAATGTTATGACGGTAGCTGTGATAATTTTCGTAGTCGATATGGTTGATCGACTTGTCAGGCCGATCAGCGTGGACATCTGTCCACATGTCTCCGCCGCTTGCGATGTTCATCAGGTGTGAACCGCGACAAATACCGAGTACGGGCATATCACGTTCAAACGCTGCTTCAGTCAAATAGAATTCGACGGCATCGCGGTTGACATCAGTCGAGCGGACGTAGTCGCGGCTCTGCTTTGACGGTTGATAGCGGTCTGGGTGGATGTCTTTGCCTTCGAACAATAAGAGCCCAGCGCCCATATTGAGAAAATAGTCTAACTGAGGCATTACCTCCGGCATGGAGGGCACGATCAACGGGACGGCACCAAACTGAAATAACGAGCGCATATGGAATTCCGGGCCATACTGAACATACATCTCCTTGCGCTCATGTCTACGAGATGGCAATAAAATAAAGGTGGGCGTATTATTATTCATGCGATTACTAATCCTTCTCGATCAGCAGGTTCGGATGAGAGGTCAGCCAAGGCTCGCACGAGTGGTTCATCTTTCGCTCGGCCTTGAGACGCAACCCGAATGTGAAATTCATCCATGCCTATTTTATTGGAACAATCACGAACATACAGCTTATAGTCTTGCAATAGTGTCATTTGCAATTGGCGAGCGGTCATCCCATTATCAACCTTGACCATCACAAAATTAGCCCCAGTCGGGTAGACGTGAAATTCTAGTAAAGCGTCAATTTGTTGGTACAGCCAATGTAGGTCCTTTATCAGTCTCAACCGTGACTGATGATACTCAGCATCCGTGCGTGGCAGCTGGTTCAGCAACAATTCAGCCACTGCATTGATGTTCCATGTTGGCAACCGGCGGCGCAGCTTGTTGAGCAGATAACGATTGTCTGTGTAGATGTAACCCAGCCGAAGCCCCGGAATACCACAATGTTTGCTCATGCTGCGGATGATAATTAGGTTGGAGTACCTATCCGCTGTTTGCAGCAGGGTCGGCACATCCTCATCGGCAAAGTCAATGAAAGATTCGTCAACAATCACCAGATCAAGTGCGCTGTACTTATCCAGGAAGATATGCATTTCATCGACACGAAAGACCTGACCCGTCGGGTTGCCTGGGTTGATGATCAACGCACTGCGAAGCCCGTTTTCCACCAACCAATCCCCGTAGTGGTCGAGATCAAGCTGGTAGCCCTGTGTTTCAATTTGGTAAAGCCTGATCAGAGAGCGATCAATCTTATCGATGTACTCACCAAAGGTTGGAATGGGGATGCCGATGCTGTCGATCAACTCATCGCAGATAGCTGTAATCAATTCGGTCGCGCCATTGCCAATAATAAGATTAGCCGGGTCTACATGCAGCACTTCAGCAAGGCGCTGGTTATTGAGACGCGGATTACTTGATGGATAGGCTTTGATCAGGGAGGGTAGCTCTTGCTGCATTTCTTCGATCATCGCTTGCGTCGGATAATACGGGTTGGCGATGAAACAATAGTCAACAAAGTCCTGAGCAGCTTCGTAACCGACCAGATCAGCCAGTGCTGGCGAATGAGACGTTTCTGAAAACAGTTCATAGTTAATGGATACCATTTAAATACCCCCTATTCCGAACAAACTCTAATTGAGTGTATCAAGAAAATAATTGGTTTTCCGTCAGATTGTGAGGCAACAAAATATACTGCGTGTAAATTTTATGTGGTTAGGTATCAGTTTGAACATTTGAAGCCTCCCCGTAATACTCAGTTAACATGATCACCCATTTGGGAGTTAGAACTTTGGAAAGTACAAAACCGAAATTAGGAGCAGGTGCGTTGGTTGGCTTAATTGTCAGCCTACCCATACTCGCAATCAACGGCTTAGTCGCAGCTTTATTGGGCACTGCCTTCTTACCGTTTATTTTCTTTGATTTTATTGCCCGCGTCACGCCTGGCGCGTTAATCACCGCAGCAATCGACACCTTAGTCAAT
The DNA here is from genome assembly GCA_964439625.1 of uncultured Anaerolineae bacterium. Classification (GTDB taxonomy): domain Bacteria; phylum Chloroflexota; class Anaerolineae; order Aggregatilineales; family UBA3940; genus CAYTPI01. The sequence goes on along the minus strand of CAYTPI010000009.1, from coordinate 42,699 downwards.
ACATTGGTCTTGCTTGGCCTCAGTGTTGCCAACACTGCAAAGACCGTCGAACAAGCAGCTGGTGTGGTCATTGTGGTCATCGCAGGGGTCATTATCGGTCTCATTATCTTTGCGATCAAGCGCAACACTGATTTCGAAGCAGTCGGTGTTGGCATTGGGTTGATGGTCGGCTTGGTTTACGCCATCATGTTGATCGTCGTTAACCCATTCTTACCAACGGGCATTGGTCTTAACTTCATTTGGGGCATCATCGTTTGTATGGCACTGGCGTATGGCATCGACTACATCTACGATGAACTTAATCGTAACCCAACCCCTGTTGAGGGGATGACGGTCGAACAAAACGAGCGCCGCAGCTTTTTGATTAAAGCTGGCTCAACTAGTGCTGCCGTCACAGTGGTCGGTGCGGGCCTTGCTGGTGTCTTAAGCACGACTATTAACCGCGACTCAGTGGCAGAGGTCAACTCAACGAGCAACGGCAGCAGCAGCAGTGGGCGCAGCGGGCCAAGTGCCGGGAGCGACGGCGCAGCCCAATTGGAGGCAGCCGACGGCTACCAGCCTATTGCCGCAGAGATCCCCGCCTTGATCGGCAGTTTTGCCATCACCAATGAAGATGCTGACCTACAGCCCGCCCCCGGAACACGACCAGAAGTTACACCGCTCGTCGATCATTATCAAATTGACATCAACGCGCTGCCGCCACAGATTGAGGAAAGCAACTGGCGGCTGCTGGTAACTGGCCTCGTGAATGACCCTCGGGATTTTTCACTGCGGGAATTAGTCGAAGAGTTTGACCAAGTAGACGAGTGGGTGACACTGGCTTGTATCTCAAATTTCATCGGCGGTGATTTAATCAGCACGACCCGTTGGACAGGGCTGCGCCTCGCAGATTTACTGGGCGCAGTCGGTTTACAAGAGAATGCCTCGCATGTTCGGATGGACGGCGCGGACGGCTTTTTTGAATATCTATCACTCGATCTGGTGCGTGAAGATGAGCGTATTATGCTGGCCTACGCCTGGGATGGACAAGCCCTACTACAGAAACACGGCTTTCCACTGCGCATTTGGCTACCAGACCATTACGGAATGAAACAGCCAAAGTGGCTGATTAGTCTAGATGTAATCGATGAAGATGGGGACGGCTACTGGGTGCGGCGCGGCTGGAGCAAAACTGCCCTCATGAACCAAGTCAGCGTAGTGGATACAGTCGCAGTCAACGATAGTTATGATATGGACGGCGTAACCTATGTCCCAATTGGCGGTATTGCGCACGCTGGAGATAGGAGCATCAGTAAGGTCGAGGTCAAGGTGGATGACGGTCAATGGGTCGAAGCACAGATTCGCGAGCCACTATCCGACGTCACATGGGTACTGTGGCGCTACGATTGGCCTTTGCAAGAAGGCGAGCATACCTTCGCTGTACGTTCGGTTGATGGTAATGGCGATCCACAAAGTGAAATGAACCGGGTTGTCCGTCCAGATGGTGCCACCGGTATTCACAGTGAAACAACCGTACTGTAAATAGCGGCGCAATTCAATAATATGTTCTCGCAGACTTGAACTGAAGGCAATTCGAAAGGTCAATGTGACCTTTGCTACCGACTATCTCTCTCTAAAAACTTTTAGGGCTCCACATTAGCATAACTTTAATCACAATAGATTTATGCCTGTGGAACGCAACAGTGCGGTACACTTGCGCATTAGGAGGGAATATGACGCGCTTTACCAAACTTGTTGTGATGCTGTTTATGACTCTGATGACGGGCGTTGGCTGCATGCCAAGCCCTGTGGCACCAGAACCAACTGTGACGCCCTTTTTACTGCCAACCGCAGCACCGGCGACGATCGAAGCGCCGCCAACATTGTCTGAAGCGCTGGCGGATATTCCCGAACTTTCTTCATTGGCGGATGCGCTCAGGCAGGCAGAGTTGGAGACCGCATTAGAGTCTACCGAAGCAATCACCTTATTTGCCCCAAACAACGCTGCCTTCGCGGCTTTACCAACAACGGTCGCCACTGATCTCTATGCGGAAGACAATGAACTGCTGAGCGAACTTTTACAATACCATGTTATTACGCGAAGCATTCCGGCGGCTGAAGTCGGTTTCAACACCTCTTTGGTCACGCTGCTTGGTGAAACAGTCACCGTTGAAGAAGATACTGGCGGACAAATTCGGGTCGGTGGAGCGCAGTTGGTCACAACAGATATTGCGATTGACAATGGAACGATTCATATTATTGATAGTGTCCTAGAGCCATCAATCGTTTCGTTCGATACATCCATCGCTGATATCACTGCACAACGCGACAATCTGAGTACATTATCGTCTGCGCTCGACCTTGCTAATCTAACAGATACACTTGACGCCGATATTGAATACACTATCTTGACGCCAAGCAATACAGCCTTTGATGCCCTGCCCGATACTTTGTTAGAGGAACTCGACAACAATCCGGTACGGTTGGCAGAGGTCTTGTCATATCATGTTGTACTGGGCCGTCTCACCCGTGATGACTTAGCAGAACAACGCTTTATCCAGACGGTACAAGGTCAAACACTTTACATCAGCACAGTTGAAGGTGGGTTAACAATCAATGGCGCAGCCATTTTGTTAGAGGCCGATATTGAAGCTAGTAATGGGCTGGTACACATTATTGACTCTGTACTGCTGCCCAGCATCTATGAAACAGAAGCAACGGTAAGCATTGCCGAAATTATTGGGCAGCGAGCAGAATTCTCAACGATGCTAGCCGCAGTCTTAGCGGCTGGCTATGGGAATGAACTTCAAGCACCCGGTCAATACACACTGCTCTCTCCGACTAATCAGGCCTTCGCCAATCTCCCAGAGGGAACACTCGACGACTTACTGGCTGACCCAGGGCAGCTCCGCGAAGTCATTTTATATCATACGCTACCGGGTATCTTCACTGAGGGGGATATCAATGCGGCGACCAGCCTACCAAGCCTAACCGGTCAGCCAATCCTCATTGAGGATGTCCCATTCAGCAGTGAGGTTCTGTTAAACGGGGAGGCAGACTTACAGTTGACCAACCTCAGAGGCAATAACGGGATTGTGCATCAAATAGACCGTGTGCTGTTCCCTCCCGAAGAGCCGCAGTTGGTCTCGATTGCTGCGATCATCGCTGAAAACCCAGCCCTGACGACACTTAACGAGGCAGCCCAAACAGCCAACGTACAGCAAACTTGGGTAGATGCAGATGAGATCACCGTATTTGCGCCGACCAATGCCGCTTTCGAGGCGCTACCAGACGGTATCTCAGAGCAGTTACTGTCAGATCGAGCACAGTTACAACGTGTACTGCTGTACCACATGCTTAACCAGGCGCGCAGCGAAGCCGATTTAATTGACCGGCGCTTAATCCAGACTTTGGCTGGTAGCCCTGTCTTAATCTTTGAAGATCGGGGGATGTTTACGGTGAACGGAGCGCAGTTCATCACGACAGACATCGAAGCAAGCAATGGTACGGTGCATATCATTGATTCTGTGATTTTGCCGTCACCAGAAGCGACGACCAACGAAAACAATGACAGTGCCGCAGAAATCATTGCGGTAACGGACGAGCTATCCACTTTTACGGCTGCTGTCGAGCAGGGTGGCTACAGCAACCTATTGACAGGGCAAGGCCCTTTCACCATTTTCGCACCATCAAATGAGGCCTTTGAGACAATCGATGAGGCGACCTTTAACACGCTATTTTCTGATCCGCCAGCCACATTGCGCCCATTTCTACTAAACCACATCGTGTTGGGGCGGTTTTCTGAGGAGCAACTAGCAAATTTCAATCAGCTATTGCTGGCTTCCGGGGTGCCCTTCCCCATAAACCAGGACTCTGGTGCATTAGATACATCCATGGTGAGCACATCAGACATCGAGGCACGCAATGCAACGATCCACATCATCGACACAATTCTAAGTCTGGATGATAATTGATGCATTGTGGAGATGCAGAGCCAACAACCACAAGCGTAACGAAATAATAAACAGCGAATTACATCGGTTTAACAAGCACTTAAACTCGCTCGCTATGTACCAAAGTTTTAGCGAAACTCCCAGACGTTGAACGCAATATTTCTAATCATCTGGGAAACATAATGGCCTCAAATAAACTACTGAAAGTGATAGCTGTCCTCGCAGTATTTAGCCTTGGTATTATACTATTCGTCGTACAGTTGTCGGGCAAAGGTGGTTGGATTGTAGGGTTGGCATTGGCAGCCATTGCCAATGGAATTGTTTGGTGGCAGTCAGATACGGTTGCTCTCAGGATGAGCCAAGCTAAGCTGACATCACCAGAGGATGCCCCCGAACTACATGCGATGATTGAAGATTTGGCAGCTCGTGCAGGCATTCCAACGCCAGCCGTTCATATTATTGAATCAAGCGCACCTAATGCGTTCGCAACTGGCCGAACCCCAAGCCACGGTGCAATCGCGATCACTGCAGGGTTGATCGACACATTACGCCCTGCTGAATTAGAAGCTGTTTTAGCACATGAAGTCGCACACATTAAAAATCACGACACGTTGCTAGCATCAATTATTGCAACAATTGCCGGCGCAGTGGCGACATTGGCAGAGGGCGCAAAATGGATGCTCCTTCATGGAAGCCTAACTCGTCCAGATGGCAACAAAGTGTACGCTATCTTAGGGATTTTAGGCAGCATCGTGATGGTTATTCTTGCACCCATCATCGCTTTAATGACAAAAGTCGCGGTCAGTCGCGACAGCGAGTATCAGGCTGATGCCGTAGCTGCCCACCTCTTAGGTGACCCATCATCATTGGCTGATGCATTGGCGCTGTTGGAGCACAATACTAAGCGTATCTCAAAGAGTCAGTTGATCACGGCAACATCGCATTTGTTTATTATTCCGACACCAGATACCAGCTTCCTGAATATTTTCAGGACGCACCCACCAACCGCTTCAAGGATTGCCAGACTGCGCAGCATGCGGCTAGACACATAAGCTCGATCCAAGTATCCTTCCTAAGCCCTAACATCAGTCTGTGGCGGCTTCAGTCACCGACTGGTGGTCTTTTTTTGCTGCTTGATACAGCAGCGTGTCGACTTCCTCCAGAGATAACGGATGATCGTCAGCAAGCCGCTTGACTTCTGCGGTTACCTCGCGGAGTGCAGTTTTATCTAGATGAGCAAGGCCGAGTGTGCGGGCCCGATCTGCGATGGCATTCCAACCCGTCAAGCGATGACCAATTGGTGTGGAACGGGTCAGGCCAAAGTCTTCTGGACGAATGATCTCATATGTTTCCGGGTTCGCGAGGACAGCCTTGGCATGGATGCCCGCTTTGTGCATAAAGGCACTTGACCCAGTGATTGGATTACTGAAGGGAATATCAACGTTGCAGTAGTCCGCGATAAGAGCATCTAGCCGCGGTAAGACTTCAAGATTGTATTTATCAAGGTTGGCTTTATCGATAGTGTAGATGCGGGCAATGAGACCACCGAGCGACGTAATACCGTTACGCTCCCCAATACCAAGGATGGTTGTATCAATGTGGGTTGCCCCACCCTCGAGAGCCGCAGCCGCGTTGGCAATGGCACACCCTGAGTCATTGTGACCGTGGAACTCAACCGCAGTATGGGTCATCTCTACGAGGTTCTGTACGATCTTATAGACCTGCGTCGGACGGGCGACGCCGACCGTATCGGCAACGCCAAAGCGATCAACCAGCGGACGACCTTTGTACTCACGGTTGGAGATTGCCAAATAGACTGTGAAGACATCCGCCTTACGGCTGCGGAAGCTATCTTCCGTTGAGAAGCGTAGGATCATGTCGGGGCGCTGCTCACGAACGTGAGTCAATACATCCTCTGCCATATCGATGATTTGACGAATTGACTTACCGTGCGAATGCTCCATCAACTGCGGTGAAGTACCAATAACAATATCAAGACCATCAACGCCAGTTTGCAATGCTACTTCGGCATCTTGTTTGTTGCAGCGGATATGCGTCAGGGTTTTGGCATTCAGGTTCTCGTCAACGAGCATGCGTATGTCTTTTTCTGATTGTGGCGACGCCACAGGTGAGGTCATCTCGATGAATTCAACACCGAATTCATCCAATAAGTGGGCAATGCGCCGCTTTTGGTCAGGGTTAAAGCTGCCTGTGCTGAACTGCTCGCCTTCGCGCAAGGTTGACTCAATGATGTGGAAATCATCGTATGGCATAGTAAAGGGCTCCGTCCAAGCTAAATTTCTTGTTGGTTCACAACATCGACGATGATCTCCGCCGCATGTTCAAGGTCGGTAGGTTCAATGACTAAAGGCGGCAGCAAACGCAGTACAGTCGAGCCAGCAGGCAGTGCAACAACACCTCGCTGCTGCAAAGCAGGCAGTACATGTGTGATCTTAGTACGCAGTTCAATGCCGAACATATAACCACGCCCGCGGACGTCTCGCACAATGTCGGGCGATAACTTCTCTTGGAAGTAGGCACGCATCTCAGCACCGTGTTGGTAAGCATGTTCAACAATCCCTGAATTTTGCAGCACATCAAGCGTGGCTAACCCGGTCGCACAGGCCAGCGGGTTACCACCGAAGGTACTACCATGCGTCCCTGGGGGGATTGGCCCAAGCCCGTCACGCAATAAGATGGCCCCCATCGGCACGCCACCAGCAATCGACTTTGCTAGCGTCAGGATATCCGGTTGAACCTCATCCTGAAAATGTGCAAATAAAGTACCTGTACGACCAAAACCCGTCTGGACTTCATCAATAATGAACAATGCACCGTGTTCGTCACATAATTCTTTGACGGCCCGTAGATAACCCACTTCTGCCGGGTGAACGCCGCCTTCACCTTGCACTGCTTCGAGCAGAACGGCTGCCGTCGAATCATCGATTGCTTTCTCCATGCGCTCGGCCTTATTGTACGGAACGTGCATCACATCTGGCAGCAGTGGCTCGAATGGCTTACGGTAGGCTTTGTTCCAAGTTGCTGACAGCGCACCGTTCGTGCGCCCGTGAAAGCCGCGCATAGTGGCAATAATCTTGGTACGGCCTGTCAAAATGCGAGCAAACTTAATTGCTCCTTCGTTGGCTTCAGCACCACTATTGCATAGAAACACTCGTTCCATATTAGCGACTTTGCATAGTTCAGCCTGATACGTCGCCCGTACCGGGTTATGGAACAGCTCGTTGCAAACGATCAACTGCTGCGCCTGCGCCTGGATGGCGTCTAATATGGCAGGGTGCTTGTGACCCAAGTTGCCTGCGCCCTGCCCACCGACGAGGTCAATGTATTGATTGCCGTCGGCATCCCATAGCGTGGCTCCCTCGCCTCGGACAATCTGAAGGTCGCGCTTGATGTATACCCCAGAGGAATGGGCATCTTCAAGCTGGTTGAAGTCAGTGGTTGTGATCATGATTTATTCCTTATGCGGTGATGTGCGTACCGCCTCCGGCTAGCGCGGCATCAACCGGATTATCTCCGGTACTGCCCGCTAATATAAACCGTTGGACGGCAGCCTGTTCAGCCGCTAAAATTTTCTTTTTCATGCGGCCTTTTGCCACATCTTCTATCGATTGAATATCTACCAGCTTAACAGTGCCTATCAAGGATGCAGAGTCATCAACACTGCGGAGCAGACCTGGCACACTCGTCAAGATAACCAGAGTCTCAGCTTCGACAGCTTTCGCAACCGTGGCAGCGATCAAGTCACCATCGACGTTGAGTGGTTCAAATTCAATTCCCATTGCAATGGGCGCAAGAACGGGCGTATAACCTGCCTCAAGGAGCGCCAGCAGCATGCCAGCCTCAACGCCAATAATTGATCCAGTGTAATCATCTCGGATAATCACCTGCCGACCATTTCGGAGAGCACGGATCGCTTTTTTACGCTCAGCTTTGATGATATTTGGCCCGGCAAGTCCTGCTGTTTTAGTTCCACGGGCAGATAGCATCGAGACCATCTCTTGGTTAACACCTGCCGCTGCCAGCCGAAAGATGCGAATCATCTCGACATTAGTATAACGGCTGACGTGCCCACCGGGACTGGTTAATGTTTGCACCTCTACACCCAGATCGTTTGCGAGCATGTTAGCCGCATGGCTGGTTCCATGCACAACAATCCATTGCTCACCTTGAGCGATGCGGCGAGCGAGATTATCAAAGATGTTAGCATGGTCAACACCTTCAGCGCCGCCCACCTTAATCACGTTAATCTGCATGAGGAATCCTATACGGGCGCTGACATATCAGGCGCATCGTCGACGTCATCGTTGCTAGAAACGTCAAAACTAAAGCGCATCTCATCTTTGTATACCTCACCATAATGATGCAGTGCCCTCGCTAGGCCCTTCCCACGGTCAAGCAGCGTGTAATATTCGGACGGCTTCATATCGACGATCAAATTCATATACGAGACAAGCGCCTTCTCCTGGGCAGAAATTGCGAAATCCATAAAGCCAACCGCACCCATTTCCAGCACGAGTCTTTCACGGTCAGCGGGTGCTGGGCCTATGTAGTCTAGAATTTTGGCTGCGTACTCGCGCAGTTCACCAAGCGCACCATTGTCCCGCCGTTCGTTGTACTGCGACACGGCCCTATCAATTTCTTGATCGGTTAAACCCCATAAGTGAAGAAATACTCGCAATGACGCATCACTAATGTTATCCAGACCACCATCAGGCGAGGCCGCTTGTTCAAGTTCACGCATGAGGGCAAAGTAATTCACGCCAAATTCGACACTATCTGCTCTTATTTCCGCCACGAGGATGCCTCCTACACAGGTGATCTTCGAATGGGTGGTCAGCATTCATATACTGACTCAAACTACGGATAATAGCCCATGAATTGTAAACCAGAACGCTCATCAAAACCGCACATCAGGTTCATTGACTGTACTGCAGATCCAGCCGCACCCTTACCCAAGTTGTCGATGGCAGCCAGCAGCACTGTGCGCCCCGTTGCTGCAGCGTATTCCCAGCCAACATCGGCGAGGTTTGTACCAGCTAACAAACGCGGTTCCGGATGCCGGTGGACACCAGAGCGCTCATGGACGACCCGGACGAAAGGATGATCTTTCCAGGCAGCGCGGTAGGCCTTCCAAAAGTCCTTATCGGCAAGGTCGGGTTCCAAAGTCAGGTGAATGGCGGCGGCAGCACCGCGTACCAATTCGACACTGGTCACAGCGATCCGCACATCGACATTCTCGTAGCCCAGCACACGCAACACTTGTGTCACCTCGGCTTCGTGGCGGTGGCCTGTCATCTGAAAGGGTCGCACGACCCCTACCCGCACTGGGTGATGGCTTGAGTCCGTCGCACGGTTGCCCGCTTCACTGCTGCCAACCTTAATATCAGCAATGAGTGAGGCCGTCTTGGGCAGCATCCCGGATTTTACCAGCGCACATAAGGCTAGGTTGGTCGCAGTGGCATTACAACCGACGCCGCTGGCATAGTTGGCCTGCTTGAGGGCTTCTCGGTTGACTTCTGGCAGACCGTAGACGAAACGCGTCATCCAATCAGGGGCAGCATGTGGCTCACCATAGGTATCGCGGTAGAGTTCCTGATCATTGAGGCGAAAGTCTGCGCTTAAATCAATGATTTTGCCAGCCAACTCTGCATACTGTTCAATGTTGTGCTGTGCTTGCCCATGTGGCAGCGCCAAAAATAGAACGTCAACAGGGTCAAGTGCATCAGCACTTGTGAACTGTAAGCGACCAATATCTTCGTAGCTACGCAGATGTGGGTGCACCTGCTGCGCCAGCTTGCCAACCGAGCGGTTGGCTGTGATTTGCTGGACGGACACATTCGGATGTTGGGCCAGCAGTCGCAACAATTCGCCGCCAGCATAGCCGGAGGCACCAACAATAGAGACGGTCTTCATATCTGTCACAATGTCACCCTGGCCTTGTCTAGTACATATTGTGCCACCTTTTCAGGAATGTTAACGCCCGTTGTCTTGATGCTATTGCGAAATTCCATCGTATGATTGATTTCATTGACAACTAATCCACGATCAGGATGTTCGAATAGATCGATTGCCAGCAGGCCCCCAGCACCATGGGTGACAGCGTCAGCGGCTTGGATGCAAATATCGGCAATTTCGTCTGTGACTCGACAGTTTGATGCTTCCGCGCCACGGGCGGTGTTGGTGATCCAATGGGCTGACGTCCTAAAAATCGCGCAGATTGTGTCGCGTCCGACCACAAAAGCGCGGATATCGCGACCGGGCTTGTCAACATACTCTTGGACGTAGAACGTCTGATGGTGAATGCCACCCAAGACCGTCTTATGCTCTAGCAGCGCCTCAGCCGCATCACGGTCATTGACCTTCGACACCATCCGGCCCCACGAGCCAATCGGTGGTTTAAGCACTACTGGGTAGCCCATACGCTCAATGGCTTCGAACGCAGCATCCACGCTGAAGGCCACTTCCGTATGCGGTTGTGGTACGTCTGCCTGTGCCAATGTCAGCGATGTTGTGATCTTGTCCGCACAAATTGATGCGGTGCCATGGGTATTCACAGCATGGATACCCGCCATCTCATAGACATGCGCCGCATACAGGCCGCTGGTCGTACTAATGCTGCGGATCAAAACAGCGGCGACATCAGCAGAAAAACCCTCGACCGAGGCTGAAATTGTACGATCATCAATATGTTGCGCTGGCTGCCCGAGCGCTTCAAAGGCTTTGAATAACAACTTCTCCTCGGCACGCACGCGACTGCAAACAATCCCGACTGATGTCACTCGCCAAAATCCTCAAGTTCCATCGGGGCCTCATCGACGGCAAAGTCCTTGACGTCAACTACTTCAAGGTCCGTGCCGCAGTCGGAACATACAAGGATTTCGCCCATCATTACGTCTTTTGGTGCTGTCACGGTGGCGTCACATGCTGGGCAAGCAGCAGTTTGCGGTGCTTTTGGTGCATTTGTCATGGTGCCAATCATCCTTTCGGGTAAACAAAAAACCACTCGGAGCGAGTGGTTCGATTCGGTAATAAGCCAAACGCGGCCCACAACCACTCAAGGTCGGCGAAAAACTATGCCTTGGTCGGCTTTGGGCGGCATGTTGCATTCATAGTGTGGAAGGATAACGTTTTGAGATTTTTGAGTCAAGAAACCGCTAAGGACACATATTATTCAGGGGCCAAGGTAACTGTCACCGACTCCAATAAGAGGCGATCCCCTACGACTTGCCCGCCTGCCATAATAGGGAAGCGTGACCCATCCGCCAGTGAGTAGAGACCAATTTCTATGTGATAGTCGCCCGGAGGCAGATCGTCTGGGACTGGCACATCGTGGAAGTGAATGAAGCCGTCACCCATGCGCCATGTAGAAGGTGGCACACCAAGAAAATCACGGTTGGCGACAAGTGTCCCGTTGACGTCTAGAAAATGCACAAACAGCGACCAAGGCTGTGGCTCAATGACATCAGTTTGAACCTCAAAATAGAGTTGTAGCGGAAACCAGTTACCAGGTTGTGCTTCTGTCGCCATCTGGTAACCGATTAGGTCAACCACATCACCGAAGGAGACGGGGTAGTCAAGCTGGGTACGCAGGCCTTGCGGATCAGATGGCGGAAAAGCCAGCGGCTCAGCGACATAGACCTCTTGTGCTGTCGGCACCCCAATGGTTTCAAGTGCGGAAACAGCAGGCGGTAAAATAATCGCATCGATATACAGAGCGTTGGTTTCTTTGCGCTCAAAGTTGCGGATGACCGCAACCGCAGCAGGGTGCGGCTGCGGTTCAAGCGTATAGTACAACTGGCCTCCACTGGCTGGCAGTACCAACGAATTAGCACCATCAAACCAGTGAATCTGCCGTTCACCATGAGGGGTATAGGCAAAGATGAACGGGTCTAGGTTGTTCGGTTCTGTGGTACTGATAGCGACATCGAACGTATCAGGTTCGTTTCGCAGCAGTTGGGCCGCCTCAGCTAGATCAACCCGATAAATGCGCTGCACTTCAGGGTGCGTGGCCCAGGTGCCAAAATAATCTCTAATCGTAAAGTAGGCACTAATGCCGACAATAACCATCACGATCAGCGACCAGAAGGGCAGCGCGCCACGTGCATCTGGCAGAGCCACGATCACTCGACGAAGTCCTTCTACCCCAATGGCAGCGAATAGATAAGCCAATGGCAAGACCGTCGTTGTTCGAAGCGCAGACGGCGGTTGGTCGGTGAGCACGGAAGGCAGCAACCCGAGCAACAGCCAGAGCACAAGCAGCGACCAGAAGGGACTGTCTGCGCGACCGGGCGCTATTACCAATGCGTTGGGCAGTTGACGGCGGAACATGCGAAAGACAGCGCGCCCAGTGAAGAATGCCAGCATGAAGAAACCACCTGCGAAAAATGCGCTGGTCAAAACGGAAAAGACGGGTCTTCCACTGACGTTATAACGCCATTGCGGGTCGCCTATACGGGTGAACATTTGGGCGACTGCGGCGACCCCATCTAACAACGGCTGCAGATCGCCATTATCACGCAGGGCGGTGATCACCGTGGCAGTGTTCCCTACCCGTGAATAGCCTTCAGTGGCAATCGTCAGGGCCAGTGGAATAAACAACAACGACGCAACAGCTACCATCGTAAGCAGACTCCGCCAAGACAGCCGCAGGAGATCAACGCGAATCACTGCGAGGTAAGCGATGAACGCAAGCAAAATAACCGGTAGAATATACGCTGCGGCATACGTATAGAACGACAAACCCAGGACAGCACCTGCCCCGATGTACCAACGTAGCGCGGGTTGACGCATAGATGTGCGCTTAAAGGCTTCAGAGAATAACCAGCCAAAAAGCGCCACCATCGGGATGAAAGTCGAGACGCGCAGCCCGGCACGACTCAACCAGACAGCCCAGAAGCCAACCGCCATCAGAGCAGCAGTGGTCAGGGCAATACGCCGCCCAAACAGCGTGTAGGCCCAGCGAAAGGTCAGGGCGATTGCTAACAATCCACTGAAGACAGCAGGCAACCGGATGGCAACGCCATTATTGCCAATCGTACTTGTAGACAGCGCTAAGAGGTAAATGAACAGTGGTTCACGGCCTTGATTGTCAGCGAAGAATAGGCGCAACTGCCCCTGCCGAATGCTGAGGGCATCATGGGCGTAGAAGACTTCATCGTGCTGCAAACCGGGGGGCACGCCCTGCAAATCCCAGAGTCTAAGACCAGCAGCGAGCAGTAAGACGAACACCATAACAAGAAGGTTTTTTTTCACAGCAGGCATTGTATCGAGGACGCTTGCGCTGCGCACGATCTGACACATGTTATTTTTGTAAGGTGTGTCCTTATGCCGCCAAACACATAGATAACCTATGTATAGAACAGTCAGAAATGTGTCTCTAAACCCTACTTCTGGCTGGTGCTGCTTGACGCTTCTCTCAGTAGACTCTGAGTATATCCGTGGATTCTGATACTTAATTTAGACAAACTGCCTGAATAAGAATGTGAAATTGTGAACCAATTGATACGATTAAGCCTGTAGAATTAAACAACAGGCAACGGGAATGCTTTCGTCTGCCATAGAAGAAGTTAAGGGAAACCGCGTAATGTTCAAGATGTTGAAAAAAGATAACCACGACGAAATTCTTAAACAGACACAGGTTCATGAGGGTGCCTATAAGCATGGTAACGAGTACTTGATCGAACTGCGGCAGATTCACAAGGTCTACCACACACCCGCTGGTGACTTTCCTGCGTTAAAAGGTATTGACCTCAGGGTTGATGCTGGCGAGTTCGTATCTGTTGTTGGTAAGTCTGGCAGTGGTAAGTCCACGATGATCAACATGATCACCGGGATCGACCGTCCTAGCGACGGCGAAGTGCTAATCGGTGATGCAGCGGTGCACACCCTTAACGAAGGGCAGATGGCCCAGTGGCGTGGTCGCAACCTAGGGGTTGTGTTTCAGTTCTTTCAATTATTGCCAACACTGACAGTCATTGAGAACGTGATGCTGCCGATGGACTTCACCAATACATGGAAAACCAGTGAGCGCAAAGAACGGGCTATGCATTTGCTTGAATTGGTCGATATCGGCGAGAACGCCTACAAACTCCCCACAGCAATTTCTGGCGGTCAGCAGCAGCGTGCAGCGATAGCGCGGGCGCTCGCCAATGATCCGCCCATCGTCTGTGCCGACGAGCCAACCGGTAACCTAGACAGCAAAACCGCCAACGCCATTTTTGAGCTGTTCGAAGGTTTGGTCGAGCAAGGGAAGACCTTCTTAATGGTGACGCATGACGATGAACTAGCGCAGCGGGCAACGCGCACCGTCGAACTGGCGGACGGCGAAATTATTCGCGACTAATCATAGAAAGGTGTGCAGCGGCCTATTTATGGGGCGGTTTAAGCTACCGAATAGTCGGTTAGGGGCTCGTACAGCACGCTGTAAACGAGAGCTTAACAGATTTAGTATCTATCCAAGCCCATTCCAAAATGAACGTAGCGAATTTATAGATAGGCTCCTAGTGGTATTTTTTGATGAAACCAACAACAATCTATGAGGGTCAAATCGTATGTTATCAGTGTTAAGCCCTCGGTGGCGCAAAGTCTTTCGGGACTTATGGGACAATAAATCTAGAACGATTTTAGTCGTCCTGTCCATATCAGTCGGTGTGTTTGCGTTTGGGTCTGTGTTCATCACACGGGTGGTAATCGAAGAAGATCTAGATACCGCCTACCGGGCCACTAACCCCACCAGCTTTAACTTGACGATCAGCAATGCGGATGAGGACATCATTCGGGCAATCGAGGGGTTGCGTGAGATCGAAAAGGCAGAAGGGCGCAGGCAGTATTCTGTGAGTGCTGTGCGGGAAAACGTTTCTTCAACCAATATTGACATTTACGCCTTCCCAGACTTTAACGAGCAGACGATCAGCTCCGTCCAATTAGCAGCAGGCAGATGGCCCGAACGACGCGAGATCGCCATTGAAGACGGCTCTCTTGGGCTGCTCGGTGTGGAAATCGGTGATACTGTCACCATAGAAACGCCGTCAGGTGAAGAACGCGATCTGGTTGTCAGTGGGTATGTTAACGACCTTGAAGTCTTTCCGGCCGTGATCTTTCCGTTGGCGAATGGCTACATCTCCGCCGAAACGCTCGAATGGCTCGGTGAGGAGCGCACCTTTGATTTAGTTAATATTATCGTCGCGGAAAACCGGACAAATCGTCAGCACATCGAAGCCATTGCAGAACTGACCAGCGAATTTGTCCAACGGCAGGGGTATGCCGTCACCAACGTTGATGTACGTGATCCTCTTGTACACTGGTCGGGTGATTTCACCAACACGCTCACCACACTCTTGGCAGGCATCGGTTCCTTTGCCCTCGCGCTAAGCGGCTTTCTGGTCATCAATACAATTACAGCAATCCTGTCACAGCAGCAGCGCCAGATTGGCATGATGAAATCAGTCGGCGCACTACGTGGGCAGGTCATCAGCATTTACATGGCGATGGTATTGATATTTGGCTTACTGGCGTTGTTTGTAGCAGTGCCTGTCGGCGTTGCCTTAGCCTTTGGCTTAACAAGCGTCATCACGACCTTCTTAGGTATTCAGATCATCAACTTCTACATGCCGCTATGGGTTTTAGGCCTGATGATCATGGCGGCCTTAATCGTGCCAGTTTTAGCGGCACTGGTACCGATCTTCCGAGGAACAGCGATCACAGTCAGGGAAGCTATCAGTGACTTTGGGATTGGTCAACAACGGAAAGATAATTGGTTGGATAAGACCGTTGAGAGCATCCTGAGCAATATTCGAATGCTGCCACGTCCTGTTATTCTGTCCCTCAGAAATACCTTTCGGCGGCAGGGTCGTTTGACGTTGACCTTGATTGTTTTAACGCTTGCAGGTGCTATTTTTATTTCCGTTCTAAGTGTCCGTGGTTCGATGATCCTTGAGTTCCAAAAGATCATTCAACTCTTTAATTATGACATTCAGATGGTGCTCAATGACTCGTATCCAATCGGGCGGTTAGAGCGTGAAGCCCTGCGTATCGATGGCGTCATCGGGGCTGAGAGCTGGACGGCGGCTGGCGCCACGCGTATTCGGGAAGACGGCACCGAGAGCAACTCCATTCTAATGCTGGCCCCTCCCCCAGAAACCCCTTACATCATCCCAACGGTGGTTGAAGGTCGTTGGTTGCAACCGGGTGATCAAAATGCGGTGGTGTTTACGAGGGATGTAACCAGCGAAGAGCCGGACATCAGCGCGGGCGATACCGTCAAGTTAGAGATCGATGGCACAACGCGCGAGTGGGAAGTTGTTGGCATCATCGACACATCGGGGCAGTTATTTGCCTACGCCAACTTCGACTACCTCTCTAAGATTCAAGGGACTTCTGGGCAAGGGAGTTTCTTAGTAATCGGTACCGCCGAACGCACATCGGAATTCCAACAAGAGGTGCTGGATGTCCTCGATGACCGCTTTGAACGGGCGGGTATTCAGGTGGGGCAAGCCATTACCAACCAACAAATTCAAGGCGCTATTTCAGGTCAGATCAACTTTGTCATCAGCTTTATGCTGTTCATGTCTGGGCTGCTTGCAGTGGTCGGTGGTCTTGGGCTGGCTGGTACCATGAGCTTAAACGTCCTCGAACGCACGCGTGAGATTGGCGTGCTGCGCGCCGTTGGTGCCTCAAACTGGGCCGTCTCGCAGATTGTCTTGATCGAAGGCCTGATCATCGGCTTCATCAGTATTGTGTTTGCGGCACTATTGGCAATCCCGATGAGCTACATCTTCGGTGTGCTGGTGGGCAACGCCTTTTTTGAACGTCCGTTGGTGTTCAACTATGAGCTTAGTTCGGTGCTCGGTTGGCTGATCATCGCATCGATTATTGCATCCATCGCCAGCCTGACACCGGCACGACGCGCTTCACGGGTTAGTGTCCGCGAGTCACTGGCCTACGAATAGAGTAATTATTCTATGAACAAAGTAAGTTCACATCCAACAGAGAAGGAAGGAGACATGAACCTATTCATGCGACGTATAAGGTTTATGCGACGGGTTGGCTTAATGGGGATGACCTACCTACTAGTAGCCGTGCTAGCGGCCTGTAGCGGCCCACCAAACACTGAAGAAGCAGGGACCTCTGAAGAAGATACTCAACAGGACACGGCGGGTGAGCGTGTTGTTAGTGCGACGGGGGAAGTTTTCCCAGCGGAATATGCCGTGCTCAGTTTTGAGATCGGGGGTCAGGTCGTTGTCTTGAACGTCGAAGAGGGAGATACTGTTCAAGTCGGCGATGTAATCGCGACGCTGGAGACCCGTAACCTTGAGGCCGCCGTAGCGCAAGCAGAAGCGGCTGTAGCGGTGGCGGAAGCCCAGCTTGAAGAAGCCAAAGCCGGGCCACGCCCAGAAGAGATCGCTGCGGTGGCGCAGCAGGTAAGCGCGGCCCAGGCGCGCATTGAGGCCGCCCAAAACCGGCGGGACTTCCTCTTTACGGACATCACGGACGATGAAATTCTGGCAGCCGCAGACGAACTAGCACAAGCTCAATTGGCCCTAGAAGATGCCCAAGAAGCGATGGACACCCTGTTATACAATGCCAGCGTTACAGATCAAAGCGAATTCGACTATGACGAGGGTGACATCAACCCGCTCTCTGCCGGTGAAATGCTCGCAGAAAGTATCGCCCTGTCCGAGTTGACGCTTCAGTTAGCACAGACTGAATATGCTGATTTAATCGACGGGCCCGACCCTGAGCGCGTACGGATTGAAGAGGCGCGCATTGGTGCGGCAACTGCTGAACGGGATGCCGCTGCGGCCCGCTTGCGATTGCTGCAATCACAACCATTTGAAGACCAAATCGCCATTGCTGAAGCTGGTGTCGGCGAAGCAGAAGCGGCTCTGGTTGAGGCTCAGGCACTTTTGGCCCAAGCGCAAATTATTGCGCCGTTTAGCGGCACCGTCACCGATGTGTTCATCGATCAAAGTGAATTCATTGGGCCGGGTGAAGCTATCCTTGAGATGGGCGATCTTGAGACGCTGCGGGTTGAAACAACCGACCTCAACGAGTTGGATGTAGCGCAGATCGACATCGGTTCGACGGTTGACGTCACGTTTGATGCGCTCCCGGATGCAGTTTCTGGAACGGTCACGCAGATTTCACCGAAGGCGGAAGAGGGTACCGGCGTCAACTATACGACCATTATCGACCTTGAAGACATTCCTGATGACTTGCGCTGGGGTATGACGGCTTTCGTCGATATAACTGCCAGTGACTCAGGTCCATCCTTTTACAATGAAAGTATCGGCGATGCTGCATCTGGCGAAGAGAAAGAAGAGTAAGTATGAATAAGAAACGACATATTCTCTTGAGTGTGGCAATCGTAGCAACCCTGATACTAGCAGCATGTGGTGGCCCACCAGAAGCGATTTCTGAAGAAGAACAAGCCGCCATCGAGGCCACCCAAGCAGCACAGGCGCGCATTGTCAGTGCGACGGGCGAAGTCGTTCCAAGAACTGAAGCGACGCTCAGCTTCAATACATCAGGCATTGCAGTAGAGCTTATGGTTGATGAAGGTGACTTTATCCAAGCGGGTGAAGTCATCGCGCAGTTAAACACCGATGTGCTCGAAGCTGCGGTTGTGCAAGCAGCGGCCTCTGTGGTGACTGCTGAAGCCAACCTGGAGGCTGCGCAGATCAACTTCCGTGACCCAGAAGTCAGTGAAGCGGTCGCTAACCTGCGTGCATCGCAAGCCAATGTTGACGAAGCACTGGCAAACCTTGAAGATGTGCGTCAAGGAGCAACCGAACAAGAGCTGATTGCGGCCCAGATCGAGGTTCAGCAAGCCTACATGCAGATGCTCAGTGATCGCGCCCAGTGGAACTACTATCGCGGTATCGAAGATGCAGACTACCAAAACGATGGTTACGACTCCATTGACTTCTTTCTCCTGCCCGGTGGGATTGAAGCAACCCGTGAGACCTATGACTTGTCTCTGAACCAGCTTGAAGTCGAGCGGGCGCAACTGGCTGAAACCCTAGATGGAGCAGATACCAACGAACTGGCAGCGCTAGAGGCTGAGCTGCAGGCGGCAGAAGCCGCAGCCCGCGCCAGCGGGGCGACCGTTAGTGAGCGGACGCTGGAAACGCTTGAACAAACGATCATACTGCGGGAAACGCAACTGCTACAGGCTCGCGTCAATCTTGACGCCGCCGTGGTTGCCCTTGAGGATGCCTCAATTGTGGCACCGTTTTCTGGTATCGTCGGTAATGTTTACATCCAGCAAGGCGAGTATGTCAACCAAGGTGATCGCGTCGTTGACGTTGGCGACTTGGCAACGCTGCGCGTTGAGACAACCGATTTGAACGAGGTTGATGTAACATTATTCGATGAAGGGTCGCCAGCAACGGTAACATTCGATGCCTACTCAGAGCTTGAAGTGGGGGCAGAAGTGATCGCCATTGCACCGCGCTCGGACGAAGGCACCGGTGTGAACTACACAGTTACACTGGAATTAGATGATATTCCAGATGGCGTGTTATGGGGCATGACAGCTTTTGTAGACATCGAGCGTAACGACCAGTAGCTCCAACACACGCCTAATAAAACAGACCAAGGAAATGAGCGGCATACGTCGCTCATTTTTTATTACTCAATGATTGATAGACACAAATGTGACGCAATGATAAACTTACTTTACTTTCCACAGAGAACTAGCGTGCGCCAATATGTGGCGGTACGACCAGCAGAATAAGCAAGGAAGGAATACTCAATGGCAGAATTAATTAACATGCCGAAGCTCGGCTTTGACATGCAAGAAGGTCAGCTCGTAGGTTGGCTCAAACAAGCTGGCGATAGCATTACAGAAGGAGATGTAATTGCGGAAATCGAGTCTGATAAGGCAACAATCGAGGTAGAAGTTTTTCAGCAGGGCACTCTGCTTGAACTACTCGCAAGTGAAGGCGACTGGGTACCGGTTGGTGCACCAATAGCCATCGTTGGTGAGGCAGGTGAAGACTTCGATAAATCAGCATTAGGTTTAGAGACAGAAGCACCAGTTGCGTCAGAGAATGGCTCGAGCGAGCAAGCCACCGTACAAGAAAAAAAGGTTCCTATGCCCGTCACTACCAACGGCACTAGCGCTGCTAGCGCCAGTGAAGCGGGCCTGCCGGGTGGGGTGAAGGCCAGCCCACTAGCTCGTCGTATTGCCCAAGATCTAGATGTCGATTTACAACAAGTATCTGGGTCAGGCCCGAATGGGCGCATCGTGCGGGAAGACGTCGAGCGGTTCAAGGAAGAAATGGGCGATATGCCTGCCGTGCCACAGGCAGCACCATCGGCACTTGCACCCACCCCTGCCATGTCAGTTACTATCGGTCCCGATGACGAGGTCATTGATGCGGGCCGTTTACGTCAACGGATTGCCCAACGGATGACGCAAAGCAAGACTACGATTCCACACTTTTACGTCACAATGGATATCGACATGGCACCCGCCGTTGCTCTGCGCAAAGACATCAACGCGCGTCTTGAGGGTCAGGGCGTGAAGGTATCTGTCAACGATATGATCATCAAGGCCGCAGCGCTTGCCCTGAAGGCATACCCGAACCTGAATGCAACCTACAACGGCGATACAATCGTGCGCCGCGGGCACATCAATGTGGGCATTGCCGTCGCTATTGAAGGCGGCTTGATGAATGTCGTCAGTAAGGATGCTGACAGCACACCGCTCTCACAGATGGCCCCTAATCACAAAGATATGATTGCCCGTGCCCGCGAGGGTAAGGTCAAGCCAGAAGATCTTGACGGCGAAACCTTTGCCGTTAGTAACCTTGGCCCCTATGGTGTTGAGCATTTCACAGCGATCATTAACCCACCGAGTGCTGCCATTATCGCCGTGGGTACGGCTCGTAAGATACCTGTCGTCACTGAAGATGACCGCATTGCGGTCGGCATCCGGATGATGGCAACATTGAGCGCAGACCACCGTGTCACCGATGGTGCCGAAGCGGCTGAGTTCATGCGGACGTTCAAGGAGATTCTAGAAGACCCAATGCGGCTGCTACTCTAAGCCTTGGATATCATGTAGTAATCGAATAAATAGTACTAGAGGGTACCCAATTGGGTACCCTTTGTGCTTGCGCCGCATACTACATTCGTTAAGATTGGTGTAGAAGGTTCTGGAAAGTCGGGAGAGCATCATGGCTGATAGAAAAAAACGCCCTAGAAACTATCGTCACTACTCACGCAGAATGAGCGAGCGTGATTTCGACCTTGTCACACTACCGATCCGCGCTGTTTATGCGCCGATGCAGTGGCTGAACAATATCCTTGGACACAGCCCGAAGCGGGCAAAAAGACTCCGCAAAGCCGAGGATAAATTAATGGCCTACAGCGAACGCCGTCAGCGGCGCTTCGAGCAGCGCTATAAGGGCACTGGACACGACAAGAAGCGTCGTAATCGGTTCGACTGAGTGGCGCGCTGCTATGGTTTGCAACGGCTTTCTCTCGCCCTTGCTGAGACCCATCAGTGAGTAGCCCTGCTGCTCGCCAGTGCACAGATTAATCAACATCACCAGGACTAACTATTAGGACGATTGACCCTTGCAGATTAATAGGGCGACTTCAACACATAAAATACTTACAACCAATTAAGGTGGACATCACCGAGGACACCTATGACATAGATACCATTCGCATTGACGCAGCGGAACATCTATCGGAGATTCAAGCACCGTTCTGATTTGGGCGTCCTGGTATATAGTTCCGCAAGATGCTACCACCGGTAAACTCGCGTAGGACGGAGTTGCTCGGCACAAGTGATTCGTAATCGATTGGCTCCACCCAAGCCAAGAAAGCCAGTAAGCGCTTCGCTTCAATATAGTAGCGACTCGACGGGTCTACTTGCCGCAGCAATGGTTCTGCCAGCGGCTTCAAAGCGGCAAGTTCATATACCAAGGCCGAGTTAAACATAATCTCTGCATTTTCTTGATGCGGGAAGATCCATTCGCGCTCGCCCTTGCGGACGCTGTGCCAACGAGCGAGCGTGGACTGGGCCGAATGACCACGGAATTGTGCATCGCGCATCATCCGCCGCAGCAAGCGTATATCCGTAGTAGGCACCCGGTTGTGGCGGTCAATGTTAAGCTGCGTCAGGCAAGAGACATAGAGACGAAACGCGCGCTCGGTCGGTATCTCTCGGATAAGCTTGGGATTAAGCCCGTGAATCCCTTCTACGATGATCACATGTTCCGGCGTTAGTTGGATATAATCACCGGCCTCCTGTCGGCCCTCAAAGAAGTTGAAGCGCGAAAGCTGTACTTCTTCGCCATCCATCAAGCGCAGCAGATGCTCGTTAAACTGGGCAATATTGACGGCATTCAGGTGCTCGAAGTCATATTCACCATACTCATCTTTAGGTGTTTTATCTCGGTCAACAAAATAATTATCTACTTCCATCGTGTAAGGCTTCAAACCCTGTGCCTGTAGCTGAACCGCAATCCGCTTACTGCTTGTGGTTTTACCAGCGCTAGATGGCCCAGCGATGAGGACGAGACGGGCACCATCTTGCCAACGACGCTTGATTTCAGCGGTGATATGGACGTAACTGCTCTCGTGCAGTGCTTCGGCAACAAGAATCAGTTCGCGTGCTCGCCCAGCCCGGATAGCTTCATTCAGGGCACCAATATCGGGAATGCCGAGTAATTCGAGCCATTCGCCTGTTTCATGGAAGATGCGGCGAAGTTTTGGCATGTCGTACATCGGTTGAATAACGGCGGGATTGTGACGGCGCGGATAATGCAGGATGAAGCCATCCCCATCGCAAGACAGATCAAAGATGCGGAGATAACCTGTACTAGGTAGCATGTAGCCATAGTAGTAATCGTATAGGCCGCGCAAGCTGTAGAGATTCAAGTAGGATTTCTTGCGCGACTTCAATAGGCGCAGTTTGTCATCATCATTTTGACGGGTAAATATCTCAACAGCCTCATCCAACGGGTATGCCGCTTTGACAAACGGCTCATTCCCTGCCACGATTTCGAGCATGCGCGCTTTGATCTGCGCCAAGTCACTGTCAGTAAACGGCTCACCGCGATGAACATTGCAATAGTAACCACCGAATGGCAGTGAATGATCGATGTTAATTTTACGTCCTGGGAATAATTCTTTCACCGCAACTAACAGCAGCATTGACAATGAACGTCGGTAAATCCGTAAACCATCTGAAGCGCTAATGTGTATAGGCTCAACGTGTATGTCTCG
The DNA here is from genome assembly GCA_964439625.1 of uncultured Anaerolineae bacterium. Taxonomy (GTDB): domain Bacteria; phylum Chloroflexota; class Anaerolineae; order Aggregatilineales; family UBA3940; genus CAYTPI01. The sequence goes on along the minus strand of CAYTPI010000009.1, from coordinate 19,501 downwards.
TGCGACTGGCATCATAAGTTCTCGTAGTGTGCCGTCTGCAATGGCAGCAACGATCAAGTCAGGGTGTAGACTGTCCTTACTCGCACCCGGAATATGTCCTGGGAAAGCAGCTGCCAGAAACGACTCCAGTGAAGCCCCAGCAGGGCCGCTCCAAACGGTGCCGTCAGACAGGGTAACATTGACATCTTCGCGAGCATCAATGCGGCGGATGGTAGTTGCGTTCAAGATATTTGCTCCGTTGTCGTGTGTATGGCTAAGGAAGTTGCTTGCCAACCCAAGGTAAGCCGATGCTTAACCTATTATGGTTTACGCAAGTGACAAGTTAGGTATAGTCTATCGTATTCAGATCATAAATCCCTTGAAAGGAACTTCCTGCATGAAAATACAAGCAACGAATACTGCTGGCTATGAAGTCGCTATTGAAGCGGACGATCATCAGTTTATCGCCGATGAACCGGTAACCCTAGGCGGCACGAATGCTGGGCCTGACCCCTACGAGATACTGTTAGGTGCGCTAGCGGCCTGTAAGCTTATCACCGTGCGGATGTACGCCGAGCGCAAAGGCTGGCCCTTGGAGAAAATCACAGTCACATTAGACACCCACAAAATCTATGCTCGCGACTGCACTGACTGCGAAAGCGACCCCAATGCCAAGGTCGATATTATCGAGGCCAACATTCATTTTGAAGGTGACCTCGAGGACGCTCAACTGAAACGGCTCAAAGAGATTTCTGAGCGTTGCCCAGTTCAACGCACCTTGACGACAGAGACCAAAATCAGAACGACGTTGGTGCCATGATCGTTAGCGAGCTGTGAAGTTCTGTAGTTGTTTTCTATCATATAGTAACATCTACCACAGTGCAGGAGAGAGCATGCCGAGCCTAGATGAACGACTTACCCGCCTGGAAAAGCGTCTTGACGCCATCCATGAATTGTTAACAAAACTTGTTGAGGCTCGCATAGGGGCAGCCAGCAGTCCAGACGCTAACCTAGAGGGCGAACCCACCATCGAGATTGACGCGGCACAGCTTAATGAGCTGATGACTCGCATCTCGCGAGACAGGGACCCACTCGATATTCAATATGATATCGTGTTAGCTTGGTCGAAAAATCCGCATAAAGAGAAGCTTTCTGAATTCGACTTATCCGGTCGCAATTTGCGTAACGTTGATCTGAAAGACGCTGTTTTGAACAACAGCAATTTCAGCAAAGCAGACCTGACTGGGGCAAAGATGATACGGGCGAACCTGCATGAGGCAGACTTAAGCCGGGCTCAACTGGGCCGAGTGGATTTTTCGAAGGCCAACCTTGAGCGAGCTGACCTGACATTTGCGCACATCACCTATGCTAAACTCGAGTCTGCGAATCTCCGTTATGCCTCACTGACACGAGCCAACCTCAGCGGGGCCAACGTCGGTAAAGCAGATTTTAGTGGTGCGCAGATCAACCGTGCTGATATGACACGAGCGAATCTGAAGGGCGCTTTAGTAACCTATCGTCAACTGGCGACAGTTGGTGCGCTTGACAGTGCCATTATGCCGGATGGGCGCATCTTTGACGGTGACTACGAGCCCTACAAGCGGTGAAGCGATATACAATCGTCCAGATCAACGGAGATGGTATTGGTGGTGAGGTCATCCCGGCGGCGCGACAGGTGTTAGAGGCACTCGGCTTACCGCTTGATTTCGTCGAAGCAGACGCGGGGTTTGGCACATTCCAAAAGACAGGCACAGCTTTACCCCAACAGACAATTGAGGTCTGCGACACAGCGGATGCAATTCTGTTCGGGGCAACACAATCACCTATGGACAAGGTGCACGGCTACCAGAGTCCGATCCTTGAACTCCGTCGGCGTTACAATCTGTTCGCTAACGTACGTCCGGCTGTCGATGCCCACAAAAAAATCGACATGGTTGTGGTGCGCGAAAACACAGAAGGGCTGTACGTCAAACAAGAGCGGCTAGCAGACGGCGGGGCAACAGCCATTGCCGAACGTGTGATTACGGCTGGGGCCACACGCCGAATTGTAGATTTTGCCTGCCGAGAGGCTATTCAACGCCCGCGCAGGCAGTTGACGATTATTCACAAAGCTAATGTACTTAAGGAGACGGATGGTCTGTTCCGGAGGGTAGCATTTGAGACAGCAGAACAGTTTCCTGAGGTCACGGTGGATGAACTCCTAGTGGATGCAGCCGCTATGTTCATGGCGCAAGACTCGCAGCGCTTCGACGTGATTGTGACAGCGAATCTCTACGGGGATGTTCTTAGTGACCTAGCAGCAGGTTTAACTGGCGGTTTGGGTTTGGCACCATCTGCTAATGTAGGTGAGGGTAAGCTGGCCCTGTTTGAGCCAGTGCATGGTAGTGCCCCAGATATTGTAGGCAGAGATATAGCAGACCCAAGGGCCGCAATTCTTAGCGGCGCCCTAATGCTTAAACACCTTGGATTTGGGGCCGCAAGTAGTCACCTGAAAGCTGCTGTAATTCAAACGACACATCAATCCTCGACAAATGACACCACCCAGCGCATCATAAATGCTGTATCATAGAATTATTCTGTAGACCCACTGGAAAGGAACTGACTGTGAAGCAATTTGGTAGATTATGTCTACTACTTGGCATTATGGCTCTGGTTGGCTGTGGCAGTCGTTCAGATGAGACATTTAATTTTACCATTGAAGGTGATACTGTACGCGACTTTTCGGACGGGGTGATTGTTTACAATGATAGCGAAAACAATCGGCGTCAAATTGTTGTGCAAGAAACCAGCCCTGGCTCAAATGATACACGCACATTAACTATCATCCTACCAGAACAACCGCTCATAGGTACCTATGAGCTTGCCAGCGAGTCGCCTGTGACAGCGGTCACTGCAATTTACGTTGAGCGTGTTGGGGGAGAAACTCGACAATTTACTGGCGATGTCATTGGTGACGTTATGATTACACAACCGGGTGACGTGATCTCTGGTGAGATTGAGTACGTCGCCTTTGACGTTCTTGGGAGCGGCGAACCTATTACTGTCACTGGTAGTTTCACAGAACTCGACTACACGGGTGATAATCCAATCGACACGGGACCATCGCGTTTTACTATCACTTCACTGCTATTGGTATTTGTCGGATTATTGGTGGCAAACGTAGCCCTGATTTATTTTATTGGGCAAGCCGTTTATCACGACAAGAAAGACCCGATCAAACAGAGTCTGCGGCTTGACCTACTGCTAATCAGAGGGTGGCGCGTTGAGGGCTATCAACTGTATATGTGGGGTTGGCTTGTCGTTTTATTGGCACTGGCTGGGTTCTTAATCATTTTCCTCGTCTTATTGATCCTATAACACGCAGCAAACCAGCAGAATACAAAACGGGACACCCCGATGAGTGTCCCGTTTGTGTTTCAACAACTCGGTATAGGCTTAGATGCCATAGTATAGAACAAATTCGTATGGGTGCGGACGCAGGCGAACCTGGTCGAACTCTTCGAAGCGCTTGTACTCAATATAAGCCTCAATCAGATCTGGTGTAAACACGTCGCCAGCCAACAGGAACTCGTTGTCGGCTTCCAGAGCATCCAATGTGGCGCTCAAGCTACCTTCCACCATGTTCACAGACTTCAGAGTTTCTTCATCAAACAAGTCAATCTCCAGCGGATCACCTGGGTCGATCTGGTTCTGAATACCGTCAAGGCCCGCCATAACCATCGCTGAAAAGGCCAAGTATGGGTTAGCGGTTGGGTCTGGGCAGCGGAACTCAATACGCTTGGCTTTTGGCGAGTCGCTGTACATTGGAATACGAATCGCAGCAGAGCGGTTACGGGCAGAATGCGCAATAACCACCGGTGCTTCGTAGCCCGGTACTAGACGACGGTAGGAGTTCGTGGTTGGCGCCGCGAATGCCAAAATGGCGTTGATGTGCTTCAAAATACCACCAATGTAGTAAAGCGCCGTATCGCTGAGGCCTGCGTAGTTATCACCAGCAAACAGCGGTTCGCCATCTTTCCAGATCGACTGGTGGGTGTGCATACCAGAGCCGTTGTCTTGGAAGAGCGGCTTTGGCATGAATGTCACAGTCTTACCAGCTTTTTTAGCGACATTCTTGACGACATACTTATACATCTGGACGTTATCCGCCATCTTGACTAGTTCACCGAAACGCATATCAATCTCAGCCTGGCCAGCAGTACCAACCTCGTGGTGCTGAACTTCAACGTCGATGCCAACGTCAATCAAGGTGCGAACCATCTCAGAGCGCAGATCTTGAAAGGTATCATATGGGGGTACCGGAAAATACCCACCCTTGTAAGGTACAACATGCCCAAGCCCAGGCTCAGCTGATGCCCACGGGCCTTCTCCACTGTAAACTTGGTAGCTGGTGCCATAATTTGTGGATGAGTAAGAAATGCCGTCAAATATAAAGAATTCGGCCTCTGGCCCCATATAGACGGTATCGCCGATGCCAGTTTCACTGACATAATTAAAAGCCTTTTGCGCGACGTAGCGCGGATCACGACTGTACGGCTCTTTCGTCAGTGGGTCAAATACGTTGCATACCATGCTGAGGGTTGGCAGCGCGCATATCGGGTCTACGACGGCGGTAGACGGGTCAGCCAGCAGGATCATATCGCTGGTCTCAATTGACTGGAAGCCACGAATTGATGAGCCATCAAAGCCCATCCCCTCTTCGAAGCTTCCTTCAGCAGAAAACTCTTCGACGGGCATTGAGAAGTGGTGCCATTGACCAAAAAGGTCTGTAAATTTGACATCAACCATCTTGATGTCATTTTCCGCAATCATCTTCATCACGTCATCTGGTGTTGACATAAGGGTCATCCCTCCTTGAAATAAATTGACCTATGCTGCTACGGTTTTGAAATATTAGAAAACTCTTCATATAGTACTTTTACACACTCTTAATGTCAAATAAATCAGACAAAGTCTATAAAACAGACGTAGAATTGACAGCGAGTGCGCTTTAGGATGGTTTTAATGATCGGATAAATCTATTCTGTCAGTTTTATTATGTGATTCGCTTGAACTTCATTATGATTTTGTTATAATCTTGTCCTAACAAGTTGAGTCAATAGTCTAATAGCTATCAATACTTGCTTGTCGTTTTGGCGGGCGGTTGAATGTTGACCGCCTGTTTTCGACCCTGTTCAGGGTTAAGAAGACATTTATCGTAAAAAAGGATATTAGATGGCTTTTCAGCAGTGCCGATTTTTGGCCTGAGAGTAACTGTCTAATTTCTTTTATAGGGGAGACATATGACGCTACAAACACTACCGCCATTACGGACAGACACGCCGAGCATTGCCCCTTATGGTGATGAACGCGATGCCTGTGCTCTGCTAATGTGCGTGAATAAACACGGCGATCCAAATTATGCAACGCTCAAACGAGCCATTGACGCTCTTGGACATATGCAGCACCGGACGGGTTTTATTGAAGGCGAAGGCGACGGCTCTGGGATTCAAACTGATATCCCACGAGCAATTTGGTCAAACACCTTGGCAGCCAATGGTTTTGATGGAAAGTTGGCGGAACAAAGCAATTTTTGGGTGGGTCATTGTTTCGTACCAATGGAGGCTGATTTTTCTAGTTTCCGTGATGAATTGACTGCCTATTTCAATGAACGTGAGCTAGACGTGCTCTTAACCCAGCAAGGGCGCACCATGCCAGAAGTGCTCGGCCCGCGAGCTAGACGGCAGATGCCAACTTTTTGGCAGATTGCTGGGTTAGCTGACGGCGAACATGTTGAAACACGCTTGCTCGAGGTCGTCACAGACTTAGAAGGTCGGCTGCCAATCCACTTTGCTTCACTGAGCACGCACAACGTCGTTTATAAGGTGCAAGGGTCAGTAGACACGCTTGTGCGTTTCTACCCAGACCTTCAAGATCGTGAGTTTCAGACAGCTTTTGCACTCTGTCACTCGCGTTACTCAACCAACACCGCTACGAACTTCTTCCGTGCGCAACCCTTCATGATGATGGGGCACAACGGCGAAATCAACACGATCACGCGTTTCCGTGAGCAGGCTGCCCAACTGAATGTACGCCTGCCAAAGGGTGGTTCAGACTCACAAGATGTTGACCGAACCATGCACACAATGATTGTCAAGTATGGGCTGGATGTCATCGAAGCGATGGAATACATTTTCCCGCCTGTGCCGCATGAGTTAGAGCGTCTACCACAAGACTTACAGCAAATTTACACACAAGTACGCCAAGCGTATGGGCCGTATGCACAAGGGCCGGCAGCAGTCGTTGCACGTTTTGATAACTTCGCGGTTGCCAGTGTAGATGCCTTAGGCTTGCGTCCGCTTTGGTTCGTAGAAACGCATCATGAATATGTGCTCAGTTCAGAACGTGGTGCCATTCCACTTGAAGATGTTGTCGATGAACCACGAGCACTAGCCCCTGGCGAAAAGATCGCTATTAAAGTGCACCAGGGCGAGAAAGCTAACGTGCTTGAGCATCGTGACATTCGGCGACATGTTCAGCGCCGAGCGCAAGAAGGCCACAGCCTGGCACAGACCAGTATCCCCGTGACAGATTGGCCTGGCCAACCAGACGCTGGTGAAGCGCTCAATGATCGCACGCAGCCAAAAGTTCCTCGGAGTGACAAACCACAAGGTGGTCGTCAAGCGCCACTAACAGCAACACAAACGAAGGTAGTTGTGGCAACCACCGCCCCACCAACTGACAGCCCTTGGCGGGTTCCCGCTGATCAATATGTGGTTGATACCGCGGTGTTGGCAGCAGCAGGCTGGCAGCGTGAACACATTCGTGAATTAGATACGATGAAAGATATCGGCAAAGAGGTTGTTGGTTCTCTGGGGCACGATGGCCCACTGGCTGTTCTTAGCAAGAACCGCGTGAATGTTGCAGACTTCTTCAAAGAGACAGTTGCAGTTGTTACAAACCCTGCAATCGACCGCGTACGCGAATCAGAAGCGTTTTCAACAGAGCGCGTTGTTGGTGCGCGCCCAATGATTGGTATGCAGGCTGACCTAGATGACATCATCGTTCAACTCGACACCCCCCTACTGACAGGCGGGCATGCCATGTTGGGCGGGCCGGAAGTCGAAGCTTATTTGGCAAAAGAATTAGGCACAATGCCGATCGACGAGTTGGTAGCCACATTCGGTAACAAAGTCGCTTACCTAACGATGGGCGTCTATGAGGGCGAGAGCGTCCAAGAGGCCCTTGAACGCATTGGACAGGACGCCATCGACAGCGTTCGTGCGGGCGTACAGTGTCTCATTTTGGACGATACCGAGACAGTCCGCGATGGACTAGGTTGGGTAGACCCCCATCTGGCAACCAGCTATGTTGACAAAGTTCTGCGTGAAGCTGGCGATGCTCGTAACCTACGGCGCAGAGCAGGGATTGTCGTGCGTAGCGCTGGACTACGGACGCTGCACGACCTGATCTTGCTGTGCGGCCTTGGTGCAGATGCCATTAATCCTTACGCAATGATGTTAGCTGCACTCAACGCACACAAGCGCATCACCGAAGATGAGCAAGAAATCGTCGCGTTCCAGAAGCAGGTTTTGAAAGCAATGACCGCCGGTTTTGAAAAAGTAACGTCAACCATGGGCTGCCATGAGTTACGCGGGTATGGTCGTGTCTTCAGTTCAATTGGCATTGCACCCAGCGTCGCCGAAATTCTAGGTGCGCCGAACTTCCTTGGTGTGGAGCATGTGGGCCTGAACTGGGAGCGCTTCGATGAGGAAGCAAACCAGCGTCAGAGTGAATTAAATGGCGAAGAGAAACGACCGCGACTAGCCAGCGTTGACCGCTTCTACCCCAAATGGTGGAAGAAGGTAGAAAATTACGCCATGGGCGAGATGGAATTGGACGAACTGCTCGAAATCTTTGATGGCTTGCAAGAGAAAGTGCCCGTCGCACTACGCCACATACTCGGGTTTAATATCCCAGAAGAAAGTGACGTTAAACCAGAAGATGTAGACATCACGATAGGCGACCACGACATGCCCTTTGTAATCGGTGCGATGTCATTTGGTTCCCAAGGTGAATTGTCCTACCGCGCCTACGCTAACGCAGCGCCCGTCTTGAACATCATGACTGTCAACGGCGAAGGTGGCGAGATCAACGACATGCTCCAACGTTTGAACCCGCACCGTGGTCAGCAAGTGGCCTCGGGACGCTTCGGGGTCAACGCGGAGTTCTTGAACTCGTGTAAAGTGATTGAAATTAAGATTGGGCAGGGTGCTAAGCCGGGCGAAGGGGGTATGCTACCTGCCTACAAGGTCACCGAGCAGATTGCAGCGGCACGCCGCACCAATCCACATGTTCCGCTCATTTCACCGTCGAACAATCACGACTTATATTCGATTGAAGACCTCGCCGAGCTAATTGAGGAACTTAAGATCGTCAACACAGAAGCAAAAGTATCTGTCAAGCTGCCGGTCGTTCCGAATATCGGTGTCATTGCCGTCGGTGTTGCGAAGGCCGGTGCCGACATCATCAACCTAACCGGGTATGACGGGGGTACAGGAGCTGCGCGTAAGCACGCTTTGCAATATGTTGGTCTTCCGGCTGAAGTTGGCGTCGTACAGGCGCACCGCGCCCTGATAGAATCGGGTCTGCGTGAGCAGGTTGAAGTCTGGTGTGACGGCGGCATGAAGACCGGTTCTGACGCCGTTAAAATGATGCTGCTCGGTGCCAACCGTGTTGGCTACGGCACAATGGCTATGGTCTCCATTGGGTGTACCATTTGCCGCAAGTGCAATGAAGGTACCTGCCATGTCGGTATCACCACACACATCAAGACAGTCGAAGAGGCTGATAAACTTGGCCTACCCAGCTTCGTTCCGCGAGACTACGACCAATCACTGCACGGCATTATCCGTGTATTTAACGGGTTGGCGCACGAAGTTAGAGAGATTGTCGCAGCGCTTGGCTTCACTAATGCGCAGGATATTGTTGGGCGCGCTGATTTGCTGAAGCAAGTGCGTCTGCACGACAAGATTGACCTAAGTGCCATCTTCTACCCAGTGGAACCTCTCGGGCAAAACCTGCCGGACGCCGACCTAGAATGCTGCATCACGCGACCAAGCACACACCTGACTAAGCTCGTGACGGAGTCAGTCATCAAGGCGGTTAAACGCGACCAGAGCGAAGTCACCTATCGCGATAATGTGATGGGTTCCGACCGTATGCTGGGCGCTCACTTAGCCGGCGCGTTAGAACGTGATCCAGAGGTTGCTGAGAAAGCCGGTCAGTTAAGCTTACGCTTTGGCCCATCGTCCGTCGCAGGGCATGGTTTTGGTGCCTTTAATACTGAGAAACTTGACTTGGTCGTTGAAGGGGGTGCCCAAGATGGCGTCGCCAAGAGCGCCAATGGGGGTCGCGTAGCGATTATGAAGGGGTTGAATTCCGAGGGCAAGCGCATTGATGGTAACGTCGGTAAAAGCTTCGCCTATGGCGCACAACGCGGCGTTCTGATTGTTCAAGGGGGTGCAGACTCACGGGCCTGTATTCGCTTCTCGGGCGCTGACGCAATTTTCGGTGGCGAAATCACCGAGCCGATTAACGACACCGAAAGCAGCATTGGCACACATGCCAACCTCAAGGGTTATGCCTGCGAATATATGACCTCGGGTCGGGTGTTGATCATGGGTGACCCCGGACCATATGCCTTCGCAGGTATGTCAGGTGGTGTCGTCTACCAGAAGTTGACGCCGCACTTTGGGTTTGACAGAGTTGCCTTAGAGCGTCGGATTGCACAGAACGCACAAGTAGCGATCAACTCGATTGATGACAACGATGTGGTCGAGATTCAAAAGTTGCTCCAGCAGTACATTCGGGCACTCAATGAGTCGCACCAACCGCAGGAAGCTGCACGCATACAAGAGTTAGTTGAAGACGAAAACAATATGAAGCGACTGTTCGTTAAGGTAGTTGCTAACCTCCACTAGTAGGCGACTAAAAGCGCAAAACGCCCGTTGAAGGTATACCTTCACGGGCGTTTTTTCTTCTGGCTAAACAACCTTAAACGGACATAACCCATGCGCCCTCAAGCCTGTTTGCATCACCGAAGTAATGGCCTTGTCGAATCAAAAAAGCCGCTCTGTTCGAGCGATTCTGAGGTGTTATACGAATGACACAATACTGGGAAGCTACCACCAGTTCGGGCGGGGTGTCCTAGCGCAACGTACTTTCTCAAGATTTTCTTCGACAGTCTTTCGCGTCACGTTGACCGTAGCGAGCATGTCTCGCATATCGTCAAAATTCAGCATGGCAAGCAGAACAAATTCGCAGCAAACATCTTGCACACCGTGTAAATTTGCTTCATGGTTGGCGAAATCAAACATGTCATTACTGCCAGCACTCAGAGAGGGCGAACGCCCATTCGTCCCCGTACTGATTTTGTTCTCTAAATTGGCCTGCAATATCTTAACCAGCCTTGAGGTATCACCATCACCCCCTGCTTCAACAATAAGCGCTTGGACCATATTACCTGGTTCCTGTACCATCGCTAACAGAATGTGCTGAGGCAAGATCTCCCGATGACCATATTTGTTGGCAAGACGCTGAGCAAAAAATGCCATTTTTTGTACATCTGATGAAAACTGACTGATATGCACGCAACAGTCACTCTCTAGAAAATAAACGTACCACACAACTCATAGAAAAAATTTATCTGACAATTACTGTCATGTGTATGAAGTATAGTACAAAGTTACCTTAGTCCTATAAGAGGACCATAAGTTTATGTCAGAAAAGACAATAGAGGGGCATTAAATCTTTTTTTGGCGGGTTCAGATGCCCTTCAAGGATGTCAAGCTTAAGGCCCAAAAAGTTGCGTTCAGGCAGTAGGCCAATCTGTGTGGAAGGTGCCGTCTCTATCAATACGCTCGTAGGTGTGCGCCCCGAAATAGTCTCGTTGCGCTTGAATCAGGTTAGCAGGTAGCCGTGCGCTGCGGTAGCTATCATAGTAAGCCAGCGATGCGCTGAATGCGGGCACCGGCGTGCCTATGTCAACAGCGGTTTTAATCACATGTCGCCATGATTCAGAGCGTGACGTTACGGCTTCTTGGAAGAAGGGGTCCAACACAAGATTAGGCAAATCTGGTTGTTTTTCGAAGGCCGCCATCACGTCGTTTAGGAAGCGCGCCCGAATGATGCAGCCCGCCCGCCAGATGCGCGCCACTTCACGATACTTCAGGTTGTAGTCATATTCAGCGCTTGCAGCCCGCAAGAGAGCAAACCCTTGGGCATAAGACATAATCTTTGAGGCATACAGTGCATCATGCACACATTCGATGAACATTTCACGGTCACCATGGTAAGGCATGTCCGGCCCACTCAAGACGCCGGATGCGGCAACACGCTCATCCTTATAAGCAGACATAAAACGCCCCACAACAGCCGCGTTGATCGTTGGCAAAGGCACACCGAGGTCAAACGCCTCTTGACCAGTCCACTTACCGGTGCCCTTCTGCTTAGCCTTATCGAGGATGAGGTCTATGAGTTGTTTCCCACTTTCTGGGTCATCCTTTGTGAAGATATCGGCAGTGATTTCAATAAGGAACGAGTCAAGAACGCCATCATTCCACGTCGAAAAGACTTCCGCCAATTCCGCATTGCTCAGGCCGAGGCCCCGTTTCAGAACGTCATAAGCCTCAGCGATTAGCTGCATGTCACCGTATTCAATGCCATTGTGCACCATTTTGACGTAATGACCAGCACCACGTGGGCCAAGATAGGTAACACAAGGCTCGCCTTCAGCGACTGCGGCTATAGCCTCATAGATTGGACGGACGACTTCATAGGCTTCTTCGTTGCCGCCGGGCATCAAGCTGGGGCCGTGACGTGCTCCTTCCTCTCCACCTGAGACGCCAATGCCAAAGAAATTCAAGCCTTCCTCTGCCAAGGATGTCGCCCTACGCTCTGTATCTGAATAGAACGAATTGCCGCCATCAATGATGATGTCGCCTGCTTCGAGGTGCGGTTTTAAGCTATCGATCACGGCGTCAACAGCCGGGCCAGCCTTGACCATAATCATAATGCAGCGCGGCTTGGCAAGTGCTGCGACAAGGTCGCCCACATCATACGTAGCCTCAACGGTCTTCTGACCCGCTTCCCCATTAATAAAGGCTTCTGTCTTTGAGGCTGTTCGATTGTATACCGCCACTTTGTAATCATTATCAGCCATGTTCAATACAAGGTTTTGACCCATGACAGCCAAACCGATCAATCCAATATCATTATCAGGCATTCTGTCTATTTTCCTTTTGTTGAGTGTGCTCGATACAACCACCCGACGCGCGCGAATGCTCGGGCATGTTAGCTATAGTATCAGAGATTATGGTTAAGGGTTCAACGTTATTAACTGAGTTCGGTCACCTACTAATGGTACTATACACCCTTGCTGCGGATTGAAATCCACAGGTAACGAACTAAATAAAAGCATCACAACGGGACGATTTTCGAGTCCTGAAAGTACTTTATCCGAACTACATTAAGCAGCAACCAAGGATTTTCTAGTCCTTGGCGAAGATATCGACTTACTATTGTCCCAAACTGACGTTGACTAGGTTGCCCGCTATTAGTGGCAGATTGCATCGCGATGCCAAAATCGCGCGGATTTATAGAACCACAAAAAAAATGACAGCAGCCACGACAGCGAGAATAATCAAAATACTGACGACGATAGCAATAATGCGCCCAGCACCTGCACCTTTCCCCTTAGGCTTAGCTGTTTTCATTTCAGTATTTGCTTTGAAGCTGGGTTTACCAGGGGGCGAGTCTAACAAGGCATCGAGTTGATCGAGTTCTTCTTTTGAAAGTCCCTGACCTGCGTCGGCGTTTGGTTCCTGTGCCATATATTTTTCCTGAAGAGTGTGCAGAGTGCAATGTGTATTCCTTAGCGTCTTTATAGCATATTTTATGAATGGATTTCAATTAGGATTGCGTAACTGTTGATTGTGTCTTACTGGCGGCAAATCCGACAAATATTACAATACTCTACATAAAATCCTAGGAGAGGTAATCAATGTTCAAACGATTTTCAACATTTTTCATCATCGTCATCTTTAGCATGTTATTTGTCGGCTGTGGCAATTCAGATAGCGCCACCCCTGAGACCAGCCAGGATACTGAAACTGCTGATACCATAGACCAAACTGAAGGCGAAGAAACAGAAGGCGCAGCAAGCAGCCCTGCCCTTGAGAAACTAAGCTTCCCGGAGCCAAATGAGTCACCGTTCAATCAATTTGAAACATCCTACCGTTATGTGTTCACACCAGAGGGGGCCGACGATCCAACGCTCGTAACCGATGTACAGACGGCAATTCAACAGGAACCGAGTGCTATTAAAGTCCATAATACATTCGATTCGAGTGGCTTTGCAGAAGCTGACACGCCAAGTGTGAGCGGTGTGAACACGACACTTGTTGTCGATGGCGTTACATACAGCATTATTGAACCAGATGACGGTGCACCTAGTTGCTTTGCATCTGCGGAGAATACTGAAATCATGGAAGAAACATTCCGTAATAACAGCTTCACCAACCAGTTGAATGCATTTGACGACTCGATAACCAGTGACTTTGAGTTAATTGGTACCGAAGACATTAATGGTATTGAAGCGAGTCATTATCGGGCAGAGGGTATTCCGTATGGCACGTATGCTGATGCAACCCTTGATATCTGGCAACAGGTTGATGGTGGGCTTGTTGTCAAGATGGAAATTGTGGGACAAACCACTGACCCATCAACAGGACCAGGCACACAAGAAATCTATTATGAAGTTTTGAGTGTTGACCAGCCATTAGACTTCGACGTACCTACCTTCTGCAATTAGATTTAACTGATTACTCAAACAGCGTGCTCACTGACACGCTGCTTGAGTTGTCAACCGCTGCCCGATTCAAGATGATGTATGCCGCTCGGACTTGAGCACGCTTGACGGCGTCATGCACGATGTCATTCGCAACTGTCAGATTGCGGTTGTCGGCGAAACCATGTGCACGAGCGGCCTGCCAAATTCCCTCACGGGTTATTAGGTGAACGAGGTTCCAATCGACAATCGTCATGGATAAAGCTACTGCGGCTGCATGAGCAACAAAAGCTGCATGCCCACGCACTTCAAATGAGGCCATCTTCAACTCTGAATAGGCTGTGATAAGTTCGCCCTGGGGAATTGCAGTTGGGTTTTCGAGCCAGAGTTCCGTCATGCGCATGGCTTGACGAGGACGATCGTTATAATAGTATTCTTTCTCGAAAATTGGCAAGACAGCCTCTACGCGGCGCAGCAGCAGCTTAATGTTCCAGTCTTTGAAGCTGTGCTGCTGCGCATTTGTCATCAATTTTCTGAGAGACTTCAGGCTACCGGTGAGGTATGCACCACGCCGATCAGCGACAATACGACTGTTGACACCTTTCAGCACAGGTTCACGTCCAGTTAAACCTTGTGCATCGGTACCACCAAGACCCGGTGCACGTTCCATTGTATTCATGAGAGCCTCTTTTGCAGTACAATCATCGCTGCTCGTAGTTGGGCGCGCTGTACAGCATCGGGCGCGTATTTATAATCAAACATGCCTGTACGTACTGATTCAACAGATGCGACAGCGGTCGTCAAGTAGCTGGTCTTTAAGCTGGAACACGACAGCGCTGCACATTTTGCTGCGAGGGCAGCATGTTGAAGAGGCACCGCTCTTGACCGCGGTATCTTCCCGACGACGTCCATTGCTGCGCGCTCAGCCGCGCGGCCCGCACGGACTGCCGCGGCGGTGTTTGCATGACTCTGGTCAAACAGCCACTCTGAGGCAGCTTCAAGTGCAAGGCGCGGGCGCCTATCACCAGGTAATTCAGCTTCAAACAGAGGCAACAGTCGGCGTGCACACCGAAGTGCAATGCCTACAGACCATTTCTGGTACTGGTTCTGCTGCCGGGTGTCCATCATGCGCAGGAGAATGCTCACTTTCCCCTGCCGGTATGCCGCAAACCATGACTGTACCAGTTGACTCTCTACTCCTTTAATAGTTGGCTCAAGGCCTGTTGGCTCAGCATCCCATGCTTGGGGTTGGCTTAGGCTAGGTGACTGCTCTTCATTTGGATTATCAGATTGGTGCATATGCTAAATTATCAAAATTGTTACGTCCTCGTAATGGTAACACTTCTTTTGGGTGATATCAATAAAATTTATCTAGACGACATGGTCTGTCAGATTCGACCTGTTATTGGATTTTCACAGAATTGATGTTCGGTTTACAAACTTTTGCAGACTACATACAACACGCCGGAGACTACAAGTACTAGTTCTTCGTACCAGATAACCTAAAAGCAGCTAGTTCTCTTTTTAGCGCCACTTCAGGCGTCGATGAAAGCATTGACTGTCTCAGCCGCTCGGCGCACCCCATCTTCAGCGCGGATTTGCTCACCCAATTGTGCCGCCTTGTGTCGCATCGCTTGATCGCCCAGAGCGCGTTCAATGCGCGGCACCAACGCATCACGCGATAGTTTCTTTGCAGGAACGGGTTCTGGCCCAACGCCGCGCTCGTGAATAATTCGCGCCCAAAAGGGTTGATCGCCAAAAAAGGGGGTCAGAATCGAGGGAATGCCTGCTCGCAGACCGGCAGCAGTCGTACCAGCCCCACCATGATGAATTACCGTAGACATTTGCGGGAAGAGCCAACTATGCGGCACGGAGTCAATGGTATAGATAGCAGCCGATAAACCTTGTGCCGCGGCAGCCAAGCCAGCCCACCCAGAAAGGAGCACCGCCCGCTGCCCCGTTTCATCGAGCGCACTAGCGACGGCATTCAGCAGGCGCTCAGGCTCACGGTCGATCATGCTGCCAAACCCAACATACAAAGGCTTCGATCCTGCTTCAATGAAGTCTACGAGTGCTTGAGGCGGTTGGTAGGCAGCCGGTGGGTCAACAAACCAGTAGCCTGTGACCACCTCGTGCCGGCCCCAATTAGTTGGTTTTGGAATAACATGTGGACTGTATCCGTACAGTATTAGCCCCTTGGCTTGGCGAATCTGGCGGAATGGGCCAAAAAATGGGTACGGCTCGAGGTCAAGAGCATTTTTCATCCATTTATGTAGCAAGCCCTTGAAGGGCTGCCAGGCAATCTGTTCAGCAACGTAATGTGACAACAAGTTCACAGCACCCCCAACAGTACCCGGCACCCGATTTGCAAAGGGCCACGCTGGGTTTGGGAATTCATGCGTCGGGGACAGCAACGGATAAGGCAAGGCTGACACAACTGGCACGCCCAGCTTCTGACCAATTGGATAACCAACCACACCTAGTGTTGATGTCAGGATGAGGTCTGTTCCTTGACACAACGCCCAAATAGACTCGAACTGCTGCATCAAGTCTGGTTCAATCATCTTAATCAGTTGGCGGATAGCCTTAAGTGTATTCGTGCCAGACTCCATCGCGTTGAAGGCCGCTTCAGAGCGCAGCATCGCTGATACATCTCCAGCGACTGGGACGAAATCGAGGCCATATTGCCGCACCAATGGTTCAAATTCTGCAACGGCTGCAATCGTCACATGATGCCCGCTGTATCTGGTTAAACCCAACCCAAGCGCAATGTATGGCTGGACATCCCCACGGGAGCCAATTGCTAAAATGATTGTTTTCAAACGTTCTCCAATATATCAACGTATGAGAATTCAGATAACGACAACAACTCGACGGATATCGAGTTAAATTTAATGTAAATCGATTAAATTTAACTCGAATTTAACATCTATTTTCAATACTGTATGGTAATTCCCGCTATAGTTTTTGCTTGCGAGAGACATTTGAAAGTTCAAAAATACGAAATGACACCTTCCAACCAAGCGATTGTTGGGTCTTATCGCGTCATGCAGTTGCTGGGGAATGATGCGGCTGTGTCTAATTATATGGCCCAGCGTGAAAACTCACCCGAGCCAGGTTTTCTCACCCTCAGTGTCTTACCAGATGCAATTACGCAGTCTGATGTTTTGCGTAGCAAGTTCGAAGAGGCCATGGAACAAGTGGCTTCCGTTCAACACGCACACATCCTGCCAATTATTGATTGGGGTATAGATAATGGCACTCCCTTTGTGGTGCGTCCATTTATGCCTGGCGGTCCACTGAGTCAACTAATTAGGACGACAGGTGGCTTACCGGCTGATGAAGTTGTGCGGCGCGTTGCACAGCTTGCTAGTGCACTTGATGCCTTACATACGGAAAACATTATTCACTTTGGGCTCAAGCCTGAGATCATCTTACGTGATCAATACGATACTGTATTCTTGTCTGATTTTGGGGTCGCTAAGATATATCAAGAGACCCTTGGTCTACCAGACAGCGTACTGCCCTACACTGCACCTGAGGTATTTCTTCGGGCACCCTCAACACCTCAAGCCGATATTTACTCGCTCGGTATGGTGACATACGAAATGCTGAATGGTCGTCTGCCTTTTGACAGTGTTACGCGAACACAGTGGATGCATGCGCACCTTAATCGGAACATCGTTCCAGTATTGGAAGGCGAACAGACGCTATCCCAACCTGTGCGCGAAGTACTCGAACGTGCGCTATCTAAATTATCAAATTCACGCTTTTCCAGTGCAGGCACCTTCGCTAACGAGCTCAATCGGGCAGTACATGGTCGTAACGCGCAAGATGTTGTGCCAGAAATTGATGTAGCTAATTCTGGCATTTTCTTACGATATCAAATTCCGAATTTTAGCGAAAGCACAGAATCTGGCAGTACTGACGAGGGTTCAAGCCGGCTTTATGTAGACGCATTGATGGCAGAGACTACAGATACACGTGAAGCTGTAGCGCTGTATCAACGCTTTATCCGGGCGAGGCCACAGCTCGCACAGGGTGATGCGATTGAGCGGCTATACCGTCTTGAACAAGACTTGGGAGTCGAGCAAGCAGAGAACATCATGGCAAGTGCTATTAAAGCTCAAACAGAAAGTGATTTAGCTAAAGCCCAGCGTCAACTCGCCATACTGTTATCCTTCACACCGGACAACAAAACTGCACAAGAAATGTACCAGACGGTTGCTGATGAGCTGACCATAGCAACACAGTATCGGCATGCCCTAGCAGCCTATGAGTCACATCACTGGCATGCCGTTGAGATGCTGTTGAGTGAGCTGACAGCTTTTACACCCTACCCCGATGATCCTGAGGGTATTTTCGTCATCCGCAAAGATACAGCCCCGTTCCTAAAACAAGTAAACATTGCTAACGCACACGAATCACAGGTGTTAACAGCTGCTTACGCTCCGGATGGGCATACAATTGCGACAGGCGCCACAGACCGAATGTTCAAATTATGGGACGGTCAAACCCTGGAACTCATCGAAGCAAAGGAAGAACATCTTGGTTGGGTCTGCCAAGTGCAGTACAACCCAGAGAGCGACATTCTTTTTTCTGCTTCGTGGGACGGCGAGATCAAACTTTGGGAATTGCCCGGTGTGTACTACAGCGGCATTATTGCTGGGTTAGCGAACCAAGTACGGGCAATGGAATTTGCCTATCACGACACCTCAATGATGGCGACCTGCGCCAGCTATTTTATGACACTCTGGCACATCCCTCATGGTAAACGAGCTGTGATGCTGCGTGAGTCAGATAGACAACCGGTTATCTCCCTAGCTTTTTCGCCTACGGATCCATTTCTAGTATGTGGGGTCAACAACGGTGAAGTCCGCATCCGCGATATGGAAGATGAAAATTACCGCATCATCATGTCGATCCGAGCGCATGACGGCCCGGTGTATGCCGTTGATTGTGCGCCAGACGGCACACGCATTGCCACTGCCAGCCGCGATGGTTCAGCACGTATCTTCGATCTACAGACGGGTGCCATCATCGCTGAGATTGAGGGACACCAAGAGAGTATTTACGACATCCGCTTTTCTAGAGAAGGCTCGCTTGTCGTCACAGGTGGGCGCAATGGTCTAGCGAAAGTCTGGCATGCGCGCGACGGTCAGTTGCTCAAGACACTGGAAGGCCACAGCGGCGGCGTCCGCAAGACGATCTTCTCCCCTGATGGACGTTCGCTGTTAACAACTGGTGAAGACGGCACCATTCGGATTTGGCGTATTGCCTGAGATTATGAGATGTGGGTTTCAATTCTCAGCAAGCATACAGCACAGACAAATATACTCAAATAGCGAGCGTCAGCAGTGCACCGACGGCGGCACCACCCAGAGAACTGAGAAAGTTCACCCAATCATTTGTCATCCACGACAAACCGCGAATGGGTGTGTTGCGGGTACCATCAGCATCAATAGGACGCTCAGTTTCTTCCTGACGACGTTCTGAATAGTACATTACCTGCACAGTCGCACCAAGGAAGCTGTCAATCAGGCTGCCCGTTATGCCACCGAACAAAGCTACTGGAAGCAGCCACCAAGCAGGCTCTTCAGTCAGACCTTCCAGCCGTAGCAGTAAGACGGCGGCACCCGCAATGACGGCGGCCCCTGCAGCAGTCGCCATGGTACCGGTGGCTGTAATCCCCCC
>CAYTPI010000008.1:0-181064 GCA_964439625.1 uncultured Anaerolineae bacterium | reverse complement strand
AAGCTATATAATGTCTAGCAGTCTTTGCGCCCTACATCCCCATAGATAAATCTAGAAGCTTTGGGCGCATTTTTGGTAAAATTTGAACCACTTCCCCAAAACGATGCTGGCTTCAGCCGATCAACAAATATACCAACGAAAAACTGTGTGTCGCGACAGCACAGTTAATACAAGTATCTATTGTTAATTTATGCCTACTACGCGGTACATTAATGACATTAACTTAGAATGACAGAACACGATCAAATTGTCAACCCTGCTCACGTTTTTTCGGCGTTCAGCCAATAAACAACCATCGCTGTGAATGACGTATAGAGAGACTGGGTCGTTACAAGGTTACTCGCTATCCGGAGTTTGAGTATATGCCACTGCTATTTGCAATTAACGATATCCTCACGCTTAAGAAACCACATGCCTGCGGCACAAATGCGTGGCGTGTTTACCGTCTCGGAGCAGATATTGGTCTGCGCTGTAGCAAGTGTGATCGCTTAATTATGCTACCCCGCAGTAAAGTTGAACGTCGTGTACGCTTGATTGAGCGCGAGGGTAAAAAGCTCAAGCCGCATCAGCTAAACGCTCAAGACCAACCCTAACACAGCATCTTCAGGGCATATCATCTCACATGTAAAAACGACTGACCAAGATGAAAAATAATAAATACGCAGAACAATCCACAAATTGGGAACATTAGCCTTGGTCAGGGTGAGATGAGCAATAAGGTTTCGTCACAGGGTGATGATGAGCAATAGAGTTTGATAAATTGCCTACACAAGATAGTGAGGGCCGTGCTATCCTAAAGGCACTCGAAACATGTCGTATGCCTGAAGAAGAGACTGAAGTAGCTCGTGATGCCATCATAGGCGCTCCAACACAATGACAGCCATACTCTCTAAACCAAACGAGGCCGTTCAGAACGCCCCGCAGAAAACCTTTATCCCACGTGACTTGCGCCAGATCGCTGAGTTAATTCAATTGTGCTTTGCGTCCAGTCTTGATGGCAACGGCAGAGCAGCAATCAGAGAGATGAAGCTCTTATCTCGTTTTGGCCCGTTGCTCTGGCTGTTTGCCCTGATGGATTATTTCACCGTGGGGATCGCGCTGGGCTATGTATGGCGGGAAGAAAAACGGGTCGTCGGCAATATCAGCATTTACCGGGCGGGTGCGCACCCCGATCTTGGACGTGGTTGGTTAATCGCAAATGTTGCCGTTCACCCAAATTATCGACGACGTGGCATTGCCCGCCGGCTGGTGTTGGCAGCGATGGAACGCATCAAGGAACTTAAAGCTCGTTGGGTTGCCCTACAAGTTGAGCCAGACAATATTGGGGCTGTGCAGCTCTACCGCGATCTGGGTTTTCAGTCGTTTGAAACGCTTGCTATGTGGGAAGCACCAGATTATCAAAGACCACCGTTACAGCAGAACACACCCATCCGCCGCCGTCGAAACTACGAAATTGGTTCAGAATCACAACTAATCTACGAACGTGCCCGGCTTGGGGCAACCGCGTGGACTCGACCCATCACCCCACGAGACATACACCAGCCACCACATGTTGGTGTTGGTGGTTTCCGGGACGGGCACACATCAGAGCGCTGGGTATTCCCTGACCCACAAACAGCGGATAAGCTCTGGGGTTCGGCATGGGTCGAAGCTATTGGCTTACGCCGGGCACGCATCACTTTGTTTTTAGATCCATCAATTGCTGGCGATGATGCCGCAACGCTCGTTTCGCACGTACTTAATTTGCGTCATGTACGGGGGCGGCACGTGCAGTTAGAAACCAATATGGGCTTCGATGCCGCTGAGCAACTTCTGTTAGAAGCTGGCTTTACAGAGAAGCGTCGTCTGCTTCAGATGCGCAAAATGTTAGCCGACACATAACCTACATAGAGCTTGGTCATAGAATCAAAATAGGGCGACTGCATAGCCACCCTGCCGTCGTACCTAATAAATTCCGGCGTTTTGCCAGCTTACCCAGCTTGGGAAGCCAACCTGGTAAGTTGTTTCTTCCTCAATTAGCCATTCGCCACAGTTGATTAATGCCTCTGCCAACATAATCCGATCAGGCCGTGACAGACCATCTAACCGCCGTGCGATATCTGGGTTTTCTTCCATCTTGATGAGCACTTCTTTGATGTCAGTGAAAGTGGTCATTACGGTTCCCTTTCTGAATACTTGCCTCAGGTCTTTCGTGATTACAGCCTGAGTGTAGAGGACTTCGGTCATTGACTTCAGTGAGGATGATCACGCTGCATCTATGATGCTGTCACACATAGTCAAAAACGTCGCCCTCGCTTACCTTTGTGGAACAAAGAAACAACCCACAGAACAACCAACGCAATCAAAGCGAATAGCGTCGCGTAGTTCACTGCCACACTGACGGACAAGGTTGCCTGCCCCACAGCATTTTGCAGCAGCAACAGCGCTTGTTCTGCATTATCTCGCAGCACAATGAAGGCAAACACAGGAAATAGGAACAATAGTGCGAGCAAACAAGCAGGGAAGAAATATTTAAGGTCAGTGTTACTTGGGGCGGCCCCCATGCCAAGGGAAGCCGCCAGATACAGCGCGAGATAGGTGCGCCAGTCCAACCAATTGATGGATATCAGCGTTTCAAACAGTGAGGTGAAGTAAGCGCCAAAAGTCGCGAGGACAGCCGCCCCAAGGTTGATGTTGTTCAAGTCCTCAATTTGAAGCGTGGATAAGCCTTCAGCGCTGACAAAATCAGGGATCAGCAGCACCAGCACCAGCCACGCTAGCAATGTACAGCCAAAAAGAGGCGCAATCGAGGCAATTAGTAGAGAGAAATTTGACGGTTTACGCTTTGGGATAACCACGCCCGTCGCCCCGTTATGCTCAGGAAGCCCACGGGGGGCAAACAACACCATTTTTGATACGCCCGCACCCGTTGCCCAGAAGGCAAGAGCATGGCTTAATTCGTGGATGGGGACACCGACAAGTGCAAAAGCCACCCAGACCCAGTAACCAAATTGTCGATGTGTGAAATTCCACAATAAACGACTGACGATGGTCAAGACGATCAACTGCAGAATTAGAGGAAAGAAAAGGGCACCAATAAAAAGCAGTTCAACTTTTGCGATATCCCAAATAGACATAACGGCTCTTTCTTAGATGGTTGGCACAACAACCTAGTCTTTGGGTTGCTACTGGGGTTTATCAACCCATATAATCATAGTCAGTATATTGATATAGGCAATTGACCAAAGGAAGTAAGTTCCATGGATCCATTTTTTGTTGTATTATGTCTTGGTTTTTTAGGCATTGTTGTTTTTGGTTTATTGACATCAGCCATTCGAATTGTTCAAGAGTATGAACGCGCTGTTATCTTTCGCCTCGGTCGCCTTGCAGGCCAACCCAAAGGGCCAGGCCTCTTCTTCGTGATCCCATTCATTGACCGGCTGGTAAAGGTCGATATGCGGACAATCACATTAGACGTCCCCACACAGGAAGCTATTACCAACGATAACGTCACGGTAGCCGTGAACGCTGTCGTCTATTTCCGTGTGGTTCGCGCAGACGAAGCCGTCATTCAGGTTGAGGATTATCGCCGTGCGACTTGGCAGTTCGCCCAGACTAGTCTCCGCAGTGTGATTGGTGAAGCAGAACTCGACGAAGTGCTGGCTGAACGTGAGCGACTTAACGACAAGCTTGCTCAGATCATCGATGAAGCTACTGAGCCTTGGGGTATCAAGGTCAGTATGGTTGAGATCAAGGATGTTGAACTACCACAGGTTATGCAGCGTGCAATGGCCCGCCAAGCTGAGGCTGAACGTGATAAGCGGGCGAAGATTATTCACGCTGAAGGTGAATTTCAGGCTTCGCAGCAACTGTCAGAAGCCGCAGTCATAATTGCGCGTGCGCCAATGGCATTACAATTGCGCTATTTACAGACTCTGAATGAGGTTGCTGCTGAGAAGAACTCAACATTGATTTTCCCAGTACCCATCGACATCATTGGTGCGTTCACTGATGCCGCCCGCTCTATAGCAGACAAAAACTCAAACGAAAGTTAAGTTTGCCTTCCATAGCAACATAAAAAACAGGCTGTATATGCGGCCTGTTTTGATTCATATGTCTGCTTTGAGCCGATACTAAATCAGACAACAGCGGTATCATGTCCTTACGCTTCCTGAAGACACTCGCATCGACGCTACTCTAATATAATTCATCTGCCTAACGATTGTCGCCACTACCCCCCAGCTTGCCGCGGGCTTTGCGGCTCGTCAGTTTCTCTAGGTTGGCAGTCGCGATTGCGTCAAGCTCAAGTCCAAGGTCGTCAGCAAGCACAGCAATA
The DNA here is from genome assembly GCA_964439625.1 of uncultured Anaerolineae bacterium. GTDB lineage: Bacteria > Chloroflexota > Anaerolineae > Aggregatilineales > UBA3940 > CAYTPI01. The sequence goes on along the minus strand of CAYTPI010000008.1, from coordinate 176,749 downwards.
TACCAGAGTACATCGCCAAGCTCTTTCTTAAGCGCATCGATATCAGCTTCTGTCAGCGACTGCACACCGCCCTTGTCTCGAAGTTGTTTCTTGATCTTTTCTGCGACTTCTCCTGCCTCACCCGCCAGCCCCAATGCCGGGTAGATTATCCGGTAGTCAGGGGGGAACTCGGCTGTTCCCAATGCACCTTGCTGGTAAGTATTGAATTCCATAATGTCCTCAGCCCTTCAAACTGTTTGATTATTGGCTACCCTAACCGTACTCTCAGCAAACGGGTTCGGCAACTGAACTCTGTGTCCGGCGAATGTTAAACAAATATCAACGGTATTTCATCCGCATATAATATCTATGCGGCAGAATTATTACAGTGAATAAATCGTCAACAAGCCGTATCGTCCAACACATGCTGCTCATCGCTGTTTATGCATACCTTTTGGTCTTGCTCGTGTATCTCATTCTCCGAGCGATAGTAGGGGAGCGTATCCTCTTCACGACCCTGCTCTCATACGTTTATCATCTGATGCTGCTGCCTATTTTGTTGATGCTGTTGTTGGGTGTGCTCAACCAGTTATGGGGTGTCAGTGTCTTTGCTGGGCTGCACATCATGATTGGGGTCATACTTTTTAGGCTTTATTTGCCAGCGCTGCCTTTGAGCAATCAAGCTGAGGCCGACGATGCAACTGCCATTCCACTGACTTTTCTTAGCTACAACTTAGGAAACGATAAAACTAACGCCGGTGCACTCGTCAATATGCTTCTGGATGTTGATGCTGACGTTGTCGCCTTGCAAGAGTTGACAGTCACACAGGCTGACCGGCTTCAAGCCGATCTCATTGAACAATATCCGCATCAATTATTATTGGGCATGGGTATTCCGGGGATTGGCCTGCTGAGCAAGTATCCATTTGACTCTGCCGAAATCCGCTACCTTGTGTCCGATCAACCCTATCAATACGTAGTTTTAAACATCAATGGCTCGCAGATTGGGGTGTACAACTTACACCCGCCACCTCAACTTACTGAAGTCCGGACCGCAACATTGGGGTGGGCCAGCGAGGATCTTGCGCTGTTCGTCGCTGAGACTGACGTATCGCAAATGCCGCACATCGTGATTGGGGATTTTAACGTCACGGATCAAAGTCACGATTATCAAAAGATAATAGGGATGGGCTTGCTTGACGCATATCACCAAGCGGGGCGGGGGTTCGGGTTCACATTTCCAGCCCAGCCTGGGACGACCCTCCCAATTATTCCGCCTCTCTATCGCATTGACTACGTCTTCCACACGCCAGACTTCCGCGCCGCAGATGCCTACTTGGGGCCGGATGCTGGCTCTGATCATCGCTCGCTCATCGCGCATCTCATGTGGAATAGCCAAGCGAAAAATGAAAGCTCCAATGCAACAACACCAGAGCTGGGTTCTCTCTATGCAGTTGAGGTGGCAGCAAAATAGATTACCAACCATGCTCCAATCGCGTGATGAGGCGCTCGGGCATATCAGCCTTGCGCAGACGCTTTTGCACCGCACTGATGTCATACTCTACCCGGCGGTACTCGAAGGATACATGTTCAATATCCAGAATAGCATAAGCCGCTCGTGGGTCTGAGTCACGCGGTTGCCCAACACTGCCAGGGTTAATGATCTGACGTGCTTGGTCAAGCTTGCTCTCCACTTGGTACTCAGGCGCGACGGCTTCGCACGTACCATCAACATTTTTGAAGGTGACCGGTGTATGCGTATGCCCTACGAGACAGTAAGTCGTTTGATAATGTGAGAAGTTCAGCGCTGCTACTAATGGATCAAGGATGTACTCCCACACCGGTTCGCGCGGAGAACCGTGCGCCAGCGTGAAATTGCCCAACACAAAGGTTGTCGGCAGTGCCTCTAAGTAGGCCAGATTATTATCTGTGAGGGTGTCACGCGTCCATTGGACGGCCTTACGAGCATCTGCGTTGAAACTGCGAATGTCTAGACGACCAAGTGCCGCCCAGTCATGGTTGCCAGCCAAACACAGATGCGGCATCGAACGCAATAGATCAACGCATTCGTTGGGGTCAGGCCCGTAACCAACGACGTCACCCAAGCACCACACAAAGTCATAAGCTTCACCGATTGGGCCTGCATCAGCAAGCACCGTCTCGAAAGCGGTTAGGTTGGCATGAATATCAGAGATAATCAAGTAGCGCATGTGGCTAATCCCAGTAGCGAAGATGGATGATAAAAAGTCATTGTGACGTAATAAATGCTATCGTCACCTAGATTATAACTCTCGACATGTTACCATGCCGACAAATGGAGGGCAATCAAGCCAGCTCGTTGTGAGTGCATTGTTAACCGCTGTTCAGTATAGTCCACTCACGGAAACAAGATAAATGGAATTTACCATGTCTAGCTCTTCATCAGATTATGACGTTCTCGTGATTGGTGCAGGTCACAATGCGCTTGTCTGTGCAGGGTATGTTGCCAAAGCAGGGTACAAAGTCGGCATTGTTGAACGTAGGCCAATCGTTGGTGGTGCGGTCGTTACCGAAGAACATATACCCGGTTACCGTTTTGATCTTGGCGGTTCTGCCCATATCCTGATCAACAGCACGTCCGTTGTCCAAGACCTAGAGCTTGAAACCTATGGGCTGCACTACCTCGACCTTGACCCGCTGTTCTTTGCTCCCTTCCCGGATGGCACCTCAATCACCTTTTGGCGCGATATTGACAAAACATGCGACAGCATCGCAGCAATCAGCCCAGAAGATGCCGATGCCTACCGCAGTTTCATCAAAGAATGGATGCCCTTAGCTGAAGGTATGGTACAGTCATTTATGCACCCACCGACACCTATCCACCTGATCCGTGATATTGGCCTCAAAACAGGTGATCGTCATAATTGGGAGACGCGTCTACGCGATATCTTGAGCGGTTACGGCCCGCTTCTGCAGCGCACATTCAAGAGCGATAAGGTTCAAGCTGCTATTGGCTGGATGGCGGCGCAATCTGGTCCGCCGCCGACTGAACCACTATCTGGGCCGTTTGCGCTGTGGCACCCAATGTATCACGTTAGTGGGGCGCGCCGTCCGCAAGGTGGGTCAGGCATGCTGACGCAAGCGCTACAACGCATGATCGAAGCCCATGGTGGCGATGTCCACCTCAACTGTACTGTGACCCGCATCCTAACCGAAGACGGCAAAGCTGTTGGCATTGAAACAGCAGACGGCACTTGCTTAACAGCGAAGCGTGTGGTCAGCGGGGCACACATCTACACGACTATGAAAATGCTCAATCCAGACGACGTCAGTGATAAAGACCAAAAGCTGGTCAATAAGTCGCGTGTAGGCAACGGCTTTGGCATGGTTGTGCGCTATGCTATGGATGAACTGCCGAATTACACGGTGGCCCCCAGCCCAGAAGATGGTTCACCCGGAGCACAGCATCATGCGTTACAGTTCATCTGCCCCTCGTTGGATTATCTCAACACGGCTTATGCAGACTATTTGGCAGGGAAGCCCTCCGCAGACCCGGCCTTAATCAGCATGACTTTCAGTGCTGTTGACCCCACCCTAGCGCCTAAGGGTAAACACGTCATGTTTTTATGGGCACAGTATTATCCCTATGAACTCGCATCGGGAGCCAGTTGGGATGACATTGAAGCGGAGGTTGAAGCGACGATTATCAACAAGATGGCGGAGTACGCCCCCAACGTCAAAGATGCTGTTGTGGGCAAGTTGATCGAAACACCAGCCTTTCTCGAACGCGAACTGGGCTTACTGCGCGGCAATGTGATGCACCTTGAAATGTCGGTTGACCAGATGTTCTTGATGCGCCCAACAATTACCATGTCAAACTATCGTGGCCCAGTCAAAAACCTGTATCTGACGGGGGCCAGCACGCATCCCGGTGGCGGGATCATGGGGGCATCAGGACGCAATACTGCCCAAGTAGTCCTTAGTGACTTACGCAAGAAATGGTGGAAACTTCAAAAATGAGTGACGAAAAAACACGTACAGAGCGCGGGACAGAAACACACGCTCGCTTGTTCGGCTCGCATCAGGCTGCTCGACTTGAGGCGTATGGTGTGCTGGGTGAGCTTGTGCGCAATTTTGCCTATGGGGAGGTAATTAGCAGACCGGGCCTCGATCTCAAAACGCGTGAAATGCTCACGGTCGCTATGTTGACAGTGCTAGGGCACGCGCCAGAGCTAAGAATTCATCTGCGGGGTGCACTGGCAGTAGGCATTTTACCAACTGAGTTAGAAGAAATTATCATCCACACAGTGCCCTACAATGGCTTTCCAACCGCGATTAACGCGAAGAAAATACTGGACGAGGTATTAGCCGAGTAACCGTTATGGAAAAGATTCCTCAACCGGAACATCGCCACCTTCACCTTCGGCTGGGGCAGCAGGGATAACACCATCGACGCCTTCAACGCCACACAACGAGAACCCTGTATTAACAATATCAACCACCAATTCATCTTCAGGGGCCCGATTATAAGCCTCTTGCAAGTATGGTACCGCACTCGTGCATTCACCACGCTGGGCATAGGCTAGCCCAAGCTGATACTGAATTGCGGTTGTGTCTGTGCCGCCTGCTAATGCCCGTTCCAAAGGGGCTGTGACCAACGCCCAATTCCCCCGAAAAAATTCAATAGCTCCAATGCGTACCCATGGACGTGTGTATGAGTCATCCAATTCAACGGCAGCTTCATAGAACTCTAGCGCAGAGTTTTGATCACCAATGCCAGTCTCGTAGACAATGCCAACTTGGTACTGTACCAGTGCATTCTGTGGATAGAGAGCACCAAGTTCTAGCAAAATATCGATTGCCTCGTTGTAGCGCGCTGTGACGAAATAATTCAGTGCCAACGAAAAACGAATAGGGGGGAAGTTCGGTTCCAATGCCAACGCCGACTCATACTGAATGGCGCCACTTGAGTAATCACCAAGGCTTTCGAGTACGTAACCATAGTCTCGGCGAACATCCACGCTTTGTGGCGAGAGTTGAAGAGCCGTTGAGATCGATTCTTGTGCCTGATCATAACGCTGCAGATCAACCTGAGCTTCTGCAAGGTATCCGTGCGCTACGCCCCAGCTTTCGTCGATGCCAATCGCCTCGGTAATGCTGTTGAGTGCATCTTCTGGTCTACCCTGCCAATCGGCAACTTTGCCTTCAATCGCATAGCCTAAGGGGCTGTCTGGGTTGGCAAGAATGGCAAGCTGTGATGCTTCAAAAGCGCGTTCGAGTGTCGCCTCGCGTTCTTCACCATATTGCAACACAGAGAGATAAATCAGTAAGCGGGAAACTTCATATGGGTACTCCGGGTTGGCTGGGTCAAGGCGAGCCGCCTGCTCGTAAAGATCAATCGCTTCTTCCAGACGTGCTTGATCAATTTCTTGCTCAGCCTGCATTGCCAGATCAGCGGCCGTCACGGACGGTGTAGCAGTTGGACGTGGGGCACCAATCGGTGCAACAGTTTGACCATCAGAAGAAAGGCTGATCTGCGGCAAAAACCCTGCCGCAGTTACCTCCTCTTGATTGAAATAAACCCAACCGAGGCCAATGATTGCAGCGATGTAAAATGCAATCCGAAAGGGATCGTTTTCGCGTGGGCTTCGATATTGGGGGCCATAATCAGCGTAATTGCGCCTGCGCTTGTTTCCCCCGCCTAGTGGGATACCCAAAAAGTGTACCTCCAGTTATTCGACGGTGTTTTCGATAGAGTCTTCAGTCATTTCATCTGACTCGTCTTCTGCCTCAGTGTTCGCGTCCGAACCATCAGGCGCTTCAACAACGACGTTCGGTTCCGTATACCCTTCGGGGAAGCCGTTTACAAAACCCGGCCCCTGATGACGTACTGGGTTACCCTCAAAATTGTAGTCACGACATAGAACAAAAATACGCAGCGTATTAACTAACGCATTGGAGTCGTTTAGCTCGCGTTCTTCATATAAGTTGAGGGCTGTCACCGCGTGCGCCACTGACTGCTCGCAGCTTGCCCGATAGTAGTAAGCACTGGCAACAACATAGTGCATTTCCATGGGCACATCGACGGCGCTTGTTTCGCCCCAAACAATCGCTTCTTCAAGGATATCAATCGCATCTTCATAGTTGCGGCGCGTCAGGTAAACCATACCCAAGCGCTGCCATGCGGGCATAAATACTTCTTCCGGCAATTCTGAGAGTTGGGGCCGTGGCTCGTTGCTCGTAGGCCAATACTCTGGATTGTCAAGATTCCAGACTTCGCGGTTAAGTGGGCAGTCGGCGCAGTATTTCTCAACCGCAGATTGCAAATAGTTCTGAGCAGCATCGTCATCTCGGATTTCAAAATACGTCTTGCCAAGCTCAACGTAGGGCAGCGGATCTTCTGGGTCTAAGCTAATGATCGCACCGAACATCGCGACGGCCTCGTCAGTGCGGCCTGCAGCACGCAAGTTGCGGGCACGCCCATAAAGTAAGTCAAGCCGGTTAGGTTCAATTCGCAGCGATTGTTCATATTGGGCGATAGCCCCATCGTAATCACCATAATATTCAAGGATAGTGGCATAGCTACGTCGCGCTTCAACATTGTATGGCGCCATCTCGACGGCAACATTGGCTTGCTCTAATGCTTGCCGCAGCCGCCCAAGATACGTGTAAGACTCAGCGAGGTAGATATGACCATACACATAATCCGGGTCGCGTTCAATTGCTCGTAGTGCCTCAAGGTTAGCTTCTGGATAAAAGCCTTGGAAGTTCAAGGCCCGAGCCTTGGCTGCATACCCGCGGGGGTCTTCAGGGGCAAGGGCCACCATTTGCTCAGCAATGGCAAGCGACTCAACAACAGACTGCGTCTTAGCTGAGTCGATCCAAAAATCAATAGCCAATGAGAAGGCTAATGTATCCATAATATCGAGGTTGTCAGGTTGGAGTTCAAGCGCTTGTTGATAATATGTGACGGCCTCGGCTACGTCACCATCAAGGTATGCTTCGTACCCCATAGTTGTCAATTCTGGGGCTGCCATCGTTGGCTCAGGAGTTGGCCCAATCGCAGACATCACCATCGGCCTGAAACGATCCGCCTGCCACCAAACAAACAGCGCTACAATCAGAACGGTGAGGTAGAGCAAAATAAAAAAGACCGGGAAGCGTCGTCTGCGGCGAAAACTGAGGTTTCCCTCACCCAACGGTGATCGTTTTATGAACATAATGACTGATCCAACATGATAGCTAACAACAAAAAATGTGAGGCAATAGTTGTGTGCCTCGTTTCAATACTAATACTACACAACAGACACAAAGTCTTAACCGTAAATTTCCAATAGATGAGGATAACATCCTGTCTGGCGCAACGTCAACCACGCTGACCCTGCGCTCATTACACGACAGCTTATAAAAATCGATTCTTATGCTATCGTAAGAAATATACAGGAGGTCGAGCTGATGAAATTTTTCAATAAGATCGTATCGTTTATTTTGCGCTCGCCAATCCACTGGTTGATGAGCCGCAGCACCTTGCTGATTGCCTTTACTGGGCGCAAGTCTGGTGAGCAGTATACAACGCCTGTGAACTACATCCAACATAGTAGACGCTTGTTGACCACCAGTTCAAGAGAGCGGGTATGGTGGCGCAATTTACGCGAACCAGCCGAGATCGAGCTTGTTCTACGTGGGCGTCACCGGACTGGACAAGGCCAAGCCTATGAAGACCCTGAGACGATTTACGAAGACTTGCTGTTGATGATGCAAATGTTGCGACTGCTACGCAACTTCTTTGACGTCACCTTACAGGACAACGGACAGCCTTTAGATAAAGACGCATTTTGTAAAGCGATTAAAGGTCAGGTTGTGGTAGAGATTACGGAACTTCAATAGGGATGGGTGGCTGGTAACGGTACACCAACCCGTATTGATCTTGATAAACTACATGCAATGTCGGATCCCTTTTAGCCTGCTCTCGGAGAGCACCAAACACGGGCGTTTGCGGCACAAATATCAAGTCGGCGGCATATAGGTCATTGATAGTACGCCCAACCTCTTGCTCATCACCACGGGTAAGCGACACGTAGGCATCATGTAGGTGCCCATCGTATTGCTGGGTGAAGGTTGGGTCTAGCCCAGCCGAATACACATTGTGTGTGTTGAAATAGAAGAATTGTGGAAAGTTTCCCCAGTTGGCAAGGTAGACCATTGTACCGGCGTCGCTGTTAGTTTCCAGCCATTCTGCTGCATTTTGGTAGCGGAGCACGTCGATGCTAGCGATCTGGCGGGCCGCACTCACCATGACGCTGCCACTGACAACGACACAGAAAACCATGACAGCTTCTAATAATATATATGACTGAAAGCCCCCATCAAACATGACCCGCCGTAATTGGCTTGATGAGACCATTGCAACAGCTATGAGGACGAATGCTGGCCAGTATTCAACAAAGCGCAGCGAACGCAGAGTCAGCAGCGTGAACCCGACTGCCAGAAAAACAGCAGCAAGGGATTCGCGGCGGGCACTTTTAACAGCTGTTGCAAACAGCATTGTGCCGAGCAGAATAAGAAGCAGCACACCACGGTTCAATTGGAACAAGAACATCAGGGTTGCTGGTGCCCACTCTGCACCCAGCAACGGTGATCGGGCGGCAAGGGTTAGCTTGGGACTAATGTGCAGCAGCGTCTGGGTAATACTCAACGGAAAGTAAGGGTTGATGACAAACCCAAGCAACACACCAACCATTGGAAACATCATTGCCTGCCACTCGAATCTGCGTTCACTGATGGCGGCCCCAAGCGCTACGGCTGCACCAACAGCAATCAAGAGCAGAACGCCATTGTACGTCCATGCAAAGACAAAACCTAGCACGCCAACCAACCAGTAGCGCCGGTGCAGCAGCGAATGAAAGCCCATGATCAACAGCAGTAGAGCGACAACCGGCGTCCGTACTTGACTCATCCGGATCAGAAAGCTGCTTGACAGGCCAAATAGCAATAGTGCCCACAAGGGGGCAAAGGGTACAAACTGACGGCGTAACAGCCACCAGACCGTCACAGGTAGCAGGGCTCCGAAAAATACCGTTGCGACCTTCGCTGCCGTAAATAAATCGGGAATGAGGATGATAAACCCAGCCAAATAAAGATGATACAGCAGTTGGTGATTGTAAAAGGTTTTCGGGTTGAGTGTCGTCTGTGGCAGCCAAACGAAGTCAAGCAGTGGCCCCTGCTGCAACATCAACGCTGCCATTTTTAGATGATAGTACGAATCATTGCCGATTAACCCAGACGTCCTTATCTGAATAAATGTAAATACAATAACACCAACTATGAAGAGACCAAATGCTGTTGCAATCGTTTGCCCATGTCTTTGAGGGCTTGGGGCGATGTCTTCTAATTCCACAGTCAAGCATTCGCTTAAATTTCGATTCTCGGTGCGGCACACATTATAGTATAAAGCTGGTTAAACCTGTCAGGCGCTTTATGGGAGGCTCGATGACTCAAAGAGGCAGTGATTGCTGCGCAACGTGTTGGTTTAATACCGAAAATAGTGGGCCCAGCTCGGACTACACGGCGGCTAGCGAAGCACTGTACTGCTCCATTCGGAATTTCCACATCGGAGACCCAGAGCAGACATACTGCACCAACCATCCATACCGCAGCCCAGAGCAGCAGACCGTGCCGATTGGCCCCGTTTTCTTAGGTGATCATCAAGTGCGGCGGATGTGGCTACCCTCTGTGGACAGCGAAACGGTGCGAACGACTCTGTTGGCACTGGTGCGCACCATAGAAGAAATACCTCGCTCATACTATCATTTAGGGATGGCTCGTGAAGATGTCGTGATTTGGCAACTCGGTGAATTTAAAGAAACACGAGCTATCCCAGACTTAGAGCGAATTGCACATTTCGACCCAGCCACCCAAACGGATGATGTTCTACGCAGCAATCGCGCCATCACGGTTGGGTTGGCAAAACAAGCACTTAAAAAAATTAGGAAACGGACGTAGTATGCGGGTATTCATTGCAACTGGAATTTTTCACCCAGAACCAGGTGGTCCTACCTCTTATCTATATCGGTTCATTCCCGAATTAATCGACGCAGGGCATGACGTCACCGTTTTGACCTACGGTGACGGACCAACCGATACCTACCCTTACCCAGTCACACGCATTCCACGCACATCTCCACTTGGAGCCCGGTTCGCCTACCGGCAGGCGGCTCAACGTTTGTGGTCAAATCATGATTTGGCTTATGTTCACAGCCTAGGTCTCCCGCTGCCTGCAAAAATCAGACCGCGTGTCATCAAGATTGTGGGCGACCCAGCCTGGGAGCGTGCCGTCAACAAAGGGTGGATTCCGCCTACGAGCGATATCGACGCCTTCCAAACAGAAAAGCAAAAGACACATGTTGAGGTCAACAAATGGCTGCGAGCCCATGATGCGCGCAACTATCAACAGGTGATCGTCCCCAGCAACTATCTCAAAGAGATAGTACAGGGTTGGGGGGTGCCAAAAGACAACATCAATGTGATCTATAATGCAGTACCTGGCCCTGGCATCACGCCAGATATGACACAAAAGGAGGCTCGCGAAGCACTAGGGTTGACGAACTTCCCGACTATTTTCGCCCCTGCACGGTTGACTGGGTGGAAAGGCATCGACCATGTAATGCGAGCGATGGTGCGATCGGGACTACATATTCTACGCTTAGTCGTTGCTGGAGACGGCCCAATGCGAGAGGAACTGGAAACCCTTAGCAAACGCCTTAGCCTATCGCGGCAGGTCACCTTCGTCGGACGAGTTCCGCTACATGACATGCCAGTCTACTACCGTGCTGCTGACTTTACCGTTGTTTATTCAGGTTACGAAGGCCTTTCTCAAACAATCTTGGAGTCTCTACGAGCAGGCACACCAGTGATTGCCAGCTTCAAGGGTGGCAACCCGGAAATCGTAAAGCATGGTATTAACGGCCTGTTAGCCCCTTATGTAGATGTTGACGGCCTCGGTGCCGCCCTCGCCGAAGCTTTCACAACCCCAGGCAAAAAAGCAGAACTGGCAAGTAACACACACTATAATCTGGAAAAGTTTCGCTGGGCCTCACTGGTAGAACAAACGCTCAGTGTGCTCGAAAAGGTGAACGCAGCGACATAAGTAGAAAGGATAATAGATGTATTCATTGGTTGTTGGCAGAGATTTCGTTGCCCAACATTTTTTGATCGGCGGTGACTGGGGAGCAGAAAATGAATGGCACTCACACCACTATCGGCTTGAGGTCACGCTAGAGGCTAAAGAACTCGATCAACACGGCTTTTTGGTTGATATCGTCGACGTTGAAGCCAACCTCGAACAGATCATTGCCCAATATAAAGATAAGACTCTAAACGAACTGCCGGCGTTTGAAGGTCTAAACCCCAGTATTGAGCACTTTGCGCGCATCACTTGTATGCAGCTTAAGGACGGCATCAAGGCAACGAACCTCACTGCGCTGAGTGTCACCATCTTTGAGGACGACATCGGTCGGACAACATACCGCCACGAATATTCATGAAAGTTGCTCTAATCGTCTATGGCAGCTTGGAAGTCATCAGTGGTGGTAATTTATACGACTTACAATTGGTGAGGTATCTCCGCCGGCAGGGTGTCGTTGTCGATATTATCTCGTTACCGAAACCCAAATATGGTGTCGCTCTTTTTCAAAACGTGTTCTCAAGCGTTATCAGGCGCCTAAAGGTCACCGGAGCAGATATTATTCTGCAAGATGAACTTTGCCACCCGTCATTAGCTTGGCTCAACCAGCGGATAAAACGCGTATTCAACAAGCCGATCATCTCAATTGTGCATCATTTACGAACACAGGAGCGGCACCAAGCATGGTTGAACCAGTCTTTATATCACCTAGTTGAACAACAATACTTGGATACAGTTGATGGCTTCATTTTTAACAGTAAAACCACGCAGCAGACTGTTGAAGCATGCTCGAGCCAACCAAGGCCCTCATTGGTTGCATTTCCCGCTGGAGACCGCTTTAAGCAGTATCTACCAGACATGACAAGTATCGAACAGCGAGCCTACACTGCTGGCCCTCTACAACTACTTTTCCTTGGCAGTATCATTGAACGCAAGGGACTGCATGTGGTTGCAGATGCACTCAGCAGGCTGCCGGAAGCTATGGTCCATCTAACAATCGCTGGAAATGATGCTGCCGATGTGGCTTATACGCAGCGCATCCGTCGGATGATCACAGACCTGAAGATTACCGAGAGTGTTAGTTGGGCGGGCTCTCTGGTAGAATCTGACGTGGCGAATGTATTGAGAGATCATCATCTGTTGGTAATGCCCTCTCAATATGAAGGCTTTGGTATTGCCTATCTTGAAGCAATGGGCTTTGGCCTCCCCGCCATTGGGACAACCGCTGGTGCTGCCCACGAGATTATTAAACACGGCACAAACGGTTTTCTCATTGAGCCGGAAGATGCCCCAGCTCTCGCCCGGACGCTCCGCACGTTAGCAAAAAACCGTGATTGGCTCTGGGGATTGAGTTCAAACGCACGCAAACATTATGATGCCCACCCAGAGTGGGCGCATTCGATGGAAAGCATTAGACAATTTATTGTGCAGCAAGTTGATGCTACACAATAATCAGAGGGTACACATAACTATGTCCACCGATTTACTTAACCGCGCAAAAACTCGCTGTCCAGAATGCCTTGCGCCGATATACCTTGGGCGCAATATGGTATTGAGTACACTGCTGAACTGCCCTGAATGTCACACCCTGCTTGAAGTGACGAACCTTGATGCATTTCAAGTCGACTATGTGATTGAAGACGACGAACAATTACTCTCAACTGAAGATACGTCCTATGATGAATGATTACGTTCTTGAAGGTGCAGGCTGCATTGTCTGTCGCTATAACGCCAAAGATAAGTTACAAGTACTATTAGTCCACGGCAAAAAGGACGACCCCGAATATTATGGCTTCCCAAAGGGCCGTCGAGATGCTGGTGAAAACATCGAGACAACAGCCATCCGTGAGACGTTTGAAGAGACTGGGCTTGAAGTTGAGATTTTGGCATTAGTCGGCTTGGGCCAATACATGGTGTTTAACGGTGGCGTCGAACGCCCAAAAGTCGTGCGCTACTATCTTGCCCGTGTTGTCGGCGGGGATACTGCCAATGCGGATGATGAGCATGACACAGTTGAATGGAAAAAGATCAAGAAAGCACACAAGCTATTGACGTTCCGAGCGGATAAGCACACCCTCAAAATTGCTAAAAAATACGTAACGAATTCAGATCTGTACCGCACCTTGATTTACGATCAACAAGCTATTCGCACGTAACTTATCTACGCTTCTGTGCCCACCTTACAAGATCGTATACAATGAGCCGCTATTGACCGCTGTGAAGTTCAAAGTAGTAGCCAGCAATGGGCCGCAAGACACACATTCTGCTCATCCTATTCATTTTCACACTGCTGCCGCTGACCAAAGCCGCAGCCCAAACACCAACGCCCGGGCCACCACCAAAAGACCCGCGTAACCTACTCGAGAACCCAAGCTTCGAAGTGCCATTTGAGCAGCAAGTGACTGACACGGGCGGCGGCTTGATTGCTAATGGCTGGCAAGCATGGTGGTATGACGATGCGGGAGACAACTTCGATACGCCTGAGTACAAGCAAGCTGATATTTCTATCGATCCCAACCGTATCCGCAGTGGCGGGCACGCCCAGCAGTACTTCCGCCCGTGGGCCCGCCACCGTGCAGGTGTGTACCAAGTAGTTGAAGTGCCAGAGAACTCCATCGTACAGTTTAGTATCTATGGGCATACGTGGAGCACCAATGCTGAGAACCCCAACCCGCGTGACAGCTTCGATGGGGGAGACCCAGGCCAAGTGGATATGCGCGTTGGGATTGACCCGACTGGTAAAGAAAATCCCTTTAGTACAGATGTCCGCTGGTCTGCTACGAAAGAAGTTTATGATGACTACGAGCGTTTCTCGCTACAGGTTCAAGCAGATGGCGATGAGGTAACCGTCTTCACGTATTCATCGCCCCGTTGGCCGTGGGCCACTAATAATGTCTACTGGGATGACGCCGCTCTGATCGTCGTTCGTGAGGGGCAGGTGCTCTCCACCGATGATGATGACGATGACAGTGTGGATAATTCACCTGTTCTACAAGAGCCAACGCCTGATACCCTGCCTGACTTAGAAATCTTCCTTGAGGATGTTGTGCCAGCAGAAACACAGCCTGCTCGTGATGACGGCTCACAGTATCATACAGTACAGCCGGGCGAATCATTATTGAAGATTGCTGTTGCTTACGGCATCAGCCCAAATGAACTACGCGCCCAAAATGGACTGACCACTGAAACTATCTTTGTGGGGCAAGAGCTCTTTATCTCAGATGGTGGGGCAACTGCCGAGCCACAGGAAACCGATGAGGGGCAAGAGCCAGCAGCCGCAGGCATCTTAGGCCAGATTTGTTTTACCGTTTTCGTAGATACCAACGGTGATGGTCAGTGGGGGACGGGGGAACCGTTGGTTGAAGGTGGCCTGCTTGACCTCACAGGCGAACAGTCCGCTACACTTAGCACGACGGTGACGCAAGCGGCCCAGTGTTTCTCTGATTTACCCTCAGGTGATTATTCTGTGGATGTTAACCTGCCAGAAGGTTTAGAGCTAGCCGGGCAATCGAGCTATTCGGTTAGTATGAGCCAAGGCAGTGAAGTTGCCTTTAACGTCCCAGTCGTTAATCCATCTGAACCACCCGAAGAAGTTGAAGCGGCTGAAGTAGACTCTGCGCCAGAGACGACCAATGCGCCGGATGTGCCCGTAATTGGTGTTGTCGCGGTATTCGTTGTGGCGCTGCTTGGTGGAGTTGGCACGTATTTCTTCATTACCAGCCGCGGCGCAGAACGACGTCCGCGCCCAGTGCGCTCAACAGAGGCACAAGACCCCACTGCCACGTGGGAACCTGCCCCACCGCCACAGCGTGACCCAACGCACCGGGCACCAACGCTGCAAGTTGACCGGCCCGAAGATAACTGGTTCAATGAAACCAAGACGGAGGAAACTGCCTCAGATGAACGAAACACAGACGCGACCAAACCCGACAATCAAGAGGATAACACTGGGCTTGGGTTGGAGGATGACTTCTTAGATTAACGTAAATTTGGTATAGTCCGATTGGCACTTTTCTATGATCAGCCTGTTAGCACGCCGACTAAAAGGCCATCGCCAATAGGAATGATGCTCGCCTGTACGCGCTCGTCGTCGGCAAGCATTTTCGTCGTCTCACGGACTGCGCGCACACCGGCATCGGAGATTTCATTGGGGTCAACAACAGCGCCACTACGAAATGCGTTGTGCGCCATCACGATGCCGCCAACCCGCACATTATCTAGTGCCCAGCGCATGTAAACTGGGTAACCAACTTTATCTGCGTCAATAAATACTGCGTCAAATGGGCTTTCAACTTCGAGTTCTGCTAACATATCAGTTGCTTCTCCCAGTTTAACCTCCACACGTTCCGAAAGGCCCGCGTAACGCAAATTTTCATCAGCGATATACGCTCGCATTTTGTCCTGTTCGATTGTATACAGCTTGCCATCTTCTGGTAAGGCCCGTGCCATACAGATTGCACTGTACCCGGCCAACGTGCCAATCTCGACCGCTCTCCGTGTGCCTACCATCCGCAGCAGCAGTTGCAGCATCTGGCCTTCTTCTGGCTCAATATTGATTTCCGGTAGTTCATACTGCCTTATCGATTGGCGTACCTCTACCAATATCTCATCTTCTTGACCAAATAATTCGTGAATATATTTAGTGATTTTACGGTCGAGCACTGGGCATCCTTTGAGATCATAGCATGGATCAAGAGCATAAGTTTAGAATGCCGTTCACGCAATCAGAAACAAAAAAGGCCACCGCTATGGGTGGCCCGTGTGCTGTGTATGCAGACTATTATTTTGCAGCCTTCACTTTAATCACTTTTGGACGGACTTCTTCTGCTTTTGGCAGCCGCAGAGTGAGAATACCATCTGCGAAATCGGCGGTAATATTATCAACGGCAATCGGGACGTTCAGTTGTAGTGTGCGGGCGAAGCGTCCAGTATAACGTTCCGAGAAGATGTAATTTACATCTGGAATCCGGTGATTGAGCTCACCCTGAATAGTGAGCGTTTCACCCTCGACGGTAATTTCGACATCGTCCGGGTTGGTACCTGGAACAGATGCCAAAACAATAATGTCTTCTTCGGTTGAGTAGACATCCAGTGGTAAACGCGCTGCTTGACGGTTCTCGTTACTATTGCTCACGCCGTCTTCATAACGGAGTGCTTCGTCCATGGCACGTTCCATCATATTGCGCCAGGAGAATAGCTCACGAACGGGACTCCAACGTGTAACAACCATTTTACTAGACCTCCTGTTATGTGTGATTAGTAAATGAAATATGTTTATCTATACAGTACGCAGATTGTGTAAAAATTTGAGATGAAATATATAAGAGAGAAAATGAAAATTCATCAGCAGAATGTAAGCGTTTCTGAACATGTCTATTAGCTTGATTGAAGCTCAGAATGAATGTCCTGAAACAGGTACAAAAGACCGTTGAACGAGCTGCGGCAGCCAACGCAATAGTTATCGGAGTTTCTGGTGGGCCAGACTCTCTGACCTTGCTCCATACGCTTGTTGCACTACGAGAGCGCCATCAGCTCAAGTTGATTGCCGTCCATGTAGATCATCAACTACGTGGAGAGGCCGCCCGTGAGGATGCTGCATTTGTGGAGCAAATTTGTGCAGCCTGGCTTGTTTCGAGTGTCATTGAAAGCGTGGATGTGGCGTGGGTCGCTGCGGAATATGGCTACACAGTTGAAGAGGCCGCCCGCCGAGTACGGTATACGCTTTTTGCACAGGTAGCAGAGCAACACAATACGCCTTGGATTGCTGTTGGGCACAACGCGGATGATCAAGCAGAGACAGTACTCATGCACTTGATTCGAGGAACTGGGTTAGAGGGCCTAACCGGCATGCAGACCGTAACCCCAATTACAGCAAGGTCACATTTTGTTGAAGGGGCTACTCATTTTGTAGACTGGCACCTGCTGCTTCGTCCGTTACTGGGCGTCTCTCGTCCGGAGATCGAGGCGTACTGTCGTGACAACGAATTACAACCACGGATCGATGCTACCAATCAACAGCTTGATTACACCCGCAGCAAAATTCGCCATAAGACTCTGCCAGCAATGCAGGAACTCAATCCAAATATTGTTAAGACCCTCTCCCGGACTGCGAATTTGCTTCACGCAGAGAATGAGTTTATCGGCACCTATCTTCCTACAACCATCGCTCAGAAAGTCGCGAACAATACTATCCATGTTGATCGACAACAGTTCCGCAAGCTACACCTCGCACTGAAACGCCGTTTACTGGTCTGGTTGATGGCTGCGGCTGATGGTCAATCATTCGCCCAGATTGAACAAGCGGTTAGCGTCGCTAACGCAAGTTCCACAGGAGCAAAAGTACAAGTAGGCGAGCGTTGGCTGCATGTTCTCTATGATTCGCTGTTGATCACCGCATCTTCAGAGTTGCCAGAACCGATTTGGCCAGAACTCACGCAAGCCAGTGTGGTCAGGCAAGGTCAGCAGATCGTAGAAGGGTGGCGCATTGAGGTTCTACCTTATACTGGTCAGCTTTCAGGGCCGAGTTGGGACGCAATTCTGGAAGATGCTTGGGCCGCTGTTGTGAGCGCCCCACCACCGTATATGCTGCGAGTTAGACGGGTTGGTGACCAGTTCCAACCTCAGGGCACAAATGGTACTCAGTCGATCAAAAAGTTCATGAACGAGACTAAGATTCCCGCAGCGTGGCGTAGCCGGGTACCGTTGCTGCTCAAGGGTGATGATATTGTTTGGGTATGTGGCTTTCGTGTTGATCAGCGTTTCATTGCGACCGAAGCTAACCAAGATAATTTATGGCATATTCGGCTGGAATGGTTCGCATAAATCAAAAACGCTCCGCGAGTGCAGAGCGTTTGTCTAGTACCGACCGATAGCTAGTTTTCTTTCGGCGCTTCCCCAGTTTGTTTTCCGAGGTCTTCTGCGAGGTTTTCGAGCGTATCACTGAGGCTTCGCAGCGCATCTACCATGCCACGGCGGAATTCTTCACCCGCCCGCTCGCCCACATTTTTGGCTCGTTGAGCGTCTTTTTCCACTTTCTGCCCCTTTTCTGAGGTACGCGCCTTTTCAAACGCCTCGTTAATTTCTTTGCCAAGGTTTTCAAAGCCAGCGCGGAAAGTCGTTTCAATATGTTGGCGTTCTTCACTTTCCCAGACTTCTTTCATTGCGGTGGCGAAGCGTTTGCCCAGCGCGTCTAGGTCTTCCGCAAAAGAGTTTTCTGGCTGTTTTGCTTCTGCTTCTGCTGCTGCGCCCTCGGGGTGCGCTTCACCGTTACCGTTTGTGCTAGCACCGTTTTCCATGGTTATGTCTCCCTTAATGTACACACGCATTATGACTATTTGACATGAGTCTAACATTACTACGTCTGAATGTGTGCAATCGTTGCGTTAAAATGCCATTATTCTCACCATCTGTTGCAGCCGATGCATCTGCTTGTTACCTTGATTGCGGTAAGAGATACTGAGATAGCTATGCAACTTCGTAGACAACGCAACAATCGGCTGATTGCTCTGGTTTCTTTGTTAGCCGCAGCGCTGATCATTTTTGTGGTTGGCAATCGTTCCGGCTTACTGCGTCCAATTCGCACTTTGATTATGGCTCCGACAAGCCCAATTGCCCGCGTATTGAACAACGGCGCAGAGAGCGTCACCACCGAGCCAGATGCAGCTACGCTGCAAGAACTTCAGGAACGTAACCGTCAGCTTGAACGAAACCTCGCAGAGATTCAGGTGGAGATCGTGCGTCTGCGCGAAATTGAGCAGGACTATTATCGTCTGAGTGATATTCTGAACTATGCTGCCGAACGCCCTGACGAAAGCCTCGTCACGGGTGATGTGATTGCTCAAGATACCAGTAGCTATCTCAAATGGGTGATTATCAATAAAGGCGCGCGAGACGGTGTCGCTATTGGCGATCCTGTGATCAATGAGCTGGGGCTAGTCGGGCGCGTCGAGGAGATATCGGCAAATACGTCATGGGTGCGCTTGGTGATTGACCCCTCTAGTACGGTTGACGGTTTAGTGCAGAATGCACAGGCCCGTGGCTCAGTCAGTGGACAGATTAGGAGCAACCTCTTGATGGAGTTCATTCCGCAAGAAGCAGTGATTGAAACAGGTGATTTGGTTGTAACCTCGGGGTTAGGGGGTACTTACCCCGCCAATATCGTGCTAGGGCAGATCACAACCGTCATCAGGGAGACGGCTAACCCGTTTCAACAAGCCGAGATGCGCCCGACGGTCAACTTTGACGACCTACAAATCGTATCAGTGATTACCAACTTCGAAGCCATCGACACCAGCGTATTCGATGATACGATAGAACAGCAAAGCGAGCCTCAATAACCCATGAGTCTGCATATTGGTCTTCCAATAATGTTCATTGCCGCCATTCTTCAAGCGACGGTCTTCCCACAGTTTCGGGTCTTTGATGGTCAACCCGATCTATTGGTGGTGCTGGTACTCGCATGGTCAATCGTCGATCAGGGGCAGGAAGGATTCGTTTGGGCGTTCGCTGGTGGCCTCATTCTGGATTTGTTTTCTGGTACGCCGCTAGGGATTTCATCGCTCGCTTTGATGCCCATTGCATACGTTATTAATATTTTGGAAGCGCAACTTTATCGAGAGAGTGTACTGCTGCCGATCACGTTAATGGTGGGTGGAGCAGGTGTCTATCATGTACTGTATCTAATTTTACTTCGTTTTCTTGCAGGCTATCGCGTCTTCTGGGGGGATGCACTGCTTTATGTCGCGCTGCCCTCCGTTGTGATTGACATGATCTTGATCGTGCCAGTCTTGCAGATACTGGCGTCTATTTACGACTTATCGCATCCTCGCCGCGTTGTGATATAGTCCAGCAAAAGTGGAAATTTGCCCCATAACTTGGTACTCAAGAGAATAGTCCACCGGTAAGGGTACCCATTCTCGGCTGTGTACCACCTGTGTTGGAACTCAGAAAAGCAACCATCCCAAATAATTTATGTGGAACTTACCCCCCGACCGTCGCTATAGCTATCTCCCATCAAGGCTCGTTGTCTTTCGGATTATTGTTGTCGTGATCTTCGTGATCCTCGCGGCACGCTTATACCAGATTCAATTTATTGACCGTGAACGCTGGATCGCTGAGGCTGACGAGAATCGCTTTGATCAAGTTAGTGTGCCTGCTACACGCGGCATTATCACGGATCGTAATGGTGTTGTGCTGGCAACGAATACCGCCAGTGCCAACGTCACAGTGACGCCAGCGCTGCTGCCTGCCGACGCCGACGAGGAAGAGGCTGTGCTGCGCCGTCTCGCCAGTTTAATCGGTATCCCCTACAGTGGTGAACTCGATACCGTCGATGAGCGGGGCATCCCAGAACAAAGTCTATTGACCCAAGTCCGAACAGGTGAGGGCATTGCTCCCTTCCGCCCAGTAACAGTTGAGACGGATGTTGACATCGATGTTGCTCGCCTCATCCTTTCTGAACAGAATTCTTTACCCGGTGTTGATGTTGAATTCATCACCGTGCGTGACTATCCAACCGGGGCTGTTTCGTCACACGTGATCGGTTATATGGGGCCTATCCCCAGTACGCTAGCGGAGGAATATGAGGAAATTGGTTATGTGCTCGACCGTGACCGTATTGGCTACGATGGTATTGAATTTGCCTTAGAAGACACTCTAGCTGGCTCTCCCGGTATTCTCGACGTAGAGCGTGACGTTGCCGGTGAGATTGTACGCGTCATCGGTGAGCAGCCCGCCCAGCCCGGTTACAACGTTCAACTAACGATTGATATCGAACTCCAACGACGGGCCGAGGAGCTTATTCTTGAAACATTAGATAACCTGCGTGAAATTTATTTCTTCGATGAAATTGGCTTTGACCAAGCTGTGGTGATGGCCTCAAATCCGCGCACGGGCGAAATCCTGGCAATGGTCAGCTACCCAAACTATGACAACAGCCGCTTCGCCCGAAATATTGACTACCCCTACTATTTACAAGTGTCGCAAGACCCTAAGCGCCCGCTATTTAACCAGGCGATCAGTTCATTGTACCCGCCAGGTTCAATCTTCAAGATGATCACGCTTATGGGTGTTCTTGAGGAGGGCGTTATGGACCCAGAAGATACTGTGTTTGACCCCGGTGCCATTCAACTCGAGAACCGCTACTACGCCAACGATCCAGCCCAAAGTCAGGAATTTGTCTGCTGGCTCAATGATGAGCAGGGTGGGCATGGGGATGTTAATGCCGTGCTTTCTTTAGCCTACTCGTGTGATGTCTACTATTACAAAACAGGCGGCGGCTTTGAGGGTGAAGTGACAGGTAATGGCCTTGGCGTCACTGGACTCACAAAATGGATGGATGTCTATGGACTTGGTGACTTTACCGGGATCGAACTTGCGGGTGAGATTGACGGAGTACTGCCCACACCCGAATGGAAACGACGTACATGGGGTGAAAACTGGTCTACGGGTGATACTTATAACTCATCATTTGGTCAGGGTTATGTGCTAACAACCCCACTCCAGATGATCCACATGACCAATATCATTGCCAATAATGGCATGATAACAAGACCAACTCTTGTTCGTGATATTTCCGATCAGTCTGGGAATGTTGTCCAGCCGTTTGAGCCTGAAATTATCGGCGATCTGATGGCAGGCTACCGGCTTGATCCCTTTACTGGTGAAATGGCAATTGAATTTGACCCAGTAGCCGAACAAACTATGCGGCTGGTTCAAGAAGGTATGCGTGAAGCCGTCACCCTAGAGCGTGAAGACAACCCACGCTTAAACGGTACTGCCACGTTTGCTCAAGAACGTGTTCCATACGTCGCTGTGGCAGGCAAAACAGGAACTGCCGAATACTGTGACAATATCGCTGCGGAACTCGAGCGCTGCATTCCGGGGCTGTGGCCCGCCCACGCTTGGTATGTGGGGTATGCTCCCTATGAAAACCCAGAGATCGCCGTAATTGCATTTTTCTATAATGGGCAAGAAGGGTCATCTGTAGCCCTGCCAGTAGCCTCTGCTTTGATCGATGAGTATTTCCAACTCAAAGCGGAGCGCGCACTTGAAGCGCAATTAGAAGCTCCTGAAGAAGATGGTGGGCTAATTTTACCTGATGTCACTCAGGAACCTGCAGCACCTGTTGAACCTACCTTCCCCTCCGTACCAACGCCTTTGCCGTTACCAGACGACGATATTCAGGAAGTAGGCTAGCTGTTGAGCCGTCGCCTGCAATTGATTATAAAATTATGGGCTGGACTATCAGTTGGCTTAGCCCTCTCTCGCTTATTGTATGAGACAGACCCACTCACCTTTAGTTGGCTTGGCTCGCCCGTAGGTGCTGTCGTGCTCAGCTTAGTTTTTATAGGCTTAACAACGTTTCTGCTCCGTAATACGGATATCACTGATGCTAGTTGGTTAGTCCCTACGGTTTTGTGCTGGCTATATATTCTTACATCGCAATTTAGTGTCAATCCGTTACGGGGCAGGTTATTGCTGACTGGTAGCATCGTGCTCCTAGTCTGGTTTCTTGTCCGCTTTAGGGAGGTGCCACAATGGGCCGGTACAATAGCGGTCGGGGTTGTTTTGCTGACCACATACTTACTGACATTACAACGTACCGTGGGCCGTGCGGATACTTTTGAATTTCAGGTAACGGCCCCCGTCCTGGGGATTGCTCACCCAACGGGTTACCCACTCTATACGCTGTTTGGTGGGTTATTTAGCCTGCTGCCAGTTGGGCAGGTCGCAACGCGGGTTAACCTAACATCGGTAATCTCTGCGACGGTAGCCGGTATGCTGCTGTTTCTGATGTTGCATCGTGTGTTAGCCATCCGCTTTTCGATTGCACTCCCCGCTTCTATCTGGATCGCCTTAATGCCTGTGCTGTGGGGTCAGGCGGTGGTCGCCGAAGTCTATGCCTTCAATGCGATGTTTGCCTGCGCTATTTTGCTGACGACTCTTTGGATCGCGCAGCGTAATCCGTTTACTCTCGTTTCTCAAAAGCCCATGCTAAAGCCAGTCGAGGCGCGAGCAGTTGTTATTCTGTTTGCTCTGTGTGGTTTAAGTATGACTAACCATCTAACAACTGTGTTTTTGCTGCCTAGTGCCGTACTTGCACTCGTGTTCGCATGGCCTAGATTGTCGATGCGGGTTTGGCTGACGGCGATTGCAGGCGGCGCAGCGGCCTTGATGCTCTATCTCTACATTCCGATCCGTTGGCCTGCTCTGCATAATGGTGCACTCATGCCCTTTAGCGATTTTATTGGGTGGATCACCGGCAGTCGCTTTGGCGGAGCACTTCAACTGCAAGCATGGCTAACAGACCCAACGCGTTGGGAAATTATCGGCAGATTGGTCTTGGAACAAGTTGGGATGGTTGGCATTACAGCAGGTATTGTGGGCTTTGGCCTAATGCTCTGGCAGCGTTGGCGCTTGGCTGTTGTGTTGTTGGGTGCATTTCTAGGCTACGGATTCTACGGCTTGAACTACCTCGTGCCCGATATTGCCGTCTTCATCATCCCAATGTACTTGATAGTGGGCATCTGGGCAGCATACGGAGTCGGGCAGCTTATCGAATTCAGCGAACAATGGACACCACTAACAGCAGTGAGAATGCTAGAGGTTAGCGCCAGCAGCCTTGTCGTCTACTTGATGTTGTTCCAAATGTGGGCCGTTGGCCCCACTTTTGATTGGTCAGATGAGGTAGCTCTCGAAGAATGGGGACGCTACGTGCTGAGTCAACCGCTCGACCCAAAAGGAGCGATCCTCGCGGATAGTGAGAAAATCGCTCCGTTGGAGTATTTACATCGTATAGAAGGGCAGCAGCCTGATATGGCAATGGTTGTCCTTGGTGTAGAGTCGGAATATATCGCTAATTTATTTGCTCGCTTGGAAGCTAAGCAAACGGTCTATCTGGCACGCCTGCTCCCTGGTCTAGAAGGGGCCTTCCATCTGCGCTCTGTTGGTCCGTTAATCGAAGTTGGCACCGAACCGCTGCCGCTAACGCACCTATCTAACGACCAATTAGCAATCTGGGATAACGGACTAGAACTTGCCTCAATTGAGACAGCTCGTGACCAGCAAGCTGGTAAAATTGGACACGTAACCCTCGTATGGCAGCTTCAACAAACCATTGAGCAGAATAGTTTTGTTCACCTCCGCCTGATTGATAGCAATGGGGCAGTTGTATGGCGCAACCAAGCCCAGTTCCCTGTCAGCAATCGCTATCCGCTGGTAGCATGGAAGCCACCAGAAACCGTATCAGACTACTACGCCGTTGAGATACCATACACACTAACAGGGGGTACATACCAGCTAGAAGCGGCCTTAGCACCGCCATTCACAACGGACTACCTCAATAACAATACAAGTGCAGAATGGGTTCCAGTTACTAGCTGGCGTATTGCCCCCGCAGAAAATGCACCACACAGCCTTACCGAGCGCGTAGCAATTAGTGGTACAGAAGGCGTGTTTACTCGAAGCGATGTCCCTGTTCGGGTTGCAGCAAATACCTTACAGAACGGGTTTGTCATTGGCAGCGAGGCCAATGGGGGCAGCATTCAAACACTCATGCCTAATAACATGTCGGTTAACACGGTTGCTTATCAATTAGAAGGTGAGCGGCTGCGCTGCGGTTGGCTACTGCCACTTACAAATGTCTGTGAACTTGGACGTGCCCAAGTCGTGCAACCAGTGCCTGAAGCAGTTGCGAACTATAACAATCAAATTTTGCTAACCGGTGTTGAGTTCGCCGCTGGGCAGATATTCCCGGGGCAGACAGTTGATGTGACGCTCACATGGCAGGCCGTGCAGCCAATCGCTGAAGACTACACGGTCTTTGTTCATTTACTTGGCCCTGATGGTCGCCTTCATGGGCAGGTTGATAGTTGGCCTGTTCAGGGTACCTTCCCAACCAGCACATGGCCTATTGGTGAGCCGATCTCAGATCGTTACAGTGTCATGCTCAACCCCGATGCCCCAACTGGTGCCTACCGTCTAGAAGTTGGATTGTATCTCCTTGCAACCAACACTCGCTTACCTATTATCAATGGAACGGGCGACCCCATTAGTGACAAACTCTCTCTCCCTGGCTTACTTATTCCTAAGTAGTTATGTATCTGTCAGGAGGCCGTAACTCGTTGTAATCACATCAACAGGACTCTTGAGAAAGCTATTAAGCACTAATCAGAAACGCTTACGATTCTACAATGCGTAGATTAGTTGTATCTTGGCGTGCAACCACAAGCCAGCCAGCGATCCACCCCTGCGTGCCACCAAATTCGATCAGGAACCAGTCGTTGTCTTCAGTGCGAGCCGAAAGTGTCACTTCTTCACCGGAGGTCAACGAGGCGATTTGACCAAAGGCTTCGTTCGGGCCAGAGCGTACTGAAGTGTTGAAACGCGTTGACGCTGTAATTGGCCCGGCAAAAGTGACGGGGCTATCAACGATGGATGTGACGGGTAGATCGATCAAGTTTAGGTTAGATGTAACGACCCAGTTGGCTACCCAGCCTTCGGTACCTCGGTAGTTAACTTGAACCCAACTATTGATCACATTGCGCCCGATTGCGCTGGCCTGTGCATTATTCGGGATAACCCCAATAACAGTGGCATTTGGGTCTGCTTCCGAGCGAATGTTGACTCGGAATGGTGAAGACACAGCGATTGAGCCAAACACAGCTGCATTTTCGTCGGCATTTGGTGTGGTTGTAATGTCTGGTGCTGTGGTTGGCGTTGGAGAGGGCGTCACTGTTTGCCTTGGGGGTAATGTCACGGTCTCTGTCGCATTTGGTGTCTCATCAAATGGCACAATGATGATCCCACCTCCCGCGGGGTCAAGTATTGGTAGACCAAGCGTGTCAGCATCAATGACCATCAACCATGCGGCTGCCCAACCTGCATTATCATCGAGTTCCACAAATACCCACGAGTTATCTTCTGAGCGTGCCGTCACCTCAACCGTTTCGAGAAAGCGCACATTACCTACAACTTGGCCCTCAACACCCGGTAGGCTCCGCAGGTTAATAGTGAAAGGTGAACTTCCCTCAAATGGGCCATTGCCTGCGGTAGGCGGTGGATTAAAGTCTGTTGTAATGTTGAGGTCTAACGTATCCTGCGAGAAGATCATCAACCAACTTGCGACCCACCCAACAGTTGAACCCTGTTCAATCTGGATCCAATTATTGTTGGCGTTTCGTCCAAGTGCGACGACTTCCTCACCAGCCTGTAGGCTTGAAATGACTGGACTGGTTACCCCTGGCGCAGAGCGTACATTAATCTGAAATATTGATTCACCAACGATGCCGTCATCCGCTGTTGTACCTGTCTGAGCGTCTGCTCGATGCGCAAAAGAGAAAAGCGCAATAACGATCAGGGAAGAGACAAGTACCATCCGCAGCCACAATACTGACTGTTTTTCAACGCGTATCATATAGCCTCCCGTTTTCCTGCATGTGAGCAATGTTATTTGAGGACTTTGAGAACGCCCACAGTGATGTTATCACGTGCCGGAGCGTCTAGTGCAGCCTGAACTAATGTGTCCGCAGCCTCTTGGGCATCAGCGCCATACACCAACACTGGTAGGCGCTCATCAGCTACGACATTGTAAAGGCCATCTGAGCATAAAATAAGGACATCGCCTGTTTCCAGCTCATTCGCGGGTAACACGTCGATATCTACATCGGCGTCTGTACCGACCGCTCGCTCTAGAACATGCTGCAAGTCATGGTTGGCGGCTTGTTCGGGTGTCAGCAGACCAACCCTAACTTGGGCATTGACCCACGTGTGGTCTTCAGTTAGTTGTTTGATTTTCTTATCTCGCATGAGGTAAGCCCGGCTATCACCGACGCTGGCAATCCAATAGCGATCTTCAACAATAGCAGCGACAACAATTGTGCACCCCATCCCTTGCATTTCTGGAGACAACGTGCTGCGTTTATATATGCGTGAATTTGCAAGGCCGATTGCTTCTTTGAGGCGCTCTGGAATTTCGCTTTCAGGCGGTAAACCGCCATCTAGCATCACTTCTTTTACAATCGCAACAGCCTGCTGGCTGGCGTAGTCGCCAGCGTTGGCACCACCCATGCCATCTGCTACAACGACAAGGGCAGAATGCGGGTTTGCGGCAGGAATAGCGATAGATGCCGAGTCCTGGTTGACACCGGCCCGCGGTCCGGGGTTGGTACTTAACCCTACGCTAAACTTCATCACTGCTTTAATGCTTCCTGATAGAGCTCTGTAAGGGTGAGCTGCGTTCGATTGTGGTGAAATGGCACACGCCTATCTCATGCCGAGCTATTGTAAGATAGGTCGGGCAGCAACGCAACAGAATTACTTGTAGGTTCTCGTCCTTATTGTCTATGTTATCGTCCTCATCTTGCCCTTTACGATCCCGTAATTCTGAAGTCTTTTCTTTCAAGCTCTTGAAATAGTCGCTGCCGGTAATCTCATCGACTACTTCATCTTTTTTGCGTTGGTCTATTTCGCTCCGCAGTCCTGCGATTTGCTGCTGCATATAAAATGCAGCGCAGTAATCGGACATCGTGTTGTTCGTCTATGGTCGTTAGTAAATGAAACTATGCTGAAAATACTTCGACATTGAAGAAAAATTAGAAGCTTCTTAGAATACAGACCAAATGTTGCTCGCAAATTTTTTACCCTCTATCATTTATGCTATAGAATACCAGTAAAGCAACATCTAAAGCTATTATGGATAGACACATCTGCATGTGTCTTGGGCGGGGTCAATATTATCCTCGCCTGAGCAAACAAGTTTAAAGCTCCCCGAGGGTACTATTGTCTCCGCCCACCTCCGGCCCGGTGCGCGATAGGTGAACCCAACTCACCTCTTGCTATGTGGCAGTAATATGCGCCACCACGATGCTTACAATTTAAGCAAAAAACTTAATACTGGTGCGAGAGTATCCTACACACTTATTAACACTTTTATGATGAAAGTTATCAGATGTAATGTGCGTCAGTACTTATGCACATGCCCTGAGGGGGGAGCACATAATGATAAATGCAATGCTAAATAACGTTGCTGCGCCAGCAACATTAAATAAATATGGAACGACCATCGATCAGTTGGTTGGCAACACGCCACTAATTAGTTTTCCCACAATAACAGCGCATCTACCAGCAACAGTGACTGTTCTAGGCAAGGCCGAATGGGCTAACCCAGGCGGTTCTGTCAAGGATCGTCCAGCCCTGAACATTATTCGGCAGGCAGAAGCACGGGGTGATCTGCAACCAGGTGTCACCTTGTTGGATAGTACATCTGGCAATATGGGCATTGCCTACGCAACCTATGGTCAGGCACTTGGATACGATGTTGAGTTAGTGGTTCCAGCGAACGCGAGCAAAGAACGGATTGCTATCTTAAAGGCGTTAGGTGTTACATTAACACTGAGCGACCCAGCAGAAGGTAGCGATGGCGCTATCCGTAAGGTACGCCAAATATATGCCGACAACCCAGACAAGTACTTTTATGCCAACCAGTACAACAATCAAGATAACTGGCAAGCACATTATAAAAGTACGGGCATCGAGTTGTGGCAGCAAACTGAAGGTCAGATCACACATTTTATTGCTGGGCTTGGCACAAGTGGCACGCTTCGCGGGACAGGTACCCGTCTCAAAGAATACAACCCAGACATTCAATTGATTGCCCTCCAGCCAGACTCTCCATTCCATGGGCTTGAAGGCTTGAAGCATATGGAGACAGCGATTACCCCTGGCATTTATGATGAAACAATCGCGGATGAGGGCGTGGCAGTCGAGACGGAAGACGCGCACGAAATGTGCCGCCGTCTGGCTTGTGAAGAAGGGCTGCTGGTTGGTGTCTCAGCAGGCGCAGCGATCTTCGCTGCAATCCGAAAAGCTGAGGAAGTTAACAAGGGTGTGATCGTCGCTTTACTGCCTGACAACGCATCCAAGTATCTGAGCGATCCATTCTGGACGGAGTAAACAATGGAGATCGTTTTATCTCATAACTTAATGGCACAAATTGAAGCCCACTGCGAGGCAACCTACCCGAAAGAAGGCGCTGGTTTCATCTTCGGCAAGATGCAAGCTGAAACTGTTGAAGTTGACAGTTTGCTCCCACTTGACAACAAGTGGGAAGCCGCTGAGCAATATCATCGCTTTGTGCTTGACACTAAGGACTTCGTTAAAGCAGAAATGACTGCGGTCAAACGCGGTGTTGACCTAGTGGGTGTGTTTCACTCTCACCCAGATCATCCGTCGCAGCCCAGCGAGTTTGACAGAGACCATGCATTACCAAATTTTGCTTATCTCATTACGTCAGTACAGCAAGGTAGTGCAGCAACAACTCAGGCATGGCGGCTTGTTGAAGACCGCAGCCGGTTTCAAGAAGACACACTCCAAGTAACTGAAGGGAAGTAAATTCGATGGCAAATATACGCATTCCAACACCACTGCGTCCATATGCAGGCGACAATGAATTCGTTGAGGTCCAGGGGTCTACTGTCGGTGAGGCACTCAATGATCTTGTCACGCAGCACCCAGACCTTGGCAAGCATCTATACAAAGAGGGGGAGCTGCGTAGCTTCGTTAATATCTTCATCGGTGAAGAAGATATTCGCTTCCTCGATGGCACTGATACTAGTATCGAAACAGATGCTGAACTGATGATCATCCCCTCGATCGCAGGGGGCGTTGGCCTTCCCATGCGCAAGGTTGACCATTCTGCGTTGCGAACCAATCAGGCTTTTATTATCGGGTTACTGCTCGTAGCCTTCTTTCTAGATTTCTGGCTACTGGTCGCGTTCGTTAGTGCCGTTATGATTATCGGTACCGCTTTCCCACAGGTTGGGCTGTTTAAGTGGGTTTACAAGTACGTTTTGAAGCCAGCAAAAATCGTCAGGCCAGATGTCAAGATAGATAACCCAGAGCCGCATCGTTTTGCTCAAGGCTTCGGTGGTACCGTCGTTGCTGGCGCTGCGGTCGCACTGCTGCTGGGGCTGACAACTGTTGGTTGGGTCTTGGCATGGTTAGTTGTTGTGTTGGCAGCAGCGAATCTGTTTCTTGGGTTCTGCGCAGGCTGCTTCATCTATTATCAGTTCAATCGAATTGGTATTCCAGGCTTTACGGTAGCACCCATCGAACAGCAATGATAAATGCCAGAATCACAAGGGAGAAGGCGTTGTGATAATCGACAGACTCATCATAGCAGGTGTGATCTTTGGCGTGTTGGTACTTGGTTGTTACGCATTCGGATGTTTCCAACGCCACAGAGTTGCTAGAGAAGCGAGTCAATCACAGTTAATCGAAAAATCATCGCCCACCATCTTGTACTTTCGCTCAGACTTGTGTGTACCTTGTAAGACAATGCAAACGCCGGCCATTGAAGAATTTAAACAAGAAGTGCGCGGCGTTGAGATTGTTACGGTGGATGCCCTACGGGAACCAGATGTTGCAACCAAATGGGGTGTAATGACCACACCCACCACAATTGTGCTCGATGTCGAGCGTAAGCCACGTTATGTCAATAATCGCGCGGTATCTGCGCAAAAGCTGGCTGAACAAGTCGCATCCCTATAATCGACTACAGCGTGTCATAGCACGATTAAGCAGGAGTAGAGGAAACAATTCATGGTTACAAACGGACATAAAACAACACAAGAAGTTGCACTCAGTCAGGATGAGATCAGCCGTTACAGCCGCCACCTGATCATGCCGGAGGTCGGCATCGATGGTCAAAAAAAGCTCAAAGTGGCCAAAGTTCTATTAATTGGCACCGGGGGTCTTGGCTCACCGACGGCTATGTATCTTGCTGCTGCGGGGGTCGGTACCATTGGCCTTGTCGACTATGATGTGGTTGATTTATCAAACCTACAGCGCCAAATTATTCATGGCACAAAGGACATCGGCAAGACCAAGCTGGACAGTGCTGAAGAGACGATAAAAGATATTAACCCTTATATCAACGTTATTCAGCATAACGTGCCACTGACGTCGGAAAATGCCTTGGAGGTCATTGAGCCATACGATATTGTGATCGATGGGACGGACAACTTCCCAACACGCTATCTGGTCAATGATGCTTGCTTGATGCTTGGCAAGCCAAATGTTTATGGCAGCATCTTCCGATTTGAGGGACAAGTGACCGTCTTCGACTTCCGCCGCGACGACACACCCTCGTACCGCTGCTTGTTCCCTGAGCCACCTCCCCCGGGGTTGGTACCAAGCTGTGCCGAAGGAGGTGTTCTCGGCATCCTACCGGGTACTATTGGCACTATGCAGGCCACTGAAGCCATTAAGTTGATTTTAGGCATCGGTGACCCATTAGTTGGACGCATGCTGTTGTACGATGCGCTCAACATGGAGTTCCGGACGATCAAGCTGCGCCGTGCACCAAACTGGCCGGTCGGTGAAGCACACCCGACCGTGACAGAACTCATCGACTATGAACAGTTCTGCGGCGTGCCAGCCCACGACCGGAGCACCTACGACGCAGACGAACAAAAGCAGGACGACATTCCGACTACCACAGTAGCGGCAGTCAAGGAGCGGCTCGAAAGGGATGATAATTTCGTTCTACTCGATGTTCGCGAACCGCATGAATGGGCGATCAGCGACATTGAAGGGGCCACACACCACATCCGCAAAGATGATGTTATCAAGCACCTTGGGGAACTCGGTACTGATCGTGATATTGTCGTCTATTGTCGAACGGGTGGTCGCAGCAGCGACATCACTAAACTGCTGATGGAGCATGGGTATAAGCGTGTCTGGAACATGGCGGGCGGCATCAACAAGTGGGCACTTGAAATCGACGATAAGCTGCCTGTTTACTAATAGAACACCGTGATACACTGAGTTAGTTATAGGAAACAAATGCACCGGCTCACTGAGTCGGTGCATTTTCGATTCATAATCGTTAGCGAGTCGTTTTCGCTTGAGTTGACCCGTCAATAGGACGCTGGTATACTGGCGACCGCTACAGAGGCAGACGTTTTTCGTCTGCCATTTTTGCAGACAATCAATTGGATTACGGCGTACAAGGTACGCTTACAGCCACAGGAATACCACACTATGGAACCCACTTATGAAGCAGTCGCCGACGAACTCGTTGTTGAGGCTGTGCAAACCCTTCGAGAAAATAGAACAATCAAAGATTATGCTTTAATTGCTGTGCGCGGTTTTGCCATGGGCTGTGCCGATGTTGTGCCGGGTGTCTCTGGTGGCACTATGGCCTTCATTCTTGGCATCTACGAAGAGTTGGTCGAGTCGATCCGCGAGCTCACACAACCGCCTGTCCTTAAGGCCATAACGCGGCTGCAAATCGCTGAGTTGTTCAAGCTGGTTAACTGGCCTTTTTTACTCGCTGTCGCTGTTGGTATTTGCGCAGCCATCATCTCTCTAGCGCAGATACTCGAATTCGTGCTCGAAACCTATCCAGTATATGTTTGGAGCTTCTTTTTCGGACTTGTGCTTGCTTCAGCGATTGTTGTAGCGCAACGCTGCGAAGTCTGGCATTATTCACGCTTCGTTACCATGGGGGTTGGGGCAGTCTTTGCCTTTGTGCTGGTTGGGTTGGTGCCAGCGGAGACCCCCAGCACATGGTGGTTTTTGATGTTGAGCGGTGCCCTTGCCATCTGCGCAATGATCCTGCCGGGCATTTCCGGCGCGTTTATCTTGGTGCTGCTCGGCAAGTATGAGTATGTTCTCGCCGCAGTCAATGATCGGGATATTGTCACCATTGCGTTTGTCGGCATGGGAACAGTGATTGGCATTCTGAGCTTTGCCCGTTTCTTAGGCTGGTTGTTCAAGAAGTACCATGATTTGACGATTGCTTTTCTCACTGGTTTGATGATCGGCAGCTTGCGTAAGATCTGGCCTTGGAAGGCAGATGCCCTCGCCGTGATTGAAGAGCAAGTATCGGCTAACATCCTGCCGCAGTTTACCGTTAATGGCGCCCTCAATACGGAAGTTGCGTTTGCTGTTGGGCTGGCGTTAGTTGGCTTTGTCTTGGTCATCGTTTTAGAGCGCCTAGCAGGTGATGGTAAGCATTCGGGCGAAACAACTGTCCCTGTGCCAGCTAAGTAATTCGTTGACGAGTGTTAAGATTATCGGCTAGAATTGCGAAAAACAAGCTGTTTTATAAAGGACAATAAAAATGAGCCTGTGGTTTAAGAGGCTTTTGCTGGTGGTGCTATCGATTGGTGGTGGTATTGGTGGCCTGCTGCTGATCTGGACAATTCTGAATGGTGTCTATCAGGCAGGGGTCAACCTTGATCGTTATGGCTTTAGCTATGCGATCTTCACAGCTTTGCCCATTGCCCTATTCTGTGCCATCTGGCTGGATTATTTTCTGGATACTGGCTTGCTCGGCCCAGACCGTCAGGTTAAAAACAACTAGCCTCATACTCGCAATTTGAGCTTAGAAGGGTCACCTCTCAGTGGGTGGCCTTTTCCCTTCCTCGCGCACTTCTGCCTCCTTCTCGCGAACCAATTCTATACTGACCTGTGCTGTAAGATACCAAAGTGCACGGTCGAGTTGCCATTGGCGTTCTGCCTGGCGTGCGGCTACAAACACCATTTGGGCCTCTTTGACGGTTGCTGCGGCTTCTTTGGCTGCGTAACCAGCCGCAGCTATTGCTAACGACGTGACAGACATTTTGGTACCCTCCTCATCTAGCGAGGCCAATGTCGCTGCCCGAGCCGCATCTCGCGCATCCCACGCTTCCCACGTTAGGTCACGCGTTCGTCGAGCGGCGTAGGAAGCGTCATGTAATTCCTGTGCGCTGGCCTTACCTTGTGCGTATAGACGCGTTGTACGGATGGAAAGGGCCGGTGTGGGGTCATCAGGAAACTTGGCATAGAAGAGATGCAGAATGTGGGCAGCACAATCGGCGGCGAATAACCAACGCTGGGACTCTGTCATTGCGGCGACAAGGGCACGCAGATCGCCTTCCTCACGAACAGCAGTGAATTCTTGTTGGCGTAACTGTTGGAAGCGGCGCACTTCGCCCTTGAGCATCGGTGCATCGCTTTGACGGCCTGTAAAGCCGCTGCCCCCAAGGTGGACGTCACGCTCTGTCACCTGCTGTATCCTCTCTAAATCGCGATGCAGCATACATGCCACTAAAAACGACCAAAAAGCCCGCAACAATTATCCATGGTACAGCAAAGCCACTGGGATCCAAGGCGCTGGCGCTCATCTGATGGACAACAGCATATTGTGATGTGGATTGTTCACCAGGCGGTAGAACTCTCGTTAAAACTGGACTGTACTGCTCCCAGCGTGTTAAGTCAATCTCAGCGTTCTCTACAATGATCAACGGTTGCCCACCAACCAAACAGTCAGCGACGAATTCGCAAGGGGCGCCCCCTAGCTCAAGGTAGTAGTTGGCTCCTACCGCACTAATTGTTTGCGCCTTGCCTGCTTGGTCAATGAGGGTGGCCTCAGATGTTAATGCTGGTAGGGTGATGGCTAATCCCTCGGGAAGCCGTGACCAGATCACACGAGTGGTTTGCGTGCCACGCGTCAATGTAATGACGAACAATTCATCACGCTCAATCCGATGGACTTGTTCGAAGCCTGAGAAATGTTCCAGCACAGCCAGATAAGCATCATAGGCTGGACGGGTGGTGCCATCACTGCGAATCATGCCGTAGGGCTCAAAGCCGGGTGGACGCGGCGGTTGATCCGCCCATTTGTACACTTGCAGTCGTTCAACGCCGGTAGAGAGGGTCAATGCACTCATCTGGATAATGTAGGAGGCCTGCATCTCTTGCGTGACGAGAAAGTCTGGGTTTTCCCACAATTGCTGTGGGTCATCGTAGGGCGGGGCGTTGGTCTCAACCATCCAGATTGGTGTATCCACTAGGTCATGCAGTGCAAGCTGCTGCTGTAGTGATGCAATGATGCCGAGCGTTGTTTCTGGTTTAAAGTAAATGTGCGTCGAGACCACATCGAAGTAGTAGCCATTCTCAACTGCGCTTGGGTCTTCACTGGCGACGGTCAAGAATTCATCGATGTAAGTTGGGTTATGCCAGTAAGTCGTCGCCCCTAGGTGGATTAGAATATCTGGGTTGACTTCCTCTGCTACCAAGTAAGCGACCTTTAATAACTGATAATAGTCTTGTGTACTGCCTGCCCATAGAAAACCATAGTCGCCTTCAGCGATGTCCGGCTCATTCCAGATAATCCAGCGCATCACGCGATCGTCATAAGTCGTCATCAGGTCACGGAGAAAGCTGGCCCAGTGATTATCCGGATCATCGATTGGCAAGTATAACCCTCGCGGCACACCTGCATCTGGGATGCCATTAGTCGCCCAAGCCGGTGTATTCTGGATCAACCCAACTACCTCGCGCCCGCCCTCGATTTCGCGATCAATGCGTTCAAGCGGTGCGTGGAACGGATTCCAATCGTCAGGGCCTTCGCGCTCAAGTTCGCTCCAGTAGAAGAGGATGCGCGTCCAACCTAAGCCTGCCTGATCAGCAAGTTCTGGTTCATGGTACGCTTCCACCGCCCCAAAACGCAGGTCGTGGTCGGTTGGTTCCACGGGTACATCATCCTGTGCATATACCGGCACTATTAGAAGCAGCATGATGCTAGCCAGCAATGTGATTTTGTAAGGAAGTTTTTTCATCGGCGCGTTGTGCAGCATAGTCCATTAACAAGTAAAGAGAGTGGCTTCGCAGAACAAAACCACTCTCTGAATAGACATTTGGTAAGTTCGCTAGACGCTATTAAAGGCCACCAAAACCAGAGAAGCTGCCACCGGAATTACCATGGTCACCGCTGTCATCATCCTGATAACGATCATGGTAGTCGTAACCCTGAGCATCTACGTCGCCGTAGTAACCTTGGTCAATGTGGCCCTCGTCATAGTAACCCTGATCATCTTGGTACTGATCATATTGACCTTGCTGATCGTACTGGTCATACTGCCCTTGGTCGTATTGATTATATTGACCTTGATCGTATTGCCCTTGGTTGTACTGATCACTCCCTCCAAGCGGCACAGCCCCACCATAAGAGCCCATGCCATTACCCTGCTGGTAAGTCAACCCGCTTGATGATGCAGGTAGCATCACCGTCTGACCATTTACTGTTGCATCCCAATAAGGTACCCAGCCGAGGCCAAATAGCATCAGGTTGATGTCTTTTTTATAAGGCGTAATGACGAGTTCATTTGTGGAGCGCACAATGCTTGTCCACTTATCTTGAACTTCTTTCAATGCAGTTTCCATCTCGCGTTCAGCTTGGTCGAGCTGGTTGAGAATATCGCCGACTCCAGCCTCAAGGATCGATACTTGGTCTTCACTCTGAGATGTGTAGCGGCGCAGACGGCTCGTGCGAGAGAGCGTATAGTAAGCTCGTCCCTTCAACAGTTGGAACAGTGACTCAGCACCAGAGATTAACTCTTCGCGCTTGCGGTCACCGAGTTCGTCCTGCTCACTTTGCAGCTGCATCATTTTCTTGCGTGCACGGTCTTCTAGTGTGGCAATCCGCTTATCATAACGGGCGGCAACCTTATCAATTTCTTCATCACGTTGTTGACGAGCAATCGCTTGTACCCGGAGCACGAAATCTCGGTGGCTTTCTCCGATCTCACTAACCTGCTTTAACTGTTTATTTTCGTACAGTTGGATCTGCATGTTGTGGTACAGCCAATCCGTCAGGTTAGATTGCAGGTCTTTGAAGGCCCGCGTGTTACTCATTGAGTCTGGTAGCTCCGCATAGAGTGACTCTGCGAAGGGGTTGGGCTCTAGCGCGTATGGGTCAAATGGTTCGCTCATGTAGTCATTCCAATTGAGGAATGGCACATTCGGCAGATTCGGCACAACAAAAGCTAACGTTCTCGTTTCAACCGAGCTTGTCTGGCGCGGGTTAAAGCGCACCGTGGCTTGGGCCAACAGTGCTGGTCGATACAGAATACGACGCTTGTTCATATCGTAGTTCATCACTGGCTGCCGTGTTGAAATTTCCCACTGCTGCACAGCCTGCTGCAAGCGAAAATCAACCGGCAGGTAGTATTGATACAGCGATGAGGATAAATCCGGTGGGCGGCTAGAAAACCCAGGTGGCGGCGGATCGATCTGTTGGGTGTCGGCTGGGCCAACCTGTGGACGAACTGTATAGGTCGTCGGTGGGCGCTCGCTATCTGTTTGAGTCGGCGGATGCTGGGCCGATTGGCTCTGCCCAAGGCTCGTGCTGGCACTGGTAGCAGGCTGTCCTGGCTCCACAGTAGGCGTGCTATAGTTGGATTGACGTGGTAGCTGACCTGTCGCTGCTTCGGAATAAGTCAATGCCGCTGGCTGGACTTCACCAATATCACTGAGGTGTCGCTGATTCTTCATCAACCGACTGATCTGCTCACGCGTCATTGGGCCGCGTAGATAGCTCATCGCCCAGCGCGTGTGCATTAGGGTGGGTGTTTCTGCCTCATGCACGTTATGTAGAATGAACTCACGCGGGCCAAGGTTGCTGATGAGCTTGCCGATTTTGCTCATATCAATATTTGAAGTCGCGTCACGAGAGCCGTCTAGGCCCTCAAGGACACGCTCACGGTCATTTTGCGTCTGCAACTTACCAATGAACCAGGTACCGATGTTAGAAAGACCCTTATAGTCAATATCCTTCGGGTTTTGCGTTGCAATCACAACACCAAGACCGAATGCCCGAGCCTGTTTCAACAGACGCATAATTGGCGTTTTGGTCGGGGGGTTCAATGGATAGGGTGGCATCAGGCCGAACACCTCGTCGATGTACAACAGTGCGCGTAGGCTGGTAGAGCCTTCCAGAGAACGCATCCAGGTGATGACGTTTTCGAGCAGCAGCGTCAAAATGAACTGGCGTTCAGCATCATTTAGATGTGCTGTGTAAATGATTGTTGTTCGTGGATAGCCATCTTCAGTCGCCAATAGGCGAGGCACATCTAACGCTTCCCCGTTGATCCAAGACTGGAAATTTGGCGATGCAATGATGTTATTCAAAGCCTTCGCCAGCTTGACGCGCTTCGCACGAGACAAAATTTCATCAAGGTCAAGGACACCCAATTTAGAAAAGGGCGGGTCTTGAACTTGGATGATCAACTGTTCCATCGATAGGTCGCGCTGATTGCGCCAGTTATACTCAAAGATATTCGAGAGCAAGACGTGCTCAGGGTCTTCGACGGGTTCTGCATTAACACCGACCAGCGCCAGAATAGCAGTAACCGTACCACTGATCTGCTCACGCAGAATTTCTTCATTGCCTTCAAACCCGTTTGGTGGTGCTGCTAGCGACTTCAAGATGCTGAGCTGCAAGCCTGCATTCGAGCCGGGTGTATAGATGCTGAAACGCCCTGAATGACGGTATTCCTGAACGCGCTCATTGTCAATGCCCCAGCCGGCAAGCCCGCGCTTCCAGCGTTCGGCAACGGTGGTAGCGTACTCATCAAGTGTTTGGTTACTATACGCAGCTTCGTCTGGGTTCAACCAAGGCTTGAAGTTCTCCGCCGTCAGGTCAGGGAAGGCCAACATCATGTTTGTGATGTCACCTTTAGGGTCTACGATAATTTGAGGGATGCCATCAATCGCGGCTTCCTCAAGCAGCGCAATCCCTAATCCCGTCTTACCACTGCCCGTCATGCCCAAGATCAACCCGTGGGTTAGAAGGTCGCGGGCATCATAATAGATTGGCATATCTTTTTGCACTTCATGGGTTTGCGGGTCAACCCGGGCGCCCATATAGAAGTTGTTTGGCAGTTCAATAATATTGACAGTATCCATACGTTTTCCTCCTGCTGCTGGACATTCTACGGGGACGTCAAGCAACTAAACCAATAAAAATTTGACCTTACGCATCATCGGGTTCACGGCACTCCGTTGGAAGCACAGGCTTCGCATTGTTGAGCTGCCGGTTAAATTCTGCTTCGTACTGCTGTGCAACTTGTGGGTCGTGAATGATGACCACATTTTCGTCATTCGACTCAGTTGCATTATCACTGAAGTTAAACGAGCCACTGGCGACAATCTCACCATCGATGATGAGCACCTTGTGGTGGAATGTCCGTGGGTTGCCGTCAATGACGACGTTGAAACCCTGTGCCAAAAACGAATTACATTCAGAGAATTCAGTTGCAGCACCGCGCTGCTCGAAGATACCGGCAACCTCCACACCAGAAGCGGCTGCATCACGCATGGCTTGGCCGATCATGTCTTGCGTGAAAGAGAAAGCCATAAAGTGGATTGAGGTATCCGCTTGCGCAATTAGGTTGGTTAGCGCACCAACAACGTCATCCTCAGGTGCGAAGTAGTTTTCGATTAATACACCATTGAGCGTGATCTGTGGGTTGGGCGTATTGGCAGGTGACCGTGGCCCAAATTCACCGTTGAACATCTCCTCAAATTCAGTAGTGTAGTTTTGGGCGAGCCGGGTTGATCGAATGACTATTGCATTGTTGTTATTACGGTAGAAGCCGTTCTCAGTGACATTGGTTGACCCAGTCCAAACTGTTTGACCATCAAACACCCAGAACTTATTGTGCATGAAAGCACTGCGTTCATCCGGCACCGCAGGGATGCCCGCTTCAATCAACTGATCCATTTGTGGGTCATCTTCGGTATGTTCGTCATCGTAAACAACCCGTACCTGCACCCCACGGTTATGGGCGGCGATCAAGGCGTCTGCAACCTGCTGCAAGTTGAATTCAAAGACAGCTAGGTCAATCGTGCTTTGTGCACTGTCAATGAGGGCAATCAGGTTGTTGTCAACGCCGCCTGTTGTCACATCATCGAAGGGATTTACCGGGTTGGTGAAGTACATACTGTAGTAACTACCAGAGCCAGATAGTTCTTCTTCTGCTGCGGGCTGGTTGACTGGGCTTTCAGGCATCTCAATGCCAAGCTCTTCTTCGATGCCTAGCATCTGAAGCGTTTCGTCAACACCGAAGACCGCGGCACCAAAGATGAACACTGCTAGAAATATTACCAACGTCACAATTGACGCTACGGGAGAACGCTTTTTCTTTGCCATAATTATTCGTCTTTCGTCGAGGGTTGGTCTGAATCGTCTGTTGCAGGGCGAGATACGTCAAACCCAAATCTCTGTAGTGACTCGATATCCTTCGCAGAGAAGGGTTCCATAGGTTGTGTCTCTCTTGGGCCCGGGTCGGTAAGCGGCTCAAGTTTTTGCTCCAAAGGAATTGCCAGTTCCGTTAGCATCGTAGTGATCCGCTCTTCGGCTTGCAATGACATCATCGTATCATAATCAAATAGGTCACGGCCATGTGGTGGGTTCAGCACATCGATCGTCTGTGCTGTCTCGAATACCTTGTTGACGCTGTCCTGAAAGGCTGCGCTGTCCATACTATCCATATCAGCGAGCAGCTTGTTAAATTGCTTGACAGTCCGCCTGAGGTTTTTCATCGGTGGGTCGAGGTAGTCCTCTGCTGTTGCATCGTCCATGTTGACCGTTTGCAGGGCAAGGCTCTTTGCAACAGCCACCGCCCAGTCGATCAAACGCGTAGCTTCAGCGTCGTTCATATCATCAGTGAGACTACTGTCAGTAAGAATTTGTTCAGCAGCGCGTTGAGCGCGTTTGTTGTTCATGCTAACCTCACACGGTGTGTCTAAAAATAGGCTGATTAACTCGGCAGGACTCTCATTTATCAGAGCGATTTTATGAAGCTAACGTGCTTCAAATTCTAGCACAAGTGTACTATTAGACAGCAGCAGCCACAAGCGGCACAGCTTCCTTGAGTAAGTCGGGGTGTGCTGCCAGTGTTGTGCTTGCTCCAGGCCACCATGCTTCAGCGATTGCACTGAGGGCAGCACCACTTTCACGAACAATTATAGCGGCTGCGGCAACGTCCCATGGGTGGAGGCCAAAGGCCATATAAATATCAACACGCCTAGCGGCAACGTAGCACATCGCTAGAGCAGCCGAGCCGAGCACGCGGATGGTACGTGTGTGTGGAGCCAGTGCGCGCAGCCCTTGTATTGACCCTAATCGCTTATCACCGACGTACCCCCAGCCCCAATCGCCTGCAACCAGTGCTTCACTCAAAGGGATGCTTGTACTAATTTGTAACGGTTGACCGTTCAGTGTAGCGCCAAGTCCCTTACCCGCTAAAAAGAGCTCATCACGCGATGGGTCATAGACGGCTCCAGCAAATGGCTGTCCATCAACAAATACACCAACTGATACACAATAGATAGGCAGATCGTTGGCGAAGTTAGATGTGCCATCGATGGGGTCAATCAACCAGACGATACCATCAGGAAAATGCCAAGGTTCCCCTGGGCTGGGGTGTGTTTCTGGTGATTCCTCCGCAATGATCAAATGCTCAGGATGGCGTTCTTTCAGAAGCATTAAGATACGGTCTTGCGCCAACTTGTCGACCTCAGTAACGAGTTCACCATGGGCCTTATAACTCGTTTCGTATGCCTTGTTCTTTTCCGTTTTGATCAGAGCGCCCGCGGCATAGGCACAGTCTCTTGCCGTTTGAACTAATTCTTCGATCAGCTTTGTGTTATTCATTCAGTGGCTTAGGCCTTCACTTTTTGAGCGATTAATAGGTGCGAGAGGCCAAAAAAACGAAATGGCGTTTTTTCTGCTGCGTAGAGCATATCACGCAAGGTCCGCCCAAGCTTTGGGAAACGCTCAATAATGTTATCATAACCACCATAGATCCGTGTGTGGTGCACAACCTCAAGCGGTAGACCGTCGAGTAACGCTAAGAGATTTTGTTTTGTATAGGCCCGAACATGTGGCGCGAGCCTATCACGGATTGAACGTGGCAAATAATTGATCAACGGTGCGTTGCCAAAATGATATTGACCACGCCAGTAATACCCATGCGTTTCAAATGGATACCAGCGGTTTGGGCAGAAGAGAACGATACGTCCACCTGG
Organism: uncultured Anaerolineae bacterium; assembly: GCA_964439625.1. Taxonomy (GTDB): domain Bacteria; phylum Chloroflexota; class Anaerolineae; order Aggregatilineales; family UBA3940; genus CAYTPI01. The sequence goes on along the minus strand of CAYTPI010000008.1, from coordinate 134,748 downwards.
CTCAAGGACACGGGCCATTTCCGCCAAGGCTTGCCGATCATCTGCGACATGTTCAAGCACTTCGTGAGATAACAGCACGCGAAATTGGTTTGATGAGTACGGCACACCCTCAGCCGCAGCGACATGCATTAATGGAGCACGCTGTTGGGCTGTCGAAACGCGGTCATGCTCGATGTCAAACCCATACACATGAGGAGAGGCTTCAAGCAAGTGGGCAGCGTACATGCCAACACCACAACCATCAACGAGTATCATTGTATGATCAGTCTCAGCCCATTTATGAATCATATCTAACCGACGCTCTTGGCCTGCTCGCCAGACGTAACTGGGTGCGCCGCGATCAGCATAGATAGTCTTGTCATTGATGTTTGCAGTTTGAGAAGTCATTAGCGAGCTAGTCAGCCCCGGCTCGAACTTGCGGTAAATTCGACAGCATTTGGTCATTAATAGTGAGCTTATCGCCCAGCTTACGGCCCAACTTGACCAGCCGCTTGCGGTAGTCCGTTGTGAATGGCCCTACTTGCATCAGGTCAGCATCCTCACGATTGTCTCGGTAGTACCCTTTACGAATGCCAATGATAACAAATCCGTATTTGTAGTAGAGGTTCTTGGCGACATCGTTGCTTACCCGAACTTCTAGCGTAACTTTTTCCGCGCCCAACCGAATGCTTTCCCGAATCATCCCCCAGAGCAAAAGTTCACCAAGGCTTTTACCTTGCCAATCTGGGTGAACAGCAATTGTGCTAATATGGGCTTCCCCGGCAATGTTCCAAAACCCAGAATAGCCCACAAGTTGCCTCTGTTGTTCATTGCCCGTTAGCCGCGTTAAGAGCTTACCGAGCCCATTCTTTTGCACCGACGGCGGCGTGACGCTTTCTTGAGCCGCATCTAATACGATCATACAAGAGCGCTTATTGTTGACCTCATAGCGGTATGTTCGTTCTGGCCAAGGCGTTGTAAACGCCAAGCGATCAATTGCGGCGACTATTGAAACATCGTCTTCGCTCATCTCTCGGATGGTAATGGCTGGCTTTGGGATATGTGTCGCATCAGTCATTAGGTTTCAATCAAGTCAAATAGGTTGGCGCAAGTGCTGCTGTTGGCGGTGTGCTTGCTTCAGTAGCCTGCTTTTCTAGAGCTAGTTGTGCAAGAAACCCCGCCCGACGAAGGTTAAATGCGTTGCCACTCAGGATAACATAGTCCTGCTGGGAGGCCAATTTTGATAAGGCACTGCGCCCTAATTCATTGATCTCTCCTGCAAACTGAGTCGGTTCCGCAATTACCTCTATTAGCGCATCCCATGTGGTGATGGTTGGCCTAGTCTGCGAGACCCACCTGTTGCCCTCAACCCGATAAAATGCAGGTGTAATACGCCCACGCCCCGCCTGCACAATTGCGCACAGCCGCTCCCCTTTGATCGGCTGCATCGCCGCAATCACATCAAGGGTAGGCACTCCTATCACTGGAATGTTCCGTGCCAGTGATAGCCCCTTCGCGTAACTCATCCCAATGCGGAGACCTGTAAACGACCCCGGCCCGGTGACAACCGCCAACCCCGTGAGATCGCCAGGCGTTACATTTGACTGCATCATCAACTGCTGGATGTGGGGAGCCAATTCAACGGTGTGATGGTTTTCAGAATACCAGCTCCATTCCGCCCGAATATTGTTCTCGTCTGAAAGAGCAATACTCAACAGACGAGTCGCACTATCAATAGCAAGCAGCATTATTGTATATCCTTTATAAAAGCAGGGTTGTATTCTACAATTACACGCAGCTTGAAGCAGACTATCACTTGTATCACAACTACCCTGAAGCGACCAAGATGCTATTTAACTATCAACTGCGCCCGCTTAAAGACGTCCAACCATGGTTAGACGCAGCCGAAGATCCATTTCTACACTGGTTTGCTCTGACTGATGGATGGTATTGGCTTGAAATTGACGATAAAGAATTACTAAAGTATACAGACGATGCGCTGAAAACAATGGAAGTTGAGTTTGGGCCAACTGAGCACAGCTACGTTGATTATTATGCTGCTCGTCTGTGGGAAGACCTGCTCGATGTTCTCCCACAGGCGCTCAACCCATTGCCGCAACCACTGATTGAACGCCTTGAACACCCTATGGAATGGGTGGAATGGCTTGGACAAGTAGAGGTATGGTTATTCGATCAGGATGAGGAAGACGAAGAACCCTTTGATTTGTATTTCCGAGCAGCGGGTTGGTGGAGTGCCCGTCTCATGGATTTTACCTATCTTAACGATGACCCTTTGCTCTATGTTTGGCGCGAAAAACACGATATTCATCTGTATTGGAATAGTCAGGATAGTCGGCGTGATGCTAAACCGGTCTGGCAGGTTGATGACTTGTCATTCACGCTACCTATTGCAGATTTTCGCCGTGAGGTAAAACAGTACAACAATCAGCTATTGCAGGAAATGTCAGAGCGTATCTCTGAACTGCTTGGCTCTGAGGTTGCTGATTATGAAGGAATTGACATCGATCCAGAAGAGATTAAGCAAGAGCAGCGTGCTCGCTCAAAGTGGTTGGATGAACAAATAGATGCTCTGCCCAGTGATGATTGGGACTTAACGTTGAAAGCAATCGCTGTGTTAGAACAACGAGTATAACCCAGATAACGTAAGTATTGAGTGATGGCTCCTGAGCAGATTACTGTCCTTGCTATTCTTGGCGGGGCTTTTATACTTTTCGCCTCTGATCGCTTTCGTGTCGATGTTGCCAGCTTGATCGTGCTATCTGCCCTGCTGTTGACGCGCGTGATTCCAGTGGAAGATGCATTTATGGGGTTTGCTAGCCCCGCGGTAATTACTGTCGGCGCTGTTTTTATCGTATCAGCGGGCCTCATTGAGACGGGCGTAGCCGATCAGATTGCAACGACAATGCTCAAGCTGAGCGGGCCATCCCCAGTGCGCATCAACTTCGTTGTTATGCTCACCTGTGGATTGCTCTCTGCGGTTATCAATAACATTGGGGCCGCAGCCATTCTGTTACCTGCTGTTCTGGCGATCTCCCGCCGAACGCAGATTTCGCCATCCAAACTGCTGATTCCGTTGGCCTTTGCCTCGCTGTTGGGTGGCAACATTACAGCGATTGGCACGCCACCAAACATTCTCGCAAATAGCATCCTTGAAGAATATGGGGCGCTTGAGCCATTCGGACTATTCGCCTTTGCACCAATGGGAATACTGTTGTTACTGACCGGACTGGCCTATTTCACATTGGTTGGCACGTTTCTGCTGCCAACACGGGCAGAAGCCGTCAGTCAACGAGACAGCTACCCACTCAGGCAGTATCTGGCACTGCTACATGTTCCGCCAACCTCATCGCTGCTTGGCAAGCGACTTAGAAAAATTGGACTAGGTGCCAAGTTTGATCTGAACGTAATCAGTATCCGCCGTTTGACAAACTACACCATCTTCGCTTCATCCGGGGCGCAGGTTCGCGGTGGTGATCACATCCTCGTTGAGGGCCTACCAGAAACAGTGGCCCACTTTGCGAAGAAGTTTGACCTCGCCGTGGATGCTGAGCGTGAAGATACACAGCTAGCGAAGGAAGTCGAAGCGGGGGGAATGGGAATTATTGAAGTTGCCCTAGCGCCCTCATCACCCCTAATCGGGCAGACATTGAAGGACGTTAAGTTTCGTAATCGCTTTGGCCTGACGGTACTGTCGATCAGGCGGAAGAAATGGGCCACAGAAGAAGCGCTGCGCGATCTACCGCTACAGTTTGGTGACTCATTGCTGCTTTCTGGGCCGGAGGAACGCATCGACGTGCTGCTTGATGACCCAGACTTCATCTCGCTTGATGAGGCGGAATCACAGCCGCGGCGCAAAGAAAAAGCGAGTTTCGCTGTGGCTGTTTTTATCGGGGTCTTACTGACGACTACCACAGGCGTCTTGCCGATTGCTTCTGCGATGTTGATTGGGGCTGTATTCGCCATACTGACTGGGACAGTCACCATGGAAGAGGCTTATGAAGCGATCGATTGGCGCGCCATTTTCCTGATCGCCGGGATGCTGCCACTTGGGACTGCGATGGCAGCTACCGGGACTGCGGCACTTCTGGCAAACTTGATCACAAATGGGCTTGGGCAGTTTGGCCCAGTGGGGGTAATGATGGGCCTTTACGTTTTGACTGCCTTATTAACAACCATTATGTCTAATGCGGCAGTTGCTGTGGTAATCGTTCCGATTGCCATCGATGCAGCTTTGGGACTAAACGTTAGCCCGCAAACCTATGTGATGGCAGTCGTGATTGCGGCCTCAACTAGTTTCATCATGCCGATTGGCCATCAGGTGAACATTTTGGTATATGGGCCGGGACAGTATCGCTTTTGGGATTATGCTCGAGTCGGGGCTGGGCTCAGCTTGGTGATCGCGCTTTTGGTAGGGTTCGTGCTGCCGATCATTTGGCCTTTCACGTAAGAAGCCAAATGATGAAATGTCAGCCGACCTCTGCCCTGTTACGCTAAGATACCATCAACCAACTGCTTAACGTAATCAAGCTCTTCCATATTCACTGTGTGGCCCATCCCCGGATAGATTTTCTCAGTGACCTCGGCCCCCAAACCCCTTAAGACTTTGGTTGTCTCTTGGACACGTTCCAACGGAATATGCATATCAATATCACTGCAACCCAGAAATACCGGTGTACCATCCAGTGTGCCTTGATAATCGCGTGGGGTGCCTGGAGGACCAATTAATCCACCACTCAGTACAGCCAGACCACCGTAGCGCTGCGCGTTACGAGCGACGTATTCTGACGAGAGGCAGGCTCCCTGAGAAAAGCCACCGATAATGATCTTCTCTGAGGGAATACCGGCATTATTGATACGCTTCACGAGATCATCAACAGTTGCCAAGGCCGACGATAACCACGGCTCATTTTGCTCGAATGGTGCTAGAAAAGTCGTTGGGTACCACGCCCGACGGTTGGCCTCTGGTGCCAGATACGCCAGCCGCGCCGCGTTCTGATCGAGCGAGTCAATCTCTTGAGCGAGTGTCAGGATATCCATAGGACTGGCTCCCCGACCGTGAATTAGGATCATAGCAGCGGGGGCATCACTCAATGGCAGGCCGCGTTGAACTAGTGGCATCCCCCGGTGGAGGTCGTCTTTCTGCACTGCCATTAGACGACCTCCGGTGCAGACCATGTCGGGATAGTAATTGGTCGGACACTATTTTCAATTGTCTGCCGGTGCTGCTCCAGCCAAGGCGGCAGTTGCAGTTCCTGACCAAGCCTGTTGATATCCTCATCGATGAGGAAGCCGGGGCCATTGGTAGCAATCTCAACAATGTGACCGTCAGGATCATTGGTATAGATTGACTTGAAATACACGCGATCCATCACTGGGGAAACCCGCAACCCCGCCTTTATCAGCGTTTCACGCCACGCCATCTGTGCTTCTTCATCTTCGACTGCAAAGGCATAGTGATGTGTTTGCCCTGCACCCATCTGTACCCGATGGCGGCTTTCAAATGTCGCCCAGTCAAAATAGGTGATCAAGGTACCAGGCTTGCCATTCTCTGTGCCCCAGTACCAGTGTGCTGACTCAGGTAAGTCAAAGTTATCCGTCATTTTGACGCGCGGAATTCCCAATAGCCCGTTGAAAAAATCATGTGTCCGACTGATGTCACTGCTGATCGATGTAATGTGGTGCATGCCACGGCTTAATGCCATATCTTCCGTAATGTATGGAATTGGCTCAGGCCATGTGATTGCCGCGATTGCCGCTTGGTCGCGATTGCGGATCACCATATCCGCGGACGGTGGGCGGTAGGCCTCCCCCAGCGCGGTAATCTCCTCATCAATGGCAAACCCCGGTGGCTCTGTAGCAATTTCAACAACCTGTCCGTCAGAGTCATGAAAGTAAATTGACTTAAAGTAGTGGCGATCTAACGGGCCGTTTACCTTGATCCCTAAGTCAACCAGGCGTCGCTTCCACTTCAGCAGGGCATCGTAGTCTTTTACGCTTAACGCAAAGTGATGCGTGCCACCAATGCCTGGGCGGCCTTTCGGTGCACTGGGCCACTCAAAGAACGTAACGGCTGACCCCGGCGAACCAGTCTCATCTCCGTAGTACAAATGGTACGCGGTGGGGTCATCGAAATTGACTGTTTTCTTCACAAAGCGCAGTCCCAGAACATCTACGTAAAAATCGACATTTTTTTGCGCGTCAGATGTGACGAGCGTGATGTGGTGTAAGCCCTTTATTGTCATGATTATCTTCACTCCATCAGATATTAATCTCGTGTTGATACTATAGAATAACTATAGCGTCCAACACTATTTATTTCGATATCGAAGTATTTTTCTGATGGGATTAATACGACTCAGGACGTGAGAGTTGGTTGGTGTCGATGGTGTGCTATACTCAACTTGTATGAATTAAACTTCAGGAGGAAAACCTGTGAAGAGCACAGCGAATTTCGTACTGGGGTTGCTGTTAGGTGCTGCCGTTGGTGGCGTGCTGGCACTGTTGTTTGCCCCAATGCCGGGTGATCAACTGCGCTCAGAAGCGCAAAATCGTGCCAACCAATTTGCGACAGACGTTAAGTCTGCTGTAGAGGAAGAGCGCAAACGGCTCGAAAATGAGCTGGCGTCTTTAAAGCGCGGTGAAATTCAGGTCGCATAAAGCAGCATTATGCAATTCCAAGTAGAAGGAGGCCGCTAAAGTGGGGCCTCTTTCTATTTTAAAGTTCTTTTTTGTAAAAACAACTTGACAAAAACAAACACTAACTAATACTATTAGGAAAATAATATATTATTAGATAAAACAAATGGCATCTCGAGAATATGGCAGAACAAAAAGTATCAACCATCAGTGAACGTAGACAGCGTAACCATGAAGAGACGCGCAGAGATGTACTGATTATTGCGCGCCAAGTGATGCAAGAAAAAGGGGTTGCGGCCCTCAGTTTTAACGGTATTGCCCGTCAACTGGGGATCAAACCGCCGTCACTTTATACGTACTACAAAAGCAAAGATGCGATTTACGATGCTCTCTTCAAAATGGGCTTCGAGATATTCAGCGAACAGATGAGCACTGCAATGTCAGCCGAAACAGGCAATCTGACAGCATTGGCAGAAGGCATCACCAAGACCTACATGCAGTTTGGTCTAGAAAACCCTGACCTATTTCAGCTTATGTTTCAAAAGCCAATTCCAGGCTTTGTTCCTTCAGATGAAAGTATGACGGTAAGCCTGCGCAGCCTAAACAGCGCGTACCAACAAACAAAGGCCATCTTTGCGAAACATAATGTGCATCCAGAGCAACCGCTCGAAGAAGTCGTTGATATGACAATCGCAATCGTCCATGGCTTAACGGCTTTGCAGTTGGCAAATAACCCTGACAAACCAGTCGGTGAAGGTCGCTTTGGCAAACTAATCGATCAGGCAGTCAGTCTGATCTTGCAGCTATGGACACACCCTCAATTTTAAGGAGAAAAACAATGGTAACAACAAGCATATCGAAAACCGCACAAATCAAATTAGCAAAAGATATTCTTTACCTCACACGTAAAGAAGCGCGGCAGTTAGGGATAGCTGAAATAAACCGTCTGATCACCGTATTAGAACAGCTCAGCGGTGATGATTGGGTTCAACCAACCGACTGCACTGAATGGTGCATTCGTGAAATGGTTGCCCACCTCGCCGGGGCCTGTGCCGCCTACACAAGTTGGGGTGATTTTAAGCGTCAGTTGGTGGCTAACCCGTATGCCAAAGAGATGGATGCGTTGGTAGACGCTATCAATCGCGTTCAACTAGAAGATCGCACCGATGCGAGCAACGAAGAACTTGTGGCAGAGTTCAAAGAAGTAGCACCGAAGGCTGTTGAAAATCGCCAAAAAATACCCGGCCTACTACGAGCATTACCAGTTATTCCATTTGCTGAGCCCATGGGCAAGCGGTCACTAGGCTATCTTGTAGATAACATCTACCTGCGTGACTGGATGATGCACCGCATCGATATTTGCCGAGCAACAAATAAACCGCTGAAGCTCACTGCTGACCATGATGGACGAATTGTGGAGCTTGTCTTGTTTGACCTAGTACAAAATCTACGCTCATATAGTAAACAGCACCCCGCCATTGAACTACATATCACAGGGGCCGTAACGATGGTTTACCAGTTTGGTGAGGGTTCAGAACCGGAGGCAACAGTAGCCTTAGATTTTGTGCAATTCAATCGGCTTGCTTCAGGTAGGATTAAATACGATCAAGCCGGCGCCCAAACATCTGGCAACCCAGAAGCGGCACAATGGTTTTTGGAACACTGCTGGGTTGAATATTAACGAGAACCGAGTACAAAAGAGAGCGAGCACATCACAGCTCGCTCTCTTTATATCCGCTATTCGCTCGTGCTTTCGCGTATCTCAACACTGTAGCTAGCAAGCTCAGTGGTGTAGCGCGTTGCGCCACTAACCGCCAAGACGGCTGCGCCACCAGGCGAGCTAATTGATAGTGATCCAACATTATTCTCATCCAAGGAAACCCGCTCGATAACAGGCGTCCCGTCTGCTTCAAATCTAACCGCCTGCACAATAAAGCGCTGCGTTAGCGTATTGTCAGTCAATACAAAACCTTCCGCTTGCCAATCACCAATTCCTTGTTCGCCATCGTCGTAAAAACCGATTTCAGGGACTACAATATTATCGATCAACAATCCTGGATTGTTCACCGCATCATCTGTGACCATTTCAAAACGGATGAGCACCTCATCATTACCTGCGTATGGGGTCAGGTCGAGTGACTCACTAAACCAACCACCGTTAGACTCCACTGGGCAATCAGAGCTCAACCCTGTATACCCACCAATGCCATAAGCATTGCCGTAGGGATTTTCAGATGTTGTACAGCTCGAGCGTAGGATATCCCAACGCATACCGCCATCGGTTGAGACAGATACATAAGCATAGTCCCATAACTCTTCAATGTTGAACCATGTATCGAATATCAGGGTCGCAGAGTCAACTGCTGTCAAGTTGAATGCGCGAGTCAAACGAGGATTAATGTCGTCACCTCGATTTGACCACCACACAAAGCGATCATCTGTGGCTGTATCGCCATCTGTATCAGTCGTAACAGCATTCACCAACGGAACCGTATTGGGCTTTTCGCCAACAAACTCCTGTGAGGTAAATGTAATTGAGATATTTGGGCCAGCATCAAGCAGCAAGTAATCTGTCCCGTATTGGCTGACGCTGTTCTGATAAAGAAACGTACCGCTGTTGGATAGCAATAGCACATCTTTAATGTCTGGTACAGCAAATGTAATATTGTCGTAACCGTATTGACCAGACGCATTCAAGTAATTGCTGAGGGTCCAATCGGCAAAGACATCATCAGCCGTCGTACTGTAACCTTGTTCCCCAAGAACAATATCGACGCCGTCTAAGCCATTACCCGGTTCACGAGCCAACGCACGGATGACATCCTCGCCGTACTCCTCAAATAGATACTCGCTAAATAAATAACTGGCTGCATAATGTGGGCTAGTACTGCCAAGCTCGGGCCAATTGTTGAGTTGGACACCCGGATTTCTTGCAAACTCTGGGATAAAGTCAGATTGACCATAACCTGCCACTCGCGCTGAGAGTTCACTGTAGCCCTCGTTTAACCAAGTTTCCTCATTTTGATCCTGATGCCAGTGCACAAGGTGCTGAAATTCATGTGCCAGCACGGCGTTATAGTGGCTACTCGCTGGTCGTGTATTGTTCAGGTTGATGAAAAACATCGACTTTTCGTTAGAGGTTGGCACAACCTCGCGGGTGTACTCGCTGGGGCTGAAGTAGTACCCTGCAATCCCGGTGCTGATCTGCGCCGTATGTAGTACGTGGAACTTATCCACTTCGAAATCTGGCGCGGTAAACAAGTCTAAAGCGGCAGGAACTGCCTCCAAGGCAAACTCGTCGATTGCGGTCCGTAACGTACGCTGGTCAACGGTTTCGCCGACCTCAACCCAAGCATAGACTTGCCCAGAGACATAAACCAATTCTGCTTCCACTTCGATTGTGGTTTGCTCTGCAGAGTTATTGACGAAGAATAAGTCTACTTCACCAACCTCATACTCACGCGATGCTGGACGCGCAGGAATAGCCGGGTCTAGATTGTTGAAACGTACAGCTAGGTCGTAGCGATCTCTATCAGGGATAGCAGTTGTAGCAAGCTCATTCTCTATTGAGAATTCGACCGGGGCTGCTGTCTCCAGCTTTACTGGGGTGGCTTCTGAGACTTCTGCCTCTTGGTTCGATGAACCAGCCGCGCCGGGAAACATCTCAGGGGCAGGCGCTTGTGAACGCGCCAACACCCCGACCGACACCGCCCCAACCACCGAGAGAATAATACAGGCAATCACACCAAATATGCCGACTATGGCGATGATGACAATCCAAGCTTGGTTCTTCATACCGACTCTTCCAACCAATCAATTTCGTCTGATCATGAACCACTACTGTATTATTTGCTATAGAATTGACTTGCAATTTTACTACAACTGTCATGATGAATTTCTCTACTCTTGAGCACATTCGTCAAGCATTAGCCCTGTCGAACTTCGATGCAAATGCAGCTTGGCAATTGATGGCCCCAATGAACCGCGGCTTTCGTCGCTCACCTAACCGGGTAGGCACCCCAAGACAAGCCGGGGTATTGCTGCTGCTTTACCCGCAACAAGAGCGCTTAACATTTGCCCTGACTGTTCGCAGCCCTGATCTGAACGCGCATGCGGGGCAGGTATCACTACCCGGTGGCTCCATCGAACCAGTTGATGGCGGCTTAACAGAACGAACTGCTCTCCGTGAAACATGCGAAGAGATCGGCGTTTGTGAACAGCAGATTCAGATCATTGGGAAGTTAACGACCCTCTACATTGATGTGAGCGATTTCGAAATGCACCCATACGTTGGTCTGCTGTCGGCTCGTCCAACCTTCACACTCGATGCGGTGGAGGTAGCCTCACTGCTGGAAGTCCCCGTCAGCGCTCTGTTTGTACCTGAATTCAAAAAGCGAGAGCAGTGGTCATTAAATGGCATGCACCTTGATGTCCCCTTCTATGCACTCGCAGGTGAAACAGTTTGGGGAGCAACTGCGATTGTACTCAGTGAATTTGAGCAGCGTATTCTCACAGTCTTAGGTAACGCAAATGTCTAGCCATCACTTGGCAATCAATAGAGTCCGTCGCTAGGATTAGTACCATGCAACCAAATCAACGTCAAGTTTTTAGTCAAATACTCGTTCATGCCCTGCCTACTGTCTTAATCGGTTGGGTGGCACTCGCGCTGATCACACAAGCGGGCGCTCGAGTAACATCCGCTGCACAAGAACCCACACCGGATGGTCAGATACAGTTGCCAACGGCAACACCTACACTGGTTGGCGGGCCATCAGCAACTCCATCCCGCACACCGACCCAGTCGCCAGTATTAGCAGAAGCCATTGGTGAAGCTAATCTGCGTGCTGGGCCTGGCTTGGACTTTGATGTTGTCGGGCAGATCACAGCGGGCAATCCGATCCCCGTAATCGGACGTTCATTTGAATTTCCATGGTATCAAGTGGCCTTTGAAGGGGTTCCTGAAGCGTGGGTCTTTGAGCAGCTTGTAACAATTGATGGAGATATATCAACAGTGCCAATCGTTGACTCGGTTTCGTTACCAACTATTGACCCAACCCAACTCGCATTAGAGCAAACAGCGATCATTATTCTCCAAACGCCTGGTGCCGCAGAGACAGCAACTGCGGCGGCGGTCAGTATGCCGACGGGTGTCTTTACACAAATCCCTGAGCAGGCTGCTGGTGTTTCTGCACCGCCAACTTTTACGCCTGCACCACCTGTAAACCAAATAGACGCCCTTCCAAACCAACCAGCTTCAGCCAGCCAAGGTGGGCCTATCCCCCCTGCAGCAGTTATTCTTGGGCTAGCCGTGATGGGAATTTTATCGTTGACTTTGGGTCTATTGAGGCGAATCGTCACATGATAACGCTCAGACAGCGCATTCGCCCAGTGGCTCTAAACTGGATACTTTTCTTTTCGACAGCGACCTTGTACTACGCGACCGCCGCCGGAACAACATCGTCTAATGATGGCAGCCATTATGCCTTGCTGCGTAGCATGGCTGATGAAGGTCAATTCTCAATTGCGACCTATGCGGAATATGCGGAGGGAAATGATATTGCCATCCGTGACGATATCATCTACAGTGACCGTCCACCAGGTACGGCTCTGTTTTCTATCCCTATCTACTTACTTGGTAAAAGCCTGCCGCAGATTGCGCCGATGCCAACGCGCCATGATCAAGGCAATCCGGTACTTGCCTATGTGCTGATGGTACCTGTTGCTGCCGGGGCAGCCGTTGTCGTGATCCTTTTCCAGACACTACGGAGTTATGACCTCTCGATATTTGCTTCATTAACCACAACGCTCGCCTTCGCATTAGGCACAATCAGTTGGAAGTATGGCAGTGTATTCTATTCGCATGCGCTCTCAGCCTTTGCGATTATGGCGGTTGTCTCACTAACGCTGATCTCAGTCCGAGATGGCTACCTTCGAATTCGAACCGGCATGGCATTGGGTATCTTGCTGGGTGGGGCGGTTTTAGTGGAATATTCCAACCTGATCTTTGTTGTCATTATTTTGGCGTACCTCGGCATTATGTTAAATCGCTCTTTATTTTCTACTCCTCTTTGGTGGCTACCATTAGTTTGGCTAGGTGTCGGGTTAGGGGCAAGTGCAGGGTTTTTACTGTATTACAATACAGTTAACTTTGGTGCACCGTTTCAGACCTCATATGACTTTGCCATTAATTACCCTTGGGCGGCACAGTTTTCCACGACCTTTGATGTTCCCTTGTGGCAAGGTTTACCTGCAATGCTCTGGTATGGCTTTGATGCCCTCGGAGAAGAGAATCAGGGCATTTTCCTACTCATGCCGATTACACTACTTGGTATTGGTGGTGTTCACTACTACGTCAGAGAGCGCTGGCAAGAAGCTATCCTGACAATTAGTATCTTTCTGGTCTACCTCTTGCTTTTCTCGATGCACCATACCTTTAGTGGTTTCACCTTTGATGGTCGTTATCTGATGCCCTTCCTAGCGCTGTGGTTTATCCCCGTAGGTTTTGCGTTTGAGCATATTATGTTCGAGGATGATGCTGTTTTATGGGCCCTGCTACTCTTTGTTGGCTATGGTCTGTTGTTTCTCTCTGTGCGCAACCAGTTTGCGCATATTGCTTTCTCATATAATTACCATCTTGACCCCGGTTTATTTGAGCGTCGAGCTGCTACACCAACTAACTGGCTTTACTTAGTAAACAGTGTTTTCGCGAATTGGCGCAACGTTCCGCTACTGTGGACCGTAGTGATCATTGCAACCTCAATTGGAACAGGTATCGCCTTTATTTTTGAGCACATTTCAGAGTGGTTTAGGCAGCAAATTCAGCCTACAGAAACACCCTAGGTTTGAAAATACTGATTATGCCGCTTCCTACTTTTGATGGATGAAGTTTTCGTTTGGTTAATATTTTTCTCTGTAATTTAACATCATTTTAACTGCGAGCCCCGAAAAACCAGCAAATAAACTATTTATTAACCAAATGTAGTACTGCTTTCATATTGACTTTGGTTAGAAAGAACCAATACAATCTAGAACATAAGAGCGTTAAAGAAGCATATGAATTATCAGTAGCCAACATTATAGCATCAGGGCACTACCCAGTCTGGAGAGTACAATGTACACGAACAATGAACTGTTGTTTCCCAACTCCGTAATTCCCTACATCCGCAATGCTCGCGGGCCTCAATGGCGGGAACTTGTCGATGAAGTAACCGTGCTAGATAATGACCATCCTCGCAAACTTGCATTTGTCTATATGATGATCAACCTCAATGGATGCCTTGAATGCGAAACTGACAGCTACCGCGCTATGCGTGGTTGCCGTCTGTGCACACTGCAAACGCTGCGCCGCTTCAAAGACAGTGATGATGAACTCATGACGCGTTATGATGAGGCCCTTGCCCGCGTCGAAGAATACCTCGAAGCTGGGGAAGTCTGGCGTATTGCCTAACTAATTTTAGCGTTCAACTGCATAGCCTTGCTTAACTATGCCTGACTGCTGTAGCATTCAGGCATTACTGTTGTAACCATAAGATAGCTGCTGAACCATGCTAACATCCTTGCTTTCCATCTTACCGATACCCGTTTTTGAGTATCAATCAAAATCTATTTTAGCCGTCGATGAGAAAAAACAATTAGACACTTGGATCATCGTACTGCTGCTCGTAGCAGCAATACTGGTGTCAACCATTACATTAGGTTCAGCGGCTCTGCTAACGCTGGCCTCCACAACCCTTGCCATTACTTTGACTGCGCTGTTGATGATGTTGGATTTAGCAATAATCCCTCGCCTACCGGTTAACCGGATCTTACGTGTAACACTTAGTACGCTGTTAACCGTTTCGCCTGTCACCTTGATTATTCTATTTATCATGCTAGCGGGAACTTACAGCGGCCTGTTTACGGTTCCGGCTGCCTCTCCTGCTACGCTCGTCACATTGATCATGCCAGCAATCGTTGCATCACTGTTGCCACTATCACAAGGCATTCTACTGATGGAACCACCGAGCAACGGAAAAACTTTTCTTGCTGCCCTCGCCTTCAGCATGGACCATGCTGGCTGGATGGTTGGTGTCATTTTGATCGCTGAAGTCCTACTAAAAACGCCAGGCACAAGCAGCCAGATTTTGGCAGCAATCTCTGCCGGGAATATCGGTAACGGACTACTGGCATTGTTGCTGTACTTTAGCGTTGCATCGCTCTTTAGCCTCCGGGCTAGTGCCATTCGCACCGTATTCTCACTGAGAGACCCTGAAGATTACCCTGATATAGAAGATATCCCGCGAGGTGTTTTAATCACCTTAAGTGTATTGGGGGTAGTGGGTATTATTGGACTTGTTGCTGTGTTCATAATGCCGAGCGTACCGCCAAATCCCCTAGCTATTTATGATTTACCATCCGCAGGCTACCCACTGGGTACCGACCAACTCGGGCGTAATCTATTACCGGTCTCACTGCTGTCGATCAGTATATTGGTCGCGTTCGGTCTCTTTGCCGGGATCATAATCGCTGTACTTGATCACGTTGTCTATGATGAAGAACGCGTGATTGTCTATCTCGATGTCATCTGGATGGCGTTTGAATATGCGCTGCTGCTGAGCATTTTCATCCCAGCCCAACAATCATTCATCGGTCTGTGGGCTGGTTACCAGAATTTGTTGTCCGGGGTGCAAGTGCCAAGCGGGGGGTTCTTCTATCGGATTGCGGCATGGTATGCTCTACTAACACTGGTAGCAGGCGTAGTTGTATATCTTCCCTATGCCCTTGCCGCGACGACACCTCAAGAAGCAAAAGAGCCGCTAAGCTAAGCGGCTCCATTTTTATCCCTCAAAGTGTAGGTTAAGAAGCAGGTTCCGCGACGAAGTTAAGCGTTAACGCTGCTGCATCTTCGGTCTCAAGAATGCCAGCAATTGAGATCGGGCCTGCTTCGTAGTCGCTTAGCAGGACAACCGTCGTTGCTGTCCCCATTAGGGTACCGTCTTCAACTGTTGCTGTGACATCCCAAGTGACTTCTTGGGTAATCTCCCGCACAGTGAAATCTCCGGTCACTTGGAAGTTCAACGTTTCGCCCTCGGTGTAAGCCGCTGGTAGGCCGCTGTAACTTGTTGGTTCAAAGGTAGCCAGTGGGAAGGTGTCTGACTCAAGGAAGCGATCCCGGATAGCGCCATCACGACGAGCACTATCCGACTCAAGGGTACTGATATCAACAGTGACGGTGCTCATTGAGCTATTCTGTGGGTTGGCTGCATCGACGAAGATTTGCCCGTCGATCTCGCTGGTGACGCCGACAGCCGTTGCCAAGCGGTTATTATCAAGAAAGACTTCATCAACGCTATACTGAGCCGATGATGCTTCAGAGTCGATAACATAAGTTACAGTGCCCTCAGGCGTGTCTATCGCTGCTATCTCTTCTTCAGGCATTTCTTCTTCGACCATTTCCTCCTCAGCCATATCTTGCTCAGCAGGTTCCTCAGCCATGGTCTCTCCTTCGGCTTCTGGCTCTGCTTCTTCAGTCGGTGCTTCCGCAGCTGGTGTACTACATGCAGCTAGCAGAGCTGCACCTAGAAGCGCAACGATAAATACAATGACGTGCTGGTTTCGAATTGACATAGTTCTCCTCTTTAGAATTGTCAATATCCAATGGTATTACACTACCGAGTGTATAAAACGCGCATTAAAGTTTCATTTCTTGTGGGGCGTACTAATGTACTCTGGCGGAATGTGGCGGGCTAGCCAGGTTGTCTCGCCACCATGGTAAAACTCAATGCCAGCCTCATAAGCTGACGACGCATCTATGATGAGCAATATAGCCTTTCCGACGCTTCGCCACTCGCAGCGCGGTTTGTTGTTCCGAAGACATATGTGGTTCATGCAAGCTCCTCCTCAGCGGCTTCGGTCTCTAATAAATCCCACTCCTGAAGATACGCATCAATCTGTGTCTCAGCTTCGGTATAGCTCTGGCTTAGTTCGATTGTCTTACTAACATCTCCGGCAGCACTGGCGACTTCCAATTCCGTGTTAATCCGCTCCATTTCTGCCTCCTGCTGCTCGATTAGCAATTCAAGTTCAGCAAGGCGTTTACCACGCATGTAAGCGTTTAACCCACTACTCTGCCGCTGTGGCTCTGGCTTGTTCTCCTGCTTTCCATTGTGCTGCTGAGGCCTAGCTGACTGTTTGTGCTTCGCTTCGGCTTCTACCTCTTGAATACTCCGCCAATTAGCATATTCATTATAGCCACCCTCGAATACCGTTAACGCTGAGGTATTAGGCTCGACTGCCCAGATTTGCGTCGCGAGGGACTGGATCAAGTACCGATCGTGTGAAACAAGAAGAATGGTACCACCGAAGTCATCAAGCACTGTTTGAAGTATCTCTTGTGAGGCGATGTCAAGATGGTTGGTTGGCTCGTCCAACAAAAGGACATTCGCCCCCCCCAGTGCAAGTTTTGCCAGCGCCACACGGCCCCGTTCGCCACCACTAAGCGCTGCTATGGGCTTAAAGACCTCATCACCTGAGAAGAGAAAATTGGCAAGGAACGAGCGCGCTTCACCAATGGGCAAATTTTTTACCTCAAGAATTTCATCGAGGATGGTGCGCTTTGGAGCAAGGCCTTCATGGGCTTGTGCGAAGTAGCCCAACTCTACACTGGCACCAATTCTCACAGACCCAGCCAGTGGGTCAAGATCATTGAGGATCGTCTTCAACAAGGTAGACTTGCCAGCACCATTCGGCCCAATGATTGCAGCGCATTCGCCTCGCATCAAAAGGATTGGTGGCGTTTTGAATAAAGGCTCGTCATAGCCGACAGTCAGGCCATCTGTCTCGATCACTTTATCGCCGCTACGTTTGCCAGCCTCAAGTCGTAAACGCATTTCGTTTTGCTGCTGCGGCAAATTGATCGCCTCTTCTTCGATGAAACGCTCTAAGCGCTTGCGCCGCCCCTGCGCCTGACGGGTGTTCTGCCCGGCGATGTTTCTGGTGATATAATCTTGCTGCTTAGCAATGAATTCTTGCTGCTTCTCAAAGGTCGCTAGGCGTGCCGCATGGCGTTCTTCACGTTGGCGCACGTAGTGACTGTAGTTACCGCGGTAAGTCTCAATCGTACCGAAAACCAATTCCCAGACCTCAGTAGCGACACTATCTAGGAAATAACGGTCATGTGAGACGACGATCAATGCCCCCTCGTACTCCTTTAGATACGACTCAAGCCAGGCTATCGCGTAGATATCGAGGTGGTTGGTTGGCTCGTCAAGAATCAGCAGTTCAGGTTGTTCTAGCAAAAGCCGTCCCAGACTCACACGCGTCTTTTGCCCGCCCGAAAACTGACGAAGTGGCTGATAATAAAAGCTTTTGTCAAAGCCTAGACCCGTTAGAACCCGCTTAATACGCGCTGGGTAGTCATAGCCGCCCGCTTCCTCGAACTTATGCTGGGCTTCCCCATATACTTCAATTAAATCCGGTTCATCAGTAAGTTGGGCTGCCATCTCGTTGAGGGCCTCTTCCTGCCGGATCAAGTGAGCAAAGCTCACCAGCATGGTATCCCATAATGTTGCGTCAAAGTCGAGGGTGAGTTCAGCATGTTGTTCCAAAAAACCAATCTCAAGTCCTTTGGCTGTCGTGACCATACCATCGTCGGGAATCTCTTGCCTGGTCAGCAAGCGCAGTAAAGAGCTTTTCCCAGCACCGTTTGGCCCAACCAACGCAATCCGCGCCCCATGCGCCACACTGACTGTTACATCAGTAAATACGTCAATTTCGGCGTATGCTTTGCGTAGATTCGTTCCATTCAAAATTGCCATAATTCATCACCATCATCGCGTCGATTAACTCTGTTTGGATAATAACGTTTTTAGGCCAAAAGCTGCATCACCCACAACAGTGAAAACTCCCCAGCATAAGCAATTATGACGGCCTGAATTGTTTTGCCGATCCAAGCTGAGAGCAGAAAGTGCCACCACCTCACCTGCATCGTCCCAGCGACGATACCAGCGAGATCAAAGAGAGGGTTGGGGACGGCAGCTAAGAACACAATGATAATCAGACCGTATTGCTTCATCCAGTATTGTATACGCTGATACCAGCGTGTGTTATCAATCACGGCACTGCCACTGAAACCCGCAGCATACGCTGTCATCTCACCGAGTGCAGCTCCCGGCCCAGCCGCTAACCCGACCAGCAACGGGTTGAGCACTCCGCCAAGCACAAATACAATGATCAATCCAGGCGCAGGCAGCACAATGGTTGCATTACCCAGCAGCATCGTCAGGAAAGCTCCCAGATAACCATATTGTTCAAATTGTTGAATCTGTTTTCGTAAGAGAAAAACTGCTAGCGTAACAGTGACTGCAAACAACAGCGCTAACAAGTGCCGCCAACTAAACCGAGTAGCAGGTTCAGTCAAAAACTACCTCGGCGCATTGAGTGAATACGTGCAATCAGCATATCCATGGCGACCTCGTTGTAGGCACCCTCAGGGATGATTACATGGGCATGGCGGCGGCTGGGTTCAACGAACTGTTGGTACATGGGGCGCACCGTTTGCAGCCATTGATTGATCACCGATTCCTGTGACCGACCGCGCTCACGGATATCGCGCTGAAACCGTCTGATGAAACGTACATCGTCATCGGTATCGACGAAGATACGCACGTCTAATAGATCACGCAAGCCCTGCTCGGCAAAGATTAAGATGCCTTCTACCAGCACAATCCGATGAGGCTGCACCACGCGGACTTCATCGGTGCGAGTATGGGTCGAGAAGTCATAAAGAGGTACTTCGACTGGCCTATACTTCCGCAAAGTGTTGACATGCTTAATCAAGAGGTCTGTGTCCAGGGAATTGGGGTGGTCAAAGTTGACAGTAGCACGCTGTTCGCGAGGGAGGTTGCTGAGATCATAATAGTAAGAGTCGTGTTGCAAATAGCTGATCTTGTCATGCCCGATGCGTTCAAGGAGGAGTTGAGCGAGGGTTGTTTTCCCAGAGCCACTTCCGCCAGCTACACCGATGGTGATCGGTACTTCTGGGCGAGGTGGGTCTTCTGGCTCCGTGTCGTTGGGAATAGCATTTAGCATATGTTGCTGCTCCTCGGCTTGGGTAATCTAGGCAGCAGAGGAAAATGTTAACGCCCCGGAAAATATCACCGAGGCATGTTGCTCGAAGGAGCTTTAGAAGCCATCCATGGGACTCGAACCCACAACCTATCACTTACGAAGCGATTGCTCTGCCAATTGAGCTAGGATGGCATAAGTTAGCTTTGTTATTATACCAAAATCAATGCTGGTTACAAAAGCGTTAGGCTAACAGATCGTTGCGGTAAACGTAAAGCCATGGCGCCATGGGACGGTGACACTTTGGGCAGAGATTACCGACTGCAACCCGGTAGTTTGTTTGTGCCTGGCAGTGTATACAGGAGAGGCGACTGTTGAAACCGCTGCCGAACCATAGAACCAACGAATAAACGGCACTCAGAAATGCTGCTAGCATCAGTAAAGTCAGCATCAAACCAAGCGCAATGCCAGGCACCACTGCGATACCACTGTCAACATATCTGCGATAGACCAGATTCTGTCCGATCAACATTGGCACGAGAATCAAACCGAGTGTTAGGCCCTGCACCATATTCAAAAGCAGGCGCTTGACCGATGGCGTGCTTTCCCCTTGATGCCGACCCAAAGACCAGCGCGTCCATAATTGATTGACTACAAACCACAGCCACACCACGCCTGTTGATGTCAACAACCAGATAATTTCTTCCACGAGATACTGGCCCAGCACAACAGGAACATCAATAACAAGAGCTGCGAAATCCACGATAGGGAGCGTTGACGGATTGAATGGCACGAAGATGATTCCGAGGCCTGTCGCTGCGGTCAGCAAGAAAGCTGCCACCGGCAGCCGCATGGACAAACCGTTATGATCAGATGCAAGCCGACCCAATGCATGCCGCTGCAACTGCACCCCCAGCGACCGGACTCCTAAAGCTCCTAATAGAACAAATGGCGTGAGCATGGCCAACCCAATCAATGGCACAAATACCAGCCCAAGGCCCAACTGGAGTAAGACACTGCTGCTCATCAATTCCGAGAGCAGTGTGCGGCTGGCAGAACTCCAACCCGCAGAGATCACAAAAGCAAATGCCAACCCAAGGTACTCCGTCACGACCAAAATCATGCCAACCAACACACCAAATACAATGGGCAAATCAAAGCGCAGCTTGAATAGTTGTGTTGAGTCTTCTAGGCTTTTCAATCGATCTTGGTTTCGTGGATGCAGCCACCATGGGGCAGCAAGGAAATCAAGGAAGCTACGTTCAGATTTCTGTGACAGGATTTCGACCAACCCAACTTCGCCGCTGTGTTGTGCGGCAAGCCAATCTGCGTATTCCTCACGGATGCGTAAAACACTGCTGCGAACCAAAGACAGCACCAGTATCAACAGCAAAAACTGAAGCATAAAGATGAGCAGCCTCGCCATGGTAAGCAGCGGCTGTGTCTCAGGGATGGTAAACATTTGCACCAGCCCAAGCGGAAGCTGGCAGAGCATGAAAAGTAAGGTGGGAACAAACAACAACGCGAGCACAGCTACCCAAAGAGACTGCGTAAAGTATGTTCGTCGCACATCTCCATTGACGATATGAGCCAGTTCATGCAGGACAATTGCCTCGAACTGCTGTGGACGCTTCCGCAACAGCAGCGGCATCCGCCCACCAAGGATCAACGCAAAGTGTGGTGGCACACCAAACGCCTGCCCACTTGTTAATTTGGACTGCGCAGGCATGAATAGCTGTGGTGTGCGCACCATTTCCAATAATTGCGCTAATCTGGCAACCTCTTGCTGAAGCAGGGGGTCTTTCGTCTGAGGCCACTTTTGCAGGTTTTGCCGTTTCCGTAAGCGAATGGGGTGAAACTGATAAATGGCAAACGCAACCGCAAAGAACACAAGCGAAGTTACAGCAATCAGGAAAAACAGCGTGCCAAGAAATCGTAAATACGCTGCAACTGCTGTCTGAAATTCCGTTACAGCAATCGCATTTGCGTCGAAGTCGAGCGTATTGCTTAGCCCCAAAAATGTAATGATAAAAGCTTGAGCTAACCGAAAAATAATCGCTAGAGCAGCGACAATCAGTAGCGTGAAACGCCCATTTGTCTCTGGTGGTAATGCAAACGGGTTCAGCCGGTACATCGACTTAACCTGTAATCAACATATTCGTCATGGCATCCGCAATTTTTTGAGCGTGTTCTTCTGAATAACCATGTTGCAATACAGCCTGTTTTGATATCTCACGAATTTCATTGATTTGCTTCGCGGTCAAGTCTGCCCGAGCTTTACCCGTGAACCACATCCGTACTTTGTTTGTGGCAAAATCTGCGCCTTTTGAGGCCACAATCTCCTTGAGCACGTCCAGCATGAGCTCAAGCACAACTGTCGCCACCACCATGATAATTGGTGTTGCAGCTGGCAGCATGTCAACAGAACCGAAGCTCAACGGCCCTTCGCCACCTCTTGTATGCTGCCGCTTCAGCTCTGGATCTTGATAGTATTCCTCTGCCAGATCGTCAAACAGATCTAATTCTTCCGGCGCAACCTCAGCGACAATGTTTCGCGAGATGTCTTCAAGCAGTGCTCTATTCTTCATCTATACTCATGCCTCTTATCCTATATTTAAGCATTCAGATTGTACAGCGCAATCGAAATTGGTTACAGACAACCTAGCCTATTTAACACAAGAGACGGCGACAAGTTCTTGTGGCGCTTAGGGTGCGTCATGTGCTCGGTGAAGAGCAATAACACTTCTGCGAGCGGCCTAGGCCTAAAGGTTGCATGTTAGTTTTCCTCCAACTCGCATCCCTGATGGTATACTCCGCACGTACTTAACCCGATACAATTACCAAACATCAGTTACCATCAGGAGAGCCAAACAGCCATGAGTTTGAGCATTGGCATCGTAGGTCTACCCAATGTCGGCAAGAGCACCACATTTAACGCATTAACCAAAGAACAAAATGCGCTCGCAGAAAATTATCCCTTTGCGACGATCAACCCAAACCAAGCGGTTGTTCCCGTCCCTGACCCCCGGCTGAGTACCCTAGCAGAGATGGAAAACTCAGCCAAAGTTGTACCAGCCACTATTGAATTTGTTGACGTTGCTGGTCTGGTCAAAGGAGCCAGCCAAGGAGAAGGGCTAGGCAATCAATTTTTAGGCAACATCCGCGATGTTGATGCCATTCTACATGTCGTCCGCTGCTTTGATGACCCCAACGTTGTGCACGTCAATGGTGCCCCCGACCCCGCTGATGACATCGAAACGATCAACATCGAACTAGCAATTGCCGATCTACAACAGTTAGAGCGCAAACTCGAAAAGCTGGAACGGCAGGTCAAAGGTGACCCATCCCTGAAAAAGATCTACGAGAAAGCAAAAAAACTGCAAGATCACCTGAATGCGAGTAAGCCACTGTGGGCCTATGCGGGCAAAGACGATGCGCCATTTAGGGAACTGAGCCAGGAAATGCGTTTCTTGACGGCTAAACCCGTCATCTACGCAGCAAATGTCGGTGAAGAAGACCTCACGGATGAAAACGATTATGTCAAAGCTGTGCGTCAGTTAGCTGTTAAACAGGGCGCGCAGGTCATTGTTCTGTCGGCGCAGCTTGAGGAACAAATGGCAGGCCTCGATGAGGATGAGCGTCAAGAATACCTTGAGCTGGCAGGGGCAGCACAGGGTGGCTTAGAGACAATCATCCAAGAAGGTTACAAGCTACTGGGACTCGAGAGCTTTTTTACCGCAGGCGAGAAAGAAGCCCGCGCTTGGACAATCCACACAGGGTGGACGGCTCCTCAAGCAGCAGGAGTCATCCACACGGATTTTGAAAAAGGCTTCATCAAGGCGGAAGTGGTGCCTTACGACACATTTGTAGAAGTTGGAGGATGGAGCGGTGCTCGAGCTGCGGGTAAATTGCAGATCGAAGGGCGCGACTACGTCGTCAAAGATGGTGACGTGATTGTTTTCCGTTTCAACGTCTAATTAATCATGCGGCAGCAGGGCCTGATCATGTTGGGTTTTGCCCAAGCTTTCTGCGGTGCGCTCTATCACATGATCAGAAGCCACAGATATATTACTGGCGCGTGACAGTAAAGCCGTCACCCTCATCAACTGTTAAATCCACCGTAATTTCTTTGCCCCCAAAGCCATCGACTATATCATGGGCGCGCACCGTCACAATCGAAACGTCTGATGGAATGATCACCCCTGATTGACTACGGGTAAAGGGTTGTTCGTTTTCATGGGGGTGCAGCAGCAAGCGTGTAAAAGGGCTGTCTGGGTCAGGCTTTACGACCGTGCCATCAGGGAGTACGACGTCCCAGCCATCAGCGTAGTCATCCCAACCTGTGTCAGGATGTTCGACTGTCACGGCGAATGACCATGTCTCTTCACCCGATCGTGTTACATTGACGAAAATAACATCAGCATCAGCCGTTGTTGTGGTCTTAGCTTGCTCAGACACAGGCTCTGCCTCCGGCTCGGTTACATTCGGTGTTTGTGTCGCTGTCATCGTTGGTTCATCCGTCAGTACCACAACCACAGTCGGCGGATCAGTTGATCTTAGGCTGGACGAGGTTTCCGGGGCCGCACACTCGGCCAGGCCAACTGTCATGATGAAAGTCAGTAGAATTTTCTGCATCAATTGAGCTTTCTTAATGCTTCAAATAAATCTGAGATGTCTGGACGGTCGAGCGAATCTTGACTCCGATAGATATAACGAACAATCCCCGTTTGATCGATGATGAAGTCACCCCCGAGTTGGTTCGGGTCGCCTTGAATGCCCTTAAGTTTGCGACCTGTAAAAAACGTTTTGATATAGAACCACAACACCCGCAGCGACCATGACCCTGCAACTGAGTGCGTCAGGTTGAAGGCGCTGTATGTGTTTTTATCACGATCTATCAATAATGGAAATGGTGATTGTGTATCTTCTAACCAAGCATAGGCCCAGTGTTCATTACTTACAAATGATACAACGGCAATATTGGTGTTTAATTCCTCAAGTTCTTCCGTGTATTCAGCCAACTGCTGAACGTGATCTCGACAGGGCAGTCAACCAAGATGGCGTAGGTAGATCAGCAGCAGGTGGCTACCATCTCCATATAAATCCTTGAGGTCAATTGGGTCGGCATCTAACCTATCAAATGATAGCTGTGGTACAGGGTCGTTGATACTAAGCAAAAGTCACTCCAAAGATGAGCAAGGGCACACCTAGAAGAGTATACCCCTGCCGTATTAGAATTAGCTTGATAGATTACTCACCAGCGTAGATGCTCGTCTCTGGGTAGAAAGCGGCCCACGAGAACCAGAAATGATCTGTGCTTAAGCTTTGCTCAAGCTCCGTGCCTTCCAATTCGCCGCTCGTAGCCTGCCCTAGCAGGTTCCATATACTGCCCGTTTGCTCATCGACGATCTCAGCACCGTCAACAGCGAAGGTGAGTATCTCGCCGTCAACCACGGGAAAGTACACGCCCGTCGCACCAACGTCTTCTGCCACGGCAATCTCTGAAGCACCCAAAGCACTGTTGGTGCCAAACCTATGGAAGACCACGATGTCTTCACCACCGACTGTATCGTTTACAGCACCAACCTCAGAAATCACATCATAGGGGTAAGCGACAGCTTCATCGTTAATGATCACACCGACCACGCGCTCTAGCCCACCAAGCCGCGGATCAATTTCCGTTGGGCCATTAGCATCCCGAAAGAGAAACGGCTGTGTGCTTGAGTCATAACCAACGTATGGGTTACGTCCGTATGTTCGACCAGGTACCCCCATCAAGACTTGTCCATCTGGATAAGCTTCAGCGAACTCATTAAAGCTTACCAGTGGCGCAGGGATAAATCCCAACTGATCGCCAGCATGCGTGCCAATGATGCCCTCACCAGTGAACTGCTGCCACAGGCTTTCAGTAGTACGGTCCCACATAATCAAGTCTGAATTGCGCAATAAGCCAGACACACCGAATTCATACACTTCGCCATCAACACGGCGGTCAAACACCAAAGCTGAATTGCACAGCGGGCAAAACGTTACCGCAACAGGAACATCACCTACAGTGTCATTGGCGATTTCATGGCGGGTCAAAATCCCGAGTGGGTAAGCGCGCGCATCCCCATCAATTTCAAGGGCAATTACTGGCTCTGTGCCAGCTACCCTGTCTTGTGCTTCTTCAACCGACTCAAACTGTGGGTTATCAATAGATGGAATTCCATCTCTCGGTGGCCCACCAGATAAAATCTCATCGTATGATACTGTTCGCATCGTCCAATCTGTATTCCACCCCGATGTTATTGACCGCAACCGTGGTGGACGGTCATCTTCTCCGCTATTCACGTTATCGGCATTCTCCTCAACGACTATAACGCCCTCTTCTTCTTGCTCATCAACATCAGCAGGTGTTTCGGTTTCAACCTCGTTCTCAACTTCCGCATCATCTACCGTTGAGGCTTCTTCAGCAACCGGCTCAGATGTTGAACAAGCCACAAGAGTAAGGGCTAAGATAGCTACCAATAACAACGTCCATTTATGTTTCATAGACTTCTCACTCCTAAAGCGTAGGGAAATGTTTTCTATGTGTTCAAACTGTAGATGTAAAGTCCATGCTATTTCTTACGGTATTGGGACTAGGGCACTATTTAAGAAGAACAAAAAACAGGTGACCGTTACAGACACCTGTTTGATAATTCGTTTCGTATCAACGTCAAACTTAAGTTGAGAGGAAATCCCGGAGGGTACCTGCAAACTTTGGCTGGCGCAGGCGGCGCAGTGCTTGGCGCTCGATCTGGCGAATACGCTCGCGAGATAAGCCCATCGCCTTACCAACTTGTTCTAATGTCTGTGGAACGCCACCCTCTAGCCCAAAACGTAACCTTAGGATTTCTGCTTCCCGTGGCATCAGCTCCGCTAGAATCGTGTCAATCGTCTCATTGAGCATGATGCCATGCATCGCCTCATCTGGGCTTGGTGACAGATCATCTTCGATGAAGTCACCAAATTCACTGTCGTCACCAACAGGTGCTTCTAAAGCGATTGTCTGTGGATTGGCTTCGAGAATCTCGCGGATTTGTGTTGGGTTTAGGTCGAGGCGCTCGCTGAGTTCCTCAGCCGTAGGCTCGTGGCCTAATTCCTGACCGAGAACCTCGGTTGCGGTCGAAATTCGGCGTAGTTGATCGGAGAGGTGCAGAGGCAGGCGAATTGTACGAGACTTCTGGGATAACGCCCGCGTAATGGTTTGGCGTATCCACCAACTGGCATAAGTGCTGAAGCGGTTACCCATTGAATAGTTGAACTTATCGACGGCAATCATTAGTCCAATGTTACCCTCTTGAATAAGGTCAGACATTGGCAGACCTTGGTTACGGTAACGTTTGGCAATGCTAACAACCAAGCGAGTATTTGCCCGAGCAAGATGCTCACGGGCTTCCTGCCCATCAAATTCGTAGCGACGCAGTGTTTGCTCTTCATGGTAGGTTGCGTCATCACTCTCTTCAAGCATTTGAGTAGCCATGTCACCACGCTCGATGCGCTTTGCCAACTCTACTTCTTGTTCGGCAGTCAACAATGGTTCGCTAGCCATCTGGCGAAAATATAGGCTTACCGTATCATCCGCAGGGATGTGATCAATGTTCTCTGGTGTAGCATTGTATCCAGCAAAAACTTTACTATCTACGATGTTTGCGTACGCTTCTATGAACTCGCTAATAGTTCCATGCTGCTCAGCCATATTTTAGCCCTCTCGACTGTCACTACCGTTCGTGCAAATTAGCTTGTACAATCTTTGTATAATCTTTGTAGACCAGTATATGCCTGCAATTTACTTAAGTCAATTACTGACAGCAGGTTTAAGATAATATTTACAAAATAGAGAAGAGACGTTGAAAATATTAGACTAAAGGGTGAATTGACAACATAAAACGGACGTTAGAACGCGGGGGACTATGTTGGAATTAGATTAGAAAGTATCGCAAGGTGGCATTTTTCGCCGTAAGTAGACTTCAAGGGATTATTCGACGAGCAATGTTCTTCGACAAAACCCAGAATACGGGCAGCAGCGCGGCAAAAGCCAGCACCATCAACGAGGCAAATGCGAGCGATGAATCTAGCGAGGTCATTGCTATGAGGACATTATCAAAAAAACCTGATACGGTCTCGGCTTGCGCAACAATCAGAGGCGTAATTAATGTAAAATTAAACATCTCAAGTAGTAGCTGATCAATATACAAAAGAACAACCATGCTAATGCCCACAATGGCAATAGACCTGAGCCCCCAGCGAATGGCTTGTTGTATAGCCAATTGACGAGATGAAGCTGTGGCAGTCGTCAGCAAATTAGCCTCCACTGGGGTATCAGTTTGTTGTACTTCCTCAACAGCAGTTGATAGGCTGCGCCAGCCTGAAACACCATAGTTCGGGTCAAAAGCGGCAGCAGGTAGATTCTCTGATTGAAGGCGTTCTGAACGAAAAGCCATCCGCTGCTTCGTAACCCACGGCTGACGGTCAGCCTCAACACGACTGATTGTTAATGCTTGTGCTTGGTGGGTTCCACAGTGAGTGCAGGCCACACTGTAAATTGGTGCTTCACATGAAACACAACGTGTTGCCAGCCCTGTGCTGCAATTCCGGCAAAAATTTGTTGTCCCACGGTTCTCTGCTTGGCACGATGGACACTCCCATTGCAGTGGCAGCAAGTTAAGCCCAGCACGATCTGGATAGCCAAGGACATCACAATTGGGACAACGAAGCCGTGGCTGCCACCGTTCCTCACTAAACAGATGCTGGCAGTTTGTACACTTAATCTGTGGGTCTGACTCTTTCAGTGCCAAACTTGAAATATATTCGTCTCTAGGTTTGGTTTGTGCATCACTCATAGATCAAGTATAGCTCAGGTTGTATTCTCGCTTCACTATCCAAAATAACCGGTATTAGAAGTGGGCTGGGCAATAATAGCCAAATGAGGCTGAAATTCGTACTATATAAAATAATGTCACTAAGCGATTGCTTAACAACCCAGCGCTATGGTTAGAAATTTTTCCTTACGCTATACCGCATTCCTGATCTTATCTGATATTGTGCTGACCGTCGCCGCATTGCAGCTTGCAACCTATGTTCGCCTGAACTTGCCATTCGGCAAGCCAGCCCCTGATGAACAGATAATTTTACCGTTGGTTTTGTACGCTATCGTTGCGCTTATTTACGTAAGTGTCTTTATGCTGCAAGGAGCCTATCGCCCAAAGCAAGTCAGTCACATTGTTTCTGAAGTACAAGTCCTGTTCATCTCTGTGGTGATTGGCTCATTACTCTTATCTGGCGTGCTGTATTTTACATTTAGGTTGGTATCGCGGTTGCAAGTG
Source organism: uncultured Anaerolineae bacterium (assembly GCA_964439625.1). GTDB lineage: Bacteria > Chloroflexota > Anaerolineae > Aggregatilineales > UBA3940 > CAYTPI01. Next base: position 105,718 of record CAYTPI010000008.1, on the reverse strand, counting down.
CTGTACTTTGTGTTCTTCTTACTGACGCTGCTTTTGCTACATCGTACAACTTTGCGCCTACTATTCCGAAACGGGCGTATTTCACAAAACAATTGCATTGTGATTGCCACAAATTCTGATACAGCGAACCGAGTGAGCCACGCTCTAAGCAACTATGAATGGTCTGGGCTGCATGTTTTGGGCATCGTTAGTGCTGGGCCATCGGAAAAATTTGCTGGGGAACAAAAGTTGCTGGGGCACGCTGACGAGGTAGAGAGTGTATTGCAACGTTATGCCATCAATGAGGTGGTTATCGCGATTCCGCCACAGGATCAATACAACGTTCGTCTCTTGGTCCAGCGCTTGCAGGAGTATGCTGTTAACGTGCGTATTATCCCCGATTACTATGAATTGGCCTTCCTAACACTGCGCGTCGAAGAACTGGATGGCCTACCCTTTGTCACGCTCAAGGAACCTCGGTTGGACGCGTTTCAACGTTTTACAAAGCGTACATTTGACCTAGTCGTTGGGTCATTAACGTTTATCGCTAGCCTACCGCTGATGGTTGTTATCGGCGTGATTATCAAAGTAACCAGCCCCGGTGATGCGATTTTCAGACAGCAGCGCGTCGGTGAGGGTGGCAAACTCTTTACGATGTATAAGTTCCGGACAATGGTGGCTGATGCCGAAAGCCGCATTGCTGAAGTGATTGAAGTCACAGAGGGCGGCGAAGTAATCCACAAGCAGCAAAATGACCCCCGTGTAACAAACGTGGGCGGTTTCCTGCGCCGCACTAGCCTCGATGAATTACCACAACTATTTAACGTCTTGCGGGGTGACATGTCTTTAGTAGGACCACGCCCAGAAATGCCTTGGCTTGTGGATACCTATGAACCATGGCAACGGAAACGTTTTGAGGTGCCTCAGGGAATCACAGGATGGTGGCAAATCAATGGGCGCGCTGATCGCCCTATGCACCTCAACACAGACGAGGACTTATTTTATATTCGTAACTACTCTTTACTTCTCGATCTCTTCATCCTCTGGAAAACATTAGGCGTTGCCCTAAGAGGGCGAGGGGCCTACTGAGCTGGAAGCAGTACCGTGAATGAAGCCCCCCGCCCGACACCTTTGCTAAATACCTCAATCCGACCGTTATGTGCCTCAATGACTTGTGAGGCAATCGAGAGACCTAGCCCCGCACCTCGCACCGCACGGCTCCTTCCAGTTGTCCCCCGGTAAAAGCGCTCGAAGATACGCTCTATTTCACCTTGCTTGATGCCAACACCTGTATCTGAGACGCGAAATCCAGCCCAGCGCAGTGCTTCAGTGCTTGTATTGAGCATCTCAACGCAGATTGAGCCGCCCCTCGGCGTATAGTTCATGGCATTTGTAAGTAGGACATTGCACACTTGGGAAATGAGACCTGCATCAGCTTTGATTTCCGGTAGGTCACAGTCACTAAATTCGAGCTGTAGATCCAATTCTGCCGCTATATCCTGACGATCAAGCACCTGCTGCTTGATAAGATTTGCCAGATCGATATAGTTCATTTGGAAGGCAACTTGTTCTTGCTCCATCCGAGATAGCAGCAATAAATCTTCGATTGTGTTTCCCAAACGAGCTGTTTCACGTTCAGCAATCTCCAAATGATGCAGCCGCTTTTCCTGCGTAGTTGCCCGCCGCAGCAGTTGGTGATGCAGCTTGAGGCTGGTAATAGGTGTTCGCATTTCATGTGATACATTAGATACAAATGCATCCTTCATACGCTCCACCTCTTTCCGATCTGAGATATCGCTGATAGTACATACAATGCCTCGACCAGAGGCACGCTTGAGGGCGGAGAAAGAGACCTCAACATCAATACGGACATCATCTTTAGTAACCGCCGTTGCTTCTACCCGAGTGACTTCTCCTGTTTCCAAAGATGTTTGCATTGCATCCGCTACACGAGCCCGCGCTTCGGTGGTAATCAGGTTGGTAAGCGGCGTAGAAAATACCTCTTCTGAAGAGTAACCAAACGCATCAAGAAATACCGGGTTATGGCTTGAAACAGTTCCATCGTTGTGCAGCAGCAGAATTGCGTCAGGGCTGCTGTCCAAAATAGCCTCGACGCGTTCTTTGGCCCGGACAAGGTGTTTAGTTCGCTGGGCGACTTTATGTTCCAACTCAACACTGTAAGATTGAATTGCCTGATACATCTGCGCATTGGTGATGGCAACAGCAGCTTGCGTTGCAAACGCTTCAAGACGTTCCGCGTGTTGTTCTGTGAAGGCAAATGGCTTGTCAGCATAGAGATTAAGAAAGCCAATCACCTTATCTTGATGACAAATCGGTGCCCCAACGCATGAGCGCATCCACGCCTCGCCACCGATAACGAGTAAATCCTCGCCAAACTTATTTACGATAAACGACCGTTTGCTATTGAGCATGACGTGCAGGTTTTCTGCCTGCTCAATATTAATGGACTGACCAACTACCCGCTCTTTATTGTAGCGGCCATTTGCATGGACAAATGTCGCAGTGTTGAGGGGATCAGTAAAAAGTACAGCTGAACCGTCGTGTGGAACCACACGCTTGACATTGTCAACAATGTATTCCAACACCTTGTCAAGGTCTAATGTACTGTTAAGCGCATTAGTAATATCGATCAATGTTTCGGTAAATGTTCGCTGGTCTTGTTCTTGAATTTCGGCTTGTGTCTTTTCTTCCTTCAAACGCTCTGTGGTCAATGCTTGCTCAATTACCATTGATAAAAGATCGAGAAATCCGCGCTCACCATCTTTGACGATGTAATCAAAAGCACCATATTGCAGGGCTTGTACCGCGATTTTTTCATCGCCCATTGCCGTCAACATGATGCACGGTGCCTCTGTATTCATTGCTTGAAGTGCTTTAAGTACCTGTAAGCCGTTGTTGCCCGGCATATAGTAATCCACTAAGACAGCATCGTATGGAGCACTGGAAAACTTCTCCAGACCGCTGTCGCCATCCAGAGCAATGTCAACATCATAACCATCTAGCTTGAGGTGTTTTTGTAACAGCCTAGCCGAGATGGGATCGTCTTCGATATAAAGTACGTTCGGCATTATGTTTTGCTCCCATTACGAACACAAACGTAAGTTCCCATTAACCCACCACAAAGCGTTGGCCCCGAACAATACTTTGTGGAGATTGCGTTTACATTCTATTGAATTTAGTGAGTTTATTGGCCCAAATTCTTTTACAGTTTATGAGAATAGATTGTTACTGACATCCCCCTAAAGTTGCATTTCCAGCAATTCTAAGCAGACTGTAAGGTATTGGTTATCTATGTGGAGGTGAGCTCTATGGCAGAATATCAGTCGCCATTCAGTTGGCGTTATGCAACAGGCCCAATGCGTGAACTATGGTCCGAGGAAGAAAAACGCCGTCGTTGGCGGCAGGGATGGGTAGCCTTGGCGCAAGCTCAGCAGCTCGCCGGGCTGACAACACAAGAACAAGTCACTGATTTGCAGAAGCATGTCGCCAACATCGATATTGAGCGTGCCCATCAGATCGAAGCGGAAACCCGGCATGACGTCATGGCGGAAATCCGAGCTTATGCAGAACAAGCCACCGTCGGTGGGGGAATTATTCACCTTGGGGCTACCAGTATGGATATCACAGACAACGCTGAAGTAACGCGTCAGCGTGATGCCCTCGACCTGACACTCGTTAACTTACGTAATCTTCTTATGGACTGGGCCAAAAAAATCGAGCAGTGGGCCGATGTTCCAACGATGGGTTGGACGCATCTGCAACCAGCCGAACCAACGACTGTTGGTTATCGCTTGGCTGGTTATGCTCAAGATTTATTTGCTAATTACCAACAAATTAAACAGGTCAGGCTAAGCCTCCGAGGGAAGGGACTCAAGGGAGCAGTTGGAAGCCGAGCCAGTTACATGCAATTGGTTGAAGCAACTGACACCACAGCAGAGGTACTCGAACAACATTTTATGCAAACACTCGGCCTCAACCCTTTTTTGATTACAACCCAAACATACCCGCGCCAACAAGATTTGCACATCGTCTCGGCCTTAGCCGCCCTTGCTGGCACCTTGTATCGTTTCGGGTTTGATCTGCGCCTTCTGCAAAGCCCGCCGATTGGTGAATGGTCAGAGCCATTTGGTAGTAAACAAGTTGGCTCATCAGCGATGCCTTTTAAGCGCAACCCAATCAATGCAGAGAAGCTCGACAGCCTCGGTCGTTACGTCGCGACGCTGCCACGTGTGTTATGGGATAATGCCGCTCATTCCCTCTTAGAGCGCACCCTCGATGACTCAGCGAATCGACGCATGGTTATCCCTGAAGCATTTCTGGCTGTTGACGAGATGTTACGCGTAACTAAGCGCGTTCTAAACGGACTTATCGTAGATGAACGCCGTGTTCAGATCAATATGGAGCGCTATGGGTTATTTGCAGCGACAGAGCGAATCTTGATGGCACTCGGTAGGGCTGGGGCAAATCGACAGGAAATGCACGAACGTATTCGTGAACACAGCATGGTGGCATGGGCTGCCCTGCGTGATGGCAAGCCTAACCCATTAAAAGAAACTATTCGTGCAGATATTGAGATCGGGCAATATTTGCCTCAACAGCAAATAGATTCGCTTATGGATGCGACAACGTATATCGGTGATACGCCGGGCCGCGCACGGCAATTAGCAGAGTTGATCCGCGGCGGCCTAGCGTAATATTTTGCTACCTATTTACTGACGTAGGAACGAATGAATTCCTGCATCGAAAAGCCAAAACTACGCCCAGAGCGCCCAGCACTTGAGTAATCTGCTATTTCATTTAAATGTGGGTCAGTGTCAATCTCAGCATCTTTGGCCTTCTCAATGAGTTGGTTAAGCAGCATCGTCATCTTACTTGAGTCTACATGGTTCTCTTCAATGGAAGCTGCCGCGACAGCTCGACGAAAAAGCTTCGCATCCTCTGGTCCGGCGAGTGCTTCGGCTATATTGTAAATAAACGTGTGGACAAAGTTCAGCATGACAATGTCAATGCTCATTGCCGACCGGATATGTCTACGCGATTCATCTGTCCCGCTTAGGTAAGCATCCGCCAGCCGGTTCATGAACGCTGTCGTCGCTTGTAGCGGCGCGTCGCCTACACGTCGCAAGCTCTCCGCTAGCAGTTCTTGATCACTAGCGGTTGCAAATTCTGGGTCCAAATACAATGGCTCCATTATCGCACGCATTTCTGCACGCCATGCGTACAAGTCATCACTGGCGGTTAACATATCCTCAGTGAGTCGATAAAGTTGATTCTCCAACAGTCAATATCCTCAAAAATACTTCTCAATGTGTTCATTGATCGTCAAGCAAATCTGATAGTTGCTTTTGCGGTCTTTTATAATGTGGCCCTTTCCAATAAACTTGACCACAGGTAAGGCTCATATGAAACTCATCGTAATACATCACAGTGGAACCCATCAATTGATCGACGATGTCGGCTTTATCAACCAGTTCAAGTAAACCATTACAATTCAGGCAATACGTGAACGGTTTTGTTTGCTTTGCTAGAGCAAATCGTTCGATAATTTCTTTAATTCGACATTGGGGGGCATATTACGCACGTAGTAACCATAAATCACAGGGCTACGCTTCAGAAGGCCGATATCTCTGGTGAGCAATATACGCTGCTCATCATGCGCAACCTGTGCCAACTTCTCATCTGTCTGGGTAATCATTGCGATACAGTGTGTCGAAGCCAAGCATACGCAAGTAGCTTGATAAGCGGCCCAAGTGTGCATCTAGTATAAATCGAGGTCGCCCAGCATAGGGCTTTCGTAGATGCACACTGAGTGTAACAGGTGCCTTATGCTGAAACCCGTAGGCGTCAATGTAGTCAGCATTAGCGACAAGATAGGAAAAGTCAACTGGCTGATTATTCGCCACCAAGTGATTAATTTCACAGTGTGGCACACCCAACGATTCAATCATATCTTTAACAGATGTTCGCCGATTAAATTGATGTGTGATTCTATCTCTGTGTAACCGTCTTAGGAGAAAGAAGCGCAGGTCTTTCGTGATAGTGAAGTGTATAGTCCCCATGAGTATCATAGTAACCTAACTAAATATCTTGATCATTCTACTCGACGAGAGGAACTTCATGAAAATAATTGGGTTATTAGGCGGAATGAGTTGGGAGTCGTCAGCGGAATATTATCGCCTGATCAATGAGGGTATAAATGCTCGCTTAGGTGGTTACCATTCAGCTAAAAGTGTGATGGTCTCAGTTAATTTTGCCCAAATTGAAGCACTTCAAATGTCGGGTGACTGGCAGCAAGCGTCCTTGTTGCTGCAACAAGCCGCTCGTCAGTGCGAGCAGGGTGGCGCTGACTTCCTAGTGATTTGCACAAATACTATGCACAAAGTGGCAGACGCCGTTCAACAAGCGATCAGTATCCCACTGCTACATATTGCTGACCCAACGGCTGAGGCGATCAAGGAAAATTCGGCAAAGCGCATCGCTTTGTTAGGCACAGCTTTCACAATGGAGCAGGATTTCTATAAAGAGCGGCTAATTAATAAGTACGGGTTAGATGTACTGACCCCCGATGAAGCCGGTAGACAAGTTATCCACAACATCATCTATGACGATTTAGTCCATGGCATTATTCGTAACGATGCGAGAAATCAATACATTGACATTATTAACACCTTGGCTAGCGATGGCGCACAAGGTGTCATTCTCGGCTGCACAGAGATCGGCCTGTTGATTAAGCCAGAACACAGTCCTATTCTTACCTATGACACGACAGAACTCCATGCTGCTGCCGCCGTCGAAATGGCACTTGCCTAGTTATGTTCGTTGAAGTCGCCGTTAACCTTGGTGTAGACAGCACCTTTGATTACCGAATTCCGCCCGAGTTGGATGGTCGCCTCAAACCGGGGCAGTTAGTCAAGGTGTCGTTTGGACGGCAAGTAGCACAAGGTATTGTCATTGGTCTACGTGAGACACCGCAGTTTTCAGGTGCCATTAAACCCGTGCAGGGTCTCATTGACCGCGTGCCTGTCATCACGCCCATACAGATCGCCCTATCGCAATGGATGTCTCGCCGGTACCTGACAAACCTGTCGCAGTGTATTGAGTTGTTCATTCCGCCAGGGTTATCCAAAAAGGGCGATATGTTGGTTACGTCTGTCGTCCCACCAGGTTTAATCGAAGCGTACACCGAAAACCAATCTCGGCTGTTGCGCCTACTTCAGAAGCGTGGCCCATTACGGCAGCGACAGATCGCACATGCTTTACCAAAACGTAACTGGCAAAATGCCGTCAGCCAACTGGTTGACCGTGGCGTATTACTGCGTGAGTCAGTGCTCGATCCGCCATCCGTTAGCCCAAAGAAGGTCAAGTTTGCTCGGGCAACCATCACACCTGAGCATATTGAGCACACAATTGAACAGCATATTAAGCTGGATACAAAAACAGGTCAACGGCAGGCAACAATGCTGCGCTTGCTAGCAGAGAGTGGTCGCACTATTTCCCTCTCTGAGATTTACCAACGTGTAGACGGCGGGGTCATCAAGGATCTGCGCATACTTGCCGATAAAGACTTAATCCAATTGACAGTTGCGGAGATTTTCCGAAATCCGCTCGCTGATTACGCAATCGACGAAGAAGACGCGCCAATACTAACACCTTTTCAAGAAATGGCTTGGCGTGATATTCAGCAGATGATGTCAGGGCAGATTAAACGTCAACCTATACTATTACATGGCGTCACTGGTTCTGGCAAAACTGAGCTATACATCCGGGCGGTAGAGCAAGCCTTGGCACACGAGCAAAGTGCGATTGTCCTTGTACCGGAAATAGCCCTGACACCTCAAACGATTAAACGCTTTGGCTCACGCTTTCCAAGTCGCATAGCCTTAATTCACAGTGGGCTGTCAACCGGCGAGCGCTATGACACATGGCGACGGATTCGTTCTGGTCAATTCGATATTGTCATTGGGCCACGCTCGGCCTTGTTTGCGCCTGTGCAAAATCTGGGAGTGATCATTATTGATGAGTGTCATGATGATAATTACAAGCAGTCTCCCCCCATGCTGAAGCCTTTTTATAACGCGGTGGATACCGCACTAAAATTAGCAGCGTTGTCTGATGCGACAGCGATTCTTGGTAGTGCCACGCCCAACGTCACGACATATTATCAAGCCCAGTCCGATACAATCCACCCATTGACACTACCGGGACGCATCGCAACGGATGATAACAGATTAGGGCCTGCCACAGCCTTAGAGCTGCCCCCGGTTCACATTGTTGATATGCGCCAAGAATTGCGAGTAGGGAACACGTCAATTTTCAGCCGCGTATTGCTCGATGCTCTCTCAGACACTATGACTGCGGGCCATCAAGCGATACTGTTTATGAACAGACGTGGTCGGGCCACTTATGTCTTTTGTAGAAATTGTGGCTTTGTATTTCGCTGCCCTAATTGTGACATTCCACTCACATTGCATATGTACCACACACATAGCGGTGACCAACGTGGGATGATGGTCTGCCACCAATGTAATCATCGTGATCTGGATATGCCCCAGAGTTGCCCAGACTGTACCTCAAACAAGATCAAGTATTTTGGCAGTGGTACGGAGCGCATTCAGCAGGCAGTGTCAGCCTATTTTCCTCATGCTAACATTATCCGTTGGGACACTGATACTGTCGCCCAAGGGAATCATCATACTTTTCTGGAGTCGTTTTTACGCGGCGATGCCGATATCCTGATTGGCACGCAGATGATTGCCAAAGGGCTCGACTTGCCGCGTGTAACGCTTGTCGGCGTCGTTGATGCTGATACCGGTCTGAACTTTCCAGACTTCCGCAGCAACGAACGCACCTTTCAACTCTTAATGCAAGTCGCTGGGCGAGCTGGGCGCAGTGTTCGTGGCGGCGAGGTAATTTTCCAGACCTACAACCCCGACCATTATGCACTCCAAGCAGCCGCTGAGCATAACTATCCTAGGTTTTACAATGCAGAGCTACGTTACCGAGCAGAACTACGCAACCCGCCCTATAGTCGCTTAGCACGTATTATCATCCAACATGCTGATAGAACGACGGTACAGGCCCAAGCTAAAGAGCTTGAAGATCATTTGTCTGAGCAGATTAACAAGCTCGGCCTCGAGCAAGCTGAGTTGATCGGCCCAGCCCCAGCCTTTTACCCCAAGATCGATAATCAGTTTCGCTGGCACCTCATTATTCGGGCAGAAGACCCATCAGTGCTGCTTCATGACTTACCCGACATACCAAACCTGACCATAGATATTGACCCCGTTTCGTTGCTGTAAGCTGCTATTGCGAAATGAGAACGTTTGTTCTAAAATAGCCTTGTCATTACCAATAGACTTGTGTCAGAAGATGGCACAAGCTGATGATATGCTTAGTTGGAGTCGGGATAGTATATGCAGGGGATTTATAATGGTAGATGGCTTGCTTTGGTTTGATACGCGTATCGGCAACAGTTTAGAAGATGAGTTGGAGAAAGCAGCGCAGGCATATTACGAGAGGTTCGGTGTTAGACCCAATATTTGCTACATGCACCCATCAACCCTATTTGAAGGGCTGCATACCACGCCACCGGTAACTGTCAATGACATTCTGTTGTTCGAGACAAACTCTGTTCTACCCGGACATTATTGGCTCTCGTTCGACCAAACGAAACAACCGAGTGCCGCGTGAGCATCTGGCAAAAAGTCCCTCTCAGAAAAGTTGAAAGGGACTTCTTGCTTCCATCACTATTCGCTGCCCGACTGAGTACTCCTTGGTTGGTTAGTAGCTCGAGGGCTGAGGGGGACCGTTTCGTCTCCCGCTAATAGACCCCGTAATGGGTCACCATCAATCTCCATCACCGCGGTATTAGCGAAGTACTCAAACGCAAAAGCGGTTTGGTCACCAGCCTGCTTACCTGGGATTGGCATCAAGCGAGTAGTTAGCGGCTTATCCAAGCGTAGGGCCAAGGTAGCCATATCTAAAATAATTGCAGTGACGGCCTCGTCTGTAACATCCCCAGGAATTGGAATGGTATCCAAACCAGTGCCACAGACCGTGGAATAAAGCAGCAAATCTGAAATACTCAGCACACCCTCCATCACACGTTGACCAAGTACCGTATCTTCAAGTACGGGCAGCATCAGGCCATTTAGCCCAGTTCGTTTGAAATTTGCCTGCTCAAGGGCGCTTGCTAAGAATGCAGCAACCGCAACTGACCCCTGATGACCTACCGCTGGTAACCCAAAGGCTTCCAAGGCGCCGCCAGAGCTGCGCATAGGTGCAGGATACGGGGCCATCGAAAAATCTGCACCGAGGTAACCATAGTCAAATTCACGCAGAGAACGGCGTAGGACTTTTTCAATTTCCTGTGCATACGTTTCGATTGAGTTCGCTAACCGCTGCTGGGCCTCAACAATTGTCTTAGCCCCGCCAATTGCTTCTGGGGCTAGGCCAGCAGTCTCAACAGCGACAGCGATCATCGTAGGGCCGCCAGCGTGGTAAGCAGCAGGGAAGAACGGCGTTCCTGCGGCAAGGTTGGCTGTCGCAGCATAACGCAGTGAGGTCAAGCCATCTGAACTCATCTCTGCAATGTTGACAACGATATGAGCAGCCCGCCGTATTCGTGGCAGGCTAACACCTACATCTGGATGAGCAACTTCCAACGTGACGAATAACTTTTCTGATGCCGACAAAATATCAGAAACAACCTCGGTGTAAGCCGTTTCATCAGAAAGTCGTACTGGCCCTAAAGATACATAATCAATCTCATGGACAAAACACAGTGCTTCTAGATCTTTTGCAAGGTCTAGGGCAACACTTGGGCCCTGCTCTGCAAGAATTTCTGGAAAAGGTTGTGTCGCTATTCGCTTTGATTGAACCGGAAACCCAGCCTTTTCTAATGCTTCTGCCGCCTCGCGCAGAGCTTGTCCTGCTTCGGCGATAAGACTCGTATCTAACGGATACGTGAGGTCAGCAAAAACTGTCACCGAACGAATATCCATACTCCTGCTCCTCTACGATTGATGGGTCTGGCGAACACGCTCAAACAGCAGAATGCCCGTAGCAATGCTAACATTTAGCGATTCAATGCCACCCGGCATTGGTATCGAGACATACGCATGAGCAGCTTTTCGAGCTTCAGCAGATGGGCCATGGGCCTCCTCACTGACAATTAAGGCTGATGGTTGAACCCAATCCACGTCAAAATAGTTAGCACCACCACCAGAGTCTGCAAGGAAGACAACATGTTGAGCAAGCATACTCTGAGCACGCTCCCAACTACCACGGCGTATTGGCAACCGAAAATGCGCTCCTGCCGCACTTCGTACAACTTTCGGATTATAGATATCAACCGTCCCTGTCGTCACATACATCATCGTGACACCAGCACCAACGGCAGCCCGCATAATAGTGCCCATATTACCAGGGTCGCTTATGCCATCTATGATCAAAGCAAAATCAATGTCGTCATCTAATGGTGGGTCAAAGACCTCTAATACCGCCAGAATGCCTTGTGGCGACTGTGTATCACTCATGGCACTGAGTACATCTGGTGTCACGCTCAAGGGTTCTAACCCCAAGTTAACAATGGTTTCCATCTGCTGTAAGTTTGCTTCGGTGTAATCTGCTGTGACGAAAATCTCCTTAAATACTGCCTCCGCCTGTAGTGCCTCATCGATTAGATTGCCGCCTTCGACAATAAAAACTTTCTCTTTTCGGCGGTTACGACTACGTGTTTGGAGGGTGCGAACCCATTTCACTCGATCATTTTGTGTGCTGCTAATATCTGGCATAAACTGTTATTCTACTGTGATCTGATTACGAATCTCACTGAGTGTAGCAGGTCCAATCCCAGAAACGTTCTTGAGCGCCTCAATTGACTCAAAGTTGCCGTTCTCTTCACGGTAATTGATGATGCGTTCTGCTAGTGCAGGGCCAATGCCTGGCAGCGTCTCTAGCGCAGCCTGATCAGCCGTATTGATATTGACCACACCGCCTGCTTCTACCTCTGCCGCCTCACTGATAACAGCTGGTGACGGTACTTCACCCACCACTGGTACATAAATTTGCTCGCCATCTTCGAGTGATTGCGCCAAGTTAACCAAGTTTAAATCAGCTTCCGGTGCCGCGCCCCCAGCAGCTTCAATCGCTACTTCCGCGATGCTGTCCACCGGTAGTTCATAAACGCCAGGCGCCAGCACGGCCCCACTGACATATATCTGCACAGGGCCAGGCGTCGAGGTTGGTGCAGGTGGCTCGATGACGATGGGTTCAGGTGGACGCCAACGAATAACAAACAAGCTAAGAACACCCAGAAGCAATAAGCCAATTAGACTAAGGATTAAAATTCGATTGCGCTCAAGCCATGCGTTCATTGCCTACTCCTGCGAGGCAGTTCACATAAACAAAAAGACACCTGCAAGTATTCCCACAGGTGCCAAGAAAAGATACTAAATTTAGCGCTCTGAGATGGGTGTCCATTCAAGGTCCATCGGGCCAACATATTCAGCCCGCGGGCGGATCAAACGATTGTCTGCCCATTGCTCAATAACGTGGGCACACCAACCCGCAACGCGGCTCATAGCAAACAATGGCGTAAACTGGTCAACTTCAATGCCACTAGAGCGCAGCACAATTGCAGAATAATAGTCTACATTGGGGTACAAATTACGATCAACAAAAAAGTCATTCTGACGAGAAAGTTCTTCGATTTTATATGCAATATCGAACCACTTACTCTCGCCAGCTTGAGCGATAGCACGAGCACGTTCGCGCAAGACGGTGCCGCGCGGATCTTCAGCCTTGTACACACGGTGACCAATTCCCATAATACGAATCTTATTTTCCATGGCATGCTCAAACCACGACTGCGCATTCTCCAAGGAGCCAATCTCCATGAACTGCTCCATCGCCTTCTGGTTCGCACCACCATGGGCTGGGCCCTTCAGAGCGCCAATAGCACCAGTAATAGCGGAGTACATATCGCTGAGCGTAGAGGTGACAACACGAGATGTAAAGGTGGATGCGTTAACCCCATGGTCGGCAAGCAGCACCAGATACGTGTTAATAGCGCGGATTTCTGCCTCCGTTGCGGCTTCTCCCTTGAGCATCTTCAGAAAATCTTCAGCAAGGTTAAGGTTCTCATCTGGCGCAATCGGCTCCTGCCCATTGCGAATGCGCTCCCAAGCAGCAATAATTGTTCCCATGACGGCGGTCAGTTTGGTGGCTTTGCGTAAGTTTGCTTCTAGGCTAGTGTTCTCTGCATAGGCATCGAACAAACCAAGCGCAGAGACAACCGTCCGCAATACAGCCATTGGGTGAGCATCTTTCGGAAAAGATTTCATCATGGTGATTATCGTGGGGTTCAGGCTTTGGTTCGCACGGAGTTCTGCGGTGAAGACATCAAACTCACTTTGATTTGGTAACCTCTTATTCCACAATAGGTAAATGACTTCTTCAAACAGAGCATGCTCGGCAAGGTCCATAATATTGTAGCCACTATAAGTCAGTTTCCCGATTTCACCGTTAACCTTACTCAAGCGTGTCTCGCCGATTACGATGCCCTCGAGACCTTTGGTAGTTGCAGACATGTGTAGCTTATCCTTTTCTCATATGAGGGGTTATTAATATATTCTATGTCAGTGTCTTGTGGTTTGAAGTATAGCGTGTCCGTTTAAGAGGCGTCAAAGCGGGTGAAAAGGCGATCAGGTGATTATACAAACGATATCTATGGAAGAGACCCTTCAACTTGGCAGACAGCTAGGACAACAATTAAAGACAGGCCAGGTGATTTGCTTAGCGGGCACCTTAGGGGCTGGGAAAACGCACCTGACCCGTGGGCTTGCTCTGGGCTGGGGGAGCGATGATCATCCGACCAGCCCAACTTTCGGGCTAGTCAACATTTACCAACGCCCAAGTGATACAAACCGTTTCTATCACATAGATTGTTATCGTCTGGAAAATAGCAATGACGTTTGGTCGCTAGGGTTTGCCGATATCCTCGATGATCCAACTGGGGTTGTTGTGATTGAGTGGCCAGAACGCATCAAAACTGTTCTGCCGACCGAACGCCTGTGGATTACGATTACGCAGCTCTCAGACACCAGCCGAGCGTTTGAATTCAACCCCACCGGCGAGGCGGCTGTACAACTGACGTCATCGTTAGAGCGCTTCCGCTAGAATATCAGCAATCTGGCGCGAAGTTGTGCCATCACCAAACGGTGACACCGCATTTGCCATTGCATCATAAGCATTCTGATCAGTTAGCAGCTCAGACACAGCTTCAACGATTGTATCTGCATCTGTCCCAACTAACTTCGCGACCCCAGCTTCAACGGCTTCGGGTCGTTCAGTGGTGGTGCGCATTACAATGACTGGCTTTCCAAGCGAAGGGGCTTCTTCTTGGATACCACCCGAATCCGTTAAAATGATGTCTGCACGCGCCATCAAATGGGCAAAATCAGGGTATGGTAGGGGGTCCAGTAAGTGAATCCTATCCGACCCACTTAGTATCCGGTGGACAGGCTCTTGCACGTTGGGGTTCAAGTGAACGGGGTAGACCAAGCGAGCATTTTTGTGGTTTTCCGCGATCTGTAAAAAGGCCTTGCACATTGCCTCGAAGCCAATGCCAAAACTTTCGCGGCGGTGTGCCGTGATCATGATGAGCTTTTCGTCTGCCTGTGGCAGCGGTATCGTTGTGGGTAGGTTGTGCTCCTTAGAAACAGTCCAGTGAAGCGCATCAATGACTGTATTTCCGACAACATAGACGGTATTTGGATTAGTCCCCTCACGCAGTAGAGCACGCTCCGCTGTCTTAGTCGGTGCAAAATGATAATTGCCAATCACACTGATTAGCCGACGGTTGACTTCTTCAGGGAATGGATTGTAAATATCATCGGTTCGGAGGCCTGCTTCAACATGCCCAACCTTTACCCGATTGTAGAAACCTGCCAGCGCGCCTGTCATGGCAGTCGTTGTATCACCTTGAACTAACACGGCATCTGGGTTAACTTCTGCGATAATTTCAGAGATACCATTGATCGCCCGCGCTGTGATACCAGCCAACGTCTGGTTGGGCCGCATCAGGTCGAGGTCATAGTCTGGTCTAATCTCGAACCAGTCCAATACTTGATCAAGCATTTCACGGTGCTGTGCTGTGACACACATCGTAACATTAAAGCGCGAGTCGGTCTGTAAGGTTCGCACTAAAGGTGCCATCTTAATCGCTTCTGGGCGCGTACCAAAGATCAATAGAATGTGAGACATGCGGTCAGGTCATACTTTCGCTGAAGGCGTGTGCGGCGGCAACACGCTCATTAATAGGCGGATGAGAATACAATAATACAACGACCCAGCGCTCTGGTGTGGCATCCGCGAGGTTCTGGTTGGCAAGCCGGGTCATCGCATTGGCGAACGCCTCTGGCTTACGGGTTGTTTCAAGCGCATAGTGATCAGCGCGCCGCTCACGCCAGCGTGAATACGCATTGCCAAGCGGCATAGCTAACAAACCGATGATGCCTGTAGCAACCGCAAGCAGCGGCAAACCTGCCGGGTCGGCAATCGTTTCTAGCCCCAGTTGGGCGACACCAAAACGGAGAATTAAGTGTGCAGCGTAGAAACTAACCACCGTCAACGCTGTGTTGATTGCGATCCCTGTCGGAATATCCTTATTTACATGGTGCCCGAGTTCATGGGCTAACACCGTCTCGATTTCATCATTGGTAAACTCATCCAAGAGCGTGTCACCGAGAATAATACGGCGCGTTGAGCCAATCCCTGTCAAGGCAGCGTTCGCGCTTTTGGTCTTGCTCGACATATCAAAGCGAAACACACCCTTGACGTTTGTCCCAGCCTGTTTGGCAAGGCGTACCAGCCGCTGGGTTAGGTCTTCATCATCCAACGGCGTGAACTTGAAGAACAAAGGCATGATCAAAATGGGTGCCAAGTTCGACAATACCACCGTGAACAAGAGCAGCACCCCTGCCATATACAACCACCAAAGGTTGGGGGCCGCTCGGAGCAGCAGGTAAAGTACTTCAAGTACAATCAGACCTAATACACCTGAAATAACCAACCCTTTGGTCTGATCAAGCAACCACTCGGACAGTGTTTGGTTACTCTGCTCGTACTTATGCGGCAGCACATAGCCGGAGTAGAAATTCACTGGGGCATTGAGCATCGAATAGGGTAGGCTGAATAAAACGGCAAAGGCCACAATCGCAACGTAAGGGTTGCGGGTGTATCCGGCGATCAAACTCTGGAGACTCAGATTCAAACCGAACAACAGCCACACGATCACATAGAACCCACCGAACACCAATCCTGCCAATGACAGCCGCCGCCGGATGCGTGCATATTCCTGCGCTGTTTGCTGACGTTCAGGGTCAAGCGTAGGGATATCGTCTATGGAATTATCTGTTTTAAGGGACTTTGCTTCTAAGACGTCGCTCATGGGGATATTTGTTTGTACACTCAACTAGGTTAACACCGCGTCATTGTAGCTAAAGTCTTTGTCGGAAACAATTTAGAAAGAGGAGCGACCGTGTACGTCGATGCGCCAACTATCGCCTGCCTGCTTGATGAATTCAATGAAACAATAGTCACCGGGCGCGTGCAGCAAACACTTGAAGTCGGCCCTTTAGCGGTCGGTTTTGAAGTCTATGGCAACCGGCGAAGGCACTACCTGCTCATATCCGCTGACCCAAAGCAGGCCCGCTGTTTACTGACGCCTGATAAACTCCGGCGTGGGCAAGATAAACCGTCGCCACTGGGTTTGCTACTACGCAAATACGTGAAAGGGGCTACATTAGTGACAGTGCGCCAGCCACCGTGGGAGCGCATTATTGAGTTCGATTTTGTCGGCGAAGAGGGCGATACAACACTGATCGTCGAGTTAATGGGTAAGCGCTCAAATATCATCCTGACGGTTGGCGGTGATGTTCTCGACAGCATCAAGCGTGTTAAGGCAGCTCAAAACCGTTACCGGGTCACACAGCCAGGTCACAAATATATACCGCCACCACCCCAACAAAAAACAGCCCCAGAAACAGTTACGTTAGATGCAATTGGTAGTTACCTTGCCGAGGCAAAGGACGGCCCAGCTTGGCGGGCCCTGGTCAACAATATTGCAGGTATGAGCCCTCTGTTTGCCCGTGAGATTGTTTTCCGCGCAGGTCATGATGCTGAGGCACCGGCTGCATCCGTCAAGCCGACTGATGTGTACGATGTTTTTGCAGACATCCTTGCAGATTTTGAGGGAGGACAATGGCTAGTCAACGTGGCACCCGCACCGGAACGCGATGGCTACAAAGCGTTCGCACCCTATGCATTGTCATTTCTGGAAGAAACACAGTCAGTTTCTACCATCAGTGAAGCCATGGCTCTATACTTCGGTGCGCCTGTTGGCATCGAAACATACGACCGCGCCAAGGAAACAGTACGTGTTCAGCTTGATGGCGCTCTGGACAGGTTACGAGGAAAGTTGTTTTCCTTAGATCGGCAGCAAGTTGATCAAGAAAAAATTGAAGAATATCGTAAAATGGGTGAGCTCGTACTCGCCTACGCCCCTACCTTACCACCAGGCACAAGTACAATCGAGGCACAGTACGATATTGATGGCCCACTGTTCAAAATAACAATTGATCCAGAGCTAACCTCCGGCGAAAACGCCAAAAAATACTTCGACAAATACGAAAAGGCTAAGAGTGCCGCCGCTAACCTGCCAAAGCTGGTTGCTAAAGCAAAGTGGGAGGTGTTCTACCTTGAGCAAATTTCGACTGACCTTGACCTTGCCGAAAGCTGGCCTGAGATCGATGAAGTACGTGAAGCATTGCAAAAGGGTGGGTATTGGCGAGGTCGTCATATTATGGCCCCACGTGGTGGGCGTCCTGGAATTCGGCGTTTTACACTGGGCGATGGTTTTGTCGTTTTCGTTGGACGCAACGCACAACAGAACCAAAAGCTGATATCTGAGCGTTCCAACGGTAACGATCTCTGGCTGCACGCTCGCGGTGTGCCGGGTAGCCATGTGCTTATTAAAGACGATGGCAGGCCCATTCCGGATGACGTCATTGAACAAGCAGCCAGAATGGCCGCCTTTTATTCAAGTTTACGAAACGATGGCCGTGTTGAAGTTGACGTGACGCGCAGACGTTACGTTCGCCCAATCAAGGGGGCTGGGCCAGGGATGGTCACATATCGTAATGAAGAGACCTTGCTAGTAAAGCCAAGTAAGAACTAGATGCCAAGCCAATTGGGTAGATCGCTTTGACGGTAGTTTAATGAAGCGATTTCATCGGCGGATAATTCAAGCCACTTCGGTAGGCGTTCTCGGTTGATAGCTTCTATATCAGGGGTAGGCGCATACAGCATAGTGCCTTCACCACCAGAGAGCCACCAGACTGGGGCAGCATCTTCCGCCAACGTGGCAAGCACTTCTAATTCTTCAGACAACCATGTTGGTAGGTTCTTCTGTTCGATCTCTTTTTTGGCCTTAAAATGCTTCTCACCAGGGTTATTGCCGAACAGTGCATTATGTGCGATGCGCCTTAATGAGCGGGCAGCGACATGGCGGGTTGCTTCAAATTGACTGTCATCTGCGACAATATCTGACAAGGGGCCGATAGCACGGCGGTCACGAAGTTTACCAAGGACAGCCGCTGCAGAGATACATACTTGTGGGTCTGGCGAATATAGTGATTCAATTAGCCCTTGAAATACAGCCTCATCCTGTTCGATTGCAGAGATAATAGTATCTTTAGATAGGCGCTGTGAACCGTCGAGGCGGTTGAAAAAGTGGCTAAGTGCTTGTGCCATGGTTAGACCCCTCAAAATGCTGACACTGACGAACTTTACAGAAATTATAATCTAAAGCAAATTATAATTAAACAAATTTCGCCATTTACATAGAAAGTTTTGAACGGAATTCGGAAGCTTTTCATATTTGTGAAAAAGCATCAAGGCCGAGTACTATTCTCGACCTTGATGCGTCAGATTAAATCAACGTGAATTAGGATTTTTAGCTAGTTGCAATAAGCAAAGGCATCATCGATGTAACTGTCGTTATTTGCAATTGGGAATAAGCGCAAATTCTCAAAGTAGACTGTTGTTTCGTCGTTCTCTGCCGTGAAATTTAAACTCACTTCAATGTATTTATCGTAATGCCCGTCATCAAAAGTGAATGTCCGACTCTCGACAAAGTCGCCATCGAATGGATCATCACCACCATCGAGGTCAACTCGAATCTTCCATTGAGAGTTTGCCTGTCCATCTGGATCATCGAGATTATCAGACTCAATATCTCCGTCGAAGTTACTCCATGATTGGATGTGTGCGCCTACAGTACACTGCTCGCCAGCTTGCGTCTCAATTGTTTGATAAACCCCTGCTTGACAGGTGCCATAGAAGCAGAACCATTGTTGGGCACTACTGCCACCATATACACGATTGCTGGCAGTTGCTACTTTGTACTCAGGGCGACGCATCTTTACCTCAGGTGGGTTGCAGCCCTCGGTTTCACCATCCTCACAAGGGACGGGGTTATCGCAGCGCTCCTGTGTAAATGGTGGATCACAGTACCAAGGCTCCCACGAGTTGAACACCAGAATTTCGCCAAAGGTCACGGTGCGCGTACTGCCTTCAAACCCTGGGTTGTCAAACAGATTATCGCCATCGGTAATCGTCGGGTTTTCACCACCGGCGTCATCATCATCTTGTGGAACAGGTGTCGGCTCTGGCGTGTCGCGCTCGACCTCACTAAATGGAATGGGGCTAGGGGTTGGTGAAGGTGCATTAGGATCACGCTGCGGCACATTCACAATTTCCGTCGCCGTGGGGATCAACGTCCGTGTGGCAGTCGGTGGAATAAAGAGTGTCGGCACAACTGTCGCAGTAGCTGTTTCGAATCCACTTGGTGTGAATGTTGCAACAATGATGCGCGAGTCTTCTTCTGCAACTGGGTTGCTATCTGGAGCGGATGGAATACTACTGACAGTGCCACAGGCAATAATGCCCAACATCAACAGAAGAGCAGGTACTAATAGAGTTAATTTGCGCGACATGGTATTTTACCTAAGCTACAGAAGCTCTTAAGCAGACTCTTCAGTCTGCTGTTCGTTATTAGCCGCGATAGTAATGTGAGCTTGATTTCCGTGCAAGTCGGTTGGCGCATCATCAGTACTTGTTTGTGGTTTAGGGCTGGCACTGTCCATTGGCACGGGCGGCACGATCAATGTATCTGGAGCGTCAAACCCAGCAGCCAACCGCTCGGCTTCCGTCGCTTGTTGCGCCTCAAGCTCCTTCTGAGCATTTTCTCGCTTCTCAGCCTGCCATTGATCGTACAGCAAGATCACGACTCCCAGCGTAATAGCATGGTCGGCAAAGTTAGAGATGTTAGAAAATTGATTATTAAAAATGACGTGAAAATAGTCAACAACGTGGTCAAAGCGGATGCGATCAATGGCATTGCTGAGTGCGCCACCGGTGATTAACCCAATACTGATGCGCGTCAAGTCGGCTTCTTCTGGCAGACGCGGATAACTAACCACAAAAGCTGCAACCGTAATCAACGCTAGAACCAGAAAGAAGCTCGAGCCACCTTGAAACATCCCAAAGGCTGCCCCCGTATTGATGCTGCGCGTCACGCGGAACACATCGCTGATTGCTGGAATTGGTATCCACGATTCACCTAATTCTAATTCCGTCAGGGTTAGGTATTTCGCATATTGATCAACAAGCAGCACGAGCGCAATTAATCCAATAAAAAGAAGCCAACGCCGCAGCGCTTTATTCATAATATGTCATTCCAATATCTGACTGTACATAGAAAAGAGTCTTAAGTGGAAACACCCAAGCGCGATGAGCATAGCTTGATGATATGCTCATCGCCACCTCTGCGACTAGTGAGATAATATCTGAGAGAGAAATGACTTCGTCCGATCTTCTTTAGGATGATCAAATAAGTCTACGGGCGTGGCTGCTTCTACCACTTGCCCGCCGTCCATAAATACGACCCTGTCAGCTGCTGCGCGAGCGAAGCCCATCTCATGTGTCACAACAACCATTGTCATACCAGCGTTTGCAAGGTCTAACATCACGTCTAATACCTCCTTGATCATTTCGGGGTCAAGCGCACTGGTTGGCTCGTCAAACAACATGATCTTAGGGTTCATGGCAAGCGAACGCGCAATAGCAACACGCTGCTGCTGCCCACCGGAAAGCTGCATTGGATATTTGTTAGCCTGCTCTGGGATACCTACACGTTCCAACTGTTGCATGGCAATATCATTCGCCTCTTTCGTGGAGCGACCGCGAACGATCTTCTGTGCCAGTGTGACATTTTCGAGCACACTTAGATGGGGAAAGAGGTTAAACTGCTGGAACACCATCCCAATTTCAGCGCGCAGTTGGTTCAGACTCTTATCCTTACCATCAACCCGAACACCATCGATGATGATGTCGCCGCTGGTTGGTACTTCAAGGTGATTGATACAGCGCAACACGGTAGACTTACCTGAACCGCTGGGGCCAATGATGAGCACAACATTACCGCGATCAACGGTAACATTCACATCCTTGACGGCTTCAATATCACCAAAGTTTTTGCATAGGTCTCGAATGACAATTGCACGGTCGTGCATCGGTTGCTTGACTGCCATATTGGTTATTCCTTTAAATTGAGCGGCCCAAAGTATAGCATGAGTTTAAGCCCTTGTTAAGCCAAAGACTCCGGAATGTATTGTTCGCACTATTGATTGACTCGCTCGGCCTGGAGCCAACCAATCGCTTTCACCCAGTTGCGTGGATGGGCACCCTAATTTCTGCTCTGAAACCTAACGGTCAAGAGGGACTTACAGAGTCAGAGCTACTAGTCCGAGGTATGACGATCACAATGGTTGGGACTAGTTTAATGCTGTTGATTGGGATTGTTGTCAAACAACTTGGTCAGCGTTATCTGTTTGGCGCACTGCTCGAGGTCGTATTATTCAAATGGATGTTTTCGCTCAAAGGTTTGTCACAAGCAGCTTCCTCTGTTCACAAAGCCTTGATAAGAGATGACTTGACAGAAGCCCGACGCCTGACAGCTTGGCACCTCGTTAGCCGAGACACCAGCCAACTTGATAAGTCACAGATTGCAGCGGCAGCAATCGAGTCAGTTGCAGAAAACACATCAGATGGCGTGATTGCGCCGATATTTTATTATCTTGTCTTAGGCTTACCGGGGGCATTGATTTACCGATTTGCTAACACCGCTGACTCGATGCTGGGGTATCGGCACGATCAATACGAGTGGTTGGGTAAAATCCCAGCACGCTTGGATGATCTTCTGAATCTTGTTCCTGCTCGCCTTACAGCACTACTCATCACGATTACTAGCACGATCACGCAGGATAACACGCAAGGAGCATTAGCTACATGGCGCCGAGATCGGTCACTGACTGCGAGTCCAAATGCAGGCCAGCCGATGAGTGCGATGGCGGGCGCATTGGATGTTTCATTGACTAAAGTTGACTATTACACTTTGGGTGAGGGTAATCGACAGCCAAGGCCGAAGGATATTCAGCGCAGCATTTACTTAATGCGAACAGCGGTACTGTTGTTTGTCGGGCTTATAAGCTGTTTGCTATGGTTGCAACAGAAGTGGCACAACAGATGACGCCAACACCCCGACCAGAACTAGAGCGAGTCAGCCGAGACCAGCATGGGGCATTTGATTATAACGAGCTCAACCAATTAGGCTTAGATGCTAAAGCAATCGTTGATTTCAGCGTCAACAGCAATCCGTTTGGGCCATCACCACAAGTCCAGCAGGCGATAGATGACATCTCGCCTGATATTTACCCTGATAGAGAGTGCCTGCAATTACGCCAGTTACTAGCTGAACGCCAACAATTAGGCATCAATCAGGTAGTGGTAGGCAATGGCGCAGCAGAACTGATCTGGCTGACAGCTTTCGCCTTTCTAGGTCGCGGGGATGTTACCGTCACCCTGACGCCGACCTTCGGTGAATATGCGCGCAGTGCTCGCTTGATGGGGGCGCAAGTCTACGAGTGCCGAGCTTCAGAGGTGTACAGCTTCATGTGGCACTTCGATGCAGTCAGACAGGTGTTAAAGTACTACCAACCAAGCGTAGTGTTTATTTGTAACCCCAATAATCCGACGGGGAAGGTCATTCCAAACGAGTGGCTGCATGACTGGGCCACACAGTTTCCTGAAACATTATTTGTGCTTGATGAAGCCTATATGCAGTTCGTTGATGGCTTCACATCTGGCATCATACTGAGGTTGCCCAATATCTTAGCGATCCGCTCTCTAACGAAAGACTACGCGCTAGCAGGTCTGCGGATCGGGTATGCGGTTGGGCCAGTTTCCATTATTGACGTACTGACAAATGCCCGCCCGCCATGGAATGTAAATGCCTTTGCCCAGGTGGCTGCACATGCCGCCATTCAAGACGACGATTATCTCAAGCGTACTCTTAGGCAGCTTCGTACAGCCAAGGCGGACTTATTTGACGCGCTTTCAAACCAAGGCCAGCTTCAGTGTATTCCATCTGAGACTCATTACTTTTTAGTCAAGGTAGGCGCAGCCAATCGCTTCCGTCACCAACTTCTGCTAAAGAGTCTACAAGTGCGTGATTGCACATCATTCGGCCTCAGTGAATATATTCGCATTGCCAGCAAAACCCCCGAACAAAATAAGCAGCTAATCGACATACTCTAATGACGTCACAGACTAATCTCGCAAAAGTATTGATGGTGCAAGGTACGACATCATCGGCAGGTAAGAGCCTGCTGGTCACAGCACTCTGTCGTATTTTTGTACGACGGGGTTGGCGCGTGGCGCCCTTCAAAGCGCAGAACATGTCGAATAATGCTGCCGTCTGTGCGGACGGCTCCGAAATTGGACGAGCACAGTTTACACAGGCCCAGGCAGCAGAGATTGCCCCCTCTGCCTTGATGAACCCGATCCTGCTCAAGCCAGAAGCCGACTCCCGGTCGCAGGTTGTTGTGCTTGGTAGACCATCAGAGACTCTTGCCGCTCGTGACTATTACAGCCGCAAACAAATGCTGTGGCAGTATGTGCGCGAGTCCCTAGATACGCTGCGAACACAAGTTGACTTGGTCATCATTGAAGGAGCAGGTAGTCCGGTTGAACTGAACCTCAAGCAAGGTGATATTGTCAATATGGCAGTTGCTAAATATGCACAAGCCCCTGTGCTGCTGGTCGGCGATATTGACCGTGGTGGGGTTTTTGCTCAACTGTTGGGCACGCTCTGGCTGCTCGATGAGGATGAGCGCGACCTTGTCAAAGGGATGATCGTCAATAAATTCCGGGGCGATGTTACGCTATTTGAGGAGGGCCTCTCGATTTTAGAAGAAAAAGGCAGTGTACCTGTGCTGGGTATCGTGCCTTATATTAACCACAGCCTTCCTGAAGAAGATGCCGTTACCATCGAGCCACAAAACACGACGACGGCATCATCAACCGGGGAGATTAACATCGTCATTATTCGGCTGCCGCGCATCGCCAACTTCGACGATTTCGACCCATTAGCACGTGAAATTGGGGTGTCGGTTCGCTATGTCAGCACGCTCGCTGAAATTGGCAGCCCGGATGCCATTATCATTCCAGGCACAAAAGCGACTATCGCAGATTTGCAATGGCTCAAGCACGTTGGCTTAGCTGATGTCATTATCCGCTTCGCCAAGGAAGATGGGATAGTTGTTGGCATTTGCGGCGGCTACCAGATGTTGGGCGAGGTCATCATTGATCGCCACAACGTTGAGTCGCGCCAATCAGCGAGTCGGGGGCTGGCGCTACTGCCCATTCAAACAGAATTTGAAGGCATCAAGTCAACCTATCAAGTAGAGGCTAAGGTGATCGGCACGGGCTGTTGGTTCGATGACGTTGGCACCAGCTTGTTGACTGGCTACGAGATCCACATGGGGCAAACGCTACCCTATAAGCCATGGCTACAACTGACTCGGGACGACAACATTGTACTCGATGGCTCAAGCAGCAAGAATGGTCGTGTATGGGGTTGCTACGTCCACGGTTTGTTTGATAACACCCACCTGAGGCGCGCATGGTTACAGTCGCTTGGTTGGGCAGGGTCAGCAAACAATGCTATACCTACAGGAAATCCATTTGACGTCGTTGCCGATGCTGTTGAAACAGCCTTGGACGTAGACTATATCGAACAACTGCTAGCTGAGCAGTAAAATAAAGAGCAGCATAGCACTAAAGTATCGGAGTGAAATGCAATGCGTGAGATATTCCCGTTGGCAGGTATCCTGGGGCAAGATTTGCTTGTGGATGCCTTACTGGTCAACGCGATTGACCCCGGCGTAGGCGGCCTATTGATCCGGGGTGAGAAGGGTACAGCCAAGAGTACAGCCGCTCGTGGTCTGGCGGCCTTACTGCCACCACTGAAAGTTGTCTCGGGGAGCGACTATAATTGTAACCCAGACAACCTCGAAGTTGAGTGCCCTGAATACCTAGATACTGATTTCGAGATTGATGAAACCTCTGTCCCATTCGTCGAACTGCCCCTTGGGGCCACCGAAGATCGAGTGCTTGGCACACTCGACTTTGAACGCGCCATTCAAGAGGGCCGACGTGCCTTCCAACCAGGTCTGTTAGCGGCAGCACACCGTGGCATTCTATACATTGACGAAGTCAACCTGCTGCCAGACCATCTGGTTGATGTGCTGCTGGATGCGGCTGCAATGGGCGTCAATACCGTTCAGCGCGAAGGTGTATCTGTTTCGCACCCTGCACAGTTTATTCTCATCGGCACGATGAATCCAGAAGAAGGCGATCTTCGCCCGCAACTTCTGGATCGCTTCGGGTTGATGGTGGAGGTCGAGGGGCCACAAGATGTGGCTGTGCGCAAAGAAATTGTGCGGCGGCGCATTGCCTTTGATAATGACCCTGAAGATTTTCGCACCACATTTGCAGAGCAGGATGCCCACCTACGCGATGTAATCATCGCAGGGCGGCAGCAGTTAAGCATCATTGATACACCCGAAAGCATTTATGACTTAATTGCTCGGATTTGCCTTGCATTTGATGTTGACGGCATGCGTGCTGATATCTACATGCATCGAACAGCAAAAGCAGTGGCAGCCTTGTTCGGGCGTGATATTGTGGCCCCAGAAGATGTGCGGATGGCAGCCGAGTGGGTGCTGCCCCACCGCAGACGGCGACAACCATTCGAGCAACCTGGTCTTGATCATCAGAAGTTGAATAACCTGATGCGCGAGAATATGGAAGAAGAACAACAAAATGACTTATCGGAGGGCTCGCCCCCAAAAGGATCGGGCCCCAATCAGCAGGGGCCTAATCAGAGTGGTAGTATTCCGGAAGGCGATATGACAAAACGTATGACACATGCGGTTGGTCAAACGCAGGTCATCAAACAGCTAGAGCTTCGTCCGGTAGACTCAGTCGTGCGCATCCAGGATGGGCGTAGAAACCGTACCCGTACTAGCCAGCGTGGTCATTATGTCCGGGCGCGCCGTAACGATGCACCCACTGATCTCGCGATTGATGCTACCTTACGCTCTGCCGCTGCCAATGGGCGCTCTCCCACAGGCGGCTTGCTCATCCGTAGAAGTAACCTACATGAGAAAGTTCGCAAGGGGAAGGTTGGTAGCTTGATTCTATTCGCTGTCGATGGTTCTGGTTCAATGGCAGCCCGACAGCGGATGGAAGCCGTCAAAGGGGCCGTCTTGAGCCTCTTACTCGATGCCTACCAACAGCGGGACAAAGTTGGCTTGATCACGTTTTATGGGGCCAAGGCGCAGTTAGTGCTGCCACCCACCAACAGCATCGATCTAGCAGAACAAGCCATTCAAGATTTAGACACAGGTGGCAGAACACCGCTCGCACACGCCTTGATGCTAGCTGGCAGTACGCTGCAAAAAGCATTATATGCCGACCCTGAACTGCTGACACTCTTTATATTGTTGAGTGATGGTAAGGGTAATGTCACCATTAAGGGGAGGCGTGGCGGCCCACTACGGCAGGCGTATGCCCTCGCCGAGCACATCGGTGCGCTGGGTGTCCCCTCGTTGATGATTGACGTCAAAGAAAAACCGACGCATGCGCATTATGCGCGCAAGTTGGCGACGTCAATGCGTGGTCAACTGATCATGTTGAACCAACTTTCCGCCGAGTCCTTGGTACTCACCGTCAAACGGATGCGCCATACAACACAGGCTTAGTGATTTTTGGAGATGACCCATGCACGAAATTAAAGTTATGAAAGATATTATGAAGGCTAATAAAGATGTCGCCGCAGACATCCGTAAACGCTACGATGAACAGGGTACGTTGGTATTGAATGTCGTTGCGTCGCCTGGCGCAGGGAAGACCTCTCTACTTGAACGCACACTGGGTGATCTCAAAGAAGCGTTCTCAATGGCAGTGATCGAAGGAGACCCGTCAACCTCGCTTGATGCCGAGCGGATTGCTCAACATAATGTACCCGTCATCCAGATAAACACAGAAGGGGGCTGCCATCTGGAAGCGTGGCAGGTTCAGAGTGCGATCACAGCGCTTGGACAGCAAGCGTTTGACATCCTGATCATCGAAAACGTCGGTAATCTTGTTTGCCCAACCAACTTCGATCTTGGTGAGGATAAAAAGGTGCTGGTAATCAGCCTGACAGAAGGTGACGACAAACCGCTAAAATATCCGGGGTCTTTTACCGCAGTCGAGGCTGTTGTGATCAACAAAATTGACCTTGCACCCTACTTGCCTGCCAACGTCGATGTACTGCGTGAGAATATGCTGAGCATCAACCCGAACCTCGCCGTCTTTGAAGTATCTTGCACATCGGGAGAGGGCTTAGACCAATGGTATGAATGGCTGCGGATGCTGCGCGCTGAGCGAAAAAAAACCTAATACATGCACGAAATGACGATCACAAAGGCTCTGTATGATCTGGCTCTGAGTGAAGCCCAAGCCCATGATGCCGAACAAGTCACTGGGTTACGGGTGCAAGTTGGGGCGCTGACAGGGATTGACCCCAGTGCGGTTGTCTTCTACCTGGAGACGATAAGCAAAGGCTCCCCGTTGGAGGGGGCACACGTTGCTTTTGAAAAGTCGATGCCTGCGGCGAAATGTCGAGCCTGTGAACATCAGATGACGATCCCGGTCGAAGACAACACAGATCAGCTCACATTTAGCCATATGTGGCTCAGGGACTATGCTGACATGGTCTGCGAGCAGTGTGGTCAGCCAGACTTTGAACTGGTTGGCGGCAACGAATTCGCCCTGATCAGCATGGACGTAGCTTAAGCCAGATATTGGTTAAACCAACCGATTATCCGCTCAACGCGGTCAATACGGTGCTTCGGCTCGCCACTACGAGATAGCTCGTGCCCACCTCGCGGATAACGTACAAGTTCAACGGTGCCGCCACTCCGTCGGACGTAGGTAAACAACTGCTCGGCTTGTTCAATTGGCACTCTGAAGTCATTCTCTGCATGTAAAATCAGCAGCGGCGTCTTGATTTTGTTCGCATGGGCCACTGGCGACAATTCCCATAGCAACTCGTGAATCTCCCACGGGGTGCCGTCAAACTCATCCTCGGTAAAAGCTGGGATATCGGTAGTGCCGTATTTGCTAAGCAAGTTGAAGACACCTCGCTGCGCAACCGCCGCAGCAAAGCGATCTGTCTGAGAGATCGACCAGGCCGCCATGTAGCCACCATATGACCCGCCTGTGATGCCGATGCGTGTTTCATCTACAAAGCCGAGAGCAAGCATAGCATCCACACCCGCCATAATATCGATGTGGTTGAGCTTGCCCCACAAACGCCGGAGTGAAGCGCGAAAGTCGCCACCATAGCCATCACTACCGTGCGGATTACTAAAAAATACGACGTATCCCGCGGCAGAGAGGGCCTGCCATTGGTGCCACATAGTACGAGTACCCGGTCCCCACATAGCATGTGGCCCACCATGTACTAGGACAACCATCGGGTAGCGTTCACCTTTGGTGTAACCAACTGGACGTTGGTACCAGCCTTGAATCAGCTGACCATCAGCACCCTTG
The DNA here is from genome assembly GCA_964439625.1 of uncultured Anaerolineae bacterium. Taxonomy (GTDB): domain Bacteria; phylum Chloroflexota; class Anaerolineae; order Aggregatilineales; family UBA3940; genus CAYTPI01. Next base: position 76,651 of record CAYTPI010000008.1, on the reverse strand, counting down.
AACCAAATCTCCTCGGTGGCCTGCACCGTGACTGCATCAAGCAGCGGCTTGTTGTAGTGCGTCAACTGGATGGGGTCACCATTCGAGTGGGCCATCCAATATAAGGCCGATGGATTGCTTGCATCCGAGAGTGCAAATGCAATGCCTCCGCTGGCACTCACATCAAACCCAGTGACTTCCCCAGTCCCACCCTGAAGTTGATCAAAGGCCAGCGTATCATGTAGTAGGGTGTACCCCTCACTTGCCAGCGCCCCGATCAAGCGATCCGAATTGGGCTGCCACTGGTAGAGCATTACTGCGCGATCAATGCCTGCATTCAAATCTTGAATATGACTGCCGTCTGCATTCATCAGGGCGAGCATGGATTGCTGGAAATATTGGCTGTTAATATAGCGCCAAAGGGCGATCTGCGTACCATCCGGTGAAGGCAGCGGTGCATGGTGTGAATACCCTTCGCCCGTTAATTGAAGCACTTCGCTGCTCTGGATATCAATCCGGAAGATGGCCTTGTTGCGGTATGGTTCGTCTGCCTCCGGTGTTGTTGACCGTGCTGTAATAATCGTCTGATTGTTCAACCAATGTGGAGCATCATGGTTGGTGTCAAGGTCAGTGAGTAATATCGGTTTGGCATCCTGCTTGTTGACCTCGATGATCTGTATCTGTTGGCAGCGTTCATCAAGATACTTTGAAGCAGTACGATAGGGAATCCGCCTAACCTGCATTGGGTCGAAGAACTGTGCCTCATCACGCTTTCGCCGCTCTTTCCGATGCCTTTCGTCAAGTTGATCAATCGGCTTGGCCTCATCGTGTAAGTCGGTGCGTTCAGTTGCATTCAATGGGGTTAAGTAAGCGATCCGCGTTCCATCCGGTGACCAAGCAGGGGCGCTGGAGCCAGTTCGCGTTTGCGTCAGCTGGCGGGCTTCACCACCTGGGGTTGTTACTGGCAGCAGATAAATCTGCGACTTCTCTCCGCGGCTAGAGACAAACGCCAGTTGTGTACCATCTGGTGACCAACGCGGTGTTTTGTCTTTGCCGCTACGTGTCAACTGAATAGGTTTTCCACCCTCTATTGGGGCAAGCCAAATATTATCCACATAACCATTCTTGAATAGATCAACACCACGCCGCACAAAAGCCACCCAACGACCATCTGGGCTGATTTGCGGCTCATTGATATGGACAATATTTGCCAGGTCATTTGGTTGTATCGGGCGGCGCTCCGTCATATTTACGACGCTTTCTGTGCGATTGCCAGTAAATCGTAGAGAAGGTCTCCCGAGGCGGGGTTCTCAACGATTCGTCCCAACTCAGTGCTATTTTGTCTCACAATGATAGTTGGCACCTTTTCGACGTTGAGACGCATTCTAACATCGGGTGAATCACTATAGACAAGCCACTCCCAACCTGGTAGATGCTCTGCTAGGCGCGTCATTTTTGGGATATTACGGGCACTATCAGAGCAGTTATACCGCGTCACGACGAGCACTGAAGCGGTTGGCAGCGCTTGAGCTAACTGTGCGGCGAGCGTTTCGTCAACTTGGGTCTGTTCGTAGGCTATAAAATAGCCCTCATCTACTTCTACAAAGCGGTGGAGTTCAGTATTCAGGGTCATAATATATTCTTATGCTAAATTATGAATTTTTTGCAGCTTCCCAATCAGGTGATCAGTGGTTTGTCCGGCAAGATCAATGCTGCCCAACGGATCACTAATTTCGTCTCGACCTTGCAGCGCATAAGCGATATTCAGAGTACCATGCCCGACGGCCTCAAGATCGTAGCCACCTTCCAACATAAAGATGATCTTACCCGCGCACAGTTTGTCAGCCATCTTGATTAAGTCACGCGTGAGCGTTGTATAACCAAAGAGATCAAGTTGGAGTGAGGCCAATGGTTCAACCCAGTGCGCATCAAACCCGGCAGAAACCAGTATCAGTTGCGGCTCAAAGCGACGAGCTAAAGGCCACAGTACTTCATTATAGAGTAGCTTTAGGCCACCGTTACCGGTACCCTGCCTTAGCGGTAAGTTGACGGTATAACCGCTGCCGTTGCCGTTGCCGGTTTCACGCAGGCCACCACTACCCGGATAGTACGGGTACTGGTGTGATGATACAAACAAGACGGATGAGTCAGTATAGAAAGCGTCCTGTGTGCCATTTCCATGGTGAACATCATAGTCCACAATCATGACGCGATCAATGCCATATTGATGCTGGGCATAGCGAGCGGCAATTGCAATATTGCTGTAGAGGCAAAACCCCATTGGGCGGATTGGCGTCGCGTGGTGCCCAGGCGGACGGACTGCTGCCAGCGCGTTATCAGCGTTACCCCGCATGATGTGATCGACTGCCATTAACCCAGCGCCAACAGCCAGACGGGCGACACGGTCAGAGATTGGCAAGGCGTAGGTGTCAGGGTCTAACATGGTGAGCTCAGCTTTATTTGCAGTTGCCGCGATGCGCTCGAGATAAGCGTCAGTGTGGATCAAGCTAATTGCATCGTTACTGGCAGGATCAGGTTCTAGTACGTGCAGATCAGCCAGTAAGCCTGACGCTTCAACCACCTGCCAGACGCTTTCAATACGACCCGGTCGTTCTGGGTGTCCGTTTAAGCGGTGGTGTACTAAGTCAGTATGGGTGATGTAGGCAGTTGCCAGCATTGTAAAAATCCTCGTGCGCGCTTACCCATCGAGTGTACAGCCAGATCACATTCATAACTAAAATCAAGCCGTTAATTTGCTTCACACTTATCCCGACCCAGTTTTAGGCTTAACATACCTTTAACGAAGTCTGCGCCTTAAATTTTTCTCGGTTACTAGTCTATAAGATCAATCTGATATATGCTACTGGTGTAAGTGTTGACGGTATCTAAAGTCAGCATTTGTGTAAAGTACAAACACTTTTCGACCTAAAAATTACCGCCTAAAGCACTTACATTGGGGGCAAAGTGCCCATCGTTTTAACATTTTCTTAAATCATTACCAGACACACATGTGTCAAAAGGGGGGAAATCTATGAAGAAGTGGTTTGTAGCCATAGTAATGGCTGTGTTTGCTATGCTTGTCGTAGCCTGCGCTGCTCCTGCAGAGGAAGAAGAAGCTGCGGAAGAGGCACCAGCCGAAGAAGCTGAGCCAGCAGAGGAAGAAATGGAGGCAGAGGCTTCCGAAGAGATGGAAGAAGAAGCCGCCGAAGAGGAAATGGCAGAAGCTGATGAAGGTGAAGGAATCACCATTGGTATGCTGCTCGTTGGCCCATTCAACGATACCGGCTGGAGCCAAGCCCATTATGAAGCGGGTGAGTACGTCGCCGAACAGATTCCCGGTTCCGAACTGATTTATATCGACCGTGTTAATCCGGCTGATCGTCCCGGTACTACGCCAGACCAACTGGCTGAAGAACTTCTTGAGCAAGGTGCTGACCTGATCATCTTCAACTCTGACGATATGAAGGACGCATCAACTGAATTTGCCCGTAACAATCCAGATGTCCCCGTCATCCACGCCTCCGGTGACCAAGCTTGGGTTGAAGGCGAAAACTACATTGAGGATGTTCCGAATCTCTCAAACGTCTTCTCTAACATCGCTCCTATGAAAGCCATCTCCGGTTGTGCCGCTGCTGCGGCAACCGAAACGGGGCAGATTGCGTACCTTGGCCCGCTCATCAACGATGAGACTCGCCGCTTGACCAACGCTGCTTACCTCGGTGCCCAATACTGCTGGACTGAGTATCTCGGCAACGACCCAGCCGACCTGACGTTCACCGTCGATTGGATTGGCTTCTGGTTTAACATCCCCGGTGTTACCAAAGACCCAACACAAGTTGCCGATAACTTCTATAACTCTGGCTATGACGTCGTTATTTCAGGCATTGATACCACCGAAGGTCTCATCCAAGCGCAAGCTGCGACGGATGCGGGTAATGAAGTCTTTAACGTCGCCTATGACTACGAGTTTGCCTGTGATGAAGCGCCTGAGGTTTGCCTCGGTGTACCGTTCTTCAATTGGCGTCCGACGTATTTGGCAATTTCAGAGTCAGTGCTTGATGGTACTTATGAACAGCAGTGGTTATGGCCCGAACCAAACTATGAAGCTGGCATCAACGACTTGGAAGCAAGCGATTCAGGCTTCTTACCCGGCCCTGGCCTCAGTGATGAAGCGGCTGAAATTGTCGATCAGTTTATCGCTGAATTGGCTGGCGGCCTGAATATTTGGACTGGTCCGCTCAACTACCAAGATGGCTCGGCGTTCCTCGCTGAAGGCGAAGAAGCTACTGAGGCACAAATATGGTACATGCCACAGCTACTTGAAGGCATGGAAGGTGACAGTGTCGCCGCTGAATAAACTATCCACTTAACTGTAATGGGGGAAGAGTTGCTGCTCTTCCCCCAGCGTTTTTAATGCACGCGCCCACTCACACGCCACGCAATCCATAGGAGCGCATATGCAAGTTGAGTTTCGTGACATCAACAAGTTTTTCGGCCCTGTCCATGCCAACAAAAATATCAGCCTGACTATCCCTGTGGGGTGTATCTTTGGGTTGCTTGGTGAAAACGGTGCCGGTAAAAGCACTTTAATGAAGATCCTATCTGGGTTTATCAGTCAAACTTCAGGTGACGTGATATTAGATGGCAATATTGTCGGCATCGATCAGCCTGGTGACGCTATTAAGTTTGGGATCGGGATGCTGCATCAAGACCCGCTGGACTTCCCCCCGATGACTATCATTGATAATTTTGTACTTGGGCAAACGAACGCTAAGAGTCTGCTGCCAAAGCGCAAGGCTGCCCTAAAGGCCTTCCGTGAGATGCAAGCGGGCTTCAATTTCCACCTTGACCCCGATGAATATGTCGATGTGCTCACCGTAGGTGAACGCCAGCAGCTAGAGATCATCCGCCTATTGTGGCTTGGCGCAGAAGTGTTAATTCTAGATGAACCAACCACAGGCATCAGTGCACCACAAAAAGTCGAGTTGTTCGCGGCACTCAATAAGCTGGCGCAAGATGGTAAGACGATCATTCTAGTGACGCATAAGCTGGAAGAAGTGCAAGACTTATGCCATTATGCTGCCATTCTCCGGCAAGGTGAACTGGTTGGGATAGAAACACCGCCGTTTGATAATCAAATATTGGTCGAAAAGATGTTCGGTAAAGCCATCAGTCTGCCGCCCAAAGAGACTGCCGTCAATGAAACACCCATCTTAAAACTAAGCAACATTGCTTTTGAAGATAGCCGTTTACAAATCAGTGATATCAATCTGACGGTACACGCTGGTGAGACAATTGGGTTGGCTGGAATCGAAGGCAGCGGGCAAGATGTGTTTTTGCAGTTGTGTGCTGGTTTAGTCCGTCCGGTATCAGGGTCGATAATTCTAGATGACAGAGACATAACAGGGGCGCGCTACCATAGTTTTCTTGCCAATGAAATTCGCTATCTACCCGCTAACCGCATGGAGATGGGACTGATCCAAGGGCTGACGATCACAGAACATTTCGCTTTGCTGGCAGAAGAGCAAGGCCTATTTGTTAATCAGAAGTTGGCAGAAACCGTAGCAGATGAACATATCGCAGAGTTTAATATTAAAGGCCGCCCAGAAAGCACGGTGGAGTCTCTATCAGGTGGTAATCAACAGCGGACACTCTCCGCCATGTTTGATGGTAACTTAAAGCTATTCCTGCTCGAGAACCCAACCCGCGGCCTTGATGTTGAATCACAGATTTGGCTGTGGCGGCGGCTCAAGCAGCGTGCTAAAGAATATGGCACCGCATTGATATTCACATCGGCTGACCTGGAAGAGATTCAACACTACAGCGACCGTATTCTTGTCTTCTTCAGCGGGCAGGTATTTGGCCCGATTGATGCATCACAAACAGATGTCAAGCAGCTTGGTCAATTGATTGGCGGCGTTCAAATAGCACAGGTCACAGCTTAGGAGGGATTATGCTGCTAACAAACCGATGGGGAGCTTCACTGCTTCGGCTCGCGGGCATCTTTTTAGCCCTTCTCTTTACCGTGGTTCTGCTCGTACTGACTGGGGCACCGCCATTCGAAGCCTTCCGCCAGATCATTCGTGGAGCCGTGGGAACGCCTCAAAACACTGCAGAGACAGTTTCGGCGTCACTGCCGCTGCTGCTGGCAACCGTTGGCGTCTTGATCACGTTTACGGCAGGCCTGTGGAACATCGGCATTGAAGGCCAAATAACGATGGGCGCTGTCTTCACGACGGGTGCTATGCGCGCTATGCAGGAAGGCCCGCTGACTCCTGGACTGACAATCGCTTTAAGCATTGTTGCAGGTGCAGTTGGTGGCGCGTTATGGGCCGCATTGGCTGGGATATTAAAAACTTACGGCGGTGTGAATGAAATCTTCGGAGGGTTGGGCCTCAACTTTGTCGCTGCCTCTCTGAACATCTATCTGATTTTTGGGCCTTGGAGCCGCCCTGGCGTTGCCTCAATGAGTGGTACAGGGCCTTTTCCAGAGCGCCTCTGGATGCCAACGGTAGAGGGGCTACGCTTAAGCCCCTGGGCAGTCGTTATTGCATTGGTTGCGACGGTACTGGTTTATATTTTGCTGCGGGGAACATATGTAGGCCTTAAGCTCAAAGCGACAGGCCACAATGCAAATGCCTCTTACATCTTAGGCATCCCCACCAACTCATATACGCTGCTTGCTTTTGTATTATGTGGTCTGCTGGCAGGGGCAGCGGGCGCTATTCAGGTAACCGCAGTCTTCCACCGTCTCATTCCGTCGATTTCCAGCGGCTACGGTTTCCTTGGTTTACTGGTTGCCATGTTAATCAACTATCAAGCGGCGCTGGCTTTACCCGTGTCTCTTTTCTATGCCGCGCTGATCGTTGGCAGTATTCAACTGCCGATTGTATTGCGCTTAGACTCATCGTTGGCAGGAGTGCTTCAGGGGGCGTTGGTGCTATTTGTGTTAGCAATGGAGGGTGTCCGCAAAAAATTAATTGAACGCGAAAAACGACGAGGAGCGACCGCATGACACAGCAAGCATTACTCGCCGGGTTAGCCGGAATCTTAGCCTCAGCCGCACCGATTGTCTTCCTTGTCCTTGGCGAGACAATCACAGAACGCGCCGGGGTGATTAACTTATCATTGAATGGCGTCGTGCTGCTGTCGGCAATGGCAGGGTTCGCCGTCGCGCTGAACACCAACAGCATTATTTTAGGCTTCTTGATGGGCGCGTTCGTCAGTGCCATAGTAGCTCTGATCGTAGCCTTTATGAGCATTACACTGGAGCAGTCACAGGTAGCTGTTGGCTTTGTCCTCGCTCTGCTGACTCGTGATCTCGCATATTTTCTCGGCTCGGCAGTGGTTGGTGAGCGCGGCCTGCGTGTACCACCGCTACCTATCCCCGGGTTAGTTGATATACCCATCATTGGCACGGTCCTGTTTCGCCAAAACCTGATGGTTTACCTTAGCTTTGTCATGGTCGCCTTAATTTGGTTTTTTGTGTTTCGCACCCGCCTAGGCTTGATGCTGCGCGGTATTGGGGAAAGGCCAGAGGCTGCCTACGTCCGGGGGGTCAACGTCAATCTTCAGCGCTACTTGTATACGGTGATTGGCGGTGCGATTTGCGGGTTGGCTGGCCCAGCTTACTCATTGAGTGTTAAAGCAGGTTGGCAGGGAACTATCTCAGGGTTGGATGGTATCGGCTGGATAGCATTGGCGATCACCATTTTCGGTGGTTGGAGCCCGCTGCGAGCAGCGCTAGGCGCTTATCTTTTTGCCTTCTTGCAATGGCTGAGTTTGGTGATCCAACCTGTAATCCCAGCGATTCCGTCGCAGGTGCTACAAGTAGCGCCATTCCCATTGATGATTTTGACGTTATTGTTCGTTAACATTGGCAATACAGATTGGCTCAAGCGGACACTAGCTGGCCTACCAGAAACCGAACGTAAGTTGGCCCGCTCGCTAGTGCGCTCATTACGGGTACAGCCACCAGCTGCATTGGGCACAAGCTTCAAAAAAGATTAAATACTGACGGAGATTTTCGTTGCGATCATCTGCTGCGCCAGTGCAGTCAGCCTATCAAGAGCGTCTGGGTTACTCTCAATGATGTCTCTGGCGCTTTTTATGCCTTGAATTAGATCCGGTAAGGGGCGGTAAGGTGTGCGCTGTTGCGCGTATTGGAGTTCATGAATGAAGCGCACCGCATCGCTGATATTCTCTGCTTCAATGATTGCTTTAGTTGGCATGATAGACATGTGACCATAACGGATCGGGTTTTCTATGGTGAAGTCTGGGTTGAACTTGGATTCCCCTGTAAACACCCGCTGTACCTCGATCATTGCCAGTAGATAAGGCGTCAATTGTTCTGTTAAAAACTGTAAGCTGTCTTCTGTTGCGATGGTTGCCGAAAGCTGCAAGATACTTTTGCCGATGCTCTCTTCATTTAAGGTGATCACCACCGTCACCATATTGCCCAGCCGGAGCCGGTCACCGTGTGCAATCGGATGAGCCTCGAAAGGCGGCAGTTTCTTACTGTTAATAAAAGTACCATTGCGGCTGTTCATATCCTCAACCAACAATTGATTACCGTCGCTGTAAACGCGAGCATGCACTCGCGATACACCGCGTGTATCAGCACCATAGGGCGTCAGATCAAAAACGGCTTCCTGCGAGCTTTTGCTGCCCTGCCGCCCCAAAATGATCGGCGTATAACGCTGAAGCCTAACCAACTCTCCTGCGTGTCCGGCAACCAAGCCAAACATATCTGGTGTCAGTTGCGTAGCGTAATTTGCGAGTTGCAATTGGGCATTTAGGGCCGAACGACTGTATCCGGCAAGATCAGTATGTTGTCGCTGCTTCCCGCTAGCTGGAATAATCGTCTCATCTGCTGTGTCAAAATTCCCATCCATTCATCTATCTCCACTACACGCCGAAATTTAATTACTGAAGACCTGGTAAGCTAAACCGCTGCATAAGCGCCCAACCACTCGGCAAAAGCAGTGCCGCAACCAAAATTTTGATGATATCTCCGGGAATGAAGGGCAACACTGCCAACGTCAGTGCACGCTCAAAGTCAAGCACAAGGCTAAACCATGTGATGCCAAACGCGTAGATAATGATGTTCCCCATCAGCATAGCAGCCAAAGTCAAGTAAACTTTCCGATCCCAGCCATGTTCCGCCAGCCAACCGACGAGGAAAGCGGCAAATACAAACCCAAGTAGGTAACCACCTGTTGGACCTAACATGTAGGCGAACCCAGCCTGACCCCCAGCAAATACGGGTAGTCCCATTGCGCCTTGTGTTAGATAGGTCACGATGGTGATGCTGCCACGTAAGCTCCCATACAAAGCAGCGATCAACAGCACGGCAAACGTCTGGCCCGTCAACGGGACAGATGGAGTAACGTAAATAGCCACTCGCGCTGACAGCGTCAGCAAAAGCGTGCCAAGTAAGACAAGCAACACATCATAAAAGAGGGCTGGATTCTTTTGGGTTGGGCGGAAAACTTCCGCATAAGTTGTGTACATATTATCTCCATCTGAAGCAAGCTAGTTCATTGATACTTGTTACAACGCACAATGTCAGAGTCTGATGCTAGTTTGCCGAGTCAATATAATTTAATCAAGCATTAAGCCATATTGTACATTGGGATCAAAAACAGCAGTTGCTTCTTGAATGACGGCAACTGCTTGTGTCCTCAATGGAGTAGGCGGCAAGCTATCTAAATTCGGCTCTTTGGCTGCGAACGGTAATCCGTTGAGTCTCGCGCAGGCCAATATACGTCGAGATGACCACAAGGGCAGTGACGATCAAGCCGAGCGCAACAGGGTCACTGGTGGCAAACATAATCCAGCTAATCAAAGCCTCTACCAGATAGCTGATGATCACGGTGATGAAGCGTAGGCCATCACCGAGGATCGGCAACTTCAGTAGGTAATTGTGTAGACCAAGTGCAAAAAAGAGCAAGGGGGTTGCTATGCTCATCACGCTAAGGCTGGAGGTCAACACTAGTAAAGTCAACAACCACGGTCGCCATGTTAGCTCACGCTCATAGCAATCCACCTGAGCCATCACACTGTCGGTGAAATCTAGCGAAGGTGAAAACGCATTGGCAGAACGCAAGGTGGCATCAACCAACTGCATGTTTTGCCACATGTCTAGTTGCTGATTGCTCGACAGCAGCTGACGCTTGAAGGCTTGCTCCTCTTCTGTCGAGAGCAGACCATCTAGCATCTCATTCATTTGATGTTCAAGTTCAGGGTTCATAAATTATGGTCAAGCGATCTAGTTACTAACTGTTCGCGGCTTCCATTAAGCCCAACAATGGAGCAGCACCGCGAGCTTCGATCTTCTTTGCCAACATCTGACGTGCCCGGAACAAACGAGACTTGATTGCGCTTTCAGTTGTGTCGAGCGTCTCTGCAATTTCCGCATACGACATGTCATACCAATATTTCAGGATGACAGCGGCGCGATAGTCTGGTTGTAGTTCGCCAAGCATAGATCGTACAGTAGATTGGCGTTCACTGTTCACCGCTGATTGTTCCGGGCTGGGCTGTGAACTACTTAAGGCCGGGTGTGGTGGAAGCGGTTCGTCAATTGAGAGCCATATAAGGCGACGCTTACGGAGGCGGTCGATGCAATAGTTCGACGCAATCGACAGCACCCACGTCTTGAAGGAACGCTTGGTATCGTAGCGCTTCAGATGTTGGTAAGCACGCATAAATGCTTCTTGGGCTGCGTCTTCAGCCTCGCGTGCCTCGCCAAGCATGCGGTACGTCAAGTTGTATACAGAGCGCTGATAGCGACTTACCAACTCAGTAAATGCCTCACGCTCCCCATTAAGGGTTTGAACAACAAGTTCCTGATCAGTTAACACAGTTAACTCACTTTATAGTGTGTAGGGGTGTTGTGGTTGGTATGAGTAACGGTAAAAACGCAAAAATCGATCAACACCCACATACCATTGTCAATTACCATATACGTAGTATAGCAAAATGGGTTGCAGAAACCTGACATTTCCCTGTCATTGAGGTGACATTGGGCAAAAATAGCACTTTTTTCGCATATCATCCTGTGATTTGCGGCATCGCGACTCTTAAGCCTGCACTAAAAGATGCATACCTGAGATATGATCCACTATGATTCAAACATTTCTAAAGACGGATAGGGTAATTCAACGTGACCAGTCAAGACGAGTTCTCGCTAGAGCTAACAAAAGTCGCCAATGGCGGTGATATGATGGGCCGCTATGATGGCAAGGTGGTGTTTGTGCCCTACACCATCCCCGGTGAAGCTATCAACGCTGTCTTCACCGAGGAGAACAAAGGCTATGCGCGGGCGGCTGCCACCACGTGGGCAGTCATCAGCCCAGATCGAGTAGAAGCACCCTGCCCGCACTACGGCCCCGGACTATGTGGCGGCTGCCACTGGCAGCATATTGACTATGCCCGCCAACTTGACCTCAAGCGTGCCGTCGTTGTCGATCAACTCAAGCGCATTGGTAAGGTAGAGGAACCAACCGTACACTTAACTATTCCCAGCCCGAAGCCTTGGCACTATCGCGCTCACCTGACCTTCAGCCTCAAGGATGACGGCAGCTTCGCTTTTTGGAACGATGACAATACCGCACTTGAGCCAATCGATATTTGTCTAATTATGGATGAAGCGCTAGCTGATCTCTACCATGAGGTCAACCTGACTTCACCTGACATTGAGCAGGTCCGTTTTCAGGTTGGCTCAGAGTTAGATGATCTAATGATTGTGCTCTATTCACAAACCGAGCAAGCTCCGGAACTGGCACTTGACCTCCCCGTATCAGTTAATTTATTACTGCCAGACAATGAGCCAATCAACTTGATTGGCAAAGCACATGTGACGTATACCATCAAGCACAGAAACTTTCGTGTGACGGCAGGCGGATTCTTTCAAACGAATCAAGGCGTGACGGAATTACTGGTAGAGGGCTTGCTTGAACAACTTGATTTACAGGGGCATGAGACCGTTTTAGACCTGTATGCCGGCGTTGGGCTATTCACGTCGTTTATCGCAGAGCAGGCCGAACATGTCGTCAGTGTCGAGAGTTATCCGCCAGCCGTGACAGATGCCGATATCAACATGGCAGAAATGGATAACGTTGATCTGGTAGAGGGGCCTGTTGAAGGCGTTTTACCTGATTTAATCGGCCCATTTGATGCCGTCGTCCTTGACCCACCACGCTCTGGGCTTGATGCCAGTGTAATCGATGAACTAGCCCGACTAGAACCACCGCTGATCGTTTATGTAAGCTGCGATGTGGCAACGCTTGCGCGTGATATCAAACGGTTCCAGAAGAAAGGATTTCGACTGGTCGATGTTCAACCCTATGATATGTTTCCACAAACTTACCACGTTGAGAATATTGCTGTGCTCAGACTTTAACTTTCTGGCTTGATGCTTACCGCAGAATAAATTCCATCCAAGAAACGGCTGCGCCTGCTCATCAAGTGCTGAGTCTCAATAAAGCCGTTCTGCTTCGCTATGTTGCGCCACTGATCATACGCGAAGGGGTAGGGTACCCAACGGTTGCCCTTATCGACATCATATTCGACCATGATCAAGCGACCTAATGGCTTTAAATAACCATAGACCAATGCCAACACTGGCTCTTTCTGCTTGAAGAAGTGCAGTGAGTTTGCCATCACAATGCCATCTAAGGGTGGCAAATCAAGTGGTTTGCTGATGTCTTCCCTCAGATAATGAACTTGATTATCCGGGAACCATGACTTCATGGTCTCCTCTTGATTTTTCAAACGACGCTCATCTTGATCCACTGAGTAAATCACGGCAGAAGTTCCTAAAACTTCGGCGAGTGCTAATGTGAAAGCACCCGCCCCTGAGCCCAAGTCAGCCCACACACCGCCTGGTTCTGAGATGCCCTCTCGTATCAAATTGACATGATCGGTATGATTCATTGTCTCCCCTTTAAGACAAAAATGCTCTATCTGACCGCTTCAGAGTAATATCGTAGTGAACGCTGTTGAACAACACTGCTGTTACCCAGTGAGGATACCTCTTTGACTCATCGACCTGCTCGCTTTGCCGTTATTGTCGCCTTCATCACCAATGGGATGGTCATAGCTGCATGGCTGTCTCGCATTCCGTTCATCCAAGATGATCTTGGCTTATCAGAGAGTGCCTTGGGGTTGTCACTGTTGGGCGGCTCAGCCGGAGTGGTTACGGCATTGATTGCTGCGAATGGCTTAATTGCACGTTTTAGCAGCAAACGTGTAGCACAAGTTGGGGGCCTCATTATGTGTCTCACGCTGCCTCTGGTTGCTCTTGCCTCAAATGGACGTTGGCTGGCCTTGGCGCTGCTACTCAATTTTGCAGCGGTGAGCGCAATGGATGTCGCTATGAATGCACAGGCTGTTGTCGTTGAGAAACTTGCTAAGAAACCGTTGATGTCATCCTTCCATGCGATGTGGAGTGTAGGCGCAATGATTGGCGCAGTCATTGGTAGCCAGATGGCGCGCTTTGACATTGTGCCTGTCTGGCACTTCACAATCATTGGGGCAGGGTTCGCCATTATCTTCTTAAGCGCGTCCAATTGGTTGCTGCCCCGCGAAGCCATGGACGAAGTAGCAGCGCCAGAGCAGAAAAAGCAGCAGTTATTCCAACTGCCACACCCGGCGTTATGGCTGCTAGGGTCGGTGGCATTCGCTGGCGCTATCGGTGAAGGTGCGATCTCAGACTGGGGTGCTATCTACCTAACCGATTTCGTCGGCACGACGGAGAGCATTGCAGCTGGAGGCTATGCCGTTTACGTTTCTATGATGACCATCGGACGGCTTGCTGGTGATTACTTGGCCCGTGTTTTTACGCCAGTAACATTGGTGCGCGCAGGTGGTACATTGGCAACCTCAGGGGTTGTCTTAGCAATGGCCTACCCGAATATTTATGCAGCGGCCTTTGGTTTCGCTGTCGTTGGGCTTGGTCTGTCGTTGATCATTCCTTTAGCGTTCAGTGCTGCTGGGCGCAAGCCGGGGCTGCCATCTGGAGCAGGGATTTCGAGTGTGGCGGCAATCGGTTACTCAGGTTTTTTGGTCGGTCCTCCTGTGATCGGTCTAATCGCTGAACTCACATCCTTGCGGATTGCCCTGCTGTTAGTGACCGGGTTTCTGGCTTCTTTGATCTTCACCGCCAATGCTGTACGCGTTGAGCCACCAGAGCAAACCCAACCGGCACCGGCGCTTGGTAAGTGAACAAACTTCATATTGACGTTCATATAGGGGAATGGTATAGTCCTGATCCTGTAAGCCCCATTCGTCTAGCGGCCCAGGACGCTGCCCTCTCAAGGCGGAAACACGGGTTCGAGTCCCGTATGGGGCATAATATTATCAGTGACTTTGTACGCAGCAAAGTTGTTCTGTCTATCTTACTGACGTTGCCACCAAAGGTACACAGCTAACGCACTTCGACCCACGCGATCACAGCAGGTACTTTCAGAACATCACTCGCCAGCGCACTGAACACCCCATCCTCATTGAGCAACCGCTTATCCTAATTTCACAGGCAGTTCGTTCAGGTGGTACGTTACTTGCTCGCCTCTTTGACTCGCATCCGCAACTACACACCTACGGCTACGAAATGCTGATTGGCTATCCTGAAAGCCATCATTGGCCTCGTTTCGATTTACAAGAGGAAAATCTCGATGTGTGGTTCCATCAGTTGTACCACAAACGCCTTATCTATTTGACGCTTAAAGGGTTGCGGCCTTCAGAACGTGATCAACCATTGCCATTCTTACACAGTCCACCGCTTCAGCGCGACATTTTTGAAATGCAGTTGTTCGGGTTGGTCTCATCAGAGCGGACCGTCCTCAACGCCTATATGACGTCGTACTTCAATGCTTGGTTGGATAACCATAATTTGTACACAGGGCCCAAACAGTATGTGCTTGGCTTTATTCCTCGGATGAATGCCAACATCGACAGCATGCATCACTTCTTTGACGTTTACCCTGATGGACGTTTTATAACACTTGTGCGCGATCCATTGGATTGGTTTGCCTCGGCCCGCTTTCATATGGTTGACCCTCGCTGGCACAGCCTTGACACTCAGCGTCCTACTGACGGTTGGGCGTTGTTGGAGTCTATTCAAGAGGGATGGATTGCATCAACTGAAGCCGCTTTGACGCTGCATCGTGGTTACCCTGAGCAAACGCTGATCGTCAGCTTTGAGGATTTAGTACGGCAGCCGGAGACAGTTATGCGTGGAGTCACAGCGTGGTTAGGGATTGACTTCACGCCAGCGTTGTTGAGGCCAACATTCAACCAGATGCCAGTCGTTTCCAATTCGACTCATGGCTTGCGCGCCTTTAGCATCAGCACGAAATCTATCGGACAGTACCAAACCAAGCTCGCCGCTACAGAAATACAGGTAATCCAAGAGATGACAGGCTTACTCTACGAGCAGGCTCTTGCCAGCGCCCTATCTAATGTCAGTCTAGAATAAAAAATCAGCGCCCTATTTCAGACGCTGATTTTTGATCTTGTAAGATCTGTCTCAGTTTAGTTCTTCGACATTTTGTATTCTGTGATGACTGGAATACGCTGCCCAGTAAGCCGCTCAATCGACTTCAAATAGGAACGTTCGCTATCGTCACAAAAAGAGAGCGCGATGCCTTCTGCCCCGGCTCGCCCTGTCCGCCCAATACGGTGAACGTAGGTCTCCGGTTCGTTGGGCAAGTCGTACTGAATGACGTGCGAAATCTCGTCAACATCAATACCCCGTGAAGCGACATCAGTCGCCACAAGAACTCGCGTCTTGCCATTACGAAAGTTCTTCAAAGCTCTTTGACGGGCTGTCTGCGATTTGTTGCCATGAATTGGTTCTGCGCTGATTCCCTTGTGAATCAACTTCTTGACCACACGATTCGCACCGTGCTTTGTCCGCGTAAATACCAGTGCGCGAGTTACGTCTTGCTTATTCAGCACCTGCTCAAGCATATCTTGCTTTTGCCGCTTTGGAACGAACAATACTAACTGGTCTATTAATTCGGTTGTAACTTGTTCTGGCGCAATATTGACGCGCCGCGGGTTGCTCAGAACATCTCTGGCAAACTTGGTGACGTTCTTGTCCATTGTGGCAGAGAACATCAACATCTGGCTGTCATCTCGAATCAGTTTCAACACTCGCTTAACATCATGGATGAACCCCATGTCCAGCATGCGGTCTGCCTCATCCAGAACAAATATCTCGACGTGCGATAGGTCAACATGGCCTTGACCAATGAGATCAAGTAAGCGTCCTGGCGTTGCGACCAGAATATCAATGCCCTTCTTCAAGGCCTTGACCTGTGGATGCTGCCCAACCCCACCAAATATCACTGTGTGTCGCAGATCAGTATACTTAGCGTAATCCTTGATATCTGCGCCAATTTGGATGGCAAGCTCACGCGTTGGTGCCAGCACCGCCGCCCGGATAACGCGTCGACTATTGTTACGATTACCATTTGCAGACTGTAGTAAGCGATCTAACATGGGCAGTGAAAATGCTGCTGTCTTGCCAGTACCAGTCTGCGCACACCCTAGAACATCTTCACCTGTTAAGACTTGCGGAATAGCTTCTGCTTGAATAGGTGTCGGTTGTTCAAAACCAAGGTCTCTAACAGCCTTGACTAATGCAGCCTCAATACCTAGCGTTCCAAACGTACCGTTGTCAGCAATGGATGAGGTGGATGTATTACGCTGCGACGTGGTCTCCTTGGGAGTCGGGACATTACCATCTTTTGATGGTACAACACCGCCCTGCTCAATAATGATAAGGTCGGTAGCCATAGGCCCCCGTTCACCCTGTTTAATCTGAAATTGAACCGTGGTGCCACCCTGCAGTTGATCCTGGACGCTTCTTGGCAGCGTGGAGTGATGTAGAAAAACATCTTCGCTATCACTATCAAGAACGATAAAACCATAACCTTTGCGCATGCTGTACCACTGGACAACACCGCGGACTGTATTATTTGTCAACATTGACCCTTTCAACTGTTACTTGGCCTGCTGACAAACAAAAAGTCCGACTTGTAGCCGGACGTGGTTATTCTCAGCAGTGTATTTTATTAATCTACAATATAAAGTATACCTGATTGTGCTATTAGTCACAAACTATTGCTCTGACGGTACATCGAGCTCTTCCATTCTTTAGGGTGAAACTCGTCGCTGCATCTTGCGTTACAATAGATGCGATCAGGTAGGAGAATTGACGATGAGAAGTATGCGCAAAGAAGGTAGTACAGCGGTCATTAATGCCGCCTTTAAAGGGCTTGGGAAAGACGCCATCAACATGCTCAAGCAGTTTGGCGTCAAGAAGAGTTACCCGCCTAATAGCAAATTATGCCAAGAGGGCGAGCCCGCCAGTACATTCTTTGTCCTGACAGAAGGTCGGGTGGTGATCTCAAAATCAATCGACGATGACGAGGATTTCATCGTTGGTGTGTTGACCAAAGGGGCCTACTTCGGTGAAATCGCCTTGATTGCCCCAGAAGGAAAGCGTACTGCTACCGTGACAACGCTGCTCCCCAGTGAAGTCATTGAGATCACCAAAGAGCAGTTCGACCAAGTGTTTGACACCAGCCCGGCAATGGCGCGCAATCTCCTCGAAACGATGATCAACATCATCCGCGAGACTGACCGTCGTGCCATCAACGATCTTGAAGAGCGTAATCAAGCGTTAGCAAAAGCCTATGCTGATCTAGAAGCGGCCCAAGAGCATCGAGTCGCGCGGGCAGCACTTGAAGCCCAACTAACTATTGCTGGCCAGGCCCAACGCAGTCTACTTCCAAACGGTGTGCCAAGCATTGATGGCTACACTTTTGCTGCTCAATTTCAACCAGCACGCCGCGTCGCCGGTGACTTCTACGACATTCGTGAATTACCCAATGGCAAAGTTACCTTGCTAATCGCTGATGTTTCAGACAAAGGGCCACATGCCGCTTTATTCATGGCGGTTGCTCGCACATTATTCTTGACGGAAGGGGCCCACTACGACAATCTTGTCGATGTCGTGCGAGCCGTACACGAGGGGCTGATCAACGCAACAGACTACGAGATGTTCGTCACAGTAATCTATGGGCAGATTGACCCTAAAACAGGCATTTTCTTATATGTTCGGGCTGGGCACGAAGAGCCAACCGTCATGCGAGCAAACGGCGAGATCGAAACTTTTGATAGCGGTCAAGGCCGCTTTCTGGGCCTTTGGAATGACCCGGCACCTGTATTTGAAGAGCGTTCCGTGCAGTTGCACCCTGGTGACGTCCTGATGCTGTTCAGTGATGGCGTTACAGACATGCGTAACCCAGAGGGCGAGCCATTCGGGCGCGACCGTCTGTTCAATGTGACTCAGCACCTTCATGCTGAGCCAGCAGATACTATCGCCAGCGGTGTGTTGACCGAAGTCATTCGACACCGGCAGCATCAAGATGCCTTTGATGATTTTACTTTCGTGGTCGTGAAAGTCGACGAGTAAATGCAAGATTTGCCGCCCTCAGATGACAATACAACCCAAAATAATTCCATTATTGACTCCGAAGCGGTAACTGAAGATGACCTTCGGCAACGGAGCAGCCGCTTGCCCGTCACCGATGAGGCTACGCAGATTCACGTAGCGGTGTCAATCAATGATAAGAAGCACCAAACGGCTCCAAACCCGGCCCCGCTGACGCCACGCACACGGACACGGGTTGAGCAGAGGGCACGTGCGGCTCGAAAGGGAGGCCCACCTTGGTGGATGTTCCTGATTGTTGCCGCCGTAGTGCTTGTCATCACTGGGGCGATTTGGGGGTTCATCCTGCTAGGCAATATCAGTGCTGTCGCCGTCAGCGATGGGCCAACGCCAACACTCGTCTTCGTGGTGATTACTGCTACGCCTACAACTGAAACCAGCGAACCAGCGGCTCCGCCAGCCGTGCAGGCAGCGCCAGAACAGCCTGTTATTACAGCGACACCTGCTCCCCAACCAATTGCAGTTGGCAGCACAGTGATTGTGATCGGGACAGAACAAGCTGGACTATCTGTGCGAGAAGGTGCAGGCGTTGCCTTCCCGATTTTTTTAATCGCTGTAGATGGTGAAATCTTCAACGTGGTCGGTGGCCCAGCAGAGGCCGATGGCTTTACTTGGTGGAACATCAGTGACCCAGCAGACCCGACTCGTACTGGTTGGGCTGCCGGTGCTTTTCTGGTTAGTGCACCGTAGCAACCAACTTACAACCGACGAAGGGCCCATTCGCGGGTACCATACCGCGTTTCAGCCAATTCCTCTGATCGCACTAGCTCCCCATCGGTTAAGTCTTCATGTGTCAATTCAATGTTTAGGGCCGATTGAAAACCATAGGCCAACGCCTCAAAAGTTTCGTTGAAGCTAATCGTGGCTCCAAGCGCGTCCTCTAGAGTAATAGCGCGCTCATAGACTCGCTGCCGAGCGGTCTCACGTTGTTCTTCTGAGGCGTATATTAAAGCGTCACAGATGCGGGTGATGTCGCCCGTCAGTGGTAATGTGCCATGCTGCAAAACTGTCTCTCCGCGACGACGCTGGGCGCTGCCTAGTAACTTCTTACCTACTGCCGTAATCTCATAATCTGAGGGTACCTCGAAGCATACTGGCCCAGTTTCTTTAGGTGTGCCGGGTGATTTTGGTTCTGAGCGGACGTTAGCTCCCAGCGCTTCAATGCCAGCGACCAAGCCACGGCTCAAGCGCCAGTAACTGTGCACAACATCACCCTCAACCCGTGGGTTATGTTTACCTACGCTGATCGAGTAAGTCAGTTCATCTGTGTGAAGAATGGCCTGCCCTCCGGTTGAGCGCCTTACTGTGCACCAGCCAAAGTCATCGAGGCGGTCAAAATCAACCGTGCGCGCTCGCTGACCGTATCCCAGAGATAGGCAAGCTGGTTCCCATGCGTAAAAGCGCAGTGTTGGTAGCACAAAACCTTCGCTAACGGCTTCAGTAATCGCCTCATCAACTGCCATGTTGCGTGCACCATCCAATGGGTCATCATGGACGATCAGACGCCATCTTTCGACAGGGTACTCTTGTAAAATGTTCATCAGTCTCCACAATGCCTAACAAGAAAAGCAGCCGCTTGTGTATGTGAGCAGCTGCTTCTTTCATACTACTATGCTAATCGCAGCAAAACTTACTCTGCATCTTGCTCCTTGAAGCCCAATGCTGCTGAATTGATGCAGTAGCGCAGCCCGGTTGTATCACGCGGGCCGTCCTCAAAGACATGCCCAAGGTGCCCACCACAGCGGCTGCATAGCACCTCGACCCGCCGCATGAACAGGCTAAAGTCATCGCGCAGTTCGACGTTGCCTTCTTTGACCACATCCCAGAAGCTGGGCCAACCGGTACCAGACTTAAACTTAGTCTGCGAGGCGAACAATTCTCGCCCGCAGCCAGCACAAGTGTAGACGCCGTCTTTCTTGTTATCTACAAATTGACCCGTAAAGGCCCGCTCCGTGCCATGCTCACGCAAAATATGATACTGCTGTGGCGTTAATTGAGAGCGCCACTCCTCTTCGGATTTCTGAACTTCATACTGCTTCTCAGCCATCGTCATTACTCCTTGTAGAATGGACATACAATATTAATTGAAAAACTGACCATGAAACCCAAATGGAATGTGCTGCGATACCTCAACACGCGCCATCTCGGTGAAATCTTGCGCATTCAGCACAAGCAAGTACGAATATCCAGCAGTGGCATCCAATACGACTGAGAGCACAACGCCCTCATCTTCGGCTTGCCCCTCCGGTGCCGGAACAAAAACAGGCTCTCCCGGGTAGTGCCCTTCTTGGAACCACGTCAAGGTGACCCCTGTCTCTACATTTATCTTGACAAGCTGGTTAGTAAAATCATTACCAAATTGGGAGTTTGTACCTATGCCATACACAAAGTGATATGGACGCCCGTTATGCTTGCTGTAATGAATGCGCGGCAGGTCAATTGACTCCTCGCCGATAATCTGCCACTGTGTTTCACCAGTCGCCACGTCTAAACGATAACGACGGAAGCGGCTCAGTTGGGTCGGGGGGCCGTCAGTGTAAAGCTTGTCGAGGAAGAGCATATCGATCACAGAAGGATCATCGTAGGCACATAGGTCAACAATGACCTCGCCGTCACGCTCGAAAGCGTTGATATGATGGAACGAGAAGAACGAGTCCGCATAAAATTCTTTGACCAATTCACCGCTATCGAGGCTGATCAACAAAAAGCGCGTTGGCTGCTCTGGCAGCCACTTGTAATTCTCGATGAACGGAGCCACCCCGGTCGCTAGGTTTAATGGCTTCAATAACTTGAACGGGTATTCCACCAATACCAGATAATTTTCCGTCATGCCGAAGCTGTGGATATAGCCAGGTTTATCTACTCGGACGCTGCCGAGCAGCTTCATTTGGGTACCTTCAATGCAGTAGAAGTTGTACTTATTGGTGACGTTTAGCTCAACAGCATAATTCAGCCCAACTTTGCGAATATGATTAAAGTGAGGGTGAGCGGTTGTCATCTGCCCGTCGATGTCATAGGGTTTGACCCCAAGCGTCTCTAACGTCTCCGGGTCAAAGCGAATAGCTAATGGCACTTCCGTCATAGCGATGTATTCGTCAGCCAACTTGGTGAGGTTCACACTGGCGTTACCACCGAATTCTGGGCCATGAAACAACTGCATCACCCGTTTGAATAGACCACGGCAGGGGTCAGTAGCAAACTCACTGTAGGTGATCTGCCTTGCTTCTTCATTGGCCTTGTATGCAGGTGACTGTAAAAAGCGGTTGGCGTAGGAAACGCCTTCATCATGGATCGTAAAGGCGTGCAGCATCGCAAGCCCGTCAAACCAATGGCGGTAATTATCCGTTTCAATAGACCACTTTCCCGGCCCGTTACGAATCAAGGTACCGCGTAGCCATGTTGGTAGTTCGCCCTGCACCGGAAGCTGCTCAACATTAATTTCGTGCTCTTGCGCTTCGATACCGAGCAGATAGTCCGCTGTCATAGATTATGTTATCCCATTAAACCCGTTGAACGTTACCAGCAAATTGAATAGACGGTGTTATCGGCTGACGATTTCGCGCTCGGCGACTGGGTGCCAGTAGCCCAGTTGCGACAACTGCTGCACCTGATCGGCAGCATGGTAAGATGAGCGCACCAATGGCCCACTTTCTACCCACTTGAAGCCCAATTCCATCCCGATACGCTCAAGGTCTTTGAATTCCTTAGGCAAGTAGAAGCGCTCCACAGGGAGATGCTTTTGCTTACTAGGCTGCAAATACTGACCGATGGTCAGAATATCGACTTTTTGCTCGGCAAGGTCTTGCATTACCTCAACCACTTCGTCGAATGTTTCGCCAAGCCCCACCATGATGCCGCTCTTTGTCAGCACTAACGGATCCATCTCTTTGGCATTACGTAGGGTGGTCATGGCCCATTCGTAATTATCTTGAGGCTGCACCATCTTAAAAAGACGGGGCACCGTCTCCACGTTATGGTTGAGAATTTCAGGTTGGGCATCCATTACGATTTTGAGCGCCGCCTGATCAGCCTTGAAGTCTGGGATCAGCACTTCAATCGAACAGCCGGGGTGCCTCTCGCGAATGCGCTTAATTACCATCGCGAAAATTGGCGCTCCGCCATCCTTACGATTGTCGCGGTTGACGGATGTAATCACAACGTGTTGCAGGTTCATATCGCGCACAGACTCAGCCACACGCAACGGCTCTTCCCAGTCCATAGCACCGGGACGGCCCGTTTTAATGTCACAGAAACCGCAGGAACGTGTACAGGTATCACCCATCATCAAAAAGGTAGAGGTACCGCTGTTCCAACATTCGTGGATGTTTGGGCAGGATGCCTCTTCACAGACCGTGTGCAGTGTCTTTGAGCGCATCAGTTTGCGTACTTTTTCGTACTCTTCACCACCGGGCGCCTTCACTTTGATCCAAGGTGGGCGACGGCGTGGCTTACGTGGTTCCTGAATATCCTCAATGTTGACTGTTGCCATGGGGTTTTGCTTTCTAAACAGGCGAACGAAGATAGATAAAGCCTACGAATAAGTGGCTGCAGGCGCATGAGCTTAGACGGAGATTATACATGTTTGCCAAAAGCCTGTACACTTATGATGCACCATCTAACATGGATATGACACACTAGGTTGAAAGTAGCCCTTTTGACCTTGCTAACATGACGGCAAGCTGCAATCCTACATCAATGTGTTGCCCACTTAACACCTGACTATAAACAGCATCAATATCGAGCAGGTGCACTTCTACTTCCTCATATATATCTAGTGATTGTGCTCCTTGAGTCAATTGGCTGGCGAAGAACAAGTAGATCGTCAAGCGGAGAGAGCCGGGCATCGGATTGTAACGCCCCAACGGCTCAATCCGCTCAGCAGAATAGCCCGTTTCTTCTCGTAACTCGCGAGCTGCGCTTTCCGCTAGGGGCTCGCCCTCTTCGGCTCGCCCGCCCGGAAGATTATAGATAATTTCACCGATTGGGTGCCGGTATTCACGCAATACGATCAGCTTGTTGTCGTTCGTTAACGCTAGTGTCGCAACGGCATCATATGGGCATTCAAGCACGTAGTACGGAATGCGCTCCTCCCCACGCGCCAGCGTCTCAATGACAACATCTGCATAGGGCTGATGATAAACTACTTCGCGCGCGATAGTTTTCCAATTGTCCATTTTTTCTCCCTAAATGATCACGGTCAAACCTGCTGATAACTTACGTCACTTGCCCGCTTTCGGGTTCGAGCATATTATCGGAGCGTGATAACTGTATTTGTAAACATATTGGTGAAGCCATAGTGAACGAACGCTCTAAGCGTACCGTGCAGTCCGCTAGGGTGCCGGACGAAAATCAGCAAAACACAGTTCAAAATAAGGCTACGCCGGATGACCCCACCATACCACGGCAGGCTGTTCGCCCAAGCTCGAAAGCAAGTAAGAAGAAAGGCTCGAGCAGTAAAGCGAAACAATCACGCAAAAGGGGGAGTTCATCTACTGCCAAGCGGACAATGGTTTCGTCCTCTAAAAAAGCCAATCCAAAGCAGCGCCGCAAGCAAGCGAGTATCAAGCAGATCAACCGTTCACTCGCAAAACTGCCGATCCCTACTTTCGGAACTTGGACGCCTTTGGTTGCAACGTCCGGCATTGTGGGCTTTACGCTGCTGTTAGCGATTAGCGCAGGTGTGCTGATCAGTGCAATCCGACGGGGGGACGCACTAAACCCCTTTGCTGATGAAAATCAGTATGTGCTGGCGGAGCCCATTGCTACGCCCAACCCAGAATTTGAAGTCGAAACCTTGCCGATGTGGCAGGGCACCGACCGGGTGACGGTGCTGCTGCTGGGCGCAGATACCCGCGCTGGGGAACAAATCAACCAACCCCGCACCGACACACTGATGCTGTTACAGCTTAACCCAGAGACGGGACAAGCCAGCATCTTATCAATCCCCCGCGATCTTTACGTTGAGGTGCCCAACTACGGCCTTCAGCGGATTAACACAGCCTACGTCCTTGGGGGTGGGCCCTTGGCGGTGCAAACTGTTGAATACAATCTCGGTGTCCGCATCGACTATTATGCACTAGTGCGCTTTCAAGTGGTGATTGACTTAATCGATGAGATCGGAGGCGTGACAGTCGATGTGCCTTACACCATCAACGACCCTACTTTTCCGGATCTAGCCTATGGCTACGACCCGCTTTACATCGAAGCCGGTACCCACACCTTTAACGGTTATGATGCGCTGCGCTACGCACGTACCCGCCATGGTGATAGTGACTACGAACGTGCGCGCCGTCAGCAGCAGGTGCTTCTTGCTGCCAAAGATAAGGTCACCTCGCTGGATATGCTGCCGACATTGGTTTCTAGGGCACCCGCTTTGTACGAATCAGCTAGCGAGAATATCACCACCAATATGAGTTTGGAGCAGATGATCCAATTGGCGACTTCTGCTGCCGAAATTGATCAAGAAAATATCCGTAATTGTGTCATTGACCAGCGCTACATTCAGGGCTACCGCACCCCCGCAGGGGCAGCCGTCAGTATTCCAGACCGCGAGCGTATCGGCAGCCTGATTGCATATGCGTTCTGGTTCAGTGATGAAGGAGCTTGTTAGCCTATGACAGATGAAGTCCAACTTTCCCTATTTGATCACATTGACAAAGAGCCGAACGCACAAGAAACGTCATCGTCAGATGCCAAAAAGCCGCAAACCAAGAAAGCCGAAATACCAGTGGAACACCAACCGCGTCTCGTCCTCAACGAACGGACGCCGCTTGAAGATGCGATTGTTGTTTATCTTGATGATCTGGAATCTGGGGGCGCATCCCGGCATACGGTGCGGGCTTTCAAAAGCGATTTGAATCTCTTGGGTAAGTTCCACGGGTATGATACACCGTTGAATGTCTTTGATACTAAGAAGCTCAACCGTTGGCTCTACTGGTTAACCAACGAGCGCGACAAGCCATGCAGTTCAAAAACCTACGCTCGTCGCATTACAACTATTAAGAATTTCTTTGGCTATCTCGTTGACCAACGCGTCCTCAAGTTTGACCCAGCCGTCGATATTCACCAGCGCAGTGTGAGCAGCAAACTGCCTGAAGTGCTATCTCAATACGAAGCGCAGAAACTGTTGAATGCAGCTAGGAAAGTCCGCTACAACGCAGAGAAGCCAGATGTACGACCATACTTTCTGGTTCTGCTGCTGCTGCAAACCGGTATCAAGAAGGCCGAGTGCATGCGTTTGACTACGGAGGATTTTGGTCGGCATGGTTTAAGCGGCCCTTATGTCAACATTACCTACGACAAACCCAACATGCGCTACAAAGAGCGTCGTATTAGCATTGACGATGAACTGCTGGAAGTGATGCAAGAATATGTTAGCCAGCGACAAGTTGAAAATATTCTCTTTGATTGTACCCCGCGCAACCTTGAATATGTGCTGCGCGATGTCGGTAAAATGGCGGCAGTTCATAAGAGCAAAATCTCATTTGAGTCACTCCGTTGGACGAGTGCGCTCAATGATTTCCTCGATGAGATGGATGAAGAAGACTTGCGCCAGAAAATGGGCCTCAGCCGGATTTCGTGGCGGGAAACTAGCGCTAAGCTTGACCGGCTAGCGACGCAAAACTAAACAGTGTTTTATTGTGATATGATTTCACGGGTGGGCAATGCCTCATAGCTTGCCCATTCATCTTCCCAACGGACAGCATCAAAGCATATCCAGCCTGTCTGTGGCTCACCAATAATCGTCTCTACGTATAAAAAACTACCGCGTGTAGGCGTGCTCCGTGCTAACACAGTGACAAGTTCACCTCGCTCCAAAAAATCAAGCTGAGCACGGTTATCGTCTTCTAACACGGTTGCGGTTTCAATCATAACAGCAGAGCCGACTGCCCCAGGCATAGGTATCGCAGTCGGGAAGCGGGTGGCGGTGGCGGTGCCATCCAGCGACACACTGACACCGACTGCTTCTGCCGTGGGCGATGCTGTAGCGGCAGGCAGAAGTTCACCAAGGCCTAGGGCGGCTTGTACATCAGGCAGAAACACCACTAATGCTGTAATCGCAACACCTAACCCTAATATCACAAAGATAAAGACTGGGGCGAGCACCATCAGTGCGTTGCGCGGGTTCGACGCCTTACTTCTTTCTTGGTTGGGCTGCGTGGTTGTTGTCTGCCCATGTTCTGGCTGCTGTTGAAGTGCACAGTGGACCATCGTTTTTTCTTGTGTGCCCACCTGGTATTCAGCCGTTGACTGCATGGTTGGGTCAAGACGGAGTTGGGCTGGCTGAGTAATACTAGGTTTTTTTCGGGTAGCTTGCTGGTTAGCCTCGGTAGGGCGGGCTATCTCCTGAACATGACGAAGGTTAAGCAAGGAGTCGGGGGTCGTCTGGTAGGGTACTACATCGACCTCTGCATCTTTCAGTTGTACGATGCTAAAACCAGCAAGGATATCTATCTCGGTTTCAAAGGGTACATCTACTAATGTGTTCGATGGTGTTGTTTCGATTGGAGTTCTCAAAGCGGCTGCAAAGTCCTGTGCCATTGCTGTCGCCGTTTGGTAGCGTTCTTCTGGGCGTTTTGCCATCCCCTTTTCAATGACGCGTTGCACCGCAGCAGACGCATCTAGGCGCACCAAGCGCACATCTGGTACCGGTTCATTGATGTGCTTGCGAACAATCTCAATTGCAGAAATGCCATTAAACGGGCGAGATTGTGTCAGCATTTCAAACAGAGTTATGCCAAGGGCGTAAATATCTGCCTGTGGCGTAATCTGCTCAAGAGCAGCCATCTCTGGGGCCATATACTGAGGTGTACCGAGTACGCCCTCCATAGTCAGTTGGACGGAATACTCCGCCAACCGCACGATACCAAAATCCGATAGATAAGCGTGATCATCTTCATCGAATAGGATGTTGCCCGGTTTAATATCCCGATGGACGATTCCCTTCGCATGAATAGCATCTAGGCCTGCCGCTGTCCGGCTCAGTATCCCTGAGATGACCTCTAATGACAGGGGAGTTTCTTGCAACCGTTGCCGCAGAGATCCACCGGACATCAAACGCATCACCAAGTAGGGACGCCCCTCCGCCTCGCCAAAATCGTACAGCGGTACAATAGCTGGGTGGTCGAGTAACGAGAGGGTGCGGGCTTCGCGTTCAAAGCGACGTTTGAGGCCATCACCTGCCACTGTCCCCGGCGACAAAATTTTGACTGCGACATACCGATTTACTAATGGGTCATAGGCTTCCATCACAACAGCCATGCCGCCTTTCCCTAGTATGCCTTTGACCTCGTACCGACCGATTGTTTCCATAGCTTGCTGTACCCGTTGATAGTCACCTTACTAGAGCATCATTGTAAATCATGCCTGTTTGCTTCCACATCTTCGTCTTGCTCCACGTACAACAAAAACACCAAGACTGTTGAAGCTCGGCAGCATCACAAGCAAAGTAAATGATTTTAGTAACGTGTCACAATAGCAACTTTACGTCCCTTTGGCGTAAGGTTCAGAATACCATCCGCTGACGTGTCTAATTTTACATAGCCCTGAACTTGTGCACGTCGAATGGTAGAGCGAGCAAAATCTGCCTGCCAGTTCAAGTGATGCAGCAAGTGGTCGAAGGAGTTTTCGTGCGCCTCATCTGCGGTGCCTTCGTGGCTTTCAAGGTGAACCAATAACATATCAATTGCAAAGCGCTTCCGGCGTTGCACTGCTTCAATCTGTTGGGCCAGTAACCCGCGCTGTGGCGCAAAAATCAATGCCAAGATGAAGAACACCCCTGTCATAGTTGCCATCACACCAGAGATGTTGATGCTAAATACTCGTGCTATCCAGTATCCACTCACGGCTGACAGTGCACCAATCACAATCGCCAGCAGCAGCATCTGCGCAAGGCGATCTGTCAGTAAGTAAGCCGTTGCAGGCGGGGCGATCATCAAGGCAACCACCAGAATAGCGCCAACGTGGTCAAAAGCGCCTACCGCCGTTACTGAAACGACTGCCATCAAACCATAATAGATGAGCGTCGGGGAGAACCCCATCGCAGCAGCGAGGCCCGCGTCAAATGTTGATACCTTCAGTTCCTTCCAGAAGATAATCACCAGCACGGTATTCAACAGCAAGATGATGCTCATTACCACGATGCCTTCGGGGACACGTGCACCCAGTAAGTTAATTTTGTCAATTGGCGCAAAAGCAATAGTACCTAATAAAACAGCGTCAATGTCGATGTGTACTCGTTGCAAGCGCGTGTTGATAATGATGACAGCAATACTGAACAGCACAGGAAACACAAGGCCGATTGCCGCATCGCTGTTGAGGCGCTTCGTGCTGACAAGCGCCTCAACTAGCCACACGGTCAATAGGCCACTGGCAGCTGCCGTCAGAATCAGAAGCGGACTGGTTGTTTCAACATTTAGGAGCAGGTAACCAATCACAATACCAAACAGAATGCTATGGCTCAAAGCATCACTGACCATTGCAACCTGCCGCAACACCAGAAATACGCCAGGGATAGCGCAGGCAGTCGCTACAAGGACACCCACCAATTGAATTATTAAAGCGTTGCTCATAATGCTTGTGCCTCCTTGTTCAATGGCTCGTTAGCCGTCTGCTCTGTTTGTTGCACGGCTGATTTCACGCCTTCTTCCGTTAGGGCCCACAGTTGACCCGGTAGTTGGATAACCAACCCATTCGCGGCTAAGTCATCAAGCTCTTGCCGCACGTTATGAATTGGTAGCGCCGCTTGGATTTGCTCGAAAGGCTGTGGTTCGCGAAAGCTTTTTCGGTTTGTCGAGCTTTCATAGAGTACTTCCAACAAACGCTGCGTGCCCAAGTGGCGACGGTTCTGCCGCCTTCGGATCCAATCCCAAACTAATCCGCGCTTGGGCGCTAAGAATAGCGAAAGGACAGCTATAGCACTCGCTACCAAGACAATCACAGGTCCAGTCGACAGCCCACGGCCCAACGCGCTGATCAAGGCTCCTACAGCACCGGATAGCGCACCAAACAGCGAGGACAAAACAATCATCACATTCAAGCGATCCGTCCATTGACGGGCTGCTGCCGCTGGGGCAACAATCATGGCTGCCATCAGTACGACGCCGACCACCTGCAGCCCAACCACAATTCCAAGCACTAGCAAGCTGGTTAAGGCAACATCTAAAACTTTGACGGGATACCCAAGAGTGAAGGCAAAGTCACGGTCAAAGATCAGCAGTTTGAACTCTTTCCAAAATGCTAGGCTGAGGATCAGGATAAGCACGCCGACGCTGACCATCATAATCAGGTCTTGTGTGACGATGGCAGCGGCCTTACCAAACAAATATTTGTCTAGGCCAGCCTGTGCGCCTTGCCCCGCCTGAAAATTGCGCTGAACCCAACTTAGTAAGGCTAAGCCAAAGCCAAAGAAGACAGCCAACACCAAGCCAAGCCCGCTATCCTGCTTAATGCGCGTCCGGCTAGTGACCAGCGAAACTAATAATGCACCTAACCATGCCGACGCAAAAGCGCCAATAAGTAGAATAAAGGGAGTCTTTAATCCGGCAGTTAAAATGAAGATCAGCACAATGCCGGGTAAGGCGGCATGGCTCATCGCATCACCCATGAGACTTTGTTTGCGGAGCAAAGCATAACTGCCAATTAATCCTGTGATGGCACCGATCAGTGCGCCTCCGACTACAACATTGCTCACCGTATAATTGAATAGGCCGTCAGACAGCAATTTGAGCAGACTATCCACTGGCAGCCTCCTTCTGCGCTGGCTGCATGGACTTCAACAAATCCATGCGACCACCATACGCCTTACGCAGATTTTCCAGCGTAAAAACCTCTTCGATCGGGCCAGCCGCCACAGCACGCACATTCAATAACAAGACGCGATCAAAGTACTCCGGCACCGTGTCAAGGTCGTGGTGAACAACCACAACCGTGCGCCCACGCTCTTTGAGTTCACGCAGAACGTTAACGATTGCTTTCTCGGTCGTAGCATCAACTCCCTGAAACGGTTCGTCCATCAAGTAGATATCAGCGTCTTGAACCAATGCCCGTGCTAAAAAGACACGCTGCTGCTGCCCTCCAGACAATTGACTGATCTGACGGTCGGCGAGAGCTTCCATACTGACTTTTTCGAGGGCTTTAACTGCGCGTTGTTTTGTCTCTCGTCCTGGTCGCTTAAACCAACCGATGTGCCCATAGCGCCCCATCATGACCACATCAAGTGCATTGGTGGGGAAATCCCAATCGACGCTACCCCGCTGCGGCACATAGGCTACGCGCTGGCGCTGCTGCTTGAGCGATTCACCATAGATTAAAACACGCCCAGCGGCTGGCTCGATCAAGCCAAGAATCGTTTTAAGTAACGTAGATTTGCCAGCCCCATTAGGGCCGACAATTGCCGTCAAGGTGCTTGCTGGCACATTGAAGTCAACATCCCATAACACTGGGTCTTGACGATAGGCAACCGTCAGATCTTCAACGCTAATGGAGTGTGGTTGGTTAGTTTGGCTTAACTGCATCGATATTTTATTCCTCTAAAGTTATGACTAAATCCCTCGGTGGTAGCTCCCCGCCAAGGGCTATCACAATAGTTGCTGTGTTATGTTCCTGCATGCCGATATAGGTGCCTTCTGGCGTGCCAATAGCACCCATCGTATCCGCGAATAGTTCTCCGCCGATTTCAACTTCCCAACCACGAGCAGAAGCACCTTCTACTACCGCTTCAACTGTATCAACAGGGATAGAACTTTCGAAGAAAATGGCAGGCACTTCGTTATCAACGACATAATCCACCGTAGCCTGGATATCAGCGACGCCGGCCTCAGCCTCAGTCGAAATACCTTGTGGGGCAAACACATCAACCCCATAAGCGAGGTTCACGTATTGAAAGGCATCATGAGCCGTCACGAGGCGGCGCTGTTCCGACGGGATAGTCTTATAAGCTTCGATAATCCATGCATCAAGCGCATCAAGCTCAGCGATGTAGGCTTCTGCATTTGCCCGATACACTTCGGCGTTATCTGGGTCATCTTCGATGAGGGCATCCCGGATAGCCTCAGCAACAAATATCCAACGCCCCACATCCCCCCATATATGTGGGTCGGTTGCCGTTCCATCAATCTCCTGAACGATCAGGTCAGAAGGCACCTGCTCTCCAACAATCACTGCCGTAATAGTGGGGTCATCTTGAGCAATGTCTTCAATGACAGACGCGAGTTGGGCTTCTAAGTTTAGGCCGTTGTAGAGAATTAAGTCGGCGTTTTGAAAGGCTTCTAAGTCACGCTCTACTGGTGAGTATGTGTGAGGGTCGCTGCCAAACCCTAATAATGTTGTCACTGTAACTAAGTCCCCACCGATGTTATTTGCTACATCGCCAATTTGCCCAACAGTTGCGACAATTTGCAGGGTACTGTTATTGGGTTGGCTGTTGGCGTCAACATCGGGTGCGGCACATGCTGTCAGAGCGATTAGTGTCGTTAAGGCAGTGAGTATTTTTTTCATAAATATTTTCTGTCAACTATTAATATCTACGAAAATAGTAGCAATTTTTAGGCATGCCTAAAAATTTCCGGGGCAGTTCTTACATGACTCTAACAGTTTACTTCAACTCGTTAGGCTTTGTTTTCATCAACAATGGTTAAAAATAATTCGTGGAAGCGCGTGTCGTCTGTCAGTTCAGGGTGAAAAGCAGTACCCAACAGATGCTCTTGCCGAACAGCAACGATGCGCCCGTCGGCTAATTGCCCGACCACCTTCACAGTGTCTGAGTCATGGATAGCTGTGACCAATGGTGCTCGGATAAAGACAGCATTAAATGGTGTCTGGTTTTCAGCGTCGTTCAGGTTAAGCGCTACTTCAAAGCTATCTACCTGACGCCCAAACGCGTTGCGATCAACTGTTACATCCATCAACCCCAGAATTGGTTGCTCAAGGCCGATGTCTTTCGCAAGAAAGATCAGACCGGCGCAAGTTCCCCAGATGGGCTTTTGCTGCCCAAATTGCTGAAGTGGCTCAATCAAGTTGTACTTCACCGCCAACTTGCCGATTGTGGTACTTTCTCCTCCGGGGATGATAAGCCCATCAAGGTCAGTAAGCTGTTCAGGTAACCTTACTTGAACGGTTTCTGCCCCTAATTGTTCAAGTACTTGTTGATGTTCAATGAAGGCTCCCTGAAGGGCCAGCACCCCAATTTTTGGTTTCTTATGTTTCATTGTGTCCCTTGTGTGGTCTATGGAAAAGCCCCACCTGGGGTGTAGGCGGGGCCTCTTTGGGATTAATGTCTGTGGTCGTAGAAATTACCAACCACGTCCAGCGATTTTTTCGCTATCTGGTAGCTTACTGATGCCAATGCCGACCATTGCTTCACCCAAGTCTTTGCTAATCTCTGCCAGAATCTTTGGATCGTTGTAGTGGGTCACCGCTTCAACCATTGCTTTAGCCCGCTTAGCAGGGTTACCACTCTTGAAGATGCCACTACCGACGAAAACTCCATCAACACCAAGCTGCATCATCAGTGCGGCATCTGCGGGGGTAGCGACACCACCAGCAGCAAAGTTGACAACTGGTAGCTTGCCGGTCTCTGCAACTTCAACCACAAGGCTGAAGGGTGCACCAATGTTCTTGGCATATGTCATCAGCTCTTCGCGGGGCATGTTGGAGAGACGACGAATCTCACCGAGTACGGTGCGAGCATGGCGAACAGCCTCGACGACATCACCTGTGCCTGCTTCACCCTTGGTTCGGATCATAGCAGCACCCTCACCAATGCGGCGTAACGCTTCACCGAGGTTGCGGCACCCGCAGACAAATGGCACGGTAAACTGTGTCTTGTCGATGTGATACGCCTCATCAGCTGGTGTCAAAACTTCGCTTTCATCGATGAAGTCAACACCCATTGCTTCTAGAATTTGCGCCTCAACAAAATGACCAATCCGAGCCTTTGCCATCACCGGAATGCTGACTGTGTTGACAATTTCTTCAATCATTGAGGGGTCACTCATACGAGCAACACCACCTTGAGCACGGATGTCTGCTGGAACACGCTCTAATGCCATGACAGCGACAGCCCCCGCTTCTTCTGCGATTTTGGCTTCCTCTGGTGTGACCACATCCATGATCAAACCACCCTTAAGCATCTGGGCTAGACCACGCTTAACAGACTCTGTGCCCTTGGCACCGTTGCTACCGTTGGCTCCATTTATTTCAGTCATCATGATTCTCCTTGATATTCGATGTGTCTCTGACGTAATTACTTTAATTTAAACGTTAAAAATATTTTGCATAACACCACTTATAGCAGTGACGATGCTACATTAGTTCGGCGACCCGCTCCAGAGAGCGAATAATATGCCTCCGCTAGCCTCTCAATTGCCGGGTAAATGGCCTCAGGTTGTTGGCTAACCATATTCAAGCGCATTTGGTAGTCACCCCCGCTATTTGGATAGAACAACGGCCCAGGGGCAAAGGCAATTCCTGTTTGCTCGGGGTCAGCCGGGCGAATGGCCTGCGCGTACAATTCGATAGCAGTTGGGCCCGCGTCAGGTAGGCTAACCCAAAGATATAACCCGCCCTGTGGCACTTGGAAGTGCGCTTCAGGCAGGTGCTCTCGAAAGGCCTCGACCATAGCATAACGACGCTTAAGACAAGCCTTACGCACTTGGGTGAGATGCTCACGGAAGTCATCGCTTTCGACCACCGCCTGTAATGCCCGCTGGTTAAGCGCAGGTGTGCAAACATCTGCGGCATATTTCACCTGGATCAAGCGTTTTAGTAAGCGTTCACTGGCAGCCAAATAGCCAATTCGCATACCCGGCAGCAAAATCTTGCTGAAGCTGCTAGCGTACAATACCAAGCCTTCGCTGTCCAAGGCTTTGAGGGCTGGTAGAAACTCCCCTTCGTAGCTCAGTTCCTCATAAACGCCATCTTCAAGAATCGGGATTTGATAGCGTGTTGCGATCTCGATCAAGCGTCTGCGTTGGGGCATCGGCATGATCGAGCCGGTAGGGTTCTGAAATGTAGGTGCCACGTAGATCAAGGCGGGTTGGTATTTTTTAATTGCTGCTTCAAGCTGATCGATGTCTAATCCATGCTGACCAACGGGCACACCGATCGGCTGCATATCGCGAGCGGCAGTGATCCGCAGGATGCCTGTATAGGTTGGAGAGCCAGTTAGAATGACATCGCCCGACTTCAATAATGATTGCACCACCAGATCAAGCGCTTGCTGGCAACCTCCCGTGATTAGGATTTCATCGGCCCGTGCTTTGATGCCCTGTCGGCTTAGTAAGCGTGAAATGGATTGACGTAACGGGTAGTAACCTTCGGCGTCTTCGTAGGCAACGGCCTCAGCCCCATCACGGGTCAATACTTGGTTGATTGCCGTGCGGATCAAGTCAACGGGCAAGAAGATATCCGGCGGATAGCCGCGCCCAAAATCAACGACATTGGGTCTGTTTGCCATGCGCATCAGTGCATTGAGGGTCTGCCGCTGCTGCTCGTTGATAGTTGATATCATGCTGGCTACCCGGCTGATCGGCTTGCCAACGTCACTGACAAATGTACCACGCCCCACATACGCTTCGATGTAGCCATCATCTTTAAGTGCATCGTAAGCATTTACCACGCTGATCCGTGCTACGCCGAGCAAGTCCGCCAGTTCACGAGTAGCGGGCAGGCGCTGGTTTGGTAGCAGAATACCATTTTCTATCTGCTGGGCAATCTGTGCTGCCAACTGTAAATAGAGTGGCTCTGATGTGTCTTTATTGAGTGCAAGTAGTTCAAAGTGGGTTGCATCCATACCGCTATCTTAACGCTTTAATAAATCCATATCTAATACCAATTGAGTCCAATTTGGGCAGACCATTGCCAATTTGTGATGCTGATCAATTTCAGTAGAATTGACGTAATGATATTCTAACCACCTAATCCATGTTGAGAAGCACACAGCACCACGGTTCAGACTTGAGGAGTACTTGTCTATGGCTGACGTCCCAAACAGCATCCGTTTGACTTGGCAGAACTTAACCACGCAGGAACTGCAAGAGCGCTTATTAGACTTCCCAGTAACGATTGGGCGTTCCAACACAAACACCATTACTTTCAACAGTGATCAGGTTTCTCGTCTTCATGCAACGATTACGCTGGACGGCGATGCCGTTGTTGTGATTGATAACGACAGCACCAATGGCACCCAATTGAATAACGCCGAGGTTCAACGTGCAGTTATAAAGAGCGGTGATGTACTCCAATTTGGATCATATGCCGTAACGGTTGATATTGTGTCTCAATTGGAAGATGAACTGCCAGATGACTCAATCACCTTGCGCTGGCTCGACCCAGAAACCAACACAGAGCGCGAGGTGATCGCAGAAATGCCCATTACCATTGGGCGCTCTGGCGAGGTTGATGTGGCAATCCCTGTCGGGCAGATTTCCCGGTCACACGCCACGATTAGTCTTAAAGATGGGCAGGTTGTGGTTACCGATCTTGGCTCGTCTAATGGGACTTTCATCAACGGAGAGCAACTCGAAACCGGCTACCTGCAAGATGGTGATATCTTACGTCTGGGTACTATTGAGATTACAGTGTCGTTGGCTGCTTCGGTATCCAGCGAGCGCAGTTCCAGCGTCATTCGCCAGCTAGATGGCACCATTCTACTTGATGAGGACGAGAGCAACGCTGACGCAAATATGCCAACGACCAAGGCCATTGATCCACAAGAGCTGCAACCAAGCCAAGAGATGATGCCTGGGTCACCACAGCCAATTCCACGCCCTCAGCAGAATTTCCCACCATCCAGCTTTAACCAACCTATTGTCTCAGTTGCTGCACTTAAAACTGACCAATATCCAGTCGAAGAGACGCAGTTTCTCGCAGTTGGTGGTGGGCTGGGCAGCTTTATCTGGGTAGATAACCTTGTCATTTACGGCGTCCCTGCCTCCAACATTAAATCCATAGGCTTTGAACCCAAACCCTATGGACGTTACCAACGACTGTGTCTCAACTCCCAGATACCTGCGCATGAACGCCTACGGTCAAATTCGGACTCGACGCCAGATAACATCTGGGGCTTTCCAAGCTACTCGTTCCGAGAAATCATGAGTGACCTTGCAGGCTTTCGCTTAGGCAATGCCATCAAGACGACTTTTCAGATGTTCGGCGAACCAAACCTAATCGCCACCTACACACCAAAATCTGGGCAGGTATTCGACTCAATCGACCGGGAAGCCAAACGCATTGGCTGGGAAAATATCTGGCGTTATGGTCGGGTGCGCGCCATCCGCAAAACGGATGATGGACGCTACGCGATTGCTTATTCACAGAGTACCGATGATGGACGGGTGCGCCGTATCATGCTCGCCCAGTACGTCCATATTTCGATTGGTTACCCAGGCGTCCGCTTCCTCAGAGACTTGCAGAAATACCGTCAAGAAACGGGCGACTTCCAAAGTGTGGTTAACGCCTACGAAGAACACGAACACGTCTATGAAGATTTACGAGCAAACGGCGGCATCGTTCTGATTCGCGGACGCGGCATTGTTGCCTCGCGTGTTATCCAAAAGCTCTACGAAACCCGTCATTTAAACAGCAATATCAGCCTGCTGCACTTGATGCGCTCGCCAAACACACAGGGCCAAAAGGCTGGCTTAGCCCGCCGTCCCGTAGAGAATCACTGGGAGTTTCAGCCGTTTAACTGGCCCAAAGCCGCTTGGGGAGGTGATTTACGCTACGAGCTGGAAAAATCTGATGATGATCGGCGTGATCAACTCCTGAATGACTGGGGAGGCACCACCACCGCTGACCGCCCCGACTGGAAGCGCATTGTCAGCAACGGCATAAAAGAGGGTTGGTACTCAATTCGCTTCGGCAACGTGGATCGTGTTGAGCGTAACGAGGCAGGCCGTCTCGATACGATTATCCGAGGGACAGGCGAGATTGGAGAAGAGACTCATCTAATTGCGGACTATATCATCGACGCCACTGGGCTTGAGTCGGGCATTGACCGCCACCCGCTGCTTATGGACATGCTGGACGTGTACCATCTTGGGCGCAATCCTAAAGGTCGTCTTGATGTCGCCAATGACTTTGAAATCCGCGGGATGGATAATAAGGGTGGCAAAATGTATGCGTCCGGGGTTGCTACACTAGGCGGCCCCTATGCCCCAGTTGATAGCTTCCTTGGGCTGCAATACTCGGCTCAACGCTCTGTCGATGCTTTGGCCCGAACACCTAACAGCGGCGTGAACTACATACGGGGCTTCCGATCATTTTCGCAGTGGGTCAAATGGATAACCAACGCTGCACCGTAGCGCTAGCGAATACCACTATCATACTGAATGCGCACAGGCGTGTATTCACCCTCAATCACTTCAATTGTTTGGGGGCCACTGGTTTCCATCGTCGGGCCCGGTTCTGGATAAATAACATAGGTACCGGGGTCTAACGGTTCGGCAAAACGCCCGCGGATGTTAGATTGTACTACTGTTAGAAGGTTACCCTCTGCATCAAAGATACTGATGACGCCTGGAAACGGTTGATCATCACAGGCTTCTTCGTTGAAATCTGGCGAAGAAGCCGGGCAAGTTGGGCCGATTAATATTTCCCCACGGATGCCCGTCTCAGACGAGGAAATAGGCGTCACGTCACTATTATCGATTGGCGGGATGGTTGGTGTGACAGTTGGCAGCGCTTCAATGGTTGCGCGCTGCTGGGTAGCGATTGGCTCTACCGTCACATCGAACATGGCCCCATCCACTGTCGAAAAGTCAGCAGTGGCAGTTGGCAGCACCAATGGCGGTTGTAGAGTGGGTGTCTGCGAGCCACAGCCAACTGTCAACATGCAGAGCAGCACTATAAGGCTATTTTTGGCCTGAAACATCGAGCACTCTCAGTAGATGGTACTTCTTGCGCCCCTTGCGCAGCACAATCACCTGACCGTCAATCGCATCATCGAGGGTTAGCATCTTCTGCGAGTCTTCGATTCGCTCTCCGTTGACGTACAAACCACCATCTTCGATTAGGGTACGCGCACGCTTTTTGGACGACTCAAAGCTTGCTGTTTGAACAACATCTAAGGCAGCCAAGCCATCACCACTGAGGTCAGCAGAATTCACTTCTGTTGATGGCACCTCGTTGAAGATGTCGATCAGTTCCTCAGCGCTAAAGCCGTCCATTGGCCCGCTGCCGAACAGCACGTCTGTTGCTGCTTCAGCCCGTGCGAGTGCGTCTTTGCCGTGTACCAGCAAGGTCACCTCTTGCGCCAACCGCCGGTGCGCTTCGCGCTTCCACGGTTCGGCCTCATGAAGTTTCTCCAACTCGGCGATCTGGGTCGCATCCAGCAAGGTGAAATACTTCAAGTAACGAATCACATCGTCATCGTTCGTATTGATCCAGTATTGATAGAAGCGGTAGGGTGACGTTTTCGCGGCATCTAGCCAAACGGCCCCACTGACGGTCTTGCCGACCTTCTTGCCATCCGAGTCCGTAATCAATGGGTAGACCACCCCATGCGCTTCCTGCTCATTCATCATCCGGACGAGGCGCGTCCCAGCGGTAATGTTGCCCCACTGGTCAGAACCACCCATTTGGAAGGTACAGCCATAGCGTGCGTTCAATGCGGCGAAGTCATAAGATTGCAGCAGCATATAGGTGAACTCCGTATAGCTGATGCCCTCTTCGCTTGACAAACGCGACTTAACCGAGTCTTTAGCCATCATGTAATTGACGGTGAAAAATTTGCCTGTATCACGCAGGAAGTCGATCAGGTTGAGTTCAAGCAGCCAACTACCGTTGTTCTCTAGGATCGCTGGGTTGGGTACATCCTCAAACACAAGAAAGCGCTCTAACTGTGCCCGGATCCCTGCAAGGTTGAAGGCCAGCTTTTCATGGGTCAATAACTCGCGTTCTTGGGATTTACCACTGGGGTCGCCGATCATCCCTGTGCCACCACCGACCAGCGCAATAGGGGTATGCCCATGCCGCTGGAGGTGTACCAACCCCATAATCGGCACCAGCGAACCCACATGTAGGCTGTCTGCGGTTGGATCAAAGCCAATGTACGCGGTGACCTTGCCCTCGGTTAGGGCTTTTTCGGCGTTCTCAGTGCTGTCGTATAATAGGCCGCGCCATTTAAACTCCTCGAATACGTTTGGAGCCAGTTCGCCAACTGTCATGCGTTCCTCTCTATTCGGTGCATGCTGATTATCATGTCTAAGGTTAAAATGAGTCACTTACATCGACTACAGATAGTAACATCACATGGGATCGAATGGCAGAATCGCAACGTTGATTTCAAAGCAACAATAGTTTGATTAGCTAGATGTGCATCATAGATTACGCCAACATTTTGGGCGGAGTACGATATAGTCCATTGAAGCAAGCGTTAGACATTTAGAAAGCATTCTCCATGCGGATTCTCGTTTTTACCGGTAAAGGTGGCGTCGGCAAGACCAGCGTTGCTGCGGCAACCGCCCTGCGCTGCGCCGACCTTGGCTTACGCTCCATCGTATTTAGCACAGATAGTGCCCACTCCCTTGGCGACGCCCTTCGAACAGACCTCAGCCCAGAGCCAATGACGGTGGCCCCCAACCTTGATGCACAAGAAATTGATGTTCAGTATTCAATGGATAAATACTGGGGCACCTTTCAACAATTTTTGATCGGGCTGTTCACCCAACGAGGTGTGCAAGACGTAATTGCTGAGGAGGTTACTATCCTGCCGGGGTTGGAGGAGGGGGCCAGTCTGCTTTGGCTTGACGACTATGTTAGAGCCGGAACCTATGATGTAATCGTCGTTGATGCTGCACCCACCGCTGAAACGCTGCGCTTGTTAAGCCTACCAGATGTGGCACGTTGGTGGGTCGAGAAGTTGCTGCCGATGGGCAAGACGGCTGCTCGGTTCCTTTCACCTGTGGCAAAACCATTAGGCGTCAACGCACCAGACCTTGAGGCAATCCAAGCGGTTGAGACTCTGTTTGATAAGTTGGATACCGTCCGAGCCATGCTTGCTGATGGCGACGTATCATCGATGCGGCTGGTCGTTAACCCCGAACAGATGGTAGTCAAAGAGACGCAACGTACCTACACCTACTTGAGTTTATACGGTTATCCAGTTGATGCGGTGATCGCCAACCGCCTGATCCCAGAGACAGTCACTGACCCGTATTTTCAGGCATGGAAAGACCTGCAAGCCCAAAATATGCAGTTGATTCAAGAGCGCTTTGACCCACTACCACAGTTCCGCGCACCGTTATTCCAGCAGGAAATGGGTGGCCTTGAACTACTGCGTGAGATGGCGAACGAAATCTACGGTGAGCGCAACCCCGCAGACCACTTCTACAAAGGGCGACTGCATCAGCTAGAGATAATCGAAGAGGGCGTTTACTTGCTGCATGTACCCTTGCCGTTCGCCAATAAAACCACCCTCGATCTGTACCATGCCTCGGACGAGATCACGTTGTCAGTCGGTTCATACAAGCGCAATATCGCATTACCGAGAGCGTTGTGGGCCCTCGAAGTCACACAAGCCAAACTCGAAGATGGCGACCTTCGCATTCGCTTTGAAAAGCCAACTGTGTAAAAAACACACATTGACAAACACTTTATTACTTGAGTCTTATTTTTACGCATAGAAATTTAATTAGGGTTGCTTTATACTAATGATAATTAGGCAAAAGCTATTATGAATAACATTAGTGTTGATGACATCGACTTGACCATTCTGGGTTTACTTCAACAGGATGGTCGCATGACCCATGCCGCAATTGGCAAAGCCGTAGGGCTGACTGGCCCGTCAGTGTATGCACGAGTGCAGCGCCTTGAACAAAGTGGAACAATCAAACGCTATACGGCGTTACTCAACGCACGTAATCTCGCTTTAGATGTCACCGCTTTCATTCGTGTCTCGGCCTATGGCTCCGCAGAAGATACGGGCAATTTTGAGACATGGGTACAGGATGACCTCCGCATACTGGAGTGTCATGATGTTGATGGGGAAGATAGTTATTTCATCAAGGCTAAGGTTAAGTCTACGGCGGCTCTGCGCGAACTGATCTGGGAGATCGTATCGCACGAAGTGATCACCAGAACAGTGACATCAATTGTGCTGCACACCGTCAAAGAACAGACAGATATTCTACTACCTAATGCGGAAGGGGATGTAACAGACGCCTAAGGTTGTTCTCCTCTTGTGCATCACTATGATCAGCTTACAGGGGGGTAATATGAGTTTGGTATTCCGCGTCACACGACGCAGTGTCTTGCGTCAGTGGCGCAAGCGCCCAATGGTCATCATCTTTGGTGTAATGGTATTGATGACGATGACGTGGGGCAGCACATTCTTGATCATTAGCAATGCACTTGAACAGACCACACCACTATTGTTCATGGCGCTGCGCTATTCAGTCGCGCTGCCATTTCTCATGTTAATTTTTCACCGTCGCCTGGCTGGGTTTACCCGTCAAGAGTTGGTTGGCGGCAGCATTACTGGTGTCCTGTTGTTTGTCAGTATCATTCTGATTACCCTCGGCCTGGAGAGCACATTATCCAGTAAAGCAGCATTCATTACCTCGCTATACGTGGTATTTGTGCCGATATTGTCAATCCCGATTGCGAGGGCACTCCCCAAGCCTATGACGCTCATCAGTGTGTTGATGTCAGTTGCTGGGTTGGCATTGCTTGCCTTGAACGACAACGCCTCATTAACACTCACACAAGATGAAGGCCTGGTACTTACGGGCGCTTTTGTAGCTGCTTTACATATTATTGCGCTCAGTCACTACTCACCGGGTAACGATGCCTTCCGCCTGACCATTTTACAGATCGCGACAGCAGTCGTGCTCAATTGGTTATTGTTTTTTGCTTCCAGTGAAGCGCTTGTTCTGCCACCGACACGCGCTTTGCTGGCAATCCTCTATATGGCAACGTTCGCAACAGGCATTACATATGTTGGCATGACGTGGGTACAACAGTACATAGACAGCACAAAAGCAGCGTTATTCTACGCGATGGAGCCTGTCTGGGCGGTGTTATTTGGTTACCTCGCAGGGGAACGGCTGGGCTTAGCAGCCGGGCTGGGCTGTGCCCTCATCCTTGGGGCAATTATTGTTGGCGACCTTGAGCTGAAGCCGCGTAGACTGCGCAGCATCATTGAGCCAGAGTCGGCGCCAGCCAAGTAAACCAGCAATGGTAGATAAAATAGGCAGCGCCTCTGCGGGTACACCAACCCATGAGGCGCTGCCTGGTCTTGTGCCCCTAACTTCTGCCGCCGAGGTATTAGGGCAAGCGCGATATGTTATTTCAGAGAACCCCAATTTGTCGCGGCGTATATATCGACGTTGAGCGGCACATCAAGGCTATAAGCGTTTTCCATCACCGCTTTGATCAGTACCATCATCTGATCAACTTCATCATCGGGTACTTCAAAAATCAGTTCGTCGTGTACTTGTAATAGCATCTTGGATTGCAGCCCACGCTCAAGTAGGGCTGCATCCAATTGGATCATAGCGACTTTAATGATATCTGCCGCCGTCCCTTGAATGGGCATATTGATCGCTTCGCGTTCTGCCTGGGCGATATTGTGTTGGTTCGGTTCGCGGTCATCACCCTCTTCAAAGATACCGAAGTAGCGCCGCCGCCCGAACAACGTCTCAACATACCCCTTTTCGACTGCCATTCTTTTGGTCGTATCGAAATAGCCGCGCACACTGGGGAACTGCGTAAAGTAGGTCTCGATAAAATCCTTAGCCTCTTGCAGCGTATAGCCACTCTCACGTGCGAGCCGATACGGCCCCATTCCATACATCAAGCCGAAGTTAACGCGCTTCGCCATGCTGCGCTGCTCAATGGTAACGTCATCTTGTAGCACATCGAATACGGCTGATGCCGTCGCCGAGTGAATATCATGCCCTTCTAGAAACGCTGAGCGCAGCCCTTCATCGCCAGAGACATGCGCTAAAATGCGCAGCTCTACTTGGCTGTAGTCTGCGCCAATTAACTGGTGACCATCCGGCGCGATAAACGCATTTCGGACGCGCCGTCCCTGCTCGGTACGGATCGGGATGTTCTGGAGATTTGGGTCACTTGAAGACAAGCGCCCTGTGACCGTCCTCGTCTGGTTGAACGATGTATGAATGCGGCCCGTCTGTTGGTTGACCATCTGCGGTAGCGACTCGATGTAAGTCGACCGCAGCTTTTCTAACTCACGATAATCTGACAGGGCAGAAATGATCCCAGTTGTATCAACAGTTTGCAGCGTTTCTAAGACGCTTGCCGCCGTCGAGTAATGTCTTCTCTTTGTCTTACGGATGCCATCGGTTGGTAAGTTCAACTTGCCAAACAGGGCGTCACTTAACTGCTGCGGCGAGTTCAGGTTGAATTCGTAACCACAAATGTCATAGATAACCTGCGAGAGTTCATCAAGGTTGCCATTGATTTCATCTGCCAATCCCTCCAAAAGGGGAACATCAACCAAGATACCATGCATTTCCATCCGCACCAGCACAGGTACCAATGGCATCTCTAACGCGTCAAACAGCTTGCGAGCGTAAGGGTTTTCATCCAAGCGCCTGCTGACAATATGTGCGAGTTGCAACGTCACATCAGCGTCCGCCGCGGCATAGGGGGCAGCTCGGTCAATGCTGACGAAGTCCATAGTGGTCTGGTTTCGCCCAAAGCCGATCAACGCCTCAATCTCGACCATATCAACTTGAAGGTCGCGCCATGCCATTGGCTTCAACCCAAGTTTCCCGCGGGAATTGCTGTTGTGCACCAGCCATTCGCCGAGCATTGTATCAAAACTCAATGGGGCGACTTCCAGCCCATAACGTTTGAGTATAGTCGCATCGAACTTAATATTATGCGCACACTTCATGATATTTGGGTTGGTCATTGCTGGGCTAATAGCATCGATCACTGTTTCGATAGGTAGTTGTTCTTCATCACTGCTCTGATGCCCAACTGGAATGTAGTATCCGGTACCTGCTTCCACAGCAAAGGAGATACCAACCAGAGCCACGTCCATTTTAGAGACGCCCGTTGTTTCGGTATCAAAGGCGATCTCTGAAGCCTTGTTGAGAGTTGCCGCGAGAGCAGCCAATTGGGCTTCAGTCAGGATAATCTCAGTGTCTGTCGTGACTTTATTTTTTGGGGCTTCCGGCTCGAACATCGGCATTTGCTGACCCAAAGACGCCACCTTGGGTGGTGTACCTGGAACTTGTGCTGAAAGGGAGCGGAACTCCAGTTCTTGGAATAGTTCAAGAATTCGATCTCTGTCCCAACCACCCAGTTTGCTGTCTTCAAGCTCAAATTCGATGGGCACATCCGTCATAATTTCAGCCAGTTCATAGCTCAGAAAGGCCTGCTCTCGTTCCCCTGTTAGCGCGTTGCGGGCACGCGTTGACGAAATATTTTCCAGATTGTCATAGATGTTCTTTACACTGCCATATTCTTCTAGTAATTTGGT
The DNA here is from genome assembly GCA_964439625.1 of uncultured Anaerolineae bacterium. Classification (GTDB taxonomy): domain Bacteria; phylum Chloroflexota; class Anaerolineae; order Aggregatilineales; family UBA3940; genus CAYTPI01. The sequence goes on along the minus strand of CAYTPI010000008.1, from coordinate 31,691 downwards.
CGCCGTCTTCTTGCCGACGCCTGCCACACCCGGAATATTGTCTGATGAATCACCGACGAGGGCTTTGAAATCCACTACTTGGTCGGGTGGAACGCCCATCTTTTCTACAACGCCGTCCCAGTCGTAGCGTACTGTACCACCACCACGCTTTGGCAGTTGGGCGGTGATGTTATCATCCACTAACTGAAGCAGATCGCGGTCGCCTGTCACGATCAACGTATGCACATTACCACGCTGACTGATGCGCTTAGCAACCGTGCCGATCACATCATCAGCTTCATACCCTTTCACTTCAAGGATAGGGATATTGAAAGCCTCAAGAATCTGATGAAGTCGCTCAACTTGAGGCTCAAGCCCTTCTGGCGCCTCATCACGGTTGGCTTTGTAGTCTTTATAGCGAACCTCTCGACCACTCAAGCCAGCATCAAAACTGACGGCTAAGTAGTCGGGCGGGTTATCCGCGTTGATCAGGTCTAACATCGTTCGCATAAAGCCAAAAGTGGCATTAGTCGGTTCGCCACTATGCGTGGTGAAATGCTCCATTGGCATGGCATGGTACATGCGGTAAGCCAACCCATGACCATCAAATAGGACGAATAATTTTTGCTCTTTGGCAACCATTGTTTGTTTCTCTGTGCGCGTGCTTGTCGCTATGATTCTAACGCACTGACAGTAGTGGAGCTATGCGGCGGAGCTATATAAAAATTATAGTGAGGGTCGCGGTCAATAAGCCCACAATGAGACCAACACCATAGCCAACGATAACATCAGAGGCAAAATGGACACCAAGGATAATCCGGGAGATTGTAACCAGTATCCCCCACAGAAATATAGGTACACTCAACCAGAAAGGGCTAAACATTAAGCCGACGGCACCCAGCGCGCCAGCGCGCCCGGCATGCCCTGATGGAAATGAGTGCGGATCAGTCCTACGATAGAAGGCTCCCCATTTGCCCTCAGGTCGGGGACGTTTAACAGTTACTTTGATAATTCGTACAACGACGGTGGTTAGCACGTCTGCCGCCAACATGGTTAGGATGACCGTTCGCCAAGTTGGCGTACCAATGATGTAGATGAGACCCATCAACACTAGGGTGAGCAAACCATCACCCGAATGGGTGACGATTACCCATATGACTTGTGTACATCGTGCGTCATCTTTGTGAGACAGATTCCAACGCGTATCGGCAGACTGGTCAAGTTGGGCCAAGTATAGTCGCCATGGGCTACGTTCAGACATGTGACTGTATTCGCCAGTCAGGAGGGCTATTCGTCCAACGCCAAACCACACCAACCGGGTAGCCGAACATCTTTGCGATATCACCATAAATCCGAATGACGGGCACCTGAAGAAAGGCTTGTATTTTTCCCAATGGCGTAAGGTGGCTCCATTGGTTAAACAAACGTCTGTAAGGCACCCACACCATATATAAGCCGCCAAATAGCAAGAGAAACCACCATAAAGGGTTAAGTACAAGTCCCGCTAATATAATCGCTGGTAGGGCCACAAGATATGTTAGGTAGCGAATTGCATGCCGTTTGAAGAACAGGTTGGCTTTTCCATCGCCCCGGGCATATTGATAATATTGCTTCCAAAAAGCGCGCAAGCTTGCGCGTGGTCTAAAATAGACGATGGCGTCCGGCGCAAAATCAAAGCCACCAGCTGCAGTGTGAATGTTGAAGTCAAGAATGAGGTCTTCACAGAAGTCGAGCCACTCGGGGTAACCGCCAACGCGCTGCCATGCTGATTTGTGCAGCAGAACCGAGCGGCTTGATGGCATAAATTTCGCTAGGTTGATGTCTTGCTGTTCAGGGAGAACAGTGGCACCCATCGCAACTTCGAAAGGCGTATCTGTATCAGGCAGGAAAAAGCCCGCCACAGATTGATTCTCGTTTGTAGGTTGGTGTTTAGCTAGCAGATGATACAGCCAATCTCGGTGAAGGCGCACACCGGCATCTGTGACGGCAATTAAATCGTTGGAGGCGGCGGCAATCGCTGTATTACGCCCCTCAGCGATGTTGGTCCCCTCTTGGACGATCACCGTCAGTGGAAGCTGCTTTGCATAACTATTGAGGATGTCAACCGTATTATCATCTGAGCCACCATCGCAGATGATCACCTCATCGGGTTGATAAGTTTGCTCAACGATTGAATCGAGCAGCGCACGGATACTGTCACCTTCGTTTAAGACAGTGACAATCAGGGAGACATTCACGGCCTATTCGTACTGAACAGCCTCAACGTCCGGTAGTGGCAGGCAGTTGCCTGTATCCATCTGAATAGAGTGGTCGGTGTTAGCAACTAGCGCACACATCATCGTAGCCGCCGCGGGACGGGAGCCTGTCGTATATTGATCAAATCGATTAGGCTCGTACCATACAACCCATGGTCCAGCTCCGGGTACGCCTGCCTCAGCCTGAGATACTGTGTCGAAGAAGAAATGAACATGCATCCCACCAAATGCTGGCTCATAGCCATACGTGTCGTACAAAACGACATAGTGACCAAATTCATCGACTTCGATACTTGTCATATTGACGTATGGGGTAGGGAATTCAGTAGGGATTGCTATGATAGTGGCAGTGGCAGTGGCAGTGGCAGTAGCAGTGGCTAGTAGTGGTACTGTTGTTGGTTCAGCAGCAAGCGGATCCGTCGGTACAGCCGTTGCCTGTCCATCATCATTACCACCGTCATCAGCCACATCAACCTCAGCAATCTGTAAGTTAGCTGCTTGATCGTCATCATTGTTGTTGGTAATTCCTGAGATCACAAAGACACCGAGCAGTACCATGCCGATCAGAACGACAAACGCACCACCCCCTGCAATGAGCAGCGCAGACGAATTTGATTTCTTCTTACCGGACTGTGGTTGCGACTGAGATTGAGCCGCATCAACACGAACTGGCGGAGCAGGTAGGGCCGCCGCGGGCATTGGCTGTGCCCCCATTGAAGGTGCAGGCTGCTGCACAGGTTCAATAGGAGTTGCTTGCTGGACTGGGATTACCTCTGTCCTTGGGATGCTAGCCGCTACTGTGGAACCAGTGAGGTCGGCTGTGCGCAGCGCATGGGCTAATTCAGCGGCGGTTTGGTAACGGTTATCTGGCCTCTTTGCCAACGCCTTCTCAACGACTGATGCGAGGCCGTCCGGGACAGCCGGACTGGCCTTGCGAAGATCGGGGACAGGCTCATTGACATGCTTCATTAAGACCGCAATAGCAGAGTCAGCATTGAACGGTGGTTGCCCACTCAACATCTCATAAAGCATCACGCCAATGGCATAGATGTCAAGGCGGTGGTCAGGGTCATTCCCTTCGATGACCTCAGGAGCTATATATTGGACTGTCCCAATAATCGCGCCAGTTCCTGTGAGGTTTGTGCCGCCGAAAATTTTTGCAATGCCGAAGTCCATCAAAACGGCGCGCCCGTCCTCGCGCAGCATCACATTGGCAGGCTTAATATCACGGTGTAGTAGACCGCGTTCATGCGCATATTGCACAGCGTCGCAAACATCCGCTGCAACCTGAATGACCTTATCATAAGACATCGTCTGGTCACTGTCTTCAAGTGCTTCCAACTCTTCTTGAAGGGTCACACCATTGATCAATTCCAGCACCATATAGTAGCTACCTTGATCTTGGTTAAAGTCGTAGACTTGAATAATGTTAGGATGGCTCAACTGGGCGACATTCGCCGCCTCGTCTGTGAAACGCCGAAGAAAACCAGCATCCTGTGAGATGTGGGAATGTATCAGCTTGATTGCGACTGACCGGCGGAGATTTGGGTCTATGGCACGGTATACCGCAGACATACCACCTTGACCTAAGAGTTCTTCAATTTGATACCGATCACTAAGTCGATATCCGATCCAACTGGGTCTACTCATTGCTATCTCTACTACTTATTGGACTGACATCGATATTGTCACATAAGTCTATCAATCGATCAAACATCACAATTTCTGACAAGAACTTTCAATTCTTTTATATACTGTTATGCGCTGCGTGAAAGCCAATATGACGATGTATATAAGATTGTTCCAAGTGTCAACTATCAATCGTTGCACCTTCTTAAACGGTTAGATTGTTTAATTATAATTAAACAATCTATCGAAGTCTCGGCTGATGATCAAGATTGACATACAATAACATTGCTTATGATAAGCAAAACATGTTAAAATATTAGGACTTGCCTTATGCCGCAAGCATTAGTAGCAAGCATGCAAAAGGGGATTGGAAAAAGCTTTGTGACTATGCTAGAAGAAAGACTGCAACAAAACATGGCGAATTCACTCGATGATGCCCGTGCCGAGCTTCTTCAAGAGCTAACGTCACGTGCGGAGGTTCAAGGGTACGTCACATATGAGGACCTCATCGAAGCTATCGCTGATGATACCGAAGATGAAATCAACCTTGAGAGCCTTCTAGAGGAACTCGAAGAGGTTGGTATTGAAGTTCGACGTAAAGACACATCCTCTAATACTTCTGAAGAGGAGGAGGAAGAAGAGCCAGCTGTTGCTGATATCAGTGCAGTGTCTGCCGATGATCCAGTCGGACTATACTTCCGCCAGATGGCACAAGAACCGCTGCTCACAGCGGAAGAAGAAATCGACCTAGCGAAGCGTATTGAGGGTGGCAAGTTAGCGCGCGAGGAAATGGAACGTCGCGCCGAAAAGGGCGAAACAACCGACTCTGCTGAGCGCTTAGAAATGATGCAAAAGATTGAGATTGCTCAAGCTGCGCGTGAACATCTTGGTCGTGCTAATACACGCCTGGTCGTCAGTATTGCTAAGCGTTACATGGGGCAGGGCCTACCCTTCCCAGACCTTATTCAGGAAGGCAATGTTGGTCTAATGCGTGCTGTCGATAAATACGATTACATGCGTGGCAACCGCTTTAGTACATATGCTACTTGGTGGATTAGACAAGCGATTACACGGGCGCTTGCCCAGAAAACCCGCACAATCCGTATTCCGCTCCATATGACAGAGCGTATTCGCCAGATGTACCGGACTGCTCAGGTATTGGAGCAAGACCTTGGTCGCCGCCCAACCCCTGAAGAAATCGCTGAAGAGATGGATATTCCAACAGAGAATGTCCGCAGCATGATGGACGCCAGCCAGCACGCGATTGCGCTGGAACGCCCGGTCGGTGATGATGGTGATAGTGAATTCGGTGACTTCATTGAAGATCAGGAAACACCTGAGCCAGCCGAAGCTGCGGCACATCATCTACTGCAAGAGACCATCGAAGATGTGCTCAGTGAACTAACACCCCGCCAAGCGCATATTCTACGACTGCGCTTCGGCCTCGGCGGCGGTGAACAACACACTCTCGAAGAGATCGCCAACAAGTTTGGGTTGTCTCGGGAGCGTATTCGTCAATTGGAAAAGGAGGCGCTGCGTCGTCTGCGCCATCCACGTCTCGCCCATAACCTGCGAGACTATCTTTCCTAACAATTATCTGAATTTAGCGGGCGGGCCAGTCATTTGACTGGCCTCTTTGTTTTCTGTGCGCCTAGCCCGGTAGAATGGCGAGGCTTATGAAGACCATTATCAACTTTCTTCAAACCCAGCAGCGTGCCGTCTTATTCACCGCAGTCGCTTTCTTGCTGATGGGCCTCACCTTGACGGCAATATCTGTGGTGGTACCATCGCTTCGCGCACCTTTCGAAGTCATTTTTGGCATCATGGGGCTGGCTCTATGCATCTTGTTGATGCGCTTGCCCGTCGGCTCTTCGCAGTTAAGCCAGCGGCAATGGCTTTACTTAGTTGGTGGTCTCAGCTTGATCTTTCAATTGGCCCGTTGGCTGGCAGATGGTGGTGGAATCGCTGAACGTACCGGAGACGATGACCAAATATATGTTTTGTTAGCCCAGCAGATCGTTGGTCTGTTAGAAGGACCTGCGGCTTTTACGTTTCGCCCACCGGGTCTTCCGAGCCTACTGGCCATTTCGATGTGGCTCGGGGGCGGCAGCAGCCTGTGGCTGTTTGCGCTGATCCAACGGCTGATGTTAGCAACAATTCCACTCATTTTATTTCTTATTTTGCGACCGCAATTGTCGAATTCAGTTGCAGCATGCGCCAGCCTCTTATTTGCACTGACCGAGATCAACGAGATTTACCCAACGCTGGCCCTCACTGAGATCACGTATGTATTTGGCAGCGTTCTAGTCATCTGGCTGCTAGTGACGTACCTTAACGCCAGCAATTGGTGGTGGTTACTAGGTGCGGCAGTTGTGCTAGCACTGCGTATTATGTTACGCCCAACCGGAATTACCTCAACATTAGCGATTTGCCTTGCCCTAGCGCTCAGTGTCGAGGGATGGCGTTGGAAATTTGCAAGCTCTGCGCTACTGATCATCCCTAGTGTTCTTGCGGCATTTAGCATCATGCAGTTGAACCGTGCGGTGGTTGGGCGCGCGATCATTAGTGATTTAAGTGGCCTAAACATCATTTTGCATGTTGGCACACGAGTCGCCCCGCTCGAAGAATCAAAAGCAAAACAGTACTTTGAAGATCGGCTCCCAGAAGCCACTTCTGACGAAGTATTGGCTTTTCCTGATGACGTTTACATTGTGCGGCATCGGGCTGCGCTTGAGGGGCAGTCAGCCTCAACAGCCTACACCCAACAGTCCGAGACACTTGCTCGCCAGATTATCCGTCATCACCCTGATGTTTATGCTGCTGTCGTGCTGCGCCGAACTGTAGCAGGCTTGCTCTATCCGCGAGAAGAACTCTATCCTATCCGTTGGATTATTGATCAGAATACCTTCCCTAGCCGTGAGTATACTGAGCCGGAGATCGAATGTCGGGAACAGATAGCTGTAACACCAGAGCTGTTTGATACGATCTGTGGGGCAGCGGATATAGCTCGCGCTCAAACGACTTTTAAGCCTGCATGGCTGAACCTGCCACAACCAATAGATATGGTATTACATGCAGCCACAATCAGCTTACACTACCGCCTCAGGTTATTGATCTGGCCCTTCACTTGGGGGCTGTTAGCTGTCCCTTGCATGCTCTATCTAATTTTCAAGACGCAATTATGGCGGCAGGGGTTGATCATCGCAGGGTTGTTCTGTGCCGACTTTCTGCCAACGGTGCTCTACGTCCCTATCGACTCACGTTATCAACTCACCTATATTCCGCTATTTCTTCTTGCCATTTGGTGGGCATTATCTGAAATCATCAACTCGCCTGACGCTGCCCTAAAGTCGCAATGAGCACACCGCTCAACACAACCACACTAGCAATAATTTGCGGTAAGCTTGGACGTTCTGCTAAGAGAATGAAACCAAGGAAAGCGGAAATCCCCGGAATAAGCTGCTGTGCGACACCAACATAGGTCGCAGAGAAGTAGCGAACAGCAAGATTGATGCTGGAGTGTCCAATAATCTGAGAAACCAGTGCCACCATAAACAACCAGAAATAGGCCGGTGCTGTGTACCCGATCACCGGAGTCTGGGTTGCCAATAGAACAACTCCACCGATCAGCGCTGCGGCTGTGTAGACCAACCAAATGTAGGGCAATAGTGGCATGGTGCCGCGCTGCCGGCGTCCCACAATCAAGTAGGCAGCAAGTGCCACAGCACTGATCGCCGCGATGATGTTACCGAGCACAGGACGCGGCGCATTTGTAATAAACATGCCACCTGAGATCACCAAAAAAACCCCAGCGCTAAAAGCAATCAACATCCCAATCAGTGTGGTATGTTTTAATTTCTCACGGAGTACTGTCGTTTCAAACAAAGCGGCCCAGAGCATATTGGTATTGAGCAAGGTGGTACTCACCAAAATCGTAGTGAGTTCCAATGAATAAGTCCACAGTAATAGTTCCAATGCAAGGAACACCCCAGCGAGAATCACAAAACCGATCTCGCCAAGTGACATGCTGCGATACGCTTTAAAATGTCCACCTCGAATGACAAACGGCAGCAGCACTGCTGATGCAATGAAGAAACGCAGCACTGCGATTAACATGGAAGGTGTCCCCTCGCCTTGAGCAAGCCTTACAAACGGCGATGCGAGAGCCAAAGCGATCAGCAAAACAAGGATAGAGCCATACGCGACGATTGGACGTTCAGAGTTTGTAAGGGTTGTGCTGGTTTGGGTTGCCATCAGTTTCCTGTCATGAACGCGACACCCACACCGGCTCGTTAATACCAGCACGAGCGTTGTCCACGCGAGCTGCGACAAATAACCAGTCTGACAGGCGGTTGAGGTACACCAAAATTTCGCCGTTGACATCATCGTCATCCATGGAGACAACCCAACGCTCCGCTCGGCGGCAAACTGTCCGCGCCTGATGCAAACACGCGGCTGCTGGCGTGCCACCCGGTAGGATAAAGTTCTTCAATTCTGGTAGCTCACGTTGAAACTGATCGATTTCCTGCTCAAGCTGCTCAGTAAGTGTGCCATCAAGCCGGACGATATAATCAGCTTCAGCATTGAGTGGGGTGGCAAGGTCGGCACCCATTATAAACAGCTCAGCCTGAATGCGCATCAACGGGCTTGTGATGTCAGCGTGCGGGGCGTGGGCAAGGGCGACGCCTAGAATTGAGTTTAACTCATCGACGGTGCCATAGGCATGCAAGCGTGCATTATCTTTTGAAACGCGACCACCTGCGAATAGACTGGTCATACCTTGGTCGCCTGTTTTTGTATAAATCTTGGTCATTTTACTGCTTTCTACCGGGGGAAAGGATAACCCGCGGAATTGTTATTACATATCATAAACCTACCGGATTATCGCAGTAGCACACTGAATAGTCCATTCTAGCGGTACTATTTGACTCACCACCATCGTCAGCGAAACGTGGGCAAATGGTATATGCTAAGGTTGACTATCAAGGCTGAAGAAGACGAAAAGGCAACATGATGGATCGCACAATAACGAGTAGACGCAACTGGTGGGTTGCTTTCATATTAACAATGATACTTAGCCTGCTACCCTTGAATACCATCGCTGCTCAGGATTTTACACCCCCCCTGAGTTTCGATGCCCTCGAAAATGGACGTTACACATTGCCCGGCATCGGCCTAGTTTCACTTGATAACGGCGCTTTCAGCAATTCTGACTTTGCAATCGAATTCGAAACATCCTACATTGGCGGAGACCTTAACTTTGACGGTGTCCGTGGTGATGCCGCCGTCATATTAACTGCATCGACTACGGAGGCTGAACCGCATTTTTATTTACTGGCACTTGCTAATGATGCTGGCACACCGGAGCAGCTTGGTGTTACGTATTTGGGTCGCGGGCTACAGATCGACACGCTATTGATTAATGGGGCTGATGTTAACCTGAGCTATGCGGAAACGGGCTCACTGCGTACAAGCGATGATGCTATTCTGTCACTCGATCAATTTCGCTTGCCAGAGACAGAAACAGCCTTAAGCCCGCTACCTCAGGTGCCTATCAACCAATTTATTGTTTTCGATCTCAGCTTCGACCCGAACACCAACACGGCTATTGTCGACGGCTTTATGCCGCGTGCTGGTGAGCACCGCTATCAATTTGATGGCAGTACTGGCGAAAGAGTCGCGTTTGATCTCTACATGCGGGATGACTTCAGTATCGCTATGTCTTTTGTCGTTATAGATTTGACTACAAATACTCTGTTGGCCTCTGGCTCTTCTCAGTCTCCCGGAACGGTTACGCTGCCGCGTACAGGTCGCTACGAAGTCGCGGTCGGAGGGAGTAGCCAAACCAGTGCCCGCTACACCTTAGTCGTCGAGCGGGAGAGCGCGCAACCTGCTGAGGGATCACCCGTAATTGCAGCTTCACCAGCACTTCCGACATCACAAATTCTCATTGACCCTGACACAGGCAGCGGCGAGGTAACAGGGAACATCAGTTCTCAAGGCGTTGTAACCTACCTCGTACCGGCCTCGGCGGGTAATGTGCTCGACCTGCGCCTCGACATCGCCGGCGACATCACCGTAGGAACTGCGGGAGAGCCCGTACTAGAGATTACTGATACTGATACAGGTGACGTGCTGCTGCGTTCCTCCGAAAGGCGTCAGTTCGCCAGTGTGACAGTTGATAGTGCATCCATCTTGGCGATCAATGTGGTGGCCGCTCGCGACAGTGCTTCATACACGTTGCAGCTAACCGTTGAAACAAGTACCGCACCGCTGCCTCCCACCCCGCCATCTCGTGCAGCGCCAACACAGCCGCAGCTACCGCAATTAGATGGTGCGCCGCAGCGCATCGACTTTGGTGGTTCATCGAATACCAGTTTGCAGCAGCGTCTGGATGCGGGCGGAGTTGACGTCTATGCGTTTAGCGGGCAACAAGGCCAATCACTTTCAATTCAGAGTCAAGGTGATGTTGTCCTTGGCATTGTAGGACTAAATGACATTACGCTGTTAAGCCCTAATAGCGGCGTGTCTAGCTATACTGTCACGCTACCTGCCTCTGGCGAGTACACAATCAGTGTACGGGGGCGGACACAAGTCGCGGTCGAGTACACGATCATTGTTTCGTTGATGGGGGTCAACACCTACGTGGTGCAGCCTAACGATACGCTGCTCGAAATTGCTGTCCGTTTCGGGACAACGATTGACATCCTGCTAGCCCTGAATAACTTATCCGACCCAAATCTGTTGTTTGCGGGGCAGGTACTACAACTTCCATAAGAAAGGCTAAGTAACCTATGAGTGATTCGCCAAACACCGTTATGTGGTCTTACGAGGCTGAATTTCTTGCTTCAGTCGAGATTAACGCTCGAACACTGTTCAGTAGTCTTGATATGAAGCTGTCGCCGCTTGTTTTGTTGATCGGCTTCAACAGCAAAATGACAGCGAACCAACCACCGATTTATATCGTTTCTGCTGACATGCACTTGAAAGCACATGATTTTAGCAGTGTCCCAAGTGATGCCCTTGCGATAGATGTGGATGAAAATCTTGTTCAGACGGGGCGCAGACAAATTACGCAATCATTGCTCATTCAACGCATGGAAGCCTTGGCACTCCATCAAGCCTTGCATAACAAGCTGAACGCACTGAAGACTTCACACCAGATGGTCAGCTTTTGTTCCTTACCCGTTGCTGTTGGTGATTATATGGTCAGTGTTATCTTGCAATTTGAAACATATACCTATGAAGAACACTACGAACTACAGCATCAGGAAACCGTCAGTGGGCATCGAGTAGCAACCTCATTGTACAATGCTGCTGCGAAGACCTTTCTGGATGAATGCACGGATGCACTTTCCAGGCCTAGGCCACGGTCGCTGAGGCGTGAGCGTGCTGAAATCCTTCAAGCAGCGGGCAAAAACTTCATGTTGACACCCGCCACAAAGGCCGACCCATTTTTAGGCTCAAAAGACCTGTTTGATGCTTGTCGTAATATTGCGACGCTCCGCTATGAAGGGGCAGAAAGCGTTGGTATGATGCTTGTCTCGCGTCGAGATCACCCCGCCATTGAGCCAATTGTGCTGCTTGAAGACAGCATTAACATCGATAGTTATCGTGCTGTCCGCAAGATGCTTGAGATCTCTTCTGCTGATCTCAGCTTACTCTGCGACTCAGCACGAATTTATGGGTTCGGACGCTTGAAGGCGTCTTATATCCCTCAAGATGAAGACCTATTCGTTGTACGTTTTACTCGGCATCATCAATGGGAGCTGTTACACAACAATCATCTATTAATGCAGGTGACGTATGGTCAACCAGGGATGCGTAAACAACGCATTGATAGTGATAAGTTCAAGCGCTACGTCAAACGGTTGTTTCCTAGCGTTAAGCAGCACTATATTGAGAATCTCTGGCAGGTTGTGAAAGCCGCCAGCCAGCAAGAGCATGGCACGATTGTTGTGATTTCCGAAGAGGCCAGCGAAGAGGCTGACCGCTTGCAAACGCAGTCCATCCGTATCAAACCGATCCGCATTTCGCCCAGCATGATGCTGGAATTAAGTATCATTGATGGTGCTGTTTTAATCGACCCTAAAAGCCGCTGCTATGCCATTGGTGTCATCCTAGACGGCTTAGCTTCGGTCAAGGGGGACCCATCGCGCGGCTCACGTTATAACTCCGCTGTCAAATATGTTGAAAGTGTTGATCATGCTTGTCTGGCAGTCGTCGTTTCAGCGGATGGGTACATCGATCTCATTCCAGATTTAATCCCACCAATCAAGCAGTCTGACTTGATCAGTGCCGTCGAGCGCCTGCAAAAAGCATACAATGCTGATGAAATTATGGTGGAGGACTACCAAGCCAACATTGATTGGCTTCGGGCGCACAAAGACTATCTCTGGCCGGAAATTACCGACGAAATCAATATCTTGAAGCACGCTCTCGAAGAGCGGATAAGCAGGCAAACAGGGCAAGTCGAGCTCGATGTAGAGCCCGACTTTGAAGCAAACTCCGAGGTGGAAGGCTCATTCTTTATTGATGAAAGTGGGCGCTAAAGGTCTCGCTTGAACATGAAGATATCACCCTCAGCGGTAGTAGCGGCAACCATTTCGCCATTTTTTGACATGGTCATACTGACAATGTCATGCTCCTCAACATCAAAGTGACGCTGCACCGCACCTGTTTCAGCACTGAATTCCATAGCTTGACCATTCGACCCGCTGGCAATAATCGATTCGCCGTCCGAGGCAAACGAGACCGCGTTCATAGCACCCTCGCTAGGGCTAAATTCATTGATTGTGGTACCTGTAGTGATGTCCCAAAGGACAATCGAGCCATCTTCAGCGGCAGAGGCCAGAATGCCACCATCAGGTGAAAAAGAGACAGACTTCACATCAGCTTGATGCCCCGTCAATTCTTGTAGCAGAGCACCAGTATCTGCGCTGTACACCGTAAGTGCATCGTCAGCTGAAGCAACTGCAATCACTGAGGTATCTGGCGAGAACTCTGCACTACGGACAGCCGCCCCGATATTAATCATCAGGACTTCTTCACCTGACTCAACATCCCATAAGCGAATGGTACCATCCGCTGAACCTGAGAGCAGCATTTCGCTGTCAGGCGAGAACACTACACTCATTACTGCGCCGCTATGATTGTACAATTCTTGAATCGTTTCGCCTGTTAACGCAGACCAAACCACGATTTTGGCATCCTCAGAACCTGACGCAACCAATGAGCCATCAGGGGAGAAGACCACAGCACGAGGCGATGCAGTATGACCCTCAAGTTCATGTACCGCTTCACCAGTTTCAGTATTCCAAACAATAATCTTGTTCTCTTCACCAGGGGCCGCGCAGAAATCACCATCGTGGGTTAAGGCAATACCACTAACTCTGGTCGCACTACCACCAGTTGTGATGAATGGCGAGATTATCTCCGCATCTGCCACGGAGACCGTTCCAAGTAATCCGTTAGTTGTCAACAAACTAATTACGACAACAATTGCAGCAATCGCAGCGACAATAGCCTGAACTGGTACCTGGAAGTTAGAGGCTGCTTGTATACGTTTCATGGGCATCGTCGCTGCATCAAGCGGTTTAAGAGCACCCATGGGCTGTGTACGGGCGCTGTCATCCTGCACTTTAGTAGCAACCCAACGTGATAATATCGCTTCCTCGAGAGCTACTGCAAACTGGGTCGCCGTTTGGTAACGTTGGCTCGGGTCTTTGGCAAGGGCCTTTCCGACGACGTTAGAAAGCTCTGGTGGCAAATCAGGGCGAATGCTGGAAAGGTCCGGCACAGGCGTATTGACATGCTGCATCACAACTTGCAGTGGAGTATCCCCCGTGAAAGGGTATGTGGTTGTCAACAACTCGAATGCAGTTACACCCAGCGCGTAAACATCGACTAATGGTGTGACCGTACCCTCCTCCAAAACAAGTTCAGGGGCCATGTAATGGGGCGTCCCAATAGTGGCACTGCCAGTCAGATTCTTCGTTGCTTCCTCAACCTTGACAACCCCAAAATCAGCCAGATAAGCATTGTAGTTTCCATCGAGCAAGACGTTAGTAGGTTTCACATCCCGGTGGGTAAACTGCTTACTGTGAGCATAATCCAAAGCGTCAGCCACTTGTTTGATGTAATGTATAACGTCCTCAAGTGGCAAGAAACCCTTCTTCATTAAATCAGCGAGGGTTCCCCCGTCTTGATACGCATTGATGATGTACGGCTGGCCTTCATACAGTCCGTGATCATAGACTTGTAAGATATGCGGGTGCTGTAACTGTCCCGTAATCTTTGCTTCTCGGCTGAACCGTTCTAGGAACTCTTCCGTTGCGTGATGCGCTGCGATCACTTTCAAGGCTGCTTCACGCTCAAGATCGAGGTGGTAGGCTTTATAAACAGTGGACATCCCGCCACGCCCAATAATCTCTTTAATTTCGTATCTCCCGATTGTCCTACCGGTGAGCATACCTGAGGTGCTTGCCATAGTTGTTAACCTTCATGCTCTGTGGACAGTCCATAGAGCGCCTGCTACAATACCGACATTAAACATTATACACTGTTACCAAGTCTTTTCTCTCTCGTTTCTGCCTTTCTACTTAGGAAATAGTGACTATATATTATGGTAAGAGCACTCATAACGGGTGGCGCAGGGTTCATTGGCAGCCACCTGAGTGAAAAACTGCTACATGATGGACACCATGTCACCATCATCGACGACTTATCAACAGGTCAATTTGCGAATATCGAAGCGCTGATATCACACGACAATTTCGAATTTGCGATTGAAAATATCGCAAACCGCAATGTCATGGATCGTCTGACCAGCGAGTGTGACGTCATCTACCATCTGGCGGCTGCTGTCGGTGTTGAATTGATTGTTAGCAGCCCGATCCGAGTGATAGAAACCAATGTTACCGGCACAGAAGTTGTGCTTCAAACAGCCAGCCGCTACCGTAAAAAAGTTTTGATTGCTTCGACCTCTGAAATCTACGGTAAGAGTACCAAGACACCGTTTAGTGAAGAGGACGACCGCATCCTTGGGCCAACCATAAAATCTCGCTGGGTCTACTCAACGAGTAAAGCACTCGATGAATATCTTGCGCTTGCTTACTACAAAGAAGTTGGTCTACCAGTTGTTTTGTTTCGTTTGTTTAATACTGTTGGGCCTCGTCAACGTGGGCGCTATGGTATGGTGATTCCTCGTTTTGTCATGTGGGCTATGAAGGGGATGCCGCTCAAAGTCTATGGAGACGGGCAGCAAACGCGTAGCTTTGCAAATGTGACCGATGTTGTCAATGCAATTACACTGCTAGGCGAATCCGAAGCAGCCGTTGGGGAGGTATTTAACCTCGGTTCGACAGAGGAAGTAACGATCTTACAATTGGCTGAGCGCGTAATAGAACGCACAAGCAGCGCGTCTAAAATAGAAGTCATACCTTACGACAAAGCATACGAAGAGGGGTTTGAAGATACCCGTCGTCGTCTGCCGGATACGACCAAGATTAAGCAAACGATTGGATGGGAGCCGCAAAAGGACCTCAACCAAACACTTGATGAAATCATCGCATACTTCCATGAACATGGAATGACCGTCGATTTCTAAAAGGAGGACAAACGTGGTGCAGAAACAGACCACTATCCAGCAGGAATTGATTGACAAAATAAACAGCCGTGAGGCTGTTCTTGGCGTTATTGGGTTGGGTTACGTCGGCCTTCCGCTTGCGGTGGAATTCGCCCAAGAGGGCTTCCAAGTTATTGGGGTTGATATCAGCCAAGAAAAGGTTGATGTTCTCAATACAGGCGCAAGCTACATCTCAGATATCCCCACAAGCATCACCAAACAGCTTGTTGATGACGATCTGCTTTCTGCTACAACCGATTACAGCATTCTATCTGAAGTAGATGCCATCAGCATTTGCGTACCGACGCCACTGCGCAAGACTAAAGACCCGGATATGAGCTTCATCATTGCCGCTGCCGACCAGATCGCGAAGTACAGTCGCTATGGTCAGCTCATTATCCTAGAGAGTACGACATATCCCGGCACCACCGATGAACTGATTGTCCCGCGGCTGGCATACAATGGGTTTATTCCTGGTGAAAATATTTTCATTTGCTTCTCGCCAGAACGCATTGATCCGGGCAACAAAACATACACCGTGCGTAACACACCCAAGATCATTGGCGGCGTCACTGAAGCCTGTACTGAAGTTGGTGCTGCACTTTATGGTCACGCCATCGACCAGATTGTCCCCGTCTCATCGACCCGTGCCGCTGAAATGGTCAAGCTGTTGGAAAACACCTTCCGGTCGGTGAATATCGGCTTAGTCAACGAAATGGCTTTGATGTGCGAAAAGCTCGATGTCAATGTGTGGGAAGTCATTGAGGCAGCCAGTACGAAGCCCTTTGGCTTCATGACCTTCTACCCTGGCCCTGGGTTGGGTGGGCACTGCATCCCCATTGACCCCCTCTACCTCAGTTGGAAGCTCAAAGGGTTGAACTACAACGCCCGTTTCATTGAACTGGCTTCTGAAGTTAACGGCAATATGCCACTGTTCGTCCTTGACCGCATTACAGAGACTCTCAACAAAGATCGCAAGCCGATCAATGGCTCGAAGGTGCTGATCTTGGGCGTTGCCTACAAGCCTAACATTGATGATATTCGTGAGAGTCCGGCGTTGGATATCATTCAACTGCTGCAAGAGCGTGGCGCTGACGTTGTCTACAACGATCCATATGTCGATGACCTGCACGAAGAGAAAATCGACATGCCCAGCACCGAATTAACCACTGAACTGCTGCAAGCGGCTGACTGCACCGTCATCATCACGAATCACAGCGCGTATGACTACGAATGGATCGGCGAAAACGCCCGCATTATCGTTGACTCCCGTAACGCAATGAAGGACGTTAAGGAGCCAAAGGCCCATGTCAGCCTGCTATGATAGTTAGCGGTTCACCAACTATGCAACTTGATACTGAAAACCCTCCCCTCAACGTTTTAATGATTTCTCTCGGCGACGAGGTGATCACAGGTTGGGGGGATACACGTGAACGGCATATTGAATACGCCGAGCGCCTCGGACATCTCCACATGGTGATGTACTCGCCAGCCAGCCGCGCTTTACAACAAACCAGCGTCTCGCCACAATTAACGGCCTACCCAACCCGAACTCGCTTTCGCCCCATATTCCCATGGGATGCCCTGCGGATTGGTTCAACAATCTGCCGCAATCACAAAATCGACGTGATTACCACCCAAGACCCATTCTTGACGGGGTTAGCGGGTGTGTGGCTCAAACAGCGTTTCAATATTCCGCTCGACTTACAAAATCACAGCGACTTCTTTGACAACACGTATTGGATTCAAGAGCGACCACTGCGCTATGGTTTTTTCAACTGGCTCGGTAAAAGATTGCTTCCCCATGCGGATACACACCGGGTGCTGAACGATATCGAGAAGAATAAATACGTTGCGCTAGGCATTACGAAAGAGCGCATCGAAGTCCTGTCAACGCCCGTGCGCTTGGGTCGCTTCACTCCAGATGTAGCCTCGCAATCGTTGAGGCAGCAACTTGCTATTCCGGACGATGTGACTGTGCTGCTCTGGGTAGGAAAACCCGGCCCCGTTAAGCGAGTCGATGATCTACTCAAAGCTTTGTTCATCATCCACCAGTCGAATGACGCAGTGTGGCTGATCGTTGTTGGTGATGTTGCGAAGCACCAACCAGCCCTCTTTGATCTGGCAGAAGCCCTTGGCATTGCAAGCCACGTTCACTTCGTCGGGTTGGTGCCACATACAGACCTGCCCGACTATTACCGCCTCTGTGATATCTACGTTCACAGTTCTGCCTATGAAGGTCTTGGCAAAGTGATGATTGAAGCGGCAGCATGTGGCAAGCCTATCGTTAGTACCCGAACATCTGGTGCGCAGGCCATCATCAAAGATGGGGAAACTGGCTTACTCACCGAGATCGAAAACCCCGCTGACCTTGCTGACAAGATTCTCCAACTGGTTGATAACCCCGATCTTGCTAAGGCGATGGGGCAAGCGGGTCAACAGTATGTACAGAGGAAATTCGATCACACGCGCAACCTCGACGCCGTCATTGAGACCTGGCACCAAACCCGCGCACTGAGCCGTCAACAGTAACTGCATGAACGTTTTAATGCTCACGCGCCGTGTTGATAAAAATGATTGGTTGGCAGGCTTTACACACGGCTGGGTTGAACGCATCGCCCAACACCCGCAGGTGAATCAGCTAGATGTCGTCTGCTTAGAGCGAGGCACAGCCGATTTACCAGTAAACGTCACCCTACGTTCGATGGGCAAAGAACTCGGCTACGGTCGGCTCAAGGAACTCCGCACCCTCTGGCAGGCAGTAAGTGATGTCATCACGGAGGTAGATGTCGTTTTCGGGCATATGATCCCGCGCTATATCCTTGCAGCATCACCCTACATCCTACGCTATCGGGTGCCCGTCGTGCAGTGGTATACCCATCGCAAAGTGACGCTTGAACTGCGCCTTGTACACCTATTTGCCAGCCAAATGGTGACGGCCTCTCACGAGAGTTTCAATCTCCCTAGCAACAAGTTGACTGTGCTTGGTCACGGCATTGACATGCACAAGTTTGCACCATTGAGTACACTGCCTCAGACACGACGAGTGGTAGCAGTTGGGCGGTTATCACCGATTAAGCACTACGAAACGTTGATTGAAGCCGTTGCCTTATTGCAGCAGCGGTCGGGCTTTAACGATGTTGTGTTTCAGATAGCGGGTGGAACGACGCCACAACAGGGTGAAGCCTATACACAGAGTCTGCACGATCTTGCGGAACAACTGGGCGTGTCTAACGTCATAGAATTCATGGGGCCAGTTGCCCATGAGGACATTCCCAACCTTTTACACACGGCGTCGCTTTCAGTGAACCTGTGCCCGACCGGTGGTGTTGATAAAGCCGTCATCGAAAGCATGGCAGCAGGTGTGCCAACCGTTGTCCGTAACGCAACCTTCATTGACTTACTGGACAATCAACGTGACCTGCTGTGGTGCCAAGACTTAGACCCTACATGTGTGGCAGAGAAGCTGGCGCATCTGCTTAAAATGGACGCTGACAAACGCCACGAGATTGGACTACAACTCCGTGAGCGGGCAAAGCAGCAGTACGATCTCGATGGGCTAGTTGAGCGGTTGGTTACAGTATTTGAAAAAGCATCAGGGGAAAAGGCACAATGAGAGTTTGTTACATGGGGGCCTACAGCCCGACATACCCACGCAATCTGATATTGCGTCGTGGGCTGGCAGCCAACGGTGTTACCGTCATCGAATGTCGCGTTGATTCCAGCCTTAATTCAAAAGAGCGCATCGCAAAACTGAAGCAAAAATTTGAGCGGGTCAAAGATCAGTGCGATGTCATTTTTCTCTCGGAATTTAACCAGACACTTGTCCCTGCCATACATAAGCTTGCTCAACAAGAAAATAAACGCTTTGTTGTTGACGCCTTCACGCCCGTGTATGACGCCAACGTCAATGATCGGCGGTCTGTACCGAGCTTTTCACTAAAGGCATTACGCTACTGGATGGTTGATCGGGCTTCTGTGCGCCTGCCTGATATTGTTCTTGTGGATACTGAACAGCACGCTGACTACTATATCCAAAAGCTCAATGCTGACCGTTCTAAGCTCCATGTTGTACCAGTCGGCGCATCATCAGAGTGGTTTGGCGAACCAACCATCACCCGCACAGAGCCAGGCATTAAGGTTTTATTCTATGGTACCTACATTCCGCTGCATGGCATTGATATTATTCTGCGGGCTGCGGTAGAACTGCGAGCCAATGATGCCATTCACTTTGAGTTGATCGGCAAGGGGCAGACCTACAAGCAGATGAGAGACCTCGCGATAGCCCTTCGCTTGACCAATGTGCGTTTCGCAGACCCAGTCCCTTATGAAGAACTGCCCAAACGTGTCTCATCCGCGGATATTTGCCTAGGGATTTTTGGTCAAACAGACAAAGCCGCTCGGGTTGTGCCCAACAAGGTCTACCAAACGTTAGCGGTTGCGCGCCCCTTGATCACGGCAGATACACCCGCCATCCGCTCTGTATTTAAGCCAGACACTCATCTGCTGGCTGTCCCGGCTGGTAACCCCCATACACTGGCACAGGCGATCACTACTCTTGTGGATAACCTGATGCTGCGAACCAAACTTGCCGAAGCAGGGCACCAACTGATGCTGGAGCGCTATACTGAAGGGCAGATCGGTAAACACCTGCTCAATATCCTAAGTGCAGCATAGCGATGCCCACGCCACAACGCGCCCTCGTCTACATCGCTAATATCCGTATCCCCAGTGAGAAAGCACACCCATACCAGATTGTTCAGATGTGTGCGGCATTCGCTGAAGCTGGGGCAACAGTCACCTTATGGTATGCCAACCGAACAAATCCCCATCCTAACGCTGATGATTTTTGGTCACATTATGATATTGCCCCTATCTTCATCGCTGATGGGCTGCCCTGCCTAGACCTTTTTCCAGTCGCCAAGCACTTTAATAGCAGAGTCAAGCGGCTGGCGCATCGAGTCGCTGCCATCCTTCAATTACTGACGTTCAACCTGAGTGTGCTGGTTCACCTAGGAAAGCGCCAACCTGAGACAACCATTTACTCACGTGATCCGATTACCCTGTGGCTTATCACTTTAGTAAGGCCTCAGCGTGCCCGTCAATGCTTCTTCGAGGCGCATACCTACCCAGAGACCAACATTGGCCTCAAAATACGTCAACAGTTGGCGAAAACAATCGGTGGGGTTGTCGTCATCACTGAAGCACTGCGTCAACGTTATCGTGAACTTGGCTTTTTAGATGCGCATATGTTGACCGAGCACGATGGGGTCAATTTGGCACGCTTCACAGAGAGCCCATCACAACAAGCTGCGCGCCAGTCAATTGCTTGGCCTACTGATGCGTTTATCGTGGGTTACTTGGGGCGGCTGGTTGGTGGTCTGCAAGATATGGACAAAGGCTTAGATACGTTGGTAGAAGCAGTCGAAGGGCTACGTCTGAAACACCCAAGTCAACATATCAAACTGGCCTTGGTCGGCGGACCAAATGATTTTATCCTCAAACTGCTCGACAAGCACCCCAACCTCGCTGTGTACTTACTGGCACCAGGGCAGGTACTACCCACAAAGATCGTGGCTTACATTGCGGCCTTTGACGTTTGCACGATTCCATCTCCATGGAATGACTTCTTTGCCTACTACACATCCCCATTGAAGCTCTTTGAGTATATGGCGTCAATGCGCCCAATAGTAGCGACTGCATTGCCATCTACCCAGGAAGTTTTGAGCAACCATCAGAACGCCTTACTGGTACCACCCTCAGACCCTGACGCCCTTCAAGACGCACTCAGTGAACTGCTAACAAGAGAGCCACTGCGTAAAAAACTGGCAGAGCAGGCATTTGCAGATGTGCAGTACTATACTTGGGAAAGCCGTGCAGAGCGCATCTTCGCGTGGGTAGATCAATTAACAGGTTAGAAAGAGGCCCTATATATGGATAACCGCCTAAAGCAGCAGTTTACATTCATCGCGGAGGTAGACAAGCTCAAAAACGTCCTTCGGATGACAAAGCTGATTGGCGAGTCGCGTTCGGAGAATACAGCCGAACACACTTGGCATATGGCACTAACTGCCATGGTGCTCGCCGAATACACCGATGACCCTGTTGATCTGCTGCATGTGTTCCGCTTAATCCTCGTGCATGACATTGTTGAGATTGACGCAGGCGATACCTTCGCATACGATAAAGTAAGCCATGAAGATAAGTTTGACCGTGAGCAGCGTGCCGCTAAGCGCATCTTTGGCATCCTTCCCGATGATCAAGCGGGGGTCTACGAAGCTCTTTGGCTTGAGTTTGAAACGCGAGCAAGCCCAGAAGCAAAATTCGCCGCCGCTGTTGATCGCATTCAGGCAGTGCTTCAAAATCATGGCAATGCCGCTGGCACCTGGCGCGAACATCAGGTTGAGTTAGAAGCAATTTACAAGCGGTTGAACCCTATCGAAGACTCATCAGAAACACTATGGCAAGCGATTGATGAAATTGTTAACGGTCATTTAGCCGCTGGAGATATCGGCAGGAGCACATAACGTCAATTCCAGGCCAACTGACCCCGCGTCTGCCAATAGCCTTCTGGTTCTTCAGCAAGTGCCAGTAGACGGTCTAACGCTTCAGGGGCTAATGTTAATGCAGTGGCCTTCACGTTTGACTCAAGATGTTCAACGGTTGCAGCCCCACTCAAAACCACAGAACACCATGGTTGTGCTAGTACAGCCGCCAAGGCTAGCACATCAATGCTGGTTTCATAGTCTTTGGCAGTGTCTTGCAGCGTCGCCATTTGGTTAAAAAAACTCTCTGCCTGGTTGCGTGGAGTCAACCGCCCATTGGCAAGTGCTTCTTTGACAATCACCCCTATGCCTGCCTGATGGGCTTGTTGTAACGCCGAACCAACAGATTGTTCTAACAAGTTCCAAGTTGCTTGCACACTACCAAATAAGCGCGCTCCATTCACCTCGATTTGCATTGCCTCAAGTAATGTGCTTGCTTGGCCCGGCCCACTTACAGATAGTCCGATCAGCAGATCCTGATCGCGATAGTCGCCAAGTTGCTCAAGAACGTCCTGATTGGTCAGAATGCCGCTGCTCTGCGTCGCAGAATGCACCTGGTACAATCCGAGATAGTCACCAAGGTGTTCGTCGCTCTCTTGCCTCTGACGCAGCAGCACAGGCAACGTATGTTCTTTGATTTCGTGAACATCTGCTTCAACTTGCCAATTTGCCGTATAGGTGTAGCCCCACTTTGACCCAACCGTAACGGCAGCCGGTTTAAGGTTGCGTTTGGCTAACCAAGACGCCAAAAACTGTTCTGCTTTTCCGTATGATCGAGCCGCATCGAAGTAACGGATACCAGCATTATAGGCCGCGTCAAGCACCGTATGGCTATGCTGCGCCATCATTTTGACATCTCTGCCTTGGCCCAAGTCGTCTGCATGCCCAAGGTTGATGTAACCGGGCCGACCTAGGGCCGCTAACCCTAAGCCGATCGGCGTTACAGTTAAGGATGAACTGCCGAGTGGTCGCTGCTGCATAGTTTGCTCACCGAGAGATATTGATTGATAGTCTACGTCTGAAGTATGGCTGAGGAAGGAATGATTGTCTATTAACAAAGGGACTGTTAGTATGTCTCTCGATGAAAAATCACCTCAATACCTGGTTGTGGGCCAGTGTTGGCCTATTGCTGCTTGCCTTTATTTTAAGGCTTGCCAATACGCTGGTGCTGCCGTTGTTTGTCGATGAAGCAACCCATATCTACTATGCTCAGTTCCAGATTCTAGAACCGAATCCGTTCTTTGGTGCCCAGAACAATAAGTGGCTCTACCTCGCGTCGCTGCGCCTATTGCGCCCCCTTGGGCCTGAAGCACCCTGGCTTGGGCGCTTTATCTCAGCCGTTGTCAGCTTGATCACAGTGGCCTGCGCTATTTCGATTGGTCGTCTGCTGGATCGTCCGATCACGGGGTTGGTCGCAGGCCTGTTCTACACGGTGATTCCGCTCGCCGTCTGGCATGAACGCCAAGCCTTGGCCGACCCGATGATGTCCGCAATGACTGCGCTTGTCATGCTGCTATCCCTGAGACTGGCACTAAAACCTAGACTATGGCTGGCAGCACTGCTCTCGGTGACGTTATGCGGCGCATTAATCGCTAAATTAGCCGCCGCCCCTTATCTGACGTTTCCAGTTGCTGCCGCTCTCCTGATGTTTTCTCGCAGCGCCAATTGGAAACAAGCGCTCAGCTATGCCGCTGTTGCCTCTGTGTTAGTAATCCCGTTATATGTCATTTATGAACAGATTCGGACAGGTTTTGGCTACGGCTCTCTAGACACCCACGGGGCAAGCATAGACAATATCCTGCTGTTTGACCTTGCCAACCCCGATGCCCAAGCGACTCTCACCCGTAACTTTATAGATTATCTCGATACGATGTGGGTATACATCGGGCCAATACTGCTCTTAGCGACGGTTAGCAGTTTAGTTTGGGCTGCCCTGAATAAGCAGCGTTGGGAGATTCTGCTCCTATGGATACCGGCGTTGGCTTTTGCCGCCTTGCCGATCATTACGGTACCCGTTACGGGCAGCGGCTGGAATCCACCCCGTTATTATCTGATGCAAGCACTGCCCATTGCGATTCTCGCTGCTATGTCGCTAGACTTGTTTTCTCAGGCAGCCTCGAGCCGCTGGTATGGTTCAGCTTTCGTGGGGGTGCTGATCGTTAGCTTGGCAGTGTCTAGCGACCTGGCGTACATCATCAATCCGCTACAGGCAACGCTTACTGAAGTCGATCAAGATAACTACTGGGCTTTTAGCAGTGGGTACGGTCGGATTGATGCTATTCAAGAGGTGCTTGCAATTCATCGAAGTGACCCTGACGCTCGCTTGAATATCATCGGACGCGGCTATGACATGATTTGGTTTCGCGCCTACATTGGGCCAGATGTAGGTGGCTTTGAAACTCTGGAACAAGATGGCGATGAGCAGGAAGATGCCCAGCAAGGGCGAGTCGCGCGCTGGCTGGTTGACGGTGACCGTGTCTTCTATTTTGAAGAAGTTAACCGTTCACCAGTAGCAGAGAACCCACATGGCGCAGAGGTTACCTTAGTTGGTGACTATCAGTATCGCGAGCGGGCGTATCGTCTCTATGAGGCTACAGGGGCCACTAAGCCACTCGCTGAGGAAATCTTTCTGATTACTGGACGCGATCCGCAGTTTATGGCTGATGATCTGCAAGCGCTTGGGCAGCAGTTAGATGCCAGCGACGCTGCTCAGGTGATCGTATTTCCACCCACACACGCTTCAGCGCTGCAAACCCAAACGAACGCTACTGCCACAGGCTTGCCAGTCACAACATGGCCTTTTGATCCGAAAGCAGTGTCGGCAGCACTAGATGACGTGGTTGAAGCTGAAGTGGTTGACGTTGTCCTTAGCAATCCGGAAGAAAGCGATAGTCAGCGCGTTGTACAGATGACTTTGGCAGACACCCTCTACCCACTCGGAGAGGCAAATTTCTTTGGTTTACTGCGTCGTCAACGATATATCAACAGCCCAACGGACCCTAACTTATTGCCAATCAATGCCGAATTCGAAGGAGTGATTCAATTGATAGCAGGTGGTCGGGTCGATCTGTTTACCAACTGCTGCCACCAACTGTATCAGTTCACTTGGCAGACACGTGAGCCAATTCAAGACTCGTTTATTGTATTTACACACATCGTTGATGAACAAGGCACCCTCGTCGCCCAACGCGACGCGATACCAGGTAACAGCTTATACCCATTGACAAGTTGGGCAGTTAGCCAAACGATTACTGATCAATTTGCGCTTGACCTACCCGATACTCTGCCTAGTGGGCACTATGAAGTAAGGGTAGGCCTGTATATGCCTGAAAGCGGCTTGCGTCTTCGGCTGACATCCGCAGGCCCTAACCAACCCATGGACTACGTAGTTGTTGATACATTTACACTGCCTTAGCGGGGCGCACACTTCAGTTATTCAACTGGGCTGGTAGCACTACCATGTGGTTAAATGCTGCGCTATCTCCTGCTTGATTCAACGCCCCAGCCTGTTACAATGTGTACGCATAATAGAACAGACATTCCACGGAATTTTGATGGCAAAAGTCACCCCTGTCCGCAAACAATATCTTGATGTCAAAAAGCAGTTTCCTAATGCAATTGTGCTCTTCCGCCTTGGCGATTTTTACGAAACATTCGATGATGACGCTAAGCTGGTTGCCGCCGAACTCGACATCGTTCTGACCAGTCGCAATGTCTCCAAAGGGAGCCGCATTCCCATGGCTGGGGTACCACACCATGCAGCGGAGAACTACATCGCTCGCCTGATTGAAAAAGGCCACCACGTCGCAATCTGTGAACAGGTCTCCGACACGCCCATTAACGGCCTCATGCCGCGTGAAGTCGTGCGAGTCGTCACACCGGGCACAGTTACCGAGCCATCACTGCTGGAAGAAAAACGCAACAACTACTTGATGGCAGTTGCCCCAAGCTACAACAAACAAGGTGCTTTGCAAGCCATTGGCATTGCCTACGCAGATATCTCTACGGGGGAATTTGCGGCGACGGAGGTCAGCAGTGGCGATATCGAAGGGTTAATGCACCAAGAGATCGCCCGCCTCGGCCCACGTGAATGTGTCCTGCCGTACAGCGTCCATGATGAACGGCTACTAGCAATCAACACACCGTCTGACTCACTCAACATCTCGCCCTATGACGATTGGCGCTTCGACCCAGATACCGCCCGGCAAGCACTTGAAATGCACTTCGAGGTTGCTAGCCTCGAAGCCTTTGGCCTCGAAGAAATGCCAACTGCAACCATCGCAGCAGGTGCGGCATTGGCCTACTTAACCGAAACCCAGCGTGGCTCGGTCAACCAGATCACGCGCTTGACGGCTTACACCACCAGTGAATTTATGGTGCTAGATGCAGCTACTCGCCGCAATCTAGAATTGACCGCCACCATGCGTGAGCATCGTGGTAAGGGCACCCTGATCGATGTGCTGGACTTGACGACGACGGCGATGGGCGGGCGCTTACTGCGGCAGTGGCTCTCCCGCCCCTTGCTCGATCTACCTCGTCTGAAAAAACGGCATGATGCTGTTGAAGCCTTGTTTGTCGATGGGATGCTGCGTACTCAATTACGAGACGCGTTGAACAACATCGCTGATATTGAGCGGTTAACAAACCGCATTCTGACTGGGACAGCAGGCCCCAGGGAACTGTTAAGTCTGCGCGAGTCACTGCAAACAATTCCTGAAATTCGGGGATTATTGATCGGGCAAGACCAAATTCTGCGCAGTATTGCCAACTACCTCAATCCGGTGGAAGATGTCGCCCAATTTATCGCCAGTGCTATCAATGAGGACGCACCCGCGACGCTTAACAACATCGGAGTGATCAAAGCGTACTTTTCACCGGAGCTCAACTCGCTGCTGAATGCTAGCTCGGCTGCACGTGAATATATCAACAGCCTAGAAGCCGTGGAGCGCGAAGCAACCGGCATTAAGAACCTAAAGGTAGGCTACAACAAAGTCTTTGGCTACTACATTGAAGTCACAAAATCCAACACAGATCAGGTGCCGGAACATTACGTTCGCAAGCAGACATTGGTCAATGCGGAGCGGTACATCACCCCAGAGATGAAAGAGGTTGAGGTTAAGCTCAACAATGCGGATGAGGAAATTCTTCAGCTTGAGCGAGACTTGTTCAAGGATATTCTTTCTGAGTGTGGACGCTACGCCACAGACCTACTTGATCTTGCTCAAACAATCGCCAGCCTAGATGTGTGCGCGACCTTCGCTGAGGTTGCCGCCCGTGAAGGTTACGTGCGCCCACACCTCAGTGAACAGGATGTGCTCTACATCAAGGCGGGGCGGCACCCGGTTGTCGAGCAGCTGGTGCAGTCCAATAGATTTGTACCCAACGACACGACCTTCACCAAAGACGAACGGATTCACCTGATCACTGGCCCAAACATGTCTGGCAAAAGTACCTATCTGCGGCAAGTCGCTCTAATTACACTACTCGCTCAGATTGGCTCATTCGTCCCAGCAGATGAGACCCATATCGGCCTTGTGGATCGTATTTTCACGCGGCTTGGCGCACAAGACGAAATCTACGCCGGGCAGTCAACTTTTATGGTCGAGATGATCGAAACGGCGACGATCTTGCAGCAGTCCACCCGCCGTAGTTTGATCGTACTCGATGAGATTGGACGTGGTACCAGCACCTATGACGGCTTGGCGATTGCGCGCGCAGTAGTTGAGTATTTGCACAGCCATCCCCGTATGGGAGGTAAGACCCTATTTGCGACCCACTACCATGAACTCACGGAATTGGAGAGCATCTTGCCGATGGTGCTGAACTACCATGTGCAAGTAGCGGAACAGGGTGACAGCGTAGTATTTCTACACACAATCAATAAGGGCAAAGCCGGTAAGAGTTATGGCATCCATGTGGCGGGGTTGGCAGGTGTGCCCAAAGCCGTCGTTCAACGCGCCTCAGAGATACTGACTGAGCTTGAAGCACAATCTGACCATTGGCAGGTGGAACCAGTTGCGGATGAGCCATCTTCTGATGACGGTCAACTATCATTCTTACAGTCAGGCCCGCACCCAGCCCTTGAAGCCCTGCGCAAACTCAAAGTTGACGAGATGTCACCTATCGACGCATTGACCAAACTGTATGAACTACAGCGCCAAGTGCAACAAAGCACCGATTAGATATCCGCCATGCCGTTGCTGCTGGCTTGCTCAATCAGTGAGCGCAGTTCACCACGGTCTGTACGGGATGTTAGGTCGAGGCTTAATGGCGTCACGGAAACGAAGCCGTTGTACAAGGCATAGGCGTCTGTGTCTTCTCCGGAGAAGCGCATGGGGGCACGGGCATAGCCTGGGCGACCTGCAGTTGTCCACATATCTTCGCGGTCAGGTGGCTGCGGGATGTAATATGGCAGTCGTTCACAGCGTGTCATATGCCATTGAGTGTCAGGTGTTGCCGTCATCGGAATATCGATCTTAAGTACATCGACATCTTGAGACGTAATCGTATTCAGCCAACGCTCTGCAAAGTACCGTGTGAAGTGCATTGCTGCCGCCCAATCAACCGACTCGTCGTAAGAAAGGTGCAGGCCCTCCGGCACTTCCAGTGAGACGGCAATCGAGGGGATGCCGCGAGCAGCACCCTCCAGAGCAGCGCCCACCGTCCCAGAGATCGTAACGCCGATGCCGAGGTTTTCACCGTAATTAATGCCAGAGACAACCAGATCGACGTGGCGTTCGGCGAGTTCTAGAATGCCATGTTGTACAGCCAAAGCGGGCGTTGCATTGACAGCGATCGCGTCCCACTTCTGGTCACCAAATTCGATTAGGTCTTTGAAGAGCATGCCGTCAATGTGATCATAATTTGGCATGCTGCGCCCCGTCCCAGATTGCTGGGTACGTGGTGCACAGATCAGCAAATCAGCGATCGGGTCAAGGGCAGCCGCTAGTGCCGCCAGCCCCGGCGAGCGAATGCCATCATCATTCGTGATCAATACGAGAGGGCGTGTCATCATCTATCCTATGGAATACAGTCAATGGGTTGAGAAATCATAGTATATTGTATGAGCAAAATCTTTAACATTTCAACATACACTACATTACAGCCTAACAATACAGTTTTGATAGTCTTTAGATGCGTCACAAAATGAAGGTAAAGCGTCCGATCCTCGTAACCCTTTTGGCAGGCTACGTGTTTCTGCTAGCGGGTCTGAATGCTAGTGCCGTAGTTACTGCATTTGTCCGAATCGATGTACTGCGTTCACTCGAGACGACAGTACCCATCTGGGTGCTCGTTGTCTTCCGGATGGCCTGGGCATCCATCTGGATTGCTGTGTTATTTGGCTTGCTGCGCCGGCTGGACTGGGCACCAACTACTATCGCCGTAGCCTACCCAGTCTACCAATTATTACTCATCTTACAGTGGGTGTTCTTCGTCGGCGGCCAATATGAGCAAGGGCGACTCGCTTATGTGATATCCTATGCGGTATGGTCTGCGGCATTGATCTTGTATATCTTGACTCGCCAACCTGTAACCCAATACTTGATCCCCCAACCGCAAGATTTTCAGCCCGAAGAACCAATTGTTCATAAAGAAAAGATAAAAAAAATATCTCATTGAGGAAGATATCGTATGACTTCTAACCCCAATTTTGACTACCTAGAAGAGCAGCGCGCCCGCAGCCGTGCCGGCGGTGGTGAAGACCGCGTTCAGCGTCAGCACGACCGTGGCAAGATGACTGCCCGCGAACGTCTCGATCTCCTGTTAGACCCCAACAGCTTCCGGGAAATGGACGCATTTGTCGTTCACCGAGAGCGTAACTTTGGCATGGATGCTGAAGCCAATCAATTCCTTGGTGATAGCGTCATCACTGGTTGGGGCACGATCAATGGGCGCTTGGTATATGTCTACTCGCAAGACTTCACGGTGTTTGGCGGCAGCCTCTCCGAAGCGCATGCCGAAAAAATTACCAAAGTAATGGATATGGCGATGAAGACCGGCGCTCCAATCATCGGCCTAAATGACTCAGGTGGTGCCCGCATCCAGGAAGGCGTCAATTCACTAGGTGGTTATGGTGAAATCTTCCTACGTAACACGCTGGCCTCTGGTGTAATCCCCCAAATTTCTGCGATTATGGGCCCGTGCGCTGGTGGTGCGGTTTACTCCCCCGCTCTGACCGACTTCATTTTTATGGTTAAGGACAGCAGCTATATGTTCGTCACCGGACCAGAGGTTGTTAAGACCGTCACCCATGAAGATGTCTCTTCCGAAGACCTTGGTGGAGCCAGCATCCACAGTGCGGTCAGTGGCGTTAGTCATATGGTGGCAGAAGACGACGAACACTGTCTTTATCTGATTCGCGATTTTATGTCTTATCTGCCTCAGAACAACCTTGAAGACCCGCCCGTGGAACCCAACGAGGACAGCCCGCTACGGACGGAAGACGCCCTTGACACTATCGTCCCTGAGAGCCCCAACAAACCGTATGATGTCAAGGAAGTCATCAGCCTAGTCGTGGATGAGAGCAAGTTCGTAGAAGTTCAGGAAAACTACGCCACCAATGTGGTCGTCGGCTTTGCCCGCCTTGGTGGATACAGCGTCGGTATTGTTGCCAACCAGCCAGCCGTGCTCGCTGGCGTTTTGGACATTGACGCATCCGTCAAAGCGGCACGGTTCGTTCGTTTCTGTGACTGTTTCAACATCCCGATCATCACCCTTGAGGACGTTCCTGGCTTCCTGCCCGGTGTGACACAGGAGCACGGTGGCATTATTCGCCACGGGGCCAAGCTGCTCTACGCTTACTGTGAGGCGACCGTCCCAAAGATCACCGTTGTGATGCGCAAAGCCTACGGTGGTGCCTACATTGTTATGAACTCCAAACATATTCGCGGTGATATCAATTTTGCATGGCCCACCGCAGAGATCGCCGTGATGGGGCCAGACGGTGCGGTCAATATCATTCGCCGTCGTGAACTGGCTGACGCCGATGACCCAGTTGCCAAAAAGGACGAACTGGTTCAAGAATACCGAGAGAAGTTTGCCAACCCATACGTAGCGGCATCACGCGGGTATATCGATGACATTATTGAGCCACGCTATACCCGCCAACGTTTGATCAACGCGTTGGAAGTGCTGCGTAATAAGCGCGACTTTAACCCGACCAAAAAGCACGGCAATGGCCCACTCTAAGGAGAGCGCAGATGTCTGACGTTATAAAGGGATTCGACAAAATCCTGATTGCAAACCGTGGTGAGATCGCCGTTCGGGTCATTCGCGCCTGCCAAGAATTGGGGTTAAAAACCGTCGCCGTTTACTCTGACGTAGACCGCAACGCCATGCACGTGCGTTTTTCGGATGAGGCCATCCACATTGGCCCACCTGCCGCCGTTGACAGCTACCTCGTGATCGACAAGATTATTGACGCGGCACACCGCACTGGGGCCGATGCCATTCATCCCGGCTATGGTTTCCTCGCGGAAAAAGCCAGCTTCGCCCAAGCCTGCATCGACGCTGGGCTGACCTTCATCGGACCTTCGCCAGAGGCTATTAAGGCCATGGGTGATAAGATCACGGCTCGCCAACTGATGGACAAGGCGGGTGTACCGCTGGTGCCGGGGACGCCACCCGATGCGCGTTTGAGCAACGATGAACTGATCG
>CAYTPI010000007.1:149465-186693 GCA_964439625.1 uncultured Anaerolineae bacterium | reverse complement strand
TGGGCGTCACACTGCGTTAGTCATCCTAACTCGCTCTTTGCCTCCTCTTTATGTTACTACTCAATTGTAGACATCTACAGATGCTTATTATAGATGTGAAAACAGTATAACACTATTCAAACTAGATAACAAGAGTGCGGAGTGTCTTCACAAAAGTGAGTACTACATGCAACCCATAGAAGATTTCATTCAATAATAGTCATATAGAAAGCAACATATCTTGATTTGCTTAACAATCTGAACTTATACTATAGCTTAACACACTTATACTCTGACAAATTTAGATTCGCACACATGCCAGATAAAAATGAAATAGAGATAAAGTTTCTATTAGATGATCCAATATCATTTAAACGAGCACTTATCGCGTTAGGAGCTCAGAAAAAATCTGAGCGTTATGAATGGAACATTCGCCTTGATGGAGCTGATAATTCATTATTGGCGGCAGGCAAGATGCTTCGAGTGCGGCGAACAGAAGCAAACGGTGTAACTAAATATGTGATAACCGTTAAAGTTGATCCAAAAAATAAAGTATCTACGGCCTATCGAATAAGAAGAGAAATTGAATTTGAGGCCGTTGGCAATGGGGACACAATTCAAGCTCTGTTTGACGCCCTTGGCTATCAGCCAGTTTGGCACTATGAGAAGCGTCGTGAAGTTTTTCTTTGGAATACTGTTGAAATTGACTTAGATCAAATGCCATACGGCTGGTTTGCAGAATTTGAAGGTCAACCCGATGTGATTGAAGCTTTGGTAACCGAACTCAACTGGATCAATAAGCCGCGCGTGTTACTGAGTTATCAAGAAATATTTCAGGCTGTGCGGCAAGCACTCAATCTCCCAGAAATGGACTTGACCTTTGCCAATTTTTCAGAAATTAACGTGCCCCTTGATCATATTTTGGGGCTTTTAGACGAGTAGGAGGTGGTATATGGCAACACTACCTGATGGTAGAGTACTGCCAGGTAAACTAATTATTGTAGAAGGCATTGACGGCTCTGGGAAGAGCACTCAACTAGATTTAATCCGAAAATGGTTAATTAGCGCAAGATACCTGGTTGCATTTAGTGAATGGAACTCTTCGCCGATTGTGGGTGACGTCACCCGGAAGGGGAAAAAGAAAAAACTACTTACGCCCCTTTCATTCAGCTTGATCCACGCGGCAGACTTTGCAGATCGGCTAGACCGGCAAATGTTGCCAGCACTGAAGGCTGGGGCCATTGTCTTAGCTGACCGTTACATGTATACCGCATTTGCACGCGATGCTGCTCGTGGGGTTGACCCAGATTTTGTCCGGGGTGTTTACAACTTCTCGGTAATACCAACCATCGCATTTTATTTCAAAGTGACATTAGAAGAGTCGCTTAACCGTATATTGACTGGGCGTCCAGAGCTTAAATTTTACGAAGCAGGCATGGATTTAGGTTTAAGTGAAGACCCATATGAAAGTTTTCGACTCTTTCAGGGGCGCATCCTTCAAGAGTACGACAAGATGGTCGATGAATTTGGGTTAACTGTGATTGATGCAACAGCCCCTTTGCTTGAGCAACAAGACATCGTTCGCGAGATCGTCAAGCCACATTTAAGCAATATATTAACGTCGCAGCGAGCATCTTGGCGTGAGGTGCTTGCATCCGAAGGTTTGCAGGGGCACTATCTCCAACAGCAAGTACGCGAGGAAGACTAATGACACACAACGTTGAATATTATGGGTACGATTATTTAGCAGACCAGATAACACAGGTTAAAGGCCGACTGGTTGTTCTTGAGGGAACAGATGGCGTTGGGCGCTCGACGCAGGTTGCTCTTTTGCGTGAGTGGTTAGAGGGTGAAGGCTATGCAGTCGCTACGACCGGGCAGAAGCGTGGCAAGCTTGCAGGCAAGGGTCTAAAAAAAGCGATGTCCGGCACGACGATGGGTGAACGCACCATGAACTTACTCTATGCAACCGATCTCGCAGATCGCTTAGAGCGAGAGATTGTTCCTGCCTTACGTGCGGGCTTTGTTGTGTTGACTGATCGATATATTTATTCGTTGATTGTCAGAGCGATTGTTCGCGGAGCTGACCCTCGATACATGCGTAAGTTGTACAGCTTTGCAATGGTGCCTGATCGTATCTTCTATCTACATGCCGATGTGGAGACCTTAGTTCCTAGAGTATTAGATGCCCGTGGCTTTGACTATTGGGAATCTGGAATCGATATGCTGCCAGGCCGAGATTACTATGACAACTTCACTCGTTATCAGCGAATGCTGCTGGCACAATTTGATGCGATAGCGGACGAATACGATTTCATTCGGCTTGACGCAAACCGCAGCATTCAAACGGTGTTTCATGATCTACAAACGCGAATGAAGGAGATTGTAGTTGATATGAAACCTAGCGTCATTGAGAGCAAGTAAATTAAACATCGTATGCACGAAGAGATAACGCTTAGTCGCTTATGTGAACGTTATGATGTTGGTATGCTACATGCTCGCCAAGTTGGTCAGCTGTCAGGGGTCTTATTTCAGGCGACTGAGGCCGTACATCAGCTCGATGAGCATTATGGAATGGTTGCTTTTACAGCCGGTGTGTTGCACAACGTTGCAATGGCAGGTGGACGCAAGAAGCATCATACACGGGGTGAGGCCATCATCTTAGAGCATTCCTTGACTGACATCTCTAATGAAGATCGCTACATTATTGCGGCTGCAACAGCGTTTCACCGCAAACGTTGGAAACCAGAACGCAAGGAGAAAAGCCCAAGTTTGCAACATCTTGACGCAGACCAGCAAAAAATTGCCCTGATAATCTCTGCATTGGTGCGCATCGCTGATGGCTTAGATTATTCGCATACACAGACTGTAGTTGTTGTGGCGTGGGATGGCAACGAAAATGGCGTGACTGTTGAAATTGTCGCCCCCTTTTTTGATGTCGATGGTCTCCGGGCGCGGGAGAAAGTGGATATGTGGGAAAAAGAGATTGGTATCCCGTTCAATATTATGCCATACCAAGATGTATACACAAGATGAGAATTGAAGGATGCTGCTGAGCAAAAGCAAACAGCATGCCCTTACAAAGCAAGCACGCTGTTTGCTCTTTATCTTGTTCGATAAAGATCTAGGCCTCTAGCATGAGCTTTTCCATGTCCTCGATGTATTCTTTGAAAGCAACGAGGAACTGAACCGCCTCACGACCATCCACAATACGGTGATCATAGCTGAGGGCTGTGTACATCATCGGGCGAACAACGATTTCACCGTCGACGACAACGGGTCGATCTTTAATCCCATGTAGACCCAAAATACCTACTTGTGGTGGGTTGAGAATCGGAGTGCTCATCAACGAGCCGAAGACGCCGCCATTAGTAATGGTAAATGTTCCGCCTTGGATTTCACTGAGTTGTAGCTCGCCAGTTTGGGCACGTTTGGCATAGTCTTTAACGTTGGCTTCAATCTCAGCGAAGGTCATCCGGTCTGCATTACGTAAAACGGGAACCACCAGCCCTTCTTCGGCACCGACTGCGGCGCCAATATCGTAGTAGTGCTTTAACACAATTTCCTTATCTTGAATTTCTGCATTCAAGTAAGGGAATTTCTTCAAGGCGCCGACAGTAGCCTTTACAAAAAAGGAGGATAGACCAAGGCTGACACCATGTTGTTCCTTGAATGCCGCTTTGTGTCGCGTGCGGAACTCCATTACTGCGGACATATCCACTTCATTGAAAGTCGTTAAGATGGCAGCAGTCTGTTGGGCTTCCAGCAAACGGCGAGCAATCGTTTGGCGTCTACGAGACATCCGGATGCGTTCTTCACCACGTTGTTCGGAGACCTTAGCCAGTGCCGCAGGTAACCCTGAGTTAGCCGCCGCAGGTACCACTTGTGGTGTTGGTACTTCAGGCATTGGGGTGCTGCCCCGTTTAAGATAGCGCTCGACATCACCCTTAGTGACTTTGCCACCGGTTCCAGATGCCTCTACCTGTGAGATATCAATATTTTCGACTGCTGCCATCCGTCGGGCGACAGGTGTTGCTGACATGCCATTTTCAGTTGGTGCAAGTGAAGCTGAAAGCTCAGCCTGCGTTTCAGGTTCAGGGATAGAAGCGGCTGGTGCTTGTCCATTGCTATCGAGCACACCAAGCACGTCGCCAACGGTAACGTCAGTACCTTCGCTGCGCTCAATTTTGACGAGAACACCGTCGCTCTCGGCACTGACTTCAAGGTTCACTTTATCTGTTTCTAGTTCAACGACGGCCTCACCAGCCTTAACAGCCTCGCCTTCTTTTTTGAGCCATGCGGCAATCGTTGCTTCAACAACAGATTCACCGAGGTCTGGTACGGTAATATTCATAGAACATCTTCCTTTAAGCATTGTCAGGTTGCCACGAATAAGCGAAATCAATAATAGTCTTTTGGTTGGTGCGGTGTAGGGTTGGTGAACCTTCTGCCGGGCTAGAAGTCCGGCGCCGACCAACATAATGCAGCGGCAGTCGCTCGTTAACCAACCGCTCAATCCGCCAGTTGAGGGCATCCCACGCGCCCATATTTTTAGGCTCTTCTTGAACCCACACCAGGTCCTTCAGATTAGGGTATTTCTTGAGAACATTCAAGAGTTCATCAACCGGGAAGGGATATAACTGCTCCACACGCACAATAGCAACATCCGGGCGTTCACTACGTTGTGCATCGAGAATGAGATCATAGTAGAACTTGCCACTGCACAAGATTAAGCGGGTTACTTGGTTATGATCCACCTCTGGGTCATCAATTACAGGCTGCCATGTTCCGTCAGCTAGATCGGCCAGGGGTGATTTCACAAGAGGGTGCCGCAGCAAACTCTTCGGAGTCATAACAACCAGCGGCAGTGGATCAGTGGTCAGCGTGGCTGCTTGGCGCCGCAGCAGATGATAGTACTGGTCAGGTTGGGTTGGGTTGGCGATCCGAATGTTCGTTTTAGCTGCCAATTGCAGAAAACGTTCGAGCCGACCGCTGGAATGATCTGGCCCAGCGCCTTCATAACCATGTGGTAGCAGCATCACGAGTGACGGCGTTTGGCCCCACTTCGCACGTGTTGAGGTAATGAACTCATCAATAACAACTTGGGCGCTATTGATAAAGTCACCATACTGCGCCTCCCATATAACCAGCCGAGAAGGTTCTTGTACGTTATAGCCGAATTCAAACCCAAGCGTTGATGCCTCAGAGAGCGGACTATTGTGAATCTCAAATGACGCTCTAGCTTGTTCGAATACTTGGAGCGGAACCACAAATTCTCCGGTTTCTAAATCCCGCAGAACGGCATGGCGATGGCTGAATGTACCCCGTTCTACGTCTTGCCCGGTGAAGCGGATCGGTATGCCCTCAGATAGAATAGTGGCGAGTGCCATTTCTTCTGCGGTAGCCCAAACAATTTCTTTCTCGCCAGATGCAACAGAGCTGCGCCGATCATCCAAGTAGCTTCGCTGCTTTCGCAGTAAACTCATATTCTCCCAGATAGAACCCAGTGATTGGCTAATTTCTTTGATACGTTCTGCCGGAACCTTCGTTGATGTTCTGGCAGCGGTCTTAGCTGGCGGAAGCTTTGTCGGCATGGAGTCGTCAACGAATGCATCATCACCTTTAGCCAACGAGTTAAATTGTTCACGCAGGGTTGCCAATTTATCTACGAGCATGGCATCTGCTTGTTCAAGGGTAATCACCCCTCGCTCTGCAAGTTCCTCTGCCCAATGTTGGCGAACTCGGGTACGTTTCTTCATACCATCGTACATAAGTGGCTGAGTGAAACGTGGTTCGTCCAACTCGTTATGCCCATAACGCCGGTAGCCGATCAGGTCAATCACGAAGTCCTTACCAAAGCGACTAACATATTCTGATGCTATGCGTGCTGCTTCAATACAGGCTTCTGGGTGATCTGCATTGACGTGAATAATGGGAACCTTAAACCCTTTGGCTAAGTCACTGGCATAAAGCGTGCTGCGACCCTGCATGGGACGGGTAGTAAAGCCAAGTTGATTGTTCGCAATTATGTGTATGGTGCCACCCGTCCAATAGCCAGGCAACTGTGACAAGTTAAATGTTTCAGCGACGATACCTTGGCCGGGGAACGCAGCATCACCATGGATGAGAATGGTCAATGATGAGGACCCTTCGAACTGCGGTGCACCGGGTTGGTCGGCTCGAGTACCTGCTGCGCGGGCCATCCCCATGGCAACTGGGTTAACAGCCTCAAGGTGGCTGGGGTTAGGGGGAATGGCAATCTCCAAGCTGTGTCCATCTTGCTCAATACGGCGATATTCACCGCGATGATATTTGACATCGCCCGTCCAGCCGACTTTAATTTCCATCTCACTTGGGCGGACATCATCGACGAACTCAGCAAGAATCTGCTCAACGGGACGTTCCAACACATGTGTCATAATATTTAAGCGGCCTCGGTGAGCGACTCCGATCAGAACATTGTGGAATTCGCGAAAGTGCGACCCTTTGATGACTTTGTCGAGAATGAGCACCATTGTATCTAGCCCCTCAATCGAGAAACGATACTTGGTTGGGAAAGTTGTTTGTAGGAAATCCTCGAAGGCTTCTATCTCTGTGAGACGATCAAGGATTTGAACCTCGTCTACCGGGGCCACCTCAATGCTATACATACGCGACTCTGCTGCGTCACGGATGAAATTTCGCTCTTCAGGAATTCGGATGTGGTCATTATCATAGCCTAAGTACCCCATGTAGGAAATCTTCAACGCTTCGATTGCCTCGTATGCGGTCTCAAATTGATTGGCTAGCGGCCCGCCGACGATGCTCCCTGGTAATGCTTTCAAGATGTCTTCGGTGATGCCGTGGGCCTCTGGTCGTAATTCTGGGTCACCCGGGCGTTCGAACCCTAATGGATTAATATCCGCGGCGAGGTGCCCGTACTCGCGGATTGCCTGTGCATAATTGACGGCTCCCATAACATTGTTAATACCGGCTAACGCTACCTGCCGAGCGTCATCTGGCGAGACTGCCAAAGCTGCCGTTGGTTGTCCGCCGTTACTACTGCCATTTTCTTCTAGCAAAAATGGCCCCAACTGTTGAAACGCCATCTGCGTTTCCGAATCAAACTGTGTCGGGTCTGCTTGGTATTTTTCATACAACTCAAGTAGATAGCCAGCGTTTGGCCCGTGGAAGAATTGTGATAAGTCCATTACATTCACTTTGCTAAGTTACGCTTGAAGCTTCAAGGCGATTATACTTCACGCCAATTGCCATGACTAATGTCCTGCTTATTGATTCGGGTAGGTTATTTCTTTGCTGAAAGGCATTTTATGTCTGTTTGGATCGCTAATTTCCTTTTATTGACTGTTGTTACAATTTGGGCATCAACTTTCTTAGTCGTGCAGAATGCCATTGATGAGGTGCCTCCTGTCACATTAATCGCGATTCGCTTTGTTTTAGCCACAGTAATCCTTGTGGTAATGTTCCACAAGCGCTTGCTTAAGCTAACCCGTCAGCAAATCGGTAGTGGGGTAGTCGTCGGGATGGTGCTGTTTGGTGGTATCGCGTTACAAACAATTGGCTTGCAGTTTACGACGGTCAGCCGGTCTGGTTTCATCACCGGGTTAAATGTCGCTATCGTACCGCTGTTAGCATTAATTATCTTGAAGCAGCGACCACCGCTGAATGCAGCAATTGGTCTCGGTTTAGCGGTCGTCGGCTTTGCCATGCTCACCCTTGATCGATCCACCTTCGCCCAAAATGGATCGAATATTCTTCTTGGCGATATATTGACGCTGGGTACAGCCATTTTATATGCGCTACATATCGTTGTGATTGACCGATTTGTGCATGAAGATATGGATGCAATTACACTATCTGTGCTGCAAATTATTGTGGTAGCTGTTGTGTCAACGCCTGCCGCATTTTTGTTTGAAGAGCCTACGCTGACCTTGCCTGGATCAGCGTGGCGTGCAATTATCTATCTCAGTGTGGTGGCCACTGCCTTGGTATTGAGTCTGCAAGTATTGGCTCAACAGTATACGAATTCAACGCAGGTGGCTTTGATCTTTGCTGTTCAGCCGGTAATTGTTGCCATGTTCGGTTTCGCATTTGCGGGTAACCGCCTGCTCCCGTCAGAGATTGCTGGATGCACCTTGATTCTGCTAGGAACCTTAGTCGGTGAGATTAAACTAAATCCAACCAAATCGGGTTCGACCAAGCTCGATTCCCCGCCTGATCCCGAACTATCACCATAACCCATTGATGCTCACGGAATTGACTCAGGCTCAATGTAGCTGAGCGAAGCCCTGGGCCATAAGAACTAACGGCGGTGGCCCCTCGCCCTACCAGAAAGATACGATCAGCAGGTGAGCACTCCACTTTGATGTTGCTGCCCTGACTCACCTGGATATCAAAAATTTGTGGGCCAGTGCTTGAATAGTAGTGTCCCGCTTTTAGGGCTTCAACCAGCATCTCAGGATCATTAGCTTCTGCTTTGACGTGCACCCAACCTAGCCCAACATCGTATTTTCGGCTGGGGAAATGAGCATCATCAGTAGCACACAGTGTGAAACGATATCCTTTACACAGCATCAATTGAGCAATGTCCATGCTCCATACACGGTCATTGTGATCATGCGAGGTGCCGTTGAATACCTCGATGGCATGCGCATGTTCAAGGCTGGCAATGTCTTCAACTGACAGGCTGTACCAGCTTGGGTGTGCAACTGAGACAAAGGCTCCTGCTTTGATGGCACGTGCCGCGAGTTCTGGCCCAGTTTCATCTGGGGGTGTTGAGTCGAAGCCAAGGGGAAGGCCGTTGGCTAAGATATGCCACATGCCACCGAATTCGGTTTCACCGGTGTGAAGCTCGGCACCAAGAATAGTTGTAAAGTGATCATGGCGGAAGGGCGTTGTGTCTGTGATCGGGAAGCCATAGCGTATAAGGAAATGATCAGTCAAGGAGATGAAATCATAGCCAAGGGCCTCATAGTAACGACAAACAGCTTCTGGCGAGAGCGCGCCATCAGATTTAGTTGAATGTGTGTGCAGGTTTCCCTTCCAAAAATGCCCGGGCTTATCAAACGGTAGGTCGTGCACGGTTGTTCCTTTCAGATGTGGTGGTTAGATATTGAGCAAATGCCAACGATATAATGATGTTCAGAAAGTAGCTGTGTTGCAACGCAATTGGTTTTTTTCGCAAGACGCCGCTTCATCAATCGATCTACTTAACTTCTTCTAGGGGGACGCTATGCCAGACACAAACGAGCAGGGTGAACTTAGCCAGGATATTCGTTTCCTCGCCGGGACGCTAGGGCATATTATTCGAGAGCAGCATGGTGATGATGCTTTTAACCTCGTTGAACAAGTACGGCAGACAGCCAAAGCTCGACGCAACGGTGAGCCTGGTGCAGCAGATGACCTAATGGCGCTTATTCGTAGTGCCAGCCTAGCACAGAAAAATATCCTAGTTAAAGCGTTCAGTACCTACTTCCAGTTAATCAACATTGCGGAAGATCAAGAACGAATACGTGTGCTACGCAGCCGTGAGATGGATAGCAACCTGAAAGAGTCCATCACCGCTTCGGTGGCAGAATTAGTCGACGCCGGCTTAGGTGCAAACGACATCCGAGAAATTTTGGAAAAGACGCATATTCGCCTTGTGTTGACAGCCCACCCGACCGAGGCGAAACGCCAAGAGAACCTCGTCAAACTACGGCATATTGCCCGCCTGATGGGACGGCGAAACCGTCACGCTCCAACCCCAACTGAGGTACGGACTCTAAATCGAGATATTAGCGAAGAGATTGAAGAGTTGTGGCAAACTCGCCTAACACGTGCCACGCGTCCAACCCTCTCTGATGAAGTTGAATTTGGTATCTATTTTATGACGTCGGTCATCATGGAGGTCTTAGTTCATGTTGATGAGGAACTGCGCTTCTCGCTAGAGGAATTCTTCCCGGAGGAAGACTGGGCAAACTTGCCGCCTATTATCCAATACGCTTCTTGGATCGGTGGCGACCGCGATGGTAACCCGAACGTTACACCACAAGTCACACTAGATACACTGGGTGTGCTTCGTGAGGCCGCCCGTGACGTATACCTCAAAGAGATTCGCTACTTGCGAGATCATTTAACGCAATCGGTTGATGAAGTCGAAGTATCTGTTGCTCTGCAAGAAGTCGTCGCTGAGCACAATCCTGATCCAGGATGCTTTCAAGGCGAGATATATCGTCAAATGATGGACATCATCATAGATAAACTCAAGCAGGACGTGTACCACTCCCGCGAGGATTTACTTGATGACCTTTACCTTGTGCAAAACAGTCTGTTGAGTAATCGGGGCTACCGGGTTGCCCACGGTACACTCAGGCGGCTCATCCGTATGGTTGAATTCTTTGGGCTGCAATTAATGCCGCTCGAAGTTCGAGACGATGCCGGGCACAATGCGCAAGCAGTGCATGAGCTATTTGAATACTACGGAATTGCTGCGGACTACCTCAACCTCCCGGAAGAGAAGAAACAAGCCTTGTTGTTGCGTGAGATAGAAAATACGCGACCACTGTTCCCCGTCAACCCGCGGTTTGGCTTAACGGCAAACAAAGTAATCGCCACTTGGCGTATGATCGCCCAAGCGCACGAGGGCTTCGGCCCACACTGTATCGATAGTGTCATCGCTTCGATGAGTAAGCGTCCGAGTGATATCTTGACGATGTTGTTGTTCGCCTCTGAGGTCGGCATCACTGAACGAGTTGACATCGTGCCATTGTTTGAAACCGTCAGCGATCTAGAAGCAGCGGAGCAAACCATGTCAACGCTGTTTAGCTTGCCCTACTATCGCAACTATCTCGAGACGCGGGGCATGCGCCAGCAGGTCATGGTTGGTTATTCAGACAGCTCAAAAGATGGCGGCTATATGGCTTCCCGTTGGGGTCTGTTCAAAGCGCAGGAAAAACTAGCCAAGATATGCTTGAGTCATGGTGTTATGCTGGAAGTGTTTCATGGTCGCGGTGGTAGTATTGGTCGTGGTGGTGGGCCAACGAATATCGCTATTCGTTCGCAGCCATCATCTTCAGTCCTCGGGCCGATTCGCATCACAGAGCAAGGTGAAGTGATTGCCTATCGCTATAATAATCTGTCTATTGCACGCCGGCATCTGCATCAACTACTACACGCCACTCTATTAACTGTAGCCATGCCACCGGACACCAGTGCACCTGATGACTGGAAACAGCAGATGCAGATCATTTCAGACATGGCGCAAGACGCCTATCGTGATTTTGTTTACGAAAGCGACGGTTTTATCGATTACTGGCAGCAGGCAACGCCGATTAATGAG
Source organism: uncultured Anaerolineae bacterium (assembly GCA_964439625.1). Taxonomy (GTDB): domain Bacteria; phylum Chloroflexota; class Anaerolineae; order Aggregatilineales; family UBA3940; genus CAYTPI01. The sequence continues at coordinate 175,394 of CAYTPI010000007.1, read as the reverse complement.
TTGAACTATCTACATATTGGCTCGCGCCCTGCTAAGCGTAGTAAAGGTGGTTTCTCATCGATACGTGCCATTCCATGGGTCTTCTCGTGGATGCAAAGCCGAGCCATCATTCCCAGTTGGTATGGCGTTGGTACAGGATTACAGCAGATTATAAATCAAGAGAATGGGTTAGAAACGCTGCGGACCATGTATGCGGACTGGCCATTCTTTCAAGCATTGATTGATAACGTTGAATTAGACATAGCCAAGGCGGATATCGAGATTGCTGCGCTGTACGCATCCTTGGTAGAAGATAGTGATCTGCGCGATAGTTTTTTCAGCCGGATCGCAGCGGAGCATAGGCTAGCCGCCAATGCAATCTGCCAAGTGACGGAACAAGAGCGGTTACTAAGCCGTGTGAAATGGTTAGATCGCTCCGTCAGCCGGCGCAACCCATACGTAGACCCATTGAACTTCATTCAAGTGGAACTGCTGCGCAAACTACGTCAGATGGAGATTGACGATCCGGCATACAGCGAGACACTACGGGCAGCCTTGAGCACAGTCAATGGTATTGCGGCGGGCTTGAAGACAACGGGCTAATGGAAGCCTGCCATCGTGAGTAACTGACGGGCTTGTCGGTCTCTAAACTGACGTAATGCGTCAGCAACTTCAAGTACCAGCATATCTGAGTCGCGGAGAGCAACTTCAGAGAGCAGCACATCACCAAGGGGGCGGATAGCACGATCATCCTGTAATTGACCAAGTGCCAACGCAGCATGCAGCCGCTCCCAACGATCCCGGCTCTTGTCTTTGACGACAACAATCAGGTAGGGCACAGTATTCTTTCCGATTAGCAAGATAGGGTCAATGTCGCCCGAAGACAGACTCAGTTCGATTATCTCGCGGAATGCCTCCCACTCCTTACTGAGTGCTGGCTCCCCACCGTTGAGACGTTTGTCGCCACCGAGCTTTGGCGTGTTGTTCGGTTTCTTTGGCATACATCTCTCTTTCGTTGACAATACTGCGGTAGGTTTAACGGTCCAATTGTATTCTATCGTTGAGGAGCTTCTATGGACGATTTGAATAATGTCATTTATTTCTATTCAACCCGGGACGCTTATGGCTGCTTCTCGAATTTTTCGCGACATGGTTTTGAACCAGATGGAAAATATTGGCGAACCAGTGAGCATTATTTCCAGGCGATGAAGTTTGCGGGAACCGAGCACGAGGAAGCTGTACACGCTGCGAAAACGCCGAAGGAAGCCGCCCGTGGGCGAAGACCGCAACCGTCCGCTGCGGCCTGATTGGAAAGATGTTAAGGTTGATGTGATGCGTGATGCAGTCCGTGCGAAGTTTGAGCAAAATGCAGCGATTCGGCAGGTATTATTTGGCACAGGTAATGCCAACCTCGTGGAAAATGTACGCAGTGACTACTACTGGGGCTGTGGTGCTGATGGCTCTGGAAAGAACAGGCTGGGGCAGATTCTGATGGAAGTACGAGACTCACTCAGAGAGTCAACTCGCTGACTACATTTTGGACGCCATCGACACCTTCTGCGAGAGATATTGCACGATCGATTTGTTCCTTTGTATTGGCTCGCCCTGAAACAGTCACCCGACCATTGTAGCTGTTGACGATAATAGGTGGCATGCTACGCAGCATATCGTCTTTTGCTAGGCTGAGTGCAACAGCACGTTCAATCTCACGGTCAGTACGCAGACTGTCGATGACTCGTGTGACGCCTGATGCACGGGCCGCAATCTTGACGACTTTGCGACGCAAGGTCAGTGTCAATACGACGCCATCAAGTGTAACAATGCCGTTGTCGACATGTACTTCAATCGGCGGATTATATTCTTTTATCTGTGGAACAGCCTCAATAGCCTGGGTAACTGCTTCGTAGATATATAGGTCTTTACCATGCAGTGCAGGTGCATCAGTCATGATTAGAGCCGTCCTTCTATCGGAGGGTTTATGATTTAAGTATCTGTTTGCGACCATTAGTGTAGCACAGTCATTGATGATTGCGTCAATTCGTCCTGTTACTGAAAGAAGCGTTCTAGCTCTGCCCGCTGGAAGTAGGCTCGGTAGGCTGCTGCCTCAGAAAGAAGAGCCTTCAGCTCATCCTCAAGTAAATCTGCCTGAGCTGTATCTGCCTCGCCATCCTTTGTAATCTGAATGGTGCCTGCTGGCAGCCACTCCAGCTTAATTTTGCCCTGCGCTTCCATGAGCTCTAAGGCCCGCCGAACAGTAACTTCTCGTTGAGCCGTCGCGACAGCCAACTGTAGTAAGGATACCCTGCCTTCATAGTGACTGAGTGCATACTTCACCAATCCGGCTAGCCGTTTGGCAAATACATCAGGCGAGTTTTCTTTAAGTGCGTTAGCCACAACATAGATGTGTTTGGCCTTTGTCAATGCCAATATATCTTGCAGCTCTTGCGGGCCAGGTGGTGGTGTCCAAATCACCAATCGATCATGCCCGACGGGTTCTAAGCGGTTGATTTGCTCGGTCTCCTCTACTGGGATTTTGTCGGCGGCGGCACTACCTTCGACCCATGTTACTGACTCATTTTCCGGTAACTCAACCCGATCTTCGGCGTTAGGCCGACAGTCATGTAGGTGGTATTTTGGCCCAACATCAACGATGGCGCCTGCAGCCGGACGCGCATCGATCCATTCAAGTTGCAGGGATTGCTTACCCTTATAATCATTGATGCGCGGAACTAGGATGAGGTCAAACGGGTAGGTTGGCACAGGTGACCCGCTGCCGCGCCACCATGTTAGCTCGCGACGTGTTCCAGTTTGATCCTCAACCAACAGCCGTAGATGTTTACCTCCAGCCCCAAATGGGGCATGAGATATACGTTTCAAATTACTGATCATGGCCTGCACAGGCGGGTTGCCTGCGCCAAACGGTGCTAGCCGGTTGAGTTCGATAGCGAGTTCCATGGTTAAGTCTTCTAGGGTGAGTTCCGCATCGATGCGGCGTAACACTTGCACACTGCGATCACGAGTCTTATCGATGGTTACAGAGAGACGCTTGCGGAATTCAGGGATGCGCGCCTCCTCTAGTGACAAACCAGCCGCGCCCGGGTGCCCCCCATGCCCAAAGAGCATATCATCTTGGGCGGCGATGCTTGCCCCGATGTTGACCCCAGCAATGGAACGGGCCGAGCCACGCGCAATGTTCTCTCCACCAGAGGTCAACATGACTGTTGGTTTGCCGTACTGTTCAACGAGGCGAGAGGCTACGATGCCGATGACGCCTGCATGCCACTTCTCATTGTAGAGCACAAGAGCCTCGTATTCTAGCAGAGATGGGTCGCGCAGAATTTGATCTTGGGCTGCACTATAGATTTGGTCTTCGATTTGTTTGCGCTTGTTATTAAGCACTTCTAATTGTGCCGCAATCGTTGATGCGACCAGTTCGTTATCTGTTGTTAACAGCTTGACGGCGTCGTTGGCGTCACCAAGGCGACCGAGTGCGTTCAGCCGCGGGCCGATTTGAAAGCCAACAGTTTCTGATGACAAATTGGGCTGATTAACCTGGGCTGAGATAATGAGCGCTTCTAACCCAGTGCGCTTAGTCGTCCGTAAGCGATCAATCCCCAATTGCAGTAGGTAGCGTGTGTCGCGTTGTTGGGTGGCAACATCAGCGACAATGCCCAGGGCGACAAGATCAAGAAATTCTTTAGCTTTGCTTAAGTGCCCTGTGATTTCATACAGATGCTGGATCAGTTTATAGCTAACACCGACCCCTGGTAAATCACGCAGGGGATGCCCAACGGGTGAGCGCTGTGGATCAACAACCGCTTTAGCTTTAGGGAGTTCGTCTGGCAGTGCATGGTGATCGGTGATCAGTAAATCAACACCAGCCTCATCTGCTACCGTGACGGCGTCATGGGCGCGGATGCCAACATCACATGTGAGGACAACGTGGGGCTTGTGCTCTTCAAGCTTCTTTTTGAGAATCTCCGGCTGAACGCCGTGCCCTTCTTTCATGCGGTCGGGAATGTGGTACACAACATCGGCCTCTAGTGCTTTAAGGGCAGCGACATAGAGAGACGTCGATGTTTGCCCGTCTACGTCAAAGTCGCCCCAAACGAGAATGCGTTCATGCTTCTCGATAGCTTCTTTGAGGCGCTGGGCGGCGACTTCAAGGTCATCGAGTTCTGTTGGGGAAGATGGCATGTATTCTGATGGATCAATGAAAGGAAGTGCCTGTTCGGGGGTTTTCATTCCCCGGCGTGTGAGGATATCTGCGACCAAAGAATGACCACCAACGGCCTCATATAGGGCATCACTTGCTTTGACCTTAGGGGGTTCTTGCCAGAGCATAGGGCATCTAATCATCTGAAGATACTGAGTCTATACGTCTCTAATAGGTGTGCGGTATACTATTAACTGAAACACTCCTAATAAGAACTTTAGCTCTATTGTTCGATTTAAGCCACAAGCGATGGAGACAGCTTGGCGGCTTTTCATACAGAAGGACGAAGCAACCCCAATGCCATTTCTAAATTCGTTCGATGCGAAAGATAAGCTTCAGACGAACCAAGGTGAAATAACGTTTTATCGTCTTGATAAGCTCGAAGCCGACGGCTTAACGCATCTTGAAAAACTCCCTTACTCGATCCGTGTGATGCTTGAAGCTGCATTACGTCAAGAGGACGGTTTTGAGATTACCGAGAACAACGTGCGTGATATCGCTGCTTGGAACGCTGACGAACATAATGCCGTTGAAATTCCATATAAGCCTGCGCGTGTTATTTTACAAGACTTCACCGGCGTACCGAGCGTCGTTGACCTCGCTGCTCTGCGCAGCGCGATGCACCGTCTCGGTGGCGATCCATCTCGCATTAACCCTAAGGTGCCCGTTGACCTCGTTATTGACCACTCCGTGCAGGTTGACCGTTTTGGCTCTCGCTTCGCGTTGATGTTTAACGCAGAGCGTGAGTTTGAGCGCAACCGCGAGCGCTATGAATTTCTGCGCTGGGGTAAAGAAACATTCGATAACTTCCAAGTCGTTCCACCAGCCACCGGTATCGTCCACCAAGTGAACTTGGAATACCTTGCTAAAGTCGTCCAGACGCGTATTATTGATGGCGAGACTGTCGCTATGCCAGATACACTGGTCGGCACCGACTCACACACCACGATGATCAACGCGCTTGGCGTCGTGGGCTGGGGTGTTGGGGGCATTGAAGCAGAGGCTGTTATGCTTGGGCAACCAATTTACATGCTGATGCCAGAGGTTGTCGGCTTCCGTATGACTGGAGAACTACCGAGTGGCGCGACTGCCACTGACCTTGTACTGACGGTAACTCAAATACTGCGAGCAAAGGGTGTCGTCGGTAAGTTTGTTGAATTCTTCGGGCCGGGCTTGAACACCCTCACTCTACCTGACCGCGCAACGATAGCCAACATGTCACCAGAATATGGTGCCACAATGGGCTTCTTCCCCGTTGACGATGAGACTCTAAACTACTTACGCAGCACGGGTCGTGACGAAGACCTTATTGATCTGGTCGAGCGTTACACCAAGGAGCAGAAACTTTTCCGCCTCGACGATGCCCCAGAGCCAGCGTATTCGGACATGTTGGAACTTGATTTGAGTACGGTAGTGCCCAGCCTAGCTGGCCCCAAGCTGCCGCATGTGCGTGTTGAATTACCGGATATGAAGGACAACATCAAACAGACGGTGTCAACTCTGCGCCCAAATGGAACAGAGGTTCACTTTAAGGAGGCTGAGGTTGATTTTAACCGCTTCCAGACTGAACTACGTGATGGTTCCGTCATTATTGCTGCTATTACAAGCTGTACAAACACATCAAACCCATCAGTCATGTTAGGTGCAGGTCTCTTAGCGAAGAAAGCCGTTGAAGCGGGCCTCGATGTGCCGCCATATGTCAAAACCAGCTTAGCCCCGGGTTCTCAAGTGGTGACCCGCTACCTTGAAGCTGCCAACCTGATGCCCTACTTGGAAGCCCTACGCTTCCACCTCGTCGGTTATGGCTGCACCACGTGTATTGGTAACAGTGGCCCTATCTCGGAGAACATCACGGATGTGGTCAAGGAACATAATCTTGTGGTGGCGTCAGTATCAAGTGGTAACCGCAACTTTGAAGGTCGTATTCACCCGGTAACGCAGGCTAACTATCTGGGTTCGCCACCACTGGTAATTGCCTACGCACTGGCTGGCACAGTCGATATTGACTTTGAGACTGACCCAGTCGGGTATAACGTCACCGGTGGCCCGGTTTACCTGCGTGACATTTGGCCCACACCGGAAGAAATCCAAGAGGCGATTGACACCTCGTTGACGCCAGAACTTTTCGAAGAAGAATATGGTAACGTCTTCGATGGTAATGAAACGTGGAATCAGATCGATGTGCCAGAAGGCAACATCTATCAGTGGGATGCCGCTTCAACCTACATTCAGGAGCCGCCATTCTTCACAGACCTGACACCTGAAGTGCCTGAGATGAGCAACATCAACGGTGCGCGGGTACTTGCGTTGCTCGGCGATAACATCACGACGGATCATATTTCGCCAGCAGGTGCTATTCCATTGACCAGCCCGACTGCTGAATATTTAATTGGGAACAGAGTTGAAACACGTGATTTCAACTCTTATGGGTCGCGTCGTGGCAACCATGAGGTAATGATGCGCGGTACGTTTGGTAACATCCGCCTACGCAACCAACTCGTACCGGGCACTGAGGGTGGTTACACACGCTACTTGCCAACTAATGAAGAGATGTCCATTTTTGATGCAGCCATGCGTTACATTGATGATGGCACGCCTCTCGTTGTCATCGCTGGTGACCGCTATGGTACCGGCAGTTCCCGTGACTGGGCTGCCAAGGGTACCATTCTACTAGGCGTAAAGGCTGTGTTAGCGGCAGGCTACGAGCGTATCCATCGCAGCAACTTAATCGGTATGGGTGTGCTGCCTTTGCAGTTCAAAGATGGGGAAAATGCTGAAAGCCTCGGACTAACTGGTGAAGAGGTCTTCGACATCGAAGGACTCGACGGCGACTTAGAACCGCTTCAGGATGTTGAGGTAAAGGCGACAGATACCAGCGGCAATGAGAAGACCTTTATGATGACTGCACGCGTTGATACACCAGTCGAAGTGAAGTATCTGAAGAACGGTGGCATTTTACATGCCGTTCTGCGCGATATGATCAACGAAGAAGCTTAAACACTGCGTAGGCTTGTAACATCAAAAGTTTGCCGGAACAGGTTACGCTGTCTCCGGCTTTTTCTTTTTGATAGAGGCATAGCATGAAGCGTAACTTATTTGTCGTACTTATACTGGCTTGGGCGGCATTAGCCTGCAATGCCAACAGCAGCGGGCAGCCAAACACCAGTGCAACCGTTGATGCTATTCTTGATACGCCATCCCCCGCTGAAGGCGCGGAGATCGGTGAAGTTAAAGACCCAGATAATAATCTGCAAGTGCCTGTCAGCACATCAACAGCAACGGCACTCCCAACGGCGACGGCAACCCCACCAGAACGCCGGTCGGCAGTTGGGGAAGATATATTTGTCCCGATTTGTGATGACGGGATCGACTTTGTCGTTGATGCACAAGATGATGATTGGCAAGAGCAAAACGCTCCCACAGTAGTAGTTGATAACATCACCTTTGGGGTTAGTCGTTGGAATGGCACAGATGATCTTTCCGGCACAATGCAGTTATGCTGGACAGGGGAGGCACTGCAAATGTATTTGACCATCGTGGATGATGTTCACGTACAAACACAACAGGGCCGTAATCAATGGCAGGGTGATGAAGTTGAGATGGTCTTTGACACGGCATTACGTGATGACTACTTCGATAAAGATATGGGTGCGGACGACGTTCAGTTAGGTATTTCTCCAGGGGATTTAGCCGGATCACCAATTTCCGCCGTGCGCTATGTGCCGCGCCCCTTCGAGGAACTGGATTCAGTTGCAGCACAAACGCGCCGAGAAATTGGGCCTGGTGGTAACTATGTGCTTGAATTATTCATCCCATGGGAAGAAGCGCAGATAGAGCCGCAGTCTGGTGATTTGTATGGGTTCTGCTTAGCCCTCAGTGATAACGACCAAGTGGGGCAAGCTTCACAGGATTCGCTTGTAAGCCACTGCCCACAGCTCGTTACAAATGACCCGACAACTTGGGTGACAATGGCGCTTGAATAGAAACTACCCCTGAAGGAGAGAGCGTCAGTTGTACCTACCGCTCGAAAGCCTTCATCACATAATCCATTGAGATGCCTTCGTTCTCGAGGTGTTTCTTCAATTTGACACGCGCATCATGGATGAGTTTGTAGAGCGCGTTGCGGTTGGTATTCATCCGGGCAGCGATCTCCTCAATCGGCACACCATCAATGGTGGCGGCAATAAGTGCCGTCCGCTGCCGTTCAGTAAGAACGCCGTCAATAGCACGATCAATTTTTCTAAGGATATCCTGCTGTTCTGTATAACGCTCTGGTGAAGGGCCAGTAGACGGTGAAATCGATAAGGAGGTGATGTCCGGAAGAGTCTCACCGCCAATGGTGATATGTTCAAGAGAGTAGTCTTTATAGCGAGCACGGCGTAGTTCACTGATGGCGACACGCGTTGTGATCTTCGTCGCCCATGTTGTGAATTTACTCTCACCCCGAAAAGTGTGTAGGTTGTCTAGAACTTTCAGGATAGCATCTTGGGCGAAATCCTGAGCCATCTGTTCGATTTGGTCATTGTTTCGATCACGCAGGTCACTGCGATCTGTACGGAGGTAATGGTATAGACTGCGTTGTAAGCGTGTACGCAAATCCTGAATCGCCTGGTCTTGTTCGGGCCCATCTGAACTAAGATGTTCGACCCATTCTTGATTTGTTCTGGTTGACAATGGTTCCCCCATGATCGTAAAGCGCGCAGCCATATAGAATCGTCCGTGATTGTACAGACAATAGAAGGCAATCTCTAATCCCTTCGATTGTTCTGTTTTACCAAGCTATACTTTTATACAGTATTACACCATTCCTTGGAGTAGCTAAAATGGAATATCGCAAATTAGGCATGTATGGAATGCGCGTGAGTGCATTAAGCCTCGGTGGCTGGACGACTTTTGGGGGCAGCGTCAAGGATAAAGAACTAACACGTGAAATAATCGTTAAAGCCTATGATAATGGGGTTAACTTTTTCGATATCGCGGATATTTACGCCCGTGGTGAATCTGAGCGATATATGGGGGAGGTCCTTTCACAGTTTCCACGGCATACACTGGTGATATCCAGTAAAGTGTTCTGGCCCATGAGCGACGATGTTAATGACAAAGGCCTTTCTCGCAAGCATATCATGGAGTCTATTGATAAGTCCCTGCAACGCGTTGGTACCGACTATCTTGATTTGTATTTCTGCCACAGGTACGACGAAGATACACCTCTGATCGAAACAATGCGTGTCATGGACGACTTAGTTCATCAGGGTAAAATTCTCTACTGGGGCACCAGTGAGTGGTCTGGGCAGCAGCTTCAAAATGCGTATGATCTGGCAGAAAAATACAATCTTTATCCCCCTGTCGTTGAGCAGCCGCAGTACAATCTACTAGCGCGTCAGCGGTATGAAGAAGACGTTGCGCCAAAGACCCTCGAATTGGGCATGGGGACGGTTATCTGGAGTCCACTGGCAAGTGGTATCCTCACCGGTAAATACGATGACGGCATTCCGGAGGACTCACGGTTAGCCCGCGAAGATTGGCTGCGCGAAATGTTCGATGAGAAAGAAGGCGACCTGCTCCAATACGTTCGTGACTTCAAAGAAATCGCTGATGAGCTCGGAGTGACACGCGCAGAACTAGCAATCGCTTGGACGCTAAAGCACGAAGCTCTATCCAGCGTGATTACTGGTGCAACGAAAGTATACCAACTAGAAAGCAATTTGAGGGCCGCTGACGTTGAGTTAACGGACGATGTTGTTGCACGGATTGATCAACTGTTTGACCCTGAAGTCGTCACTATTCTTTAACCATGCCATTTGTTGAAACGAATGGGTTAAATGTTCACTACTATGACCGCGGCGAGGGTGCGCCAGTAATCATGTCGCATGCGGCTACCGTCAGTGGCATGGAGATGGATTGGATCGCACGCATCGTTGAAACGCAAGGCTATCGCGTAATTCGACCAGACCTCCGGGCGCATGGCAAGACGAAGAACCCAGCACCTGACTTAAACATGAGCCGGATGGTTGCTGACATGAAAGCCTTCATCGATGCGTTAAACGTTGGCTCAGTACATGCGGTCGGTTACAGCATGGGGGGTGGGGTTACACTGTCAACGGCGCGTCAATCGCCGGAGCGATACGAGTCGATTGTTGTGCTTGGGTCGAACTATCGGGCGCCATCCCGCCAACGACTGCTGCAGGTACTCGGGCCACCGGCAGAACGGCATCCGGTTGTTAAAAAAGTTTTTGACTATGAGACTGGCTTCCTACCTGGATGGGGGCCAACTATCAGCGACTATAAGCAAATTACGTGCCCAGTCTTGCTAATTCTTGGCGACCGTGATGAGTTTATTGATGTTGAGGATAATATCGAACTCTATCGTCAACTTCCGAATGCTCAGGTTTGTATTGTTCCCAACTGCGATCATCTAGGTTTAGTACGCCATCAAGTCGTTATCAATGCGCTTGAGCAGTTCTATACATCAATTGCGTAGCTTTGGCAGTGCTTTAGCGTATGGCTTACGCCCATAAGTTTGGCAGCAGGTCTGTTAGTCTAATCTTCGAAGGGTAACGAACTCTTCTTCTCCTCCTTTAACGAGAGCCGGAACTGGCGTAACCGGCTCTTGCTATTTTAAATGCCCACCCAAAACATCAGGATTGTAAGTATATTGCAAGAAAATTTTTCTAGCGTAGTCTGAACGTAGGGAAAGCGTTTGCAACAGCCCAAGGATATAACCTGTTAATAGTTTATTATAGTAGTACTTTACTGCAAAGTAGCTTCACAGATTAGCATTAATTACCTAATAATGTGAACGTTGCTAGCAATAAAATCTCTTCTTCTCCTCCTTTTACGAGAGCCGGATGGCGTGACCGGCTCTCAATTTTTTTATCTCTACTAAAACTTGTCAGAGATATTATCTAAGCGTGGCTAGGAAAAAACTAAAGAAAACACTTGCTATGCGCATGCTCGACCAACGCGATATTTTATATGAAGTTGTAGAATTTGAACTTGGGCCAAATGCAGCTACTGTTGCTGAATTCGCAGGGGTGCCTGTAAACCAGCTCTATAAAACACTCGTCGTTGTTCAAGATGACCCACAGGCGCGCCCGATGTTGATCATGATTGGTGCGGATCGCGAACTTAACCTGAGGTTAGTTGCTCAAACGCTCGGCGTGAAGAAGGTTCAGATGGCGAAGCATGCAGAAGCAGAGCGCCTAACGGGACTTCAAACAGGGGGTATATCGGCGATTACGCTACACAATAAACGATTCGATATTTACATCGATCAGCAGGTGACTGAAATAGAGCGGGTGGCTGTTAGTGCCGGTGAACGTGGGCTGGATGTGCTATTAAACGTGGATGACTTAATTGATATTACTGGGGCCTCATTGATCGAAGCAACAAGCCCACCTGAGCATTGATGTGTTTGTATCTGTTAGGCTAATCGCGCTCTAGCCAAATTGTGACAGGGCCATCATTGAAAATTTCTACCAGCATCATAGCGCCAAACTGACCTGTTTCGACAGGAATTCCTTCTGCTGCGAGCAAATCTGCGAAACGGTCAACCAAAGGTTCAGCAAGTTCAGGGCCAGCCGCGTTGATAAACGACGGACGACGTCCCTTTTGAACATCGGCGTAGAGCGTAAACTGAGACACAACCAACGCTGACCCGCCAACATCCAAAATAGAGTGATTAAACTTACCGTCTTTATCCTCAAAGATGCGCAGTCCAGCCACTTTCTTTGCCATCCATGCTAATTGTTCTTCGCTATCTCCATGACCGATGCCGACAAGTAGGACAAAACCGGGGCCAGTTGTGCCAACTATTTTATCATTGACGGTGACTGAACCACGTGTCACCCGCTGTAGTAACACTCTCATGGAGCATTCTTGCTTGTTAATTGAATTAAGAACTGCTCACCCCATTGATGAAATACATTCGGCGAGATATGAGGATTATCACAAAGGTGCTGGTAGATCGGCTGTAATACGCGATGATGGTTGGGCTGACCGAATGTGCGTTTGCCCACCCAGCGCGAACGAGAAGCAACAGGTACGCTTAGGAGCAGGTCAATAATCTCGTGGAACATTTTCAGAGTGGCAGCGTAGCCCCATAGCAGCAGCCTGCCAGTTGGGGACGTGTGCGCGAGGGCAAGGTCGCGTAGTGTGTTGATGTATGGTAGCCGAAAGGGGCTAAGGCGCTCCCATGTATCGAGGAAAATTGTATCGAACAATTCTGTATTTTCTGCGCGAAGAAAAGCCTCGATGTCATCATTGATAAACACGATGTTCTTAGAGAATTTGTCAGCCACTGCTTCGACTATAGGGCCGATCACATCGATGATGTCCTGATTACGTTCAACAACGACTAACTCTGAAATGTTTGGCAGGGCGTATTGCGCATATAGCCCCAGTCCAAGGCCGCCCATCAATGTACGCCCAGTAGAAACCGCCGCATTATTGTACATCATAGCGCGCTCTTGCGGCTTATCGGACATCCACGCTGTACCCTTGTTATCATACAGGCGCACCATCCCAAGCGGTGGGTCGAATGCCATTTTCTCATCGCAGATGGGGGCGTAGCTGATTTCTGTCGCTGTAATCTCAAAGGAACCATAGTGCCCGACCGGTGCTTGTGTAAAAGGAAGACCCACCCATGCATCATAAGGGGTGCAGTCATCGAAGGAGGGGTTGAAGGGTTGGTTAGTCACTGTGCTGTGGAACCGGTCTTGTTGATGATGTACTGAAGACTCCACAACCTAATATCCGTTTGTGATGCATTTGGGTTGTCATTGCCGTACTCTAGCACTGGCTGGAGTAAATCATACACATCTGGGCGCTCGTTTGTAGCTTGCTGTAACCACAGTCTGCGTTTACCAATTGACTGGCTAAACATCAGTTCGACGGCGGTACTGAACAATTTGAGCATCCACACATAGCCCCAGAGTAGAATCTTACCATCTGGCTTGACGTGCTTTTTGGCTAAGTCGCGCAGGTGATTAATGTGAGGTAAGTGCACGGCGTCTAGCACATCCCATGTATCTAGGAAGATGGTGTCATAGAGCGTATCGGGTTTTTTAGAGAGAATGTTCTCAATGCTGCCATGCTGGATATGTAATGGTTTCTGGGCGGCATCGGCTGCAATCTGAACAACCGAGCTGACTACGTTCACAATATCGGTATTTTGCTCAACAATAGTTAGCCTCGTGATGTGTGGGAGTGCGTATTGTGGATATAATCCGAGGCCTAAACCGCCTACAAGTGTCTCACCCGATGATGCGATGGCGTTGTTGTACATCATGACACGCTCTTGTGGCACATCAGACATCCACAGGGTGCCATCATTTGTTTTCAAAACGCGAATGTCAAGTGGCAGGTTGAGCACAACTTGCTGCCCACAGACTTCTGCCTCTGTGATGCGCTCTGGTGTGACTGTAAATGAGTCATAAACACCAGGTACCACCTGGACGATCGGTATGTTTAACCACTCGTCGGTCCAGGTGCAGTCATCAAACGTCGGATCAAAGGGGTCAGCCATTACGTCCTAGCTTTGAGGTAATGTCATCTTGCACGAAAATCAGGCAGTTGCTTTGGCACGACGCTTAGCGGCTGCTTCAAGCTTGGCGCGGTGCTCGTCGGTAATGTTCACTTCGATAACCTTCTGTGGTGCTGCAGCGGCTTCTGTATCAGTGGTAGAGGCCCCGATATTTGCCAGTAGTTCTTCTAGTGAGCCAGGCTGACTGCCGCCCTCTGTTGTGTCATCTGCTGTATCTTTTGCTGGCACGTAAGGTGCGATATCAGCCCGACGAGTGGCTGCCGCTTCGAGCTTGGCACGGTGCTTATCTGTGATGTCTACCTCAATGACTTTCGGGCCAGTTGAGGTATTGGTCGACATGCCATCTACAGCGGCAAGCTGTGACAGATCCGCGCCGACAACTTTGCTGATGCGGTCAAGAGAAATCTTCGCGAGGCGTGTTATTTGAAGATCGCGCTCAGCAAGGAAACTCTCATCCTGCAGAGCCTGCTGTAAGACTGGCAGTACATTACCTGTCGTTTGCGGATCGCGCTCGGCAACCTCCCCCAATGACCACATTGCCGACTGGCGTACCATAGGGTAGTCATCGTTATTGAAGGCCTCGACAAGAGCTTGTACGGAACTGGCATCACCAAGTTTACCGAGCACGCGGGCGGCAGCTAAACGCACATACATATTGTTATCTGTCCGCAGCACCTCGGATAGAGAGGGCACCGCAGATGTATCTTGTTTCTTTTCAATGGTTTGGATAGCAAGCTGACGATCGAGCCAATCTCTTGACCCGAGCAGCGCTTCTGGAGATTGTTCAGCCATTGACTCTAATTCCTCTAGTCGATTATGGTATAACGAACTATGTAATTTTGGTCATTATAACATGTCAGAAAGCAGGTGAGCATGAACGATCGCGCTCTTTTTAAATATGAGTTCCCTATCAGTATCCGCTTTACCGACATTGACATTATGAACCACGTCAATAATGCAGCCTATTTTACCTTTTTAGAAGATGCCCGGCTGCACTATTGGCAGGATATCATCGGGGCTTCGATCAATGATAATTTACTTTGGATTATCGCCCATGCTGAGTGTGACTATCGACGCCCCATACAGCTAACAGAACCGACAAAGGTGTTGATCCGAGTCCCACGAATTGGTAACAAAAGCTTCGATTTTATTTATAAAGTCATTGTTCAAAACGGTGAACAGGAAGTCGTAGCTGCTGAGGGGTTGACGGTACAGGTAATGTTTGACTATTCAATTGGGCAGTCTGTTGCTGTTCCCGATAACATCCGTAAGGCGCTGATTGCTTTCGAGCCGGGTCTCTCTTAACCTGTTAGCGCCCATTTGGTGGTAAGCTTGCTTCAGCTTTATTCTGCTACAAGAGAGAAGTAAAATGCCTGAGCAAGAATCTAATGTTGACCTGCAAAAGCAACCCGTAAAGCGCAATGGGCCGCGAGCTTATCTATCCGATATGGATGGGGTGCTGGTGCGCGGGAATACGGTTATTCCTGGAGCGATTGAGTTTATTCGCACACTCAAAGCAAATAATCATCCTTTCCTCGTCTTGACAAATAACTCACGGTTTACACCGCGTGATCATCAGGCGCGTTTGAATGCGATTGGCCTTGATATTCTGGCTGAATCGATATTTACATCCGCTATGGCGACGGCTCGCTTTCTCGCTGAACAGCGCCCTGACGGTACCGCTTATGTGATCGGTGAGGCTGGGTTGACGACGGCATTACACGAAATTGGGTATGTTTTGACCGAACACGATCCAGACTATGTCGTGCTGGGTGAAACCGTTTCCTACAGTTTTGGTGCGATTGCCACAGCGATCCGGTTGATCGAGAAGGGCGTTCGGTTCATCGCGACTAACCCTGATGTCATTGGCCCAACGGAACAAGGGTCGGTTCCCGGCACTGGCGCCGTGGCAGCTATGATTGAAGCCGCAACTGGCGAGACGCCTTACTACGTGGGGAAACCAAACCCATTGATGATGCGTTCTGCCCTGCGCCAAATCGGAGCTCATTCTGCTAATACTACCATGATCGGCGATCGGATGGATACTGATATCAAGGCGGGTATGGAGAGTGGACTTGATACAGTACTTGTGCTAACAGGCGTTACTAGCGAGCAAGAAGTTGATCGCTTCCCGTATAAACCCAACCGGGTAATCGAATCTATTGGGCATGTGTTGTAAACAAAGGAAATGACTTTGAAGCGTTTAACATTAATTCTGATGGTGCCGCTGACACTTATTTTAGCAGCAGTTGCCTGTACGCTAGGCCCAAATGAAGCAACAATTGAGGGGGCATTTATGGCAAGTGATGAAGACGGCGAAGAACAAACTACTGTCTTTACGCAAGCTGATACGATCTACGCTTTTGTCGATGTGACAGGAGCTATGGAGGAGACCGTCACAGAAGCTGTGTGGAAAGTTGAATTAGCCCAGGGCGTTGAACCCGAGCTTGAGATTGAGCGCCAGACGCTCGAAGGCGGTGGCAGGTTAATCTTCTCACTATTTAACGATCAACCGTGGCCTATCGGGCAATATCTCGTAGAGATATATCTTAATGAAGAGTTAACTGAGACGCTTGAATTCGAAGTTCGATAAAATAAACTTACTCATGCGATTTAAGCTACAGCAAAGTAAGAAAGAAGAATAATGCCTCAAGTGGTGCGGGGCATTATTTTTGTAGTGGGTGGGTTAGTCGCGCTGGCTATTGTTGCAAGAGGTTGAGCTGAACCCGTCGATATCTCCGCCAGATAATAGTACGATCTCGTCGAAAAGTGGGCCTGCATATGCGGGCCTATCTCGATCTCTAACAACTCTCCCTGATTATTTTTGAGCCACCTAATTTCAATGCTACAGTCCTCTTTATGCTGAAGCGTAAACCAACACAACTGATACCACTGCTCATACTTGGCCTCATATTATTAGTCGCTTATACGTGGGCTTTTCAGGTAGCTTTTACGAGCCGTGCGCCAGGTGCCAACGATTTTTTCTCGCAGTATGGCGGAGCCTATCTGTATTTCTTTGAGGGCATAAACCCCTACAGCCGTGAAGCAACTGAATGGATTCAGTTACAGATCTCTGGTGCGGTGGTGACACGCGGCACAATCACAAATGATTTTGTCTACCCCTTTTACACGATTTTACTCGTCGCCCCGTATACGCTGCTGCCAACCTATGCGTGGGTACAGGCAGCTTGGCAAGTCACTCTCCAAGTAATGATGATCGCTACTATGGTGGTTATTTTCCACTATTATGGTTGGCGTCCGCGTCCGTGGCTATTTGGCCTACTGATGCTGTGGATGCTGTTGTTCTACCCAACATTCAGGGCCATAATTCTTGGGCAGATGAGCATCGTTGTGCATTCGACCACAGTTGTCTGTTTTTGGTTGCTGTTAAGGGGTAGGACTGACAACCAAATAACGCATGATATTTGGGCTGGTTTTTTCATTGCTCTATCAACGATTAAGCCGCAAATGCAGTTTTTGATCATCCCGTTTTTGGTACTTTGGGGCTTTAGAAATCAGCGTTGGGCATTTTTAGCGTCGTCTGCTGGATCTATGGTGGTTTTGGTTAGTATTTCTTTCGTGATGTTGCCAACTTGGCTTTCAGACTGGGTTGCTCAACTAACGGCTTATTCTAGTTACACGCCGCCTGGAGTTCTTTTCATTCTTACACATGAGCTACTTCCTCTTGGGCGCACGGCACAAACCGCCGAACTGCTCTTCACGGTTGGGTTTACCCTACACGTATTGTGGGTTTGGTGGCAGATACTCGTAGCTAATCAACAGGAGCAACTTGACTGGGCCTTGGGTATGACGCTCATTGTCACTCATTTGGTTGCGCCTCGAACCGCAACGACTCACTATATTGTTTTTCTATTTCCGCTGGTGTTGATGCTACGAAGCTGGGTGCTTGAGCGCCGCTACATATTAGCAACAAGTATCTTGCTCTTGATGTTGGTTGGCCTGTGGTGGTTGTTCATTGAAACAACTATTAGCGAGGCAGAGGCAAACGTGATGTTTGTTCCTTTACCCCTACTGATGTTTGCCCTGATGATCGTGTCACGGCCTCGTCGAGAAACGCAGATTTCACTTGCTACTTAAAATAGATGTGCAGAATGAGTCCACCCAAGCGAATTTCATCGCCATCGCGTAGGATGCGCGGTTGATGTGACGCAAGCCGCTGCCCATTAAGGTAGGTGCCATTAGCGCTATCTAGATCAACCAAGGAGACCACATCATTACCCCGCTGCAAAGCTGCATGAATTCGCGAAACGCCCTTCTCGACGGCGGCGTAGTTCGTTAGATCAAGGTCAGGCGCAATCCCGCTGGATTTATCCGCACGCCCAAAAACATACTTTTCGCCGGGGAAGATGACCATCGGCTCCGGCGCATCCCGAATATGAATAACAATCTGGTTCTGGTTCTGGAAAGTTGCTGTCCCCCAGCCAGACCTTACGCGCATGTTATCGTCATCACCTTCATCGAGCTTTTGGGTAGAAGTCTGCTCTTTTCCGTCTGACCAGAGAGCGAAGCCACAGGACTCACAAAAGAGTGTGCCATCCATGTTGCTATGCTCACAGTACGAGCAAGAAATCATTGGTTGTCTCCTGGCGTTAGCGAATTACTTCCCATGCGAGATGTTGAAGTTCGGGTTCAATTAGTTTTTTCCATGCTAGTTGAACAGCCGCATTAGACCCAGGCGTTGAAAATACAACTGTATTATCTACGACACCTGCTGTTGCTCGCGAGAGCATTGCTGCTGCACCAACTTGCTCATAACTGAGCATACGAAACAGTTCACCGAAACCAGGCAAGCGCTTCTGGAGCATCCTATCAAGGACGTCAAACGTGCGATCTCTAGGGGCAACACCAGTTCCCCCGTTGAATATCACAATGCGCGCCTTGGCGGTGGCCTGCTGCAATGCTTGCTCGACTTGCTCAGCGTTATCTTTGATGATTGTATAAAAAGCAAGTTCGTGTTGAATTGCGGCAATGCGGTCACGCAAATACTGACCATTCAAGTCTGTGTCTAGTGTACGTGTGTCACTGACGGTGACGACAGCTATCGTTATCTTACCCTCTTGCTCGGCGAGTTTGCGATGCTGTTCCGAACTAGAAGATTTTTGTGACATGATCATTCCTTAAGTAACGACAGCGTTATTGTATAAAGTGGATTATATCCGCAGACAAGTATGTTTTCAGCGAGAGACGATTTATTCAATCTTTTGAACATCTTCAGGCCAGATGCCACCGTGGATATCATTTTCAGAGGCAAGTATCAGGTCTTTCTCTCCAATGACATCTTGGTGCAGCTTAATTTTTAGACCATTACCACCATAAGTAACGACTTCTGCCTTGACCATCTTCACAGAGCCATCTGGCAACTGCCACGTCCAAATGATCATTTCGCCGGGTGTAAATGAATACATCGTGTCATATTCCTTCACGTGATTGATTTTAGGTTATGCAGCGGCAGCTTGCAGTTGTGCTTTCATTTGTTTCGCAGCTTGTACGTAGCCACCATCAGCCCCATCAACAAAATGCATCTGTCTACCAAAGTGATCGTAGACGATGCACGTCATCAGTGTATGGGAAGATGTGTGTACCCCATAGACTAGGTCACCCACCTGACGACGCCCTTCAAGATACTTGGTGAGTTTTGCCCGTTTCTCAGGTGATCCTGAAATAATCATTCGGATCGTATCATCGAATTTCTCATTATCAGTAGCGGCAACCAGAAAGCTCTTGTAAGAACCCCACTCACCGATGTTTAGCTTCATAAACTGCCCAAAGAGAATTGTGACAAGCATCTTGTAGAGACGGCGAAAGAAGCTAGTATGCTTGTGTTTAATAACTGTCTCGGTGTAGTAGTGGCCTAGCTTTGTCGCCAACTTAAGAGTATCCGGGTTGATTGGGTGGCGCATCTCACGGTCACCAAAGATATTATCCATCTCTGTCAGCACATCCCGATAAATATCAATGCGTTGCTGGAAATCATCCGCAGTGGCTTTTACCAACAGACTGATCGTTTCACCCATGGTTGCTGGTATTTGTTCCCACCGGCACTCGAAACCGCTGAAATCTACGTCGTAGTTGCCACCAACATCGCGAGTAGAGTATATGCGATAGAGATTAGGATCTTTGATGATCTGCTCAGCAAAAGAGATACCACCGCCATTGAAGATCGCTTGAATGAAGTTTTCGGAGACTTGCATTCGAGTAACACGGAGGGCATGCCCTGCTGCAATCACTTCCCGCACGGGAATTAGCGCAGAGCGCAAGTAAAGGCCAAAGTACTCGCTTGAGAGCCGTTGCGTGCCCAGCATCGCGACCTTCACCTTATCAACGAATTCAGGGGGCGTTACGAGTATAGCACCATCACCACTAAATACGAAAGGTAAATCAGCATCCGCAGCGTTTAACATGGCTGCAATCGAAGCTGCCGCAATGGAGTTCACATCTCTGTACCGACCTTCTTCAATGGCTTGTGTTGAATTGCGGATATCGGTAACAGCGACATACCAATCGGCGGGTATATCACGGTATTTGCTATCATCCGTAATCTCAGAGAGACGGTAGATAATTGGCACGTTCTCGTAAAACGCATTGGTGGTCATAGACGCGTCGTGCTGGTTCTACTTTCTAAGATTGTGGTCGGTTGTTGCGAATAAAGCTGGCTGGGTCAACATAATGCTTCTTAACACTATTGAGGTCAAGACCCGGCCAGTGCCCAGGGTTGCTCTCTAGAATATCTGTAATCACAACATCATAATGTAGATGGTAGGCAAAGCGGCCGTTCGAGTTGCCAACTTGCCCAATTTGCTGGCCGCGGGTAACCCGCTGGCCTTCAACGACCAAGGGGTTATTTAGATGGGCACTACGCGTGTAAACAACGCGACCGTCTGGCAGTGGGTCGTGACGAATGTTGACGACGTGCCCCCAACTGCCACCAAGGACAGCCGATGTTATCACGATGCCGTCTGCGGCGGAATAGACGGGGGCATCGCGGTCAGAGTCCCACACCGGCTGATTGTTATTCAGGTCAGCACCTGTGTGATAGGCTGGGCCGACGACAGTATAATACTGAGCATAGCCAATGGACTCAAACCATGTGCCGGGCCAGACTTTCTCCGTCCGGCGTTCGGCGTCGGTTCCCACGGGGGCGTCCATACCGGCACCGAGCGCTTCAACTTCAACCCGCGTTTGCGAGATAACACGCCGCCAGCGAACAGCACTGAAAGCGATCTCTTTATCCGGCTCACCAGTGAGGTCAGTTAGGTTGACGTTGCCGCCTTCGATGCCTTCTTGAAAATCGTAGACGACGATGGGCACCCACTGGTTGCGATAACGGCTCTGGTTGAAGCGCACAAGTAATTCTGTGCCTCGCCCAACAATACCGTGGATGTGGTATTGAGCCTCCGTAGTTGAAGCGTTTTCATCTGGAACGTAGACAGATATTTCGTAAGTATCTTCTGAGGGCAGGCGTGGTATCCACTGTGCCCAAATTGTGTCACGGTCAGCTTTAGTCGAGATGTACCGATACGGGCGACCTCGAGCATCTTCAGCATCAAAGAAGAGCTGATCCGCTGGTGTACCAATGTGCGAGCCAGAGCGGAAACCGCTATTTGACGGGTCGATAATCTTTTCCCAATCATAACGACGAATGACATCGTCTGGCCCAACGGCTTCAACAATTGTTTCTTCGTTAAGGGCTGAATACATCAATGGACTGAGGGTACCAATGCGGAAGTACGATAAGCTGGTTGCGCCACGGACACCACGAGCAATCGACTGTGCCTGCCGGATTGATTCAGCACTCACATCGAAGCCTTGCAGCACCGGCAGAATCGGCAACCCATAGCCTGACCATGTAACGTAGGCTTCGGTTAGAACATCTTCCGCATCACGGCCCATTAATGCCCAATAACATTGTGGATGAATGCTGTCAACGTAGGGGCGCCATGCATCAGGGTAAATCGCATTGTACCAACGCGTGCGCGGATCGCAGGACATACCGATGTGGAAATCTGGCCCCAGCCGCTCACGAACCCCAGACATTAACTGAATGACAGCATCACGATCACCCAGCCAAAAGCCTGAAAACGGTTCAACATCCAAGATCATGGAGCGCACACCCGGCACTTGGCAGGCCTGTACAATACGGTCGATCTCAGCTTGGACGTTTTCGCCACGAGGGACGGCCCAAGCGTGAAATTCGAGGTTGAAGTTGGACAGCACCTGCACCCACCGGGCGATATCATCCGGGCCATCGATGGACATGGAATTTTTTGTATCGCGAGTGCCCATCCAACTGTCGGCATTGCTGGTTTTGACGTAAATTGCATCTGCATTGGGAGCGTAATTGTTGACGTTTTGAGCCAGTGTTTCAATGTCAGGTTCGCCAATCCATGAACCTGCCACATGCCACAGTCCAATTTTTCCGTCGTATGGGGATGCCATATATTTATCTCCGCTTCAGGGGTGTGTTCTGTGCAAGCTGTCTAGACTGATTTTACTTGTAACAGCTTTAGCGATTAGTATAAAGATTATAGCATAGACAATATACAGCAAGCAGCAGGGACATGCACAAGACAAAACACCCCATTCCTTAGAACGGGGCGCTCTTACAGGGTGATAGGGGGTTGAAAAATAGTTAGAATATTATTGTGTAAAATACGCGACATTGCACCTGATTTTTAGAAGATTGTCACTGTTTCACACTTGTGAAGTTTGTTCTACTATTTTTCAACACTCAGCTTAATCATCAGCAGGTAAATCAATAAACTGCTCAATATTGTGTGTAGCAGCATAAACAGCCGCTTCAGCGCGATTCGATACATCTAGCTTAGAAAGAATATTACTGACGTAGTTTCGCACAGTGCCCTCACCGAGGTATATCTTATTGGCTATTTGACGGTTCGTGAGGCCTTTTACCAAGTAAGCAAGAACTGTCATCTCTTGCGGTGTGAGTTCGGAGAACGCCGCGGCTTTACGGGCTTGCCCAACGCGTTGCACCTCTTTGAAGAGGGTGGATGTCATGGCAGGGTCAACAAGGTTCTCGCCGTTACTCACCCGACGGATTGCTGATATGAGCTCGTTATCATTGATGCGTTTTAGGATATAACCCGATGCTCCAACTTCGATTGCCTCGAAGAGTAGTTCGTCTTCTGCATATGATGTCAGCATGATTGCACGTGAATCGGGAAGTTGTTCGAGTATTTTACGACAGGCTTCGATACCATTCATCTCTGGCATGCGAATATCGAGTAGAAGAACATCAGGCTGATGTTGCAACGCTAACCGGACAGCATCTTTTCCGTTAGCAGCCTCGGCAATAACCTGGAAACCAGCCTCGTTTTCTAGGAGAGTGCGTAAACCTGTTCGAACAATAGAATGGTCGTCAGCAATTAAAATTCGGATAGTAGACATGAAATAACTAAGCTTTCCACGCTAGGGATGAAAAGATTTACATTAGTGTACCCTGTATTGCAAACTTCAACGCCAGACAATCAATTAGAAAGAAATAAGTCGAACGCTATGGATGATACAAGCATACAGAAACATACCACGACATTGCGCCAACTAAAAGATATATCGAAGGCGGTTACGCATGCATCGCAGGCCCAGAACCTAGAATTAGTACTGGAACAAATTGCAAACGTTTCACGGAAATTGGTCAAAGCGCGCTATGCTGCTATTGGTATTCCAGATGATGATGGCAAATTAAAGCACTTCAAAGTGTCTGGCATTAGTAAAGAAGAGATCTTGAAGATTGGTAAGCCACCCACCGGAAACGGCCTTTTAGGAGAGATTATTCACGGGCGTGAGACTATCAAAGTTAAGAGTCTCTCGGCACATCCAAAATCGTCAGGGTTTCCAAAGAACCACCCCCCAATGACGTCATTTCTGGGGGTTCCTGTCCAAACCAATGGTGATCTGCTTGGGAGCATTTACTTAACAGACCGTCTTGATGGTGAACCATTCAGTGATGAAGACCGATGGATCGTTGAGGTCATGGCGAGCTACGTTGCGATGGCGATCATCAATTCGACAGCCCGGGAGCAGCAAAATCGATTAGCACTGCTTGAAGAGCGTGAGCGCATCGCAATGGAACTGCATGATGGTGTCATTCAAACAATGTATGCAGTCGGAATGAGCTTGAATGTGCTCAAGACAAAAGGCATTATCTCTGACCCTGACGAAATGCAGCCCATTCTAGATACGCTTGATCAAGCTGTGGAAGACATTCGTGCCTATATTTACCGACTGAACACCTACCAACCTGAGAGTATGTCATTCTACGATGCCGTTGAGGCTGTACTTGATAGACTCACCTTTCCTTCTAAACTCAAGATTTCGTTACAGGCCCCGGATATCCCATCCTCATTGAGCAGCGGCGGCATGGAGAATTTACTGAGCATTATCTATGAAGGAGCCAGCAACGTCATCCGGCATGCTGATGCAACTGAGCTTGAGATACGCGTATCGCAATCAGCTGAAGCGGTGCGCCTTGAGATAATAGATAACGGTAATGGCTTCGACCCGGCGGCGCTTGAAGAAAGTGGTGGCCTTGGCCTGAAGAACATCAGACGGCGAGCAGAGATCGTTGGTGGGAACGTCCAGATGACATCTATACTCGGATCTGGAACACAACTGTCCTTTTTTATTCCGGTTCGTTTTTAAACAACATACGCCTATCATCAAGTAAATGGGCGTATGTTGTAGTCTGATTAAGTTTGGGCTTCATCTTTGCCAAGTAATAAAAATAGCGAGATACCGAGCGCACCAAGGCTTAGCACAAGTGATACCGCGGACAGAATTAACGGAATTGAGCTGCTATTACCAGCAGGTTGAGGCGCGCCTGGAGGAACATCATTGGGGCCTTCATCAGGCAAGTTGCGATTGTTGTTACCACCCGAAGAAGCACCCGGAGGCGCGCCTGCATCTGGAGGCGGACCATCTTGTTGAATAGGTTGGTTGCTAGGGGCCTCGTCATTAGAGATTAATTGCAGCGGACTATTCGCCGCTGGTGGCAGTTCACCCGTTCCTTGGGCAATTGCTTGGTTTGCGATTAGCAAGCGGAGCACGATCCAAATAAGAACAACGAGAACAGCAAGTGCGACGCCGAGACCTGCTCCGATTATGAGTCTGTTCTGTTTCGGTTGTTCTCCCTGTTGTGTCGGTTTATTTGCCATGGGCTCCCCTATTCCTTCATTGTTAAAATGTCTGTTTCTATATGGCAAGTATACCATGCTCAGTTGCACTCGGGCATGATGCTCATACGCAAAATGGGCGCTAATTCCTATCAATGGTTTATCAATGTTGTAGATATGGTACACTCTCGCGCGATTGCTTTGCTCATCTTCCGATTGGCTTTATATGACTCGTTTGATCTACCAACGCACCCTTAACTTGCTATTCGTATTGTGCCTGCTGTGCATATTCGCTGGATGCAGCCAAGAAATTACACCGGCTGTTTCTCCAGTTGATCAACCATCTACACTCAGTGTGCCAGTACCAGTGGTAGAAAGTACGCCATCAACAAATGATGTTGCACCACAAGCCGTTGCACCACAAGCCGTTGCACCACAAGCCGTTGCACCACAAGCAGCATATTGGGTTCAACCTGGAGTGCCAACACAGCTTGAGTCACAGGTTGCACAAGCGCTGTTAGAATACGGGTATATTGCAAGCACCGACGCATCGCAGGCTGGCGTGCAAGTGAGCTTAAACCCAACGGTTGAAAGTCAACTTGTTAGCGAGTGGGTTTATGCTGTGGCAGCACCGTTTGCCACGACGACGGAGAACATCTCTTGGGGGGCTTTTCAAGCCTACTGGGGGCTAGGAGATGCTTCTGGGCTAGTCGGCCCGTATGGATTCGACCAAGCTCCACGCGTGATTCTCACGCAAGATGTGGCTGATCTTCTAACAAACCGTATCGGCCCTGCCTCTGACAGTATGGCACTCGATATCGTCACTCATGAGGAGTTAGTAGATGCCCTTTGGGACAGCCAACCAGCTGTTACAATTCTTCCATTTGAGCAGCTAGAGCCACGGCTGAAAGTGCTGTCGATTGATAATGTCACACCGTTGGATCGTGACATGGACCCCACCGCTTATCCACTCATCGTACGCATCGGAGTTACTGCCCGAGGTGAAAGTAGTGGTCAAGCAATGCAATCAGTACAAGCCA
>CAYTPI010000007.1:0-149455 GCA_964439625.1 uncultured Anaerolineae bacterium | reverse complement strand
TGGCAGCTTAGCAATCGTAACCCCGAGTTAATCTCAAAAGTCGTCATGACTGGCACGGTTGCTGTCGCACGTTCGGTTGCCATGATGGTTGAGGCCAACGGGGCCGGGTTCCCTTCAGAAGAAATTTTGTCGTTCTTCGCTGATGCAGACATCGTCCACACCAGTAACGAGTCATCATACGCAGTTGACTGCCCTGACCCAGATTGGTTCGGCGATCCTGTCTTCTGCTCCAAGCAAGCGTACTATGACGTACTTGAGCTGGCTGGGATCGACATTGTTGAGCTGACAGGTAATCACGTCAATGATTATGGTATTACGGCTATGGAGAACACACTTAATATTTATGATAACGAGGGTGTTCTCTACTTTGGTGGTGGGCGCACACTTGATGAAGCCCTTGCCCCAGAAATTGTGACAACGGCAAGCGGTACACGGATCGCCTTTATCGGCTGTAACTCAGTTGGGCCGCAAGGGGCATTTGCCACTACGCAGACGGCTGGTGCAGCTCCTTGCGATGACTGGTCAACCTTTACGGCAAATATCGCCAACGTCAAAGCCACTGATCAAGCTGATATCGTTATTGCGACGCTGCAATACTGGGAGTTACCACTATATGAGCCAAGCGCCGAGCAAATTGCCGATTTTGCGCTGGTATCTGGCGCAGGCGCAGACATCGTGAGTGGTAGCCATGCCCACCAGCCGCAGGGGTTTGGTTTTCCCGAAGGGCGCTTTGTGCACTACGGTATTGGCAATCTTTTTTTCGACCAACCCAATATTGAGAACCGGCAGATGTTCGCTGATAAGCACGTCATCTATGATGGACGTCACATATCAACGGAATTATTCACAGGTATCATTGAAGACTGGAGTCGTCCGCGCCCAATGAACGCAGACGAGCGCAATGAGTTTCTCGAGCTAATCTTTGAGGCCAGCACGTGGTAAGTCGCTTATCGTTGCGACGTCTTACAGAACAGCCAACAGGCTATCTAACAGCGGGTATCTTTTTCTGTCTAACGTTGCTTGGGCTTGTCGTCCAATCAAGCATTTTTGGGTCGCCTACATCAGAGACCATTGGGTTCTGGGTGGGTGCACTGTTTTACTGCTTCTTACCAGGTCTGTTGATCTATCTATGGTTGGCGCCACAAGAGAATAACTGGGCCATGATGTTGGGCATGGGCTGGCTCTGCGGCATGCTGCTCCAGATAGTTATTCTGCTGCCTCTCAGCGCACTTGGCTCGGTTGAATTATTTCGACTACTGCCTACTAGCTTGCCGCTGTTGCTGTTTATGGTTTACCTAAAGCGTGGTCGAGTACAAAATGTATATGGGCCACCATTACTGTATGTAGCTGGGTTGCTATTGTTGATTGCCTTGGTAACCGCCTCTTCATTATATTTTTCACCGCGTGTATTGTTTCAAGAAGCACGAGTCGTCCACCATGATATTGTGTTCCATGCTGGGAACATTGCAGATGTTATGTATCGCTGGCCCCTTTCTGATCCGCGCATCGCCGGTGAACCACAGAACTATCATTTCTTCTCCTATTTTGTTCCGATTGGTCTAGCACTTCCCACTGATATGCCATTGACCAACCTGCTAATGCGTCATTTGCCGGGTTTAGGTGCATGGGTCTTGGCGCTACAATTATTTAATGCTGGTTGGGTCGCCAGTAAGCGGGTTCATGGCGGTTTGATCGCAGGCTTCATGATCCTATTTCATACAGATGTTGGCTGGGCCATTACGCGGACGCTCAATTTAGAAAATTCAGTTCAGTCGGGTAGTACATTGGCTGAGTCAGGGTATGGCAGTATATCTACTCTTTTTGGCTCGATCTTTATCGCAGCGTTTCTACTTTATGCCTATCGTTGGCTGTCATTTGACCAAAGCACATACACAGATCACCTGATGTTGGTGTTCTTGGCAGCAGTCTGTGCTGGTACAAAAAGCTCTTTGATGCCTGCAATTTTAGTGGGGTTAATTGCCGTCATTGGCTGGCGTTTCTTGCTTCAGAGGCAACTGTCGCGTCGTTTACGCAACCTACTTGCTCTCACGTTGCCAGTAAGCACCATTGTATTGATTGCCGTTGTATCTGGTGAAGGTGGGTTTACCTCATATCTGACGATCAAGCCAGGGGCCGCACTGGTCAGAACACCGCTCTATAACACCATCACGGGTGGTGGCAGCAGCATTTTGGGGCTGGCGTTTTCACTGCCATTGTGGGTTTTGGCCTATCTGGGGCTCGGGTCAATTGGCACGCTGATCTACACGGTGCTTAACTGGCGTGACCTCGACGACTTCGCACTATGGACGTGGTTCTCATTGCTAGCGGGTCTAACAGTTGCCCTAACCTTTGATTTTTTCGCCGATGAGCGCTTTTTCATTGATGGGCCACAAGTGATGATGGCCTTGTTGACAGCGGCTGCCATCGGTCAGTTAGGTCAGTTGTCGGTAAGAAAGCGTTTTGCAGTTGGTCTGCTGCTTGTATTATTCGCCTTGCCGATTGGTCTTTACATCATTCAGCGTATGCGCAGTGGATTATCAAATAGTGCCTACACGTATCGTATCTTGAACCAGCCAATTGAACCGGCTGTAGATGACTACTTACTAGGCCTTAACTGGATGCGCACGAACTTACCATCTGACGCCCTACTAATGACAGACCATGCGGAGATTTTCCTCTCAGCTTATGCTGAGCGTGAAACTTACTACGAGACATACCGAGTAGGCCCGCTTAACAACGCCCTCGCTCAACAAGGGTTTGAAGGCGAATACTACCCTGAAAAAGCAGCACTCCGCTCAACGTTTTATACGCCTGGAGTTGATCTAACTGCGGCTATTGACGAACTAACCGAGTTTAACCGTCCAACCTATGTAATTGTAGATAATGTCGATGTGTCATTTCGTAACGGCTACAGTTGGAAAGTTAATAATTTGACTACTGCTTCGCGGTTAGACTCACCTGCTTTGATAGAAGTATATGCTAGCAGTAGTATGCGTGTGTATTTGATTGTGGAGAGCGGCAAATAGAAATCTGACGAAAACCTGTTATGATTAGGTTCGTAATATACGTGTTGAAAGGTCATTTAATATGGCGCCAAAGCTCAAAGATACACTCACAACCAAACAAGCTGCGAAACTTCTCAAGACCACGCCTCAACATATACGGGATGCTATCAATGATGGTATTGTAAAAGCCTTCCGCCGTGGCGGGCGTTATCAAATACCCCAACGACAGATGGAGCAAATTGCTAAGATTCGGGGTCAGCTTGCGAAAGTCGGTCATTTTGTTAGCGTCAAAGTGCCGTCTGAAGCAGATGCGAAAGTGAGCCACTTTCGCCTTGCAACAATCATCGCGGTGAAGTCACTTGAAGAGATAGTTGTTGAGTTTGTTGACAACGGCAAGCAGCGAACTGTCTCAACACAAATGGTGACTGTTCAGCCTAACATGCCGACACACCGTTACCGTTGGCCTAATGCCTAAGGGAAGCTGGGTAACTTCTCGGCAACTTTAGCAAGTTCGCCAACTTGGTATGCTTCCCACAGTTGTATAAACACAGCATCATAGTGTGGGATCACAGTTTCGGGGCTGTACTGTTTAATCGTCTCAAAATGCGTATCCAACACGTCTGGGTACGGGCGACTGAGTGCTTCAACGATTTTCTCGGAAGCATCAAACACCACACGTTGATCAAGTAGGTTTGAGACGCCCACTTGTGTCGTGTAGATTGGTATCTGTGTTGCCATCGTCTCTAAGGTAGCCTGTGGCCCCCCTTCCACTCGCGATGTTACTAAGTAGTAATCTAGGGTGTGGTACAAAGTTGTCATCATTTCTGTTGGCACAAAACCTACGTTCTTAAATGCAACCCCGGCACTATTTAAGCGCTTTTCAACATAATCACGCCGAGTACCAGCGAGCAACACAAAATAGCGTGTAGGGTCAAGCTGTTCAACAATATCACAGAAGCGGTCTGGTCCCTTCTCTAACTTGGGCATTACCCCATCTGACTCACTATCTCGTTGAAAACTGCCAAGCACAATCCGAGCTTGCGGAATGCCGAACATCTGACGGGCAGCTTGCTTGAGTGCTGGTGTTTGCGGGGTGAAATCAATAACGCTCAACCAATACGGCAGGTGGATAATCGGGCGTGTGAAATAATGTTGGTTGGTAGCAATGTTCTGCTCAGAAAAGAAATGGACAACGTCGCTCAGCGCATTGACCTGTCTAACTTTATCAATGTAGAGCGCTTCTTTTGGGTGATACAAGTGATGTACTGAGCTGATTACAAATTTTTTTTGGATGATCTTGTTTTCCCGTTGTTGATCTGGGTTCAGCCCAAGGCGATGAGTCAACGAATCAAGGAAATGCCAACGTCGTGGCAAAAAGTATGGCACGTAATAACTAAATAGCCAGATTGCATCTGCATCAACTGGATCCATGACAAGGCTTAATGAGGTGTGCTTCTCAAACACTTCGTACATATTTTTCGGAATCCAATTACTCTTGAGATCAACTGATATGTAGAGCTTCACGAGACAAACTTTCCACTTCTGAAAATCGTTTCTAACAAATACCCACGGTATTATAGTGACGCAATATATACTTATGACATCAACTTAACAAATGAACTCACTCAATAAAAAAACTATCATACCGCTGGTGGCGGCACTTTCCTTATTATGTGTTGGCAGCCTCTTGATAATCAGCGTTGGGATTTTCTTCGTGACTGGAGCACCGAGGCAAATCGCCATTGTGCCAACACCAACGCCAACGACTTCGCCAACCGCGACAGCCACTGTCACCTTGACAGCGACTAATACACCCCCCCCAACGCCGCTACCTAGCCTCACGTTAGAACCTACTGAAGTTGAAGCTGAAACTGCCGCACCGAGCCCAACCTCTACGTTAACGGTGACTCCAACGGCTACCGAAGGTGACTCTACTCCAACGCTTACAGTGACAATCGAACCGACGCCAGAAGTAGTTGCCGCCGCTAATAACGGTATGGGGTTAACCAACATCACATTAGGGCTGGTGACGACAACTTTTCCAATCAATCAACGGATTCCGTTTGAGTTTACGGTTGAGAACCAAACCTCAGAGACAATAGTTGTTGGCATCATGGGTGTAAATCTTGTTGGCACAGGCGTCTTCCAGACGAGTTGGCGGAATTGGCAAATGGAGCCTGGTGATGTTACGACACATGCTGATGCATTCTCAGGCATTGGCGATGCTGGTAACTATTCATTGCAATTAGCTGGCTGCTTCCCTACTGCTGAAGATTGCGAAGCCGGCAATGGTCAGTGGATGGACTTCGATGCGCCTGTGACGATTACGATTCAGTAGCGTGCTTACGAAGACTAGAATACTACAAATTGACCCACTGGCCCCTGATGCGGTACATACTAGTCAGGCAGCGCAGATCATACAGGCTGGCGGTTTAGTTGCTTTTCCAACTGAGACCGTCTACGGTTTGGGTGCAAATGCTCTTGATGCGGATGCCATTCACAGAATCTTTGAGGCCAAGCAGCGCCCAACTACAGACCCAATTATTGCACATATTTCTAATGTTGAGGCTTTAACTCAGCTTACGGATACTCCAGCCAGCGATATTGGCACACTTATCGAGGCATTTTGGCCCGGCCCACTGACGTTGGTGCTGCCCCGGCGCGAGAAGGTGCCTGCTAACTTATCCGCTCATATGCCAACAGTGGCTGTGCGGATGCCAGCACATCCAGTTGCTGCGGCGCTAATTGACGCAGCAGGTGTTCCCATTGCCGCCCCAAGCGCCAATCTCTTCTCAAGGCCGAGCGCAACCACAGCCCAACATGTTTTGGCTGATCTTGACGGGCGTGTAGACATCATACTCGACGCAGGCCCAACCTTGATCGGGGTTGAGTCAACCGTGCTTGACTTAACAGCCAGCGTACCGACAATTTTGCGACCCGGCGGCACCTCTGTTGAGGCACTTAGGGAATATCTGCCTGATGTTGTTTTGCTGCAAAAATGGCACTCTGAGAAGCAAGCAGGCCAATCGCCTGGTATGATGACCAAGCATTATTCACCCCAAGCGCAAGTAATTATGCTCAAAGGCTCGCGTGAAGCCATTCTCAAGGCGCTCCACGCTCGGCTGACGGACTCTAATGCAGAGCAGTCTGTGGGTATCTTGCTCAGTGACGCAGACTTGACCGCACTTGCTCCCCCAAAGCACGTGTTTAAGGTATCTTTGGGGTTATCGGCGCAAACTGCTGCTACACGCTTGTTTGCCGCGCTGCGGCAAATGGACGAGGCTGGCGTTGATGTTATTCTGACACGGCTGCCAGCTTATTCTTCGCCACTTAATGCAGCCTTGCAGGATCGTTTGATGCGAGCGGCGGAGGGTCAAGTGATTGAGGTGCGTTAACACCACCTGGATCGTTTGTTAAAGAAAGCTCACACAAAACTGGGCCTATTACCGTTCATCGAGGCAAACAGCGTGGCAAGGACTGCCTCACCCCCAAAACTGCTTAGCCCGGTATTGAAGCGCCTCAGCGATGTGATGCGAACGAATAAGGTCAGAGGTTTCCATATCCGCAATAGTCCGGCTGAGCTTCAAGACACGGTGATAGCCGCGGGCGCTCAACTGCATCTGCTGCATAGCAGAGCGCATGAGTGTTTCGCTCTCAGAGGCAAGTTTGCAGAAAGATGCAATTTGTTGCACACCCATATCTGCATTGGCTTTGAGGTTGGTATCGGCGAAGCGCTTGGCTTGCATATCTCGCGCTAACTGAACCCGTTCCCGAATTGACTCGGAAGATTCGCCACGACGGTCATCAGATAATTTATCATAAGCAACCCGCGGTACTTCCACGTGAATATCAATGCGATCAGCTAGCGGACCTGAGATGCGCTGTCGGTAGCGCGTCACTGTAGACGACGAGCAAGTACATTCGCGGTCGCGGTCGCCATAGTAACCGCAAGGGCACGGGTTAGACGAGGCGATCAACATGAAATTTGAGGGAAACGTGGCTGACCCTGAGGCTCTCGTAATGGTCACAGTCCGGTCTTCAATGGGTTGGCGCAGCACATCCAGAATTTTGCCAAACTCGGGAAGTTCATCAAGGAAGAGGACGCCGCGATGTGCTTTAGAAACCTCTCCAGGGATTAACTCAGAGGTGCCACCGACCAGCCCGGCTGCACTAATCGTATGGTGGGGTGCGCGGAACGGTCTTTGCTGCACGAGATGTGTGCCTTCTGGCAGTTCGTCTGCAATGGAGTAGATCCGGGTAACTTCCAGAGATTCTTGTAGTGTCATCTCTGGCAGAATGCCTGTCATGGCTCGGGCCATCAGTGTTTTACCAGTGCCGGGGGGGCCAGTCAGTAAGGCGTTGTGCGCCCCAGCGGCAGCTACTTCTAAGGCTCGTTTGACGTGTTCTTGTCCTTTGACATCTGCGAAATCGACAAAGTCGTTGAGGCTGCTCCAACTGAAATCAAGCGTGTTGCGGTCGAAGGCGGGGATCGCCTCTAGCCCCAGCAAGTGCTCAGTCATTGTGATGATGTGGTCAACTGGGATGACCTCTAAGCCCGGAAAGACAGCGGCTTGTGGCGCGTCTTCTTCGGGAACAAAAATGCGTTCAAGCTCCAGTGATTGGGCAAGATAGGCCGCAGCAATCACTCCACGCACATGCTTAACACTGCCATCCAGGGAAAGTTCGCCTAAAACCAAGGCCTTATCAAGACTATCAGGTGGAATTTGGGCGCTCGCTGCCAATAATCCCATGGCAATTGGCAGGTCATAAGCAGGGCCATCTTTACGAATATCGGCAGGGGCCAAGTTGATTGTCAGTTTGCGGGTCGGGAAAGAGAGGCCACTGTTGCGTAAAGCGGCCCAAACCCGATCCTTCGACTCCTTGGTAGCGTTGCCAGGTAAACCAACAATTGTAATTGCAGGTTTCCCGCGGGATGCATCAACTTCGACTTGGACAAGCTGCCCATTGACCCCAATCAGGGCACAACTATTTACAACCGCAAGCATGGTAACATCCCTCGCTTAAAGTGTTTCACCACCGTTGAGAATAACATCATAGATTGGGCAAGCGTAATCAAGGTGTTGTTGGCAGTTAGTAGCGATATCAACGGCAAGTTGCTGCTCTAGCTGCTGCAACATCCTTGTGAGGTGGCATAATGGTAGCCCCATCACATTCGCAAAGCAATGAGAGAACTGCTTTACAGGCTGAAATCCTTGGTGCTGAATACCGTAACCGCCAGCCTTATCAAACGGATCGCCTGTTTCTACATACCGGATGATGTCCTCATCTGTGAAGTTGCGCATTTTGATTGGGCTACGCACTACGTGGGTCAAGCCCTGCCCAGTCGGGTATTCAATAACGGTAATACCAGTCAATACATGGTGTGTTCTGTTGCGCAAGCGCTGTAGCAGTGCTTGTGCCTCATCGAAGTTAGCTGGCTTACCGAGAATATCGCCCGCATCAATGACGGAAGTATCGGCAGCGACAATAATCATTTGACATTCTGTTGATTGTGTTGCTGCGGCTGCGGCTGCTTTTTCTCTACTCAGGCGAGCAACGTAATCTGTAGGGGCTTCGTCGGGCTTCACGGTCTCATTGATATCGGTTGACAACGTCGTAACGTTTGCCCCTGTCAACTGGATTAAATCGTGACGGCGAGGGGATTGGGATGCAAGCAGTATGTTGATCATAAATTTTGTTTTCTCAATTGAAACTGCCCTATGGTAGAGTATGTTGCTGATCATTGACAAAGAATGTTGTATGAGCAAGCGTACCCTTGGTTTTATAGCTGTATTGGTAACTGTTACTGGTTACAGTTTCTTCTCTATTTTTACGAAGTTCGCATTAGCCGATGGCCTGCGCCCAACAGATGTAGTGTTCTGGCGCTTTGCGTTAGCTGCATGCTTCATTTGGAGTACATACCCAGTATGGCACAAGCGTTTGAGCTACAAAAATATGACGCGCCGGCAATTTGTCGATGCTATGCAACTCGGTGCTATGTTTGCAATTCCTGCGATTTGTGCCGCGTTTGCTCTCGAAAGCATTCCGGCCTCAACATATACACTGATCATGTATATGTATCCAGCTACAATTGCATTGGCATCACTGGCCCTCGGCGAGTATTTAAACACAACAATGTGCGTGGCGATCCTGCTAGCTGTGGGCGGCAGTTCTCTAACGATTGGTGGCCAACTCGTTGTTAATAACCCGATTGATCTCGTCTACCCACTGATTAATATGGTCAGTTATGCCGGCTATATTTTGCTTAGTCAGTATAAGGCGCGCGGGTTATCCCGTATGACACTGGCAACGATCACAATTTCGACAACCTTCGTTGTTATTACCCCAGTCGCATTACTCAACGGAGTCATGCCCCCTGCCACCTTGCAAGGATGGCTGTCTGTCAGCGGTTTAAGCGTGATCTCAACCATTGTACCGATCACCGCTTTGCTGGTGGGTGTGAGTATGGTTGGTGCCGCACTAGCATCCGTCATGGCGGCCTTTGAGCCTGTGTTGACATTAGTATGGGCAGCTTTTCTGTTGGACGAGCGGATTGGCCCAATACAGTACATTGGTGGTGCCCTGATTATCATCAGTGTGGTACTCTTGAACCTACCTGAGCGCATCAGGAAGAATATTCGGCAGATACTAACGAGACGACGTGATGGAACAATCCCGCCACCAGTTGACCGCTCCGCTTGAGGAATATGGCGAACAGTATTTTGAATCGTATAACTATGCTGACCGCGGCTTGGGCCGCTTCAGTATGTACTGGTTCGCTCGCCGGTATTACGCGGGTCTTGTCAGGCGTTACGCACCCGCCCCAGCGACGGGCCGTCTAATCGAAATTGGGTCAGGGTTAGGGCACTTGCTGACTCTTCTGAGCGAGCAATTTGATTGCTATGGCATCGACATTGCATATTATGCGGCACAACAAACCCGGAAAAACGCAGCTGATGCCACTGCAATGGTAGCGAGCGCAGATCAGTTGGGGGTGTTCGCTAACCACTCATTTGATGTGATTGTGGCCTTACATCTCGTAGAGCATCTTGAAGACCCTCAAGCTGCTCTACAACATATGCATCGTATGCTAGTACCTAGCGGCTTGTTACTCTACGCTACCCCAAACCCTAAGTATTGGATGCGGCGCTACCGCGAGCAGCCTGATGCGATTGCCAAAGACCCGACGCACATCAACGTACACCCCCCAGGGACATGGGCGCAGTGGACGCAAGACGCCCAATTTGATCTGCTAAAGCACTTTGGCGATGGCCTGTGGGACGTTCCTTATTTGCCCATTCTACCTAAAACGATCCAGTTCAGTATTTTTGGCCTGCCGAGCTTATTTCAGGTTTTGACAGCTTCTTCATCGATTCCCTTATCGATGGGAGTCAATCAGATCGCCATTGCACGCAAGGTATAACAAATGGGTGATCGTTCCCGTCATCCCTTCTGGGTATTGGCAGGCCTTAGCTTAGGCATCGCCTTGGCGCAGCGTGTCGAGAAACGGCGGCACCTCAAAGAAACCCAAAATGCTTTTGTCAGCCGAACCGTTCTTATTGATCTTAGCTTTGCGCCCACGACCCAAGTCGCGGCTTTTGCCACGGCTGAACGTGGTGCGAGCCTTATTCTGTTAAGTACCAACAAACGAACGCTGAAGATCGCAAAAAAGAACCTAGTAAAAAACCAGCTGCAGCAGTCAATTTTCACCATCCAACTTCCCGATACCACTCCGGAGAGCTATCGACAGGCAGTCGAAACGGCGCTGAAACAGGTTGGCTCTATTGACATACTGTTAAACATCATTGAAGGTGACCAAGAAACAGATTTCGTACAGTTACAAACAGCGATTGAACTCACTCGATTGGTGATGCGCAATATGGTGGAACGGTCTCATGGTGTCTTGACGTATATACCAATCAATACATCCGGTGTGATCAATAATCAGTTAGAGCAGTTCTGCGACGCTCTTCGTGGTGAAGTGCGTTCAGCGGGACTAGACGTGCTTGCTGTGCAAGCTAATGCTGCCACCGCGATGCCGCAAGAGATGCTCATTCGCTTCATCTTGGACGCAATTGCTTTGGATAAAAAAGATATTAGTGTTGGGCTACTTGCTCGAATTGAGGCGCATCTTACGCATCGCTACCCGAGTGTGGTTAAGGCCTTCTGGAAGGCACTATTAGGTGATGAACCCTAAGTAATCGTACTTAGCCAATCTCTAAGTAGCTGGCGGGTACTGTCAAAGGCTATCTCTTCATCATTTGGAAGTTCTTGTGGTAGAAAATAGGAGACTTCGCTGACATCATCTCCAGCGTGTAGCTGGCCACCTAAAACTGCGGCTCGAAAAATTATTAGCAAGTTTGCCCGACCGTCAGAGTTGCCACGGGCATCTATCAAATCAATAAGTCGAATATCCAGTCCTGTCTCTTCCAAAGTTTCACGGATTGCAGCGCTTTGGGGTGTCTCATCATAATCCATAAAGCCAGCAGGTAACGCCCACTTACCAAGTTCGGGCTCCACTGCTCGTTTAACCAGCAGCACAGCACCAGCTTCGATAATCAAAACGACGACAGCAACTTTTGGGTCTCTAAAGTGAATGAATCCACAATCAACGCATGCCCGATGTCGCTTACCCTCTCGTAGAATGTTTTGGAGAGGTGCGGCACAGTGTGGGCAAAAATTATATTCGTAGCCTTTCGTCTTCATGCCTAAGACATGTCGCCTGAACTGCTTCGCCTCAACATAAAGACTGCCCCGATGACAATAGTAAGCAAAGCTACTATGCCAACGATAATGCCAAGCGGCAATTCAAACGTCGGAGGAGGTTCTTCAGCGGCAGGGAACTCATCGGCGTCTTCTACACTTTGCGGCTCTGGCTCCTTTTGTAATTGGTCGCTGGTTGGGGTCGCTTGCTCTAATGTACGCTCTGTTTCAGCGGGCGCTTGTGGTGGTAAATCAGCCTCGCTTTGCTCGACGGGTGGCGCACCTGTTGCGAAGTCCCCTTGTGATTCTTCAAATGACATTTCGCCTGCTTCGAGTTCTGCTGCGGGCATCTCATCAGCTTGCGGTGCTGTACCTGCTTCAGCCGCGAGCTCTTCTTCATCGAGAGCTTCTCCCTCAGAGAAGGATTCTTCCGCCATCTCTTCGTTCATTTCTGCTTCGGGTATCGGGGCCATATTACTAGGTTCAGTCAGTGGCCCTGCGGCTGGCTCAGTCTTTTCAGGGGTTGGGGCAGTGGCTTCCCTCTCTGCTTCAGCCGCTTCCTCTTCACTTATCTCCCCCTCTTCGGCTGCTGGTTCGACAATAGCTTCCTGACTACTACCTCTAACTTCACTGGACTCAGCCACCATAACATCGCCACCGCTTGTCGAACGGAAAATAAGCAGCACACCAGAGACAATCACAATCGCAAGGAAGGCTCCGGCGACGCTGAGTGCAGGCCAGCCCATTGAATTGAAGAAGCCTTGGCGCTCAGTCTTGCCGTAGATTGTAGGGTCAAGGGTGAAGTTGCGCGGCACAGGCAGCGGCTCTGATTGACCAAGCATTGCCGTGGTCAGTTGGAGCGCTTCGAGTTCACTTTGCCAATCTGGGTCTGAGGCAACGCGCTGCTCGACGCGAGTCAACTCCTCGGTAGAAAGTTCACCATCTATATAGGCATTGAGCTGTTCAAGCTCCTGGTCGGTCAGTGTTGTAGGCACAATAGATCCGTACTAATTATCCGCTGTACTTTGTAGACGATATTCCACTGGTAATAGTTCCGCGAAACCCTGTAAACATTCTCTAAGATTCGAGCGAGAGCGACTCAAGCGCGATTTAACAGTGCCTAGCGCTACCCCAAGAGTCTCCGAAATTTCAGCGTAGTTGAAGCCTTCCACATCAGATAATATCGCTACAATCCGTTGCGCTTCAGGTAACTGCTGCAAGCATTCAACAATCGCTTGTTGCAGTTCCATCCGTTGGGTAAACTGCTCTGGGTTTTCAGTCTGGCTGACGACTCTGGGGTTTGGTGACTCGTCTTCAACAAAGACAGCCTCAAGTGACGATTGAGGACGGCGTTTGCGACGGCGTAGTTCATCGTAGCAAGCATTAGTGACAATGCGAAACAGCCATGATTTAAATGACCCGCCGCGAAATTTCTTGATGGCCTTGTACGCGGAGATGAAGGCGTCTTGCGTGGCATCGGCTGCGGAGTCAGCTTCACCCATAATACGGTAGGCAACATTGTATGCCTGAGTCTGGTAATGTAGAACCAGTGCATTATAGGAATCGACGTTGCCCTGTTGGGCCTGTTGGATAAGTGCGGCTTCGTCCATGTCGTAATTGTTAACCCATTGGTTGACGGCTGGCAAGCACTAAGCGTATACTTACAATCTCATGCCGGAGTGGCGGAATTGGCAGACGCGCACGACTCAAACTCGTGTTTCTTCGGAAGTGTGGGTTCGACTCCCACCTCCGGCACACATTGTATTGCATCGCACAGACCGGGGGCAACCCGGTTTTTGATTATCGCAGCGGTACGTAAACATTCTGGGAGGGAACTGTGAGACGTTGGTTGGTCGCTCTATTGATAGGGCTAGGGGTTGGCGCAGCCGGTGGGTTGTTAGTTGGCTGGCTTCAACCAACGCAGGATGCTCGCGCAGGCATCGCTGATTTAACCCCAGAATTTAGAGCAGAATATACTGTGATGGTCGCTGCTGCCTACAGTGAAAACAACGACTGGGACTTGGCGCAGGCTCGATTAGGGCTGCTCGCCGAACCTGATCCTTCACAGTATGTCGTTCAGCTAGCTGAAGAATACATTGCCGCCGGACGCAACCCAAGTGATATCCGGCATTTGGTACGAGTTGCAGCGCGTTATGGCTTCACCACCGATGCCATGCAACCTTTCTTGCCGACACAAGACGGCGTTTCCCAATGATAGAGGAACAATCCGAGCAAGGCGGTGTGCCGATCATTGCTGTGTTGCTGGGCTTACTGATCGGTGCAAGCAGCGGGCTTTATTACGCATGGTTCGTGAACCCGGTTAGCTTGACAAACATTACGCCGCGTCAACTCGATCAAGAGAATCTTGAACAGTATGTGCTGTTGATCAGTGAAGCCTACCTCGCTGATGAAGACCTTGAGCGAGCAGAACGACGATTAAGAACGGTTGATAATGAGTCCCCGGAGGAAATAGTCGCACAATTGGCAGATGAGGGATTCTCTCGTGGGGACGACCCCAACAATGTGCGTGCCTTGACGATCCTGGCAGAGGCCCTCGGGCAGTCACCACGGGCGGCTGAAGTATTCTCCGGAATAGTGGCTCCGACTTCCATGCCGCGGGGTACACCGACGGCAACCTTTCGACCCGCAGGCCAGACCACAGTAACGCCGACACGTACCCCACGCCCGACCCAACCCACTATTGAGTCCACGGAACCTTTTATTGAAAGCGAGCTAGAATTTATTTCGC
The DNA here is from genome assembly GCA_964439625.1 of uncultured Anaerolineae bacterium. Lineage (GTDB taxonomy): Bacteria > Chloroflexota > Anaerolineae > Aggregatilineales > UBA3940 > CAYTPI01. Next base: position 134,998 of record CAYTPI010000007.1, on the reverse strand, counting down.
GTGAGGTGCGTTGTAACGAGGATGAAAACGTTGGTTTGCTCGAAATTATTGTGCTCGATAGTAACGGCAGTGGTTTGCCGGGGTTGCCGATCCAAGTGGCATGGGAAGATCGATCAGAGATTTTCTACACTGGCTTCAAACCAGAGTTAGGTGCGGGCTTTGCAGACTTTCAGATGGAAGCAAACCTCATCTACAGTGTCGAAATCCTCAATTTAACGGAACCTGTTGGTGGGATAGATAGTTCCGAATGCACAACAGATACTAATTTGCTTTCCATCCCAAACTACCGATTGATCTTCGCGCCAGACTCAGCAGTTATCGAACCCTCTAACGCTGACGAAGAATAGCCCACTTAGCTGACCAACGTCTGGATCATCTGGCGAAAGGCTGCTTTATAATCGGAGGCAAAGTCGTACCGTGGGCTACGACGCAACTCATCGGGTACTTCTACTTCACTGACCAAAGCCACAACGATTGGCTTGCGCTGCTTCTTGAAGAGCGTCCAGCTTGCTTCGACCTCATCGGCCTTCGCACCCTTCTCAGATAGAACAACAATCATGTTTTTTGATTCGGCTAGCGCTGGGTGCATGCCACCAGCCCAGTTAACGTCGCCGCCTTCTTCTGGTGTAGCAAAGCTGGGAATTCCCATCTTGGTCAGGTCTTCTGCTAACTTCGTAGCAAATTCCCGATCCGACGGGCTATGGTTGATGTATGTGGTGTACTGAGCATTAATTCCCTTGCGAGGCGCATCGCCAGACTCTGGTAGAATTTCATCCATATCTGGTTTTGTCATATCACGGTGAGCGTCGGTCATGCCCATCCGGAAGGTCGTTGTCCCGCAGACCTCACAGGTGCCGCGGGTGCCGGGCGTACCTCGTTTAGTCCAAACCGCCAAAGGACTTTCCATCGTCGTCTTCTGTTTACAGCGGACGCAATATGCTTCGATATCCTCAAAGTCGTTGTCAATGTACTCGTCCGGAAGTTCTTTGCTGGTCGCCATATGCTACCTTTTAGTGCAGGGCTTATACGCGTTACCAGTGTAGCCAATGGTAGTTAAGCAAACAAGTCTCTATACTGTATCATTGTTAGCCGCTGTTATAGCAGTCGCCCACATGGTACACTGCATTTTATGCCACACTTAGAATTTCAACGCGGTGCTGAGCCATTTTTTCTCAAAGGGAATCGAGTCGGCTGCCTGTTGACCCACGGCCTAACAGGGTCGCCCTATTCACAACGCTGGTTAGGTGACTATCTGCATGAACGCGACTTTACTGTGCTTGCGCCCCGGCTTTCTGGTCATGGGACGACACCGAGAAATCTAGCCGGGGTAGCATGGCAGAATTGGTATTACGATGTGCTTTCGGCCTACCGCACGCTGCGCGCTCATTGTGACATTGTGGTCTGTGCAGGTCTATCAATGGGGGCAGTGGTGACTATGTTGTTAGCTGCCAAAGAACAGCCAGACGCCATCATTCTGATGTCAGCGGTATACCAAATCGAAGGGTCAGTAAGACGAACAGGCGTTCAAGCGGTAGGCTGGGTGGGTGGTATGTGGCCCAAAGACTTAGACCATGAGGACAGCGCCCGGTTGCGGGCAGAAGTGCGGATGGAGCAGCAGAAACGCTATGGTGAAACCTATCAGACTCCAGGCTACGATGTGTGGCCTCTGAGGGCTGTCTATCAGCTGGAGCGGCTACTCAAACACACGCATAAGCTTGTACCAGCAATTACTGTGCCCATTCAATTTATACATGCCCGGCACGACCCAACAGCACCGTACCAGTATATGCAACACTACTACAATCTCGTTGGTTCGGCAGAAAAAGACATCTGCACATTGGAAGCAGGTGGTCATGTCATCACACAAGACCTTGACCGGCAGCGAGTGTTTGAAGCCGTTGCGGCGTTTGTCCAGAAACAGGCTGAGAAGCATCTATGAAGCGCTTGACACTATTCGGATTAGTTGCCGTGGTGATTGGCTATGTGGCACTTGGCGTATTATATGCTGTCTTTACACCACCTTGGCAAGCTCCTGATGAACCGGCGCACTTCAATTACGTGGCACAAGTTGCGAGTGACGGCTGCTGCCCGATCATCGCTGCGGGTGATTACGACTTTGACTATCTTGAAGACCTAAAGAGCACCCAATTCCCAGACGATACTGACATCACGCCGATAGAATATGAAGACCACCAACCCCCACTCTACTATTTGCTGGGAGTGCCCGTCTATATGGTGTCTGGGGGCACATTGACAGCCCAGCGGATTTTCTCGGTGATAGTCGGCGCAGGTGTGATTGCTACGGCCTATCTCATTGTGTTACAAATCTTTCCACACCAGCCGACAGTCGCACTTGCTAGCAGTATGTTGGTGGCGTTTATTCCGCAGCATATTGCCATCCATGCCAGCGTTAACAACGATAGTCTGGCAGAGTTGACGTTGGCGCTGGTCATCTTGGTAAGTATCATTTATTTACAGAAGCAGACGCCTAGCCTGCGTTTCGCAATCGTGCTTGGTACTTTGGTTGGGTTGGCATTTTTGACCAAACTGACTGTCTACCTACCTGCGGTGCTGGTAGTAGTGGCAGTCGTTGTGCTCAAAGCTCGTAGTGAAGGGCATTCCCTGATGTGGTTTTTGCAACATGGGACAGCGGCAGCTATCACTTCATTGGTGATTGGGTTCTTCTGGTGGGTGCGCAACCTGATTGTTTACGGTTTCCCTGATCTCACTGGGCTGGCAGCACACGATGTCGTTGTGACGGGGCAGCCGACTACCGCTGAACTCATCGTAGCCCAAGGCGCTGGTCCGTACTTCGCCAGTTTTTTCCGGACATTATTCAATAGCTTCTGGGGGCAGTTCGGTTGGATGGGCGTCCCGATGCCGCAGCGTGTCTATCAAATTATCTTGCTGTTTCTCGCATTGGCACTGATTGGTGGGGTACTGCGCATCGTACGGCACGATGATAAATTGCAATCGATGCAAAGGCAATCTATTAGTGTGTTACTGGTAGTAATTGGGGCGACGGGATTTGGCTTGCTGGTTTACAATGTGACCTTTGCCCAAGCACAGGGGCGCTATCTCTACCCTGCGCTGATCCCTTTAGCATTATTCGTAACGCTGGGGTTTGCTGGCTGGGGTATGTTGATCAAGCCGCGTCTGCCAAAGCAACTTCAACCTATGGCTGATTGGCTCCCTGTGCTTGCGATGGCTTGGCTGCCGCTGTTATCCCTGTATGCGTTATTTCGCTTTATCGTGCCGAACTTAGGATAACTGATGTCTACACTGATAGAAGCTGAAGTACTCCCTGGCCTCAAGCCCTTTGCGCTTAGAGAGATGGAGCAGATTTTCGGGTCAAAGGTATTCCTACTAGATACTCAGTCTGAGACGGATATCCCCTTTACTTACGAAGGTAGCCCCGTAGAGCTACACACACTCCGAACCGTTGTTGCAACTTACTTACTGCTGCACTTCGACATCCCGCGCCCTAAAGCGTTGCTGGGTCACGAGCACCTATCACGCTTGACGGGGCAAATCGACCGCGTACGGGGCATGAACGAAGCCGGTGCCTTCAAGACGTTTCGCTTCAGTGCGGCGGGGAAATGGTCAACAGTGTTTGAGCGCCTGCGTGATGCCATCTCTGACCATACTCATTTAGCAAACACACCGGACGATGCCGACTTACTGCTGCGTGTGCGGCCTGCAAAAACGAGGCCAACGGGTTGGGAAGTGCTCATCAGGACGACACCGCTGCCCTTAAGCACACGCCCCTGGCGCAAAGTCAACTTGCAGGGTGCACTGAATGCGACGATTGCCGCAACCATGGTCGAACTCACTGAGCCAACGCCACAAGATGCTTACTTCAACTTGATGTGTGGCTCTGGTACGCTGCTGATTGAGCGGGCAGCTTGGGGCCCTGCGACCGCTATCGCGGGTAATGATAATGACCCAGGTGTGCTTGAAATCGCTGATGTAAACATTCAATTAGCAGGCTTTACGGATGACATCGAACTGTTAATGATGGACGTCAAATCGATGGAACTGCCAGACGGCGTAGTGGATGTCATTACGGTTGATCCACCATGGGGGCAGGTGATCGGGACGGCGAATTTAGTAGAAGAACTGTACCCGGTCATTCTCAAAGAAGCGGGGCGCATCGCTGCCCCCGGCTGCCGGATGGTGGCAATCTCACATGCCGTCAATGCCTTTGACCAGGCAGTCATTAACGCCGCTAATGTCTGGCACCTTGAAGAAACACTGCGTGTATTTCAAGGTGGGCTGCATCCGCGTATTTACAAACTGAGACGGCTTTAGCGAGGAACTATAATGGACCTACTTAACAATCCGATGATCAACCAAGCTGTATTTTACCCACGACAGGCTCCGCAGGGTGTGGGGCTATATGATGGGGCTATTGATGGCAGCATCGATGTCGATGGGGCATCCCTTGGCTATCGGCTGTACCCGATGCAAACAGATACAGCCGTATTGTACTTCCATGGCAACGGTGAGATCGTGCCTGATCATGATTTGGCGGCACCACAATTTCACCAAGCTGGGGCCAGCCTGCTGGTTGTTGACTATCGTGGGTATGGCTGGAGTACGGGCAAGCCAACCGTCAAGGCGTTACTGCCCGACGCAGAGACGGTTGCACAGGCGACACCTAAACTACTGAAAGACGCCAACCTAGATATTAAGTATTTGTTTGTGATGGGGCGTTCCCTCGGTAGCTTGACGGCGGTTCACCTTGCCGCGCGGATGACAGACATGTTCCACGGGTTGATGCTCGACAGTGCTATCGCAAATTCCAAAACAATTATGATGCGCTTGCTAGGGATGGCCCCACATATGCTTGATGGCATCGATGATCCAATGGATAGCGTCGGCAAGTTGACGCACACTGATCTACCATTATTAGTGATCCACGGTGAAGAGGATCAACTGATCCCAGTTGCTAATGCTCAAGCCCTATTTGCCGCTTCCCCCGCCGCCGATAAAACGCTGCTGCGGGTACCACGCGCAGGTCATAATGATATCCTTTATCATGCTGCTGATGTGTATTACCAGGCAGTGATGGAATTTCTCAAGCGAAACACAGTCTCATAACAATGTCTCTTTCCGACTGCCGTTGTGCTATACTGCCGCTATGCAAGCTTCAAATAGATCAAAGTTGTTATTAGGCAAAGTGGCAATCGTCACAGGTGGCGGTTCGGGTCTTGGAGCCGAGATAGCCCGAGGTCTGGCACTGCAAGGGACGTCAGTCTGTATTGCTGACCAAAACCCTGATCGCGCTCGAACAGTCGCCGAGTCAATTATAGAAGTAGGTGGTGAGGCCTTCGGCTGGCAGGCGGATATCTCGAATAAGTTTCAGGTCTCCGCCATGATTGAGGCCACGCGTGATCGCTATGAGCATCTCGATATGCTGGTCAGTCAGGCGCATCTCAACCCGACGACAGACATTCTTGCAATGGATGAATGGTCTGTGCGGCGTACACTGGAAGTCAACATTGTGGGCACCTTTTTTTGCGCTCAACTCGCTGCCCGCGTGATGGCAGACGAACGCGGTGGATTAATCGTTATGGTGTATCGTTTACCTAGATTCGATGGCACATCGCCACTGGTGCAAGCAACCCAGCAGGCGCTTGTCACTCTGGCTGAGGCCCTTGACGCGGAACTCGATGACTCAGTCGAAGTGCAGGCTATCGCTGCGGGTGCCCATACAGTGCAGACGATTCTTACTCTTGGCGCTACCCTACCATGAGGAAATAAATCATGACGGCAGATGTTCAGGTCATTGTAGAAAATCGGATTCGGCTGGCAGCCGCCCTTCTCTCACTCACATCATGGCCTGACCTTGAACAAGAGCGCCATCCGCATGGTGTGCACACGCACGCCAAGGCGACGCGCCAACAGCTCGATGGCCTCGAGGATCACCGTGCTGTGCGCGGTATCCAAGCGCTGCTAGATGAAGGTAGAACATTGGTAGATATCTTTGCTTACCTCGCTCAGCTTGACTGGCTATCTGTTCAGACTGGGGCACTTAACCCCAAACGCACCCCGGCCCGTGATCTACATGATTTCGTTAAGCAATCTCAGATTGTGATGCTGTGGGAAAAAGATGGGCAAGATTGGAACACAGCAGTCCGTGAAGCATCCAATGCGGTTAAAGGCAAAACACCGTCTGCGCTGCTAACGCAGTTCTTCGGTGCATTCGATGGCGAGCTTCAACTGCACCCAAACCTGTGCTATCCATCCGAGCAGACCATTGCCTTTCGGCGCGATGACCAGATCATCGGTGTGTGCCCGCCCCGTGTCGCTTGGGGGGATAACCCACCTTGGCCTTATGACGACGACCCAGTTGCAACCAACCAAGATATGTTTGCGGGCTTCACCCGGGTGTTGTTAAAGGAACATCTAGCGGCACACATAGAAACACTGATTCCATTGAAGCAGCGCTATCAATTACCGCTGCCAGACTCATTCAAGAAGAACTACCCCGATTGGTACAAACAGTTTTCAATACTCGTTACGTCAGGGATGACGGCGCTGTACACTGAGCAAGCTTTTGGGGATATGCAAGCGAAGGCCTACGTTTTGATGACCAAGAAAGCCCACGGCTTGACAACGCTTCCGCAAGTGTTGTATGAACTGCGCTTGTATCAAGAACAAGCGTCTGCGGGTCAGGTCAAGATATTTGGTGACTATCTCCCGACATTCCTTGAGAGGCTTCAGCCAGCCGTAAAAAGCTAAGATGCTCTGGCAGTAAGCTGGTTTTTATCTAAAGTACAACTAACTACAAAAGTAGCATTGGGTGCCTGGGTCTTCAGGCCCAGGCTGCGAAGAAATAATTGATAAGATGGAGATTCATTCCCGTGCAGTGACATGCAAAACTTCTGTAGTTGTCCCTAGCTGCCCGTCATTCACTATGTAAGGCAAAATACGCCCACCTCTCCTACTGCTGATGGTCAAGCGCTATCTTAGAGAACGTTGGTTATCTCCTGATCTTCTAGAATGCTTTCTTCCTCGTCCTCGCGCTCGAAGAAGCGCCGCCAGAAGCGTGCCCGTTCACCCATACCAATAACGAGTAGCACAGCCGTGATCGCGCTTAGAAGCAGGGTCACTGGTAAGGTGATGTTCAGCGGAACATCTGCAATGATATAGTAACCGACTGCCATCACTGGGGCTAAGCCGACCGTAAACAGTAAGCGCCGGAGTTTATGCCGCGGTGATGTTTCTACGATGCCAAGCCCTTCAAAGAAGCCGTTGAGGAATCCAATCGACATCAAACGCTCGACGATCAAGATACCCCCCAGCGTGACCAACACCTGAATAATAACGAATACTGCATTGATCTCACCTTCTACCGTGGCGGTTATCAACCAGACATGGCTGGCGACAGCAAGAATAGCAGCAGGAAGCTGCGCTTCGAGCGCGCCTACGCTCAGCACCGCTAACGGCAGCAAGCCAGCTCCGGCGATCCCAGGTGCGCCAATGATGAGTCCGGCCCCCAGTGGGTTCCAGCGCCGTGGACGTGTGCTATCAAAGAGGAACGTGACGATCAAGTAAACGATCAACAAGATAGACATCACCACTGTGAGAGTTACGTCAACTTGAGAGAGACCGACAACTAGTGCAACAAAAACCATCGGTGGCCCAATGAGCGGGTCAGTCAATGTGACAAGCATACCGATGGTACCCAGTAGCCACATCACTGTGAACAATAGGATTGGGATATCCCCAAGGAACGAAAGCGCAAACACAATGCCGAGTGCCATATAAAGTGCGCCAAGCGAGCGCTTCAACAATTGCAACATCGTACCGATTTGGTTGCCATCATTCGGATCAACCTGTAGGGGCCACTGCGTCAACAAATAGGTGACGAGCAGCATGCCGACAGCTATCAGTATTGTGCCTGTTGATGGCTGGCGGATGTCAAGGCCAAAATTGAAGAACGTCACTAAAGCCAGCAAACCAGTTGCCAGCAGTGGGCCGGTTCCTCTGAGGATTGATGATTGAACCCGCCTGTTTGATATCGTCAGCACAGAAGCTAAGGCCCATGCCGCAGCCATCACAAGCGGAATGCCTCGTGTCTCTACGAGCAGATTACCGATAATCACAAAAGTTGATGTGATGCTCTGCGTAACCGCAGCGGTATCCGCGTAAGCACCGAAAACCTCCGGGTTGGTAAATAGATCAAGGTAAGTGACTTCAAACGACGAGATGGCAATGCCTGGCAAAACACCATCACCAGCGACGGCTTCGACACCCGCAGGCGCTAATGCTGCCAGATCGGCAGGGACAGGCAGCAAGCCGTCACCATCCGCCCAGCCGAGGGTGACGGCAAAAATCGTTGCAAACAACATCCCCGTCGCAGCTGGGAGCACCACGCGCCGAGCCTTCAGCCACCAAGGAAAGGCAAGGGGTACAAGCCAACCAATCGGTGTACCTGCCAGTACCATCGAAACGACGATCAGCATGATCTCGCGTGAGGTCAATCGCGCCCCAGCAAAGACGATTAATAATGCCCAGATGAGACCGAGACCCGGAGTATGTGCCATTAAAGGGATGAGGATCAAACCCATCGCAGTGATGCCGCCAACAGTTGGGGCGCGCAGTAAGCCATAGATCACTAAGCCCGGAATAATCGATAGCCCTGCGATTTGCCCAAGCCCACCTTGGGTTAACTGAGTTAATGCAATGAAGGTACCAAATGTTAGAAGCAGGGCTTGGGACCAAATACCAAGTACCTCACTGTATTCCGACAATCGCTTTGAGATGCTGTTCAGTTCAATATAAACATCAGGAATGACGGTTTCATCCACAGCGTTATGAGTGCCTTGGCCCGGAACCGTTGGTGCTGCGTCTTTGACTGGGGATGGCATCGTAGGGCTTGGGGCTTTCGGCTCCATGTTGGTAATGGCACCGATAGAGGAGTCGATATTGACAGCGGATGCAGTGCGTGCGAGGTCTGCTTGGATTTTGTCGAGCCGCCCGTGGCGGGGGCTGTCGCCAATGGAAACACGATAAGCGTCATCCAGCGCTTCGGCTAATTCGCGCGCGGTCTGAAAGCGATCCTCGCGGTCTTTAGCCATGGCCTTGCCGATCACAAGATCAACTGACTCAGGAATGCTGCGGTCTGCTGCAATGATGCTGGGAACGGGATCATTGATGTGCTTAAGCAAGACTGCCATCGGTGTTTCACCCGTGTAAGGCAGGTTACCTGTGAGCATTTCGTATAACATTACGCCAAGGGCGTAGATATCAGAGCGTCCATCAATATCTTGCCCCATGCTTTGCTCAGGAGACATATATAACGGCGTGCCGACAACGTTGTCGGTCTTGGTCAGGCTGACGTCGCTATCGAGCGCTTTGGCAATTCCGAAATCGGTCAGAAACGTGTTATTCTGGTTGTCGAGCATGACGTTTCCGGGTTTGAGATCACGATGGACAATACCGCGGCTGTGTGCATAGTCTAGTGCAGCAGCAATCTGGTCAACGTACTTAACAACTCTAGCAAGTGGCAGTCCATCCTTACCAATGCGGTCTTCGAGGGTGCCGGTTGGCAAGTAACGCATAACGATGTAGAGGGTGCCATCTTGGTCGCCAAAGTCGAAGACCGGTAAGATGTGGGCGTGTTCAAGGCGCGCAATAATCTGGGCCTCGTTTTTAAAGCGTGATGTAAAGATCTGGTCTTTGCTGAAGCGATCATCCATCACTTTTATCGCGACACTACGCCCAACAGAGGACTGTATCGCTTCATACACACCTGCCATACCGCCTGTACCAATCAGGCGTTTAATCTCGTAACTTCCTAAGGTTTTGCCTATCAGTTCTTCAGTCAAAAGGTGTCGTCCTTGGTGCAGGTAGGGAGACCAATCATTGAGCGTAGTGTAACATTTCGCGTCGTCAGCGCGAAAGTTGGGGTAAAACTGCTGACGACTTTATTCAAGTTATATCACTTACTCTAGGAAGAGATACCCAGCATGGATGCAGTGATCGTCGAGCCCGTAGTCTTTCTCTCTGTAACAGCTTTAGTATTCTTTGTGATTGGGATTGGGAAGGGAGGGCTTGGCGGCACGATCAGCACGATTGCGACGCCGGTAATGGCTCTTGTGTTGCCTGCCCAAACAGCACTGGCCTTTGTCTTGCCGATCTTGATTATCGCTGACTGGTTTTCAGTCTATTTCTACTGGCGTGAGTGGAACTTCAAGATCATTCTGCTGCTACTGCCGGGCTGTCTCGTTGGGATTGCCGCAGGTACTCTCTTTATTGATAATGCCCCTACCCAGACGATTGGTCTAGTACTTGGCATCATTGTGTTACTCGTTGCCGTTTATCTTGGCTTTATTGACCCTATGATCCGAAGGGGATTGGATAGGGACCGTGTCTATGAGGAAAAGTTTTGGCACACTGGGGTTTCTGGTACAGTGGCTGGCTTTTCTTCAGCTCTCGCAGCGATGGGCTCTCCGCCGATTATTGTTTATCTACTATACCGCGATGATTTACAGCCAAGAGCGTTTCTGGCAACGTTGGTTTTTCTGTTCGCTATTCTGAATATCATTAAAGTGCCGACATACCTAGTCATTGGCTTATTTGACTTTAGCCTCTACAGCAGCATTATCTATCTGCTCCCACTCGTGCCGTTAGGCGTTTGGATCGGGCAATGGATGGTCAAAAAGATCGACAAAGAACTTTTCAACAAGATTCTGATCGGGATACTGTTTTTCTTAGGTGCCTTACTGATCGTTCGAAATACCGGCATTTTTTAGGGAACACCTCTGACTGCATCAAGTAGAAAGGCGTGAGCGTGTTTGGCGCTGTAGAAGCAGGTGGAACAAAGTTTGTATGTGCTGTGGGCGACAGCCCAGACAACATCATTGCCCAAACAAAATTACCAACTGAAACCCCCGCAAAGACTATTAAACAGATGGTTGACTTCTTCCAACCTTACGCTGACCAGATTAGAGCATACAGCGTCGCTTCGTTTGGCCCAATCGATTTGCATGAGAGCTCGCCAACATTTGGTTACATCACAAGTACGCCAAAACTCGGTTGGCAAAACATCGACCTCGTCGGGCCATTAGTGAAAGCGTTTGGAAAACCTATTAGCTTTGATACGGATGTCAACGGGGCTGCACTCGGCGAGTATGTTTGGGGTGCGGCTCAGTCGTTGGAAACGTTTATCTACCTGACCGTTGGTACCGGTATCGGTGGTGGGGGTATGGTTAGTGGTAACTTGATCCATGGCATGCTGCACCCCGAGATGGGCCATTTGAGGATAGCGCATGACTGGAACGCAGACCCTTTTGCGGGCATTTGCCCCTTCCATGGTGACTGCCTTGAAGGCATGGCTTCAGGCCCAGCAATCGAAGCACGTTGGGGGCAGCCAGCGATAGACCTTGCCCCTAACCATGAAGCGTGGACGTTGGAGGCTAATTATTTGGCTGAGGCGCTCGTTAACTTCATCCTGACACTGTCGCCTGAGCGTATCATTCTGGGCGGTGGCGTGATGAACCAGAGGCAGTTGTTTCCGTTGATTAGGCGGAAAGTACTTGATCTATTAGCAGGTTATGTTCGAGTAGATAGGATACTCGATGATATTGATAGTTATATCGTGCCCGCCTCATACGGTGGGTTAGTTGGTGTACTTGGTGGCTTCGCCTTGGCTCAACGATCACTGGAGGAGATGGGCAAGTAATGCAATCTAGCTTACAACGTCTTCGTCAAAAAACGACAAGTGACCGCGTGCTGCTGCTGCTTGCTTTGACAGCCTGCGTAGCGGCTGCTGGTTTATGGTTGGCGCTGACACCTGGCGGGGTCTACGGTAAGGCTGACGCCGTAGGCTACGCTGTTTGCCACCGCATTACAGTGCGCTCTTTTCTCTTCCCGGATGGACGGCAGATGCCAATGTGCGCTCGTTGCTCCGGAACCTTTATTGGTGTGATGGTTGGGCTGCTGGTACCGGGTTTATTATTCGGACGAAAGCGAGCCGCTAATTACCCACCGTTTTGGGCAGTCGTGGTGTTGGTTGGTTTTAGTGCGTGGTGGGCCTTTGATGGCACCAATTCATTCAGCCATTTGCTGCCCGTTGGAACAACCCCACGACTTTACCAACCGACTAACTTTCTCCGGCTAACAACTGGAATGTTCCATGGAATTACAATGGGTAGTTTGGTACTGCCCTCTTTGAACGCGACTCTTTGGGCCCTACCTGAAAGGGCGGCAACCATTGATAAGCCGTGGCATCTACTAGCCCTGTTGGGAATTGGCGTCGCATTAGGCGCGATGGTCTACAGTCAGTATGCTGTTTTTCTATATCCACTGGCATTAGTGAGTGCAGTTGGCGCAATTGCCGTCTTGACTTCAGTCAACACGATTATGCTCACGACGATTTTTCAGCGAGAAAATACAGCCGTCGATCTAATAGATGCGCTGCCGATGATTCTATTTGGGTTGGCAGCAACACTCACGATGTTAGGCATAGTGGCAGCGCTGCGATTTGCTTTGTTTGGCACGTGGGATGGGCTTATGGTTTGAGGTGAATTGCCTCAAACGGGGCTTCGCCGAATTCAACGCGGCGCTTGAGGTAGCCGAGTGCGCGCCGAACTTGACTCTTCTCCTCTTGGGGGAGGTCAAGGCCTCTATACTCTTCTTGATCAAGAATGACATAATCACCATCGGGGTAGACGAGTAGGTCAAGCGCGAGGTCTTCGGCACTGATCGCGCCCTCCTCAAACAAGGCAGGCCGGGTAAAGTTACAGTACCAGCCCTTTAGGTGATCATCATCACGGTCGTGTATTTCGAAGATGTTGTACCAGCGGTCACTGTAGAACCATTCCACAAAGCGATCATTTTTGCGGAAGGTCAGCCCCTCAACCTGTACTTCTTCAATTTGAAAGCGGGCTTCCAGCTTGATATATGTACGCCCACGATCAAGCACCACGCCATCGTAGCGCAGTTTCTCTTCACCCTCTTCATCCAGCTTAATGACTGTAATCTGCTCTGACATGTAACGTTTCCGAATAGTTTGATATAACTATACTAATGAGTATAGCATGTGGCGCATCAGGAAGTGACACCGAGTGCATCCAATAATTCTGCCTGCTGCTGACCGAATATAGTTTCTGCCACCATCCTCTGGTTGCGAGGGCGTGGCAGATTCACAGTGACACCGCGCACAATACGGCCCGGACGTTGACTGAGCACGAGTACTCGGTCACTAAGATAGACAGCCTCTTGAACATCATGCGTGATGAACAGAATAGTTCTTTTACTTTCTGCCCAAATACTGAGCAGCCAACTTTGCAGGTCACGCCGGGTTAAAGCATCAAGTGCGCCGAACGGTTCATCAAGCAACAGAATATCTTGATCGGTCAGAAAGGTGCGCAGTAGGGCCGCACGCTGGCGCATACCGCCAGAGAGTGTCGCTGGGTAGGCTGCTTCAAAACCCTCTAGGCCAAACTTAGATAAAAGTGCTCTAGCACGGCTGTAGGCGTTGCTTTTTGAGACGTGTTTGAGTTCCAGTGGGATGATCAAATTATCTATTAGGGATCGCCACGGCAGCAATAAGTCATGCTGAGGCATATAGCCGACCTGCGGCATCTCCTGCGATACATTGTTTCCATGAATGCTAACAGAACCGCTGGTAGGTTCCAATAGACCGGTGATGACGTTAAAGATGGTGCTTTTGCCACTGCCACTAGGGCCAATAAGGGTCACGAATTCTCCCGGTTGCACCGTGAAGGATGTATCTTTCAGGGCAACAACCGAGCCAAAACGTACCGTCAGGTTTTGTACTGTCAGCACTGCGTCAGTCATCAACGCTCCGGCAAGAATTGGTTGGTGAAGGCTGCGTCAGAATCAATCATTTCTGCAATAACACCGTTATCTGCCATCCATTGAGCATAGTCTGTCCAAACACTGGCTTCCTGAATGCCCCATTGAGGTGCATCATCTTGGTAGCGTGGTGAGAGCCATTCTTGACTGGCCACCAATAGAGCAAGATCCGTTTCGGGCGTCTTGGTGTTCAGAATTTCAGCAGATGCTGCTGGGTTTTCGCTAGCGTATTCGTAGCCACGTGCCAGTGCCTCCATGAATGCTGCGGTCTGCTCGGGGGCATTCTCGACTGTGTCCTCACTAGCTATAATGACCGGCGTGTAGTAGTTTGGGATGCAGTCAAAGTACTGATCTAACATCACAACGTTTAGATCAACGCCTTGTTGTTGTGCTGCAATCCCTTGTGTACCAAAGAAAATCCATGAAATATCGATCTGGCCTTCTTGTAAGAGAGGCAGTGGGTCAGCAAAGCCGACATCCTGAATTTGTAGCGCATCGTAGTCTGCCCCTGCGCAAGCCATCAATGATTGTAAGGTTGGTGCTTCGAACGGGCTAGAGAACGACCCATAAGTTAGGCCTTCCCAGTCTGCCGGGGAACGAACGTCTAAGCTGCTCAGTGAGGCAAAGCCAGACGTATTATCTTGAATGATAGCCCCAATAGACACCAGTGGGACGTCATCGGCGCGTGCAATCGTAACTTGCTCTTGAAAACTAATGCCGTAATCTACACTGCCGGAGGCTACGGCCTGTTCGGCGAATACCTCGCCCGGCTGTACAATTTCGACATTCAAACCGGCCTCTTCAAAATAACCAAGTTCTTCTGCAACAAAAATGCCCGTGTGATTGACGTTCGGTACCCAGTCGAGCATCAGAACGACATCGTTTGACGTCGCAGCAGGTGCCGCGCAGCCAGCTAATGCTGCGGTGGCAAGCAAAGAACTTATCCAAATTAGAAAGCGTTTCACGAGTTTTCTCCTCAAAAAGTTAGTAAACGTCTAAAGATTGCGTTGTGTGGCGTAGTACCAGGGAAGCATCAGGCGCTCGACCAGGTAGACGATAGCGAACAGTCCGATGCTTAAAATGGTGGTGATCAACATAGCGACAAACACTTGATCAGTGGCAAGCGCATTCTTGGAGCGCAGTAAGTAGACGCCCAAGCCTCCAGAGCCGCCAACCCACTCGCCAATGGTCGCGCCAACGATACTATAGGTGACTGCAATTCGTAGGCCCGAAAAAAAGGATGGCAGTGCTGCTGGCAGCCGTACCATTCGCCATATCTGGCTGTTGGTCGCACCCATTGAGCGCAGTAGATTGACTTGTTCTGGGTCGGATGAGCGCAACCCATCCGCAGTACTGACGGCCATCGGAAAGAAGCAGATCAATACAACCACCAGTATCTTGGGCAACAGGCCAAAGCCAAACCAGATAATCAGAAGTGGCGCAATTGCCAAAATTTGCACAGTCTGCGAGGCGACTAGAATTGGGTAAAGGGCTCGGCGCAAAAACGGCGAAAGGTCAATCGCTGCCGCCAACCCAACCCCTAGCAAGAGTGCAGCGGTTAAACCAATGATGGTTTCCAATAAAGTAATCTGGATCGCTTCCCACAGTAAATCACGCGTTTCCCAACCTGCATCAATCACATCGATAGGTGATGGCAAGATGAAGCGTGTCAAGCCGGTTTGCGTAGCGAGTAGGTGCCACACCAGTATGGCTATCCCAATCACAATGGTTGGCGGGTAGACATCAGCCAGCCATGCGGGTGCCTGCTTCTTTGGCTTTAGGATTGGTGTGTCGGTCTGCTTAAATTCGATAGTCATTTGTTAGTACGGTATTTACCTGTTTTCTCTTCGATGGTTGTGCCCTCACGAGCATCTGCAATTTTGATGTATGTGACAACCTGTTGAACACCTTGATCATCGAAACAAGCTAAATGTGCAGCTTTCGCAGCCGCTAGCAGCTCGTCTAATGTGCCTTCCATCGTTGTTTCTAAAGGGCCGACTTCATACGTGACGCCACTGGCTTCAATAGCTGCAATAGCCCGATCAACAATAGGGTAGGGATCTTCAGTCAATGGAAGTACCTGGATGGCAACGTTAATGATGCGGTTATCGTTCATGGGTTCTCCTTAGCGGTTTAAGCTCTGCCGGACGTGTGCACAGCTAACAGATAGCCACTCTTGAGATCAATATAGGCTTCTGGTTCTGACAGAACGTTGCTAACGCCACGTGCCGGGCCGATTAACAGAGATTCGTTGTTCAGTGGGTATTGAAGATTATGGGTTGTAATGCCCTCAGCATTACCTGCAAAAGGGATCAGCGAGAGCGTATCACCAATTTGCCCTGAGCAACCCCCACCCGGCGGTTTTATCACCCAAATCGTCTGCCTATCCTGCCAAACTTCAACGATTAGACCCTCGACGACGGGGTGTAGCAGTAATAGTAGATTTGCCATCGCCATATCGATTCGCCCGCCAAGCGCTGTCACTATGACGATGTATTCAGCCCCCTGCTCGACCGCATGTTGCAGTGCAAGTTCTAGGTCAGTTTCATCTTTAGCTGGTGGTGCATCGATTACGAGGGCGTCGATGTTGTTGGCATCAATATCATGTTTCTCACCGATTGAGTCTAAATCACCAATGACAACACTCGGTGGAAAGCCCACTTCATGCGCAGGCCAATATCCTCCATCGGCAGCTAGGGTAAGGTCTGGCGCAAAATCTTCCAGTCGTTGGTGCAGTATTTCGCCATCATACAGCAATCCATTGGCAAAGATCACAGCTTTATAAGGCACGTTAACTCGCTTCTGTCGTTGTTGTGTCAAATTCTGTAGAAACAAAAAACCACTTTCCTCCATCAGCGGAAGAAGTGGCTGTAATTAACCCCACACTCTTTCTGTGCGACAACCTTCCTCCGCCGGCATTACCCGGTTCAGGTTCTGGGGTCGGTGTCGTTTGAACACCCTCTCAGCCGATTGGCTCCCCCGGTGACTGCTTATTTTTGTAGTATGATACCGTAAAGCTGCGCTAGTTTGCAAAGATCATAATTTGGGAAATTGTGAATCGAATGGATATTTAATGCATTTTGTGCCGTATCTCTGTAGGCAAACCCTTTTCATTACGCTAAACTTTTCTAAATAAGAAAAATTTGACTCAGAATTGCATTTTATCTTTAAAAACACTCTGTTTGTCAATTGGAAAACCTCTTGAGGAGGTCTCGTAGTGAAAAAGCCTAATATCATCATGCTGGTGCTAGACACCCAACAAGCACGGCGCATGTCGATGTATGGGTATGACAAGGATACAACCCCAGAAATGGCTGAAATTGCGGCAGAGGGTACTGTATTTGAACGTGCCATCTCAACTGCGCCGTGGACTGTCCCATCCCATGCGTCTATGTTTACTGGTCAATATGGCACTATTCACCAAACAAACCAGTCATACGCCAAAATACCGGATAGCATTCCAACTATTGCAGAGTTATTGGCGCAAAATGGCTATAAGACCATCGGGCTTTGTAATAACCCGCTGGTCGGTCTGTTAGACAACGGCCTCGACCGTGGCTTTGAGAAGTTCTATAACTACAGTGGATCGATCCCGGATATCCCCGAGATTGGCGACATCAGCTCGCTGCAAAGAGTACAGCAATCAGTCAATAAGACGCTGCAAGGAATATTGGAACCGTTAAACCAGTCTGTCGCCAGCAATCCGCTGATATTGCGAACGAGTATGAATCCACTTCTCGTGCCAATCTGGACGAATCTTGGGCGTTTCAAAGGTGATACAAAGCGCTCCATCCATGACGCCGCCGAGTACGTCAAGTATGAAGCCTCATCACACCCTGATCAGCCGTTCTTTATGTTTATAAACATGATGGAAACGCATCTGCCGTATTATCCGCCACGCCCTGTACTGGATAAATGGGCCCCTTATACTCTGAAAGATAAAGAGGCCCGCTCATTCTTGCAACATTGGAATACACAGAGCTATCGTTGGGTGGCGCCAATGATCGAGCCATTCACTGAAATGCAGCAGACTTTGTTGCGTGATGTTTATGACGCGGAGATTGCTTACCAAGACCGGCGGTTAAACCGCTTGTTCAAAGCCTTAGAGCAGACTGGCACACTTGACAACACGATGTTGATCGTTGTATCGGACCATGGTGAAAGCCACGGTGACCATGATTTTATGGGGCATGCCTTTGTTAATTATGATGAAGTTGTGCATGTGCCGTTATTCATCCGCTACCCAGAAACCATGCCTGCCGGGCATCGAGTTGATTTCCATGTATCTGCCCGGCGCGTCTTCCATACGATGCTGGAGGCTGCTGGCGTCGAGTTTGAAAGCTATGGACACAGCGCCCAAGAGTTAAGCCTTACACGCTCGGTAGAAGGAAAAGACAAAGAACCGAATGACGAGGTCGTAGTCTCAGAAGGGTTCCCACCGCTAAACTTTATTACTGTAATGGAGATGAATAACCCGGAGATCATCGATCAATTTCGCTGCCGCCAGATGCGCCGTGCAATCTTCAACAATACAACCAAGTTGATGACCGTTGATGACCGCCCTGATGAATTCTTTGATATTGAGAAAGACCCGCTCGAATTAAACAACCTGTTAGATAATCCATTGGGGTACGAGAACGCAATCTTGCATCTCGAAAAAGAAATGGAAGACTATCTAATTGTTGCGGAGGCACACCGCGATGGCACCGCTAAGGGCGAAGAACAGGATTATAGTAACAACCCAGAAATCCTTGAACGCCTGAGAGCACTCGGTTACATTGAGTAATTCTGTGGCTGGCATTGAATAATAAGTACAAATTGACTGTAGATTCCATCTGCGTTAAAAACGCACTGTAATTAAACTAATAAGCAAGACGTGCGTTATTCGCACGTTATTTTTTCATGATAAAGGTATAAAGTCATGTGGCAACAACTCGTAACGTGTGCGTCAGAGCGTGAAGTCGCGTTCTGCATTCCGTTGCCAGAGGCACTCGGTGGGCCAGTCTTCCCGATCTTCTGGTATGGTATTTTAGCGGCTGTCGGTATTTTAGTTGGCGCATCCTATGCGCGCTGGCACGTTGAACGTGAGGGCGAAGACCCGGATATCATCTGGGACTTGATGCTTTGGGTACTGCCAGCGGGCTTGCTCGGTGGGCGTCTGTGGTACGTCGCCCAAGCTGTATTAGTCGATGGCAGCACCGCTTATTCATTGAGCCGCCCTTTTGAAATCATTTGGCCCCGTAACGGCGGCATGAATATCCTCGGTGGTGCTTTACTGGCGGTTGTGGCTGCTGTTCTGTTCTTTCGTACAAATCCGCGTGCTAAGGCGTGGGTCATTGCAGATGCTGGCTTGCTTGGTTTACTGGTGGGGCATGCCATCGGGCGTATTGGTAACCTCATCAACATTGAGTTGTATGGCCCGCCAACTGGCTCCGATACATACGGCATTCTCGTGCCTGCCGAAAATCGGCTGGCTCAGTTTCCTATTTCGCAGTTCCCAGAGACAACGCGCTTTCACCCGACGATGCTCTATGAAGCCGCTTGGCTGTTGCTTGTCTTTGGTGTGCTGGTATACCTTTTCTACAAATATCAAGAGCGCTTCAAGCCGGGCGTATTTGTCGGCCTGTATTTGATCTTCTCAAGCTTGGGTCGTTTTTTCCTGGAGTTTTTGCGCCCAGACCAGCCAACGCTATCGCGGTTGTTAGGGCAGCCAACAACGATCACGTTCTCGCAGATCGTGGTACTGCTATTTCTGATTATTGGCACCATCGTGTTGGCAAACCGGCTGGGGCAGCTCAGGCTGCGCTTCATTGGGATTGATGACCCTGTCTCAGACAAAGAGCGCTCTCTGTATCTATCAGAGCTTGATCGCGAGCGACGCCGTCGTGAACGCGCTCGTGAGCGTGAGAAGCTGCGTGCGGAACGTCGTCAGGCGCGGGCTCGAAAACGTGATGAGCAGTTGGGTAAATCAACAGCGGCAGAAGTAACTAGCAGCGAGTCAAAGTAGTTTAGAGACTAAGCTAACCACCTCTGATCGCGTCTTACGCACGTGTATGTTTATACAGCAAGTTTCTTGACGCGATCAGATGCTAACCGCAGAAATCCCCAAATCATGCCCAATTGAAACGCAAAAATAACCAAAGTTGACACACCACTCACAGCGGTGACGCTGAATAGGTACAGATCGATGGCGGCATTTGACAAAACCTGACCTGACCCTGGTAGATTTCCAAAAACTAATGACGCCCCTTGCAAGCCGAACAATAGCGTGAACGAGATCACTTGGCTGACGACATAGACCAACGCGCCAAAGCCGATCCGAATGCCGATGGCGGCAAGAATACCATTGCTGCGTGTTTTAGCCAGTGTTGAGCCAAACATCCCAATTGCCCCGAACAACAATATTTGCAGCACAGGTGAAACCACAAGAGAGAGCAGGGAGAGTGCCAGCAATAGCAGACTCAGGCAGGCGAGTACAATGAATGCAGCAGGGGCAAGCGGCAGGACAAGCTGCGCCAAATCTTGGAGAATAGTTTCGATGGATGAGGCTAAAATGCTGGTTTCTAGGGTTAGTGCCAGCAACGCTGTGACAACGGCAGTAATTATTGCCAATATTCTAAGGCCAACGGGCACGAAAAGCGGTAGGTGAAGCCTGTGTATGGCAGCACCGTATTTTGCATACACGATCTGCTGCGGTGTGCGGTTGGTTGCTCGGAGGGCATCTATCGTTTCTGACTCAATTTCTGAACTGATAGTTGTTGCTGTAAGGGCGGTTGCCGCCCAACCTGTGGCCCAGTCGATAAGGGTAGCGGATAAGAGCAAACCAAGAACTGTTGCACTCAATATTAGATAAGCATTAGGCTCGACCAACACGCTGAACGCCGCACAGCCGAAGACCGTCAGTGCGATTAAGACAGCCATTGCCGGTAAGCATCCCTGATTGAGCTTTTTTAATATGTCAAAATAGGCCCAACTAGAACGCTCTTTCTCAAAGATTGGATCATCGGGTTTGCCGAAGGTGTACCGCCAAAGCATGCTAAGTTGTTGCAGCATTCAAGTTCTTTTCTTTTGTTCGCATCAGAGAATATTATAGTCTGGTTCACGCAGCGGGCGAACGCATACATGCGTTTCTAGATGTGATGGTATGTGTTTCTTTGGGATGCGCCCATAAACCCGCCGCGCCTCCCGATGGGTAATGGCGTGCAGATCGGCTGTGGCTTCTGGTGTGCGCGCATACCCCCCTGAAAGCAGTAACACCAACGACGCGCCGAATTGCTTGATCATCGTCAAGACGTAGTTATCACGCTGATGCATCCCTGTACGCGTCATTTTTAGGCGCCCAAAGCGGTCACCCGCATGGACATCAACCCCTGCCAAATAATAGATAAGGTCGGGTTTTGAGGCTTCTAGTACCGCTGGAATATGGTCATAGAGTAAATTAAGGTAACTGGTATCATTCAACTTATCGAGTAAGCCAACATCTATTGATGAGTGTTTCTTGTGAAAAGGATAGTTCCGCTCGCCATGCATAGAGAAGGTAAATACACGCTCATCGTCTTCAAAGATAAAGGCTGTTCCGTTGCCTTGATGCACGTCTAAATCAAGGATTAGGATACGCTGGACAGCCTCGGCATTCAAAAGGACGCGGCAGGCAACTGCAACATCATTCAGGACGCAGAAGCCTTCACCGTGCCCAGGAAATGCATGATGGGTGCCCCCAGCCAAATTTGCCCCAAGACCATCTACGAGGGCAAAGATTGACGCGTTAATTGTTCCTTGGACGGCCACCCGCGAGCGAACGACAAGCGCCTCACTCCATGGAAGGCCCATCTTGCGGGTTGCTTTTTTGTCGAGCTTGCCATCTCGCAAATCAGTGAGATACTGCTTGGTGTGCACCAAGCGCAGCGCATCCCAACGAGCGGGTTGCGGTGCGTGGATTTCGTCCGGCGTGAGCAGCCCCTCCATCTGAAGGATATGGCATAACGCAGGAAATTTACTCATCGGGAAAACGTGCCCATCGGGTAATGGCGCAAGGTAGTCCCGGCTGTAACTAACGCGCATCCTGGATTCTTTCTAAATTAGTCATGGCGTTGATGATGGCCAGTAGAGATCAAGCAGGTACTGGCTTGAAAGCAGATCGCCGGCGGGGGTGCCTCCCGCGAGGTTATTTGGTAGTGCTACATTCCCAGATTCTCCTACGACGACAAACCCCTGCGTCGCCTCGACTCCTTCAATTGTTGATAGAAGCGTACCATCAAGGCCGAGTTGAATGCGAAAGTCGCCGACAAAGCCATTTTCATCAAACACGATCAGGACGGCGCGCTCAGATGGCTCAAACCCACCTAACCAGATGCGGTCATCATTGATATCGTGCATGAACATTGGTTGCTGTGGCCCGGGAATATCAATGCGAATACGAATGCCGACCTCTTCGTTTTCAACTAGTAACGTCCACTCACCCGATTGATTGAAGGCCTCCAGCGGCAGATAGATACCGTACTGTGGCGCGATATTCGGCCCATATTGGCGTTCTGGGGCAAAGTACGGACGTACAACGCGACCGTCAGGCGAAATTGCCGCTGCTCCTGCGAGATACAAACTATCATTGGTGCAAATGCCGGGGAAGCGTTCAATCGAGCCTAAACCTGTGACCGAGTCCCAGTACGTATTGAAGATATTTGCCACAGTGACTAGGCTGTCATCTTCGATAGGGTTGCCAAAATACCAGGCACTGATGCGTACACCAGCATTCAAGGAGGCGACGTTTGGTTTGTTGCAGACCGATAAAGCCTCAACCCGGCCTCGTGGCTGAAAACGAATACCATTAAGTTCAATAGCTGGACCATAGGTTGGTGTTATCGTTGGCTCGACAATTGGTTCGAGTATTTGCTGTTCCAATGTGCTGCGCTCAACATCTGCGGTCAGTTGGGCCGCCAACGTCGCATCTGCAGAAGGCTGGGTTACAATCAGTGTAGTCGTCTCCGGGTGTGGTGCTGGTGACGTGTCATGTTGTTCAATTGGCGTGCAACCGTTGATTGCTACTATAAGCCCAAAGCCGAACAGTACACGAAACCATGCGAAGCAATTACAATTACGCAGCAACTGACCTGATCTGTGGTTTGAAGCGTGTCGTATCATAATGTGAACTATACCTTGTTGATTTAGTGGTGACAGATATGTCTGCAATTGCAATTTACTTCACCGTGGGCGGTATTATGCTCGCTATCGTCACAATCATGTGGTTAATCAGTTTGGCGATCAAAGACTCAAGTATTATGGATGTTTTCTGGGGGACAGGCTTTGTAATCACAACATGGCTGTATTTTCTACTGGCTGATGGCTACCTGCCACGTCAGCTCTTGTTATGCATCCTTGTGACGATTTGGGGCCTACGGCTGACAGCCTATCTTTTCAAGAGGAATATCGGCAAAGGTGAAGATTTTCGCTATCAGAAATGGCGCGCGGAAGCTGGCGATAGCTGGTGGTGGCGCAGCTTTTTGCGTGTGTTCTTGTTACAGGGTTTCCTCAACTGGTTGATTGGGATGCCATTTGTTGCTATCCAAATCGCAGACATCCCTGCTCGCTTTACTGTGTTTGACGGGCTTGCCGTAACAGTATGGGCCATTGGTCTTTTCTTTGAAGCCGTTGGTGACTATCAACTGGCGCGCTTCAAGGCAAACCCAGAAAACAAAGGCAAGGTGCTACAAACTGGTTTGTGGCGCTACACACGCCACCCCAACTATTTTGGTGATGCCGTTGTTTGGTGGGGCTATGGTTTGATGGCCCTTGGGGTATTCTCGGTGTTTGGGTTTATTAGCCTAATTGGCCCCGCTCTGATGACATTCTTTCTCATTAAGGTATCTGGTGTTGCCATGCTGGAACGCACTCTCGTCGCAAAGCCGGGATACGCTGCGTACCAGCGGAAAACGAATGCATTTTTTCCTGGCCCACCCCGCGAGAATATAAGTCTAACGCAATGAGAAAGATATCTAGCATCGCTGTTGGGCCTATGAGCCTTGTTATATTGCTGATGGCTTGGATCGCTGCGGAAAGCCGAGCCGTAGGGCCACAGCCGGCAGTCGCTTTGGTTGTTCAAGATGAACCAACGCTGCTGCCACAAACAGAGGCAATTGATGCGGGTGATTGGGTACCGATTGCGCCGGGTATCAGTCGCCGTTACGTGCCAATTTTACTTGATGGGGGCACTGCTCCAACAGATATGTACGCTCTCAAGCTAGACCCAGAGCAGGTGAGATTTCAAGTTAATTATGAGCAAGGCGTCGCTCGTGACATAGACTCATGGCGCATCGAAATGCAGGCTGATGTTGTTGTGAATGGTGGCTTCTTCACTGGTGATTATCGTGCTGTGGGCCGCTTGATCGAAGATGGGGTGTTATATGGCTTCCCGCTCGATTATGGCGAGCGCAGCGTTGGCGTGCCCGGAATGTTCACGGTGTTGGATGACGGACTGGTAAACCTGTACTCCATGGGGCGTGACCAATACCGCCCGCGTGACCTTGATATTTGGCAAGCCATCGAAAGCTACCCAATGCTGGTACTACCCGGCGGGCAGCCACAATTTCACCGTGAGACGAGCAAGTTCGCCCGCCGGACTGCGATTGGCATTGACAGTGATGGAGATGTACTCGTTATGGTGGTTGACCAGCCAGTGTTTACGCTTTACGCATTTTCTCGTTGGTTGGCAGCTTCCGACTTGAACATCGATATGGCACTTAACCTTGATGGGGGGCGCTCCAGCGGCTTAGCTGCTGTTACTGGGGCTGAGTCCATCATAATTCCGTCATATGTTGATGTAGTGAGTGTTCTAGCGATCTACACACGCTAGGAAATTACAAAGAGACACTGGCGCGTGCCTCTTTACACTAGTGACTTACTTATGCCGGGGCCTTCTCAAGGACGTTGTCAAGTTTTTCAATCAACTCTGAATCGTTGAGCATAATATTTAACCAAGGGACAAGTTTATTACCGTCAACAATGCCTGTATCTGATGCATCCTTGAGGTTATTCCATTTTACCCAAACGTAATCCGCGACTTCGTTTGGGTTGGGGGTCGCCTCACCCTGATAGTAACCCCAGAAGACCTGGTCGATCTCGTTTTCGCTGAATTCATCATTGCAGCGTACTTGATAACGAAATTTGTGGATTGGCTCAATGCGGATATGATCAAGACCTAGTTCTTCGCGCAACCTACGGTGGGCACAATCTTCATAGCTTTCACCAGGCCGAACATTACCGCAAACAGTGTTGCCCCACTGGCCTGCGCCCACTATCTTAGTGCTGGCCCGCTGCTGTAATAACACTTCAGGCCCTGTTCCATCAGGGGCCTCACGGAAGAGATAGACTGAAATGGCCCGGTGCAATTGACCATCACCACGGTGTGCATCTAGTTTATCCATCTGCCCAATCGGTTGATCATTTTCGTCTACTAGAATTACCTGATCTAAAGGGTCCTTGAGAGTTTCATTCATTGCTGTCCCTGCCATTTCATAATCTAGTACATTTGTCATTTTCTGAAGCATTTCAATGGATGGAAAGAATGCCCAGCGTGCTGCAAAACATTCTGCAAATACGATGTTAAGATCATATAGCAAAATTTTTTAGATGCCAGAAAGATTTCTTAAAAATGGTAGATTAGTCGGAGACTTGTTGTAACTTGTACTGCTTGCAACGCGTACATATACTTAGAAACAATACGTTATTGCTAACAGCAGAGGGCTAACAGCATGTCTGAACAACCATCCAATAATTCAGAGAATTCTATTCAGCATCGCAGCGAATCACCTGAATATAGCTTGCCTCAGACGGACCCAGGATTCCTAGGTACCTTAGGAGATCGGATTGCTGTGACCTTCAAATTGCTGTTCGATAAGCGAGTCAACATTTGGTCTAAGCTGGCTGTGATAGCTTCGATTGGATACATCATTAGCCCGCTGGACTTTATTCCAGATGTATTGCTACCGATTGGTATCGCAGATGATGTTGGGGTATTTGGTATATTACTGGTCATTTTGTCGTTATTTATACAGATTGCACCAGTTGATGTGGTACGTGAGCATCTAAGTGAAATGAGCTCACCGCTGGCCCGTCAGTTTGCAGGCGGTAATAATGATGCGCCTGATATGCAAGAGGAAGTAATCGAAGGGTCTGCTGAGTACATCGACGAATAAACGCTGGCTATTAATTTGGCTCTGCCTGTGTTTATTGGAACATATCGAGTAAGCCGAGCCGCTCAGCAACTAGTATCATTGCTAATAGTAACCCTGACGAACTCATTAATAGGGCCACAACTAATACTTTGATCCCCAAGGGGGTATCTGTATCTTCTATCGGAGCATTAATATCTCCAAGTTCGCGACCATCTGGCATGATGTTCCTCGCTTCAGTGTGAAATCAAGCCTAACATTGACGAGCCATAGGCAATGCTAGCTTGGGATTATAATCGGTTTGAGTTTGTTTGACTATGGTCTTTATGCTGTATAAGTGATTGTGTATTCGCATGACTAACCATCTTCAACAAGAGCCATCACTCAGTGGGGCACATCAACTTTTGGCACCAACAAGCGTTAAGCTAGGTGGTGATGCGGCTCTGCTGCACATCATGCGGATGCTTAACCACGCCGACCCTCGCGTTTCGAATAGAGCATTATTTCGTTTGGCCGATCTCAGCAATCGATCATTTCCGACTCAAGCGAGTAAACAGGTCGTTGAGCAGTTAGTGCATGCTTCTTTGTTTGATAGCCGCTGGCACGTCTATTATCTGTCGGCTCGACTACTTAGCTTGCTTGAAGAACCACACTATGCTCAGCGACTGCTTGTTGCAGCGCTGAGGGCACGCCAGCCAGACTTACGGGCCCGTGTGCTTCGTATATTGGAAAAAGTCGCCACAAAAGATACAGAGGTAATTTTTATTCGTAGTCTAACGGATAGTAACCTGCTGGTGCGGGCGGCTGCCGCAGAAGCGTTGGGTAAGATCAAGTCAGACCGAGCGACACCGTTTCTATTAGAAGCGCTCAACGATGCCGAACTCAATGTGCAGCATAGCGCAGTTGAAGCGCTGGGCCATATCCGCGATCCGCGTTCCTATAGCGCCTTGATGAACATATTTGAATATGATTCTACCTACCAACTGCGGCAGGCTGCACTGACAGCTATTGCTAAGTTGGGTGTATCACACGCGGAAAATCTGTTTCTACAAGCACTGGATGCGCCTGACTGGCGTTTGAGGAAGTGCGCCGTTGAAGGTCTCGCGGGGCTTGAACAACTCTCCGAAGCAACCGCTTATGCCTTGGCTCGCGCTCTGATTGACCCCGTCAACTATATTCGTGAGATTGTTGCCAAACTATTGGCTCAATTAGATGGCGGCACATTCAACCGAACTGTTGTCACAACGCTGCAAATTTACTTGAATACCCATCCGTCAGAACATGTGCGCACTTTGACTGCACGTATTTTAGGCTACCAGCTCGAGGAAGACGGTGTGGATTTCCTGATTACCTGCCTGAAAAACGAAGATGCGTTTGCTGTACAACGGACCATTGTACGGATACTTGAACGCATCGGGACAACTGCTGCCAGCGACGCAGCTTATGCCTGGCGAACTGGGTCGCTCCAGTGACTATTGATCTGGAGCCGACTATTGGCCGACGTCCCTCTGGAGACATTTTCTTAGGTGGGGAACAAGGTATCTTGCATTTGGTTTCCCTATTAGGGCATGAAGAGCGTGCTATTCGGGAGAAGGCCTTGGTTATGTTGGCTGAAGCTGGCGATGCCCGCGCCACACAAGGCTTACTCAACATTCTTGACAACAAGCGTAATCACCCAAAGCAGCGGGCTAAAGCTGCAAAAGCTCTAGGATTTATTCGTAGTGATTCGGCAATGCAATCTCTCGCGGAGCGATTGCAAGAGCCGCATTGGTATGTTCGCTGGCAAATTATGTTGGCGCTTGGGCGCATTGGTGATCAACGCGCAGCAGCGCCATTGATTGGCATCCTGCGTGATGATCTGTCTTCGTTTGCTCGTCAGAATGCAGCCACAGCACTGGGGTCACTGCGATCAGAAATAGCAGTGGGTGCACTTGTTGTTGCCCTGACAGATGTCAGAGCAATTGTGCGCGAAGCAGCTGCAGACGCTCTAATTCAGATTGGCACTCAAGAGGCTTACAGAGCAGTAATCAGCTATAAGCGCCAACAGGGAATTTATGACTGAACAGGCAGTGTGAGCGTCCAGATGGGGATATCCGACCCACTGGGGACGAAACCAAAGCGCTGATAGAGTCGCTGAGAGCGAATGTTGTCACCTTGCGTGTTGACTGTCATCGACCGTACACCTGCATCTTCTAGTTTCTTAATCGTATCGCCAACGATTGCCTTCCCTAAACCTTTGCCCTGTGAGGTTGGGTCAACTGCTAAACGGGCCAAGTGGCCTGCCCCGTCTTCGTATGTGCTCATCTGATACCCAACTATTTGCTCAGCTACCTTAACCATGGTGAATGAGTAGCATTCATCCCAAGCAAATGCTAGCGTCGGTTGGCTGTACTGCCAAACAGATGCGAATGCGCGTGAGTCTAAGCGTGAGATGCTTGGAACGTCTTCTTTTGTCACATCATGAATGGTATAGCCAGCAGGTAGCGGGTAATCCGTAACTGATGGCTGGCTGCGGCGCATCGAAATTACGGTATTCAATGGGGTAAAGCCCCAATGCTTGAAGTACGGCTCAACCCAAGGCTCAATAATTAGTGTTGCAATTTCACGGATGCCTTGGTTAACAAGTTCTTCCCAGAGTGCTTGCCAAAGAATGTGTAGGGCAGGGTCATTACCAAACGGCGCATTGGGTAACATGAAGCGAAGCCATGCAATTGAGTATGTCTCGTCTGGCGTGACGACTGGTTGGATGGTGGCACCGATCATTGCGTTGGCAACTTTGTCACTCCGGACGACCCATGCTCGTAAGTCTGGGTTTTTGAACCAGGCATCCAAGTCACGCCAGTCTAGGTGAACATGGCTATATTGCATTTGACTTAAGAGTTTATAGATGTGGCGTATATCTGTTCGGCGGAGGCGGCTGGCCTGCAAGGTAAATGTCATGATTAATTTGGGCTGCTACGTTCAGTTTGCCATTAGATGGCGGCGCGCTTGCTCAATTTGCTCCTTTTGAGCCACGAGAGACGTGCCACCGGGGACCGCTCGACTTTCGACGGATTGAGCAAAATCATATAACTCCGTGACATCTGAGTCAAAAAGTGACGAGATAGATCGTAGTGTTTCGACACTAAGTTTAGATATAGGAAGAGATTGTTCTTCCGCTGCTTGCACGACTTGCCCAATGGCGTGATGGGCCTCACGAAAAGGCATTCCCTTTCGAACAAGATAGTCTGCTAGGTCGGTAGCCAGCATACCGCCCGTTAAAGCTATGGTCATCGCTGCTTCGTTGATTGTCATGGTGTTGATTACATTTGCCATGATCGGCAGCAGCACTTGGAGCGTCTCGACTGTATCAAAAAGCGGTTCCTTATCTTCTTGGAAATCCTTGTTGTAGGTTGATGGCGTTCCTTTGAGAACAGTCAACAAGGTGATCAAGTTACCCGTCATGCGACCGACCTTAGCCCGCGCCAGTTCCATTGAGTCTGGGTTGCGCTTCTGTGGCATGATGCTAGAGCCTGTTGAATAGGCGTCTGCCAATTGAATAAACCCAAAGCCGGGTGACGTGTAGAGCACTAAGTCCTCCGCCAAGCGGCTGATGTGTGTTCCGATCAGTGTGGCGGCAAACATGAATTCAGCCAGATAATCCCGATCGCTGACGGTATCAAGGCTGTTAGCTGTGATGCCCACCATACCAAGTTCTTGGGCGATCCACTCGCGATCAATGTTGAAGGCATTACCCGCCAATGCAGCCGCCCCTAACGGTGAAACGTTGATGCGCTTGAGGCAGTCCGAAAGGCGTTCTTGGTCACGTTGAAACATCCAGAAGAAGCTCAGCAGCCAATGACTACAGCGGATCGGTTGGGCTGGTTGCAGATGAGTGTAGCCCGGCATGATGACGTCAAGGTTTCCTTCTGCCTGTTCGATCAATGCTTGCTGAACATCAGTTAACAGACGTTTGACGTCGTTAGTTGCGCCACGCAGCCAAAGGCGCGTATCCGTCGCTACTTGATCGTTGCGGCTGCGACCTGTGTGTAATTTACCAGCGACAGCCCCGATAATCTCGGTGAGGCGGCGCTCAACAGCCGTATGAATATCTTCATCTGTGAGCAGGGCTTCGAAGCGCCCTTCATCGAATTCAGTTAGAACTTGGGCTAACCCATCAACGATTTGCTGACTCTCTTCATCTGTCAGCAAACCTGCACGGGCTAAAGCTCGTGCATATACCTGGCTGCCCTGAATGTCTTCGGCGTACATGCGGCGGTCGAAGGAGAAACTATCATTGAACCGCCGCATCAGCTCATCTGGTCCGTCACTGAAACGACCACCCCATAGGCGCATCGGATTACTCGCTTACTTCTCTGCTGATTTAAAGCGGCTTTCGCCACGGTTAGCGATGTTCAGCATCGCGTCGACTTTCAACTGAAGGCCAAACAGATTGATAAAGCCCTTCGCATCGGTTTGATCGTAAACGTCCATCTGTCCGAAAGAAGCATAGTCTTCACGGTACAAACTATACGGTGAGCGCCGTCCGGTAATAATGATGTTGCCCTTATAGAGCTTCATGCGGACATCACCCGTGATGTTTTCCTGTGTGACTTTCACAAAGGCATCCAAGGATTGGCGCAGGGTTGAGTACCACTTGCCGTTATATACTAACTGTGCGTAGCGCTGCGCTAAAATATCCTTGTAGTGCAGGGTATCGCGGTCGAGACAGATGCTTTCTAGCTCTTGATGTGCTTTGTACAAAATGGTGCCACCAGGTGTTTCGTACACACCATGTGACTTGATGCCAACCAAGCGGTTCTCGACAAGGTCAATGCGACCTACGCCATGCTTACCACCAATCTCGTTAAGTTTCTCAACCATCTCAACGATGTTTATTTCCTCATCGTTCAACTTCGTCGGGTAACCCTTTTCAAAGCTGACTATGATCTCTGCTGGCTCATCCGGGGCTTCTTGCGGACTGTTCGATAGTTGGTACATTGGCTCTTCTGGCTCAACCCAGGGGTCTTCCAGCATGCCGCCTTCGTGGCTCAGATGCCACAGGTTAGCATCACGGCTGTAGATCGACTTCTCTGTGTGCACCACGGGGATTTCATAGCGACGTGCATATTCAAGCGCGTCTTCGCGGCTGGCAATATCCCATTCGCGCCAAGGTGCAATAATCTTCAGGGCGGGGTTTAGGGCCATGACAGTGAGCTCAAAGCGCACTTGGTCATTACCTTTACCTGTTGCGCCGTGGGCGACGGCATCAGCGCTCTCCAGATCGGCAACTTCGACCATGTGCTTGGCGATCAGGGGGCGGGCAAAGGAGGTACCCAACAAATACTTGCGCTCGTAGATTGCGCTGGCTTGCATGGTTGGAATAATGAAATCCGTCAGGAGCTCCTCGCGCAGGTCACGGACATAGAGCTTGCTGGCCCCGCTGTTGATTGCCTTTTCTTCGAGGCCATCCAGCTCGAATTCCCCTTGACCGAGGTCAGCGGTAAAGCAGACGACCTCACAGCCGTAGTTCTCCTTAAGCCACGGCACGATTACGGATGTATCGAGGCCGCCTGAGTAGGCGAGCACAACCTTATTAACGGACGGTTTTTCCATTATGCGAAATTCCCTTCTCTAAAAGGATGAAGTTATGAGTATGATCGAACGGCTCGCGAATGTTGTGGTGTTATGTTCGATAATCACCATTAATGGTGACGTAGTCGTGGCTCAAATCGCAAGTCCATATTGTAGACTGCCCAGAGCCTGCTTGCCCCATATCAAGCAGAAAGCCCCAGGCCTTGGTGGTCATCAGTTCGATAGCGGCTGGCTCATCAAATACAGTGGGTTTTCCAGTTTGGACGAGTTGGAACATCGGTTGATTATCTGCGTTTGTAAGCCAGAGCGATAAATTTGATGGGTCAAAGTCAACGCCAGCACAGCCTGCGGCGGCAATAAGGCGCCCCCAGTTTGGGTCAGCGCCATGAAAGGCTGTCTTACACAACGGTGAGGTGGCAATGCTGCGGGCAATTTGTGTGGCATCATTCGCGTTAGCTGCATGCTCTACTTGAATAGTCACAAATTTTGTTGCGCCTTCTCCGTCACGGACGATGTGCTGTGCTAGGTTAATGGCAACTTCTGTGAGATCGGCTTGAAACTTTGCAAGATCAGGCTCGATGCCGGATGTGCCGTTTGCCAACATCAGCACGCTGTCGTTCGTGCTCATATCGCCATCGACCACAATCCGATTAAAACTCTTCTCTACGACTTCGCCTAAAATGCGCTGTAAATCAGCCGGAGCAATCACTGCGTTGGTGGCAATCACACTAAGCATGGTTGCCATGTTTGGGGCGATCATCCCGGAGCCTTTCGCGATGCCGACGAGCTGGTAGTCGGCTCGTTCGACGGATGCCAGCTTGGCATAAGTATCCGTGGTGATGATGGCAGATGCGGCGTCTCCCCAGTTTTGCGCACCAAGCTGCGACGCTGCTGCTGGAATGGCGGCTTTAAATACAGGCATCGGGAGTTGTACACCAATAACGCCAGTTGAGAGCGTTAACACAGCCTCAGGCTTGAGGCTCGTCGCCTTAGCCACCAGTTCGGCAAAACGCTGATCGTTAGCGGCGCCTTTTTCGCCTGTATAGGCGTTGGCATTCCCTGAATTTATAGCGACAGCCCTGACTGCTTGGCCTTGCGCCAGTAGGCGCTGATTGCGGATGACACAGGCCGCCTTGACAACATTAGTTGTAAAGACGCCAGCCCAACTGGCGGGGGTGTTACTCACAATCAGGGCAAGGTCGAGAGCGCCATTCTTCTTGATACCACCTGCGTACCCAACCGCCTTAAAGCCGTTGATGCTAAAGGGACTCATAGCTTAATCCGTTAGATTGTAGATGATAGATTAGGGCAACTTCGTCACAGGCATGCTTGAACGGGCAAGGACCGCAGTCCTTCCAGACTTTTTCTGGATAGTTTGCAAGCACATCGCGGATAAAACCGAGTTTCAGAAAGAAGGGCACCGCTCGCGTCAACGTTAAGACACGCTTCATGCCCCACGAGTCTGCCAAAAGGATCGCCGCTTTGACGAGTTCAGCACCAATCCCTTGCCCACGCATCACACTATCGACTGCCAACGAGCGTACCTCACACAATTCGTTGTTGTAAACTACCAGTGAGACACACCCCACAGGCTGCCTCGCCAGACTGTAGGCTACTAACCACGTGCCTAACTGTGCACGAACTTTCCCTGGGTCACGCGGGAGCATACGCCCAGCAGCAACTTCATCCGCAAATAACTGGCAAATGGCATCAACATCAGCCTCTTGCGGTGTTCGAATGACGATATCGCCGAGCTGGCGGGAAAATGGCGCGTTCAGTTGAACCATCAGCCTAATGTTGCCCGTAACTTGTTGATAAATTCGTCAACGTGCTGCTCTTGAACGATATAGGCGGGCAGTAGCCGCAGCATGTTGCTCCCTGCCGTCAAGACTAAGAGACCGTTGTCATAGCCCTTATTGACGAACGCGCTTGCTGGTACGGTCATCTCGATGCCCAACA
Organism: uncultured Anaerolineae bacterium; assembly: GCA_964439625.1. Taxonomy (GTDB): domain Bacteria; phylum Chloroflexota; class Anaerolineae; order Aggregatilineales; family UBA3940; genus CAYTPI01. The sequence continues at coordinate 101,468 of CAYTPI010000007.1, read as the reverse complement.
TAAGGCCAAGGCCCGTTACCCTTGTAATGCGTGAGTCGTTCATTCCCATGATGCGCTCTCCGAGCAGGTCACCCATGGCGTGAATATGTTTCTGCATCTCGACTGTCATCACCTGATTGAGAACCGCTAGGGCAGAGCGGCAAACAACAGGCCCACCGCCAAATGTGCTGCCATGGTCACCGTAATCAATGATGCTGGCAACCTTATCGTTCATTAGAACAGCACCAATAGGTAATCCACCACCTAGCGCCTTAGCGGAGGTCATGATATCGGGCTGAATGGAAAAGTGTTGATAAGCCCAAGGTTTGCCCGTCCGTCCCACGCCGGTTTGCACTTCATCAATGATCAGCAGAGCGTCGTGTTGATCACATAGAGCACGCAGCCCCTCCATGAAGGCATCTGTTGCGACGACCACCCCCTCTTCCCATTGAATAGGTTCAACGATCACAGCAGCGGTGTTGTCACCGATCAGCGCTTCTACAGACGCGAGATCATTGAAGGTGGCATGGTGAACGGTCGGCAGCATCGGCTGAAAAGGTTGGCGGTACTGTTCATCAGCCGTCAAAGTGAGCGCGCCCATTGTGCGCCCATGGAAGCCGCCTTTAAAGGCGATAAATTCTGTCTTATCTCTATGATTGAGCGTCGTGACGGCTTTGCGAGCAAACTTCAGTGCGCCTTCGTTGGCCTCTGCACCAGAATTACAGAACAGTATCTTGTCAGCGAAACTGCTGGCACATAGGGCTTCTGCGAGGTCGGCTTGTGGTTTCGTTATGTACAGGTTGCAGACGTGGCTTAACTGAACGATCTGTTCTTGAACGGCCCTGACTACCGCAGGGTGAGCATGCCCGAGTGCATTGACGGCGATGCCTGAGGCAAAATCAAGATATTGCTTGCCCTCGCTGTCTGTGACGTACATCCCGTTACCTTCAACGAGAACGAACGGTGCCCGCCTGTAGGTGGCAAGTACGTGGCGGGTATCTTTCTCAATAACTTGATGCGCCATCTTAGGTCTTCTTTCCATTGATGAGGACAGTCCCAGTCCCAGCCGTAAGACCGTCGAGGTTGGTGATCACTGCTGACTGCGCTCCTTGCGCTAATGCGGAGAGTGCTGCTTCGGTTTTTGGGATCATCCCGCCGTAGATTACCCCTTGTTGAACTAAGGATTGCACCTCTGCTTCTGTTAGCAAAGTAGCAACTTCACCATCTACTTTGACACCAGGAACGTTGGTCACAAAGATTACTTTGTCCGCTTGCAGTGCTCCGCTGATAGCGCCTGCAGCAACATCGGCGTTGACATTGTAGCGACCTGCATCACCATTTGATGGCGGCGCAACCACAGGCACCACACCCTTGTCGAGCAAATCCGTTAACACCTCAGTACGGACATCAACCACACGCCCAACCCAGTCAAGGTCAGCGGCGAAGGGTTCGGCCCACAACAGGCGCCGATCTACCCCACTCAGGCCCATAGCGTCCACTCCCGCTTCGAGCAGGGCCGTTACCAAAAACTTATTCACATGTCCACTGAGAATGAACTCGACCACCTCCATTGTGTCATCGTCGGTGAGACGCTGCCCGTTCTCTTTGAACTGGGGCTTGATGCCGAGACGCTCTAGCATCCTACTGATCGCTGCGCCACCACCATGTACAACAATACAAGCCTGCTCTCGTTGCAACTTCGCGATGGCTTCAGCCGCTTGTTTGACGAACGCTGGCTTATCTAACTCGTTGCCCCCAATCTTAATGACAGTTGTTGGCATCACAGTAGTCCCATCGTTTCAGGGTAACCGAACATAATGTTGAAGTTTTGCACGGCTTGCGATGCAGCACCTTTCATTAAATTGTCGAGTGCGGAGACAACAATCACAGTATCCTCTGTCGCTTGGGCCACACTGATAACGGCCTTAGGTGTCCGAACAACATGGGTCAAGCTGGCAAGTTCGCCCTCTGGTAGAACATCAACAAGCGGTTCGTTTTGATAATGGTCTTTCAGCACCCGGTAGACAGCGTCCACATCGGTGACTTTCAAATAGATAGTGGCAATAATACCACGATCAACTGGCAGTAGATGGGGTGAGAAAATAAACTGCCCGGCTTTGATACCATCGTCTTTGAGCAATTGCTCCATCTCGGCAATGTGACGGTGCGCTCGCCCGATCTTGTACGGGTAGAAGTTATTATTGAGTTCGGCGAACAGCGTGTATTGCTTTGGCGAGCGCCCTGCGCCCGTTACGCCTGACTTGGCATCAACGATGATGCTGCTGCCTGCTTGCAGCAAACCCGCTCGTACAACTGGCGCAACGCCCAACAAGGTTGTCGTCGGGTAGCAGCCAGGGTTGGCAATGCAGTCTGTATTAGTGAGTTGATCGCGGTTGAGTTCGGGCAAACCATAGGGCACTGGTAAGAGCTCAGGGTTGGGGTGCTCGACGTGATACCATTGTTTGTAGGCTTGGGCCGTTTCAATGCGTAAGTCAGCAGATAGGTCAATAACTTTGACGCCAGCTTCCATGGCTGTGGCTGCCGTCGGCGCAGATTTGGTGTGCGGCAAACAGAGGAAAACTATATCCACATCGCCTAGGTTTGCATTCCTCGAAGAGACTAATTCGATCTTGGATGCCTGTGGGTAGCTATCACTGAGGTTTGTATCAGCGCTGCTTTCTGATGTGGCAAAGGCAATGCCTGTGTGCGGGTGGGCGTCAAGTAAGCGGATTAAGTCCAACCCGGTATAGCCCGTTGCGCCATATACACCTACTTTAATCAACAATCCCCCCTTGCTGCGTAAATAAAAAACCCGCTAGCCCAATACCGGATAGCGGGTTTTTGGAAATGTCGCTTTGTTACTGCGAGCCAACACCAACTAGCCGGGCACTCTGTTCAGTGATGCGGCGACGACGGCGACGTAGACTCAGTAGAAAGTGAAACATGGATATGCTTATTTTTTCAGCTAACGTTCACAAAGGTAGCATATGGTAGACGAGAATTCAACCTATTTCGTTATTCTTGTTCCATACCAAAAGCGCTGGCCTTCAATACTTTTAGCGACAGCAGCGCACATTTGCGCCGCACGGCTGACAAAGGAACATTAAGTAGTTCAAGTACGTAATCCGTATCAAGCTGCTGGACTTCTTCAATGGGCTTGCCGACAACCGAGTCGTAGAGCATTGAGGCTGTGGCTTGACTGATGGCACAGCCTTCACCCTCCCAACCAATGTCTTCAACAGTGTCATCGTCAGCAAGCCTCAACGTTATATGAATGTAGTCGCCGCAAAGCGGATTACTGTCTTCATATTGGCGATGCGGCGCGTCCAGCAATCCGCTGCGCAGTGGATTACTGTAATGTTCCAATACGTATTCTCTGTACAAATCGTCCATTTGATGTCAACTCCTATTCCACGCCAAATGTCTGCTTGACGTGCCCGATGGCCTCTACAAGTTTATCGACCTCTTCGGGTGTGTTATATACGTAAAAACTGGCGCGAGCCGTCGATTGGACACCTAAGCAGGCGTGCGCAGGCTGGGCACAGTGTTGGCCTGCTCTAACAGCGACGCCATGACTATCTAAAATTTGGGCAATATCGTGCGGATGAATACGCTTGATTGTAAACGTCGCTACACCACCACGTAGTTCCGGGTTCAACGGGCCGATTAAGTCGAGGTTGTCTATCTGAGCCATTTGTTTGAGAGCATAGTCTGTCATTTCGACTTCGTGCTGGCGGACGTTCTCCATCCCCAATTCTGTCAAATAATCGATTGCGCTGCCCAAGCCAATCACTTCAGCGATTTTTGGCGTCCCAGCTTCAAATTTGTAGGGTAGGTCGTTGAAGGTCGTCTTGTCTAATGTCACTGTGCGGATCATGTCGCCGCCGCTCAGGAAGGGCGGCATTTTTAGCAGGTGTGCTTCTTTGGCATACAGCACGCCAATCCCGGTCGGTGCCAGCATTTTATGTCCGGAGAAAGCGTAAAAGTCAACATCTAGGTCTTGCACATCGATTGCCATGTGCGGCACGCTTTGGGCACCATCGACCATCACCAGCGCGCCGACATCATGCGCAGCCTTGACCATTTGCTTGACGGGTTGGATTGCGCCGGTCATATTGGAGACATGGTTAAAAGCCACCAGCTTAACGTTGTTGTCAAGTAGATTGTGGAAGGCTTCTAAGTCAAGGGTGCCATTTTGTTGTAGGGGGACGTAGCGCATTTCTGCGCCCGTTTTCTGAGCGAGTATCTGCCAAGGCACCAAGTTGGCATGGTGCTCCAGTTCCGTGGAGACAATGACATCCCCTTGTTGAATGTTTGCCCCACCCCAACTGTAAGCAACGAGGTTAATCGCTTCTGTTGTGCCACTGGTAAAGATAATCTCTTCGCGTTTGGCGGCATTAATAAACTGCTGAACTTTATCCCGTCCGGCTTCATATGCTTCTTCGGCTGTGGCGCTCAGCTTGTGAATGCCACGGTGAACGTTGGAATTATACGTTCTATAGAATTCGTTCATGGCGTCGATTACTTGAACAGGCTTCTGCGAGGAAGCCGCATTGTCAAGATATATCAGCGGAATACCCGCGTGCACGTCTTGTTCAAGAATTGGGAAGTCTTTCCGGATGTTGTCTACATCTAATTTTCTGCTTGTAGGCTTCGTGGCAGTGTTGGTCATAGTGTTTCCTCGATAAATATTTTGTTTACTATTTTAAGATGCCCACACATTTATGACGAACATTGCATGAGCTTGCTTACATACTACACCATATGAGCCCAAAACAAAGTCTTACGTCGTCTACCTGATATTAGACGACATGATAATCTAAAGAAGGGCAGCGGCTTTTGCGCCTACCCTAACAAACTTGAGGGTGGCTTCTATAATTTTGATACAAACAACGAATAGATACTATCTCTAACGTCAAGAAGGGCATCTATTATTGAAAGACTTATGTTAATGTGGTTTACGAAAAAACTACATGAGCCTGCGGGGATCAACGAAGAGATGTGGGAGTTCATCAGGTACTTCCTGATGTTCCACCTTTAACACCTCAACGACGACATCAAGGGTGGCGTTAGGCGGCAGCGCCCCTTCGACGCCACTTTCGCCGTAGCCAAATTCTGGCGGCACAAGTAACTTAACAATGCTGCCCTCTTGTAGAACCGTGGCTGACAAATCGATACCGGGGATAATCTCGGCTGCGCCTGCTGGGTAACTGACTGGCCCACCTTCGTCACGTGAGTCGAAGACAACTTGGCCGCCCGCTGGTGCAATCGTGTAGTTGACGGTCATCAAGCTGAGAAATTGACCAAATTCACCGCTACCTTCTTGTAGAATTTCGTACTCTATACCTGCTTTTGTTTGTGGCATGGTTAATCTCGCTTTTCGCTAGTGAAGGTCAATATCCGTGCTTTTAGGCTTGATCGGCTTGATATCCGTTGTAGATTTCCTCCGTTTCGGCTTTGCAGAGTCATCAACGGTACCCTGCCCCTTAATGGGTTGAATATCTGTTGCGGATTTCCTGCGACTGGGAGTTGGCGTCTCTTGCCCCTCCCGATTTTTAAGTTTTTGTATTTCTTCTCGTCTTTGTTGCTTCCTCATCGCTTCTTCAATTCTACGTCTTTGTGCTTCGGCTCGAATTTTTTGCCGCTCTATTTCGGTAGTGCGAGTTTTGAAGAATTTGCCGGGTTGTGTGTCTTGTAAACCGAGATCTTGCTTGCCTTGGGTAATCAAGATTTGTAATGCTTTAGCTTTTTCGTTTTCACCCTCGATGTCAAAAGGTGATACATTGAAGGGCTGATCATCGTTGAGGTTTCGAGGTACATTAACCTTCTGGCGCAGCTTGTGGGGGTCGTCTAGTCCGAGTCCCTCAATATTGTCGTAGATTTTACTCGGACGGGTGATAGTCCATGCGCTGGGTTGATAGTTGTGGATGCGTTGCAGTTTTTGCTGCTGTGCCTGCGTGGGCTGCCCGGTTGTCGGGGTAAAAGCGACCTTTAGCGCGTTTAATGCCCAAGTAGAACAATTATGTGGCCCACCGGGTCTGCTTGAGCCATACATATTGTACTGTTGACCATTTCCGTTTTTGTCATATTCTCTATCGATGTGGGCCATCAAGCGTGCCACCTCAGCCTGAGATGCTGGGAAGTTATCAGTTTTCAAGCGCTCCGCATCTCTCGCTGTCGATTGGCCCGTCTCGGCATTGTAGTCATCTGCGTGTTGGTACAAGCTCGGCATCTCGGACCGGATGCGACCATCTACCGTTGAAACTGACGTCCATGCTGACCCCATATAATCATCCGAAGGCCACATCCCGGCTGAGGACACAATTTGACCATCATTGACGATGCTAACAAATGAGTGCCCGACGTCATCAACTGCACCGTCCTTATTCAAGTAAGTGTGGAACTGAATGCGCCACTTGGTTTCATCATAGACTGACGTTGCAGGTGGTTGATCAATTGAGGGTAACATGGTTGTAATCTCCGGCTTTCAAAACAATATTGCTAGACTTACCGTAGCACAATCCGTCGAGGTTCGGCTACGTTGACAGACTTTGCTTATGCTGTATTAATTGCGTTTCCCAAACGTGAAGAAAGCCGCTGTTTCAGTTACGCTGCTCTGCCTGTGCTCAGAGCAGCATGTTAATGTCCTGCACCATAAAGGCTACCAGCATCACGAAAGCGGGCACCGCCAACGTCAGATAAGCCCATTTGTATTTATAATCGATGCGCCAGAAATGTCTCAGCGTCCAGACCAACGTGATAATAGCGACAATGTTAATGCCAGCCGTGGCAAAGTCTGCGAATTGGCCTGCAATACCGATTACAGGGAGGACAAACGGCAGGATCATATATTGGATAATGCAGCGAATACCCGAAAAGGCCACCGATAAGCCAAAAGCACCGCGAGTCTTCTCTTGCTCCTCCGCGGTAATTTCTTGCTCTATGAGCTTGGCAAAGAGTATCTGTCGAATGAAGCCGTCCAAGCTTGAAATAGTCGATTGCATTCAGCACTCAGTTAATCTAAATTATCGTTCCGAGCTAGAATTATACCGGCTCTGATACCCCATTGACCATATAACCATGTCCACGCACTGTCAGAACAATACTCGGATGCTGCGGGTCTTCTTCCAATTTGGCTCGTAAGCGCTTGACCGTCACATGGACGATGTTAGCATTGCCGACGTGGGGCGGGTAATCCCAAACGCGCTGCAGCAACTGCGCGAGTGATACAGCCTGCCCCGCTTCGATCATCAGTGTGTGTAGGAAGCGGTGTTCGGTATAGGTCAACTCGATTGGCTCGCTGTTTCTAATTTTGACCTGTGGTATGGTGTTGTGTAGCTGGAGGCTGCCATAAGAGAGCCAGTTTGTATCGGTGTCAAGCTGATTACCCGGTGCGCGCCGCAAAGATGCTTGTACCCGTGCCGAGAGTTCGCGCAGCTTCAATGGCTTGACGACGTAGTCATCAGCACCAGCCTTCAGCCCGACGATAATATCTTGGTCTTGGGCGCTTGCCGTAATGAAAATAATGGGGATTTTGGCAATAGCTGGATCAGAGCGGATATGCTTGCAGATTTCAAGCCCATTAAGGCCGGGTAGGTCAATGTCAAGCAAGATCACATCAGGGTTGTGCTCGCGCACTTGATGAACCGCGTATGTGCCAACAATCTCTTGATATACGTCGTGTCCCTCATGTTCAAGCGCTTCACGAATGATGGTAAGTGTATCGGTGTTGTCATCTACCACAAGTATTTTCGCCATTTGGTAATCTTTCCGAAATCAATAATTGTCAGACATTGTCAGAATTATTGTACTGCAAGTTATATTAACTTCAGTTAAACGCAATAATCCGTAATGTGATTGCTGTACCATATGCTAATGGAGTGAGCCAAAGAGGGCATTAGGGTAGCAGATACCCGTTGGTGTCTGTCTTGCTTTGGTCACTCCATCGTTCAAAGGCTTTGTGCCAATTTTTATCATTCGGCAGCATCTTACCATCAACCATAGTTGCCCCTTTAAGAGAGAAAGCTCCTCTTAGTTGAGGCAATGTCAGATATTTTGCCTTAGTGAGGTTAGCTTCGGACAAGTTGGCTCGCGTCAGGACGGCGTTCATCAAGCTTGCTTCGGTCAAACTAGCTTGATATAGATTTGTCTCAGAGAGATTGGCCTCATCAAGAATTGCTTTGTGCCAATCTACGCCGGCGAAGTTTTTCCCAGTTAGGTTGGTTTTGCTCAAGTCAATAGGCATTGATCATTTAGCCTCCTTGGGCAGCAAAATCAGATACTCAAACCCATTCATCTCAACGACATCAACGCGTTCGTAGTTTTGCCCAATGGCATTCAGTACATCCTGTGGGTAGAACTGTGCTCGAAAAATCACAACGCCAAACGCTTGATCATAGATCATCTCGACCATTTGGTCTGTATTCAGAACACCGCTGTTGCCAAGGTTGAACAGTAGTGCTGGGTTACCGACGACTTCATCCTTCTCAGCAAGTATTGAGAACATGGCTTCCTCGCTCCACGCTGGGCCGGGCTGTCGTTCTGCCCACTCGACAATCTGCCAGCCTGCCTGAACATCTTTATCATACGTCAGGTGCCCCAATTGTGTATAGCCCACAGTGTCAAAATAGTCCTGCCGGAAGCGATGCTCAGACTCATCTGGGATGTTGAATAACTGTGCTATAGGGCGGGTCAGAGGGTGGTCCAGGGGTAAGTGCAGGTTCAACCTAGCCTGCGTTATCAGCAACATCGGAACGGTAATAGCCCACGCGTACTCATAGGTAAGCCGCTGCTGCTTTTGAGCCCAATTACGCGTTAGGCCAATAGTGATGCCGGTACAAATAGCTGCCGCAATGATCGCCGTCATTAAATAAGATGGACCAGCCCCCCACTTGCCACTCAATAACCCTTTCGCAGAGGCAAACACAAATAGGAGACTGTAGATATTCAGGCGGCCAAAGTAGAGCGTGTACACAAAGTAAATTGCTGCGGTCAGAATGATCACAGTATGCAGTTGAAACCACTGAGAATAGAACAACGCAGCCTGCCCATCAATGAAAGGGTTGGCATTGGCAGAAAAAATATTAACCATCCAATTGCCCTCTGTGGCAATGTTCAGCCCCAAGAAGACTACACCAGTTGCGATACCGAAGGCTGCGGCATAAGGAATGGTCAATAATGGGCGGCGTAGGAACATAAAAACAAAGACAGCAGCAACGGTATCGAAGATCAGTGGCTTGGTGAAGCCTGCAAGAATTAAGCACAAGAAAGCCAACACAATACTTTTATGCGGATGCTTACTCTCATCGAAACGCGAAACGGCTAAGATACCTAACAAGCCAAACATTTCCATTGTTGTATGTTGACGGAACAGCGGCCCGACTTGGTAAACTGTATTCGAAGCAAAGAATAGCAGGGCAGCAATAATGCCGGGCAGCGGCCGTCTTGTTTCACGCTGGACGATGTAGTAGATCACCCCTGCCATGACGAAGGTCGCTAGAAACGACCAGATGCGCCCGATCCATAGGTGCGGGCCAAACAGGGCGACGAGCGGTGCCATCATCAAGGGGAAGACGACGCCATAGAGCGACGAGTGGAACGGGAATACAGCATTATCTGTGTAAGGGAGCTCGCCGTTGGTAATCATAATGGCGCTCCATAATTCAAAACCCTCGCCTTGATCGTAGTCAAAGGGAAACTGAAACAAATTGAACGCATAAACCAAATAGACCATCAGCAAGAATGCAAGCGGGAGAAGCCCAAGGCCCATCCACCCAGTGAGCAGCAGTCGAACAGAAGGCGCTGGGTTGATTGTTGCGTTGTCTGAAAGTTGAGTCGTAGATGATGTCATAAGGTTTTGCTCAGGCTGGTCGGTTGCCAAGCGGGATTAACGTACTACCAATGAGTATCAGAGCGATGCAGGCTGCTGTTGCTCGTTGTTGCGTCGGGCCGAAACCGCCAAATTCGCCGATGCCGATCAAATCAACGCCGATGGTGCCGGCGATACCGATAAACCCTACCGCGATTAAGCCTGCACCAAGTATCCGTTTTGTAATAACAAAATTCTGAAGATTCATGTTAAGTTGCTTACTGTTACAGCCTGTATGCTGCAATGCTTTCTGCAATCCGGTACCCTTGTGTAAAAAGTTACGATCACTGTTTAGGACAATTTATGAGCTACATTCTCGTCGTAGACGATGATAATAACATGGCAAAAGCTATCGCAGACATGGTCAGTTTATTCGATTGGGAAACCCAGATTGCCAATGGGCCACGGCAGGCAATTCGACTGTTGCATAGCGAAAAACCAGCGTTGATGCTGCTTGACCTCAATATGGACGGCGTCAATGGTCTGGAAGTATGCCGTTATATCAAACGTGACCCAATTACTAAGGACACACCGGTTATTTTTGTTACCGCAGAAGATGACCCCAGCTTTATTAAAAAAGCACATGAAGCTGGCGCGATGGATTATCTTGTGAAGCCCGTTGATATTGATAAGCTAGAGTCTATTCTCGACAAGCTTCCGACATCTCCTTAGAAACCATCCAGAGCAGAAAAGTCTGCCACATTGTTACTCATCAAAACAATATGTTGAAGTAGCCCGAGACGGTTGGCTCGTACTGCTGGATCATCCGCCATAACAAGAACACCGCCCTCATCGGCTGGTGCAAAGAACGTTTTAATGAATGGCACCATTGGTTCGAACGCTTGCAGCATATTGTCAACACTGGCAGTGCTGGGCAATTTTCCTGAGGCTTCCAGATACGCTTGATATAATTGTTTCTCGGCATCTGTGGCGAATTGGTCAGTATCAATCTCGAACATCTCTGATTGGCTGCGCGTGATGCGGGCACAACGGGCGAAGGCATCCAGCATGGGAGCCCAATCATCCCGGTTGACCCACGCTGTGAGCTGCTGGGCATGCTGCTCTGCTCGATAAGGGTTGTGAGATACTTCACCGAGTACCGCTTGGACGACATCAAAGGCGTACACATCCCGCATAAGGCCTTCCATCCGGCTGGCAACAAATGACAGTACTTTCTGCTGCATATCTTCGCTGACGGGTGCCGGTTGTGCCTCTGCTGCCACCGCGATCAACTCGCGCAGATCAACCGATAACTGGTTACCCAACAATATCTGCACGATGCCAAGGGCTGCACGGCGTAAGCCATACGGGTCGGCTGAACCCGTCGGTTCTAGCCCAACAGCAAATAAGCCAACTAGACTGTCAAGCCGATCAATGAGGGCCAATGCCGTCCCAACCTTGGTCGATGGAATGATATCACCGGCAGAGCGCGGTAAATAATGTTCCTGAATTGCCAGGGTAACAGCCTTAACTTCACCAGACTGGGCTGCGTAGAGCGCCCCCATGGCGCCTTGCAGTGAAGTCATTTCCACGACCATCTGAGTCGCAAGGTCAGCCTTGGCAAGGGCGGCTGCTCGCTTCAAATGTTGAACATCATCCCCCGCAAGGTTAAGAGCTTTTGCAAATGGCTCCGCAAGCAGCTCTAACCGCTCTGATTTCTCAAAATAGGAGCCGAGGTCTTCTTGGAAGGTCAGTAACTTTAAGTCAGGGATGTAGGTCTCCAGTGGCTGCTGTATATCTTCTGCGTAGAAGAAGCGCGCATCTGCAAAACGCGCGCGAATCACCTGCTCATTGCCATGGCGAACGGAGTCGAGGTGCTCAGCGTCACCGTTACGAACGGCAATAAACACCGGCAATAGGTCGCCGTTGTCATCCACGACAGCGAAGTAACGCTGATGCTTGCGCATGACGGTGGTCAGGACGATGTCGGGGAGTTTGAGATAATCCTCGGAGAAGGTGCCTAGTAATGCAGTCGGTTGTTCAACGAGATTGGTCACCTCGTCGAGCAGGGCTAGGTCTTCTTGAATAGTACCCTCTGCTTCTTGTGCCAAAGCTTCGATCTGCTGCTTGATGGTGGCGCGACGAATGTCAACATCGAGGGTGATGCCATTATCGGACATGATTTTCAGATAATCATCCGCGGATTGTAGTTCGATTTGCGGGGAGCTTAATGGGCGCAAGCCGCGAGAGACTCTACCGGAGAACACACCCGCATAATCCATCGGAATGATGTAATCACCATAGAGGGCCACTAGCCAGCGCACTGGGCGGGAGAATGTAATCCCCGATGCATTCCAGCGCATTGCCTTGTCGAAACGAATAGAGACAACTAGTTCGCTCAATAAATCAGGAAGGACATCCACGGTTGGCAACCCTTCATCATGGATGTGGGCCACAACATACTCGCCTCCATCGATCTCTTCGACCTGTAAATCGTCTACGCTGACACCTCGCCCACGGGCAAAGCCCGCTGCCGCTTTGGTAGGAGAACCATCATCAGAAAATGCCACACGGGCAGGTGGGCCGCGTTCGACCCGCTCTTCAGCTTTTTGATTAGCAGTTAGCTTTTCAATGATTAAAGCCACCCTGCGCGGTGTTGCACCCACCGTAATTGATTCATAATCAAGGCGTGCAGCATCCAGCAGTTGTTTTGCGAGTCTCTCAACCTGAGCCTTTGCCGTATCCACATCAGCAGCAGGCAGTTCTTCGACACCAATTTCAAAGACCATTGTGGAGGCAACACTTGGCGCTGTGCCCGATGGCTCAATCATTAGAGTTTCAAGCGGTACGTCTTGGGTAAGTTCACCCGTTTCGGGGTCAACAGACCAATTCTCCGGCAACATAGGGAAAGCGAGTTCACGGCGTTTTTCGACGTAAGCCTGGGCGACCTTGGCTGCCACACGTTGCATCCGCTTGAAGAACTCAGCCCGTTCAACAACGCCGATGGCTCCACGAGCATCAAGGACATTAAACAGATGCGACATCTTGAGGGTGTAGTCATGTGCTGGCCGCACTAGGACAGGGTCATAATCTAGTGCCTTGTAGGCTTCTTGCTCGTAGACATTGTACGTCTCACGAAGCTGCTCGACAGTCGCAACATTAAAGTAGTAATGGCAGTGCTCAATTTCTGACTGAAGTAGCACATCTTCATAACGAATATCCTTGTTCCACTCGATATTCCACACCGAGTCGACCCCTTGTAGGGCAATCAGAATCCGTTCGACGCCATAGGTAATCTCTACAGAGGTGGGGTTGAGGTTTAAGCCGCCAGCCTGCTGGAAGTACGTGAATTGTGTAATCTCTTGACCATCCAACCAGACTTCCCAACCTAAGCCCCAGGCACCCAAGGCCGGCGACTCCCAGTTGTCTTCGACAAAGCGAATATCATGCTTGCGTCGATCAATACCGAGCGCTTCGAGGCTTTGAAGATAGCGTTCTTGCGGATTGCCTGGGTCAGGCTTAAGTATCACCTGATATTGATAATAGTACTGCATGCGGTTGGGGTTTTCGCCATAACGCCCATCTGCCGGACGGACGGACGGTTCAACGTAGGCTACGTTCCAAGGCTCTGGACCTAGCACACGAAGAAAAGTTGCTGGGTTCATTGTGCCAGCGCCTACCTGAACATTGTGTGGCTGCCAGACGATGCAGTTTTGGTCTGCCCAGAATGATTGCAGACGGATGAGCATATCTTGCAGTGACAGGTGTTCACTCAATGGTGTTTATTCTCCTCGATTATTGGGTGCAGATGATCCGCCGAGATTGTAACACGTTGATTTGTGAATGCGAAGGTCGAGCAGGATGCTAAATGCCAGGCCGTGGCAAATCAGTAGATGATGCGTAACCGAACCCGGTCAGCAGTACTCGGTCGACAAGGTATATAGTTTTTGGCTGTTAAGCTAGCCTGCCAGTGGGCGCACTTGACATGAAACACTGTAGTGGGTAGCCTCTGCGATGTAAGCGTTTTACTTTTCAACTATTCCCACGGAGGGACACAATGGCAAGGGTAAGTCGTCGTAAATTCTTTAAGGGTGCCGGCATGGTCGGTGCGGGTGCCGCCGCTGCCAGTGCAATACCGCTAAGCAGCGCCAAGGCACAGGTTGCCCAGCCCATGAACATGGCCGGCAAGGTCAGCATCATCCCGACCCCTGCCGCAGTCATTCACACGTATACCGCCCCCGTCGATAGCGTCGGCGTCACCACACACATCATTGAGACGGCCAACAATTTGGTTGTCGTTGATACTCAACTCTTGGTTCCGTTTGCTGCGGAGGCTGCCGCCTATGCAGCCAGCCTAGGTAAGCCCATCGACCGCGTGATCCTCAGCCACGAGCACCGCGATCACTGGTGGGGTGCAGCAGGCTTTGATGCGCCCTTTGTTGCCACCCCGACCACAGTTGCCAACGTCACCACCGTCATCGATGATGGTTCCGAGCTTGCAGCGACCGCAAACTTCGGCCCGGCCGCGCCAACTGAACTGCGGGCCCCGGTGGTTGGCATCAGCACAGGCGTCACCGTCATCGACGGTCTAACGTATGATATCAGCACCGTCGAAGGCGCAGAGTCTGTTGAGCAGTTGGTCATCCGCATTCCGGAAGCTAACACCGTCATCGTGCAAGACCTGCTTTACAACGGGATGTACTTCTTCCCAGGTTTGAACCGCCTAGCGTGGATCAACGCGCTGGACGAACTGCGCGTTTCTTTGAAGTCTGAAGGCTACCAAACTGTGTTACCTGGGCACGGCGTACCAACGACCGTCGGCCTTCTGGATGAGGCGATTGAATACGTAGCCTTTATGGAAGATCAGTTCAACACACAGGCAACCGGCGAAGCTATCGTTGAAGCTGTGAAGACGCGCTACCCCAGCTACCAGGGCGAACTCATTCTGATGTTCATCCCGGTCTTCTTCGCTGGCGGCAGCGAGTAGAGCCTTTTCTACTTGCCGGTGCAATAGAGAGTGGCCTCTGTTAACGCTGAACCAAACCCCCTGCTAGCGAAGCTACAGGGGGTTTGCTCATGGGGGGTATGCAGCGATATATCCTCAACCGCCCAACTGGTATAGTCGGTGTAGTTCGGTAGCCAACGTTCACACGCTTCGGTCATCAACGGTGTGACAAACTTGATTAGAGGGCAGACCGAGCGTGTACGAAGTCAAGAGGTGGGCACCCTGCCCAGCAACGTCGGTAAATTATACAGATTTGCCATCGGCAAGTAATCGTTTTAGATACTGGTCATTGTAGCCAGAGAACTTTGCAGCATCTTTAATGGACATATATTCACTGTCTGCCTCAGAGTCATTAGAAGAATTGGAAAGTAGTGGATAGAATATCATCTTAAACCGCCTCTCTTAAAGGTCTAGCTTGAGAGACGGAGACGAGAGCTTGTTTGTATGGTGGAAACGAAGCATCGCGGAAAACTACTCGACCACCTACGGCGGTTCGGGATGTGTAATTTTAGGTGGACCTAAAGGGACTCGAACCCTTGACCTCCTCAATGCCATTGAGGCGCTCTCCCAGCTGAGCTATAGGCCCATGGGATAGGATTATGCCGTAATCAAAACTGCATTGCAAATAAGCGCAATGTTACATTGTACGTTGCAAACTTTGTCGCACATGTAACGTATACTACAATACAACTGTCAATTGAAGAACTGTATTAAGGAAGTATTGCTTGGTTGCTCAGGCTTCTGCCAAACGTAAACGTGCGCTAGTTATTCCATTTGGGCAAGACTTACGAGAAAAGCCAGCGGTTATGCTCTTGGTGTTTCTCGTGTTAATGGCCTTATTGGCTGTGTCGGTGTTTCTGTTTGTCACTGATTATATTACCAGTGTTCAAGGTTATTTCTTGTTGGGGACGCAACGAGTGTCCACAGCCGAAGCATGGTTTGTTGGTGCGCTGCCTCAGCTTGTTCAGGTGGCGTTTGGGTTTATGGCGTTGGAAAGAAAGAATCGGTTGCTCGCCTTCATCGCAGGGGCGGCTTTTTTCGTTGATGTTGGCACTGATGTGGCATTTAGAGTAGGCGACGCAACGACGCTCAGCGTATATGTTATTGCAACGTTACAAAGCGTTCTATTGTTCACACTAGGCAGTGAATTTCTTTTAATTGCTTCATTGGAAAATATGATCGAGTATTTTCCAAATGTGCTCGAAGCAATGGCAATCTCTTCGAACCGGTTGGTTAGCAGCTTCACCAAAGTTGCTGACACATTCCGCGAGGATGAGCAAGATGCCCACCCAGTAGCAAAACGAAGCTCAGGCAAGAATAACCCGTAGCTGGACATCGTGAGGTACCACAAAATACACGGCCAAGAATTCTCTTAGGTGTGTATTTTGTGTCTATCTAATTTGATGTCGCGTCAGATTAGTCTTTGTTGCTGATCTCAGCTAGGGCGTCAATGGCAGCGTAGCGAACCTGCTTTGCACCGTCACCTGTGGCCTGCATCAAAGCTGGCACAGCATGCTTTGACTTCAGCTTCCCAAGTGAGCGTGCCGCAGTTTCACGTACAGCCCAATGCGCATCTTGCAGTGCTTCACAGAGCGCAGCGACAACACCATCACCACCGATGCGGCCCAGTGCCCATGTAGCAGCATAGCGTACGCTAAAGTGTTCTGAATGCAAGGCATTGATCAATTGTGGAATCGCAATTTGCCCAGCCATTGCGAGGCTTTTAGCCGCGGCAACACGCTCCTGCCAACTTATTGAATTGAGTTGACTTACCCAGTCATCAAGCTTGGAGGGAGCAAGACTCGTTTGCTCTGCCCCTGGTAGAGTGTTAACAGTCATCAGTTTTTAACCCCCTGTGCCCCTAAAGACACCTATGCAGTCTCTTGAACGGAGAATGCATTAGTACTACATTTACCCTGTATTTTTAGTGTAACGAAGATCCGTTTGATTTGTCTAGGTAATAGTGGACTATATTGAGGTATGACATGTATCTTAAAGAAATTTTAATCGCGTGCTGCCATCTCGCTGGCTGCACGGTCAAGTGCTTCAACGAATAATTCAGTCGGCTGAGCACCAGAAATACCATACCGTTGATTAATAATGAAGAAGGGTACCCCAGTGATGTCGAGCTGCTGAGCTTGAATCTGACTGTGAATAACCTCATCCTTAAGCGCTTCAGAGTGAAGCAATTGGACAACATTCTCACGTTCAAGTCCGGCATTTTGTGCCAGTGCTACCAGTGCTTCTTCGTTATTTAAGTCGGCACCCTTTTCGAAATAAGCCGTATACAGTTGCTCAACCATCTGCCACGTCTTGTTACTTTGGCTAGCAAGTAGAATCAGACGGTGCGCATCAACTGTGTTAGGAGCCGTAGCCACTTTATCAAAACGAAAGGTGAGCCCTTCAGAGGAGCCAACTTCCGCTACCCGCTGGAACATGGCATCAGCCTGCGAAGCACCACCAAATTTCTGCGGCGTAAATTCCTGCCAGTTGACTCCATTGGCGGGTATACTTGGCTGTAGCTGAAATGGTCGCCAACGCTGTGTAAACTGATAGCTTGGGAACTGATCAAGAGCTTTACTGAGACGTGCTTTACCGATGCGGCACCACGGGCAAACCACATCTGCAAAAACGTCGATCTGAATTGAATACTCCACTGCCTTATTTCCCTGTTCTAACAAGCGTACACCATTAATTGGACGGATATGCTACACTTGTCCTTACGATTGGAAGGTTACTATGACAGATTTTGATCGTCATTCGATGGTTTTAATCGGTATTGAAGGCATGCTAGCGGCTTTCCCAGATTTAGAACTGGTAGGCAACGCAACAAATGGCGACGAAGCCGTAGAAATTTGTGAGGCGTTACAACCGGATGTTATTTTGATGGACATCATGATGCCCAACCATAATGGTATTGACGCGACACGAGTAATTCGAAACCATCATCCAACGATTAAAGTATCAGCGCTCAGCAGTTTTGATGATCCGAAATCAATCAATGAGGCACTTGCGGCAGGGGCCCGTGGTTATATGCGGAAGAATGCTGGTGCCCAAGAGCTAGCAAATGCTGTACGAGCTGCACACCGAACCAGCGCGCCGTTAGTTCCCGCCCAATATAGTTTGATCCGCTTACCTCGTGATCTGTCAGGTGAATAGATGAACAACAATCTCTGCAAAGTAGCCCTAATTGCTGCTGCTTGCTTGGTCACAGCCTGTGGTTTACAAGTTGACGAGCCACCTCAAAGCAGTACACCTACATCGACCCAAACAGTCGTCCCTGCCACACTATCTCCCACTGCAACGCTAGCTCCAACAGCCACTGACATTCCCGCCGATAAATGGGCAAACATCGACCCGACAAACGCCGAAGTTGTATTCTGGCATACTTACCAAGGCACTCGGGGTGCTGCATTCGAAGCGATTATCACTGAATTCAATGCGACAAACCTTTATAACATCACTGTGACAGAAGAACGGGCAGGTGACCTTGATGCGTTGTTTAACGCAACTCTCAGTGTTTTACCATCTGAAGAACGGCCTAACTTAGTCGTCGCTTACCAGAACCACACAGCCACATATCTTGACTTTGCCCGCGGCAGCGTTGTTGATGTTCAGTCTTTGATTGCCAGCCCGATCTGGGGCCTTGGGGACGAAGATGACCTGATAGACGAATTCTTTCTGGCTGATCGCACATACCCTTATGCTGAAGGTCAATACGGCATTGCTCCAAACCGATCAATGTCTGTGTTGTACATCAATCAGAGTTGGCTCGCTGAGCTAGGTATTGAGTCGCTCCCGGCTTCTCCCCAACAATTCAGAGAGGTCGCCTGTCAGGCCGTCGAGCAAAGCTACACCTTTGGTACGACGCCTGCTATTGGCTATGCTTTGCGAATTGAAGCGTCTGTGCTCGCTAGTTGGGTACTTGCTTTTGGTGGCGATGTCTTCTCAGAAGATGATTTGACCTATCAATACGACTCTGCTGAAGCTGTTCAAGCTGTTGAGTTTCTTCAACAGTTAGTCGAGGCGGGGTGTGCTCGGGTCGTGGAGGGCGTATTCGAAGATCAGGCTGCTTTTGCCCGTGGGCAGGCGCTTTTCACAGTTGGGTCGACGGCTGGTATTCCATTCTATCAGCGCGCCATCAATGATGGCTCTAGTTTTGATTGGACAGTTGGCCCAGTACCCCATACGACAGTAGACCCTGTCCAGAATGTCTATGGACCCAGTGTCAGTATATTGCACACTTCGGAAGAAGAAGACTTAGCTTCATGGTTGTTCATGAAGTTCTATCTTCAAGAACAACCACAAGTTCAATGGGCTGAAGCAACTGGCTATTATCCAGTTCGAGATAGTGCCGTACAGTCTCTCTCAGATTATCGAAGCATTTACCCAGCTTATGATGATGCATTTGGTCTGCAAGTATTTGTGAAAGTTGAGCCGGCGGTACCTGATTATGAAACTGTGCGCGGGTTTGCTGAAGCCGCCTTCAGAGATATTTTGAATGGTGCTGACGTGCAGGAGCGGCTATCAGCATTGAACGCCGCAGCTAATAGTACACTGCCATAGGCGCACGTCCATTAACAATATTAAGTATCGCACGTTGAACTTTAAGGCGTTCTTAACTCTAAATTCACTAGTTTTTAATCTCAGTCTCCTATCCTATCCACTGTTGAATCCGTCAAAACTTCGAGGAGAAGAGGTTAATGACATTTAAGAAGTGGAATTTGATCGTACTAAGCTTGATTGCCATTTTGGTGCTTGCTGCCTGCCAGCCAGCCGCCGAAGAGGCAGAGGAACCTGCGGAAGAAGAGGCAGAGGAACCTGCGGAAGAAGAGGCAGGTGAACCTGCGGAAGAAGAGGCATCTACTGAGGACCTGACCGGAGATGTACTGGTTGATGGTTCATCAACTGTCTTTCCAATCACTGAAGCTGTTGCAGAAGAATTCCGGAACGCTGCACCAGATGTGCGCGTGACAGTTGGCGTGAGTGGTACCGGTGGTGGCTTTGAGAAGTTCTGCAATGGTGAGACTGATATCTCAAATGCCTCACGGCCCATCAAAGAGAGTGAAGTTGAACTCTG
The DNA here is from genome assembly GCA_964439625.1 of uncultured Anaerolineae bacterium. Classification (GTDB taxonomy): domain Bacteria; phylum Chloroflexota; class Anaerolineae; order Aggregatilineales; family UBA3940; genus CAYTPI01. The sequence continues at coordinate 81,596 of CAYTPI010000007.1, read as the reverse complement.
TGCCGAAAACGGTATTGAATACATCGAAGTGCCAGCAGCCTATGACGGTTTGGCAGTAATGGTTAACCCGTCCAATGACTTTGCACAGTGCCTGACCGTTGATGAACTGGCAGCCATTTGGGCACCTGAAGCACAGGGTGAAATCACCAATTGGAACCAAGTTCGTGAAGACTTCCCGGATGCACCACTGAGCCTATACGGTGCAGGAACTGACTCTGGGACATACGATTACTTCACCGATGCAATTGTTGGTGAAGAAGGTGCCAGCCGCGGTGACTTTACCGCCAGCGAGGATGACAACGTACTCGTTCAGGGTATCGGTGGTGATGAGAATGCCCTCGGTTTCTTTGGTCTGGCTTACTACGAAGCAAACCAAGACAGCCTGCAGCTAGTCGCCGTCGAAGACCCGGCCACAGGCGAGTGTGTTGAGCCGACGCCCGAAACGGTTGCTCAAGGCACTTACCAACCTCTAAGCCGCCCAATTTTTATCTATGTGCGTGCAGATGTGGCTGAGCGCCCAGAGGTAGACGCTTTCGTTGATTTCTACATCGACAACTCGGCTCAACTCTCGAATGAAGTTGGCTACATCGGCCTGCCTGAAGTGGTCGTTGATGGCGTCCGTGACCGTTGGGATAACCGCGTAGTGGGGAGCCTTTTCCCCGACGGTTCTACCGTTGGCGTTGACCTCCGCACTGTTTATAGTGAAGGTGAACCTGCGGAAGAAGAGGCATCTACTGAGGACCTGACCGGAGATGTACTGGTTGATGGTTCATCAACTGTCTTTCCAATCACTGAAGCTGTTGCAGAAGAATTCCGGAACGCTGCACCAGATGTGCGCGTGACAGTTGGCGTGAGTGGTACCGGTGGTGGCTTTGAGAAGTTCTGCAATGGTGAGACTGATATCTCAAATGCCTCACGGCCCATCAAAGAGAGTGAAGTTGAACTCTGTGCCGAAAACGGTATTGAATACATCGAAGTGCCAGCAGCCTATGACGGTTTGGCAGTAATGGTTAACCCGTCCAATGACTTTGCACAGTGCCTGACCGTTGATGAACTGGCAGCCATTTGGGCACCTGAAGCACAGGGTGAAATCACCAATTGGAACCAAGTTCGTGAAGACTTCCCGGATGCACCACTGAGCCTATACGGTGCAGGAACTGACTCTGGGACATACGATTACTTCACCGATGCAATTGTTGGTGAAGAAGGTGCCAGCCGCGGTGACTTTACCGCCAGCGAGGATGACAACGTACTCGTTCAGGGTATCGGTGGTGATGAGAATGCCCTCGGTTTCTTTGGTCTGGCTTACTACGAAGCAAACCAAGACAGCCTGCAGCTAGTCGCCGTCGAAGACCCGGCCACAGGCGAGTGTGTTGAGCCGACGCCCGAAACGGTTGCTCAAGGCACTTACCAACCTCTAAGCCGCCCAATTTTTATCTATGTGCGTGCAGATGTGGCTGAGCGCCCAGAGGTAGACGCTTTCGTTGATTTCTACATCGACAACTCGGCTCAACTCTCGAATGAAGTTGGCTACATCGGCCTGCCTGAAGTGGTCGTTGATGGCGTCCGTGACCGTTGGGATAACCGCGTAGTGGGGAGCCTTTTCCCCGACGGTTCTACCGTTGGCGTTGACCTCCGCACTGTTTATAGTGAATAGAAATCTTAGTTAAAATAAGGGCAAGGGGTATCCTTGAGAGATGCCCCTCGTCGTTTCATTGGAGAAGAGTATGTCTGTTGAAATTCAAGAAAGTACCCCAACACCAACGGGACAAGAGACTGTAGACCAGTCTTATGTGCTCCCTAAGCGCAGCATGTTGGGGCGAAATTTATCCGAACAAATTATTCAGAGCATTCTTGTTATTTGTACTGCTATTTCAATTGCCACGACAATTGGCATCATTGCCACATTAGGGTTTGAAACGGTTGAGTTTTTTCGGGAAGTTACTTTTGCACAGTTCTTCTTGGATACTCAATGGACTCCAGTCTTCGTAACTAAGCGTTATGGTATTTGGCCTCTTGTTGTAGGCACAATGATGACAGCAATAATTGCTATTCTTGTGGCTTTGCCACTCGGCTTAATGAGTGCTATTTATCTGAGTGAATATGCTTCCGAGAACGTTCGACGTATCCTAAAGCCAATGCTAGAAATCCTTGCGGGAATTCCCACTGTTGTCTATGGTTACTTTGCTCTGTTGTTTGTTACGCCTCTTTTGCAGGCTATCATTCCAGGTTTACAAGGGTTTAACGCTATTAGCCCTGGTATTGTCATGGGGATTATGATAATTCCTCTGGTGGCTTCCTTGAGTGAAGACGCACTTCATTCTGTGCCGAATGCACTGCGAGAAGCTGGCTTTGGGTTAGGTGCGACGAAGTATGAAGTCGTGACAAAAGTAGTTGTGCCATCAGCCATTTCTGGGGTTGCCGCTTCTTTCATTCTTGCATTATCACGAGCGGTTGGGGAGACAATGATTGTGGCGATAGCCGCTGGTCAACGTCCGGTTCTAACGTTTGACCCACGCGGGCCTATCCAGACTATGACAGCATTTATTGTACAGATTAGCCTTGGTGATACGCCCGTCCGGACGCTTGACTACAAGACACTGTTCGCCGTTGGCTCGATATTGTTCGTGATTACTTTCATTCTGAACATTATTAGTCACTACGTAGTGCGTCGCTTCCGCGAAGAATATTAGAGAGAAAAAATAATGAGTGAAAATTTCCTACTAAATCAAGAGGCGCTCAACCAAATCAAGAGGCGTCATAGAGTCGGTAAAATATTTGAACTGCTCGGCTTAGCATCAATTTTTGTCGGGTTAATTGTTATGGTGGTGCTCTTTATTGATGTGTTTAGAGATGGCGCATATCGTTTGTTGCCATGCACCCTTTCAGATGGTTGCGATTTTCAGCAGACCATCACCTTTTTGACCAGCTTTCCCTCTCGGAGACCAGAAGATGCAGGGATCGCTTCAGCACTAATTGGTTCAATTTTTATGATTGCAATGATGATTGTGCTTGTTTTTCCGATTGGGGTTGGGGCTGCCTTATATCTAGAGGAATATGCTCCCAAGAATTGGTTGACAGATTTTATTCAAATCAACATTGCCAACCTAGCCGGGGTGCCATCCATTATTTACGGTCTGTTGGGGTTACAGCTCTTTGTTCGCTTTCTCGTCGGCTTTACCGGTGGAAGGTCTGTGCTGAGTGGTTCAATGACAATGGGGCTGTTGGTTATGCCGATCATTATTGTCGCAGCCCGCGAAGCGATAAAAGCTGTCCCAAATGAATTAAGAGAAGCCTCTCTAGCCCTTGGTGCTACAAAATGGCAGACGATTGTCAACCACATATTACCGTATTCTTTACCAGGGATTCTAACAGGGACTATTCTGGCGGTTTCACGGGCAATCGGGGAAACTGCACCATTGATTACAATCGGTGCATTGACATTCATTGCCTTTCTTCCGGAGGGTCCGACCAGCCCTTTTACAGCATTACCTATTCAAGTATTTAACTGGGTTTCCCGACCGCAGCCGGGGTTCTACAATGCTGCGGCAGCCGGGATCATTGTGCTGTTGGTCATCCTTCTGAGCTTAAATGCAACCGCAGTTCTCATTCGAGATCGTTTATACCGGCAGCGAGGGCAAAACTTATGAGTAACACGGCTACACCTGACGTGGCGTTGTCAGTTCAGAACGTTAACGTCTCTTACGACCACAATCCAGCTATTCAGGACATCACACTAGACTTTCAGGCAAACCAAATCACAGCGCTGATTGGGCCTTCTGGCTGCGGCAAGAGCACGCTCTTGAGATGCTTGAACCGCATGAATGATCTCATTCCTTCCGCCAAGGTGGAGGGATACGTTTACTATCGCGGTCAAAATATTTATGAGAGCACAGTTGATCCGGTGGATGTCCGGCGGCGTGTTGGGATGGTTTTTCAGAAACCAAACCCGTTTCCGAAAAGTATTCGAGACAATATTACCTATGGTGCTCGTATCAATGGTTATACTGGTGACATGGGTTCTCTTGTCGAGCGGAGTCTGAAAAAAGCCGCTTTGTGGGATGAGGTAAAGGATAAGCTCGATCAGAAGGGGACGTCCCTTTCAGGCGGGCAACAGCAGCGGCTGTGCATTGCACGAACCATTGCTATTGAGCCTGATGTCATCCTGATGGATGAGCCTTGTTCGGCCCTAGACCCAATTGCGACATTGAAAATCGAAGAATTAATGACCAATCTTAAAAATGAATATACGATTATCATCGTCACGCATAACATGCAGCAAGCTGCACGGGTTGCGGATAAGACAGCGTTTTTGTCTGTGGATAAAACGCGACAAGATATTCACATTGGCTACCTTGTTGAGTATAACAACACTGAAACAATTTTCACCAGTCCAAAGGTCAGAGAGACAGAGGATTACGTCTCAGGTCGGTTTGGTTAATAAATATACAATGGTTTGCGGCACATGCGTTCTAGCAATGTTCACTACACTGAGCAAACTATCTGTGTGACTAAGAACAAAGTAAGCGAGTGCATCCTGTCTTCCGGCAACGTCGTTCAGGATGGTTTCTACAACTATTAGCTCGCCCGCTGTTCATCGGCGTGAACAGCGAGAGTCTGTAGCTAGCCGGTACCTTTAAGGCAAACTTCGCTGCTTTGAGTCAGTAATTTACTATAACTTGATTTAGAGTTGAGGGGGTGGCTGCGGTCGCCTTCTTTTGCTTTTTGGATCGTCTACTTGCACCTATGCTAAAATCACGCGGGTCAAGAACTACTCTAGGGAGAAACAAACGTGACGGCATTACTTGATGGTCTCAACGAGGCACAACGGAGAGCCGTCACAGCAGCCGATGGACCTGTTTTAGTCTTGGCTGGTCCAGGCAGTGGCAAAACACGGGTTCTCACACGCCGGATCGCATGGCTGGTGCAAGAAAAACAGATAAACCCCCAGCGCATTATGGCGGTCACGTTCACGAACCGTGCTGCCAAAGAGATGAATAATCGTGTTGAGGATATCCTCGGCAGTAATGTCACAGGTATGATGCTTGGCACCTTTCACTCGATCTGCGCCCGGATTTTGCGCCGCGAAGCTGGAAACGTTCCTCTTCGCGCTGATTACGTGATCTACGATACCGCTGACCAACTGGCATTGATCAAAGAGGTCGTTACAACTGACCTCGACTTGGATGACAAACGATATAAGCCAAGACGCGTACTAAATGCGATCTCAACGGCAAAAAATGAGGCCATCCCCCCTGAAAAATACGTCCCAGAAGATTACTTCGGTGAAATTATCAGCCGAGCGTACGTACGCTATCAAGAGCGCCTGATTACAAACAACGCAGCGGACTTCGACGATCTGATTATGTATGTCGTTCAGATGTTGAAGAACAATGCCATGGTGCGCGAAAAATACCAGAGAATTTATCAATATATTTTAGTCGATGAGTTTCAAGATACTAATGGGGCGCAGTATGCCTTGGTCAAGTTGTTTGCTGGTGGAACTGATAATCTGTTTTGTGTGGGAGACGAAGATCAATCAATCTATCGGTGGCGTGGAGCAGATTATCGAAACATTGAACGCCTAAAAAAACATTACCCTGGCTTACAAATGGTGCTGCTTGAGCAAAACTATCGCTCGACTCAGCCAATTTTGGATGCGGCAACTTCGGTTATCAAGCGAAATACACACCGCACGCACAAAAAACTGTTCACCAGCCAGGACGGCGGCCCCCTGATCACCGTCTATGAAGCGCATAACGAGCAGTTTGAAGCCGATTATATCATTGAGCAGATTGGCACAATGGGGCTACTAGAAGGTATTGAGCCAGGTCAATGTGCCATTATGTACCGCACCAATGCGCAATCTCGTGTGCTAGAGGAAGTCTTCATCCGGCGCAACATGCCTTACCGTTTGGTGGGTGCAACTCGCTTCTATGGCAGGAAAGAAATCAAGGATATGCTGGCCTATTTGCGGGTTGTTCATAACCCTGATGATGCCGTCAGCTTGCGGCGGATTATCAACATGCCGCCTCGTGGTATCGGAGCGAAAACGCTGGAAACTTTCTTGGGATGGGCCAACAGCGAGAACATCAGCCTGTACAATGCGCTCGAAATTCTTCATAGTGAGCCACAGCAGACGCCGCTCAAGGGGCGTGCCCGAAACGCACTAGATGCCTTCTATGATATGTTGTCTGGTTGGCGTTCCCTACGAGAAGAACAGACTGTGCCCGCACTGCTGAACATCATTCTCGATGAGACCAACTATAAAGACTATATCAATGATGGGACACAGCAGGCAGAAGATCGACTAGAGAACATCATAGAGCTTGTGCGGGTTACGCATGAATTTGAAGAATTACCGCTCTCAACTTTTCTAGAAGAAGTATCTCTCGTTTCCGATGTCGATGGCTTATCGGATGAAGTCAATGCGCCGACCCTGATGACGCTGCATGCGGCAAAAGGGTTGGAGTTTGACGCGGTCTTCATCACAGGACTCGAAGAGACTATTTTACCCCATAGCCGTGCTCTGGAAGACGCGGAAGAGATGGCTGAAGAACGACGCTTGATGTACGTTGGTATGACGCGTGCCCGGCGGCATCTACACCTCGTATATTCCTTTCGACGCAGCCTTTACGGGGAGAGTATTGTCAACCAACCGTCACGGTTTATTCAAGAAATTCCAAAAGACCTGATGGTCAATGCGAATGCAAACCAAGCCACGGGCATGGGGTACCAGCGCGAAACGACATGGCGCAGTCAGTTAGGTTATCAGAATCCGGCGAAGAAGCACAGCACACCGCCAAGCATCAGAAAAGACCAAGCACCCCAGCAGCAGTTTCGTGCAGGCCAACGAGTTTACCATGCGAAGTTCGGTGAGGGCATTGTGATCTCAAGCAAAGTCTACGGGCGTGACGAAGAAATCAGTGTAGCCTTTGACGGTGCGGGCATCAAACGGTTGATGGCGAGCTTTGCTAATCTGGAGCGGTTGGAGGGTTAAGTAGTCTATGCGATTTTGAACTAAACCAGACTCATATGTTTAAACAGCAGAGAACTAAGTACACTGATCAACATGCCGTAACTATTAGTCGAGAAGATGCTACTGGCACCTTATGGATACTGTCGAAGAAGTAAAAAGTCGCATAGACATACTTGACCTTGCCCTTGAATACGCTCAAATAAAGAAGGCTGGGCGCAGCTACAAAGGCTTGTGCCCCTTTCACCAAGAAAAAACCCCATCCTTTGTTGTCTTCCCGGAGACGCAGACCTATCGTTGCTTTGGTTGCGGTCGCGGCGGGGATATCTTCAACTTCATTATGGATGCCGAGGGTTATGATTTCCGAGGGGCGCTGGCCCTACTTGCTGAGCGAGCCGGTGTCGAACTCAAGCCAGAGTCACCGGTGCAGGCCCAAATTCGAAATCATGAAGAGCATCTCTTAGGCCTCTTGGCAAATGCAGCCGACTTCTTTCATAAACAACTCTTGGAGTCCAAAAAAGCTAAATATGCCAGTCAGTATGTTGAAGAACGGGGCCTTAGTCGGGAAACAGTCGAGCAGTTCCAGATAGGCTATGCTCCCAGTTCTTGGGATGCAACCATGAACTACCTGCTTGACCTCGGCTATGAGCTTGATGCACTTGAAGAAGCGGGGATGGTCGTCGTCAAAGACGAGGGCGCGAAGGTCTATGATCGTTTCCGGCACCGGCTGGTGATCCCGATTTATGATCCCCGCGGCGAAGTCGTCGGCTTTGGCGCACGCATCCTTGATCCCAACGATGTGCCCAAATATCTAAACTCACCACAGAGCGCCCTGTTTGACAAATCAACGTTGTTGTATGGCTTCCACATGGCACGCCGTCAAATCCGTGAAACAGAGACGGTGGTTATTGTTGAGGGCTATATGGACGTTATCCAAGCGCACCAAGCGGGCTTTGAAAATGTCGTTGCCCAAATGGGGACGGCGTTCACCACTGCCCAACTGAAGGTGCTGTCGCGCTATGCTCGGACAATCATCTTAGCCTTAGACCCGGACGCGGCTGGGCAAATGGCAACTGACCGTGGACGTGATGTCATTGCAAAGGCATCGGTTGAAGCGGCTCAGGACGTTGGCGATTGGGCTTTAGATTCTGCCGAGTCTGACCACCGTGTTCGCTTGACGACGGAATTCGATGCCAACGGCATGCTGCGCTATGAGAGTGACTTCGGCTTTGACATTCGGGTAATGCGCCTGCCCGAAGGTTACGACCCTGATGACCTGATCCGCCAGGAGCCAGACCGTTGGCTTGAATTAACCGAGTCAGCCGAGTCAATTGTTGAGTATGCTATTTCCAATACTGTTACTGGAAAAAACCTTGATGACCCGAAGATAAAAGCACGTATTGCTGAGGAGATCACCCCGCTGATCAATTCAGTGAGTAACAACGTCGAGCGTAGTTATTACCGGCAAAAATTGGCTCGGTTATTAAAGGTACGAGAAGATGCATTGATGCGTAGTGAGGCACCAAGTAAGCCAGCACATCGAGTATCAGTTCCTCAGCAAACAGCACCAGAACCGCCATCGGTTGGTCAATCACTAATTGGCGGCACGCCCACAACCCAACGCGAAGCATTTTGCTTGGCTGCCATGCTGCAGAGGCCGCGGCTGTTGTATCGTGCCAACCGGGTACTTTCCGCCACACTTACTGACATGTTTGAGCAGCCACCGGAAACTACCTTATTGCTGAGCTATGTTACACCAGACGATTTCGCACATAGCATGCACCGCTATATCTTCCAGGAGTGGCTTAACGCCATCGAGCAAGTCGACTTGAAGCCAGTCGATTATTTACTGATGGAGGCCAGTGCTGCGGCACCGCAGATCGAACAATGGCTGGCGACTCCGCTTTCGGCATTTCGAACAGACGTACAGCTTGAAGAGGCGACACTAACAAACGACCAAATAGAGTCGCAGTTTATTCAAGGTATACTTGAACTAAGGTACAACCAGATCGAGAAACGCCTTGAGGAGATTGTCTTTATGGCAAAGGATGGGCTCATCAACAACATTCACCTTGAAGAGACACTACATATAAAAAAACTGCTTGATGCAAAGCGTCAGCTTGACCGTGTTCGACACGCAAATACATTGTCGGGTAAACTTGGGGCTAATCAAGATTAGTTCAGTGCTGGCCGAGCATACTGAACTATCAGAAAACTAAGTATCTGGCTTGTCAAGTACAAACAAGCCCCCTACACTAAATGCTCTGTCACGCTAGTAAACAGGGCAAAGCCTAAGGAATTGTTCGGTTGATTTTCGCAGACCGCGGTCTGTATTACGCTTCTATACTTTATGAAGCAAGAAATTAGCTGGTTATTGTTTGGATTGTTAATCAAAGAGGGATAGCAATTAGAGAAGTGATTATAGGTTTGTATTGGAGAAAAAATGATAGTGCAACAAGGTAATTTCGAAGACTATGCAGGTGACGAACGTAGAAGCATCGTCGCCTCGGAACTATCCAACGACCCAGTGCGCATGTACCTTAAAGAAATTGGACAGGTACGCTTACTTTCTTCAGATGAAGAAGTACGTTTAGCGGCTCAAATGTCTGCGTTAAACCGCTATCGTGAGATGCAAGAAGACGACGCGGCATCTGCCCTCGATGATCCTTACAAGTTTGATGAGCTATATACAGAAGCTCTGGCTGCTTGGGCTGAACTTTGCGCAATGGTTGAGCCTCTAGAGATAGCTATCCCAAAGCTCAGTCAACTGGTGGAAGAAACCCAACAACTGTGGATTAGTTGGCTGGATGAAAGCCCCTCATATATTCGGACTTACCTAGATAGCCGCAATTGGGGACGTGATGATGAATGGGAGATTGTAGCTCGCAGATTATTTGTTGTTTTTGAAACCCTTTACCTTTTACCGGAAGCTGTTCAGTTTCGTCTTTCTGAATATGTGACTGAGGAAAACGCTTTACCTGACGCTAATACACTGGAAATGTGGTTGGATGATATCAGCGACCAAGTGCTGATTGAGCGGCTAGCAGAGGCTCAGTTTCGGTTTGATCATGCAACTCATTCATTAGCACAAGCAAACCTACGCCTCGTTGTAAGTGTCGCAAAGAAATATATGGGACGCGGCATCAGCTTTCTCGACCTTATTCAGGAAGGTAACATCGGTTTGCTCAGAGCTGTCGAGAAGTTCGACCATACTAAAGGCTACAAGTTTTCGACTTATGCAACGTGGTGGATAAGACAGGCTATTAGCCGGGCGATAGCAGACCAATCGCGCACTATCCGAATTCCAGTTCACATGGTGGAGACGATTAACCGGTTGATGCGCCACCAACGCCAAATGACACAAGATCTTGGACGTGAACCAACAATTGAAGAACTAGCACTCGAGATGGATTTCCTTGATGCCAAGGATGCTGACTTAGTGCGTGACCATATTGACGACCCAGAACAGCTTGATCCAACTGTTCAGCGTAAGCTGCGTCGGGCGATCACCAAGGTTCGTCGCATTATGCGGATTTCACAAGATCCGATGTCGTTGGACATGCCAGTTGGCCAAGAAGATTCGAGCTTGCTGGGCGACTTCATCGAAGATGACAAAATGCCTGGGCCAGTCGAAAAAGCAGACCATCAAATGCTTAAAGAGCAGGTTCGAGGTGTCTTATCGGTACTGAGTGACCGCGAGCGCGAGGTTTTGGAGCTTCGTTTCGGCTTGAAGGATGGTCAAGACCATACGCTAGAGGAAGTTGGTAAGGAGTTCGGCGTAACACGTGAACGAATTCGCCAGATTGAAGCGAAGGCGCTCCGTAAGCTGCGACACCCAACCCGCAGTAGGCAGTTGAGAGACTATCTTAGCTGATCTAAATGAACTATAATTAGGCTAAAGTACTTTGAGGGGTCATGAGTCGGAGTTCAAGGTATGAACCTTGAATATAATCCATTTTCAATACCGCTAGTTCTCTCTGCCGCCCTGCTTTTGGGGCTGGCAATTGCAGTATGGCAATATAGAGTACAGGTTGGCGAGCGCATCTTTAGCCTTCTATCTATTGCGGTATCCCTTTGGGTTGTGGCTTTTGCGCTTGAATTAATGTCTCCTGCGTTGGAAGACAAAATGGTATGGATTCGCGTGGAGTATGTTGGCATCGCCTTAGTGTCACCACTTTGCATGTGGTTCACGCTGCGCTATACCAAAACAGACCATTATATGAAGCAGCATAAAGTTTTGTTTGCTGCTCTCTTCCTACTCATTCCGATCATTACCATTAGCCTAGTCTGGACGAGTGACTTTCATACCTTGTTCTATGAGTCTACTAGGCTAGAGTATTCCGCAGGGTTTCCGAACTTTGACCCAACGTATAGCACATGGTTCTGGATTCATGTAACCTACTCCTATTTTCTGATTATCGCTTCGTCAATCTGGTTGGTGCGCGTCTACGGTCGCTCATCCGGTATCTTTAGATCGCAAATTGGTGTCGTCGTAGTGGCTTTTGCCGTTGTTTTGGCTGGTAATTTCGTCTACGTGGCTCGCTTGGCGCCTTTCCCAATTGATTACACACCATATGCTTTTACACTCGCATGCATTCCAATTTACTGGGGCTTGTTTCGCTATCATCTCTTTGGTATTTCACCAGTTGCTCGTGAGCAAGTCTTTGAAAGTATCGCAGACGCTGTCCTCACATTGAATGACAAAGCGCAAGTAGTTGACATCAATAGATCGGCAGAAGCGTTGTTGAGGCGTGCAAAGCGTGATGTTATTGGGGCGCCTATTGCTGACATTTCAACAGATATTGCGGCGCTGGTTTGTACAGGCGCTGATACAAGTGACAGCATCGTCATTGACGATCACTTTTACCAAGTCAAAATTTCGGCTGTCTATCAATCAAAGAAGCAACCATCAGGGCACGTTGTTCTGCTCCATGATGTTACTGAAGCTAGACGGGCTGCGGCAGCACTGCGAGATAGTGAGGCGCGCTATCGTGCGATTGTCGAAGATCAATCAGAATTAATATGTCGTTGGAACGCAGAAGAAGAATTAACGTTTGCAAACGGTGCATTTCTGCGTTTTTTTCAGGTTGATCTCGAAACTGTGCTCGGTGTGCCTTTGATGGAATATTTGCCGGAGCCTGAGCAGGCTGTGCTGCGGATGCTATATACAACGCGTACCCCTGAGCAACCAGTTGAGAGTTATGAACAAAAATATATAAACCCGAATGAGCGTGTCTATTGGATTGACTGGCGCATCCGCGCCTTGTTTGATGAGGCTGGGCGGTTACTTGAATATCAGGCAGTTGGTAATGATATTACCAAGCGTAAGAAGAGTGAAGAGGCGCTGTTAGAGCGGCGGCGCACAATGCACTTAATTTTTAGTTCGATGCCAAACACGTTAATTGTCGTAGACGACAAGTTGGCTGTTGAGTCGTTTCTGGTTCCAGCTGATTTGAAACTGCCGTTAGTTAACAAAAGCGATGTGCGAGTGGGGGCTCAACTCAGTAAGGTCTTTTCAGACGGTGTGGTTGCAAACCGATTTCTTGAAGAAGTTCAAATCTTTCGCACACAGAAGATATCTCGTACATTTGAGCATATGTTTGAAGCGAATAATGAGCAGTATCATATTGGTGTGAGTATTCAACCGGTGACCGACAGCACTTCAACGCTGATTGTGATTGACGACATCACCGAAGTAAAGCGAGCTGAAGGCCAAATCCGTGAGTATGCGCAAGAGCTAGAGGAGCGTAATGCTGAATTAGATACCTTTACGCGGACAGTTGCACATGACTTAAAGGCGCCGCTGGCTAGCATTGTTCTCTATGCTGATTTTCTACTTGAGTACGAAAGAGACAAGCTCAATAAAGTTGCTAGCGACAGGTTAGAAAAAATATTAGGTGTTGCTACAAAAATGGGTACCATGATCGACGATTTACTGACACTTGCACGCCTAAGGAGTGCTCAGCGCGATGTGGTACCAGTCAATATGGATAATGTAGCAAACGCCACGGTTGATCGGTTGCGCGCAGCTATCGAAGCTGGCAATGTTCAGGTTGAACTTGAGTCGCCCCTTCATACGGTTATTGGTCATGAACCATGGCTAGAACAGGTTTTAGCCAATCTAATCGGCAATGCTGTTAAGTATATTGGTGAGAATAATGCGCGCCCAGAGGTACGTGTTAAAGCAATAAGAAGAGACAATATGATCCGTTATGAGGTCATTGATAACGGGCCGGGCATCTCAGATAAAGCACAACGCCAAGTATTTAATATGTTTACCCGGTTTGACCGTAAGACAAGTGGTCATGGTCTAGGTCTCTCTATTGTCGCGCGCATTATTGAGAAGCTCAATGGGCAGATTGGGTTGGAGAGTGAGCTTGGCATTGGCAGCACCTTTTGGTTTGAATTGCCCGTCGCACAACCGGATGCAGAACAAACCTACAAACCGGAATCTCAGATAGATATCGTCTCATAGCTAAGCTTAAAGTCGAATGTATGGCCAGTGTAAAAGCATTACATCCAGCACCATGCGCTTATTTGCATTCCGCTGAATAGCTGTTTGTGCTGTTCTTACCGCTTGTAGCGCTTTGATAATGTCCTCTCGCTTAGACTGTGAGCTTAACATCGTCATTGCAGTTACTTGGTCAACATTAACGATATTTGCCTCTAACCCCTCTGACCATAGTAATGCATCGCGCCAGAACGACTGCCAAAGTTCTAATATCGTCATAATGCCATCTGAGTAAGCCATGTCGCGTGCATATTTGAAGCGCAGATGCCTGCTGCTACTCAGTAATTTTTGAAGGGCCTCGAAAACCTCTCCCCGCCACTCTAGTAAGCTTTCGTCTTTAAGAACACTGATTACCCAACCGGGTCTACCGGCTGCCATTTTTGAGAGATCATCTGCAAGTTTGGGGTCTATATCTGGCTCTATACTGCCTATCGCTGCCCGAATTGTGTCACTAGGGACTAAGCGTAGTGGAATCTGTTGCGAACGTGACACAATAGTTGATAGTAGATCTTCCGCTGCCGAAGCCGTCACAATAATACGCGTATGAGAGGGCGGTTCTTCGAGAGTCTTTAAGAGGCTGTCCATGGCTTCGCCTGAGGCATATTGTAGATCATGAAGAATAATGACCTTTTCGTGTGCTTCTAGTGGCGGTAGGCTCAAGCCTTGCTGAACAGCTCGAATCGCATCGATCTTAATCGATGTCTTCTCACGCTCAACATGTATGATATCCGGGTGGATGCCTCGCTCGATCATTGTGCAGGCTCGACATGCCCCGCATGGTCTCGTCTGTTGCGCGAGGCAATTAACAGCCTGAGCGATCCGTTGAGCCAACAAAGATTTCCCAGTTTGAGCAGGCCCTGTGATCAATAATGCGTGGTTTAGACGACCAGTTTCAATCTGACCAGACAACAGGTTGATAACAGCCTGATGACCAATAACTCCCCAGTGTTGCAAGTGCTTCATTGTCATCCAATATATCTGATAAAAACAACGTATAACAAGCTTAGCGGTAATTCGTCAAAGTATACCAAAATTACTGTAGACTGAATTCGTGCGATGTGAATGGTTTTCTATATTCCGCCATGAAGATGCTGGAAACCCTATGTTGGTTAAACGTCATGAAGGCGTATAGAAAATCATTTAAACAATTCATTCACTTGGCTATGCTCAAAAAATGCGCTCATAAAACGCCACTTTATAGTTGAGATGGATTAACCTATGCATTTAGAAGAAGCTCTGATTACCCTATCTTTACTGATAATCTTTGTCGTAATGGCATTATCGTTTTATGTTACTATCCGTGAGCAAGATGCCCTTCAGCAGTATATTGATGTTATTATGCGGATGGCCCTCGGTATGCTACTAGGCACGGTTATTGGTTGGTTCTCGCGGCAGTTCTTTGAGAGAATCGACCTGTGGTATTTATCGTTTGTCGGCGCTTTTGCGGGGACACTAGTGGGCTATATGTGGGGCTACTTGCCAGATTTCAAGAAGGCTCACATCAATTCGCGCTTCACAGAGGCAGCAGAATTCGTGATTATTGCAATTATCTCAATGGGTACTGCTGGTGCAGCAAGCATCTTTATATTGTACGCCGTCAACCAAGTCGGTATCGCCCTGATTCGCTAGTTCAATCTGAAGCGACTGTGGTAGAAGAATGCAAACTATCGCGCTCGCTGCGTGATAGTTGGTTTGTCTGCGTTTTAGCATCTTTCATGTCGTCTCTCAGTGCCCCAACCAGAGGAGCCCCAGCCTGATACGCACCGGCAGCAATAACATGGCCTGCCACCGGCGCTGTAACCAACATGAAAATACCAAGAGCGAGTGCTCGTAATATGGCTTGCTGCCCCATAATGAACATGAGGCCAATCAGGAGGCACAATAGTCCTAATGTAGCCACTTTACTGGTTGCATGAAGGCGGCTGTAGACATCGGGGAAACGCAGCAGACCAATGACCCCTAAGGCATTAAATGCGATACCAAGCCAAATGGCCCCCAACCCTATTATTTTAAAGATATCAAATATCATGGTCGTCGTCTCCATGGGAAACAATCTTCCCTTCCCCAAGATAACGTGCAATTGTCATGGTTCCAATAAAGCTCAAGGCTGCCAATGCGATCCCAACATCTAGGAATAATGGGACATCTAGAATGACGGCTAATAACACGACCAAGCCGATCAGCAATGTTGTGACGGCATCAACAGCTTGCAGCCGATCAGCGGGTGTTACACCAGTAAACACACGAAGTGCAGTTGGGATCAGCAAAATAACCAACGCGATGATGGCTGCATTTGTCCCAACCAACATAATTTCATCAATCGTTGCCATTACGCTCCTCTTCTCCAACAGAATGTCGCCCGAGTATTTGATGAAATTTCTCCACGCGAAACTGTTGTGCCCCACCATATTCACGCTCTAGCGCTTCATCAATATCAAGACAATGAACGTACATCGTTTCTGCTGCCTCATCAAAGTCAACTACGAGCGTTCCTGGTGTAACCGTAATACCGTGTGCACTCATCGCCGCCACGACATCATCGTTGGGTTCGCCACCAATTGGTACAGCAATAATGCCAGTCTTCAAAGGCATACTCGGTGAAATAATGCGCCCAGCTACATCTATACTAGAAACGATGATGTCAAAGAATAAACGGCCCGAGTAAGCGAGGGTTGCGATTACCTGTTGAGGTATCCGTTCGACATAGTTATGGACAAATATTCCTTGCACAATAGTGAGTGTGCTGAAGCCCAGCACATAACCTACCGCGAAGTTCTCCAACGATAAGTTGGATGTGATGAACATCCACGTGATGGCGAACAATATTGAGATAATAAGGCGTCTATAGACCATATGTTTACCCTCGAGCTTAGAGGTTCAGAACGGCATTTATGTAAACCGATGGGTCTGTGAGTTGCCCGACGGTTAAGGTGGCAAGCTCTACCAACGGTGTGGCGTACAATCCAAGTAAAATACACAGTAGAATCAGTAGGGAGGGAGCGAGCTGGCTATCACCATAATCTTTGAGCTTAGCGCTATTTTCCTCGTCGTAGGGCCGCTGAAAGATGTGCTGCCATGTTCGAACCATGTAGAGAAACGTCAGCAAGCCAGCCGATACAACGAGTCCCAGCGCAATCCAGCCCCGTGCATCAATTCCACCTTGAATCAAGGCTAACTTACTGATGAAACCATTGAGGGGTGGGGCCCCTGCTAACGCCAAGCCGCCAACAAGGTAGAGCACACTGGTATAACCCCACTGATAGCCAACACCGCCAATGTCTGTGAGTTCGGCGCTCTTTGGTTTGAGGCGGCTGGCAATTGTTCCTGTAATCATGAGTAGGGCTGATTTAATAAACGAGTGATTGACGGCGTAGACAATGGCCCCGACAAGTGCTAACGGGGTACCCCAGCCAATGCCGACAAGGATAAACCCAATCTGACCAAATGTTGAATAAGCCAGCAGGCGTTTGGCATCATAGGTTTGAAGTGCACCAAGGCTACCAAAGAAAATACCAATGACACCAAGCACGATTAAGAGTTGCTGTATCAGCGGCGCCTCCTCGATGAACATGAGCGTTGTCAGCCGGATGAGACCATAAACACCAACTTTGACGACTACTGAAGATAATACAGCATGTACGGGTGTTGGTGCCGTAGTGTGAAAGTCTGGCTGCCAGAAATGGAAGGGGAAGACCGCACTTTTTACGAGGAATGCACACATCAACATAGCAGCAGATGCCAGCGCCAACAGTGGGCGTCCTTCTGTCTCTAATGAGCGAGCAATATCGGCAATTGTTAACGTGCCAAAAGTTGCATAAATAGCTGCAATGCCTATTAGCAAGAAGAGCGTACCCATCGAACTAATAAACAAATACTTGATGGCTGCTTCAACCCCTAGCGGATTATCCGAGATTGCTACCAACACAACAGATGAAATCACCATCAGTTCAAGAAACACGAACATCGTAAAGATATCGCCAGTGTAGAACGTTCCTAGTAGACCAGTTGCCATCGACAAAAATAGCGGAAAAAATGCCGGAAACTGCACAGCTTTCGCTTTACACCCCAATGCATAGGTGATGCCTGCTGCGAGTACTGTCGTCGCCATCACACCGAACAAGGCGGATAGCATATCTGCAACTAATGTGATGCCGTATGGTGTTGGCCAGCCACCAAGCCGGTAGACCAATGGTGTTTGGGTCTGCCAGTTGATGTACAACACCGCAATGCTTGTCAGCCAGGCCAAAATGCCAGACGTAAGCGCTACGATGCGCTGAAGCTGCTTTTGTTGCGCTAACACCAAACACAGTGCTGCACAGAAAAACGGTATAAAGATAGGCCCAAGTACAAGCGTATTTGCCATATAGTTGACTCTTGTTTATGCGTAAGGTCTATGAATTAGTTCTGCAAGCGGTCGGCTTCATCCGAGTCGACAGTGTTAAAGCGATTGGAATACATGTTCACCAGCCCCAGTAAGAGTGAGAATGATCCGAAGCTAACAACAATCGCCGTAAGAATTAAGGCTTGGACGAGCGGATCTGATACTTGGCTAAAGTCCTGACTCTCTCCAGCATAAGGTGGAACAACACCATTGAATGCCCCTGCTGCTAGGAAGAAAAAGTTGACAGCCGTAAAGACGATGTAAAAGCCCATTGCAGACTTGATCATGTCACGACGTAGGATTTGAAAAACCCCAATACCAAACATGACGCCAGTCGCGACAGCAAAGATGATGTTCATATAGGTTCAACCTCCGTCGGATGAGCAATAGCTTCCAGAATGGTGCCAGCACTACCAAACACCGTCAGGAAGATGGCTATCTCGAAAATAGTTGACGATGCGAACTTAATCCCTGCGGGTAATGACACACTATCAAATGATAGGTGCGCAAAAAATGGCAAGCTGAGCAACAGTGGCGCAGCGGCATTAAGAATGGCTAGGAATAACCCGATGCCAATTAAGCGACCTGGACTAACCCACGCTAGCTGATCTTGAGCACGTGTGTAACCAAACACGACATACCACAAGCCTAACCCAAGGCCAGCCACAATACCCGCTGAGAATCCGTCTCCCGGAGCCGAAGCCCCGAACAACACATGAGAAAATGCAATCAGTAACGCAAAGGGCATCATCATTCTGGCGATGACGCGCGTGAATGGTGTTGAAAGACGTGCTTCCTCGTGATGCAAGCTTTCTTTGTGTTCATGTGTGTGTGTGCCGACCAGCGGATTGCGTGTGTCGCTGTCGGATTTTAATTCGGTGTGGAACGTTGATAGCAGCGTCAGCACGCCTACACCTGCCATAGCGAACACGGCAATCTCTAAGAGTGTGTCGGTGCCACGGAAGTCTGCCAGAATAGCGGCGACAACATCAGTAGCTCCTGTTTCTTCGAGTGAGTTCTCTAGATGCCAAGTTGCGACGGATGTACGCTCCGGACGGTTGGCAACCGCAGCAACCGCAAAGGTGCTGACCACCACACCAATTATGGTTGAGATAATGACATCACGAGCAACACCGCGCTTGGTTTGTCCCCATAATCTTGACATTGCCGTCTCGCGCTGCTTCCGGCTGATGCGCCCTAGCATGACGATAACAAGAACAGTCGCCAAGGTCTCAACTAGAAAATGAACGAGGGCAACATCTGGGGCAGGCTCTACAAGGAATACGCCGCCAACCGCGTAGCCCATAACGCCAAGTGAGAGAGCAGCCAGAAAGTGATCTTTTAAGAAGATCGTACCAGTCGCGGCGGTAAGTGCAAGGGTGATCAAGACAAGCTTGACAACATCATTGCCGGAGTTCAGCGTTAAATTAGATAGGGATAATGCATCAGCCGGTGCCCCAGTTGCTATCGCAGCAACGGTCATGAATAAAGCAACTGCACCCAAGATCACAACTAGATAATAACGGAGTTTTCCACTCTGAGTTTGCAGAAGGGCATCACCAAACCATTCCACTGTGCCGATGACTGAGTCATAGACTTTAAATGGATCGGGAAATGGTAGATGCCATTGGCGCCAAGTTGAGCGTGTCGCAAAAATGCCACCACCTCCTACCAAAGCCAGCAGGCTCAACCCAAACGCAGGTAAAGTTTTGGCGGTGGGAATAAGGTGTAATTCAAATTCTTTCGGGACAATTGGCTCAATAAGCTGAGCGACCAAAGGCTCGAGTGCAATTGCGAATACAACTGTTGCAACACTAATTAGGACTGGTCCAAGTGCAATTGGAGACGGTAGCTTGTGCGGATGAATTGTTTCATCCCGTGCTTTTCCAAAGAAGACGTCCCATATCAGCACAAAAGCAACCGCTACAGTAAAGGTGGATGCAAGCACTGCCACAATAGTAGCGATCAAATTGGCTTGCAATGATGCATCGATTAAGGTCTCTTTAGAGACGAACCCGAGTAATGGTAGCGGAGCACCAGCCATTGAAAGCCCTGCGACTACCGTTAACCCTGCTAACCATGGGAATGTCTTTGCTAAGCCGCCAAAACGACGATAATCACGCGTGCCTGTTGCATGGTCTAAAGAACCAGCCACCATAAAGAGCGTTGCTTTGTAAAAGGCATGAGCGAGTATCCCAACGAGTGCTGCTTTAATCCCAATGGAATCTGGCAGCCCGATCAAAGCAACAATAGCACCCAATTTACTGACCGTAGCATATGCCAGAATCGCCTTAAGGTCGTTTTTGGTAAGCGCCATCACAGAGCCAAGCAGGAATGTAATAAAGCCGATACCACTGACTGCTGCAATCCATAGGGGTGTATCGCCTAAGGCTGGGCTAAAGCGCAGCAGCAGATAAATACCAGCTTTGACCATCGTAGCAGAGTGTAAGTATGCGCTGGCAGGTGTTGGCGCTGTCATAGCGCCGGGCAGCCAGAAGTGGAGCGGAAATTGAGCACTCTTGCTAAAACAGCCAATGAGTATCAGGATAGTAAAAGCAGCGTACCAAGGGTGTTCCCGGAGTACGTCACCATTAGCTAATATCTCGGTAAATTCATAGGTACCCGCAGCCCCACCTAAAACGAGAAGGCCCGCCAATAACGCAAGCCCACCACCTGCAGTAACCATCAGTGCCCGTAAGCCACTTTTGCGAGCATCTGCATACTTGCCTTTGAAGCTAATCAGACTGAACGAGATAACGCTGGTCAACTCCCAGCAAATAAAGAGAGTTAGGACATTACCGGACAAAACAAGGCCCAACATACTGCCCATAAAGGCCAGCATCAATGAATAGAAACGTCCAAGCTCCTCGACCTCATCGAAGTAGTAGCCTGCAAACAGAACGATAGCGATGCCAATGCCTGTGATCAGTAATGCATAGAGCAAGGCTAGCCTGTCTAAATAAAGCGACAGCGACAGACCTAGGTTTGGAACCCAGTCGATTACAAATGTAATTGCTTCTGCCTCGACCATTGGCAGGTAGGATGCAAACAACGCAAATAAACCTGCGACGACGAGCGCCACAATACCAGTTTGTAGATGGGGAGATGATACATTCCGCAGACGCGTTGTGAAGGGTTTTGCTACAACGGCTAATGCAAATGGAATGATAACGCTGACGGCAACTGCCACGAGTGAAGCCCCCTATTTGCTTTCTTCTGAGTAAAACCAGCTTACACGCCAGAAGTATAATGCATGCCACCTTCTGACACACAACCTGTGCCTACTCCACAAGCACCCAGGGAAATGTGGGATGTGCGCTAGCTTGTGAACAAAGTTTATTGTTTCGCACAATACTATATCGGAAAACCAACCAATCATTCAACTCTTCACGATGAGATGGCAGTTTTTCGGATTGTTGCCAACTTGAGAAAAATATCACAAAATAAGCATGAACTCTACGATCAATCATTTTACAAAAATGTAAAATACATCCGGCAGGTGTCGGAGATTTGAACTAGGTAACCCAACTCTATGACTATTAATACCCCCGCGCACGATAAATCTGCGCCAGACGCGTCCATGCGCCGGGTACCGAACCAGGCTTCAATCCTAAATACAATTCGGACACTTGCTGTCCTTTTCAAGGCCCGTGTCGTTTCTCTACTGCTCGTAGCATCCATTGGTGGTGCTTTTCTCGGAACACAGGGCATTCCGTCAGTTAACCAACTTGTCCTTTTACTGGTAACTGGGGCGCTTGCGGCTAGTGGTGCATCTGCTATCAATCAATATATTGAACGCCAGAACGATGCGAAAATGCGTCGCACTGGTCATAGACCATTGGTCAACGGTGAATATAATCCACACCTCGTGTTGGCCATCGCCTGCTTGATGATTGCTGTTGCTGTATTAGGGACACTGCCCTTTTACCCAGCGATGTCACTCTATCTATTCGCAGGTGCTGTTATATATGTCGGCGTCTACACAATTTGGTTAAAGCCTCGCAGCATCGTCAATATTGTGATCGGTGGTGCTGCTGGTAGTTGTGCTGTAATGACAGGTGGCGCTGCGGTTGGTGCAGCCTCTGACCCTGCCGTGATCGTACTTTCGTTGATCGTGTTCCTTTGGACGCCAGCCCATTTCTGGGCGCTTGCTCTATTTTACCGCGATGATTATCAAGCGGGGTCAATCCCTATGCTCCCAGCAATCATTTCAGAGCAAGCTACGGCATGGTGGGTGTTCATTCATGCATTGGGAACGGGAATATCAGCGGTCGTGCTGGCATTTAGCCCATCATTAAATTGGCTCTATACCATTGTTGCTGTGGTTGCCACTGGCTTCTTGCTCGTGCAGAGCATTCAGCTTATCAAACGTCCTGAGCGTAAGCGAGCAATCCGTTTCTTTGTGATCACAAATATCTTCTTGCTAGCTATTTTCCTGTCAGTTGTTGCCTCAGCGACGATAGATAGTCTGTTAGTATAACGCAGGCCACATTCAGTTGCGGCAGACTTGCTTCAACGCTAGGATACGTCGCTGAAGTTGTCTACTAGTAGATAAACCCTCACATGAGCTACCGTCGTCGGCGTAGTAGACGTCGCCCTATTGTATTGGTAATTATCCTTGGCGCTTTGATTGGGCTTGCTGCTTTTCGAGGTCGTCAAATCATTGATTTCTTGACCGGGGAAAACCGTGTTCAAGGTCTACTTGCTGAGCTTGACACCCAATCTCGAGGCGAAAACAGTAATGTGATTGGCAACATTGCCGAAGAGATGGATAGCCAAGCAGACACCATCTCGATTGCGGCAGATAGTAACCAAATAGGGCCAGATGGTTTTCCTATCCTTGCACGGCAGCACGTCCTAAAATATACCGTTCAGGAAGGCGATTCGTTATTTAGCATTGCGCAGCGCTTTGGCCTAGACCCCAACACAATTTTTTGGTCTAACACAGAACAACTTCAAGACAACGTCAACCTATTAGTGGTTGGGCTAGAACTCTATATCCTACCAGTTGATGGGGTGTATCATGTTTCTAACGGTGAGGAGTCAATTGCTGAGATTGCCGCAGGGTACGGCGTCACCGCTGGGGACATCCTCTATTCACGCTACAACCAATTGGATGACCAAAGCAGTGAAACGATCCCAAAGGCTGGCCTGCGAATTGTCGTCCCAGCTGGCGTACGTGAATATATTTCTTGGCAGGCTCCCATCCAGACGGGCACTACCAGCGGCAGTGCTAATCCAGAAGGCTCAGTATTCCTCGGCTCTTGCCAAGAGACATACACTGGCTCCGGAGGTTCCGGTGACTGGCAAAACCCAATGGGTGGTGGCGCTTACCGTGTAACAAATGGCTTCCACCCGACAGCTCACCCTGGTTATGATTTTGCCGCTGATTATGCAGCACCGATATATGCCTCTGAGACGGGGGTTGTTGTATTTGCGGGTTGGCATCGAGAAGGGGGCTATGGGGAGTTGGTGATCATCGATCATGGTAATGCCTTTACCAGCTACTATGCACACCTTTCCTCGCGCTTTGTGGGCTGTGGTGACCAGATATCCAAAGGGCAGTTGCTCGGTGAGATGGGCATGACGGGGAATGCCAGTGGTATTCACTTGCATTTTGAGATCCGCGAGGACGACTGGCCCCAGAGTCCACTAGACTACTTCACCATAATAGACACGCGGACGCAGTAGCGCCTGATCACTGTACTGAGATGAGTTCATAAACATCCGTGTATTGCGAACGGCCCTTCACTTGCATCGGCTTAAGCTCAACGACCTCTACATAATCAGCGATCATCTGGTAGGTACTGTCTGAGATGAGAATTTGCTGTGGGGCTGCCACCTCTTGCAACCGTTTTGCTAGGTTAACTGAGTCCCCCATGGCAGTATAGTCTAGGCGCTCAGGGCTGCCGACATTGCCAACAACAGCTTCCCCAGTATGAATACCAATGCCAAACATGAGCCGGTTATCTGGGTGAATCTGTTGATGATACTGTGTTACTTCCTGCTTGACAGCCAGAGCAGTCCGGGCGGCACGCAGGGCATGGTCAGCCTGCGGGCGCAGCGGCGTATTGTAGAGTGCCATGACGGCATCCCCCATAAACTTATCGATAACCCCTTGATGAATGTGAATAGCATTCGATGCAATAGTCATGTAGTCGTTGACTAATTCAACCAATCTTTCCGGTTCAATACCTTCACTAAATGAGGAGAAGCCACGGATATCAGCAAAGAAGATCGAAATCTCTTGACGCGTACCGCCCAACTTGAGGCGGTCAGCACTTTCGATGCCATCTACTACTTCCATCGGCAAATAGCGCCGCACACCTGCGATTTGGGCCTCGCGTCGTTTTTCTTCCGTCAGATCGTCCAGCACAATAGCGACACCCTGCGTGTGATTATAGGCATCTTTCAATGGACTGAAGTTCATACTAAGATTCAATTCTTCATCACCAAAGTATGTATCAAACTCAACATTCATCAGGTGTTCACCTGAGGCAGAAATTGTTTCAATGATCGTCTGGAAGCGCGGATCCTGAATTGGCAGCACATCTTGGAGGCTCTTAGCGTCGCTCAATTCCTCTTCGACCTGTAATATTTGTTGCGCCCGTCGATTGATAAGCGTGACGTACCAATCTTTGTTGGTAGTAATGACGCCAGAAGCAATCGATGCAAAGATATCATCTTGCAGGC
Organism: uncultured Anaerolineae bacterium; assembly: GCA_964439625.1. Lineage (GTDB taxonomy): Bacteria > Chloroflexota > Anaerolineae > Aggregatilineales > UBA3940 > CAYTPI01. The sequence goes on along the minus strand of CAYTPI010000007.1, from coordinate 57,035 downwards.
TCTTTAGCTCCGTAATAGCGTCCAGTGAGGCGGTCACTCGGGCAAAGAGGCGGGCGTTTTCAATGGCAATTGCTGCTTGGTTGGCGAAGGCCCGCATTAGTGATAGCAGGTCATCATTGAACAGACCGGCATGAATTTTGTTATCTGCATATATTACGCCGGTGACATTTCCCTTGACTTTGAGTGGAACGCATAGGATCGAGCGGAGTGCATAGCTGACAACACTCTTGGAGTCTTTGAAGCGGGTATCTTCCTGAGCATTTGTTGTGACGATGCCTTGGCCAGAAGTAGCCACACGCTCAACGACATTACGACTAACTTCAAAGTCGCTGCTGTCGAGGGTTTGACGCTCCATATTTCGAGCGATGCGTAGTTCCATTTCGCCGGTGTCCTCGTTACTTAGCATGAGGTAGCCCCGCTCAGCACCTGTCAGTTTGATGATGGTATCCATCACCTCATTCAAAACCTGAGTCAGGTCAAGGGAAGAATTAATTAGAGCAGCGACATCAACTAGCGCACGAGATTGGTCGCGTTCTAGTTCAAGTGTTTTTGCATTTTCCGCCGTATCAACGAGGCGTTGAGCGATATCGCGCAGCGTTGTTGTCGTTCCCGGTGGCAACTTGACACCGTGTTCTTTGTAATAATCCTTGAGGCTACTGAGAACATCTCTGAGGTCAAGGGCCAGTTTTTGAACTTCAACGAGCTCATCGCTAAGCGCATTTGAATTTGGATCGCGCAGGTCGCCGGAGCCGAGCTGAAGCGTTTCCATAATGGTCTACACCTTCGACTAGTGCCTACATGGTTATTGTATGCTGAAGCGCAGAAATGCAACAAGAGGCCGAGGGCGGCTCCTGATTACGCCCTCGGCCCTGAATGTGGCGAGTTCTTAACTAACTGGGTCGATAACGATCGGACGTCCACCGGTGATGGTTACTTCAGAAATGCTCAGTTCGAAGCCGCCTGCCTCTTCTTGGGCGAACACTTCGACTTCACCACGCGCTAGGATAGGTGTTTCTTCGGTACCTTCTAACAGATGAACCTCACCCGTTCCATACTCGTGATCCAAGACGTTGATTTGAACACGCACAATCTGACCCCCACCTAGTGTGATCGAGATCATGCCGTCGCGGTTGGTTGTTACTTTATCAATATGTTGGTCAATTTCATAGTCGAATGTGCGGCCAGCCCATGGCTCACCACCGTTTTCGAAGAGATAAATACCAAGAGTCACTGTTTCACGGCTCAATGGTGTGAAGTATAGTTGCGTCCGATATTGGATGCCCTCGAAACCACCTGAGCGCCAATAGGGAATGTGAAGGAAAGGAGCTGCCATTGTATGTCCTTTTGCGGTTGAAGGATTGTCATTAGTATTGGTCTGTGTCGAGATTATACCAGAACAGACAATACCTGTGGACTAGAAAATAGCAGCCTCGGCCAGTACCGCCAACGTCTGTTTAGCCGCTCGCTGCCAACTAAACTGCTTCGCTCGCTTAAACCCACGTTGAACTAAGTCGCTGTGCAAGCTGTTGTCTGTGAGGATACGTTCAAGAGCGGAGGCTATTGCATTAACATCGGTCGGGGGGAAAGTAAGCGCCGCATTACCAACAATTTCAGGCAAAGAAGACACATTGGAACAAGCAACAGGAACGCCACAAGCCATAGCCTCTAACGCCGGAAAGCCGAAGCCCTCGTACAACGACGGAAAGGCATAAACCATTGCCCCATTGTACAATGTCACCAGATCGGCATCAGGTATGTAACCGGTTACCAACACCTGATCGCGCAATCCTAGTTGGTCGATGTGTTCTCTTAGGCGACGGACACCCCAGCTCTCACGTCCTGCCAGTACTAACTGAAGCCCATCGACGACATCTTTCACAGCGTCAAATGCTTCAACTAACCTTAGTAGATTTTTGCGCGGTTGGACGCTTCCGACATGCAAAATATATGGCCCATGAATGCCAAGAGTTTCACGTAATTGCTTGATTGTTTGCTCGCTGATATCTGCGTGCATACTGGGGGCCACACCAGAATGCACGACCTTGATCTTCTCTAGGTGGGTATTAGTAAACGTCTGTAAATCGTGAGCAGTGGCCTGAGAGACGGCAATAACACGCCGGGTTGCTTGCGCACTATAGCGCGTTGACCAATTTAAGTACGCGCGCGCAAGTAAGGGATGTTTGTCAGGGTAATGTAGGTAGCCAAGATCGTGGATGGTGACGACCGCTGGCGTCACACCGGTACTTGGCCAAGGGACAACATGCGCGGGAACGAAGAGTACATCCACTGGTGCCTTACGAACATGGGGTCCAAGCCCCAGATGCGTCCAGATGCGTCCCTGTTGGATGACTTGATACTCAACATTGTTAGATTGCTCAAATAGAGTGTCGGCGGGTTGGTCGCGAAAATACAGGCGAAATTCATGTTCAGCCCCCACTTGTAACATATTGCTGATTATATGGTAACTGTAGCCTTCAGTGCCTGTGCGCTGCGAAACAGTCACCCGGCTTGCATCAATCCCAATGAGCATGAGTTAACTATCCGCTGATACGACAAGTCGTGAGCCAAACAACAGCCCCAACACTAAGAATAAGACCAGCAGAGGCCAGTAACGGACTGTCTGGCGGAATGCTTCTGTGCGGACAGTACCCAGCGTGATCGGCAGAGCTAATAGAGCGACACCACCCATTATTGATGCAACAACTAACAGCGTTGGGTCTGTTAAGCCTGCGCTAATGTAAAGTACCAAAAACGCAACGCCAATGATTAATGGGATGAGGGGCCAGAACTGACCAATAGTTACGCGAGAAAAAGTCAACAGTCGTAAAGTGAAAGGAAACGCTAGCACTGCAAAGCAAAACAGCAGTGTGCCAAAGAATACTAGCCCGCCGCGTTTGTCCTGATCAGCGGCGAACTGTAACAGAGAAGCCGCACCAACCCAAGCTGGGATCAGCGGCCAGACATAGCGCAAGCGGATAATTGACAGGCCAATACTCAATAAAATGATATAAACACCGAGCAGCAACATACCAATAGCAATTATAGTGTTGGCAATCCGTTTTCTATTCATTAGGTTATTGTAATTGACCGACTGCGATTGTGTCTAAGCGAAAATTATCCGCAGTTTGCTCGTCAGAAACACCCAATACGCGAGTGCTCGTAGCTGGATCGTAGAGGCCTAGCACGACTTGATAATCTGCGGCAGCCAACCCAGTAAGGTCTATTGTGTTCATTTGTGTGAAGCGATCTCCTTCAATAAGAGTGTGGACATCAACACCTAAAGCATCGACCCCGGCAATACGCTGCTCATCTGCATCTAATAGTTGGATAAACAACATTAACCGAGGGCTGTCATCTGTGCCTGGTGGTGGTGGCTTGCTGTACAAAGGTCGTGGCGGCAAGTCTAGGGGGGCTGCGACGTGCCACCGTGTTTGTATCTCAAGCTGCGAACTAGTTTGTCTGAGGGCTGCTTCGGTGAGATGAATGTTGTTATTAAACCGAATTAGCGAGTCACTTATTGTCAAGACTGTACCCTCCTCAGCAAGCAGATAGGGAGCATCAGGGGCAAGCGAGTCTATATTTGAACACGCTGCCATTTCCTCGGCTAGATATGATGGCACAACAATCAAGATATCATGAAAGCAAACCAGTCGCGGATCATATGCTCGAATGCGCCAGTCATCAACGTTAAGGTCAATAGAGAGTGCTTGTTGATCCCAGCGTTCCGTAAGAAAACTGCCAATTGCTACATCGCGTTTTTCCTGCGCGTTGAGCCAGCGGCTGGCCTCGTGCAGGTCAGAATGGTGCAGCACGCGGTTAAAATCATCAGCGGGCCAGCGCCACCAATAATCATAGATGCTGCGCTCAACTTCCCATCCGATGAAGACCACGATTACAGCCGTCACCAGCCGTTGCTGCCGTGGTAGGTGATCCAACAAGGTAATCAGCGCGAAGGCCGGGATGATCATGGCAACAGGCTGGGCTAAAATGGTGTGTCCAAGACTAGCAGCCGGGACACTCAAAGCGCCGGGTGCCAACCCAGCCCCCAACCACAACAGCAAAAAAGCCGCTTTAGCATCGCGATGCTGCGCGAATGCGCAATACAGAGCATAGCCGACGCCTGCCCAGAAAATACCCCCGCCGAGAGCAGCAAATACTGGACGATGAGCCACATTGTATAGCACTTCGCTATCTCCATCATGCGTAAACATCGAGGCAGTGGTGAGGGTATATTGTGCTAATGTTGAAAAATCGCCATTAAGTGCATCGTAGACGGGTAATGCAAGTTCTTCGACGCGGGCTTCAGCTTCGGGTTGTTGTTGCAGGGTAACGATTAGCGGGATGGCGAATACAGCAGATACCCCTAGGGTTAGCAGCAGCCCTTGCCACAATGTTTTGAACTGCTTGCGCTGAAAAATAAGCAGATAAAGTCCCCATGTGATGAAGATCAATGGGACGCCACGCGATGCAAAATAAGTGTAATATCCAATCCCGAGAGCAACCCCTGCCAATGAGAACCATAACAATGATCTCAAATCTACCGCACGCCAAAAACAATAAAAGGACGTTAATGTCGTGACAGTGACCAGGATATGGCGCTGCCCTGAGCGTGAATACATCAATGACCAAAATGAAATGGCAAGTAACAAGGCAGCCAGCAGTGCGACGCGCACATCAAACAGTTGACGGGCCAGTAAATACGTCAGTAGAACAGATGCAGTACCAGCTAGAATAGACACACCACGAATACCCCAGACGCTTGGGCCAAACAGGGCCATTGTCAGCGCTTGCAACCAATGATACAAACCCTCGTGCCCAGAAGCATCATCGTAGTAGAAACGAACATCACCTTGGAGAACATGCTGCGAGATAACCAACGCATTCGATAACTCGTCATCGCGCCAGCCATTGGGTGCGCTGAAGTGACCGACGCTACGCAGCAGTAGGGCAAGCAGAACGACGGCGGCTACCGCGATCATTTCATAACGCCGGTTTGTGAATAATGTCATTGGGCAGAGACTTGAATAACGCCGACCGACGCTTGTTGACCAACCTCACGCTCATCGACAACTGCATTGAGCCTCTGCAGTTCTGGTACGGTATAAGCCCCAACAACGAGGTTCAGTGTGCCGGGCGGCAAGTCGGTGGGTAGTGGAAGTTCATGAAGTTGCAAGAAGATGTCGCCTTCATACCAACTGGTTGTTGGCACCCCAAGTAGGTCTTGTTGCGCTACTAACTGACCATTTGCATCTAGCGCGTGAGTAAAGACAACTAAATCAGCATCAGGCACGGCGTCAATGCGCCACCAAGTGATGACAGAAACGGTGTCGCCAGGGTGAGTTGTGCCAAGAGGCAGCACATTACTATTGATTAGCGTTATGGTGTCGCTAAATGTCGTTTGCTGTCGGTGGTCCATCTGAGATTCATGGATATTCAGTACGCTGTGCCAAGTCACGAAACGTACAGTTCGGTTGAAATCATCAGGACGAAGCTCAAGGCCATCCAGGACATAGCCTTCATCCTGAACCATCCACCAAGTCAACTGTTGGTTGAGGTCTGCAATTTCAGGGAAAATCCACGTTCCCTGCTCAGATGCCGGAACTATGAGTGATGATCGCCCATCAAACCAACGTAGATCGAGGTCGTCACGCTGAAGCCAAACTGTGGCAACTGCGGCATCATGGAAGCGTCCGGGGGTAATTGAACTGAGAGCAATATCTGTTCCTAAATCATCACGCTGCTCGAGCTCTGCTAAAGTCTCGATTAGTGTCGTATGGTAGGCAACACGGACATCGCGTGCGTTGGCCCATACAGTGAAATACTGATGAATTGTAATCCCAAGAACGATACAAATCACGATCGTGTAACTACCCCAGATGGCACTGTCACCGTGTTCGCCGATTTCGCTTTCTGCCCATTGCGCCATTTTCCAGGCGGCAAGAGCAGGAAAATAGTACAAGGCAGGCATCATGCCGATCACTCGTGTGCTGCTGCCGCCAATGCCCACAACCAAAGCAGGCACTAACCCAGCAGCGACAGTCAACAACATCCAGGCATGTAAACTGGTGAAACGAAAGGCTTGTGTTTGTGTTTGCTTACCTTGCTTAACTGCTCTATTGGGGCGCACGATGCCAAACATAGCAATAACGAACCCGATGCCAAACAGGATGCCAAGCGCGGGTGTTAGCAGTGGCCTGCCGGGGATGTTGTAGAGCCATAAGTTATCGCCAGCAAGGAACGCAATTTTAAGACCAGCAATCGTATTTTCTAGTAGCGGGCCAGGGTTACCAGCGAGTAGGCTGTCAATGGGAGAGGCCAGTTGACTGATGCGTACTTCAGCGCTGGGATTGTTGCGCAAGTACAGTAGCAGCGGAGATGCAGTCACTAACGCGGTTATTAGAGTAACCAGTAGACCTCCTAATAATTTCATGGCAGGCTTCCGATAAATAATCAATAGATAGATGACGAATGCTGGAAAGACAGCCCACATCACGCGGGCGGCAAGGTATGTGTAAATCGATGAGCCAAGCAGTAACCCCGAAAGGATGAACCAGGCCCAACTGGTTGGCCTAAATTTGACTTCCAATACGGTTTTATTGTTGACATCGAAAGCTTGCCAGAAGGCCAATGCTGAGGCGGTATACAGGGTTGGCAATGTAATTGACCGCAGTGCCGCCCGACTATGCATGACCGCCCAGAAACCAACACATAAGCCAGCCATCGTCGCTAATGCTAACCAAGGGTTACCGCTTACTTTGCGAACAAACAGATAAACCAGCAATATGAGGCCCATTCCGAAGATGGCGGCTGTGAGGCGACTGGCAAGATAACTGCGTCCGGCGATTAGCATCACTAGGGAAGTCACATAATCATAAAATGGTTCGCGCCCGTAACCGACAGTGAAATAAATTGGGCGGACGCCGTTGAGGACACCGAGTGCATCTAGGGCATGGTCGGCTTCGTCATGGGTGAGGCCGGGTGGCGCTTGTGTCAAAGCCGTGAAGCGCAGCGCAAATGCAATAATAACCAGCACGATGAACAGCCCCCAGTGCAGGGTACGTTGGTGGCTAGGTAAGGTTAGGGTAGTCACAAGGCGACATCCTAACGCATCAGGTAACAGATGCCAAAAGCGGCAACGCTATTCGATACTTAAATTATCAAACGCTACTTGAAAACCATCAAAGCGCGATGACTCACCAATAAAGCCCATAACGCCTTGTTGATAGGGTATATCTTGCAAGCGGCTCACCGCTATACCATTGATCGTCAAAACCACCTCACCTTGATTCAATGATAGCAGCACTCGATTGGTCTCATTAATGCCGACAAAAAGCGATTCATTAAGAGTGAAGCCGTCTATCAAGGATTGTTGTGTCTCGCAGCTTAGTTCACAATAGCCAATATCGTAGCGCCCGTCACCAGTGATTAGAGCATAATGAAATTGAGTCAGGTTTTCGTCTGCACCAAACAAAATGCCATAGGCGCTGGCTTCTGGCCCGCTGATTAAAGTGGTATCGAAGGCATAAGTGCCATCACCAAAAATGCGCTGTTGATGTGTCCACGCGAATAACAATGGTTCATTGATTGTCAATAGATAACGACCATCTACAACGGAACCGCTACTACGTGTTCCCTCACCAACGAGCCAACCTCCCCCGGTTTCAAAGCCTTCAAAGTAGGGACCTGTGGCTGTAACAATAATGATTGTAGGACGCGGTAGGGGTTGATCATTAGAAGATGGGTTTATACAACTGAATAGGAGCCACATCAATGAGGCAGAGAGGAGAAACCAAGGCTGTCGTTTCATCGATGTGAGCAGACCCTTTAAGTTAATTGGTTTTGATATACTTTTCTACTGTACTGTGCGTATCGTGGTCAAGCAAACTGCTCATTATGATTTTATGTAGGCTTTTGCGCTAGGCTCATCGTGGAGTAGAATCTCATGTGAACATATCTATTCCTTCACACTAAAGACTCCTTATGAGCCAACAAGCTGACATTCGCCGCGTTGTGGTGAAATTAGGTACGAGTGTCCTCACTGATGGGACAAACCAATTATCACAGCGTCGTATTTTGCAGCTTGTCGAGCAGATTGTTGCCTTACAGACTTCAGGCCTTGAACTTGTCGTTGTCTCCTCTGGGGCGGCTGCGGCAGGCCGTGAAGTGCTCAGTCAACAAGCGTTGAGCAAGGCCATTCCGGTCAAGCAGATGCTGTCGGCAATTGGGCAACCACGGCTTATGCATTTGTATGCCGATCTATTTTCCATCTTTGACCAACACGTAGCGCAAGTGTTGTTGACAAAACATGATCTTAGTAACCGCACCAGTTATCTCAATGCGCGCGATACCCTTGAAAGCCTCTTAATGCACCGGATTGTGCCAATTGTCAATGAGAATGATACAGTTGCTATTGACGAGCTCAAGTTGGGAGATAATGACAACCTCTCTGCATTGGTTGCTAACCTGATTGACGCAGACTTACTAGCAATATTGACAGATCAACCGGGTTTATTCTCAACAGATCCACGCACAGACCCAAATGCTAAGCTAATTACAGTTGTTGATAAAATTGACGATGATCTACTGAATACAGCTGGAGGAACAGGCACTCCCCTTGGCACTGGCGGTATGGTTACGAAATTAGAAGCGGCACAATTGGCAACACGTAGTGGGACAACAGTTGTAATTGCCAGTGGTTCAAGGCCCGGTGTGCTGGCTGACCTAGTCCGTGAAAATGGTCATGCTGTTGGAACATGGTTTCCACAAACTGTTAGCCATATTGAAAGCCGTAAGCGCTGGATACTCTCAGAAGAAGCTGGTGGCACCTTGACCGTTGACAAGGGGGCTGCCCAAGCTTTGAAGAAAGGCGATGCCAGCCTGCTCCCGGTTGGAGTCACCCAGGTTGAAGGGGCATTTTCTCGGGGCGTGGTTGTTCGTGTGGTGAATCAGGCAAATGAAGAGATCGCTCGAGGGCTTGTAAACTATGGCGCTAACGACCTATTTTTGATTCGTGGTGTACAATCTCACCATATCGTATCTACTTTGGGCTACACTTATGGCGATGAAGCAATACATCGTGATCATCTCATTATCTTATAAGCTGATCGAATAGATACCTTTCTTACCACAGTACAGACTGGAAAGACTGCCCGCATGACAACCAGTTCCATTGATCTTCATCTACACTCTCACTATTCTGATGGGCTGGGGTCCCCACAGGAGATAGTTGATATTGCAGGAAAACGTGGCCTCAAAACAATCGCCATCACAGATTATGAAAATGCAAATGGCGCCCGTGAGGCAGCCCCACTTGCACTCGAGGCAGACATCGAATTGATCCCTGCGATTAAGATTACCTGCCGCTGGGATCGCTGCCCCTCGCCCAGTTCTGGTGGGGATTATCGTATTCTTGGGTATTACATCGACCTAGACGATACGCGGCTTAAGCGCGCTGAGCAAGCACTCCTTGGTGATACACATGGTCGCATCACCGACTGCTGTGCCCGGCTTACCGCGGATGGTTATCCAATAGACATTACCGAGGTGTTTGAATTCAACGAACACTATGCTGGTTCGACGGCGCTGGTGCAAACGATTCTCAAGAAAGGTTATGCTGAAAACCTTGACGGAGCTTTGGATTTATTTTTGCACCATTGGCGCTTTGTCCGCCAGAGTGGGTTTACGATCCAGCGAGCTATAGAAATTATCCATAATGCGGGTGGCGTTACGGTATTGGCCCATCCTATCATCTATGATTGCAATGGCACCTTCGAAGAGAAGCAGTTTCGCATGTTGGTTGATAAAGGGCTTGACGGCATTGAGGTATTCCATCCCCGTCACAATACGAAAGTGCGTAAGCACTTCACCGATATTGCAAACCGGTTGGGGTTAGTCATTACAGGGGGTTCTGAAGAGCATGGCTATGGTGAACCGTATGCTCGTATGGGAAGTGAAGCTATCCCTAGTGATGTTGTTGATAGTCTCCGGCTGCGCCAGAAGCGCCGTCGCTAGCAACTTGTGAAAGAAACGAATAATGGAACGAACTGTAATCAACCTTGAGGAATTCGGGAAGCGGGCAAAAGCAGCTTCTCGCGTGTTAGGCATCAAGTCAACTAAAGAGAAAAACCGTGCTTTGCACACAATCGCCGATGCCTTGCTGGATAATCAAGCCCAGGTGCTTGACGCCAACGAAGAAGACGTCTCCGCAGGGGAAGCAGCAGGGATGGAAGCCTACTTCCTGGACCGGCTGCGGCTGACCCCAGAACGGATCGCTGGGATTGCCGCTGATGCGCGCAAAGTTGCTGAATTACACGATCCCGTTGGTGAAATCCTCGATGAACGGACGTTAGCCAACGGCTTACACTTGAGCCGCAAGCGCACCCCCTTGGGTGTCATCGGTGTAATCTACGAAGCGCGCCCGAACGTCACGATTGATATCGCCGCATTGGCTCTGAAGACTGGGAATGCAGCGATCTTACGTGGCGGTAGTGAAACACTACGCTCAAATCTGGTTTTGATCGATGTTGTGCAGCAGGGAATGCGCGCCGCAGACCTACCTGAAGACTCTTTCCTATATATCAGTGACCCTGACCGGCGGCATGTGTTCGACTTGCTAAAACTCGATAAGTATGTCGATATGATTATCCCGCGAGGCGGTGCTGGGCTGCATCGCTTTGCACTGGAAAACTCGACCATCCCCGTGATCACAGGCGGGATTGGCGTCTGCCACTTGTTTGTCGATGAAACAGCCGACTTTGACATGGCGCTCAAGGTTATTCAGAATGCCAAAGTTCAGCGCCCCTCCGTGTGTAATGCGCTTGATACAGCCTTGGTTCATCGAGACATTGCAGAAGTGTTTATTCCAAAGATGGTTGACCAGCTCGCCAAGGATAAGGTTGCCTTCAAAGCAGATGAGCAATCACTTAACATTATTGGTAATCGAGGTGATGTCGAAGCCGCTGGCCCAGATGATTGGGAAACCGAATGGTTAGGGTTAACATTAGGAATAAAAGTAGTGGACGATCTACATGAGGCCATCGACCATATCGAGATGCATAGCACGCACCACTCTGATGGCATCCTGACCCAAAACGATGATCATGCTCAGATGTTTATTAACGGTGTGGACTCAGCAGCGGTGTTTGTAAATGCCAGCACCCGCTTCAATGATGGTGGGCAGTTTGGCTTAGGGGCAGAAGTCGCTGTGAGCACCCAGAAATTGCATGCGCGTGGCCCAGTCGCATTAGATGGGTTGACGACCTATAAGTGGGTTGTAGTCGGTGATGGGCAGGTTCGCAGTTAGCGGTTGCGTCCGACAATCAAGTGCAGCTAATCTTCACCGAGCAGGTAATTAATCGATTGACGCAAGAGACTGGGCTTCTGCCGTGCAGCAGTGACAACCGAGCGGTCTGAGGAGCATGGAGCATAGGGAGCCAACGTCAGCCGGGCGAGTTCCAGCAGTACGACATCATAATTGACGCGCCACCCTTGAAAGTCTCTCCAGCACTGGTCGCGGTCAGGTTTGACAGATACACCCGCCGCGACCAAATCATTGTACACGGCATCGAATTCAAAGCGGTTGATACTAATTGGGTCGGTTGGTTTTGGGGTTGGGTTGTAGTCAATACCATAGAAATCTGCGATGTATTGCAGCGCTAAATAGCCCGAACGGACACATAATTGAGCACTGGGACTGTCTGGCAAATCTAAGGTGGATGCCCGAATAGAGGCCGCGTCTAAAATGGCCCCCGCCGCTGTAATCCACGAGCGTTCGGGTCTTGATGAGCGAAAGAAGACCAGCGCACTAAACGACGTGTGACTCCCTTCGAGGTCGGCAAACCAGACTTGCCAACTCTCCCAAATCTGCTCTATGTAATCCAACCCATGAATTCGGTTGATGCGCTCAATCATTTTGAAGGCTGTCGGAGGTGTGCCGGCATACGCTTCAAGCAGGGTTACATCACGCTCACGGCGGGCAAAGGCTGAGTACATCGTTGGCAGATAGGCGATTAGTAAAGCAATCAACAAGAGGCCAATGGTTGCCTCGGTGAATTCCAGCAGCATTCTAAGAATATCGTCCACCGTCACGAAGCCGAGGGTCAACAGAGATGAACCACTAATGGCAAGCGCCTGCCCCCATGGGCGAATACCTGTCCCCCAATACATCATGGTGTAACCAATTGTGATCAACGTGAGCCAGACAAAGGGCAGTGTAAGCAGTAAAGCAGGGGCGTAGAATGCCATGATGCGGTCACGTTGTTGGTAAGATGAAGCCTGATTGGCGGGAATGCTGAACATCCAACGCACTGCAATGAAGACAGCCGCTGCAATTGGGTCACGAGCGCTGCGTGCCATTACATAGGTTTGCGTCAGAGAGGTTAAAGTGCCGATAACGATTATAAGGCCGATGAGGAATACTATGATATTGAGTACGTTAGGCATAGAGTAAATTTCTAGCCAAGGTTCCCATACGAATTGAGCCCACGGTGCTTCCAAAAGCTGCTATTCGTCCGTGCGAAGCCGGTCTTCGATGAAGCGTACCCCCAACGACAACACAACGGTCATCGAGAGATAAAGCACTGCCAGAACAGTGTAGGCTTCACGAAAGCGAAAACTGCTGCCGGCATAGATACGAGCAAGCTGAGTCAGATCACGCACGGCAAGTACGGAAACCAGCGACGAGTCTTTGAGCATCGCTACGAAGTCATTGCCAAGTGCCGGCAAGACGTTGCGAACCGCTTGCGGTAGAATGATGTAGCGCATTGCCTGCGTGTAACTCATACCGAGAGAACGTGCGGCCTCCATTTGACCACGCCCAATCGATTGAATACCTGCACGAAAAATTTCTGCGAGATATGCGCCATAGGTCACAGCTAGGGCGATGATAGCACGTACTTGCATTGGCACAACGTTGGTTGGTAGGTCAGCAAATAGCCCGCCCACCGTATTCTGTAAGAATTCGACAATAGTAGGAATACCCACAAAAGCGATGTAGAAGATCAACACGAGAATCGGAATTCCACGGATGACTTCAACATAAAATGTGGCAATGTTATTGATCACAACGTTTCGTGAGACACGCCCTAACCCAGCAATACAACCGATTACCATGGCAGCCGCATACGCGATAATTGTTGTGGTAATCGTCAGTTGAATGCCAGCAATAATGAAGTTAAAGGCTTCGCTGAAGTTAGAGTCAGTGAAGATGAAGTACAGCACCCAGATAATCAGCAGAAAGAGGATCAACAGCCACCAAGGCACGCTGGATAAATTGACCATACTTTGACGTTGACCGCGGATCGGATCGGCGGTAGCCGCTGCAGGCGTGGTTGTATTTTCTGCCATGGGGTGCTGCTCCTGAGTGAGGTCTACAGATGAAAAACATGTGCAGGGCAATCACCCTGCACATGTATGTTACAACGTGCTAGAGAGGGTTACTCTGCGTAGGCACCATCACCGATGTCGTCGTAGGTTATGTTGAATCCAGGGCCGAAGTATTCGGCGTTGATCTCGTTCAGCGTACCGTCGTCAATCATAGAGACGATGGCAGCGTTGAATGGCTCAACCAGTTCGCTGCCGGGCGGGTAGATGAAGCCCAACTGACCACTCTCGAGTGATTCTCCAACGAGTTTGATCTGGTCTGCATTTTCACCAACATACCCTTGACCAGCGGTTTCATCGATGATGACTGCGTCAACATCGCCAGCGATCAGGGCCTGAACGGCGAATGGGAACTGCTCAAAGGCTTGGATGCGATCTTCTTCGACCAGTTCAGTAGCGGTTTCAAAGTTGGTGGTACCAGTTTGCGTACCGATGGTGTAGTCACCAGCGATGAATTCCTCAACTGTCTCGAAGCGATCTTCATCGAGCCGAACCATTAGGCGCTGGTCAATGTTGACGTAACCAATTGAGAAATCAACGATTTCAGCACGCTCTTCAGTGATTGTGATACCGTCAGCAGCCAAGTCGTACTGGCCATCCGCTACGGACTGAATCATGCCTTCCCAAGCTGCTTCAACGAAGACAGGGGTACAGTTCAGGCGGGTGCAAATCTCTTCGATTGCATCGTAATCCCAACCGGCTGGCTCACCCGTTTCCAATGAAACGTAGTTAAATGGAAGGTAGGCGTTTTCGATGGCAATAGTGATCTCTTGGCACTCGAGGTCAACGATATACTCGCCACCGTCACCCAGGCATTCACCACCACGGCCTTCAACGATGTTTCCAGTTACCGGAACAGCGGCTTCTTCTTCCTCGGCCTCTTCCTCCATCATGTCTTCTTCGTCCATCTCTTCTTCAGCTTCCGCTTCTTCCTCGGTAGCTGGTTCCTCTTCTGGCTCTTCTTCTGCGGCTGGGGCTGCACAGGCAGCGAGCAGCACAGTGGCAAGGGCCAACAACAATAGGTACTTGATTTTCCGCATTGGTTGATTCTCCTCCTAAGATGCGAACGTCTCTGTTACACCGTTGTTATGGTGCGTCAATGGCGCAAAGTATAAAGAACGGATTAAGGAATGTCAATCATGTGTCAGATATATACGAGCTTTAGACAATCCTTGGTTGGCAAGCGTTGGAAGTGGTATTTACAGTTCTGGCTTTGTGATGCTTATATGTTGCGGAAAAATAAGACTTTTAGGCTGTCAGTCCCCTTTTTGAGGTACCATAGCTTCAAAAGCAAACATAATTACTTCTAGAGATAGTGAAACCATGCCCCCAGAAGACCATCGTAACCCCGGGGTCGCGTTTGACCCAAGCTGGTTCGACGCTTACCACGTCAACCGCAGCGCTGTAGAACGTCGCACTGCCACACTGATAACCCGTCGCTCGATCAAGAAAGAACATCAGGCAGCATGGCTGCTGAAAGCTGTCACCATGATTGACTTAACCACACTCAGCGGGGATGATACGCCCGGTCGTGTGCAGCGTATTTGTGCCAAGGCCCGCCAGCCGATCCGCAAGAGTCTGTTAGAGGAACTCGGTTTCGACCGTGAACTACAGGTCGCGTCTGTCTGTGTTTATCACAATCGCGTCCGTGATGCTGCTAAGGCCTTGAAAAATACCAGTATCCCAGTCTGTGTCGTTGCGACAGGCTTCCCAACTGGGCAAGTCCCAATTGCGTTTCAATTGACGGAGATCGAAAAGATCATTGAGGCTGGCGCAAAAGAAGTCGATATTGTCATTCGGCGTGAGTTGGTTCATACCGGTGATTGGCAAGCACTCTATGATGAGATCAAACAATATCGTGAGGCCTGCGGCGATGCGGCCCATCTTAAGACAATCATCGAAGTAGGCGAGCTTGGCACACTGACCAACGTCTACCGGGCTAGTATGGTCTGCCTGATGGCGGGTACAGACTTCATCAAGACTTCGACGGGCAAAGCCAAGGTCAATGCGACGCTTGAAAACAGCCTCGTGATGGTACGGGCTATTCGTGATTACCATGCACGCACAGGGCACAAAGTCGGCTTTAAGCCCGCCGGAGGTATCCGGACGGCGAAATCAGCCTTGAACTGGTTGATCCTCATGAAAGAAGAACTGGGCGATGAGTGGCTCAATTCGAGCCTATTCCGCTTTGGAGCCAGCAGTTTGCTGGGTGATATTGAACGGCAGCTCTCCCACCATGTAACCGGGCGCTATGCCGCTGAACGCTACATTCCGATGGCGTAGAAGGAGCAATAGACAATGACAATTACAGATATATTTGACACGATGAATTATGGTCCAGCCCCTGAGTCAGCGCAAGCCGCTCTAGACTGGCTGGAGCGCCACGAGCGCTCATTTGGCCTTTTCATCAACGGCGAGTGGGTCGAGGCGAGTAAGCCGATTGAAATCAAGAACCCAGCCAATGGAGAGAAGTTAGCGGATATTGGTGATGCGAGTGCGGCTGAAGTTGACAAGGCTGTTGCAGCGGCTCGGGCAGCATTCGATAGTTGGCAAAAAAACAGTGATCACGAACGTGCCCGCTATTTGTACAGCATTGCCCGCGCTATTCAGCGTTACAGTCGCCTATTTGCGGTACTTGAAACGATGGACAACGGTAAGCCAATCCGTGAGTCACGCGACCTTGATATTCCACTGGCAGCCCGGCACTTTTATCACCATGCGGGCTGGGCACAGTTGATGTCACAAGAAATGCCAGGCTATAAGCCTTTGGGTGTCATCGGGCAGGTTATTCCCTGGAACTTCCCGCTGTTGATGCTGGCATGGAAGATCGCCCCAGCCTTGGCAATGGGCAATACAGTCGTGCTGAAGCCCGCCCCATTTACCCCACTGACGGCACTCCTCTTCGCAGAGATTGTCGCTGAAGCCGGGCTGCCGCCCGGTGTGGTGAATATTGTCACAGGGGGCGATGAAAGCGGTGCGGCAATCACCAACCATGACGATATTGATAAGATCGCGTTTACGGGTTCAACGGAAGTCGGCAAAATTATCCGCCGGGTTACAGCGGGCAAGGGTATTAAGCTGTCGTTGGAATTAGGTGGTAAATCACCGTTTATCGTCTTCGATGATGCCGACCAAGACGCAGCGATTGAAGGGCTGGTTGACGCAATTTGGTTCAACCAGGGTGAGGTATGCTGTGCCGGATCACGGTTGTTGGTGCAAGAGACAATCGCCGAGGGCTTCGAAGCGCGCCTCAAAGAGCGCATGAAAAAACTGCGCGTTGGTGACCCACTCGATAAAGGTATAGATATGGGGGCGATTGTTGACCCGATCCAGCATCAGCGGATTGAGGCATGGGTTCAGCAAGGTGTTGCCGAAGGGGCCAACCTCTACCGCCCAGACTATGACCTACCAGCGGGCGGTTGTTACTATCCGCCAACCTTGCTGACGGGTGTCCAAGCGGCAGATATAATTGCTCAGGAAGAAATCTTCGGGCCGGTGCTGGTCTCAATGACCTTCCGGACCCCATCTGAAGCCGCTGAACTGGCGAACAACACGCGTTACGGGTTAGCCGCCAGCATCTGGAGTGAGAGTGTGAACCTCGCCCTAGACGTTGCTCAGAAAGTGAAAGCGGGTTCTGTCTGGGTCAATTGCACGAACCTATTTGACGCCGCTTCTGGCTTTGGCGGTTACCGTGAGAGTGGGTTTGGTCGGGAAGGGGGCAGAGAAGGCCTCTACGAGTATGTTAAGCCAGCATGGCAAAAGCACCCTCGGCCTGAATTTAACCCAGATACAAGCTGGGCCGCAGTACCTGCGCCGATACCTGCACCAATCAACGGGAAACAGACGGCGAATGGTCTGTTAGATCGCACAGCCAAGTTATACTATGGTGGCAAGCAAAAACGCCCAGATGGTGGATACAGCCGCCCGATCAAAACGCCTGATGGGCAGTTCATTGGTGACGTCAGCGAGGGCAACCGCAAAGACATTCGCAATGCTGTCGAAGCAGCGAATAAAGCTCAAGCCGGCTGGGCCGCGAAGACAGCCCACAACCGCGCCCAGATTTTGTACTACATTGCCGAGAATCTCTCAGCCCGGCGCGACGAATTTGCTGACCGCATTACTAGGATGACGGGCAAATCCGCAAAGGATAGCCTAGCTGAGGTGGATGCTGCTATCTCACGCTTGTTCACCTATGGCGCCTATGCTGACAAGTACGGCGGAAGCATTCAAGAAACAGTGCTGCGAGGGATCGTCATAGCGCAAAATGAAGCCATTGGTGTGATCGGCATTGCCTGCCCCAATGACTATCCACTGCTGGGGTTTGTCTCGTTGATGGCTCCTGCCATTTGCCGGGGCAACACAGTCGTGTTGATCCCCTCGGAGAAATACCCACTAAGTGCCACCGATTTCTACCAAATTCTAGAGACATCCGATGTGCCCGCTGGTGTGGTTAACATTGTTACAGGTGGGCGTGATGCCTTGTCGAAGACGTTAGCAGAGCATGATGACGTCGAAGCGATGTGGTACTGCGGCAGCGCCGATGGCAGCTACCTCGTTGAGAAAGCCTCTGCTGATAATATGAAGCAAACGTGGGTTAACTACGGGGTTGAACGCGATTGGTTATCAATTGAGCAGAGTGAAGGTGAAGCCTTCTTGCGCCGCGCAACGCAGGTCAAGAATATTTGGGTGCCCACCGGTGCATAACACAAATCAATGAGCCGTCTTGCGCGTACTTACGGATTGATACGCTCATTATGGATGTACTATGGTATGTTCTGGCGCTTTCAACAAATACGCCAGTTTTATGCCCAGTTCATTGAACCAGGTGGCCTCTGCTTTGATGTCGGTGCTCATGTCGGCAGCCGTTCGCGGCTGTGGGCAGCGATGGGGGCGCAGGTGGTCGCAATCGAGCCACAACCGCACTTGATGCGGTTCCTCAAGCGGATGTATGGCAAACGTGATGATATTATTTTGGTTGAAGCGGGCCTTGGTGCGAAGCCGGGGAAACTAACACTCCGCGTCAGTGAGAAAACACCAACCGTCACAACCTTTTCTGATACTTGGCTGGACGACGTGCAGCAAGTTGACTCATTTGCCTGGGTTGAATGGGATCAGTCGGTGGTTGTACCAGTAACAACGATGGACGCCCTCATCACTGAATACGGGCTACCAACGTTCTGTAAGATAGACGTGGAAGGCTTTGAGTTCGAGGTGCTGCGCGGCTTGAGCCAACCGATCAAGGCGTTGTCAATAGAATTTATCCCGGCGAGTTTACGATCAACGTTTGACTGCCTCAACTATCTGGGGCAGCTAGGTGACTATCGATACAACATCGCCATCAGCGAGGGCTATCAATTTGTGTTTGAAGAGTGGCAACCTGTTGGCAATGTTCACGATTGGCTGACAACGCTAGATATGACTGCTGACTCAGGGGATGTTTATGCGCGCTTAGTCAACTCGTTGTCTATTGACCCGTGATTTTATTCTTACGCGCTTCGTAGTCTGCTTCACCGAAAAAATAAGGATGCTCCCCTGTTAGGGTCGTCATTTTTAGATTGAGCTTCGTCCCCGCGGCAGCTTCGTAGGGCAGAAAAGCATACTGCCCGACCAACCCCCGGATAATTTTCAGCATCGCTTGATCAGTTTGTTCTGGCGGTACACTGGTTCGCAGCATTTGCAGATCAGTCAGACGGCTTAACAGGCGCATTTGGCTGACATCGACATAAGTTACTTCCGCAACAAAGCCCGCCCACACCGATGAGCGATCAGCCATGCGCCAGTGCATCGTCACTGGAAACTGCTGTCCAATCTCAAAATCGTCATCCTTCAACATCTTCAGCCCTAGCCTTCTCTCTCAATTCATTGACTAACAGATGCTCACCATGTGTGTTCTCATAGTCGCTGTGGTTCGGTCAAACAATCGCCGTGAGTGATCTCGTCTGTAATTGGATTGTTTGGTGCAGTCACGGGTACATTATACAAAATAGTCCAATCGGTTGATTGCGAACGTATCAATGTCTGGTGTGCCCTACCTCACATATGCTGTGATTAACCTCGATAACTTAGCCTATAACGCTCGCAGCATCAAAGAGCTTGTCGGCGAAGGTGTCTGCCTGTATGGAGTTGTCAAAGCGAATGCTTATGGGCATGGCGCTGTGCCTTGCGCGCGCGTTCTGTTGGAAAATGGCGCTGACCGGCTGGCTGTTGCACGCGTCGATGAAGGCATCGAACTGCGGCACGCTGGTATAGAGGCCCCAATCCTCGTGCTGAACTACGCACTGCCAACCGAAGCGCAGCGCATGGTAGATAACAACCTGATACCGACCATCAACACGCTGACGTTTGCTGAGGCGTTCAATGAGGCTGCGGTTGGTTCGGCTTTGTATCATGTCAAGATTGATACGGGCATGGGGCGTTATGGTCAACTGCCAGGTGAGATCGTCGGCTTTCTGCAATCGTTGCAGCATTTCGGGTCAATTGAGTTAGAGGGTATCTACACCCATTTTGCTACGGCTGACGAGGCGGACCACACGTACACACAGCAGCAGTTGCGTGTGTTTAACCAAGCACGTGAAGAGATCATTCAGGCGGGTATTCAGGTAGAACAATGGCACACTGCTAACAGCGGTGGCTCGTTGGCACATGCAGCATCCTATCATAATGCGGTTCGACCAGGCGTTACCTTGTATGGTTTGCCTCCGTCTAATGAAGTCGTATGGCCCGTTGATCTGCGTCCGGTGCTGTCTCTTCATTCTCATGTGGCGCGAGTTCGCACCCTGCCTGCAGGCTCATCGATTGGCTACGGGCGCACCTTCATCGCACAAGAACCAATCACGGTGGCTCTGGTGCCGATTGGTTATGGAGACGGCTACCGGCGGGCCTTATCAAACAAAGGGCACGTCCTAATTGACGGTCAACGAGCGCCAATCGTAGGCCGCGTCAGTATGGATCAAACAATTGTAGATGTGAGCCACATCGATGGTGTTGAGGTCGATGATCCGGTTATCTTAATCGGCGTACAGGGAGATGAGACAATCAGCGCGGATGATGTTGCCCGGCTGCTTCAGACGATCAATTATGAGGTAACAACAAGCCTTCTGCCCCGTGTGACTCGTATCTACCAACAACTTGGAAAGACGGTTGAAGTGAAACGGTTGATAGAGGTAAAAATTTAACGGTTTTGTATTGACACACCCTGCCAATTTGGGTACTCTAATAACGCTTGGCAATTTGCGCCAAGTCTTTCGCGTGTCAAAAATTGATTTCTGGCGACACAGAAAGATAAAATCCTGCCATCGTAGCTCAATTGGCAGAGCAATGCTCTTGTAAAGCATAGGTTATGGGTTCGAGTCCCATCGATGGCTTGGTTACAATAGTCTGTGACTATAAGAGCCAAATTGACAACTGAATAACCCAAGCGACACATGGGTCCGTGTCCCGAGCGGCAAAGGGGGCTGACTGTAAATCAGCTGCGGTAACGCTTCGTAGGTTCGAGTCCTGCCGGGCCCACTCAGTGGGGAACCACTATGATAAGGGCGTGTAGCTCAGTTGGGAGAGCACCGCATTTGCATTGCGGGGGTCAAGGGTTCGAGTCCCTTCACGTCCATACACCTTTGGGTGTGTAGCACTACACGCCCTCGTAGCTCAGGGGTAGAGCGCATTCTTGGTAAGAATGAGGTCACGAGTTCAAATCTCGTCGAGGGCTTTTAGTCGGTTATTCTAGCGGGGCTCCACTGTGGTAGCAGCATGCCTGCTGCATGTCAGTAAGCCCTATTTTTATGTATAACGAGTAAAGGATGGCGTAAATGTCTAAGGGAGTATTCGAAAGAGGGAAGCCGCATCTCAATATTGGTACTATTGGTCACATTGACCACGGTAAAACCACATTAACTGCGGCTATCACCAAGACTCTTTCTTTGAAGGGTTATGCCGACTTCTCAGCATTTGAGGAAATCGACAATGCCCCTGAAGAGAAGGCGCGTGGTATCACAATTGCTATCTCACACGTCGAGTATGAGACTGATAATCGGCACTATGCCCATGTTGACTGCCCCGGTCACCGTGACTATATCAAAAATATGATCACGGGTGCCGCGCAGATGGATGGTGCTATTTTGGTTGTAGCGGCCCCAGACGGCGCTATGCCACAAACACGTGAGCACATTCTGTTGGCTCGCCAGGTTGACGTTCCAGCGATTGTTGTCTTCCTGAATAAGGTGGACATGATGGACGATGAAGAACTGCTCGAACTGGTTGAGCTTGAGCTGCGTGAACTGCTGGATGGCTACGGCTACCCCGGCGATGAAATTCCATTCGTTCGTGGGTCAGCACTCGCAGCACTTGAGGCTGAAAATGACCTCAGCGATGCCGCCTATGCACCCATCCTTGAACTAATGGACACTGTCGACAGCTATGTCCCAGAGCCAGAGCGTGATATTGACCGAGACTTCCTCATGTCAATTGAAGACGTCTTCAGCATTAAGGGGCGTGGTACTGTTGTTACCGGTCGTATCGACCGTGGCGTCGTCAAGAAGGGTGATACCGTCGAGATTATTGGCCTGCGTGAAACACGCTCAACAACTGTGACTGGTACTGAAATGTTCCATAAAGAACTTGACGAAGCCGTCGCTGGCGATAATGCTGGTGTTCTACTGCGTGGTATTGAGCGTGACGACATCGCTCGTGGTATGGTTCTGGCTAAGCCGGGCTCCATTACCCCACACACCAAGTTCAACTGTGAAGTCTACGTTCTGCGCAAGGATGAAGGTGGTCGTCATAAGGCTTTCTTCAGTGGTTACAAGCCACAGTTCTACATCCGGACGTTAGACATCACTGGTGAGATTATCTTGCAAGATGGTGTTGAGATGGTTATGCCTGGCGACAACGTTGAGATGACTGTTATTCTAGATAAGGCTGTTGCGCTCGACAAGGGTGCTAAGTTTGCCATCCGTGAAGGTGGTCTGACCGTCGGTGCTGGTGTCATCACCGACATCGTCGAATAGTTTAAGTACACGTCGAGGGTCAGCCTGCGTGGTTGACCCTCGTTTTTTATAAGGAAGTAAAAGCATGGCGAAAAAAGGTCAGCGTGTTTTGGTAAAGATGAAAAGCACTGAAAGTGGTCACATCTATTACACACAGAAAAGCCGTCGCAATGATCCGCAGCGCATCGAGCTGAAAAAGTACGATCCGTTCGTACGACGGCACGTGCTGTATAAAGAAGAGAAGTAACCCGGCATACAGTTATTGACTGTGGCAGGCCAGTGGCCTTGTGTTATACTTGGCAATGTTATTTTAGGTGCGTAGCTCAATTGGCAGAGCAGCGGTCTCCAAAACCGCAGGCTGTGGGTTCGAGTCCCTCCGCACCTGTAATGAATAGCTGTTCACTAAGGCACTGTCGGATGACAGTGTCTTATGTGTGAATGGGCCTGTTGAAGCAGAGTATAATCATCCTAATTTATACAAATAATACCCTATGTCTGAAATCATTGAAGAGGCAGCAGTGGCACGAGAAGAAGAAAAAAGACGTTCAAGCAGTCGGCGCAGAGCGCGGTCAAGTGCAAAGCGCAAGAGTGATGCAGACCAGCCTAAAAGCGCAAAGAGCAGTAACCCAGTCATTCGTTATTTTCAGGATACGGCTGACGAGTTAAGGAAAGTCAAATGGCCGACCCAAGAAGAGGCAGTACGTCTCTCGCTGATTGTCCTGTCAACGATGACGGTTTCAATTATTGCATTGGGTGGTTTTGACTTTGCTCTGCAAAATTTGCTGCGCCCTCTGCTGTCGTTAGGTTCGTAGTTCGCTCGTTATCAGGGAGACCATCATGGTTGACTCAACCGACCCCAAAAATGTATTTGCTGCCGTTGATGCGCAGCTAGAAGAAATGGCAAAAGCGAAGAAGCAAGCGGCAGACATACCTGAGCAAGAAGGTGAAAGCGAACCGAGTGAGCGCGCTGACGTTCCTGAAGAAGACCGTCATTGGTTCGTGGTGCATTGTTACTCTGGCTACGAGAAAAAGGTCAAGCATGCTATCCGCCAGCGCATCGAAACGATGGGGATGGAAGACAACATCTTTGATGTTGTGATACCAACAGAAGAAGAAGTCGAAATCCGTGATGGTAAACGACGCGTTGTGGAGCGTCGTGTATTTCCAGGGTATATCCTTGTTCAGATGCGTATGGATGAGGACTCATGGTTTGTCGTCCGCAACACACCAGGTGTCACTGGTTTTGTTGGCATGGGTAACAAACCGACTCCACTATCGCAGGCCGAAGTCGACCAAATTAAGCAGCGCATGGATGACCCAGTTAAGCGGGTCAATGTCAACTTCAAGATTGGTCAGAAAGTGCGCATCATTGATGGGCCATTTAATGATATCATCGGCATTGTCGATGAAATTGATATGGAACGCTCAAAAGTCCGGGTAATGGTGTCATTCTTCGGGCGGGAAACGCCCGTAGAGTTGGACTTTTTACAGGTTGAAAATACCTGAAGCACATCACGTCAATTGTAACCATAACAGATTGAGTACCCATGGGGCACAGCATGCTGTGCCTCTCATAATGCAGGTCAATTAGGAGAAAGTTAGAGATGGCAAAGAAAGTTAAAGCAATTGTCAAGCTGGAAATCCAAGGGGGGAAGGCTAGCCCGGCCCCGCCAATCGGCCCAGCACTTGCACAGCATGGCGTTAACTTGATGCAATTCGTCAAGGAATATAATGCGCGCACATCCAACCGTATGGGTGATATTGTCCCAGCGGAGATTACCGTCTATCAGGATCAGTCATTCACTTTCGTGTTAAAGACTCCCCCAACAGCATCTTTGATCCGTAAGATTGCTGGTGTTGACAAGGGGTCTGCGGTTCCACAGCGTGACAAGGTCGGTAAACTGACTAAGGCACAAGTGAAAGAGATTGCTGAGATCAAAATGCCAGATTTAAATGCTTACACAATCGAGCAAGCGATGCAGCAGATTGAAGGCACTGCCCGCAGTATGGGCATCACAATTACTGAATAGCTTAAATATTATTTTGAACGCTGTGGGAGGGGAGCAACCCGTTGAACCACAAAGGAGAAAACAATGCCTAAACATGGAAAACGCTACGCGGCTGTAGCAGAGAAGTACGACCCAGAAGCACAGTACACCCCAGCAGCAACCATTGAGCTCGTCAAAGAAATGGCCACGGCTAAGTTCGATGAGACTGTTGAAGTTCATATGCGTTTGAACATTGACCCGCGCCAGGCTGAACAGCAGCTACGTGGTGTGATTAAAATGCCTGCTGGCCTTGGTAAAAAAGTAACCATACTCGTTTTTGCTGAGGGTGAAGGGGCTAATATTGCGCGTGAAGCTGGTGCAGATATTATCGCAGATACGGCTGAAGTCGTTGGGGACATCGAAAAGGGTAACCTACTGGATTTTGATGTCGCGATTGCCGTGCCCGAAATGATGTCAACAGTCGGTCGTCTTGGTCGCGTCCTTGGGCCACGTGGTTTGATGCCAAACCCGAAGTCTGGCACAGTAGTTCCAGCAGAAGATCTGCCTCGTGTGATTGAAGAGCGTCGTGCTGGTAGTGTTGAGTATCGTAATGATCGTACCGGCAACGTGCACCTTGTAATCGGCAAGGCTAGCTTCGACAAAGACGCGCTATTGCAAAACTTCAACGCTGTTATGGATGAAATCTTGCGTTCACGTCCACCGGCAGTTAAGGGCGTATTTGTTAAGCGACTGGTTGTCTGTTCCACAATGGGGCCAGGCGTCAAGGTTGACTACCGCGTCGCTGATGACGAAGATTAACCAACGCTCTAACTCCCTGGTAATCGACCTAAATGTGTCCAAAGGGCCATCAAATAGTGGCCCTTTGTTGTTTCCAGACCAGAACAAGGCATTTAGATGTTCCGTGGGAAGCCGTGCTCTGTCAGGCGTGGCTTCCCACGGGAGCATACCAATGGTAGCAGTTCTTGGGCACTGAGGCCCATGTATGGTATTTGTTGTGCTGATCAGTTCCAGCCGAATGCACTCTGAAATGCGAGACAGGGTTAGGAACTGATCAAAAAGTGTTAGAGCGTATCAGGTGTGTTGAGAACAGCCCCCTCAGAGGCAGAGGAGACCAAAGCCGCATAGCGTGCCATTACACCATGTGTGAATTCGGGCTGCTTGGGCGCCCAATTCGCACGGCGGCGCTCAAGCTCTGCCTCATCGACATCAAGTGTAATGGTGCGTTCATTGATGTCGATGATGATCGGATCACCATCTTCAACTAGACCGATTAGGCCGCCGCTCATTGCTTCGGGGGCCACATGCCCAATCATCAGGCCGCGGGTCGCCCCGCTGAAGCGTCCGTCTGTGATCATAGCAACAGACCTGCCCAAACCTTTGCCCACGATGGCAGCCGTCACGCCGAGCATTTCACGCATGCCAGGGCCACCCTTTGGCCCTTCATAGCGAATGACGACAACATCACCAGCTTTGATTTCTGTTTGCCCATTCTTACCCAGGGTCGCATCCATCGCTTGCTCTTCAGCCTCAAAGACTCTCGCTGTTCCTTCAAAATGAAGTAGTTCGGAGTCAACACCAGAGACCTTAACAACGCAACCTTCGGGGGCTAAGTTGCCCTTCAGGATGACGAGCCCGCCTTGTGGCGCTTTGGGTTTATCCAAGGGTAGAATCACTCGCTGACCAGGCGTTTCGACTGCTTCCATGGCCTCAGCGGCGAATGTGCGCCCCGTTACGGTGACGGCGTCACCATTGACGTAGCCACCATCGAGCAGGCGCTTGGCGATAACTGGGATACCACCCGCATGATCAACCTCAACAGCACTAAAGGCACCGCTGGGCATCAAGTCAGCATAAAGTGGGGTTTGCTCATTGATACGGTTGAAATCATCAATAGTAATATCGACGTCGGCTTCTTTTGCGAGTGCCAAAATGTGCAGCACCGAGTTGGTTGAGCCACCTGTGGTAGCAATACTGGCAATGGCGTTTTCAAAAGCTTCGCGGGTCAATACGTCACGTGGGAGCAAGCCACGCTTCAGCGTCTCCATCACGATTTGCCCAGCACGGTAACCAACTTGCTCTTTACGCGCATCAACGGCAGGGACGTGGGCGGTGCCCATTGCAGAGATGCCAAGGAACTCCATCACAGTCGCCATGGTGTTTGCCGTATATTGACCACCACAAGCACCCGCACCGGGGCAGGCGACGTTCTCAAGTTTACGCAGCTCATCGTCAGACATTTTCTCGGGTGGAATACCAATTGCTTCAAACACGTGCTGCACTGTCACTGCTGTGCTGCCATCTGGCTTGGTGACCTCGTTGGGCTTAGGCTCACGAACGCCCTCAGGCCATTTGTAATAGCCCGGTAGAATGGTGCCACCATACAACACAAGGCTGGGAATGTTCAAGCGAATGAGGGCCATTGCTGCAGCAGGGATTGTTTTATCGCAACCAACGAGGCAAACCATGGCATCAAATAGATAGCCGCGCCCCATTAACTCAATCGAGTCGGCAATCACTTCTCGGCTAATCAATGACGCTTTCATGCCTGGTGTGCCCATCACCACGCCATCACTGACGGAAATAGTGTTGAATTCCATCGGCGTGCCGCCTGCCGCTCGGATGCCTTCTTTGACGTGCTGGGCAAGGTCGCGCAGACCAAAGTTGCAGGGCATGGTTTCTGTCCATGTGTTGGCGATGCCGACAATCGGCTTCGCGAGGTCTTCATCAGTGAAGCCGATTGACTTCAGCATGGCACGAGCCGCAGCGCGGTCACGGCCTTCTGTAATAACGGCACTACGCGCCTTGGTATCGTATGAGTGTCCATTTTGAGACATGGGGTCAATTAGTCCTTTCAAGCGGGGGTTTGTTGTTTGACCGCTGGCTGATTTATGTATCGAACAATTCTATTTATAACATAGATGTCAATGGGTAGTTGAGTCCGTTGACCGCAATCTGTTGAAGATAAATATGCCACCTCCTAGCACAGCCAAGGCAGCGAGGCTGAGCAGCAGCACAGGTATATTCTGATCGTAAATATTGTAAGTGCTAATCCCAACTGCACCAAACGGTTGGATTTCGACGCGGTGTTCACCATCTGTGCCCTGCCATATGACTGTTGAACAGGGCTGCGGGTCATCTGAGATGGGTTGACCATTTATTAGAATATTGACGGCGCAATCCTCTTCGGGTTGTGCAGAGAAGAACTCAAACGCAATACGATGGCCTTCAAATGTAAAAGTCACCGAATCAGCGCTGAGACTAGCTGTTGCAGTTGTATCGGTGACCGTCCAACCCTCACCGTAGTTAACTGCCCAGTGTGGCGCAAAATGAGCACCAGGATAGACAACTGCTGGTTGGGCGGTGTAGGCTTTCATCTCATCGTAGACGGGCATCAGTGTGAAGTCAGGCTCTGCCATCTGGAAGTAGGCTTCGGGGCGACGTTCACTCAGCCAAACATCATCGGCACGCTTGAAGTACCAATAATTGACCGCGCCCACCCATGGCCACTCCTCTTGTGCGCGCTGGTAAGCTAGCGGTGCCCAACGTGCTTGTTGATCCAGGGTAGCACGACCATAGCGGGGCTCAACGTCTGCGGGCGCGGCATTCCATGCCATCTCACTGATCCAGATCGCTTTGTCACCATCATCATTGAGCAGCATAATTTCACGGAGATACTGATTGCGCCCATAGTTCACAACGATAGGCCGCATGCGGCGGTCAGTTGGGCCGGAGAACAACCCATAGCCTTGCACTGATAAAATATCGAAACAATCAGCGGCGCCAGCATCATACATGCGCTGGAGGAAGATAAAGTCGTTGAAGTCTCGCCCAGTCAACTCCGATGTAGGTGCCAGTGCACCAGTCAATACGACGGCATCCGGGTTGGCTTCTTTGATGGCAGTATAAGTCTCGCAAAGTAGCTCAGTGTACTGCTCCGGGCTAACGTTCTGGTTACCCCACTCTGGAAAGATATTTGGCTCGTTCCAAACTTGGAAGTAGCGGATACGGCCTTTGTAGCGCTCGGCAACGGTCGCTGCGTAGTTGGCAAAGTCTGTGTAATCATCGGGAGGGGCTGTCGTCCCGATCACATCGTCTGGTTGAGATCGGCTCCAAGACGGTGGGTTGTCCAGCCGTGCGATGATCTGTAAGTCGTTAGCTTCAGCAATATCAACGATGTTGTCGTATTTTTCCCACGCATCAACGCCGTTCGGATCGTTGCGCCGGTCGATGAAGTCACCACGGTCAGCTATTTCAATGTCTTCCCATGGAAATTCTTGTCGTATCCAAACGAAGCCCGCCTCACTGATCAGCTCTGCTATCTGTTCGCGTTTTTCGATTTCAACTTCCTGATGCAGAAAAGTGTTGATGCCAAACGGGTTCACACCCGCGTGCACGACAGGCGTGTGTGGCTCAGTCGTAGGGTATGGTCGGGTGACGTTCATTGCGACTTGGGCAACACCACGCATCTGCCCATTCATTTCTTCTTCACCTGTAATACTGAACGCCCACTCAGATAGAGCATTACGTTGCAAGAAAAGAAGCCCTATAAATGTTAGAATAGCTACAAGGCTAACAGCATAGGGCCAAAATAATGTATGGATCGATTGGTTTTTCACATCGGCGAGTATATCAGAGATGCCCTAATGTGTACATGTGTGCACTGCTATGTGTTGTCGAACATTGGACACATCTTAAAAATCACTACTCATTACCACTTTGTTCAGAAAGGATGTTGAATGGCCTTACATCTGGTCGTTGGATATGGTACTCTGCTGTTGAAAAGCTCCGTTGGAGATACGATCAGTCAGGAAAGTGCAGGGGAGAAGGTTTATACGCCTGTGCGTGTTCCGGGCTACCGTCGATTGTTTAACCTCAAACCCGATCACTACACAACCAATAACGTTCTTCGTGATAATGGAATAGAGCTAGCCGCTGCAAATGTTGAAAAAACGCGTGCAGAAGATGACTATTTTAATGGGTTGGCTTTTACGGCAACTGATGAAGAACTCGAGTCGCTCGATGAACGTGAATATTGTTACGTTCGAAGGTCTGTAGATGTCTACAACTTTGGGACGGACGAATATTTGGGGCAGGGTTTTACCTATATGGGCGACCCAGACTCGCGCTACATCATTCGAGATACTGACCTACTGCTGCCTTATTGGCGAGATGTCGCCTATGCACGCACGGGTGCCTATGCTACCAGCGAAGACTTTGGTCTGGCTTATGATCAAACGACATACCTTGCCGATGGTCAGACGTTCCTCACAACTTTATACGCCAAATACCTTGACGAATTGAAGTCAGTTGAGGTGTAATTAGTTCGCATCTACTTGATATTGGAGTTACACACGATGCCAATCTACATTCCGATTTTACTGGTTCTGCTGGTATTTATACTGGTGTTGGTCGGGGGCTATGTGATTGTCCGGCAGATGCTGCCGCAGGATCGCCTATACATTCGCCAATTCGCGCCGAAAAAAACAAACATGCCACCGAATTTGCCTGCTGAGTTTGTTCAGAATCTGATCACAGAACTTGATGGCATTATCGACTCACATGCGTCGAAGGGATTGTTCGAGCGCGGTGAAGCAAACATTGACGTCAACCCATACCGCGAAAAACTTAATATTGTGTTTCTTCAATTTGTGGAAGATAAGGTTGCCACGGGGCCATTCGCGAGCATGATCGGCCTGATTGACCGCCTCTGGCCACGCTACACGATTGAAGGCACTATCCATGAGTATCATGGTGAAGTTTCTTGCGTCGCTAAATTGATGTATGGCGGAAAAATGCGGAGCAAGTGGGTTGAGCCAGAGGATGAAGATCAACAAAAGACAGCTTTTGCGATTGCACAACGCCTTGCCTACCGGATCATCTTCGATATGCTCTGGGACCCAGATTACCTTGGCGATACGCAGACGGGTACTGTTAGCCTTGGTTCATTCTATTTTCACACGCGGGCACTCCGACGTTGGGCTGACACACGCGACGTAATCAACAATAATCGCGAAATTTTTGATGATGTTGATGGTATGTTCGGTACTGCTGCTGATCAAGATAATTTGTACTCGCTGGCTTACTACAATCGTGGGGTTCTATTTTATGAGTCTGGGCGCGGTGCGACGACAAACAATCGTGCGTTGGAACTGTTTAACGAAGCGATTGAGAGAGCTGACCGTGTACTGACAGATATTGATGGCCTCAGGGAACATGTTGCTATGCACCTGCTGGGTGGCGACCCGGACTCAGTTGATCAGACAACATTGAAGGCCATTACAGATACACTTCAACGGGGTGCGCGACGGGTGAAGGGTGCCGCCTTGATAGGGAAGTCGCGCTGCCTGAGCCAAAATGTACACCGATATGGCATGGGCAAGGAACTCAGTGAGGATGCGCGCGAGGCAGCCAGTGAAGCGGAACGGTTGATGGGCAAACTCCCCTCTGTGCTGTACGCGAAAGCATTTGCATGGCATTGTACGGAAAAGCTGGCGGATATCCGAACGGGTAAACAATACTACGAGGAAATCATCACACAGTACCCAAACACGTTCGAAACAGTTCACCTGAACCTTGGTTATATTCTGATGGAAGGTGCACAGGAGTTAATTTCGCTGCCGTTCAAAGAGGCTAAAGTCGAAGCCAAAGAGTGGTTCGACAACTCCGTTGGCCAATTGACGTTAGCATCAGAGATTGCGCCCTCCGGCAGTGCCATCAAGAAGTTTGCGTTTGCTAACTTGGGTAATGTCTACCGCTTACAGGGTGACTTTAACCGAGCTAAGGAGACGTATCAGAGGGCAATTGACATCGACCCTGAGTACATTAACGGGATGGCTGAGTATGCCTGGGTGAGCATCGATGAAGGCGTCATCGAGGATGCGCTCAATTGGCACAAAAAAGCATTGACCAAAGCGTTTGAGAACTCATCAGAGACACATGTACGCAAGATCCGCTCGCAGTTTATTGATCGTTTGTTGAAGCGTAATTATCTGCAACCCAATGGGCATGATAAGCTTCTATATTACGTGGATGAACTGCATGAAGCAGACATCGCCCAATGGATTTCATTGATTGAGCAGAACCTCAGTACAAAGGTCGTTTCAGGTTAATTCAAGACTATACATGAAGGAAACATATGGCTGATTATGAAGCCGTTATCGGGTTAGAAACACATGCAGAGTTGTTGACAGGCTCAAAGATGTTTTGCTCTAGCCCAGTCGTCGATAGTACTTCTGCTGCCCCAAACACGGCTGTAAATGAAGTAGATACAGCTCAGCCAGGCACGCTGCCTGTTATCAACAAGAAGGCTGTCGAATATGCCATGATGGTCGGGTTGGCACTCAACTGCCAGATCAACCCATTCAATATGTTCGACCGTAAATTGTACTTCTATCCGGATTTGCCAAAGGGTTACCAGATCACACAATACAACTACCCGATTGCAACCAACGGTTGGATTGACATCGAAGTACCAGCGGATAATGCCGCTGGGTACGTCACCAAGCGCATCCGCATCAACCGAGCGCACATGGAAGAAGACACAGGTAAAACATTCCATGAGGGCAAGTACAGTCTTGTTGATCTCAACCGAGCAGGCGTACCGTTGCTCGAAATCGTCACGGAACCAGACTTCCGCACACCGGAAGAGGTTGAAGTATATGCTCGCAAACTGCGCTCTATTTTGGTGTACCTTGGTGTGAATCACGGCGATATGAGTAAAGGTGTGCTGCGCTTTGAGGCTAATATCTCTGTACGCGAAGTCGGCGCTCCCCTTTCCGATATACGTACTGAAGTCAAGAACTTAAACTCTATTCGATCCTTGGTACGCGCATCAGAGTATGAGATTGAGCGCCAGATCAAATTGGTCAAGAACGGTGAACGTGTCCTGCAGCAGACAATGGGCTTTGACGACTCAACCGGGAAGACGCGCCCCCAGCGCAGTAAGGAAGAAGCGCACGACTACCGCTACTTCCCTGAGCCAGACTTGCCACCATTGATGATCGGCAAAGATTGGATTGAAACGGTTCGAGCAGAATTACCCGCCCTGCCAGACTTATACTACAAACGCTTTACAGAAGAGTATGGCTTATCTCGTGACGATGCAGGTGATATTGTCGATACAAAAGCAATTGCTGAATATTTCCAAAAAGCTGTTGAAGCTGATGGCGATCCGCAGAAGGTCGCTAATTGGGTAACCACTGAGATTTTCCGGTATTTAAATGAAGATAATACGCGCACCATTGAAGACGTCGCAGGCAACGTTCCGCCTGAAAATCTGGTTGAATTGATTGCACTGACAGAGAAGGATGTCATCAATAGCAACACAGCTAAAGATGTCTTTAATGAGATGATTGAGACGGGTAAGACACCCGCAAAAATCGTTGACGAGCGTGGTCTGGCGCAAATCAGCGATACATCAGCACTTGAGGCAATCGTCGAGGCGGTTATTGCGAACAACCCGGATGAGGTTGCGACCTACGTTGGTGGTAAGGACAGCATCATTGGCTGGTTTGTTGGTCAAGTAATGCGGGAGACACGTGGCAAGGCCAATGCTGGTGTTGTGAGCCAAATGCTGCGGGAGCGCCTCGATGCCCTGCGCGACTAACTTGTGTCCCTGTAAATACGATGAAGAAACGGGGCTGCGGTGGCAGCCTCGTTTGATTTGTATCAGAATAGGTATGGGTGTGTTGTAACTTGAAAGATGCACTGTTAATCTCAATATCAAATAGTTCAATATCGAAGTAGTTAGATGGGCACAAAATACAAAGGCAGTAAGCAAGAAGTTACCGCGTTAAATGCGTTTATCAAGCTGACCCGTGCAAGTGACTCAATGATGACCCGCGTTATGCAGGTGCCAACTGAGAACAACTTGACGATCAGCCAATTTGGTACGCTTGAAGCATTGTATCATCTTGGGCCGTTGTGTTTAGGCGATATTGCACAGAAGATTCTCAAGAGTAGCGGCAACGTCACTACGGTGATTGACAATCTTCAGAAACGCGGGCTTGTTTGTCGTGAACGAGATACCGAAGACCGTCGCCAGATCATCATCCATCTGACCGAGGAGGGGCACAATTTAATCAGCAAGATATTTCCTAAACACGTTGACGTTATCAGCGCAGAGATGGCAATCTTGACGGAAGAGGAGCAGAATCAGCTTGGCACTTTGTGTAAAATACTTGGCACAAAAAAGCGTCAATAAACTGTTTGACAGTCTAAACTGCTTAAATTTTTTTAACCAAACACTTTAACATCGAAGTATTTTCGGCTTACTATTAAGGAGACGCACCCTATGACATGGCAAATAGACCCAGCCCACACTCGCGTTCAGTTTTCAGCACGGCACATGATGATTTCAACAGTGCGCGGTGAGTTTAACGATTTTGAAGGCACTGTTGAGTTTGATGAAGATAATCCCTCTGAGACTACCGTAGACATCACAGTTGATATGAGCAGCATCAGCACCCGCGACGATAAGCGCGATGCTCACCTGAAGTCGCCTGATTTCTTCGACGCTGAGAAATACCCGAAAATGACATTCAAGAGCACCAACGTTGAAGCGACAGGTGACACAACCGCCAAGTTGACGGGTGATCTGACGATCAAGGATGTAACTAAGCCCGTGACACTTGACGTAGTCTACAATGGTATGGCGATGTCTCCGTGGGGGCAGTCAGCTGCTGGTTTTGAGGCCAAAGGCATACTTAACCGCACGGACTGGGGTTTAACATGGAACCAAGTCCTTGAAACAGGTGGTGTTCTGGTTGGGGAAGAAATCAAGATTGAGCTTGAGGTTGAGATCATCAAGCAGGCGGAAGCCGACACAGCCTAGACATCGATAGCCTATGCATTACGAGCAGGTCAACCTTTGCAAATTGACCTGCTTATGTTTTAACCAAAGAGTTCTTGTGGTGGAATGTAACCGGGAATCAGTTCCATCCAGTGGATAGGGTCGACGACGTTGCCCTCAATAATGATCATAAAGTGCAGATGTGGGCCTTCGGAACGCCCAGTTGACCCTACCTGCCCGATCAACTGCCCTTGCTGTACAATCTCACCTGGGGCAACATTTATCTCGCGCAGGTGCGCATACCCTGATTGAATCCCGTTTCCATGATCAATGATAATTAGATTGCCATGGATATCGAGCATCTCAGCGGCAACTACTACCCCACCCGCTGTCGCAAAGACCGGATCACCAAAGGTTGATTGGAAATCAACCCCGTCATGGTTACTCCGGAAAACGCCAGCATTATAGGAGCGTTCGTTACCGAAGCGGGCCTGAATGCGTGTATTACGCAGTGGGAGAACAAAGGGCCAGTCTAACCCGATTTGATCGGGTTGAATGGCATAAATCTCTTCGAGCCGTTGTGTGTTGTTGGCATTTACCTCTTCTTCGAGTAGTGGCAGTAACGGGATCCCTATCGCGAGCGACTCTCTTTGATAGATGAACTCGATCACTTCAACCGTATCCGTCTGAGTTAATTCAATACCCGTTAAGGGATCAACAACACGTGTTTCGATCACATGTTGGGCTGGCTCAGCATCAAACCCAAATGAAAACACGGCATCATATGAATCGCCTGACCAGAACACATTAAGTGGTTCACCAGCCATCATCACATTGACATTTAGTGGGTACCCACCTGTGATCATTACCATGCCAGCCTGTGCCGGAGTCAGTTCTTTGGGCGTGACGATTATCTCTAGCTGTGGTGATGCAGGGGCTGCGGCTACCTCGCGCGGTGCCGTTAGCATTAAAGTTGCTACGGTGAATGTTAGGGCGAGTAAGTAGCGCTTCATCTTATTGAACCTCAAATTCACTGACGACTTCGCCCTCAGCATCCAGCAGTTCGACTGTGCTGTCTGTCTCCCAGACTGGTTCAGTTCGGCCCCAATAGAGCTCGATGGGTGAATTTTGTCCTACTCCGGTGTAGACAGTCACAGCGCCTTCAGAGAAGAGACGAAAGCCTGGGAATTCGTACTGTAAATTGCGCCCACCGGAGATACGCCAACCTTCCAAATCCACCGGTGCACCACGATTAACGATTTCAACCGCCTCACGGGTGATGTCACCGGGGCTGAGAACCCGTGTGATTTCAACGTCAATTTCACCAGCCGGGGCGTCGGTTGCGGTGGGCAGCAGCGTTGGCTCAGCCGTAGCTGTTGATGTGGGCGTCGGCGTGGGCGTCGGAATGCCGCACTCTGGAATGATCACAATTTGACCAACAGAAATAAAGTCTGGGTTAAAAGTAGGATCCGCTTGGCGGTTAATCTCGGTGAGTTCATCAAGCGAAACGCCATACTCTTCGCTTAGTATCCCTAAGGTCTGTCCCACTTGTACAACATGCGTTGGGTTTTCGCAATCACCGATTGGCACCGGTGCAGTTTCTTCATCACTGGGCGCTTCGCTGTCTGCTTCACTCTCCACGTTTTGCGTATCCCCTGCGTTGGTGTTGGGCGCTTCAACATCAACGGTATTATTGATGCCAGGCCCAGCCGGCTGGGATGTGCTGCTTTCGGTGGGCAGCATTACCACGCGCTCGCGCGGCCCTTGCTGCCGATCCCAGATGTTCAGCACGACCAGTGTGACAACAATTGCGACAGCGGCAGGTGCCAGTATCAAGACCAAAATGGAGTTCAGAGGCGATCTGCGCTTCATACTTCTATTCCACGGGTTTGTAGACTGTGAACGTTGATTTTAGCTATATCAACGCTGTAGGCAAGAAATGTCACCAAGAGAGTACGCGGTCCGGCTGTATCTCAATGATGCAGTAGCCAGCGTCTGTGTCTGTTGGGATACCCCAATCATATTTCTTCAAAAAAATAGCTAACATCGCTTTGGGAACTTGGCGGTAGTCAAGGTGGATGCTTGCCGTTCCTTCAAATATGATTGGTTTATTGCCATCTTCCAGTGATACTGCGATGTGATTATTCTGACGCAAATTCTTTACTTTGACTGTGTTGGGCAGTGTGCTGATCCAGATCTTATCATCGAACCAAACGAACCAAATTGGCACAAGGTGCGGGCGGCGATCTGTTCGTAAAGTTGCCATCCAGATGTTACGTTCGCTCTCAAGTCTAGGCCGTGCTGCATCAAGTTTTGCGACATCTATGGTAGCTACTCCTCGATTTCAATATTCTGCAAGACGATCCGATCCACAACGCGTTCAGCCGTCTCAGAGATTGCGTATCTTTCCCCAGTTGCCGTTGAGTACAACCCCACCGTGATGGTATGGACACCGGGCTGTACCGATTCAGCTAATGTAAAGGTATGTTGCTGAACAAAAGTGAGATCTGGTTCCCAGTCTTCCACCACAACGCCCAAGGCATCAGCGCCACTTGCTAGAGTGCCTTCGGGGGTTAAGATGTGGGCGAATAACGAGATACCGGGCTCAGATGGCTCTCGGACGCGCCACCAAACCTGTAACCTGATTGTATCTCCAGCTTGGTATAGTGCTTGCTCGAGTATGTCATAACCCAATAGTTCGATGGTGCCTGCGATAGGTAATGGGACAGCAACAGATGGAAACTCTATGTTTGAGCGCGGTGGCCTTGGCAACTGCGTAATTTGCCATGCTCGATAGTCAACTGTGCCATCCTCTGCCCGACTGACAAAGTCAGCGGTACCAATATTTACTATTGGCTCGACTCCATCAGGTAAGAGCAACCAACCTGTACCAGGATACTTGGGTAGGTTGTTGAGGCAATCAATGTAATACAGATCGAAGTCTTTAACACCCGCAAGCACACCCAGTGCTTCTTCAGCGACGACATCATTTGGGGGCAGGCATTGCGCAAACCATACAGATGCTTGCACAGGTTGATTGTCGCTGTTAACACTGGCCAACTCGGACGACGTAAATGGATAATCATCAGATGTGACACGGTAAACAAAAATACTGTCACCGATACGGGTCTCTGGCTGGCGCGTGCGAAAATAGCCGAATGCTTCTGTGTCGTACAGTTGAAGCCCAAGCAAGTTCGATACACTGATGGCATACAGACCGGGTTCAGGGGCGAGCGGGTGGAATGGGTCAAGGTCTGGCTCTGGGGGCCACGCTGGCAGGGGAACGTAGTCAATACCGTAATAGGCTGGGTCTGCTTGCCCGAAGTAACTCAGATAAATTGGCTGCTCGGTTGTTTCTGAAACATAGTCAGCCAGAGCAGGCAGGTCTTGGCCCCAATCAACATTGGAGTCGGCAATGATCTGATAACCCAGACGCGGCCCGCCAACAGCAATATTGAAGAACGAGATGTAATCTGGGAAGCGTAAAACATGCAGCCCAATCAGCGATAAGGCCAGACTACCCAATACAACGGGCCGCAACCAACCGGACTTAATCGGCAAGGCCGCCACACGTGAACTGAATATAAACAATAGCGGCAGCATCGGCAGTAAGTAGCGGATACCAACGTTCAACGAAGATAACAAGGATAACCCTAGATAAAACAGGGCGGGAAAAACGATATACCATTCTCTATGAGGCATGCGTCTGCCAACCGCCAAGACTGTCGCCATAATCAACATCAGCAGCGTCGGAATGGGCAGCTTAACAGCCAACGTCACCAGATGGTAGTACCACCATCCAGCTTGAGAGAAGCGTCCCAGTAAGTACGCGCGATGTCCATCTGCAGCCTCGAAGAGAAAGTGCATAAATTGCCCGATGTACATGTCTTCGGCAAAGGGTCTCAGGGTGAAGAGGTGCGCCGCCCAAAGCACAAACAAGCTGAGTAAGCCCATCAGCAACAGCGCGATCAAGCTATTGACGAACCAACCAATTTTTTGCCGATCAAGGCGCACCATGATGCTCGTCAAGCCATGAGCAGAACGAGCAATCAGACTGCCGCTGCGCCATGCAACGACGAGAGTCATTAGGGCGAGGGTTGGCATCAGGAGGACGGCGGAGAATTTCGAGGCTTGGGCCAGCCCAAACATTACACTCGTGGCGAGTAACCACTTGACGTGACGCTTTCGCAAGAACTGCACCCAAGTATACAATGCAGCAACATACCAAGCAGCGACGCCGAGATCCGTTGTCGCCAACCGTGTATGCGCTAAGATGTTAGGCGACAGGATAAACAGCATCAGGGCGACAACGGCGCTTGCCTGCCCATAGTCTTCATGTGCCCAACGCCAAATGAGGGCACCAAGCAGCATCCCCAACCAAATAAACGGAAGGCGGGCCAATAGCAGCAAGCGATCCGTATTAAGGCCTTGGTTCCAAAGTAGATCGCGGCTGAATAGCAGCGAGTCACCCGTGCGCCAGCCATCAAGGGATGGAGGACTAGGTAAGTTAGGTTCGAGTAAAAGCCCCGCACCAGCAAGCACATCATTGAAGGGTGGATGACCTAGGATAAACAAACGGCCAGTTCTCCAGAACGACCATCCGCGGGCGATATAAAAACCTTCGTCAAAGGTCGGCGATTTTTGCAGGGCACTACCAAGTGCCAGCCCAAAAAAGACAACCAACAGTAAGGCACACAACAAGCCAGAGAGTTTTTTCATGAGTGGTGGGGAAGTGTCGGAATAAGTTCAGGCCAAGATTGTACTACGTCTCCCCCACCTGCCCAGATTTGATTACGCTTGCTTGTTTGAACTCAATGCATTAGCTATAAAAGCGATACTTCCAATGATAACCAATCCGCCAAAACCGATTACTGCGGCTATTAGCCCTTGGGATGGAGCGTCATTTGACTGCTCTACAACAATCGCGTCATCTCGTTCGGTAGTATCAACAGGATTGATGCTGACTTCACCGGAAGCAGAAGGTGGCTCAATCTGTTCAATTTCCTGCGGGATTGGCTCTTTTTCACAGTCATACAAGCCCGACATTTGTGACAAATCGCGGACGTTGGACACGTTAGACCGCTGCGGATCGTAGCCGAACTCCGGGTCAACGGTCATTTCCTCTGGGGAGATAACCGTACTGAGACGTGTGACGTAGCTGTGATTAGATGCGTATTCAACCAGCAAGGGGTCGGTGGCCGCTAACTCAGTTGTTGGGGCCGCATATTCGGTGATAAAGCCTTGCCCATTAGTGCGATCCGCATATTCACCGATGATCTGACGATAGTTATTGCCCCCAAAGGTGAAAAACGTGATGTCCTCATTGGGGATTTCAAAATGGGCGTAGTTGGTTGGCACGGCCTGTTCCTCAGCGAAGACCCATGTCAAAATCCGCATGTCTGGGTTGGCGGCAACAGCCGTCAAGCGTAGTGGGATCATGGGCGTTTCGGCTGGGTAAGTAATCTCGATTGGCTTGATGCTGTCTACGGTCTCATCCGGTAATAACTGCATCGCGATGAAGGCAAACTCTTCTTCAACGTAGACATTGATCAGGGGTTCCATTTCCTGCGTGACGCGATATTCATTATCTCGCAGCCATGCGATCAAGGCTCGAGGGTCTTCCGAGCCAATAACATCGTAGCTGAAGGGGCCAACCTCACCCGATGCAAAGACTTCAACACCGTCTGCCATAGCCTCCTCTGGAACGGCTTCAAACATGATATTGGCGCATTCTGGGATAGGCGGCGGGATGATCACGGGGGCGGTGATTGTTTCGAGCTCGTCGAGCGCTGCGACACCGGTCTCTGGTACTGCGAGATCATCCTCACCGATTGGCACAGGGATCGGCAGTATCCATGAAAAATCAGGGGCGGAGCCTGTATACTGAATTTCAACGAGGGTTGTGATGGTGCCATCATCGTTCTGGGTGAAGATAATGCGCTCAGCATTTTGATCAACTGGCGAGTTCTGGCAGAACAGACCGCCACAGGCGTGGCCCGGTTCATAGGCAATTATTAATGCGACAAGAGCGATAATAGGCGTAATAAGCCATTTGAGATGCTTCACGACTCGACTTCCTTGTGTAAGGTGGATATAGGCATAAGACGATCAAGCTAAACGATTCGTTCCATTTTGCTGAAACGAGACCAAATGCACAGACGAAAACCACCTTGCTATACTAAGCGTATGACACATTCAACATTTCGCAAGATTACCCCATTTGTTGGCCTAGGGCAGCCGACCCCGGTCAACTGGGCTGCGGCAAAACACGCACCTCTTACAGTCATTATAGGGGTTACCGGTGTTGGAAAAACCACCACACTCGAAGCCCTTGAAACCCTCACAGATGCTTTCCATCTATTGCCTGGACGGCGCACGCTCACCGACCAATTGATCATCCCTGCCGTGCAAGATCATCTGGGGCTTCCGGTAGAACCGGTTACAGACCGGCTGTGGCGCTTCGAGATGACGGCGGCGTACCGTGAACTGCGGCCTGGTGGCATGGCGGATGCTATCACGGATTTGACTTTTGATCCGAAAGCTGGCCCCTATTTATTTGACGGCCTGCGGGGAGCACATGAATGCGAGCATGCGGCTCAACAGCTGCCCAATACCCATTTTATTGTGCTTGACGCACCCAACGCGGTGAGAGTAACGCGTTTGCTTACACGCGGAGACGCGTTTGATCAAACGAATATTGAGACGAGTCCCTCTAAAATTACGGCTGAAGCACTGGGCTTAACTTCGATCTTCGAGCCGGTAGAGCAAGCGGCATTCATAGAGATGGTGCGTTCTGGCGAAGTCACAGCAGACGAGATGCGAGCCAAGGCCGCAATTGTCACGAAAGAAGCGGAAAACTATGATCCACAAGCAGCGATTGCGGTTCTTAAGCAAAATGCGGCTGGGCGCACGTTGGTCATTAACACGGCAGAGAACACGCCTCAGCAAGCCGCACAGCAGCTTACCCAGTTTTTGGGGTTGAGCACCCTATGAGTCAATCGAGGATTATTAAACACATTCGCACAACAGTCTACCGGGTGCCGCTTCAGGGAAGTTTGAAGTGGGGTGGCTATAGTTCAATGGATGAAGCACGACATGTGTTGGTTGAAATTGAGCTAGATGATGGCTCAACAGGCTATGCTGAAGCACCCCCCCGCCCGACCATTTACGGCGAGACAGTTTACAGCATCACAGCGATCATTGAGCATGAACTGGCCCCACGCATCCTCGATACAACCATCAGTAACTATCTTGTTGAAGGTTATGATCGTCTGACGCAGGTTAAGAACAATCATACCGCCCGAGCCGCCATCGACATTGCCATCTATGATGCAATTGCAGCCAGCCGAGGCGAAACGTTGGCAGAATACCTCAAGACGGAGCAAGATAAGATCAAAGTGAGCTATATACTGGGCATTAATCCTTTGGATATGATGCTTGCGGAAGCGGAGCGTGTATACGCGCAGGGGGTGCGGGTCTTTAAAGTCAAGGTGGGGCGTAACTGGGCGCGAGACATCGATGCTTTAAAGGCATTGCGCGAGCATCTGGATGAAGAGATTCAGCTCTATGCAGATGCCAATGAAACCATGCAGCCGGATAACGCCATTGAGCGCCTGGCCCAAATGGCTGATCTTGGCATCTCATATTGTGAAGAGCCGCTACCCACGCAGCAAATACTCGAACGTCAGCAGGTGCAACAAACCTCACGAGTGCCAATCATTGGGGACGACAGCAGCTTTACGGCAAAAGAGCTTGCGCGTGAATTAGCATTAGATACGTTTGATATCCTGAACATCAAAACGGCCCGCACCGGCTATACTGAATCACGCAGGATGTTGGGTGCAGCGTTAAATGCGGGTAAGGGTGTCATGGTTGGGTCACAGGCCAGCACCGGGCTGGGGACGGCACGAGCCGCGATCTTTGCAGCCAAACGCGGTATCGAACATCCATCTGAGTTGAGCTTCTTCCTGAAGTTGGGGGAAGACATCATCAACAAGCCGTTGCGAATTGTGAATGGCTACATGCAGCTCAATGATGTTATTGGTATTCGCCCTGATCCAGATTTACTGAAGGCAGCAACCGTCCAGTTATGATTGATGAATACTTTTTCACCTGCCCGTACTGCTGGCAGCAAATATCAATGCTGCTGGATCTGTCTGTCAGGCGGGATAGTTATGTCGAAGATTGCGAAATCTGCTGCAATCCGATCACTATCTCGTATCAGGCTGAACAGGGTAATGTTGTTATGTTTGACGCGCAGCCATTAGGCCAATAACGTATGAATACACTATTTTCTCCGA
The DNA here is from genome assembly GCA_964439625.1 of uncultured Anaerolineae bacterium. Taxonomy (GTDB): domain Bacteria; phylum Chloroflexota; class Anaerolineae; order Aggregatilineales; family UBA3940; genus CAYTPI01. The sequence continues at coordinate 14,575 of CAYTPI010000007.1, read as the reverse complement.
AAGATATTGACGCCGTCCTGTTTGATATGGACGGCACATTGGTCGATACTGACGATGTAGATGTCCAGAAGTGGGCCAAACAGGTTGAGCAAGTCGTAAAGACAACCCCAGAAATGGCGGCTGCGGCGGCTCACCGCTTCGTCATGGCGATTGAGACACCTGTAAACTCGTTGCTCACCATGCTAGATGCAGTCGGACTAGACAATTTTGTCATTTCACTGGCAATCAAGTTGTATGGCATTGATGAGGATAAACCGATGCCGCCCATCCATGGGATTGAAACCCTGATCCCTGCGCTTGCACTGAACTTCAAGTTGGGCATTGTTAGCACGCGGACGGTCGCAACGACGGAGAAATTTCTCAGCGACCTCAATTTACGCGACTATTTTCAGGTGATCGGCGGCCGAGATACAACCAAACGCATTAAACCGCACCCAGAACCCATTCTGAGTGCAGCCAGCCGCTTAGGCGTTGGCCCTGCTCGCTGCTTGATGATCGGCGACACAACTGTCGATGTACGTTCGGCGAGGAGGGCTGGAGTTTACGCGTGTGCCGTGCTCTGTGGCTTCGGTGAACGCAACGAGTTAGAAAAGGCAGGTGCTCAACTCATCCTGGCAAACACCAACGACATTCGCTCGTATTTACTCCCGGAACGGGAAGAATAAGATCAGAATTGTATTAGTTCGGGCTGCACAGTCGTGCTATTCGGGCATCCATTTTGGGAAAGCCCGACACCTCGAAATAGAATAGATATAGACTACGTAATCTCTCGCGCAGCACACCGAGTGCTGACGTGTTTACTCATTTGTTGAAAGGACTCACAAATGGCTACTGAATATGATATCGTCGTACTAGGGGCTGGCCCTGGTGGGTATGTCGCTGCGATTCGCGCATCACAGCTTGGGCTGAAGTGCGCCATCATTGAGAAGGAATACTGGGGCGGTGTTTGCTTAAACATTGGTTGTATTCCATCAAAGGCACTGTTGAAAAACGCTGAACTTGCGCATATGCTGACCCATAAGGCAGATGACTTTGGCTTTGGCTTTGATAACCTGACGCTCGACTACAGCTCTGCCTATAAGCGCAGCCGCAAGACCAGTAACCGCTTGGTTAAGGGTGTGCAATTCTTGATGCGTAAGAACCAGATTGACACCTATAACGGTTGGGGCAAGATCAATGGTGATGGCACGGTAACAGTTGATTTGGTCGAAGGTGATGAAGAGACAATCGCTTACAAAAACCTAATCATTGCAACCGGTGCTCATGTTCGCAGTATTCCGGGTGTTGAACTTGATCAAGATGACACCATCATCAGCTACATTCCTGCGATTCTCTCCGATACGCGCCCAGAAAAAGCGATTGTGGTTGGTGCTGGCCCAATTGGGTTGGAGTTCAGCTACATCTGGCGCAGCTATGGTACAGAGATTACGATCATTGAGATGCAAGATCGGATCGCCCCACTGGAAGACCCTGACGTCAGCAAAGAATTGACCAAAGCCTATGAGAAGTTGGGTATTAGTATGCTAACGGGGAGCCGCGTCAATAACATTGAAAAGACTGATGGTGGCGCTAAGGTTACAGTCGCAACACCCGAAGGCGAGCAAGTGCTTGAAGCTGACAAGGTGATGGTGGCAATCGGTTTTGTACCTAACCTCGAAGGCTATGGTCTTGAAACCCTTGGCCTGGAAATGAATGAAAAAGGCGGCATCAAAGTTGACGGGCAGATGCGTACCAGTAAGGATAATGTCTACGCGATCGGTGATGTAACGGCTGAATTGATGCTGGCCCATGTTGGTTCTGCGATGGGTATTGTTGCCGCAGAAACAATCTCTGGGCACCACACCAAGCCATTGAACTACAAGATGATGCCACGCTGTATTTACACCCAGCCGCAAATCGCGAGCTTTGGGTACACCGAAGAAGAAGCTCAGGTACTTGGTTATGATGTTAAAGTCTCTCAGTTCCCATTCCAAGTAAATGGTAAGGCACTTGGTATGGATGAGGGCAACGGTTTCGTCAAACTAATCGCTGACGCGAAGTACGGCGAAATCTTGGGCGCTCATATGGTTGGGCCGGAGGTCACCGAACTGCTGCCAGAATATACGCTGGCACAGCTTACCGAACTGACCGCTGAGGAAATTGCACGCAATGTTCACGCACATCCAACCCTTAGTGAAACCCTGATGGAAGCGGCGCATGGAATCGAAGGCGTCCCCATTCATATCTGAGCGTTATAATTTATAGAATTAAAGAGGCCGCGCTAACGAACGGCCTCTTTTGCTTGAGGTAGCAGTCTTAGCTGACGAAACGCAGCACAGCGATCAAAATAATAGAACCAACTAACGCGGTAATGAACGAACCAAGTAGCCCGCTACCGGTACTGATTGGTAGAAAACTGAACACAAAGCCGCCGATGAACGCGCCAACGATACCAATCAGAATATAGGTGATGGCGCCGCTCCGCTTGCGCCCCCTGAACAAACGACTGGCGACAAAACCGGCTGCAAGGCCGATCAATATAAATACAACTATTCCAACTGGGTCCATTATGATGTCCTTACTGTTGCGTGAATTTAAGATGTGTTATCGCACGTTTCTTAAGTCTTTACGTTGTAAACTATCATCTAGTTGCACTGGCGGGACACGACGGCACCTCACTTGAACTAATGGTACTATTTACTCGATAAAACAGCATCGTCAATGGGATGAATGAGCATGCCACACCCTCAACAACTTCTTGATTACGCCGGGCAGGTCGCTCTAGTTACTGGGGGCGGTAGTGGGATTGGGACGGGTATTGCACTACGCCTTGCCGAGGCTGGTGCAGATGTCGTGGTGCATTATCGAAACAGCCAAGATGGGGCCGAACAAGTCGCTTCAGTGATAAGGAAGATGGGGCAGCAAGCATTGGTTCTTCAAGCTAATTTAACAATCGGTGATGATGTAACCCAGATGATGTATGAAGCTGTCAATGCGCTGGGCCGCATTGATGTGCTCATCAACAATGCAGGCGTTTATCCGCTACATTCATTGCTGGAGATGGATGAAACCGAATGGAGCCAGGTCATTGATGCAAACCTCAAGAGTGTGCATTTATGCACCCAAGTTGCCGCCCGCCAGATGCAAACACAGCCGGAAACATCCTTTAATTCGGTTGTGAACATTGCTAGCATCGAAGGGACGCAGCCTGCGCCAATGCACGCCCATTACAGTTCTGCTAAGGCCGCGGTGGTCATGCATACTAAAGCGGCTGCCCAAGAGTTGGGGCAGTATGGTATTCGGGTTAACTGTGTATCCCCCGGCTTGATCGACCGCGAGGGCCTCGAAGATGTATGGCCCGAAGGGGTTGCGCGCTGGCACGACGTGGTTCCATTAGGTCGCATGGGTAAGCCAAGCGATGTAGCTGATGCCTGTCTATTTTTAGCGTCGCCCATGGCCCGCTGGATCAGCGGAGTCAATTTGATCGTGGATGGCGGTGCTTCCACTCGCCCTACCTTCTGACCGGAGGCCGTAACATGAAAGCGACGATTGAACAGATCATTGCCCACTTTGGCTTGGAAGACCTACCTGAAGAAGGTGGGCTGTTCGTTCAGAATTACTGCTCAACGACAATCCTTCAGTATGAACACTTGCCAGAGCGCTACCTTGAGGATAAACCAGCCGGGACAGCAATCTATTACTTTCTGACGCACCACCCAGACAGTTTCTCCGCGATGCACCGTCTGCCCACTGATGAAGTCTATCATTTCTACCTTGGCGACCCTGTCGAACTGCTGCTGCTCCATCCAGATCAAACAACCGAAATTATCACGCTTGGGCCAGATATTCTCAACGGTCAATATGTACAGTTTGTGGCTCCTGCCGGGAGTTGGCAGGGTTCAAGCCTGCGCGTCGGTGGTACCTATGCTTTACTCGGCACAACCATGGCGCCCGGCTTCACAGAGTCTGACTTTGAGGCTGCCAATCATGAAGATTTAATCGAGCAATATCCAGAGATGAAACAGCGCATTATCACGTTAACCCGCACCTAGAAAGGACGGCATCCGATGACCATTACCCAGATCAAGAACGTATCCATTGTTACGCTGGATGCTGAAGGCACGCTCTATGAGAACGGCAGTATTGTGGTTGAGGATGGGCGCATCACCCATGTGGGCGATGTGCCAGAAACGATTGAGCCAGACGAGGTGATCAATGGGTATGGGCACGTCGCAATGCCGGGGTTCTACAACGCGCACTGCCACAGCCCGATGACGTTCGAGCGTGGCTGGGCCGAAGACTTGCCCTTTGATCGCTGGCTCAATGAAAAAATCTGGGTGGCGGAGAGTGCCCTCACCCCTGAGGATGTCTATTGGGGGGCAGCACTTGCGGCTTGCGAGATGATCCGCTCAGGGACAGTAGCTTTCAACGACCATTATTTCTACATGAACCGTGTTGCGGATGTGGTTACGCAGTCGGGCATGCGCGCAGCCCTGACGTGGTGTGTCTTCGGCATCGGGGAAGAGGCAGAAGTTGGCGTTGGGCTGGACGGCAGCATCGAATGGATTAAGTCGCTGCAACAAGCTGGGAATGGTCGCATTCGCACTTTCCTTGGCCCACACTCGCCTTATATTTGCCCACCTAACTTTCTGGAGCGTATTGTCAAAGTTGCCCATGAAACCGCTCAGGGGATTCACATTCACTTGTCGGAGACAGACGAACAAGTCGTTCAGTCGGTTGAGCGTTATGGCGTCAGCCCAGTACGCCACTTGGAACAGTTGGGGGTATTTGATGTGCCCGGCGGGTGCATTGCTGCCCACGCGTTGGCAATCGATATGCGTGACACGCGTACTTTAGTCCAAAAAAATGTATACGTTGCCCACTGCCCGATCACCTATATGAAGCTGGCAATGCCGTTCCCTGCCTTGCAATCGCGGATAAACGCTGGGGTGAATGTCTGCCTTGGCACCGATGGTGCCGCGTCAAATTCGGACATGGATATGTTTGCTGTGATGCGTCAAGCGGTGTTGATGGAGAAGTACCAAGCGCTGAACCCTGAAGCCTTGCCTGGTGATGCTGTGTTGCGCATGGCGACTCAAGTCGGGGCAGAAGCGATGGGCTTTGAAGGTGCTGGCATGCTGAAAGTCGGCGTACCTGCTGATCTTATTCTCGTAGATATCAATAACGCACACATGCGCCCACAGCACAGCCTCATCGCTAATCTGGCGCATTCGGCAAAGGGGGCTGACGTCACCGATGTGATGGTAGATGGTCAGTGGTTGATGCGTAATAGAGAATTACTAACATTAGACGAAGAAAAAATCCTCGCTGAGGCGGAAATCCATGCCCAAGCGATGGTCAGCCGAGGCATGGCACAAATGCGAGAGTATAAGAGTTAATCCGTCAACTTGATGATATCACTCTGGGCAAAAATAGGGCCAACCTCAAAGTTGAGTTTGTCACCTGCGTATAGTGCTGGCGGTACGCTGATATCCGCGAGATACAAGTCGCCCACTTGTTGACTGACACCCTCGGCCCGTAAGCCTTCTTTAGGCAGTGCCAGCGTCATGGTTGCTGCGGCATTAATAGCAGGATCAAAGACTGTGCCAGTTGTTGTATCAACACCAGACGGCGCATCTAATGACAGGATCGGTGCTTGCTGTGCATTGGCCCATTCGATCAGTATTTTTGCTTTACCGCGTGGTGCCCCCTTAAGGCTATAGCCAATAACGCCATCAACGATAAGATCAGGTTCTGCTGCTAAGTCGCTAACGCCTACCGTTGATGAGATGCCCATGCGCGTCACAACATCCAGTTGATGAGTAGAGATCGGTGTAAAAGCATCGGCTGGCTTTGTCAGAAAAACCTGAACGCTAGCACCATAGTTCTTCAAACGGCGGGCACAGACCAAAGCCCCACCCCCGTTGCCGCCTGCCCCTGCCATGATGACAACATGCTTGCCCGAGGGGTTGCCATCCAGAAAGCGCACACGGGCGACATTTGCCAGTGTGCGTCCAGCATTTTCCATCATTTGGATCAACGCAATGTGGTAGTCCTCGAGCATAGCTCGGTCAACTTCGATCATCTGCTCGGTGGTCACATAAGGGATTGATACGGTTGGTTTGGGAAAGTCGTTCATTATAGCTCCTCGTAGACAGTCTCAAGGATTGGTAGTACGGCACCCCAGTCGTAGCGGGTTATCACTAATTCGTGAGCGTTTTCAGTCAATATTTTGCTAAGGTTACGGTTTTCTAAAATCTTTAGGATAGATACTGCGAAGGCTTGCGGATGGTCAGCCAAGAGTAGGTGCTGCTCATGAGTAACATCAAGTCCTTCAGCGCCCACAGCCGTACTAACAATGGGCCGCTTCATTGCCATGGCTTGCAGCAGCTTGAAGCGCGTGCCGCTGCCCATCCGAAGCGGTGCGATGTAAACATCGGCAGCAGCAATGTATGGCTCTATCTGGTTAACAAAGCCTGTTAATGTCATGTGACGACGATTAGCGATTGTTCGCAAGCGTGCATGCGGTTGTTTCCCGACAACAACAAATTCAACGTTTGGCTGTTTTTCATGAACCAATGGCAGAATATCATTGACAAACCAGAGTACCGCGTCAACATTGGGGCGGAAGTCCATTTTGCCGGTGAAGACAACACTCGGGCGGCGAATATCTGCAGGCCGCGTTTTTGGCGAGTAGGTGCTGGTATCAATAGCGTTGGGCAAAACGGTGATCGGTGTTGATGCGCCAAGGCTCCTCAGGTGCTGTGCGTCACGCTCGGAGACAGCCAGGATATGGTCACTGGTTTCGCAGACTTCAGCTTCCCACCTTGTTAGTCGCGTTACTTGTATGTGTGAGTAGCGCTTACGCACAGGGTCGGCCGCCTGTTCAGCAATGCGCTGTTGCAAGGCGAATTCGGCATTGTGGGCATCATAGATAATCTTGGCATCCGACAAACGCTTGATAGCTGGGATGTAAGGGGCCATCTCAATGCCTTCAATGTGCACCACATCGAATTTGTGCAGTTCGACGAGAAGCTCAATGCGGGCTTCAAACCCATGTGACCACAGCCGGCGGGCCATATCTGGGTGACCGTTCGCCAAGTCAATGATGCGCTTAAATTTTGATCTGGGCGGTTGTTGAGCAGTCGTAATCCGTTCACAAAAATGTGCGAGTACTGCGTCCGGCGAGCCTTGCCCTAGCCCTTCGAAACTCGCTAAGCTGACCTGATACCCACGTTTTGCCAGCCCCTTGATCAACCCGAAGTTACGTAAAGCCGTCCCCTGATGTGCAGGATACGGCAGTTGTGGTGTTAGGAAGAGAATCGACTGTGTCATGATGTAAGTACCTGTCGGTAGACGCTAAAGACCTGCTCAGCAGTTTTTGCCCAGTCAAAGAGCTTGACGCGCTCAAACCCCGCCTCGATCAGCCACTTCCGTAGATTGCTATCGGTTAGTGTTTGGTGAAGGCCGTCAGCAAGTGACTCAGGATCATCTGGGTCGATGTGGATGCCCGCAGTGCCAACGATTTCCGGTAGCGATGCGCGGTTGGCGATCACCACAGGGGTGCCACAGGCCATTGCTTCTAAGGGCGGGAAGCCAAACCCCTCATAGTGACTCGGCAAGCATAGCACTGAAGCTGCCGTATACAGCGCTGGCAGATCAGCGTAAGCGATATTCTCTCGCCACAGAACCCGATCCGTTAGATTAAGCACCTCTACATGAGCATATATTTCATCAAAGAGCCAACCACGCCGCCCAGCCAACATCAGCGGCGGCGTATCGGGGTGTCTATCAATTAGCTGAGTGTAGGCGTTCAGCAAGCCTGTGATGTTTTTCCGAGGCTCAAACGTCCCGACAAATAGAATATAGTCCGCCGGAAGATCATAAGCTGCTTGGAACCGCTTGATCGCTTCCACCGAGGCAGGTTGGAAATGGTCACTGATGCCAAGCCAAACGGTGGTTACTTTCTCTGGGGGAACATCCAATACGTTAAGGACATCCATACGCGTGGCTTCAGAGTCGGTCATAATATGCTCAGCGCGTTGAACCGCATAGTTGATCTGGTCGTTATAGTAGCGACGGCTGTCGTTGGTTAAAAACTGAGGATAATGCATAAACGTCAGATCATGGATGGTAATCACGGAATGTCTGTAGCCCACTGCTGGCGGAATGAAATCCGGGCTGTGAAAGAGATCAAGCTGATGTGGCAGCAGTTCAACGCTCAATACGTAGCGTTCAAGCCGATGGTGCGACGGCGTCCAGCAGATGCGACGCGTTTGGCTCCCTCCAATGGCAAGATTACGTTTATCTTTACGACTGTGGAAAATGGTATAGTCATTTTTGGAATCAACCAGCGGTAGGTGAGCGATGAGTTGCTCAATGTAATTGGCTATACCTCCCTGTCGATAGTAAGTCAGGCGGGCGTCGATTCCAATGCGCTGTGGTTTCATGAGCGGCAGTATAACGACCATAAAAAAGCATTGCGAAAACGTCGGAGGGCTGGCGGTTAGCAAATGAAGCGGTATCATTGTGCCTCGTTAGCCGTGGCTATTAGGCTAAAGTCCAAAAGAAAACTACCCAAACAGCAAATGATGCAACCATCACCGAATCATACGCCTGCAGGTGGCGTGCCACCTGCAAGACCTAATACTGCACAAACCCCGACGCCGCCTCACGGTACACGCAGGCCAAAGCGCTCTGTTAGGAGAAACCCACGCCCGATTGTGACCGTCGCGATGGTCTTTGCGATTATCGCCTGCGTGCTGACCGCCAACATTTCGCTATCTGCCGGCGGTGGTGCGCTAGCGGGCCAGCGTGATCGTAACGTTTGGGCGACGCAGACGACTGAGGCCGAGGTCGATCTACAGTACGAGTTAGCCCTCACGGATATTTCTGAGACGCAGTATGGCATTTCAGCACAACGCTTGCGCTGGGTGCTTGATCGCCAACCGAATTATGCTGATGCTGCTGAGCAACTCATACAGGTAGAGCAGCAAATTACGAGCAGTGCCTTTCAACCGACAGTACCGCCACCCGGCAGCGACGAGCCTGACATTCTCTATACTGAGGCCCAAGCCTTTGCTGCTGCAGAAGAATGGGCATCGACCTTGGCACGTATTGATCAGTTACAGGTCATTGCGCCGGACTATCGCTTCGATGATGTCCAAGAACTGAAATTCACGGCTTTGGAGGCACTGGGGTTAATTTATGTCCGCAGTGATCGGATTGAAGAAGGGTTGTTCTTGCTAGAACAGGCCAGCGCCATTATGCCTTTGTCGGATACAGCCGAAGGTGAACAAAACCTTGCGGAACTCTACAGCGATGCCCAAATCTATATTGACTTAGACTGGGCTGTCGTCGTTGATAAATACCAACAGATTTACAATCTCGCTCCAAATTATCGTAACTTCCCGTTTGAATTCCAGATCGCCCTCTCTGAGTATGGTCGGCAATTAGAGGACAGCGCCCAATATTGTGATGCGGTTATCCAGTATGAGTATGCGCTATCGCTTTTTGCCGACCCAGACCCGCTTATAGCTGCTCGCCTGGAAGGCGTGGGAGAGAGCTGTGAAAATAGCGCCTCAGTAAGCAGAACAGTAACGCCAGTGGGCACGGCGTCAGCCACAGCAGGTGTAGCGGATGACGACGATGACGGTATGATTTCACCGTCTGACCTTGATGATGACGATAATGGCACCCGTACACCAACCGCAACGCTTAACCCTTTGGTGCCAACACCTGTACTTCCTGGAAATTAGGTTCAATGCGTGAGTAGGGCGTAGATATTTAGCGGAATATTGTCAAACTCGCGGCGGGTCATGAGAGTTAACGATTGATCCTCCGCTAGTATCACATTCAGGTGCCAGATCGGTTGCCCGTTCCGCTGCGTTTCACTAAGCATTTCTAACCACGTCTGAACCTCATAAAGTGGCAGCAGCAGCACATTATCCGGAGAGCCACAGCCCAATGCGAAGTAACCCTCTTCTGCATCTGCTAGGAAATCCAGTTGGTGGGGGTGCAGGGCAAACCAGTAACCGCTCTGCGGATGCAGCCGCGATACAATAATCACAACGGCGGTTGAAATCTCATCAGGGCTGGAATAAGCAGAGCGATTTCTCCTGAGTAGAAACACTCGCAGATAGTCTTCCACATTCTCTTTGACCGCTGAGTAGAATGAGACGGGGCGCGCTTTTGAGCCAGGTGTTGATGCTTTCCAGTAAACCTCTGCCTCGGTGCTGTTTCTTGGTACGTCTGGCTCAGCCTTACTTTCCTGATGTTGCGGGTTTGTCTGAAACATCAACCGGATGAGGTTATCTAGCCGGATATACTCCTTTGGTGTGAGAACGTCGTGGAGCAGTGCATCAACGTCTTGGCTCAGGTTGGCTTCTCGCAGGTTGAGTAACTGCATAATGCCCTCAACGCTAATTAGACGAATATCCCATGCAAAGCGCGACCCACGAATTTGTGCCTCAATTCCGCCTGTATCTTCACGCCCAACTACAATCAGGATTGATGTTTTTTCTGGATCGACTATCCCTGCAGCAGTTAGTTTCTCCCGATAGCCTGTTAAGGTCGTCATATCAAAGCGATAGGTATCCGATGTTTTGACTTCCAACACAATGCTGCGTCCGTCCGGTAGATGCCAGACACCATCTGCACCACTGCGATAGGCACCATAATCCACAGTGAGGCCCAATCTAGCCCCTGTCTGGTTGACAATATCCTGAAGCGCCAAGCCCGCGTCAGAGAAGTTTGACGCCAAACATTGTTGCGCGTATTGGTGCAGCATTGCGGATGAGATGTGGCTCAAATAATGGCGGAACTCAAGCGAAGCGGGGCTACCATCGAGAAGCTTGCCCTTCCCCGCAAATTTGATGATCTGCGCGATTTGTTTGTCTTGTAGATGGTGGCGTGCGGTATGCCAGAGGTCAGTGAGAACCATGTGAGTTGAGTAGAAAATCCGTAAGTAATTATCAAGTGTACCAGCACGTTGTTGGAAATCAATTTATATTTTTGTTGTTGAATTCTACTTTTGCACAGGTCGAATCAGTAAAGAGTGCAAATCTTAACAGACACCATTATCTTCAAGAAGCGTAATTATGCTTACACTTGTGGAGTCTCTGATTAGATGAAACTTTATAACAGCCTGACAAATAAGGTTGAGCCTTTTCAAGTTGGTGAGGATAACACCGTGCGGATGTATGTCTGCGGTGTTACCCCTTATGACACGTCCCACTTGGGCCATGCATTTACATACGTCGGGTTTGATGTACTTGAACGCTACCTTGAATTTAAGGGGTATAAGACAATCAATGTGCAGAATGTGACTGACATTGACGACGATATTTTGCGGAAAGCTAACGAAGTTGGCCTTGCATGGGATGAACTCGGTAAGCGCGAGACCGCTAAGTTTGTCGAAGCGATGCGAGCCATTAACGTGCGTGAGCCTGATCATTTCCCAAAAGCGTCGGAAGAGACCGCTAAGATGATTGAAATCGTCGAGAAGTTAATCGAAGCGGGCTACGGCTATGAGGTCAACGGCAATATTTACTTCTCCGTCAAAGATGATCCGGAGTTCGGCAAACTGAACAACATGCCCTACGCCGAGATGCTTAAGATTGCGAATGAACGTGGCAACTTCCCGGATGACGAGAATAAACGCGATCCACTAGATTTTGTATTATGGCAGGCAGCCAAACCTGGTGAACCGACATGGGATAGCCCATGGGGGCCAGGCCGGCCTGGTTGGCACATCGAATGTACCGCCATGAGTATGCGCTATCTTGGTGAGACGATTGATATTCATGCGGGTGGGTCTGACCTTGAATTCCCACACCATGAAGCAGAGATTAGCCAGGCAGAGCGCTTCACGGGTAAATCACCTTTTGTGCGCTTCTGGATGCATTTTGGCATGGTTCACCTTGAAGGTGAGAAGATGAGTAAATCACTGGGCAATATGCAGTTTGTGATGGATCTTCTAGAAGACTTTTCGCCCGATGCCGTCCGTATCTTCCTTCTGAACCACAAATACCGTGATATATGGCACAGTGATAATGCTACTATTGAACTGCAAATTGCAGAGGCTATGTTGACAAAATGGCGTGCCGCTCTCAATTATCCTGCGCCTGTCACGTCTGGTGAAACCTTCAATGCTACACCTTACAAAGAACAGTTCATTGAGGCTATGGATGACGACTTTAACACGCCTAAAGCCATTTTCATTTTGGATAAGCTGGCAATGTCAATGGCAGAAGCGGCTAAGGAAGGCGCAGATATAGAAAACGCCAGGAAGCAACTCAGGAGCCTCAGCGATGTACTTGGGTTGACGTTGGAGGCTGTCCCCCAAGAAAAACAGGCTGCGACAGCCTAACGAGGCCAGCCTGCGACTATGCCCAACGGGGCCCCATCATCCCAGCGTTGAACTTCGAGATCAATGCGAGCAATGCGTCGGTTTGGTGGGCCCTCATCGAGCCAGTCACGAGGATGTTGCAGGTAGATGTATAGTGGCACTGTTGCTGCCTCGCCTGGTGCAAGAAACTGCTGATCCGGGATTTTGTCGTGGCTGTTGCCGCAGTCGAACCAGCCGCCAGCTTCATGGACTTCCCAATTGTATCCGTCTTCCGAGTCGTAGATCGGCTCCCAACCCTCCGCATGTAGGACTTCAATGTAGAGGCATCCGACGGGAAACTGCCATTCGCTAGCATCTGTGAAGCGAACGGTTGCCCACCATAATGGGGCATCATCACCTTTGACCTGCGGCACATCAAAGTGTGCCGCGCGGAACAATGATACCAGCCGCCAACCGCCCCCTTCGTTATTTTGCAAATAGGTATACCCAGTTGGAATACCTGGTTCAACGCTGATGTTCGCAACAGTAACCAGTACTTCTGCCCAGCGTCCATCCGCTAGATAATCTGGGTCAGCAATGGTGACATCGACATCACCAGCCCAACCATCGTAAATCGTTGGTACATCATCGGGGATATCTGTCAGACCATCATCGTCACTCTCTGCCTCAGTAAAAGGGATAGGCGTTGGTTGCTGGGCACTCACTGGTGCAGCATTGATAATAGGGCCAGGAAGAGCTGTTGCTGTAGCAATAGGCACCACTTCATCAAGTGGCTTGTCGTCTGTTTCAGCTTGGGCTTGTTGCGGAAACGGCGTTGATGTTGGTTGCCCAACTTGTAGAAATGCCTCGCGGGTGCCTTGCAGTGCTTCAGAGTTTGGTTTGGGTGTTTCTGCGTCTCGCTGCGCTAGTACACGTGCGCCAGACATCAGCGCTAAGAGGCCATAGCCTGCGAGCATCATAACTAATGTTACGATGACTGCTGCTGTAATCCCTACCGTTGTTTTATCACGCAGAGCGTGTTGAATCCATTCAATCATGCGGACAATTTACCTAGATCATCAAATATCGTCAGAGTGGATACCGTACTGCTACCGAGTATGCAACTTATCGCTTGTTTACTCGCTCTTGGCATGCCAACGTGTGCCCAACCAATCGATCAATTGGCGGGAAATTGGGTGGGTTATACGCACAGATGCTTCGTAATACTCTGAGAAGCCATAAAGACGGACATAGTGAGGGCGTAGCACAAAGATAAAGTAGTCATTTTCCCAACGTTGGTTCGTCCACAAGAAGGCAGCGCCTGCATCGCGCTTCATTAACTCAAGCCAACTGCGTTTATCGTAGCTACTCAGGCCAGGAAGACGAAAACGCATCGACATCATATGGTTCATCGTAAAGGTGGCTTCCGTGATGTTCTGATCGCTAAAAACGTCTATTGTTAAAGTCGAGCTGTTGTCTTGTGTCGAAAGCATCGCAGTTGAACGGCTAGCCGATCGAGCATCTTGTGGTTCACGTGCAATGGTGGTGATCAACGGTGCGCTTGCGAAACGACGAGAGAGCTCAGTGTTGAGATCAATTTCGCCACGTAAAAATTGTTTGATCGTCACAGGAGCTTTATCAATTTTGATGTTGCGACGTAGTGAGCCCGTTCCACTTAGGTCACGCAGGAGCCGTTGACGATCCTGCGATGATATTTTTGCATGTCGGTTGAGGGCCTCTGGATTTAGCTGACCCGTTCCTTTTGGCAATGAAGACTCACGCTGTAACATTGGTTGGCGCCCAACAGTTGGTGTATCGTCTGGCTCTAGGTTTTTATCCATTATAGAAATGCTCCACACAGCACGATGGTTCAATCATCACTATACATCTTGTTTCAGGCGGCGGCAAGGTCGTGAGGCTAGTGTTGGCAACGGGTTTTTGTGAAATTTATAGTGCGTTTGTGGCATATTATTGCAATCATCTAAAGATAGATTGACGCGTAAAAATATTACGTTGACGCGTGTTGATAACCCGTGCTATACTTTCAGTCATATTCCCTGCGATTTACCAAAAATGCGCCCAAAGCTCCTAGATTTATCTATGGGAATGTAGGGTGCAAAGACTGCTAGACATTATATAGCTTTATCTTGTTCAAACCTACGATGTGATTGTCTTGGAAGACCTGAAAACCAAGAATACGGCAAAAAACCGTCACCTCAGTAAGCGCATTTTGGATGCGGGTTGGGGATACTTCAAGCAACGGTTATT
>CAYTPI010000006.1:123976-190087 GCA_964439625.1 uncultured Anaerolineae bacterium | reverse complement strand
GTACTATCACTGATAATAACCGCCACATCGCAGCCTGTTTCCGTCTTCAACCGTTGCCGCAGCTCTCGTGCAGACCGGTCAGGGTCTTCTGGCAGTAACAGCCCCCAATGATCGCCTTCTCGTGTGTTCGAAAAATCAATCCCTGCGTTAGCACAAATAATGCCGAGGTGATTTTCAACAACTAACACACCGCGTGCCGCCCGTGACACGTATCGCGACTGGCTCAAAACGGCTGCGACTTCATGTGGGTCTTTATCAGTAACGCCGGCTAGTTGATGGGCATCATCGTCTGCTTGAATAGTTCGTAAATCTATCCAGCGACCTTCTGCCTTCGATACGATCTTAGATGTCACCACGACCACATCGTGTTTGTCTAACGCGAGGCCACTGTTGGCAATCCCTTGCACAATAATAGCTCCGAGGTCGTCTCCCGTATCAATCATCGGGATGCCCTGCAGAGCTATTAACTGAATCTGATACATGGTAATCAATTTAAATCAGAAGGACATTAACAACAGATCAATCGATCTGCGTGATGCGAATACCCGAACTCTTAACGCCGTATTTTTTGTTGATACCAATCAACATCGGCGTCAAACTTTCAGCAATAATGGCATTTGCTAGCGGCCCACCGTCAATACCCCGCATACCCGCTGCTTCGACCAATTCAATTACGGTAGCCTTGGCATTTGTGTCATTTCCGGTGACGAGCACATCGCAGTCAATTTTGTAGTCTATGTCTTTCAGATGCACTGCCGACACATTCTGAAAGGCCGACACCACATTCACTCCCTCACCGACGATTGCCTGCGCTTCCTCAGCCGCCGTCCGGCCATCGGGTAGTTGGATCAGCGTCACTTTTGGCGGCTTCAACGGGACGGTAACGTCCACCAGTGTTTTACCCGCCAATACTGCTTTGACGTCCTGCAATGTAGCAGCATGGGCCCGATACGGCACAGATAACACCACGATATCACCTTGCTCTGCCGCAGTCAGGTTATCCATACCACTGATCGTAGCATCCGGGAGTACCTCTAACAGTGTCTTTGCAGCCTCTTCTGCCTTCTCAGCACGACGTGACCCGATGACTATCGGGTAACCAGCGTACGCCCAGCGAAAGGCCAATCCACTACCTTCTTTACCTGTGCCGCCTAATACTGCGATTGTCGGTTTATCAGTCAAGTTTTTTTCCTAGTAACTTTTTGAATCGTTAATATGGTGCATCCGTTATAATTGGGCCACCATACTGCTGCATGGCCTCATTAATCCGCGCATCATCCTCTATGGGGTTCCCCGTTAGCTGAATGATGTGTGGCGGGCGCGAGGCTTCACTAGACAGTAGTACTGCACCATCCTGACATGGGATCAAAATATCAATGTGCATGGGCTTACCCTGTTCCGTGATCTGCACATTGCGGTCTGGCTGAATACCCCGTTGTTTCAACCTATGGTAAGCGCGATCCACGAATTGCTTATCGGTACTATACAGATCATTGATCTCTCGCGCCGCTGTGAATCGATCCCATGTGGTCTGAATGAACGTCACACGCCGCCAGCGCAAACTCTTGATCGGTGGGTCTTTTCGCTTCAGTGGCCCCAACTGCAACATGTAATAGGCATCATGAGCGCGTGGGTGGTTTGGCTGCTCTGGGAACAGGTCAATTCGCTTGACCAATTCATGCCCGGTGCGCCGAGCATAATAGTGAATGCCCCAGCGTAAATCTTCAGCGAAGCGTTTGGTAAAATAAAAGGCCACCACCTCAGCCTGAATACCGGTTGTCGGCGCGTGCTTTTGGGGAATGCGATACCAATGCTTCTCTCTCGCAATCTCGA
The DNA here is from genome assembly GCA_964439625.1 of uncultured Anaerolineae bacterium. Lineage (GTDB taxonomy): Bacteria > Chloroflexota > Anaerolineae > Aggregatilineales > UBA3940 > CAYTPI01. The sequence continues at coordinate 188,254 of CAYTPI010000006.1, read as the reverse complement.
GATCATCCGGCGAGGGCATCACCCCGACCAATACGCGGTCTTCTGGAAACACCACTAGAACCGCTCAATTGATCCCCGCAACCCACACTTGATGGGCATGCTACCATGCCGGGTCACGCTGGGTCTCAATTGGCAGGCGTCGCTGCTCAACTCAAATAGTTGCGGTCTACTCATGCGCCGCCTTATCGTCTCGTTTTAAGTGCTTCAGCTTTTCTTTAGGCAGCGGTTTATACAGCCCCGTCTGTGCTCCCGGAATGTCATCTAGTAAGGCCCGCTCCAACCGGCGCATGTCGTTGTAGGCGTTGTCTCGGCGCTCTGCCACTTCTTGATACAGCAAGCGGTTTGCTTCGGTCAGGTCTTTGTAGACGCGCCCCTTCAATAACTGCTTGACTGCTCGGTCAGCACGGTTGTATTCAGCAAGCGCTGCACGATGCGCTTCTATCAGATTATCCGTGTCGTTGTCTTCCATCTAGCCCCTGTCGCTCCTACGAAACGTTCCCTTCACCATCATCGATCCCTTTACGGTCTTTGACGATATAAAGCGGACGGTCTTTAACTTCATTATAGATTCTACCAAGGTATTCCCCAATGATGCCCAGTGAAATCAACTGAATGCTGCCGAGAAACAACACCATGATTAACGTGGTCGCTTGGCCTTCTAGGAATTGAATCTCTGTAAAGGCTCGCAGATACACCACCAGCAGAATCGCTAATAGGCTAAACAACGCCACGACGAAGCCCATATAAGTCGCTAATTGCAGCGGAAAATAGGAAAAACCCGTGATGCCATCCCACGCGAAGCGCAGTTGCTTACGCAGCGGATACTTCGTCTCACCAGAGAAGCGCGCACTACGCTTATAGGGCAACCCTTTCTGATTGTAGCCAACCCAACTGACCATCCCGCGGATAAAGCGATGCTGCTCCGTCATCGACTCAACTGCATCAACAACACGTCGATCCATCAAGCGGAAATCACCGGTGTCCAGCGGAATAGATACGTTTGTAATCTTATCAATGACGCGATAAAAGCTGGAAGCTAAAGCTAACTTGAGCCAGCTTTCGCCCTCGCGCTCCTCTCGGACGGCATATACTACGTCTGAACCGTTCTGCCACTCTCTGATCATGTCAGGGATCAACTCAGGTGGGTCTTGTAAATCTGCATCGATCAAAACAACGGCATCACCGCGAGCATGCTCCATCCCAGCGGTCACCGCAATCTGATGCCCAAAGTTTCGCGAGAAATGCACCACCCGCACGTGCTCCGGGTGTGCTTGGTAGAGTGCATCGAGCAGTCGTTCAGAGTCATCCTTGCTGCCATCATTGACGCACACCAACTCCCACTCGACACCTGCATTAGTCATTACCTCTTCAATTCGCTGGTATAGCATCTCGATGTTGCCTTCCTCATTATAAATTGGGGCAACAATTGATAATAGAGGAGCTTGGCCATCAATTGAGGAAGTTATTGCTTGGGTCGTCTCTATCTGACCAATCGTCATAGTTAGCTCGTCCAAAAACATCGTCTTAGGCTAATATTTTAGTTGGCGAGACCTATCTTGACACATCAGCAATCATAACAGCAGAGAATGGATATCAACCGGGCGGCGCTCTAAAAACTGCCCATGTCCCCGCCGTCCGATCACCTCACCGTTTTGACTGACCACCACACCGCGGCTGATTGTGGTTACGATACTGCCCTGCAATCTCAATCCGTCCAATGGGCTGTAATCGCTGCTATGGTGTAAAGTCTTATAATTGATGGTCGATATTGCCTCAGCATCATATAAAATAATGTCCGCATCATGGCCTTTTTCCAAAAAGCCCTTGCGTGCTGCTAGGCCAAATACACGCGCTGGTATCTCGCTGAGCAGGCGAACCATATCATTAAGGCCAATTCGCTTTTCCATCACGCCATATGTGTACATCAAAGGCAGCAACAGCTCCATGCTGGGCAAGCCCATTGGCGCATCTACGAATGATGCCTCATCTCTACGTTGCCTCAATGAAAAATCTATTGACCCGGACGTTAAGACTGTCAGTGCACCTGTCTTGATGGCATCCCATAAAGCGCTTTGCTCCTCGATGCTGCGCAGCGGCGGTACTGTAAGATATTGCTCGGGTGTATTACTGTCATAAACACCGTTGTCTAAAAGTAGGTAAACAGGGTGAGAGCCTGCCACTGCTGGGTGATTATTAACCCAAGCCTCACGAATTAACTCAATGCTGTGCTCACTGGTACATCTAGCAAAACAAACCGCAGCACCCGCTAGTTCTGCTAAAAACAATACTCTGTTGGTGGCTTCCCACTCCGCCTCAACTGGGTGTGTTTCCTTGAACATACCGATACGGGCCTCTCGTCTGGAAGTCACGCGATGCTTAGCATCCGCGATTATCGCATTGTTTTCAGCGATCACCAGCACCAGCAGATTGTGTTCAGCAGCCTCACGCAATAGGGCCAACAGCGCCGCATCGTCTAACATCAGCGGGCCGACCGTGTACACCAGCACAGTTGATATGCCATGCTCAGCGAGTGATGCTAATAAATTCTTCGCTTTGATTGGGTGCGGCGTCAGCAGTGCATGGTAACCAAAGTCAACCACAGCATCACGGGTAGCGGCTTCCATTGCCTCTAGCAGATCGTCCCATTCTGTTTCGGCATCTTTGACTATCGGTGCCAAGACAGTCGTCACACCGCCCGCAGCGGCAGCCCGCGTGCTGCTTTCCCAATCATCAATCGATTGGTGTTTTCCATTGTCAAACTCAATGAAGGTCAGCGCGTCGATCACACCAGGGAAGATGTAATACCCTTGCGCATTGATCAGAATATCGTCGCCTTTGAGATCGATATAGCCCGCTACATCGGTGATCACACCATTTTCAAAAGCGATGTCACCGGTGTGAGTACCGCTTCCTGTGACGCGCGTCCCTCCACGGATGACGGTACGCCCCACTTATTTATACAATCGCCTGTGGGGTTGTTTCACCCAAGCTGCGCTTTGCTGCCGTCAGTGTGTTTTGCAGCAGCATCGCAATCGTCATCGGGCCAACCCCACCCGGCACAGGGGTAATTGCCGCCACGCGCTCTTTTGCCACCTCATACTCGAAATCTCCGACCCAACAGTAGCCCTTCGGCATAGACGGGTCATCCACTTTGACCGTCGCCACATCGATTGCAACCGCGCCTGGCTTAAACCATTCTCCCTTAATAAACTCCGGGTTGCCAACTGCACTGATCACAATGTCTGCCCGGCTGATCTTTTCGGCAAGGTCTTTCGTGGCACGGTGCGCAATCGTCACGGTGGCATGCGCTTCAATTAAAGATAACGCCATCGGCATTCCGACAATATTGCTATGCCCAATCACAAGCGCATCGCTGCCCTTTATCTGAAATTTGTCTAACTGACGCTCGGCTTCTTCTAACAGCCACATACAACCATAAGGCGTTGCTGCCACAAAACCAGGGGTCAAGTTTCGCATCGCCAGCCGCCCCATGTTGCTGGGGTGCAGGCCATCAACGTCCTTCTCAAGCGCAATCGTTTCGATGGCTTTGGCGTTGTCTAAGTGTTTGGGTAGGGGCAGTTGCAATAAGATGCCATGCACGTTCGCGTCATCGTTTAGATTTTCGAGCGCATCAGCGAGTTCACTCTGTGTCGCTGTTGCAGGCAAATCGGCAATGATGGATGCCATCCCAACTTTTTCGGAGCGCTTGCGTTTCATCTGAACATACATCTTTGAGGCCGGGTCTTCCCCAACCAAAACAGCCGCTAACCCCGGTGAAACACCATAAGCTGCTTTCATCGCTTCGACTTCTGCGGCAATCTGCTGCAAAAGCACTTTTGACAGCGCCGCACCATCAAGAATATAGGCTGTCATTGTGTGCCCTCATCACTGAAATTGACCACGCTACGCAACAGCATACCACGCAAACCACGGCCTAGTCGAGATTGTTTAAACGAAAAAGGTAAACCCAAACAAGGTTTACCTTCTAGTTGATGTGTGTAAAACGGTTTATTCAGGCCTTACAGAATTGGACGAAACTTGTACCCATAAGAAATTAATCCTGCTTCACCGTCTGTCTTGATCCGCCGCGTTACCATCTCGACTGGCATCCCAATTTCTGGTTCGCCGTCCACATCGGTCAACTGCGCCGTCAAACGTTGACCACTGTCCAATTCGATGATGCCAATGTAGTAAGGCGCCATCAGTTCGAAGCCAGCGGGCGGGTTATGGATCACCGTAAAACTATAAACTGTACCCGTCTTACTGACCTCAGCTTGTTGCTCGACTGCGGTTGGTAGCGCATCGTAGGCGCCACCAGCCATCACCAGTTCCTGCTGCGGAAGAGGCAGCCCCGTAAGATTATAACGTTGTTGCTGCATCCGCCATTGACGTGGAACCTGCATCTTTTGATCTCCCTCTTGCAAAAATTTTTTTCGCACACGCCTGTGCACACTTTCACCAATACTATGTCACAGATTAACTATCAGAGCCTATCGATGCACCCTAATCTGCTTTCAAAACCTATCAATCGAGGCGTTTAACCCTGATTTTCTAGGGATCTATCACGAATCCAATTGATACACGCTTAGTAACGCTTAAAAATGTGTGTGACGACGGTCGAACCGATCCCACCTAGATTTTGGGTTAGGCCAACCACGGCCTTTTCAACCTGATTGTCACCAGCAATGCCTCGAAGCTGCTCAATAGTCTCGACGGCTTGGTAGACCCCAGTCGCACCACCCGCATGCCCCCGCGCCTTCAAGCCGCCGAACGTCGCAATCGGGTAAGGCCCATGACGCCCAACAGAATCACCAAGATGGAAGCCCTCACCTTGAGACGCTAATCCAATCGCTTCAAGCGCCATAACCGTTAAAATACTAAAGCTGTCGTGAATCTCAAAGACATCAACATCCTCAAGGGATACATCCGCAGCAGCCAAGGCTTTCTTCGTGGAACGTGCTGCTGCCGAAAGCCACAACGGATCACGACGGTTTTGCACAGCCAGCGTATCCGTCGCTGCTGTTGAAGCTGATATCACCACAGCCCGTGCGTCGACAGGCTCACTGGTTAGAATGACTGCCGCAGCACCATCTGCCAGTGGCGCTGCATCAAACATGGTCAAAGGTGGTAAAAGCTCTGGTGCGGATCTAAAGGCATCAGAGCGCAGTGCCCGCTGATACATGGCATTCGGATTTGTGGCACCATTAGCATGAGCAACCGCGCCAAACTTGAAGAAGCTCTCTAAGTCTGCACCGTACTCGTGCATGTAACGCCGCATCAGAACAGCCGCCATCGCCGCGGGGGTGGCGCCATGGTCTGCTTCATACCAACGGTCGAGCGTCAAAGCCGCAGCAGCCTCACGTTCTGTGGCGCGTGCATCAGTAAACTTCTCGACGCCAACTACCAGCACGCTCTCGGCAAAACCACTTGCTACCGCTGCATAAGCCTGTCGTAAAGCAGCGCCACCGCTGGCATCCGCCGCATCGATCCGGGCACCTTCCGCGCCACGCAGTCCTACATGTTCAGCAATCAAAGCTCCCAGATGCTCCTGCTGCCCGATGGGGCCAGCCAACATATTCGCAACCAACACCAAGTCAACCGCGTTGATCTCGGCATCCGTCAGCGCCTTTTGAGCTGCTTCACCTGCTAAGTCTCTCAGAGAAAGGTCCCAGTGCTCACCAACGGGCGTCTGTCCGACACCTGCAATATAGATGTTCCTCACGCTTTTATCCGTCATCCTGAGCCTACATCTTCAGGATGCCACGGTAACGCGTGTAAAGGGCGTAGTCAATCTCTACCCGCCGCGCGATGTACGCTTCAGTTGTTGTTGCTAATGATTGCCTCTCCGCAATCAAGTCAGTTGCTGTCAGTACCAATGCGTCAGAGCCAGCACCAGAGCCGTAGGAGACCATCATAATCCGATCATTCGGCTGGGCGATATCAAGCACGGCGCTCAACCCCAACAGTGATGATCCCGCATACACATTACCAATCCGGTTGGCAAGTAAGCCCGTCTCATATTGTTCTGGCTTGAACCCGAGCGTCTTCGCTGCCCGCGACGGGAACTTCACATTGGGTTGGTGAAACACCACATGCTGGAAATCTCCCGGTTCGGCCCCCAACTCTTCCATCATCGTACGCGCTGATGTTGTCACATGGGCAAAGTAGGCAGGGTCACCGGTAAAACGATCACCATGCGATGGGTATTCTTCACCGGCTCGTCGCCAGAAATCAGGCGTATCCGTCACGTAGGAATATGATGCTTCGAACACGGCAAGGCTGTTATCCGCCGGGCCAAGAATATAAGCAGCACCACCCGCAGCAGCGGTGTATTCAAGCGCATCACCAGGGCGGCCTTGCGCCGTATCCATTCCAATACTCAATACGTGCTGCCCCATCCCACTCCCGACTAGGCCAATCCCAGCTTGAATGGCTTCGCTGCCAGCTTTACAAGCGAACTCCCAGTCCGCGGCGAGTGTACTGCCTGCTGCCCCAATCGCTTCCGCCACAATCGTTGACGTTGGCTTAACCGCGTACGGATGTGACTCACTGCCAACCCACACTGCGCGAATACTTTGCGGGTCAATTTGTGCCCGCTTTAAGGCGTTACGAGCCGCTTCGATTGACATCGTCACGACGTCTTCATCTGGCCCCGGAACAGACTTTTCAATAATCGGTGACTTCGAATTACCATTCGTCCACACACGGCTTACTTCGGCACCAGGCAGCCGGTAGCGGGGCACGTATGAACCATATCCAACAATACCAACAGGGGTTACCGTTTTCAGCAGCTTAGTGCTTGGGTTATTTTTGGGCGCTTGCATAGGTTATTTGACCTTTCATACCTGTCTCAGGTTTTCCAATAATGTTTGGGCGTATGTCAGCGTAATTTGCTTGTTCGCCAACATAGCCTCTGTAATCTGCTCAACTTCCCGGCCTTCTGCCCCTGCCGCCACAGCGATCTGCCGTGCGTGTAAGGACATATGCCCCTGTTGAATGCCTTCGGTTGCCAGTGCTCGCAGCGCCGCAAGATTCTGGGCTAACCCAACTGCCGCCATAATCTCAGCCAGTTCATTAGCGCTATTCACGTTCAGAATCTTTAGGGCTGTCTTGGTTGTTGGGTGCACCCATGTTGATCCACCGACGATGCCAACCGCCAATGGCACTTCTATCTCGCCGACTAAGTCGCCATCCACGTTCTTTTGCCACGTACTCAGTGACGTGTACTGTCCGCTACGAGCCGCATAAGCATGAGCACCTGCTTCTAGCGCGCGCCAATCATTTCCCGTGGCAACCGCGATTGGGTCAATTCCATTCATAATGCCCTTGTTATGGGTCGTTGCTCGGTAGGGGTCAACAGCCGCGAACGCCCACGCCTCAACCACGCCATTAACGACTTGCTCACCACTGAATTCATCGAATGCCAAGGCTGTCTGCTTGATCGTGCAGCTTGCTTTGGCAAGCCGTCTGTCGGTGAGGTTGCTCAAAATCCGCAAGCCAACGCGGCCTCCGGTTAATTTTGCTAGCGGCCCTGCTAGTGACTCACAAGCCGTGTTGACCATATTGGCACCTTGTGCATCCTGCACATCAAATATCAAGTGTACGATCAGCATCGGGCCAATTGGCGTTTCTTCAAACAAGCGCACCTCGATGTCCCGTGGGCCACCGCCGCGAGCAATCATCGTTTGACTGTTACGCCCAGCCGCTTCAATTAACTCAGCCTTGGCATTGATGATTGTGTCACGAGCACCCGCCAGATCATCGAGTGCCAACACCTGCACCTGCCCGATCATCTCAGGCAAGGTGCTGCTGGCACTAAATCCGCCAGTCTCCCGCGCCAACTTCGCCATGAAGCTGGCACCAGCTACTATCGATGGTTCTTCTACAGCCATCGGTACCAGCACATCACGCCCATTCACAGTGAAGTTTGCCGCAATGCCCAACGGCAAACTGTGAATACCGACCACATTTTCGATTAGCTGATCAGCTAGTTGAGGGGTTAACCCTTGCTCCCCTGTCAGTGATCTGCGCTCGCCTTCTGTCAGGTTGGCCCACTGTTGCAGAATGTCGGCACGCTCCAACACTGATTTCCGGTAGAATCCGGCTAGTCGGGAACTGTTTGTCACGTTTAGTCCTTTTGTGTTGCAAAGAACAATATCGTGATGGTAGTGAATGCGGTCTGCCAAAACCTATCAGGCGATTCCTTCCTGCTGGATCATATGCCCTTCTTATGACATCAGGTGCCGGTTAGACCTAGATTACGTTGCCATCAGTCTTGGCATGTCTAACCTTAGTCTGCAGCTCAGTCAAGCCTTTTGGTACGTCCGGGCCAGACTCTCATACGACAAAACGACCCTCACGAGCAAGAGTCATTCTGGTACCGCAGCAGCCATCCGCTGCTAAACAATTAGGCTTTCAATTCGGGCTTGGGTGGGTTGTACATAAAGCATCCAATAGGGCGCTTCAGGAAACGCATCTCGGAAGGAGTCATCCCACACGAACGACGAAGACTCACTCATGAGCTTCAAGCGTGAATCGACAACCGTCAGCGTCTGCCTTGCTTGGCTAGAAACAGCTTCCGCCCGGAATATTTTCAGTTCCTCTAACACAACACGATCTATTACTCGGTTAGGGTATTCCGTCACCAGACTTGTATTTTTAACCATATCGTCAAGATAATTGCGAAAGTTATTTGTCCGCGTCTTTACTTCACGCTGAACCAGCTTCTCAACTTGTGACATCCACTGTTCAGTTCGCTCTGCAAAGACTGTGCTAACGTTGGTCAACCGCTGAGTATTGCTATCGGGTTGAGCAGTCAACTGCCGCAAACGCAGCAAGGTGCCTCCGATTGTCCCAGCGTATTGAACCCCGGTCATCTTCCAGTAAAGTTGATTGCTTAATACGTATTCTTCAAGCGTATCTGTCATTGTCTCGACGTAGGTAAAGTGTTCCTCTGACATCGACGCTGCTCCTTGTATACTCGTATTTAATATGAACCTGCATAGATCGTAGCTCAAATCATCCTGTGACAACCAGTCTCAACCTAACTGCATCTGTGTATCTATTATATCAAGTAACCTTGGTCCAATATCCCACGCGCTCCGGTGTCTATGCACCCATTCGGAAGCCGCTTGCCCTAATGTACGTGCCTGAGCCCGATTATTTGCAATCCACTGTAAATGAGCGCTTACTTGCGCCTCATCCGGCACAGTTATCTGCCCGACAGTGCCAAACTCCGGTGTGACGTATGGTATCTTCCTGGTGGAATCCACTTCCAGCACCAGCCCTTTTGCATCTTCACAAACGTCTCCTTGACCCTCTGTGTTCAGCGCGATCACTGGTAAACCAGTTGCCATTGCTTCGATCAACGGCAGCCCGAAACCTTCGTTACCAAGTGCCAATAAGCAATCAGCCTTTTCATACCAATGGGCAATGCCGCGAGTCAGTTCATGCGTGTTGACAAACGCAATCCGCGAGTCGCTAAAGACATCGACAGGAAGCATCGCTCCGTGCGTCTTTATAATTAACCGGGCCTTTGGGTCGTCACCAAACGCATCGTACCAAGCATTAACTCCTTGCGCCCAATGCTTGCGTTCCATCATTTTGATGACCATCAAGGTTGTCAGCGTATCACGTTTTGGGCGCTCGATGTGCGGGTAAATATCCGGGTCAACCCCCAAAGGCACAACATACAGTGGAACGTCAACGCCACTGGCCTGAAGCACATCCCGCACGAAGCGGGTAGGGACGATCACCGCTTGGGCCTGATTGAGTCTCTCAGGCCAGTGGCGCGGCAGAGCAGAACTCTCCCACATCGTGTAGACAAACAGATATGGGTGCTCTAATCGATTTTTTAACTCCTGAGGCCAGTGAAAATACAGCATCGGTGACTCAGGCCTCACGTGTGAGGCTGCATGCAAGCGATGTAATTCTGCTGAGTAACCGCGTGGGTCAAAAATAATGGCATCAATATTGACGGTGATACCGGTACGCGCCATCCCTAATGCAATGTACTCAGCCATGCTGCCGTACCCATCATAGATAAAGAAGCGGGTACTCAATGTTACGTCATCGATGGTATAAGAAGCGCTCATAGGCAGACTTTGTCATCATAGATCAATCAATTACAATCAGATGGTCGCATTGAACCCAACAGGTATCGCATTTACAATAGGCACTATGAATTCGCAATCTAACGCACATCTACGCATTCAACCCGCTGGCAAATGGCAGCTTCTTAATCTGAGAGAGCTGTGGCAGTATCGCGATCTATTGAGCATTCTGACCCTGCGGGACATCAAGCTGCGCTATAAGCAGACCGCCCTCGGGGTTGTTTGGGTGATCCTACAGCCGTTAATTGCCTCGATCATTTTTGCCATTATTTTTGGTCTTTTTGCCAACTTGCCATCAGGCGAAACCAACTACTTGCTGCTGGTCTATACCGGCATCTTACCCTGGCGTACTTTTAGCAGTGCCCTTGAGCGCGGCGGCAACAGCCTGATCAGCGGCTCGCAGTTGATTTCTAAAGTCTACTTCCCACGCTTAATTATTCCAACAGCGAGCGCATTGAGCGTGATCGTTGATTTCGCCGTCGGTCTGATCTTCTACTTCATCATCGCCCTGATTTTAGGGCAGGCACTCACTTGGCAGTCAATTATTGTGCCGCTGCTGCTGCTGTACCTCATGCTGATCGCGTCCGGATTAAGTATGTTGTTTTCGGCACTGGGTGTCTATTATCGTGATTTCATCTTTGCGCTGCCTTTTGTGATCCAAGTGTGGCAGTATGCCTCGCCAGTCGTGTATTCTATCGACCTGATCCCAGAAAGTTACCAACTTTTGTACGCCATCAACCCAATGGTTGGTATCGTCGAAGGGTTTCGTTGGGCATTACTTGGGTCTACCAATTTGACACCTTCGGCGTTTGCCGTTTCCATTACAGTGGGGTTGCTGGCGTTCCCGCTGGGTATATTAGTATTCAAACGTGTTGAACATAGTTTCGCAGACAAAATATGAGTGATGTAGCAATCCGTGTCGAAAACCTCGGTAAAATGTATCGCATTCAACGCAACGTAGGGTCACATCGCTACCGTACCCTTCGCGAAGACGTTAACAATCTTATTAAGCGCTCCTTCACCTCGAATGCCGACAAGCCATCCCATGAAGATGTGTGGGCCCTGCGTGATGTCTCTTTTGAGATCAAACATGGCACAGTTGTTGGCATCATTGGTCACAATGGCGCAGGGAAAAGCACGCTGCTCAAAATCCTATCACGGATTACGTCGCCATCCACAGGGTACGCCGATATTTACGGACGCGTCGGCTCGCTGCTTGAAGTCGGCACAGGCTTCCACCCAGAATTAACCGGACGCGAGAATATCTTCCTCAACGGGGCGATTCTCGGCATGAGTCGCGCAGAGATTCAAGCCAAGTTTGATGAGATCGTCGCTTTTTCCGGCGTCGAGCAATACCTCGATGAGCCTGTCAAGCGTTACAGCAGCGGCATGTACACTCGGCTGGCTTTCTCAGTCGCCGCCCACCTCGAACCCGAAATCCTGATCGTCGATGAGGTGCTTTCCGTTGGCGATGCCGAATTCCAAAAGAAGTCACTAGGCAAAATGGGCGAAGTCGCCGACAGTGGGCGTACCGTTCTGTTTGTCAGCCACAACCTGAGTGCAATTGAAAGCCTGTGTTCAAAATGTATTTGGCTTGCTCATGGCACTATAGAAAATCAAGGTGAACCGAGTGAAATGGCTCAACTCTATTCGAGGACAGAAGATGCAAAGTCTGAGTGGAAACAAGCCCTTGATGGCTCAAGAGTTAGCAATCCATACTTTAAGCCATTGCGACTTGCAATCGTTGACAAAAATCTTGATGTGATTTGCCGCGAACTTCGTGCAGATGAAGAAATTGGCATTATGATCACAGGTTGGGTGGAGAAACAAAATATTGCTCTTACAGTAGGTTACGCTCTATCTAGTAGTTCCGGAAGTGATTTATTTAAATCTGTACATACCGATACTGAGCAAGATGATTGGCCTGAAATATCAATAGGCCACAACACGTTACTGACATGGATACCACCACATTTTCTTAACGAGGGCAACTATAAGGTCGAGTTACTTATGACCTTACATTATCAAGAGTGGTTAAGTCAGCCGCATCACAATGCCCCAACAGTCCAGTTTTCAATTCGTGGGGGGTTGAGTAAATCGCCATACTGGTTACTGAAGCGTCCAGGGGCATTAGCCCCTCTCTTATCTTTCGAGAGAATTCACACCGAGTAGCGAAATGATAGCATACTTAAAAGAAGCAATTCATACTTTAAGAAGATATCTTACGCTTGTTACATATAAGTATGTCCATCAGCGCCCCTTTTCTATCGGTTACTATGAACACCGAAATCGACAAATTGAACAAAGTCTACAAGACGACTCTCTCGCGGAAGTTTTTGCAAGCGCAAAACCGTTACCCAAGAATTACGGGGCCAAGTTAGATGAACGCATCGTTGAATACCCTTGGGTGTTATCACAAATTCAGCCCAGTGCAGAATACATCCTTGACGCCGGGTCTACACTCAATCAGTCATTTATACTCAAGCATCCCACCTTCAAGGCACGAAAGTTGGTGATTTACAATCTGGCTCCAGAGAGTATGACTAAGTCGCCAAATGTATCTTATATATTTGGTGACTTACGAAATACTATTCTCAAGGACAATTTGTTCGACTGGATCACATGTATTTCTGTGCTTGAGCATATTGGTATGAATAATACCCTCATTTATACAAACGATCTGAACCACAGCCACATACGGACGGATGCATTTCTAGAAGCCATCAGCGAATTTAAACGTCTACTAAAGCCAGATGGTTCTCTTTTAATGACGGTTCCTTATGGACAATATCAAAACCTGGGCTGGCTCCAGCAATTTAACAAAAACCATCTCGAGCAAATAATCCATACATTTCAACCTTCACAATCTGAAATAACTTACTATCGATACACCAAAGAAGGTTGGGTGTTGAGCCAAGAGTTGGCGTGCCAGTCTGCGAAGTATAATAATGTGCATGATAAGACATCGTACGATCCCCAAGGAGCTCTTGCCGCAGAGGCAATTGCCTGCCTGCGATTGGTTAAGTAACTGATGAAAACCACCGTTGATGTCTTTTGCCTAGAGTGGCATGCTAAGGGCGGCAGCGCCATTGATCTGCTTCAAGTCCCATTTGGCGCTGGCGTAGATATCAACTGGCATTACTGGGACGGATCACCTGCCTATCGTGTACCAGAGGCGCGTCCCAACCAACATATCATTTTCTTTCAGTTCCCTCCGCCACCTAATTGGAAACCACATAAAGATTCGCGGGTTGTGTGGTTGCCCATGTGGGACATGGTTCGCCTTTGGGAGCAAGCGCAATGGTTGCGTATCCCCAAAAGTATTCGCGTTGTGGCGTTTACGAAGGGTGTCTACGAGCGTGCCGTTGACGTTGGCTTGCAGACAATCCAGCTACGCTACTTTAAAGACCCGAACAGTTTCAAGCCTGTTTCATGGGAAAATGGGCCAGTGTTGTTCTACTGGAATCGAACCAACCTGCTTGCGCCCGACATGCTCCCCCAGTTGGCATCGACCCTGTCACTGAATCAAGTGCTATTTCGGGGCCAGAACGATCCGCACATTCCACCAGCTTATCATTACAGTTCACCCTCGATGTTGGGAAATACCCCGGTGACAAACATCCCGATAATGGATAATCGCAAGGAGTTCCTTAGGTTGACGCAGGCTGCCAATATCCTTGTTGCACCTCGGCAGGCAGAGGGAGTTGGTATGACGTTCCTTGAGGCTATGGCAAGGGGGGCTGTTGTCTTCGCCTACGACAACGCCTCTATGAATGAATACATTACCAGTGGTGTCAACGGCTATTTGTTCAAAAGGCGTTGGACGCTTGATCGACTTTGGCACATTTTTCGTAATCAGTTGGCTCGAGCGAGGATTGGCAGCAGATCGTATCGTTTTCTCATTCATGCCGATGAACAAGATTGGGGTGAAATCAGCAGCTTAAACCTCGAGGCGTTAGGCAAGCAAGCCCGTGAAGATCATTTTGCGGGCCATCAGGCATGGGTTGAAGCACAGCCACAATACCTTGATTTCGTTCTATTTCGCTGATGCAATCGCTTAGCGCACAATAGCTTCACCGCTAATCATCCGGTAAAGCGTATCTGCTGCGTACAGTAGAGGTATCTTCGTTCGATGCTCAATCAACATAGCACGGGCAAGCACACGGCGCGCCATTGCTGGGTCTGCTAGAAATGGTTTGATCTCCGCGATATTTACATCAGCAACATCATTGAGCCACTCACTCTTGAGTTTGTTCCAACGGACATATGAGTAAGCTTCTTCTCGTACCGCCTCAAGCACCGGAGCAATTTGCTCTTGGTCAAAAATCTTGTCCAATACAGTGAGCCAATCCTGCCAAAATTTATGACTCTGGGAAACGGTTTTACTTTCTGCATGGAGCCGAAACTTAGCCCGTACACCAGGAACATAGACTAATTCGAAATCCGCTAATGCGGCCCGTATCCAATAATCGATGTCCATCGTGTAATGCAAGGTCTCATCCATCATGCCAATTGTTTCAGTAACCTCTCGTCGCCAAAAGGTTCCTGGTTGATTGATTGCTTGCTGAGCTAAAATCGCTCTGTCCAGTAAGAATGGGTTCGAGCGAACCACTTGCACTGGTGAACCTGTGGCATCGATAAATTGGCAATCGCCATATATTAAGTCAGTTTGCTTATCCGCTTGGAACCGCATCACAACCTGTTCAATAGCATCTGGGGTCAGAAGATCATCCGAATTTAGGTAGGTCAGGATACCCCCGGCAGCTTGCTGGAGACCTTTATTTATGGCGTGTGACTGACCACGATCTGGTTCAGAGACCCATTTCAGTCGTTCATCCTGATAACTTGCAAGTCGTTCAACTGTTCCATCTGTTGATGCACCATCAAAGACGAGCAACTCGACATTAGGATAGCTCTGTTGCAGCACGCTGTTAATTGTATATCCAATGTAATCTACTTGATTAAATGATGGTGTTATAACTGTAACCAGTGGCATATCCATGAAAACGATGCTTATCCTTGTGAACCCTAATGCAGCCTATGAAGCCTCTAACAGTAGCCGTCATTATACCAACTTATAATCGCGCTAATTTAGTCGCAGAGGCTGTAGAAAGCGCTCTTAACCAAACGCGCCTCCCTGACCAAATAATTGTCGTTGACGATGGCTCCACCGATAATACACAAGAAATTCTATCCCAATACAAAGATCCAGTGATCAGAATTTATCAACAAAACACAGGGCGTGCTGGAGCGAGAAATCGTGGTCTTGAGTCTTGCAAGGCCGATTTAATCTGCTTTCTTGACTCAGACGATCTTCTCACACCAAATAGCATTGAAATTAGAGCACATTGGTTAGAACAGCACAGTCATATCGGCAGCGTTAGTGGGTATGTGCAGCGGGTTGATTTTGATGGAAACCATCTGCCGCAATCGTCTTACCCGAGTATAAGCACCAACCTCTTTTCACATCTTGCACGCTATAATGTCATCCCTAACTCAGCCTACATGTTTCGGCGAGAGGCAATGCCGAATCAACCCATTATGGATCCGCAACTTGAGCCATATGAAGACTGGGATTTTTTAATGCGGTTACTCAATAACAACCCTTTTTCAGATATTCTCCCAGATACCGTAGCGTTATACCGGCATCATACAGAAATGTCTGTGCCTATCGGCGCGAAGATCAGTCAAGCAGTGGTAGATGTTCAACAGCGTATCTATGAATTAGAACGCTTCCAGCACCTCTCAAACGCCAGCCGCATAGCTGTCTATCATTCGCACGCAATCGCTCGGATGTCAGGTGGTTTTATTGATGCAGCACAAGACTCATTGAAGCGGGCGGCTCAACTGAACCCCTACCATCCTGTTACACGAGGGCTACAGCTTGCCGCCTCAGCAACCCCTCAACTACCGCGCAACCTGATCCAATTACGCAATCGCTTAAAGTCATAATGTAGATTGGTGAAAGGTACTTCCCACACAAGCAATTAGCATCTCTACCGCTGGTTTAACCAATTGCTGCACACCTTCACTAAGCCGCGGCCCCGCATCAAAGTACTGACCCACCACCGTCAGGAGCCTTACCTCAGGCTGGCCATCATACAGCGCCTTGACTGCAAACAGCACCTCATCGATTGTGGCATGGTGTGTGAACGGTGGCTGCTTTGACTCAAGCCTTTCATATGGCAGTAACCTCATCCACAACCCAGCCTGCTCTCCAACAGCGGCGGCATCCACAAAGATTACTTGATCATATGCGGCAATCTCGGCTGCAAGGTCGAGTGTCAATTGTTGAGCAATCAACGTTTCGACATAGGGCAGGCTGTCGGCGTGTCGATCAGAAAAGTACTGCGCGACGACCGGCCCGAAGCCGTCATCGCCGCGCAGTGGGTTACCATAACCAATAACCAGTGTACGTTTCACTAAGAACGCAGCACCTCATCAAGCAAGGTACCGTCTTTGGCCACCAATTGATACTGAAGCGCTAGTTGGCCCTGGGCATGGGTTGAACAACTCAAGCAGGGGTCAAACGTCCGGATAACCGCTTCAACCCGATTCAGGGCGGCGTCATTCAACTTGTTGCCAGTGACGAACTTCTCTGCCGCTTGTTGAACCCCGCCGTTCATTGCGAGATTGTTATGCGCCGTTGCGATCACGAGATTGGCCCAGCGCACACCGCCATGCTGATCCACCTGATAGTGATGAATCAGCGTGCCGCGTGGGGCCTCAGTCACACCGACACCTTCGCGCTCGTTGACGCCAGCAAAGGCCCGCACGTTTTCATCAAGAATTACTTTATCGTTGATCAGCTCTTCTATCTTCTCTAACGAGTAGATGCACTCAATCAACCGGGCATGGTGATTGTGGAACGAACTCGATGGGGTCGGGCCATACATCTCCCTGAATTCAGCCAATTCAGCGTCTGCTTTGGGCGTCCCCATCTTCTTGGTAGCTACCAAGCGTGACAACGACCCGACCCGATAGATGCCCTCTGGGTAACCCATTGGCTTGTAGTATGGAAACTTCAAGAAAGTCCACGGCTCCACCGCCTCGCCGATTGACCCTCGATATTCATCGGGGGCGATATCTATCACGATCTCGCCATTCTGATCGACAAGCCGAATATCGCCATCGTACAAGTCCATATTCCCGCGCCGGTCAACGACACTCATGTGCATTGTCGGAAAATTGGCAAAAGCCGCGATCTCATCTTCATAGTCAGAGACGCCCACTTTGTACCATTCAAGGGTTCGCTCAAGGGCCGCATAGGCCTCAGGCAAACCTGCTGCGATCTTGTCTCGGGCTTCTTCCGTCATCGGTGACGCCACGCCACCGGGTACGATCCAACTGGGGTGTAGACGCTTGCCTGCCAGCCACTCGATCACCTGCTGCCCGAACCGTCGCAGCCCGATGCCGTCCTTAGCTGCTTGTGGATGTGACTGCATTAAGCCGAAGATGCTGCGCTTGACTGGGTCTGACTCCATCCCAAGGATAAAGTCCGGTGAAGCCAGATAGTAAAAACTCAAGGCGTGTGACTGGATCAATGAGCCAAAGTTGACCATCTCGCGCAGTTTGATCGCCGTCTTCGGGACACGCACCGCCATGATCGCATCGCAGGCTTTTGCCGAAGCCAACGCATGGCTGATAGTGCAAATGCCACAGATGCGTTCCATCAGTGAGGGCATCTCCTGAAACGGACGATCCTCACACAGCTTTTCGAAACCACGATACTGCGTGATATGTATCCGCGCTGTATCGACGACGCCATCGTCGCCCAATTGAATCGTGATCTTAGAATGGCCTTCAATCCGCGTTACTGGGTCAATTATGATTGTCTGAGTCATCGACTGCTCCTTTACTGTCCGGGCCGCATAACGCCAGTCAGGTCTGGTTCCCGACCAGCGACCAGTTCGGATAACACATAATAGATTTGGTCAGCCGGAGGTGGGCACCCTTGTAGATAGACATCAACGGGTACCACCTCGTGCATTGGCCTGACAACTGGCAGCAGCGTCGGCACTACTTGATCTGGCAATTGCGCTTGAATATCCGCCGTCTCAATATATGCCCGCTCCATCACTTCTTTAACCGACCAACGATTCCGCATCGTCGGTACGTTACCTGCCACAGCACAGTCACCCAGAGCAATCAAAATTTTCGTTCGCTCACGGATCATCTTGATCTTATGCTCGTCTTCGTCGGAACTAACCGCCCCCTCGACGACAGCCACATCTACATCCGGTGGATACTCTTTGTTGTCCACCAGCGGCGTGTAGACAAAGTCACAGACTGCCGCCAATTCGATCAAACGCTCGTCCATATCCAAAACAGACATGTGGCAGCCAGAACACCCGTCTAACCACACGGTGGCGACCTTTACTTTCTTTTCCGTCACTCGCGTGCTCCTCTCATTCTATCTAGATACGTTAGGAATTCGGTGTTCTTTTCAATCTCACCGACAGCTTTGCCCTTTTCAAACAATGCACCTGTTGGGCAAACGTTAACGCACTTACTGCAACTGGTGCATGTCGTTGATTCACCCCATGGGGTATCCATATCTGTGATCAAGCGCACATTAATACCACGCCCCATCTGGTCCCATGTGTGGGCACCTTCTACTTCGTCACACACACGTACACAACGCGTACAACTGATGCAGCGGTTTGCGTCAAGGCCGAACAATTCGTGGCTCAAATCAACTTTGTGCGTCGCATTCACGTATGGAAACCGAACATGATCCATCCCCTGTTCGACCGCCATATCTTGCAGCTCACAGTTGCCATTGGCAACGCACACCGCGCAGATATGATTACCCTCTGCAAACAGCATTTCAATGATCATTCTACGATACTTCCCAAGCTGGTCGGTATGTGTCGCGATCACCATGCCCTCTTCTGCATAGGTAGCACAAGCAGGCACCAGTTTGTTCCACCCCTCGATTTCAACAAGACATAAACGGCAGGCCCCGGAAATACTCAGGCCATCAACTTGGCACAAAGTAGGGATGTAAATGTCATTTTCTCGCGCCAGTTCCAACAATGTTTGGTCTTCCGTTGCCCCAACGTCAACATCATTGATCGTTAGTGTTTTGACTTTTGATCGTCTTGGCATGTTATACCCTTTCCTTAATGTACCCCGTTAGCTGGTTGTTTAATCTGTGCTTCATATTCATGGCGGAAGAAGCGCAGCGTACTCAACACTGGGTTCGGTGCCGATTGACCCAAACCACACAGACTCGTATGCTGCGTCACGTCGCATAATTGCTCTAGCAAGTCCAGGTCACCATAGGTAGCTTCACCCGCCACAAATTTGGTCAACAAGTTGTACATTTGAGCAGTGCCGACGCGGCATGGGATGCACTTACCGCACGATTCAGTCATACAGAATTCCATAAAGTACTGTGCAACCTCCACCATCGATGATGTTTCATCCATGATGATCATGCCGCCTGACCCCATCATCGAGCCCACTTCTCTCAGTGACTCATAATCAACAGGCATATCAAGTTTGTCGGCGGGCATGCAACCACCCGACGGCCCACCTGTCTGCACCGCCTTAAAGGCTTTACCATCAGGGACACCACCACCAATTTCATACACAATCTCACGCAGGCTGATACCCATAGGTACTTCGATTAACCCGACATTAGTAACCTGCCCAGTCAGCGCAAATACCTTAGTTCCTTTACTGCCCTCCGTGCCGATCCCCGTAAACCAGTCACTACCTTTTAGAATGATGGGTGCTACATTCGCGAACGTTTCTACGTTATTGATCAGGGTCGGTTCGCCCCATAAGCCAAATTCAGCCGGGTAGGGTGGTCGCGGGCGTGGCAGGCCACGTTGGCCTTCAATCGAGGCGATCAGTGCTGTTTCCTCACCGCAGACGAACGCCCCTGCACCCAGCCGGATTTCAACCATGAAGTCGAAGGCCGTATCAAAGATACTATCTCCCAGAATGCCAGCCCGCTTCGCCTGCCGGATGGCTAACGTCAGGCGCTCAATCGCCAGCGGGTATTCTGCCCGAACATAGATATAACCAACATTTGCACCGACTGCATAACCTGCCAGTGCCATGCCCTCCAACACCCGGTGTGGGTCACCTTCCAACACACTGCGATCCATAAAGGCACCTGGGTCGCCTTCGTCTGCATTACAGATGATGTACTTTGTATCACCCTTAGCCTTCGCAACCGTCTCCCACTTCAAGCCAGTTGGGTAGCCACCGCCACCGCGTCCGCGCAAACCGCTCTTTTTAACTTCAAGTAGCACATCCGCAGGGGTCATGGTTGTTAACGCGTTGAACAACGCTTGGTAACCATCCGCCGCGATGTATTCTTCAATCCGGTCGGGAGCAATGATGCCCGCATTCGCTCGAACAATCAGCGTTTGCTGGGTAAAGAACGGGATTGTGTTATCCAATTTCAAGCGTTCGACGGGTGCTTTACCAATGCTAGCAACAACTTCTTTGGCGTCAGTCTCTTGAACGTATTGGTAGAGTGTGTCATCCGGATGCGTGCTGATCAGTGGGCCGCGAGCACACAGCCCCATACAACCGACCCCCTTTACTTGGCATGTCTCTGTAAGGCCTCTCTCATCCATCTGAGCCTGAAGCGCCTCTTTGATCTCGCTACTTCCTTGTACGATGCAGCTTGTCTCCATGCACACATGCAGACGATATTCATAAGCTGCTGCTGCGGCTTGTTCGTCTGCTTTTACCTGATCCAAATCCTCTTGGCTAGCGACTGATAACTTAGCCGGCTTTTTTGTCGTTCGTCCCATGCTCTATCCTCTCTTGTAATTGACTGATAAACACCTCAGGGGTTAACCCACCAAGAATTTTTTCATTGAGGACTGCCACCGGCGCAAGCCCACAGGCCCCGACACAACGGACGGTCAACAATGACAACAAATTATCGTCTGTTGTTTCGCCTTCTACGATGCCATACGCCTCTTGCACGGCTTGTAAGAGTGCCTTAGCACCTTTGATGTAGCATGCAGTCCCCGTACACACGGAGCACGCATATTCACCCGCAGGTTTCAGTTGAAAATAGTGATAAAAGGTAGCAACGCCAAAGACCTTCCCTGGCGAAACAGGCAAAGCCTTCGATACATATATCAGCGATTCCTCATCCAAATAACCGAAACTACTTTGAATTGAATGAAGGGTTTCGATCAGCCCATCGGGCCGGTAGCCGTTGCGACGCATCGTTGCTTCAACAATCCGCCATCGTTTGTCATCACTAGGTGGAGCAACTTTCGTAGGGCCTGCCATGAGGCCTCTTTTCATCTCGAGTCGAGTAGGGGAACATTCTGCTTTATATTAATTGCGCTGCTGCTTTGCAGATAGTCACATTAATCAAGTGTGGCTGCGCGGAGTGTCACGTTTACCTAGCAAATGCGCGGTAGTAATTCGCCTGCGGGTAAGTCCACCACGCGGGAGCCACCGATCCCCGTCCGAGCAACGACCAGACCATGGTGCGCATCTACCACCTTACCAATCACCTTGGCCTGCTGCCCTAACGGATGCGCCTGCATTGCCTCTAACACAACGCTGGCATCCTCTGCTGGGACGATAGCAATCAATGTGCCTTCATTTGCTACATACAGAGGGTCAAACCCAAGCATTTCGCAGGCGGCATGCACCGCCGGAGTGACAGGCACAGCGCTTTCCTCGAAGATGATCCCCACCCCAGAAGCACTAGCCAACTCATTCAATGATGCAGCCAAGCCACCGCGGGTTGCATCTCGGAGACAATGAATATTTCCCGATGCCGCCAGCATCTCGGCAACTAATCCGTTGAGCGCGGCTGTGTCACTGACGATCTGCGTCTCAAATGTTAACCCGTGCCGCACAGACATAATCGCCATACCATGATCTCCAACAGTACTACTCACAATCACCACGTCACCGGGGGCTGCATTCTGTGGTGCTATATCAACCCCCTCTGGGATCAACCCAACACCAGACGTGTTAATGTAGAGGCCATCACCGTGCCCTTTATTGACGACCTTGGTGTCGCCAGTCACGATGCGTACATCTGCCACTTCACAAGCGATTGCCATTGAACCGACGATTCGGGCTAAGTCTTCCATCGGTAGCCCTTCTTCGAGGATGAACCCCGCACTCAGATAGTGCGGTGCCGCGCCACGCATCGCTAAATCATTGACTGTCCCATTGATAGCCAATTCACCGATTGTCCCACCGGGAAATAGCAGTGGGCTGACGACAAACGTATCAGTGGTAAACGCTATCTGGCCTTGTTGGACATTCAGCACGGCTGCGTCGCCGCGTTCAGCCAACCAATGATTGTTCAACTGTGGCGCAAACAGATGCTCAATCAAATCAGAGGTCATTTTGCCGCCACTACCATGCCCCATCACAATCGTCGGATAGTTCTTCAGCGGGGCGGGGCACCCCCATCCACTAAAGTCTGGCGCTGTTTTCGCTTCCGTCACTTGACTGCTCCCGTCTTTTCAAAGCGCCCATAGCGATAGTACGCTGCACACGCGCCCTCAGAGGAAACCATCGTCGCGCCAAGCGGGGTCTGCGGGGTACATTCCTTACCGAAGGCTGGGCATTCGAATGGTTTCTTCAAGCCCTGCATAATCTCCCCGCTGATGCATATCTCAGACTCTGCCATAGCGATTGTCTGCACATCTGGGAAGCGCAGTTCCGCATCATGTCGCGCATACTTGTCACGCAGTTTATAGCCGCTCATCGGGACAACCCCGATTCCACGCCATGCCCGGTCGCACATATCAAATACTTCTTCGATCACGCTGATAGCTGGGCGGTTGCCTGCATCCTGGACCGCCCGCTTATAGGCATTCTCCATCTTGGCTTCACCCGCCTCCAACTGTTGGATCGTCACCAGCACGCCGCGCGCTAGGTCAACGGGCTCGAACCCAGTGACCACAATCGGGACGTTGTACTTTTCGACCAAAGGGCCGTATTCCCAAGTACCCATCACCGCACAGACATGCCCCGGCGCCAGGAAGCCATCCACCCGCACACCCGGTGTCTCAAGCAACCCACCGAGGATTGGCGGTACCGTCACATGCGACACCAACATACTAAAGTTATCGACCCCTAATGTGTGGGCGTGTTTCACAGCCATGGCGTTAGCGGGGGCAGTCGTCTCGAAGCCCACGCCAAAGAAGACCACGTGTTTGTCAGGCGTTTCCCGCGCTAACTTGACGGCATCCAACGGTGAGTAAACGATGCGCACATCACCACCAGCGGCCTTCACACTGAACAAATCATGCTCGGAGCCAGGCACCCGCAGCATATCGCCGTAACTTGTCAAAATGACATCTGGGCGCGAGGCTAGCGCCACAGCCTTATCGACCGAGGCCAGCGGCGTCACACAGACCGGGCAACCCGGCCCATGCACCAACTCAACCTGATCCGGTAATAATTGGTCCAAGCCACTTTTGATGATCGAGTGCGTCTGTCCGCCGCAAACTTCCATCAACACCCACGGCTGAGTTGTCACCTCTCGAATTTGCTCAAGTAGCTTTTTCGTAGCTGCACCGTCCCGGTACTCGTCTAGATACTTCATTCGATCAACCTCCTATGACTGTTTGCGCCACAACCGCTTGACCAAGCGCAAGGCCGCCGTCGTTGGGCGGCACGTGGCGATGTGTTAACACACTAAATCCAGCCGCCTCAAGTAAGCAAATTGCTGCTCGTAGCAGCATTACGTTCTGAAAAACCCCACCACTCAATGCAACTTCATTGACTGCGGTTTGTTGTTGTGCCTGTCGTGCGGCTTGTAGCACCATCTGCGCGACAGTATTGTGAAATTTCGCGGACATAGTTGGCTTCGATACGCCCTGTGCTATATCGTTTACCAGAGCATGCCAAAGTGGTGTTGGGTCAATAGCGCTATTGGCGATTGTAAATGGGTAGCTGTCCGTCACACGGTGGTCAGCGAGTGCCTCTAGCTCAATCGCGGCTTGTCCCTCATAATGCACTCGTTGACGTACACCGATCAGGAAAGCTGCTGCATCAAACAAGCGCCCCATGCTTGAAGTCCATGGCGCGTTGAGTCCGGCTTCTATCTGTTGACCAATAATGCGATACGCCCTCTCAGATAGTGCGTCTCGCACTACCTCCACACTGAAAGGCTCAATCTCCGCCGTCCATAGCTGCCCAATCGCACAACGGACAATGTTTCGTATTGCTTTATTACCACCAGGGAGCGGTGTTTGCTTCAAGTGTAAGACACGTATATATCCAGCATAATCAGCGACCAACACTTCGCCGCCCCAAATCGTGCCATCAGGACCATAGCCTGTGCCGTCGAAGGCTATCCCGATCACTGGTCGGTCACCCCTATGTTGATTGTCCGCGAGGCAAGCGACTATGTGCGCGTGGTGATGCTGAACAGCCACTAACGGAATACCATCTTGCTGGGCTCGCTGTTGTGCATAGCGCGTTGGTTGGTAATCAGGATGGAGATCGTGGGCAATGCTCGTCGGAGTCAACCTGAATACATACTCAAGGTGTTCTGCTGTCTCTGTGAGAGCATGCATGGTTTCTAGTGACTTGGTGTCACCGATATGCTGGCTGAGAATTGCTCTGGCCTGATGGATGTAGCAGATTGTATTTTTCAACTCTGCACCGACGGCTAATACCGTCTCACTTGCTCGAGGCACGGGGAGCATCTTGGGCGCAAACCCACGTGATCGTCGGATGGAGAGTGGTTTGCCAGCTACCATTCGTAGTACACTATCATCCGCACGCGTCTGGATATCGCGATCGTGCAGCACAAAGCCGTCTACAATCTGACCAAGTTGGCTGATAGCGATCTCATTATCTATGATAGTCGGCTGCCCACTCTGGTTTCCACTGGTCATTACCAAAGGGATCGGACTCTCTGTTTCAAATAACAGCAGATGCAGTGGGGTATAGGGCAGCATCACACCGATTGTCCCTTGACCTGGGGCAAGCTGCTCTGCCAGTTCTACATCGGTTCGTTTTTCCAGCAGAACGATTGGACGGACCAGTGTTTTAAGCTGAGCTTGCTCTACCGCATTGATGATGCAATATTTCTGAACCATCTCGATGTCGCGCATCATCAACGCAAACGGCTTATCGATCCGATGTTTGCGTTCTCGTAGTTGCTGCACAGTATTATTGTTGAGTGCACTACAGGCCAAGTGAAAGCCGCCCAATCCCTTAATGCCGAGGATCTCACCTTGTTTCAAGCGCTTGACGGCTATCTCGATGACATCTCTATGATATAGCCCAAACCCATCTTGCAGCCAAACACGCGGGCCACAGGCTGGACAAGCGATTGGTTGGGCGTGAAAGCGCCGGTTAAGTGGGTCTTCATATTCAGTTCGACATTCAGCACACATTTCAAACGCAGACATTGTCGTCCGCGGACGGTCGTAAGGCATGCCACTAATGATTGTGTAACGCGGGCCGCAGTTTGTGCAGTTAATAAAGGGATAGTGATAACGGCGGTCGGCAGGGTCGAATAGTTCCCGCTGACAGTCACTGCATAGGGTGGCGTCGGCAGCAATTGGTTGGAAGCCAGTGCGCTTGTGTTCACTTGCGATGATCGTGAACGCATCACACCCTTTTGCACGATGTTTCGAGACAGCGACACTATCAATACGGGCGAGTAACGGTGCCTCATTCTGCATGCGGTGCAGAAATACCTCAAGGTCGACTTCGCGGCCTTCTACCCAAATATGCACACCGTCCGCTGCATTGTGGACTGAACCAGTAAGCTCAAGGTCAGTGGCAATGTAATAGATAAAGGGTCGGAAACCAACCCCCTGTACAACGCCTTGCACATGGACTTTCCATGCTTGCACCTTGATCTACTCCGTGGCCCGCTGAGAGCGTTCAGCTTGCAGCTTGGCATCTAACTCTGGTAGTTCGTCAGCCAACATATCCATTTCAGCCAGCAATGCTAAGGTGTTCTTGGCTTCTTCCTCATCCAACTTATTGATTGCAAACCCAACGTGGATGATGGTGAAGTCACCCAACGCGATGTCTGGCACATACGCTAGGCAAGCTTCCTTGATAACACCGCCAAAGTCGACTTTACCCATCTGTAAACCATCGACTTCATACACATCGATCACTTTCCCAGGTATCCCAAGGCACATCGTGATATCACTTTCATGTAACTGAACCGAACGGGGTGTCCTGCGTAGAGTAGGCTGCTCCACAGCAAGTATCATCATTATAGGCGAATTCCCCCTATAGCAAGAGTATAGATGATCATCCCTCACTAATGACCTTCATCATAACAGGCCATCCTTCAGTCATTGAACGCGATATGTCAGACACAATCGCTGATGGTGTACGCATCACGACGTGACAGTTGTCACTAACCCATTCCACTTTCACAGTGATACTCTAAAATAGACGTCAATCCAGACGAAGCGTTTTATTTCTAAAAGCACCACAGCGAAGAGAGACAGCTATGATAGCACCATTCGAAACAGCCACTATTGATGGAAACGAAGCAGCTTCCTACGTTGCCTACCGCACCAATGAAGTTATCGCCATCTATCCGATCACACCCGCATCACCGATGGGGGAACTGTCGGACACCTGGAAAGTCAAGAACATCAAGAATATTTGGGGCACTGTGCCGGACGTCGTAGAGATGCACGCAGAAGGTGGGGTAGCTGGAGCTGTACATGGCGCCCTACAAGCTGGCTCTCTGACAACGACATTCACTGCCAGCCAAGGTCTGCTCTTGATGATTCCGAACATGTACAAAATCGCCGGTGAACTGACGCCAACGGTCTTCCATATTGCTGCGCGTTCAATTGCTGCTCAAGCTTTGTCGATCTTCGGTGATCACTCCGACGTGATGGCAGCACGCGGAGCAGGCTGGGGGTTCCTGTTTGCTAACTCAGTGCAAGAGGTGCATGACTTTGCTCTGATATCTCAGGCTGCAACGCTGGAGTCGCGGGTACCATTCCTGCACATTTTCGATGGCTTCCGCACCTCTCATGAAATCCAGAAGATCAATCTCCTGCCGGATCGTATTATTCAAGAAATGATCAATGATGATCTGGTTTATGCCCATCGCTCACGCGCACTCACACCAGACAGCCCCGTCATCCGCGGTACAGCGCAAAACCCAGATGTCTTCTTCCAAGCGCGTGAAGCAGCCAACCCATACTACTTGGAAACTCCTGCTATTGTTCAGCGAATTATGGAAGAATTCTATACGCTGACGGGCCGCCGCTATCATCTATTTGACTACGTCGGTGCTCCTGATGCCGAGCGCGTCATTGTATTGATGGGCTCCGGCGCTGAAGCCGCTGACGAAGCAATCGAGTATCTGGTTGAGCAGGGCGAGAAAGTCGGTATGGTTAAGGTGCGCTTATTCCGCCCCTTCTCGGTCGAGCATTTTATCAATGCGCTTCCAGAGACAACCAAAGCAATCGCTGTTCTTGATCGTACTAAAGAACCAGGTAGTGCAGGCGAGCCACTCTACCAGGATATAGTCACAGCTCTGAATGAAGCGATGAGCACTGGCAATGCACCATTTACCGCCAGGCCCCATATGACTGGCGGACGCTATGGGCTTTCCTCTAAGGAATTTAACCCAGCAATGATTATGAGCATCTTCAATGAAATGCTTAAGGAGCAACCCAAGAATCACTTTACCATCGGTATCTACGATGACGTTACCCATACCAGCCTTGACTATGACCCAGGATTCAACATTGAAGCTGAAGATATTGTCCGGGCAATGTTCTGGGGGCTTGGCTCTGACGGTACGGTCGGGGCAAACAAAAACTCGATCAAGATCATCGGCAAAGGTACAGATAACTACGCGCAGGGCTACTTCGTCTACGACTCTAAAAAGGCTGGGGCGCGTACAATCTCTCACTTGCGCTTTGGACCACGCCCAATCAAAAGCACTTATCTCATCCAGCAAGCGAACTTCGTGGGCGTTCACCAGTTTGGTTTCTTAGAGCGCTACGACGTGCTCGCCAAGGCCGAACAAGGTGCAACCTTCCTGTTAAACAGCCCATATGAGCCGGAAGAAGTCTGGGAATACCTCCCGCTGGAAATTCAGCAGCAAATCATTGACAGAGACCTCCAGTTCTACGTCATTGATGCGTATGACATTGCCCAGCGTTTAGGTCTAGGCGTTCGCATCAATACTGTGATGCAAACCTGTTTCTTTGTCCTGAGTGGTGTCCTACCGCCAGACGAGGCCATCGACATGATCCGGCAAGCTATTCGTGATAGCTACGGCAAACGTGGTGAGGCCATTGTCCGCATGAACTTCGCCGCTGTCGATGCCGCCCTTGAGAATATGCATCAAGTAGACGTGCCTGAAACCGCCAACAGTCAAGTGCTGGTGCCGCCAGTTGTGCCAGCAACTGCCCCTGACTTCGTCCAAGATGTGACCGCAACAATGATCGCAGGCCACGGCGATGAACTCCCCGTCAGTATGCTGCCAGACGACGGCACCTATCCAACTGGAACCACGCAGTGGGAGAAGCGCAACATCGGCCTAGAAGTCCCCGTCTGGGACCCAGACGTTTGCATTCAATGCGGCAAGTGTGTCCTCGTCTGCCCACACTCAGTGATCCGCAGCAAAGTCTACCATGCTGAAGAGCTAGAAAATGCCCCAGAGACCTTCAAAGTAACCGACGCGCATTGGAAGGAACTGCCAGACTGGCAGTATACGCTGCAAGTCGCCGTTGAAGACTGCACTGGCTGCACTCTCTGCGTTGAAATCTGCCCAGCCAAGAACAAATCGGCAGCAGGTTTCAAGGCCATCAATATGGAACCGCAGTTGCCCATCCGTGAAACGGAGCGCAAAAACTGGGACTTCTTCTTAGATCTACCAGAATACCCGCGCAACGACAGTCTGACGTTTAACAACGTCAAGAATGTACAGCTGTTGCAACCCTTGTTTGAATTTAGTGGTGCCTGCGCTGGTTGCGGTGAAACGCCGTATCTCAAGCTGCTGAGCCAGCTTTTTGGCGACCGCGCCATCATTGCCAACGCCACTGGATGCTCTAGCATTTATGGCGGTAACCTACCGACCACACCATGGTCGCAGAACAAAGAAGGCCGTGGCCCTGCGTGGAGTAACTCACTATTTGAGGACAACGCAGAATTCGGCGTGGGCATGCGTTTTGCAATCGACAAGCAGCAGCAATTCGCCCGTGAACTAGTCGCCTCGATGCACCAAGAAATCGGTAGCACCCTAGCACATTCAATTCTGACGAACGAAATGACCAACGATGATGAAATTGATACGCAGCGTGCTTCCATCGCCGTTCTGAAGTCCAAACTACGCAACAGCAATCACCGTGACGCCCGCGACTTACTGGCTGTTGCCGACCAACTCGTCAAAAAGAGCGTTTGGATCGTCGGAGGTGACGGCTGGGCCTACGACATTGGCTATGGCGGCCTCGACCACGTCTTCACCACTGGGCGCAATGTCAACATTCTCGTGCTCGATACCGAAGTCTACTCGAACACCGGTGGGCAAGCATCCAAGGCAACGCCACTAGGGGCCGTCGCTAAGTTCGCCGCAGGCGGTAAGCCCACGCCGAAGAAAGACCTCGGCATGATGGCAATCAACTATGGTGACGTTTACGTCGCCCAAATTGCGATGGGTGCCAGCGACAGTCAAACAGTCAAAGCCTTCCTAGAAGCTGAAGCCTATCCCGGCGTCTCGTTGATCATTGCTTACAGCCACTGTATTGCACATGGCATCGATATGAGCAAAGGGCTGGAGCAGCAAAAGCTGGCGATGGAAACGGGCTACTGGCCTCTCTACCGCTTTAACCCGCAGTTAGTTAACGCTGGCAAGAAACCCTTCCAATTAGACTCCCGTGCGCCGAAACGCAAGCTGGAGGAATATCTCTACAACGAGGCGCGCTACCGTGTTCTGACGCAAAGCCGCCCAGAGGTTGCAGAGCAGTACCTCAAGCAGGCACAGGCATTGGTCAATGAAAAGTGGGACAAATACGAAAAACTAGCACAGGCTGAATAAAAGGAGCAAACAATGACAGATATCACAACGACTTACATGGGTATGGAACTCAAAAGCCCGATTGTTCCTTCAGCCTCGCCGTTGTCGCACCAAATAGATACCATCCGGCTAGCTGAGGATCAGGGTGCAGGGGCACTGGTCATGTATTCTCTGTTCGAGGAGCAGATTCGCTTGGAAAGTCGCCAGCTGGACCATCACTTGAACTACTTCACAGAGGCTTTCGCCGAGTCGCTGGACTTCTTTCCAGAGATGGGCGCTTATCGCATCGGCCCGGAGGAGTATCTCCACTTAATTCAACAAGCTCAAGAAGCTGTTGATATGCCAATTATCGGCAGTTTAAACGGCGTAACCAATGATGGTTGGATCGAGTATGCCAAGCTGATCGAAGAAGCTGGGGCCGATGCCCTCGAGCTCAATGTCTACTACATCCCAACGGATGTCGATATGACGGGTAACGAGGTCGAGCAGATGTATCTCAATGTACTTAAAACAGTCCGCGAGACCATCTCGATACCACTAGCCATCAAGCTAAACCCATATTTCAGTGCAACAGCCAACATGGCAAAGCAGTTATCAGAGCAAGGGGCAGATGCGCTGGTACTGTTCAATCGTTTCTATCAGCCTGATCTCGATATTGTCAACCTTGAAGTCACACCACGCTTGAAGCTCAGCAGTTCGCACGAACTGCGGCTTCCCCTCCGCTGGGCAGCCATTTTGTATGGTCGTATCGGTGCTGATATCGCTATCACCAGTGGTATCCATACCCACGTCGATGTCCTCAAGGCAATGATGGCTGGCGCAAACGTTGCTATGATGGCATCAGAGTTACTCATGCATGGTGTCGAACGCATTGGCGCCGTACTCAGAGACCTCCAAGAGTGGATGGTGCAGCACGAGTACGAATCTATCCAACAGATGCGCGGTAGCCTATCACAGCAGCATGTTGAAGACGCCTCTGCTTTTGAACGCGCTAATTACATGAAGGTGCTCGCCTCTTGGAAGGCAGATCCAGCCGGTCAGTCTTTCCGCGTCGGCCCTGAATTATACTCCGGTTGATCTCACTATTGTCTGGCTCTCTACACCCATATGTAGGGGGCCTGCTCAAACGAAGCTCTTGCAACTCTGGTGCCAGCGTAGCACAACATGACGTGGCAGTGCGCCAGCTTACCACCAGTAAAGATCCAAAAACGGCCTGCCAAATCGGCAGGCCTTTCAATAAACCTTGTGAATTAAATACGCGTATTATCTACGCAATAACTGTAGAGTACTTCAGGAGATACAACTGAGGGCTCACCTTCGGAAGGTGCCTCAATGTTATTTTCGATAGCCTCGATGATAATCAGCTTGTCTTCCAGCATCATACCACCCATGCGATTAGCTATTTCTTCCTCGCGTGAAGGCTTTTCATTATCATACTTCATGATGTATCTCCTCTAGCGCTTACGCTATGTATGTAGTGCGATACTATCCGCTTGACCAACGCCCGACTAAAATAATTGTATACATCTTTCAGAAAAAATCAAATATTCCGAAAGATATAAGAGATATTGTGAACTTTTTCTCAATTAACTCTGACTATAAACTTATCATACTAAATCTGTTATGTCTATCTATTGGCAAAATTAACCGACAAATGCTTTCTCTTAGGGCTATTTATCGTGTAAATTGCGGGGTCTTGCCAACAATAAGAAAGATTTTCATTGTTGAAATTAGTTAGCCATCTCGCTATATTCCTCATTCACGGAATTCGTCTTTCTTCAACATATGTAAGGAAAATTAAATGGCTGCGGTTCCGAAACAGACTGGCCTTCCAGCAGCACCAACTAGATTAAAAAAGGAATTGCGCCTATTTGATGTCTATGCGATCTGCACTGGAGCGATGTTTTCCTCGGGGTTTTTCTTACTACCAGGGCTAGCTGCCGCTCAGACGGGCCCAAGTGTCTCGTTGGCATATCTTCTTGCTGGTATTTTGATGTTGCCCGCAATGTTTTCCATGGCAGAACTTGCAACAGCTATGCCCCGTGCAGGTGGAGACTACTACTTTCTTGACCGCGCACTTGGGCCCATGGTTGGTACAGTCGGGGGAACGGGAACTTATCTCGCCTTAACGCTGAAATCCGCTTTTGCGCTAATCGGTATGGGCGCTTACCTAGCATTGTTTGTTGATGTCCCAATTCGACTAGTGGCGGTGGGCTTGACTTTGTTGTTTATGCTCATGAATATTATTGGCGCTAAAGAGACAACAGGCTTGCAACGTGTCTTGATCGTTATTCTTGTCAGCATCATGATTCTTTTTTTAGTGCAAGGCATTGGTTTTCTAGCACAGCGAGAGAGCATTGCTGCCACAATCGATACACAATTTCGACCATTTTTACCTTTTGGTATTGAGGGACTGTTAGGAACAGTTGGCTTTGTGTTCGTCTCGTATGCCGGTCTTACGAAAATTGCCAGCGTTTCTGAGGAAGTTGTAAACCCATCCCGTAACATCCCACTTGGTATGATGTTGTCGATCTTCTCGACGACTGCCATCTATGTGGTTGGTATTGCCATCATGACTGCTGCGCTCGACCCTAGTGAGTTTCGTTCGGTGTTAACACCCGTCGCCGCCGCTGCCGCAGAAGTCGTGACAATTGTTCCGCCAAACATTGGCATGCTCTTGATTGCCGCCGCTGCAATCGCTGCGTTCGCTTCAACTGGTAATGCTGGTATCTTAGCGGCTTCACGTTACCCATTAGCAATGGGGCGCGACCGTCTCCTTCCACCGATTTTTGCAAGTGTAAGCAAAAAGAAGCGCACTCCGGTCTTTTCTGTTTTGATCACCGGTGCTTTAATGATTGGCGCAATCTTACTTCTCAACGAAGAAAGTATCGCTAAGCTGGCATCAGCTTTTCAGCTCATTATTTTTATGTTGGTTAACGCATCAGTGCTCGTCATGCGCGAGAGTCAAATTGATTTCTACGATCCGTCAGCGCCCTCTCCTCTGTATCCATATATGCAGTTATTTGGGATAGCCGCGTCGGTTTTCTTGCTATCGTATATCGGCACAAATGCACTACTGTTATCGCTAGGGTTGGCACTACTAGCTTTCTTGTGGTTTCAGTTCTATGCACGCGGAAAAGTTGCTCGCCATGGGGCCGTCTACCATTGGTTCGAACGCCTAGGGCGCAGCCGTTACGCTGGGCTCGAAGTGGAACTTCGTGAGATCATTAAAGAGAAGGGCCTACGTGATGAGGACCCATATGATGAGGTTATTACGCGAGCGGTCGTGCTAGATATTCAAGGTAATGTTGATTTTGAAGAGTTGTCCAAACGTGCCATCCAACAAATTGCTCAGCATTACCCCATGGTTCCATTAGAAAACGCACAGGATTTCGCCGCTAGTTTACGGTCGAATTACGTCTTTGAAGATAAGGGAGTCGCGCTTCCCAATTTACGTCTCGCTGAAGTTGACCATACAGAATTGGTGATGGTTCGCCTCAAGAACCCATTGACAATTACATATACCAGTGATGAGGCTGATGAAGGCCAACGTAAGGCGCGGATTATAGCGTTATTTTTCCTCGTAAGCCCTGAAAATAATCCAGGGCAGCACCTGCGCTTACTAACTCAAATATCTCGGCACGTAGAAGAGCCAGAGTTCGCGCTTGATTGGGTTGGTGCGCTTGACGAACAAGAGCTGAAAGAAATTCTACTTCGTAGTGATCGCCTATTAACGCTCTGGCTGGACGATAAACACCGGACGCGCAGCTTGCTTGGGTGCTCAGTGTCTGAACTGTCTCTGCCAGAAAGTGTCCTGATTGCGCTTGTTCGCCGAGGGGAAGATGTGATGGTTGCCCGTGGTAATACCGTGCTTAAGTCAGGTGATCGCATCACCCTTATTGGTGATGAGACCGATATCAACGACCTCTACCATCGTTTTGTGGGAGAAGAATGACTGACCTTTCCCCGGTAAAGCGGATACCCAAAATACCCAAGCTAATCCGCCCGGATTGTCATCTATAATCGTTTTAGGGGTGTCTCGTCCCAAACATCTTATTTTGTCTTAAAATAGTAAATAAGAACGTTTGATTATTTCCCCAGGACTATTAAAATGAGTCTTCCTGAACGCGAATCACCAGCGGGCAAAAAAGTCTCGCTGTTTGTAACCTGCATGGTCGATATGCTTTACCCTGACACAGGTTGGGCCGTTGTTGATGTTCTCGAACATCTCGACGTTGACGTTGATTTTCCAATGGCGCAAACGTGTTGTGGGCAGCCGGGTTTCAACGCCGGTCACCGCCCGGAAGCCAAAAGGGTTGCTGTTCAATTTCTGACTGCCTTTGCTGACGCTGAAGTGATCGTGGCCCCCAGCGGTTCGTGCGTCACAATGGTACGCCACGAGTACCCAGCTCTGTTTGCTGACGAACCAAAATGGAAAGAAGCCGCAGATCGAGCGGCAGCGATTACATGGGAGTTTGGCGAATTCATCACTGAAGGGCTAGGTATCTCTAATCTTAAGCTAGCACTACCAGAACAACAGTCATTCGCTCTACATGACTCATGCCATGGCTTGCGCCACCTTGGGTTAGGCACTGGCACACGGGCACTACTTAGCAGCACAGCTAATACTGAAATCATCGAGTTAGAAGAAGCTGATGTATGTTGTGGGTTCGGCGGCCTGTTTAGCGTCAAAATGGACGCCGTCAGCGGGGCAATGCTCGAACGCAAGATCAACCATATTGAAGCTTGCCCAGCATCAACTATTCTCTGTGGCGATGTAAGCTGCATGACCCATATGAACGGTGGCCTTGAGAAAAAAGAATCGCAGAAGCGCGTTCGTCATTATGCTAATGTTCTCGCAGAAGCGTTAGCAGAAACTGTAGCGACAAAGGAGAGCCAGCCATGAACATTACGTCAAACAACTTCGTTGCCTCGGCAGAAATCGCCTTAATGAATGACGAGATGCGTGCATCTGTCAATCGAGCAACAACCACAGCCTACACCAAGCGTTTGAATGTAATGTTTGCTGATGGACAAGATCATGGTGAAACCATGCGCATGCAAGCGAAAAATGCCAAACGCCGTGCTTTAGCCAAACTACCAGAACTACTTGAACAAGCTGAACAAAGGCTCACCGAAAATGGCGCTAAAGTCCTGTGGGCAGCCAACAGTGATGAAGCCAACCAGCTTGTACTGGGCATAATCAAACAACATGCCATACAGTCGGTTGCCAAAAGCAAAAGTATGGTCAGTGAGGAAATTGGCCTCAACCATATTCTCGAGACACAGGGTATCGAAGTCGTTGAAACTGATCTTGGCGAATGGATTCTTCAACTTGGCCATGAGCCACCTAGCCACATCGTCACCCCAGTGATTCACAAGTCGAAGGAGGACATCCGGGATTTGTTTATGCGTGAGTTGAACATGCCGTTCATTGAGGATGCGCGTGACATGACTCGCTGGGCACGGGAAAAACTGCGCGAAAAATTCCTGCAAGCTGATATGGGTATCACAGGCGGCAACTTCATCATTGCGGAAACAGGAACGCTCTGCATCGTAAGCAATGAGGGCAACGCTCGCATGGTAACCAGTCTACCGAATATCCATGTAGCGATTGTCGGCATCGAGAAGATTGTCGAAACAGTCGAAGACTACGCCACCTTAACACAGATACTACCACGCAGTGCGACTGGTCAAACAATGACAGTCTATACCCATATGTACAACGGTCCACGGCGAGCAGGTGAGATTGATGGCCCAGAGCACATGTACGTCATTCTGGTCGATAACGGTCGCAGCGACATATACGCTACCGATTATGCCGAAGCCCTGACCTGCATCCGCTGCGGTGCCTGCATGAATGCCTGCCCGGTCTATCGCTCCACTGGCGGCCATGCATACGGTTGGGTGTATCCAGGCCCGATTGGGGCAGTAATTACACCGTTGTTAAACGGCCTCGAAAAGGCAAAACCGCTGCCACACGCATCTAGTTTGTGTGGTGCCTGTAAGCAAGTCTGCCCTGTTGATATTGATCTCCCTAAGATGCTGCTCGATCTACGCAGTGATCTCTACGACCAAGGCGAAGTTGAAACCCATTGGAAACTGGGCCTTAAGCTGTGGGCAATGGGCAACCAATCACCACTGCTATTTGAGGTAGGCGGCAAGCTAGCACGCCTGCTCACCGGAGATAATCCACCACAAAAACTACCAGGCCCGATGGCAGGGTGGTCGAATTATCGAAGTTTTCCACCTTTTGCTAAACAGTCATTTAGAGCACAATGGCGCAAGCACCGTAGGGGGCAATCATGACCAGTAAAGAGAAGATATTAAGCAAGCTTAGGCAGGTACAGCAGCCGTTTGCCGAGGAACAAATTAAGCCCCTAGATACCCATCTACCAATGGTACCTGTCAACTTCCACTCGCATGATGAACTTGTCGATTTGTTCATCAATAATGCTGAGATGCTAGGCTGCGTTGTCTACCAACCTGCTGACAGTCATAAGGCCTCAGAGATTATTATTGATCTGTGGGGAGATGATCATAAAATCTTAGCTTGGACTTATGAGTACATCCCACTTAATGGGCTACAAGACCTTGTTGAAGCAACGGGTGTTGTTGCTGATCCACGTGATCCAAATGTACGCGTGGGTATTACAGGGGTTGATGCTGCTTTAGCTGCTACTGGCAGCTTGGTACTTCTCAGTGAGCCGGGCAAACACCGCTTGACGTCGCTTTTACCCTTGGTTCATATCGCCGTGGTGAAACGCTCGCAAATCGTATCAGATATGGAAGCCTGGGTTGGAGATCAGCGCAAATCTGGGTTGGTAGGCTTTAGGGAAGCCGCTCGTACAATGATTATCAGTGGGCCTAGTCGTACGGCAGATATCGCCATGCAGTTAACGATGGGCATGCACGGCCCTGCCGAATTACACATCATTCTTGTAGATTAATGACAGTATTTTTCGCCCTGACTTGTTCGCTTGTTGAGTTTATCCACTTAGGTGACTCGTCAGTGTCTGATTTGAATATCTATGCGCATCGCATCAAACCTACTTTCTGAAGTTGTTAGAGAGCAGGTTTTTCATTACCCTGAGTAGGTGTAATTAATCACTACATTTGATTAATCGCTCTGATATCCGCAACACTGAATAGATAAAATTTGCTTTATAACTTAACCCCTCATTTACGACTTGCTGTTACTGGTAGAACGCTGTCATCACTTGTAGAACAACTAGGCTCTGGTGCTGCTACAACCATTCACTACAGTCCAAGCAAACTCGATATATCTCAAAATCCCGATGCAGTAATTGCTGAAGCCTCAACCCTATCACCAGATGATTGGCTCCTGTTAGAGCAATTTACAAATGCGGGTGGTTCGGTGCTAATTGTTAATTTCGGAAAAGAATTAGTCAGTTTGCCCGACTGGTTTGGTATTGATGCCTCCCCCGTTGAACCGTTCGCTGAACTGCGTGTACTATTCACACAACGCGGTCACCCAGCGGGGGTCCGCATAAAAGATGCATTCTACGCGACTCTCCAGCGGCATGAAGTAACGCCTCATAATGATAATGTCGAAGTAATACTCTATGCTGACTGGCGCTATACGCATATCCCAGTTTGGACAACGACCCCACATGGACAGGGGCAAGCAAGTTTTACGTGGCTGGCAGACTTCAATCGAGACGATACGTACCGACTGTATAATCGCATATTACGCGCAAGCATTGGGAAGCTCAACCAAGACACGTTGGGGATCGGACTCTTGGGATATTCGCCGGCAGTTGGACAGCTCCATGGTCAAGGTGCGATGCTTACAGACAACTTAGAGCTACGCGGTATATGCGACTTAAACCCAGACAGGCTCAATGAAGCCAGTCAAATCTTTTCGGATGTCAGCCTGTTTGATGAGGCAGCGAAACTAGCTGCCGACCCCAATATTGATCTGATCATCGTGACAACACCACCCAACAGTCACGCTAAATTGAGTATTCAAATGCTTGAGGCAGGCAAACATGTCATCTGTGAAAAACCGCTTGCATTTACTCGCGCCCAAGTTGACGAGATGACACAAACAGCCGCAAAGCATGACAGGCTCATAGCTTGCCACCAAAACCGTCGCTGGGATGTAGACTACCTTGCAGTCAAACAAGCGGTGAGGCAAAGCTTAATTGGGGATGTCTTCTACATGGAAACATTCGTCGGCAGTTACAATCACCCCTGTGGCTTTTGGCATTCTGAGGAGCGTGTATCCGGTGGAACCACTTACGATTGGGGAGCGCACTATCTAGATTGGATGCTTGACATCATCCAAGAACCCGTGACACAAATCACCTGTACGCGCCAAAATCGTGTCTGGCACGACATCACCAACGCAGACCAAGAACGCATACAAGTACGTTTCCAAGATGGCAAAGAGGCAGACTTCACTCACTCAGATATCGCGGCTATTCCTAAGCCGAAATGGTATCTTTTGGGCACCGAAGGCGCGATCGTCGGATACTGGCAGTACCATACAGCCTATCAACTTGACTCAGTGCTGTACTTCAATCAAGAAGATATCCCAACCACTGAACTACCCCCTGAACTGGTTGCCAAGCGCCGAACCCCCTCTGGCACAATGGAGGAACAAAAACTCACCGTTCCTGAACGAGAAGATTATGGGTTTCATAAAAACTTAGCAAACCATCTACTAATGGGCGAGCCCTTGACTGTTCCTGTGGAACATACCGCTCGTGTCGTTAGCGTTCTTGAGGCAGCGGCCAAATCAGCGCAGAATGATGGAAAACCAGAGGTATTACATGTCTGAGCAAGTCTATCGCTGGGGTATTCTTGGCAATGCATACATTGCTCGTCAAGCTGTAATCCCCGCGCTGCAAAAAGCCGATAATACCATTGTGCATGCACTCGCCAGCCGCAACCCGGCAAGTGC
Organism: uncultured Anaerolineae bacterium; assembly: GCA_964439625.1. Classification (GTDB taxonomy): domain Bacteria; phylum Chloroflexota; class Anaerolineae; order Aggregatilineales; family UBA3940; genus CAYTPI01. The sequence continues at coordinate 149,229 of CAYTPI010000006.1, read as the reverse complement.
CCAGAAGTATGCCCAGGAAACTGACATCCCAAACGTCGTCGATGGATACGCCGCTCTCCTAGCAGACCCAGACATTGATGCAGTTTACATTCCATTGCCTAATAACCTGCATAAGCCCTGGGCAATCAAAGCCTTAGAAGCTGGAAAACATGTCCTTTGCGAAAAACCGCTCGCGCTCAATGCCACCGAGGCCAAGGCGATGGCGGCAGCAGCCGAGGCCAACAACCGCCTTCTTATGGAGGCCTTTATGTACCGTTTTCATCCACGGACTAAAAAAATCAAGCAGATAGTTGCAGCCGGGGAGATCGGCGAACCTCGGCTTATCCATGCCGCATTTTGTTTCACCCTAGCGGACGCCAACAACATTCGTTTCGATCCGTCAATGGGCGGCGGCGCGTTGATGGATGTTGGCTCTTACGGCGTCAGCGTGGCCAGTTCATTAGCTGCGGCGCCAGTTGTTGGTGTTAAAGCTCAAGCACAATTCGGCGTCACGGGAGTTGATCTAACCACGACAGCTCTGCTTGAATTTGAGAATGGTTGCTTAGCGACAATTCACTGTAGTTTCGCCTCGGCCTTACAACAAACCTACAGTATCATTGGAACCACAGGCTCTATTGAACTGCCACATAACGCCTTCATTCCCTTCGACAATGACGCCGTCTACTACACACGCGGTCGGGATGATGAAAAACCCATTCAACATAGTATTCAAGGTGTTGACGAGTACGTTCTTATGGTGGAATCTTTCACCCGAACAGCGCAAGGTCGTCAGCCGTCCGAAATTCCGCTTCAAGAGAGCATCAATGCAATGACGATCTTAGATGCAGTCGCGAAGGCATCTCAGAGTAGACTATAGAAGCTACCCTCGCTCTCTGATTTGATGGGCACTCACAGCTTGGCAACACGAAGAAATACTATCTGATGTTCGATATAGATACTTTGATCAAAGAACATAAGCAACCTTCCCCGCGGTAGAGCGGACACCAAACTTGTGTATGCATCAGCAAGATTGACACCCCTAATAGATCAGCAACATCGTGGCCAAGTAAACCAGCTGTTCTACGCTGGTTGTCGCAACATTGACCCAGACAAACATACCCTGAGCGAGCAGACAGCGCAAAGCAGCCCAGCAGCGCCTCACCGCCTCACTGAACTGCCGCGTGCTCCAATCTAGATGCGTCTGCGACAGCTGTCACAGGCGCCTTCGATCTCGGATCTAATGTGCTTCCATGCAAAATGATCTCCTTATTCAGTGGATTTCTCTCACCTTACAAGAGGTCACGATGTCAGCAAACTGTTTCGGGGGGCAATCTTGCTGATCCATACATTTAGCGTGCGGTTTCGTCCATTTGCTATCAGTTGACCTGCTCACGCTACTTAACGTGGTTGAAACCTTTGTAACCACCATCAAGAAAACAAAACACATTACTGGTGAACAACAGCATACACCCTCAGGCCTAGACTCGTTCTTTCTCAAAGTATATTATGCATAGCATACTGAAGTGTCATAGATATGTACGAGCGCCTTTAGAGAAAGAGGAGACGGCATGTGTAAGATGTCTGCCGTGCTTTGCCAGTTAGACAAAACTCGCTACCTGACCTGTTGTGACCACGACATTGTTCATCTCGTATGGCGGCGCCTTAGCTTCAGTTTGTCTTGGCGTGACCTGCGTGGGCTTTCAAGTTTGTTACTGCAAACATACTGGAGCCATAGGCAAGGGATGTGCATCAACTGTCCCCACATTAACATACGAGATGATGCTCGGTTTGAGTTATGCCTTGGTGAGGTCATACTTTGCTTAAAATTAGCAGAATTACCAGAACTAGTGGAGATGTTTGAAGAAGCCAATGAAAAACTACGCCACATGTCGCCTGCGGAATACGCTCACACATTCGCCCAACCTACGATTACGCCACCGCAGAAGTTTCGGTCATACCTAAATTAGACTCACGAGGTCAGCGATGCTTGCAATCACTGTTGATGCACTTTTCATATTGGTTGATATCAACAAACTACCGTGTTGTCTCTATGTCAACACCATTGGTCATCACCACACTCAACACTAGGCCTAGATTATCGTTGCAAAGGCTAATACCATGGGGCAACCGTCAAATATACATAGTGGAGAAAAAGTTATGAAAAGATCCATCGTGCTGATGAGCGTACTGTTGCTGTTGACAGCCTGCTCTGCACCACCTGCTGAAGAAGCTCCGGCAGAACCAGCGGCGGAAGAAGAAGATGTTACAGAAGAGGCTGAAGCATCCGTAGAAGAAGCCGAAAGCCAAGAAATGGAAGAAGAGATAGCTGAGGTCGATGAAGAACTCAAGACCGAAGTCGTCGAAAACTATGCCAATATCGTCTTTGCTAGCTATGAAGACTCATTAGCAGCGGCTCTTGACTTACAAACGGCAGTCGATGCGTTCATCGCAGAGCCAAGTGAAGAAACACACCAAGCTGCCAAGGATGCATGGCTAGCAGCTCAGGAGCCATACGGTCAAACTGAGGTCTATCGTTTCTACGGCGGCCCTATCGATGATGAGGATGGGCCTGAGGGTCGGCTGAATGCTTGGCCGTTAGATGAGGCCTATGTTGATTACGTCGAAGGCAATCCAGATGCAGGTATCATCAATGATCCTGAGACGTACCCAGAGATCACCGCAGAGTTGCTTGTTTCGCTCAATGAAGAAGGCGCAGAAGAGAACATCAGTATTGGTTACCATGCTATCGAATTCCTGCTATGGGGCCAAGACCTCAGTGGAGAAACGAATGGTCAGCGTTCCTATACCGACTATGTGATTGGCGAGGGTCAAAACGCTGAGCGTCGTGCCCAGTACCTGAAGGTTGCCACTGATCGCTTGATATTTGACTTGCAAGGCCTAGTCGATGAGTGGAACCCGGATGCCGGTGACAACTACTACATGGCCTTTGTCGGGGGCGATGCCGATGAGGCTATTGGCAACATCTTGACGGGCATGGGTGTGCTAGCGAAGTCGGAACTAGCAGGTGAGCGTATGTTCGTCGCTTATGACAACCAAGATCAGGAAGACGAGCACTCTTGCTTCAGTGATAACACCCACCGAGATATCATCACCAACTATCAAGGAATCTACAATGTGTGGGTCGGTGAATACACACGGCTCGATGGCTCAACCATTAGTGGACCTGGTATCTCAGAAGTAATTGCCACTGCTGACCCCGCGCTTCAGGAGGAGTTGGGGGCATCACTTGACTTAGCCCTTCAGCAAACTGAAGCGATCTTTGTGCCTTTTGACCAAGCAATCGTCTTGTCAGACGAGCGCCCAGATGTGTTAGCTACTGTTGACACACTGCAAACTTCCGGTGACCAGCTTGCGCTGGCTGGAAGTGCAATCGGCCTGACAATTAATACAGCATTGCCAGAATAGTTCACCGTAAACCTAGAACGTCTATTAAGTTGAATGGTGAGGTATGGTCAGCGCCGTACCTCACCAAGACATTACATGTCCACTTATAGAGATACTTGGTAATGAGACCAACTAAACCTGTAGCCAAACCAGACTGGATGCCTAAAAGAATTCACCAAATACTGATGCTATTTGGCGATTTTCGCTTTGTCATTAGTGGGTTGGTTACTATCATATTGATTGGGGCCTGCTCCAGTCCCGCCGAGCCGACGGCTGAGAATGAGCTGATTACTGAAACTACATTTATGACAGCAGAAGATGCCGACGAGTTAGATTACCCACGCAGTGAACTACTGGGCGGGCAAACGACAATCTATAACACAACACCTAATGCGTTTGGTCAGCCAGCGCCGGGGTTGACGAACGAAGAAGAGCGGCTTTTCTTCGTTGGCAACTCGTTCTTCAACCAGAATTGGGTAACAGCGCCCGCCTCGACAACGGCACGCGATGGCCTTGGACCTATGTTTAACGCCCGGTCGTGCGCGTCCTGTCACTTCAAGGATGGTCGTGGGCGCCCCCCTGAGTTTGACGGAGAATCGCCAACGGGTTTTCTTGTTCGCCTGAGTATTCCGGGCACAGACCTCACTTATGGCACTATACCCGATCCTAACTATGGTGGGCAGTTCCAGACTGAATCGACGTTGGAAGTTGTTGCAGAAGGTTCTGTTCGCATTGTCTACACCGAAATTGAGGGTGAGTTTGCTGATGGCACACCATACACATTACGTAAACCAGCTTACGTCTTCGAAGACCTAGCTTATGGCGAATTCGACTCAGAAATCTTGACGTCGCCGCGTGTCGCTAATCAGATAATCGGGTTAGGTTTACTCGAAGCCGTGCCAGAGGAAACGCTGCTCACCTTGGCTGATCCAACAGATACCGATGGGGATGGCATCTCTGGTCGCCCGAACTACGTGTGGAATGTAGCCGAAAGCCAAATGCAAATCGGGCGCTTTGGTTGGAAAGCCAATCAGCCGAACCTGTTACAGCAATCTGCGGGAGCCTTCAACGGCGATCTCGGCATCACGACAGGTATATTTCCAGAGCAAAGCTGCACCTCAGTTCAAGAAGATTGCATCGCCTCCATTCATGGCGGTGGTCCACCGGATGGTGCGCCTGAAATCATTGATGAAGACCTGCTCAAAGTAACTCTGTACACGGCTACACTGGCGGTTCCAGCCCGGCGCAACTTTGATGACCCTCAGACCAACTGGGGAGAGGCGTTGTTCTTCGAAGCCAACTGCCAAAGCTGTCATACACCTGAACTAGAAACGGGAATCCACCCAACTATCCCGGCGCTGTCCAACCAGACAATTTATCCGTATACTGATTTACTGCTGCACGACATGGGCTCCGAGCTTACCGATGGACGACCTGACTTCCAAGCCACAGGCAGTGAATGGCGTACACCACCCCTATGGGGCATTGGACTGATCGAGACAGTGAATGGACACACTTACTTCCTGCATGATGGACGTGCTCGCAGCATCATGGAGGCCATTCTGTGGCATGGTGGCGAGGCCAAAGCATCAAGAGATGTGGTGCTTGAGATGAATGCCGACGAACGTGAAGCTCTGATTGCATTCCTGGAGTCATTGTAATGTCTTATCGAATGACTGTTTTCCTAGTCCTGATTCTGCTCTTAGTAGGATGCTCTTCTGGTAATGCTATTGTGCAAGATTTGGAAGCACCAACTGAAAAACCTGACTCAACAGATGCGCCTACTGAAGAACCAACTATGGCAGTACCACCAACACCTACATTCGACAGGAATGCGATGCTCACTGACATCACAACCAACGTTCTCGTGCCGGCCTACATCAACTTTGAGCAAGAGGCTGCGGCTCTTGAAGAGGTTATAGTGGCGTTTGCGGGAACACCCAGTCAAGAAACACTCGATGGCGCACAGGCGCAGTGGCTCGTTACTTTTGATGCTTGGAACCGCTGTGCTTATGGGCGTTTAACCTTTGATTTGCGTGTGATGCATGGGCGCATCAACCAATACCCCGTGCGAGATACTTTCATTGAAGAAACGATTGCTGGAGACGTGGAAATTACGCCAGAACTCATAGCTGGTTCAGGCTCAACGTCGCAAGGGCTGTCGGCATTAGAGTATCTACTCTTTGTTCCAAATGGAGACGATGCTCTTATTTTGAATAGTCTGGCAGACCCACGGCGGATGGCTTATCTAACTACAACGGCTGTGGTCCTGCACACACACGCAGAGGAGCTAGTCACTCATTGGCATGCTGATGGTGAGAATTACGCCGAGGTTTTCATCACAGCAGCAGATGATAACGACAATCTACAAATGTCGATTGATATGCTGACTAATCAGATGATCAACCGGGTGGAGAACAATACGCAGCGCACGCTCGGCAATCCGTTGGGATTCAATAGCGGAGGCGAACCCCAACCCGATTTGGTCACCAATTATCGCAGCGGTGCTGACATAGCTGGGTTAATCGCAGAGTTAGAGACTTTCAAGTTAGTGTTTACAGGCGAAGATGGTATTGGTTATGATGACTACTTGTTGTCGTTTAAACGGGAAGAGCTAGCAACAGACATTCTCGCCCAAGCCGACGAGACGATTGCTGCGCTGAATGCCATCGACCAGCCAATGCAGATGTCTCTCGCTGAAAACCCAGAACAGGTCGAAGCAGCTTACAACGCTTATGCTGAACTGGTACGCCTGACAAAAGTCGATCTTGCCAACCAGCTTGGTGTAACGGTTACATTCAATGATAGTGATGGGGATTAGCGGAATTGTTCAGTCCCTAGACCAGTGGCGAACCCGGCTATCTCAACCTATTGATGCCCTACCGCTGATCATCTTTCGCATCGGTTTTGGTCTGCTGATGCTGGTCAGCATCGCGCGCTTCTGGCTGCGGGGTTGGATCAGCGAGCAGTACATCGAACCTGGCTATCACTTCTCCTTCATTCCCGGGCTGGTACCACTTCTTGGCGATGGGCTGTACGTCGTGTTCGGGTTGATGGCGCTCACAGCAGTCTTGATTGCGATAGGGTTGTTCTATCGATTAAGCGCCATTAGTTTTTTTCTACTGTTCACCTACGTTGAACTGTTGGATAAAGCCTTCTACCTCAACCACTACTACCTGATTAGCCTGTTGACTTTACTGCTAATTTTTCTACCCGCCAACTGCAAATGGTCAGTAGATGCTGTATGGTTTCCGTCGATACGTGCAAATATTGTACCAAGATGGTCGCTTTGGCTGCTGCGCTTTCAAATTGGACTGGTATACTTTTTTGCTGGGGTCGCCAAGCTCAATCCAGATTGGCTAACTAAGGCCATGCCTTTAACCATCTGGCTGCCAACGAAAGCATCATTACCGCTGATTGGCCCTCTATTCACCTTACCGCTGACAGCTTATATCATGAGCTGGGCCGGGATGTTATTTGATCTTACGATTGTGCTTTGGCTGATAATTCCTCGCACACGCCCCTACGCCTACGTAGTCGTTGTTGTTTTCCACACAGCGACCGCTGTACTATTCCCAACAATCGGGATGTTTCCCTACATTATGACGTTTTGTGCCCTGATCTTCTTCTCTGGGCAGGACTGGCGCCGGCTGGGGGGTAAACTGAGGGTATCGTCTCAAGAGAAACACTATGGTGTGCCTCATCAGATTTCCAGACTGGGCTTTGTGCTACTGATTGTGTTTGTGGTTATTCAGACCCTTCTGCCACTGCGTCATTGGGTGTACCCAGGTAATGTCTTGTGGAACGAGCAAGGCTATCGTTTCTCGTGGCGTGTGATGCTGGTCGAGAAAACTGGACACGCCACTTTCACTGTTGTTGATAAACCAACGGGACAGCAATGGGTAGTCTATCCGTCAGATCACCTTACTATGCAACAAGAGAAGCAGTTTGCCTTTCAACCAGATATGCTGGTGCAGTTTGCTCATCATTTAGAGGAAGAATTTGCAGCAGATGGGTTTGCCGATGTTGAAATCTATGCTGAGGCATTTGTCAGCCTAAATGGAAGACGTTCCCAGCCGTTCATCGATCCAAGTGTTGACTTAACCGCAGATCCATCCGTGTTACAATTGGGACGGTAACAGCTACTCACTCCGCATCTCAACCATACCCTCCGCCTGAACATGCAGGGCTTCGAGCTGCTCAAGCGTTTCGGGATCGGGTTCTTGCCACATGTTACGGTCAACAGCTTCTAGTAAACGCCCTGATATTTCCTTTAACGCCCACGGGTTTGACTCGGCAAAGAACTGCTGCATATCCTCATCCAGAACGTACTGCTGCGTAACCTGCTCATACATGAAATCATCGACTAATTCCGCGGTGGCGTCGTAGCCAAAGAGGTAATCCACCGTCGCCATCATTTCGACTGCGCCCTTGTAACCGTGCTGTGTGATTGACTTCAGCCACTTGGGGTTCACGACCCGTGAGCGGTACACACGCAGCACTTCTTCTTTCAGGTCACGCGCTTTAACGTGGCTTGGATTAGACGTATCACCAAAATAGTGATGAGGCTTAGAGCCCGAAAGTGACTGAATAGCCGCGATCATGCCACCGTGAAATTGAAAATAGTCGTCGCTGTCGAGAATGTCATGCTCACGGTTATCCTGATTATGAAGGGCGACCTCGACGCTGCGAAGTCGCTCTTGGAAGGCTTCGCGAGCATCCACACCCTGCTGCTCCGATGTATAAGCATAGCCACCCCAATTGACGTATGTCTCCGCAAAGTCTGCCTGCGTATTCCAGTTCTGATTCTCAATCAGAGGGAAGATACCAGCGCCATAGGTTCCTGGCTTCGAGCCAAAAATGCGATAGCGAGCTTGCTGCTGGGCATCCGTCTCAGGCAGACCGTCAGCGATCTTTTGGGCCATATCTGATATATAATGTGCGCGAATAAAGTTCTCCTCCAAAGGTTCATCGAGTTGAGTGACTAGGATGACTGCATCGTCCATCAGTTTGATGAGATGCGGGAAAGCATCGCGGAAAAATCCGCTGATACGGATGGTGACATCAATCCGTGGGCGGTTTAACTCGTCAATAGGAATGGCTTCAATGCCTATAATGCGTCGATTTTCCGGCTGCCAAACTGGGCGAACGCCCAGCAGTGCCAACACCTCTGCCACATCATCCCCGTGGGTGCGCATCGCTGAAGTACCCCAGACACTGATCGCTACACTTTGCGGATAATCACCTGAGTCAGCGATGTAACGCTTAAGCGCCTCATCGGCTAGTCGCTGCCCGATCTGCCATGCGGCCATTGAGGGCAGCGTGCGCGGGTCAACTGCATAAAAGTTACGCCCGGTGGGAAGCACATGGGCCATGCCACGGGTTGGTGCCCCGCTCGGCCCAGCAGGGACATAGCCACCATCCAACGCATGCAGCAGGTTGTCAATCTCACGTGGTGTCTGCTTGACTGATGGCATTAACTCTTTACAGATGAAAGTGAGCGTTTGTGTGAGACGTTCAATCGTTTCGTCAGGCACCCCAAAAAACTTTGCAAATTGCTTCTCGATTAGACTCGCTGCCAATGAGGCATCAAATTCCCCCGCGAGTAGGCCAGACAAAAGTTGCTTGCTTTGTTGCTCGATGAATGCCAAAGCATCTGCATGTGTCTCGATATCTGAAGATAGATGACTGGGCCTTTGTGCGATGCGTCGGCCCGGTTCCTCTAGTAGGCTGTCAAGATCAAACCCCAGCGCTGTTGTGACTTCCGCTCGTAGTGAGGGCACATTTAGGTTTGCTAGGCTAGTCATGGCAAAAAGGAAATCGACTAGTTTATCATGCTGCGGCACTTGCCCAAGAATGTGCAGCCCATCGCGAATTTGCGCCCCAGCCAATTCGCACAAGTAGCCATCAATGTCTTCGATCAGATGTGCGACTTGGCGTCCGTCCATCTCTGCAATTGTGACAGGAATCCCATCAGCAGTTTCGCTCTCATCCCATTCATGAGCATGGTCGCCATGCTCTCGACGCAGCATGCTGGCAAGGTCATTCTGTAGGTTTGTCTGCTGGATTAACTCCCAGATTTGCTGTTGCAACAACGGCAACTTAGCTGGGTCGAGCTTCTCTACCTGGTAGTATTCATCGACAAGCTGCATCAGTTGCGCGAGTTCGCCATAGGCACCAGCCGTCGTCATGGGAGGCGTTAGGTGATCAACAATCACGGCATGCCCACGACGCTTGGCCTGCGCGCCTTCTCCAGGGTCATTGAGTATGAATGGATAAAAGAGTGGCATATCAGCGAGGAACGCATCCGGGAAGCAGTCTTCTGATAGGCCTATGCTCTTGCCCGGCAGCCATTCGAGCGTGCCATGTTTGCCCATATGAACAATCGCATCAGCACCCCATTCGTCGCGCAGCCAACGATAGAGAGCATAATAGTAGTGCGGAGGTGGTAAATCGGGCTGATGGTAGATAGCGTCCAGATCCATCCCATAACCACGCGGCGGCTGAAGCGCGAGGAAGACATTGCCGAATTCAAGCCCTGGCATGATGATGCCATCATCGAAGACGTAGGCCTCCCCGGGAGGCTCTCCCCACTGCGCTGATATCCGTGTTTGTTGTGCTTGGGTCAGGTCATTGAACCAACTACGCGATTGGCTGGCAGGTACTGTCCCCGCAGCCATCTCAATCTGGTTCTGAGTCAACATAATACTGTCGTATGAGCAGCGGTCGAGCAGGTTGTGAATCAGGGTGTCGCCACCTGCGGGTAAGTCGTTGATGCTGTAACCAGCTTCCTCCATTGCCAGGAACACAGCAACCAACGATGTAGGTGAATCTAACCCTACTGCATTACCGACGCTGGCAGCTTTACTTGATGAGTTCGTCAGAATGAAAGCGATGCGCTTCTGCTCGTTTGGTTTGCGTCTCAAGGCAGAAAGTCGGAGTGCTAACCCTACTACTCGCTGAATACGTTCAGCGTCAGGCTGGTAATGTATGGCATCAAATGGCTTAGATGTGCCATGAAGTTCATCGAGTGTGATAAGTCCTTCAGAAATGGTTTCTTTAAACGAGATCGGCACCGTCACAATGCGCCCGTCGAACTCAGGCATAGCAACGTACATCGCTGTATCTAATGGCGTCAGCCCGCGTTCGCTCACTTCCCACTTCCAGCGCGATGTGCTGACTGTCATCGCCTGTAGCATGGGTACATCGAGCTTGCTTAAGGCATCGGCAGACCAACTACTGAGTGTCGGCCCATCTGGGTTGACATCACCCATGGCAAATGAAATTGTGTTGATCAATACATCGACCAACGGTTGACCATCATCGTCAAGCAGTAAATCAAATGCAACCGGCCAACGTGATACATCATCTTTGGTATGGTTCACGCGTAGTGAGGCGGTAAAGATGGGCAGAACGTTCGCACCTTGGCTCTCAACCTCACGCACTAGTGCATCAATAAAAGCCGTGTTGCCGCTCAACCAGTGTGAGCGATAGAACAGAATCCCGATAGTTGGCTGAGCAACATTACGGTAGTCAAGCCAATCTTCCTGGGAGGGATAAACAGAGAAATCAGGGTGATAAATGCCATGCTGTGGCAAATCAGTAGGTGGTGCGTAACCGAACCCGGTCAGTAGTACTCGGTCAACAAGACATTGCAGCATGTTCACCATATTGACCACGCCATCTGCATCAAGATAGGCCTGTACATCCTGCACGACATCAGGCCGAACCGTTGAGACTGCTGCAAGCTCAGGTTCGAGGCTGCCCGTACCGCTGACCACAATCAGATACTTGTCATTTTGACGAGCATGTTCAAGCAGGTCTGTAAATCCTGGCACACTACTTGTTCGCCCTAATACCCGTACAACAATCACCTGAGACAGCATCACCTTTTCAGCGATTAGGCGGATCATGTAGGCGTCGGTTTTGATGTCGGCTAGGTTAACGGCATCCACAGGCGGAAAATCAGCGGGCAGTTGCTGAAGGGCTGCACTGAGCGTGAGCAGGTCCGTATCTTTATGCGTCAGGTAAAGGATACCCTCAGCCTTAACTGGTAGCTGCCCTGTTTCTAAGTCGCTAGTTTGCGGCTCAATATAGCCGACATTGTCATGTGACCATGTGTAATAGTTGAATACATAATCTTCAAGGTTATCGGGAGGTGGTAAGAAGCGGTCTGCTTCGAGCATAGTTTCGATGTAGTCAAAGAGGAATGTAATTTGCTGCTTGCTATCGATGGCTTGAAACCACACCGGTTTGCTATCAAACACAAGCATGACGACATTGGCAAGGGGGCATGGGCCGAGGCAGCCAGACTGGGTCAGGTGGACACGGTTGCGCAGCTTGCGCCCTTCCCATTCCTGATGATAGAAGTCCTCTGGTACAGCAGCAAACCCGCGCTCAGTAAGCCCGCAGCAGCAACCTTTTGAGCAAACAAACAGATGCCCACGCTGATGCACCACATTGATGTTGCGCCCATCTTTGCATGTTACGCGCGTCTTCTTACGTTTTGCCATCCGGTTTTTCCTTACACTTAGAATGTGTGAATGACCTTCCTCCGGTAGAGCGGTTCTTGTCTGGAGAAACAGCAGACGAACTGTTTTGGGAAGAAAAGCATTTATCCCGAACCACCTTTCACTTGAAGTTGGGCACGAGGCTTTCCAGCTTGCTCCGATTCGAAAATCGAATGTTTGCTAAAAAGTCCTCTACCTCACTCTCGTTGGGTTCGGGATAGCTCCATGTAGGTGACCCACCCAGGACTCGAACCTGGAACCAATTGATTAAGAGTCAACTGCTCTGCCAATTGAGCTAGTGGGCCATTAGCCCAGTTAGTATACCGCAAAATTCACGGCCTTCAAGCTCTGCGCTCTGCCTAGCGACCTTCTCGCTTGCGTCTTGAAATAACATAGGTTGTGTCTGCTTCTAGTTGATTGTTATCATCTAATGCCGCCTATTTTGATATGGGCAATACTTTTGTTGTTACTATAGTTAGGGGTTACCCCGGTTGGATGTAACAAGTGTCCAGTCTCTTACAGAGCGACTGATCCAAAATGTAGAGCAGGTTATTATTGGTAAACGCCGTGAAATCATGCTGACCCTTATTGGGCTATTGTGTCAGGGGCATATTCTGATCGAAGATGTACCTGGCGTCGGCAAAACTGTGATGGCAAAAGCCATCGCCCGCTCAGTTGGCGGTAACTTCAGCCGGATTCAATTCACGCCGGATATGCTCCCCAGTGACATCACAGGAATCTCTATCTACAATCAAAAATCAGGTGAATTTGAGTTTCGCCCTGGCCCTTTAATGGCGCAAATTGTTCTCGCAGATGAGATCAACCGAGCGACGCCCAAGACCCAGTCATCTCTGCTCGAAGCGATGGAAGAGCGACAGGTCACTGTTGACGGTACAACCTTCCAACTCGCACGACCATTCCTTGTATTAGCAACCCAAAACCCCATTGAGTACGAAGGGACATTCCCACTCCCTGAAGCACAGCTAGACCGTTTCATCTTACGCCTCAAACTGGGGTATCCATCGGTCTCGGATGAAGTTGCGATGTTGGACTCACAGCAGTATAAACATCCGGTTATAGCAATCCAACAGATCATCTCAATCAATGAACTGCTCAACGCACAAGAGCAGATCAAGTCCGTTTTCCTCAGCCGTGAACTCAAACAGTACATAGTGGATATCACAACAACGACCCGCACTCATGAAGAAGTCTACTTGGGCGCTAGCCCGCGTGGAAGTCTGGCGCTATTCAAGGCAGTGCAGGCGAGGGCAGCTATGGTTGGGCGCGACCATGTCATTCCAGATGATGTTAAGGGTTTAGCACAAGCCACATTAGCACATCGCATCATCGTTGATCCATCTGCACGCATCAAAGGGGTGACGGCAGACGCAGTTATCGCCGATGTGTTGTCACGAGTACAGGTGCCAGGTGCATCGGTCCAGCCACAATGATCAATTCATCGTCAGATAAACCCAGGTCTACACATTAAATGCAGCGCCGTCGTACAGCCGTCTACATTATTACGGGTGCATGCCTATTGGCTGGCGTAGCAACGGGTAGACGCTTTTTTTACAGCGTCACGTATGCTTTCATTGGGTTATTGGCTCTCTCTTACGGATGGGCCTGGATTGGCGCCAACTGGTTGACCTTTCGTCGTTATGCACAGACCCAGCAAGCACAGGTTGGCGAGTACCTCACTGAGTATTTTCAACTCACTAACACCACGTTTATTCCAAAGCTCTGGTTAGAGATTTACGATCAGTCAACACTCCCAGGCCATGCGTCTAGTCATATCGTTGGTAGCCTCGATGGTAAGCAGGCTACGCAGTGGCGCGTCAACACGATGTGTACCCGCCGAGGGCGCTTTAGACTCGGCCCCCTTTCCCTAATCGCAGGAGATCCTTTCGGTCTGTTCCAAGTCAAGCGTGAACTTAGTGAGACTGACTCTTTGATCGTTCGCCCGCAGGTTATCGATCTTACGAGCTTTCGCTTACCAGCAGGCTCGTTAACCGGCGGTAAAGTTGTCCAAAAGCGTACTTACCAAGTCACAACTAACGCGGCAGGTGTCCGCGACTATGTCCCCGGAGATGGCTTCAACCGCATTCATTGGAAGAGCTCTGCTCGCAAGGGCCGCTTGATCGTTAAGGAGTTTGAGCTTGATCCACTCTCTGATGTTTGGATTATCCTTGATGCTGACCATACGGTGCATGCCGGAACCGTAGCAGGCTACGAGGCTTGGCGTTCGCCAGATGTTCCAGCCATTCCGCCCAGTACCGAAGAATATATGGTGACAGTAGCCGCTTCACTCAGTTATACATTGCTTCAACAAGATCGTTCCGTCGGACTGTTGATCCATTCTGCACACCGAGTCAGCCTCCAACCTGACCGTGGAGTCCGGCAGCAAAGCAAAATTCTCGATCTACTAGCCGTGCTCGAGACCGTTGGGCGTAATCCACTTGATCAAGTATTGGTAGCCGAGGGTCAAATGATGAGTCGCGGTACAACAGTGCTTCTCATTACACCATCTACCCGCACCACTTGGCCTACTGTCGCCCACGGCCTGACGCTTAGGGGGCTTAATATAATAGTCATCGCTATTGATGCACAGTCCTTCGGTGGTCGCCCCGGTCACTCGGATGTCATCAGTCTATGCAGTGGTGCTGGCTTTCCTACTTATCCCATCAAACGCAATGACGACATTCGGATGATATTAGGTCAACCCGTCTTTTGATCTGATGTTGGGATATCAACAGCCACCCATTGAATCTCTAACCCTGTATTACACGCGGGACACTTGGCACTCATTGGGCCAGCCCAATGAGCACGCTCGACCGTCAATGGGTAGCCGCACGAGGGACATTGCGCGGCTAGTTTAGGCATCTTCATCGCCGATTGATCATTGCGATCTAAATCTAACGGTTCGATCCCAAGGCGTTCCATTGCAGCCAGCAGTTCGTGATCGGTCAATTCTTCCGCAGACTTACCCGTCGCGTGCTGAATTCGCTCAACATCTGCATTGCTGACCTTAACAGCTGCCGCAGCCCCTGCGAGTAAAAAGATTGCAGCCTGCCTGTGACGTATAATCCGACGCCGACGTCGGATCCCAGGGCGACCCATCCGGCGGCCTCGCAACGCAGCACGACGGCTATGTATTGGCCCAGTGTGTGGGCGTGTCGTTTGTCGGCGAGCAAAACGCTTAGCTCTTTTTCTTAGGCGTGGCATAAATTACCTCCCGATTTTCGTTAAGTTACACTACCTCAATATCTTAGAGCACAGACTGTGCAAAATAAAGTGACCGCTATCACATAACAACTGATAGCGGTCACTTTCTGACTGTCTGGTTGGCAAGATGAGATTAGCCCATCTCTTGCATTTCCTCGACAACTGTTTGGTAGAGTGTCTCCGCTCTTAGATCTGTTAACGCATAGCAAGGGCCACCGAGCTGATCCGCTAACTCTTGAGCTAAGCCTTGATCAAAGCTTTCATGTTCCATATTAATCACCACGGAACGAATATCAGCAGCATGGATTTTCTCGCTGAGCATCTTGGCTTCTACCCGCGGTGCCATGTTACCAAGGGAAACATTACCAGCGCCGTCTGTCAATAAGATCATTAATGGCAGTACATCTGGATGCGCGGCATTTTCTTGCCGAATGACCTCATACGATAAGGTCAAACCTGCCGAAAGCGGAGTCTTACCACCGACCGGAATGTCAGCTAATGCCTTCTGAGCCAGTTGTACGGAGCTTGTTGGAGGAAGAACAAGCTGGGCCTTATCTTTCTGAAACACAATAAGCCCAACCCGGTCGCGACGTTGGTAAGCATCAGTCAACAATGACATGATGGCACCCTTCGTTGCTTCCATTCGTTCGGAAACTGCCATACTCCAAGAAGCGTCTACCACAAATAACACGAGGTTGGCCTGCTTTTTGACGCGCACCTTGCGCTGTAAGTCGCTCTTGCGGACAGCAAAGGCAAGGTCACCTTTATCGCGGTTAATCTGATGGGGAGCAGCCGCCCGGATGGTCGCATCGAAGGCAATGTCGTTCGTCTTACCGTTGGCAGGTCGCGCTTGAATGTAGCGCCCGCGCTTGCGCTCCGTACGAGTCTGGCTTCGTCGTCCACTCTGCCGGCGCGACAATTTATCTAGTGGGGTATCTAATTGCTGATTAACCTGAAATTGCTGCCCAATCTCTTTTTGCTGCCCACCTTCGAACCATTCCGCGTTGACACCATCAGAAACTGTCTGCCGCGAGGGTTGTGCGTCTCCTGTTTCTGGAGCTTCCTGTGCAGCCGCATCATCTTCAGTGTTTATTTCAGAGGAGTCTTTTTTTTTCCGTCCTCATCTACCATCTCGTCACCTTCGGCCTCTTCGGTGCTGCCAGCCGTTTGCTCAGCGTCTTGTTGAGCTTGCGCTAACCGGTCACCGAGCTGCTCGGCGGTAATCGTCGCCTCTTGGAATGGGTTGCGCTTCATGCGGTGGGGTAGTGCCAGTTCTGCTGCCATTAGAATATCACGTTCATTGATCTCTTCGCGTCCTTCAAACGCGGCATGCGCTCGGGCCGCTTTGAGTATGACAAGGTCAGCCCGATGACCATCAACTGCCATGTTCGCCGTCAGGTTGGCAATGGTTGCCAAGTGAAAACGCGAATAACCAACTGCCGCCAGCATAGATCGGGCCCGCTCTATCTCTTCACTCAAGCGCTTTTCAAACGGTAGCCACTCATCTCGAAAGCTATCTGAGTCTTGTTCAAACTGAATGTGACGCTCAAGAATGACCATGCGTTGTGTTGGGTCATGAATACCTTGAACATCAACACAAAGCGCAAAACGATCCAATAACTGTGGACGCAAATCACCTTCTTCAGGGTTCATCGTGCCGATCAGCATAAAGCGTGCTGGGTGTGTCACACTGATGCCTTCGCGCTCTACAATATTGACACCCATCGCCGCCGAGTCCAGTAGCAGGTCAACAATATGGTCATCGAGTAAGTTAACCTCATCAACATAAAGAATGCCTCGGTTTGCAGAGGCTAGAATGCCTGGTTCAAAATGACGTTCACCACGCTGAATGGCTTTCTCAATATCCAGAGTGCCAACAACTCGATCTTCAGTTGCACTAACAGGCAGGTCAACCAACCGAATTTGACGTTGCGTGACGGGTTGATCTGGCCCGCACATTGATGATAATTCTGGCATAGGGGTTTCTGGGGGCAGGTTAAACGGGCAGCCTTCAATCACCTCGATCTGTGGTAGCAGAGCGGCTAAGGCACGGGCAGCCGTTGATTTAGCAGTACCTTTCTCACCGCGGATAAGGACGCCGCCAATCTGGGAGTTAATGGCATTCAGGATCAGGGCACGTTTCATACGGCTCTGACCAACAATAGCAGTAAAGGGGAAAATTACAGCGGACATGAATACTTAGCTCACTTCCAACACGTTTTAAGTTCGAAGGTCAATTATAGCGCGGGCAGTAAACGCAGGGCAATCGCATCAAACGCCACATTTGCTTGCCTCCAACGAGCTGCTTGAGCCCGGCACACACGTCTCAATATGCTACATCTTTGAGCTGACCATTTCCTGTTTGATCACATCTGCTAGCCTGTGCATGCCTATTTCTATTTGCTCCGGCTGGGCATTCGAGAAGTTCAAACGGAAGGTGTTCTCTCCACCGCCTTTTGCATAAAAGGCATGCCCCGGCACAAAAGCAACATTTTCTGCAACAGCTTTCTCTAATAGCCTGACGCTGTTTATAGCCTCCGGGAGCGTTACCCAAGTGAACATCCCGCCTTCGGGCCGTGTCCATTCAACGCCCTGTGGAAACAATTCCTCAATCAACCCAAGCATCATATCGCGGCGTTCTTTATAAACCGCACAGATCGTCTCAACATGTGCATCAATGAAGCCGCTCTCTGCCAATTCATAACAAATCATCTGGCTGAAGGTACTTGTATGCACATCATCTCCTTGCTTGGCAGATGTCATCTTAGCGAGGATCGGCGCTGGTCCAACCGCATACCCGACGCGCAACCCAGGAGCCAGCGTCTTTGAAAACGACCCAAAATAGATCGTGTTACCACTGTCGACATGGCTGTCACTGGTCGCTGCGTCAATTGCGAGCAACGGTGGCTTGTGTTCGCCTTCAAAGCGCAGCCGCCCGTAGGGATTATCTTCAACCAGTATCAGATCATAACGTTGGGCTAGCGCAACTAACTGCTGCCGCCGTTTAAGGGACATTGTCACACCGGATGGATTTTGGAAGGTCGGCACTGAATAGACCAGCTTCCCAACTCCAGCATCTAGTTGATCTTGAATGGCGTCGACATAGATACCTTCATTATCTACCGGCACTGTGACCCACTCAGGCCCGTAGATTTTCCATGCCTGCATCGCCCCTAAATAGGCAGGTTCACCAATGATAACTTGATCGCCTTCAGTGATCAGGGTCTTTCCAAGCAGGTCTAGCCCCTGCTGCGAGCCACTCAGTATCCGAACGTTGTCAATCGTGAGGTCGATGCCCCACTGCGTCTTTATATCTTCGACAATGTAGTCGCGCAGAGGCGTGTACCCTTCTGTCACGCTGTATTGCAGCGCAGACTGCCCCTTTTCTTTCAGAATCTGGGTGGCTGCCGCATTAATTTTCTCAACCGGAAACAACTCCGGAGCGGGCAGCCCACCCGCAAACGAAATGACGTTGGGTTGCTGCGTTAACTTGAGAATCTCACGTATGACGGAATTTCCCAGCGTTTGGGTTCGACTAGCAAACTTTTTCGACCAATCCATAGGTCAGTGGCTCCTGAGGATCAACTATTTTTAGCAATTATGCTTACAAACTAGCCAACGTCAATAGACAATATCATCGCTTGAGCGATGATACTTACGTCGGAGCAAGCTCTGGTGCCAATTCCTGAACCAACTCAGCTCGCATCCCATTGTGTTGGCAGACATCTGCATAAACCTGCACACTATCACGTGCTGTCCGTGTCTGCGTCTTGAAATCAACGGCGTATAACCCAAACTGAAACTGAGGATCGTACCCCTCCGACCATTCGAAGTTATCAAGCAAACTCCAGAAGTAATATCCCTTAATCGGAATTTCTTGCTGGATGGCGCGATGCACCTCTCTCAAATGAGTCACGATGAAGCGCGGGCGATGTGCGTCTTTACCATCGGGGATGCCATTCTCAGTGATGTACAGCGGTACCCCGTGCTGTTTCCACAACCGCTTGAGATGTATGTATATCCCTTCTGGGTGAATTTCGCCCCATTCGCCCGGCCCTCTCAACCGCCGCGGATCTGTTTCATAGTCAATTAGAAAACCGTTTGTTCGCCGCAGGGCAAACCGCAGCCGGTAACGCTGATAATAGTTCAAGCCCAGCCAATCAAGAGTATTAGTCACTTTGGGTACTAATAAATTTCGCCGCCCTGGGATGCGCATCATTCCTTGGCTGAGCATTTGAAGCACCATGTCATTGAATAAATGCCGAATAAAACCTGTG
This sequence comes from uncultured Anaerolineae bacterium, assembly GCA_964439625.1. Taxonomy (GTDB): domain Bacteria; phylum Chloroflexota; class Anaerolineae; order Aggregatilineales; family UBA3940; genus CAYTPI01. The sequence continues at coordinate 129,836 of CAYTPI010000006.1, read as the reverse complement.
ACAATGTGATCATTCGGCATCCAAGCTCGCCACGCCTGCCAAATCACCATATGCTTTGCCAGCCCAACCTGTGCATTTGGCTGTAACTCATGGATCGTCTCATAGGCAGCAGCATGCGCCTTAATGATGTTCAGCAGCGCCCGAAATGCCGCATTGAGGTCTTCCTTGGCGGGCGGAAAACGCCCCAACCCATACCCCTGGCTGATCAATACAGCTGGCTCATTGACTGTACACCACAGGTCAGTCAGATCACCTAACGCCTGAATGACTTTACGTGTGTAACGCTCGAACTGCCCGACAGCAGCATCATTTTCCCAACCATCATGCTCTGCAAACCAGATCGGGTTTGTGAAATGATGCAGCGTCACCATGGGCTTGACGCCTCGTTGGATCAACCCTTTGAGCATTTCCCGGTAACGGTTGATTGCTTCCTCATCCCACACGCCTGGTGAGGGTTCAACGCGGCTCCACTCAATAGAAAGTCGGTGAGTCGTTTGCCCCATCTCAGCGATGCGGTCAAAGTCGGCCTCAGCGTTTTGCCACCAGTCACAGGCTTTCCCCGCTTGATGGTTGCCGAATATCCGGCCTTCTTCCTGTTCAAATAAGAACCAATCGTTATTTGTGTTATCACCTTCTACCTGATGCGACGATGTGGCAGTTCCCCATAAAAACCCATCAGGGAAGCCAAAGCCACCCCTTAATTGATCTGCTTGCTGCATAGTTCCTCGTCATTGTTGCTACAATTAGTCGTTCTATATCTGCCAATTAACCGTACAATGCTCATAACAGAGTGTCCACTATTACCATGCAATTTTAAGAGATAATCTATACCATTATCCCATTCGATCAAAGATATAAAAGCAGGTACTTTTGACTCAAAGTTATGTTGTTTTTTCTGCTTACAACTCTGATGGCTCATCCCTCGGCTCGGTTCAGGTTGAGCATGGTGTTAAGCAAATCGATGAAGAAAGGCAGCAAATCACCCAAACCTTCACCAGCAGCGATCTACCAGCCGCTCACGCCCTCAACGATCTTCTCGGCACCCACAGCTATCAGCGTCAACATGCAGCCTACCGCGAGCTGTTCAAAGGCCCCAGCCTCACCATGACTGCTGTCCACTACGGCGGCATCTTGATCGGGCAGGGTTTTATGCCACAAGCTGGGTTCAACGTCACTCTGCTTGAAGCGACCACGGCTGAGCACACTTATCTTTACTACGAATTGAAGCGGGCAGCAGAACCCATAGCACTGTTGATTGGCGTCCAATCAAGTGATGGGCACACGCTCCGCGGGGTCAAGTGGCCCGGCATGCAAAGCCTTCGCTGGCAGGGCATCCGCGAACGCTTCACACAAACTGGGCATCTCCTTGCTTCAACCCCGCTTTTGCGTCGTTATAATGGCTTGCAGTTGGAGGATTACCATGCGGGCCAACGGACACTAACTCTCGAATTGGAACTCTGGGCACCCTATTACATAGTATCTGGCGGCATGTTGGGGATCGCTAAACTCTATGATTGGGCTTTATCCATTGATGCAGTTGATGGGCCAAGCCGTCGTCTTACGGCCCTTGAACTATACGACTCGCAGCGAGGTGTCATTATCGGCCTACATCAGTGGTTTGAAAACGGCCTCCTAGCCTACGTTGATGTCTTTAACCTGACACTCTGACATGCGTGCTATTCTAGCTACCCGTATGCTGTGACCTTCACCCAGTTTAACGGACAGATACCAAGCCTTAAACAGCTCACTATTAGAAGTCTGTTTGAGCAAACACTTTCCAAGAAAATGGCAAGCATTTTCCCGTTGCAGTCCGCAAAACCGGCTGTAAAATGCTGTTTGTGTACTGGAGAAGAGGAAAAAAATGGAAAAGTTTCTGGCAAATCATGTGCGTGTCTGGGCTATTCCAGCCGCTGCGCTTGTATACCTTACTGTGCTTGCATTATTAGGCGGCTAACCTACTAAAACGGCCACAGCATGCAGCAAAAACCTTTGGCGATTACCAGAGGTTTTACGTTTATCTACAGAATGCCAGACTGAGTTTAGCCATCGGCTTCATCTGTACTATCTTCATCCGATTCAATTTGCTCGCCCTCTTCGACTTCCCCTTCACCGAATTCATTTTCCACGAAGTCGAACTGCTCTGGGTCGCCCCAATCTTCGGGGTAGTCTAACACAGGTAGCCCATACCAACGCTCAACAATCCGCCGAAAGATCGGCGCCGCCACACCAGAACCTTGCCCACCATTCTCAACCACTACTGTGATTGCAATCTCAGGGTCATCGTAAGGTACATACCCCGTGAACCAAGCCATCGGGTCAGCATTTTGGGCCGAAACCTGAGCTGTGCCTGTTTTACCCGCAGAACTGATCTGCATGCTGCCCAATCGGTACTCTGCCGTTCCGAGGAAGGCGTCAGACGTTACACGATCTAACCCCTCTTGAATAAACGCGATTTGTTCGTCAGTCAGGTCTACCTCGTTGATAACTTCCGGTTCAAATACTTCCGTCGGCTCTTCACCAATCAAGCCAATCCGGTCAACAAGGTAAGGTCGGTACAGTGTGCCGCCATTAGCAATCGTAGCAGTCATGTTAGCAATTTGCAGCGGCGTCACCAGCACATCACCCTGACCAATCGACATATTGACGCCGTCCAACAAGCTCCATGCCCGTCCGTCACTAGTTCCCTCTGCTGGAGTCGGGATGTTGCCCGACTCTTCCGCAATCTCCAAACCATATGTTTGCCCAAAGCCAAATTCACGCGCAACATCTGGCAAAATATTAAAATCAAGCTGTCCTGTTTGATACCCAACATCATAGAAACATGAGTTACATGAAGTTGACAGTGCTTCGGAGATGTTCAAAGTGCCATGCCCGCCTGCCAGCCAGTCATACTTCTTTGTCCCACTGACCGGGTCTGTCCAGACTCCAACCGAGTTATAGGTTGAGTCTAAGTCGTAAATCCCGCTCTCTAGGCCGGCGGCAGCCGTTACGATCTTAAAGACCGATCCTGCGGGATACTCCGCCTGTGTGGCCCGGTTGAAGAACGGGCGCAAGTTGTTGTTACCCAAATCCGCCAGATAGTTACCACCAGCTTGTGGATGTGCATTGTTTGGGTTCAGCACATTGGGGTCAAAATCAGGATAGCTCGCCATCGCTAAGATGCGCCCCGTATTGACCTCAATGACCACCACGGATGTACCACCCGCCGTTTGTGACCACGTCGGGCTGCCAGCGCGGTACGCTTCTTCAATCGCATCCTGAACGATCACTTGTAGGTTGCGGTCAATCGTCAAATAAACGCTCTGCGCTGGCGCTGGCTGTCGGCTGGCAACCTCTGCCACGATCTGTCCACTCGGTGAATAAACACCTAAGGAGCCACCCCGCCGCCCGGCGAGAATTTCCTCTCCCCAAAACTCAATCCCAGATTGCCCCACAATCTCATCGCATCGGTACCCCTGCAACTGAAAATTCGGGCATTGTTCTTCAGAGATAAAGCTGGTGTACCCCAAAACGTGCGGGGCCAATTTATCATAGTAGCGTCGACCTGTCTTTGATTCAGCTCGCAGCGCTGGGTAGCTCTCATAAGCCACTCGGAACTCATTGTACGTCTCAAGGTCTACATCACCGATAGGCCAAATTTGATCTTCTGGCAGTCCTTGGTATAAGTTCCGAACTTCAGCAGGTGTCCGCCGCAACATCTGGCTTAGTAAGTTGACGATGTCATCTTCGCGCTCACCGACCTGCCCGGGGACAATGCTTAAAGTCACAGCGGATGCGTTCGCCGAGACCATCCAACGCCCTTCGCGGTCATAGATGTTAGCACGCTCCGGCACTTCCGGGCTGAGCGAAAGATAATTGCCACCACTCAACTCAGGGAAGATCATCGAGGGCCGCCATGTAACACCCCAACCAGAGTCCTCCAACACAAGGATCATGTCGCTAGTTTGCTCAATGGGCCCAACAACTTGAGTCTCATATGTCAGCCGGAAGGCTGCAATTGCACGACCCAGTTCCTCGTTCGGAATCAGTGAGTTTAAGCTCGCGTCAATGCTGATCAACGTCATTGCCGTTGCCGCATTGCCGTAATAATTCAGAAATTCTTCTTTGGGGTAGGTCTGCTTACTGTTGGAAGAAAGTAAGCCGTACATGCCCTCGTAGTCGCCAACTTCCCACGCCTCAAGAAAGGTGATCGCAACGCCCTCAGGGTCACCGCGATCCAATGGTACATCCGCGGATGGACGTGTGGGCACCGCAGCCGCCGGAACACTAGCGACATCTTCACTACTACCTACCAACATCGTAAACGCAACATACCCAAAACTGATCAGAATGCTCACGACAATAATTGAGACAATGATCATCCCCAGTGGCGATCGGTTTCGTCTCATGTAAATTTCACCATATATCAACCAAGTGTAAAACGTCGCAGATTATAGCCATCCGCCAAATCAGCAGCAATGACCCACTTGTTTTACACACTGAGCGGGAAAACAAAAAGCCTCTTCCTTCCGATATATTGGATATTCACCTAAATACACTTCACATGAAAAAACGCGCCACCTAGCCTTAGTGTTGCTATCTTTAGCTATGTAAGCTGATCATATATTAAAAAGGGAATACCATGGACCTTCAAGATAAAGTAGCGATTGTAACCGGAGGCAGTAGTGGTATCGGGCTTGAGATTGCTCTGTTGTTGGCCCAGCAAGGTGCCAAAATCGTCTTGACCGCTCGCACAGAATCCAAGCTGAACGCCGTCCGGAATGCCATTATTGAATCTGGCGGCGAAGCCGTCGTCGTCGCCGGTAATGTCACTGAAGAGGCAACAGCCCACGCCGTCCGCGACGCCGCACGAGAGTCATTCGGATCAATTGATGTGTTAGTCAATAACGTAGGCTATGGTCCCCCAATCTCTCTGTTGGATATGACCGTTGAACAGTGGGATACCACCGTCGATACGTGTCTCAAGAGCGTCTACTTGATGACGCGGGCTGTTCTCCCAACCATGCTCGAAAATAACAGCGGGCGCATCGTCCAGATTTCGTCGCTCGCCGGCAAAAATGGTTATGAAAACCGCACAGCATACTGTGCCGCCAAGTTTGGGATGCGCGGCTTTACTGAAGCACTTAATGAAGAAATCTCCGGCACGAATATTCACACACATATTATTCACCCAGCAGCAGTAGCAACCGCATGGTGGGAAAATACCGACGATGCCCAAACGGATGACATCATGGAAGGCATGGTGCAGCCCGAAGAAATTGCGGAAGCCGTCTTGTACGTCATCGCCCAACCCGACCGCCTTCAAATCGATGAGGTCACCGTCAACACTTTTCGCAGTCCATGGGCTGCGAAATAGTCAAGGGGTCAATTTGGATGCTTGATACTGGACTACCCTTAACGAAATCAGCTACAATCATAGTAAATCCGCACGATAATCATAGATTCTCAAAGGCTCCATCATGCAACAAACAGCACCGACTCTGCGCGGTTCGGCTTATCTCACAGATTTAGCAGATTACGACACAGAAATCTACCAGGCCGTTGTAACCGAAACACAGCGCCAACAAGACGGCATCGAACTGATCGCGTCCGAAAACTACGCTAGTGCTGCCGTTATGGGCGCAGTTGCTACCGTCTTCACCAATAAGTACAGCGAAGGCTACAGCGGCAAACGCTACTACGGCGGGAACGAAAACGTTGACACTATCGAGACTATTGCCATCAATCGTGCTAAAGCATTATTCGGCGCAGAGCATGTCAATGTGCAGGCCTATTCCGGTTCACCTGCCAACCAAGCAATCTATCTTGGCCTGCTCAACCCTGGTGATACAGTCATGGGGTTGGCCTTGCCCAGTGGCGG
>CAYTPI010000006.1:0-123966 GCA_964439625.1 uncultured Anaerolineae bacterium | reverse complement strand
AAGTTAACTTCTCATCGAAGTACTACAACGCCGTGCAGTACCCCGTCAACCCAAATACTGGCGTCATCGATATGGACGTGGTCGCCAAGCTGGCCCGCGAGCACAAACCTAAAATGATTATCGCAGGCGTTACAGCTTACCCCCGCCAAGTTGATTTTGCCGCCTTTGCAGAGATCGCCGAGGACGTTGGTGCGTATCTCATGGCGGATATCGCGCACATTTCAGGGCTCTGTGCGACTGGCTACCACCCAAGCCCCATCCCTTATGCAGACGCTACGATGGCAACCACACATAAGCTGCTGCGTGGCCCACGTGGCGCTCTGATCATGACCAAACAAGAGCATGCTAAGAAGATCGACCGGGCCGTCTTTCCCGGCTTGCAAGGCGGCCCCCACGACAACATCACCGCAGGCATCGCCGTCTGCTTGAAGGAAGCCCTGACCGACGAATACAAACAATACTGCGGTCAAGTTATTGATAACGCCCGCGCCATGGCAGACGAATTTATGCGCCGCGGCTTCACTATCGTCAGTGGCGGCACCGATGTCCACCTGCTGCTCGTTGACCTCTCGCCGCAAGACGTCTCTGGCAAGGTCGCCCAAGCCGTCTTAGACGAGGCAGGCATTACTACCAACGCCAACATGGTACCCAACGATCAGCGTTCTGCCTTCGACCCGTCCGGTCTCCGCATCGGGACGCCAGCAGCAACTACCCGTGGCTTCAAGGAGGCTGAAATCCGACAAGTCACCAATTGGATTTGCGACATCGTTGAGAACATCGAGGATGAAGCCACTATCGTGCAGATCAAGCATGCTGTCCGCGAGATGTGCCACCGCTTTCCGCTCTGGTATTAACCTAATTGACTATTACACTGAAGCCCGCGCATGCGGGTTTTTTGTTTATCTAACCGGAGGCAGCCATGCTCTTATTTGAAGGGGGGCAGGTCATTACAGATGACGGCCCACAACCGCACGATGTACTCGTCGCTGGTGAAAAGATCGTCGCCGTTGGGCAGCACCTTGGGCAGTTCATCGAAGACGCCGAACGCATTGACTGCTCGCAGTACTACGTACTTCCCGGCCTCATTGACGTTCATACTCACCTTCGCGAACCCGGCGGTGAACACAAGGAAGATTTCTTCACGGGTACTGCTGCCGCCGTCGCAGGTGGTGTTACCACCGTTTTTGGAATGCCCAACACCAGCCCCGCCATCGTTGATCAAGAATCACTCCAAGCGGCATTGGCCCGTGCTGAGAGCAAAGCCATCTGTGACTTTGGCCTCTATGTCGGGGCCACTCATGCCAACGCCGACGCTGCCGCCTCCTTGACCGATGCCGTAGCCCTCAAGATGTATATTGGCTCCAGCACGGGCGACCTATTGGTGGATCGCTTTGAGGACCAGATCAAGCACTTTGAAGCCTACCCGCCTGACCGTGTCATCGCCGTCCATGCCGAGAAAGAAGAAGCCGTCCGCTACTACGCCGGCCGAGAGCAGCGCCGCCCACCGATCTGCGCCGCGTTGTCAGTCGCCTACTTAATTACTCTCGCGGAACAAGTCGGGCGGCGGCTGCATATTTGCCATGTTTCAACCAAAGCTGAACTCGACCTCATCCGGGATGCCAAAGCGCGTGGCGCACGGGTCACCTGTGAGGCAGCACCACACCACCTGACGCTTACCATCGACGAGGAGACCAAATCACCGTTTGGCAAAGTCAACCCACCGTTGCGCTCTGCTAAAGACGTCGCTGCCCTTTGGGCCAACCTCGACGTGCTCGATAACTTCGCCACCGATCATGCCCCGCACACTATCGGAGAGAAAAACGGTGCTTCACCGCCAGCGGGCATGCCCGGCCTTGACTTTCTGCTGCCCATTCTGACGACCGCCGTCCACTCCGGCAAGCTAACCTGGCAGCATCTACTAGACAAAGGCGCACACACGCCCGCCAAGCTCTTTGATCTGCCCACCAAAGGCCATCTTAAACCCGGCTACGACGCCGATATTGTGCTCCTACACCCGACAACCCGCTGGACGATCACCGAGGACGATGTGTACAGCAAGTGCGCCTGGACGCCCTACATAGAGCGTGAGCTGGTGGGGCGCGTCGAGCAAACTTTCGTCCGTGGGCAGCGCGTGTTTACCAATGGCAAAATATTTGAACAACTCGCAGGGCACGGGCAGCAGGTTCAGCAAGCATAGTTGAGTTGTCTAGCCTTCACAATATCGGTATCTTATCAGAACGAGATCGTAGATACAGAATAGCAATCGTACATCATGCCTGATATTGAAACCAAGCCAGAAATTCTGATCATCGGTGCTGGCCCCGGCGGATCTGCCGCTGCTTGGGCACTTGCCAACGCGGGTCACGACGTTCTCATGATCGACAAGACCGAGTTCCCCCGCGACAAAACCTGCGGTGATGGCCTACCACCGATGGCAGTCAAAACGCTGCACGAGATGGACTTAATCGACAAAGTTCTCGCTGCTGGTGCCTGCCGCATTGACTATGTACGCATCAAAGGGATGCTCAATGCCCAAGCCTATATGGCAATCAAAGACTTCAAGAAAGCGGATGCCGAATACGCTTTGACCATTCCACGCTATCGTTTCGACGACATCGTCCGCCAGCATGCGCTGCAAGCAGGCGCTCAGTTTGCTGCTAAGGTCAAAGTAGTCGGGCTGAAATATGATGGCGAAACGATTGTTGCCGTCAACGCAAAGACCAAAGATGGTCCGGTTCGTTTTGAGCCAAAGCATGTGATCATCGCAGTTGGTGCTCACCTGGGTCTGCTGAAAACTATCAATGTTGAAGTCAAGAAGAAACAGATGCTGCTTGCTGCACGCGGCTACTACAAGAACTTCGAGACTGATCGCCTTTACTACGACTTTTACTTCGACATGAACCTAATGCCCGGCTACGGTTGGATATTCCCGTCAGACGATGGTACGGCTAACATTGGCGTTGGCTCTCGCGATGTCTGGTGGAACAACACCGATACCATGCGAGCTGAGGTTGCCAAGTTCATTGAACGCCGTCAACAGCAAGGCTCACTTCCAGCGGAACTCGAACTCATCGACGCGGTCAAGGGGTTCCCAATCCGCCATGATTTCCAAGATCATCCCATCGCTGGCGAAAACTGGGTCACAATCGGTGAGGCGGCGGGCTTAGTCAACCCCTTGACCGGTGAAGGCATCGACCTCGCCATGATTAGCGGCTTGATTGCAGCGCGTACCATGCACGACGATATCCTGAAGCAGCGTGCTGATCATGTTGCCTACCAGCGCGAAGTCTGGGAAGAATTCGGCCCGATGTTTGCTGGCTTAAGCGTACTGCGGAATATCATCGTCAACCCAGTTCTGCTTGAATACACTATCTGGCTGGCAAGCCAACATAAGGCCATTGCGAAAGCCGTTAACGAAGTTGCGCAGGGCATCTCGCCCGCTCAAAACGTGCTCCATCCGAATTTTGTGCTGCACTTTCTACTGCCAATCTCGCCGCGCTGGGCACTTGAAAAGATCGGCTTGCTCGCACCTAAGCTCAATTGATCAGCATTCTTGTCACCGCCGCCCACGAGGCCAATACCATTGCTCGTGCGATCACATCGTTGGTGCAGCAGTCTGCCGCTTTTGAGGCAGAGGTTATCGTGATCTGCCCGGATCAAGCGACTGCGGACGCTGCCCAAGCCGTGGGCGCTGTTAAAGTTCTGCAAGATCAACAGCAGGGCAAGCCAGCGGCCCTCAACCTCGGTTTTCAACACGCAAAGGGTGAGCTTATCGTTATGACCGATGGGGATGTCTACATCAGTGATGCAGCACTCCAACACTTGCTCACACCCTTTGCTGATGCTAAGGTCGGAGCTGTCAGTGGACGCCCGATTTCAACCAGCCCACGTCGGACGCTACTGGGGTACTGGTCACACTTACTGACTGATGCCGGTGCCCACGCCGAGCGCCTTAAGCGTGACGGCACCTTTTTTGTGTGTTCGGGCTATTTATATGCCGTTCGCAAATCATTGATCAACCCTCTCCCGCAAGATGCCCTCGCCGAAGATGCGGTTCTATCACATATGGTGGGCAACCAAGGTTACCAGATTCGCTATGCGCCCACGGCAGAAGTCTACGTCAGCTACCCAACCACCTATGCCGATTGGCTCCGCCAAAAAGTTCGCAGTGCGGGGGGCTATGCCCAACCAGTGATCACAAATTCATCGCTGCAGATGCGCAGCTTTCGCCACGAAACCCAAGGTGCAAGCCGCGCGCTGGCCTATGCAAACACACCCAAGGAATTTCTCTGGACGCTGCTGCTGTTTGCTGCTCGTTTACATCTCTGGCTGTTGATCTTCTGGCGCGTTCGGGTTCAAAAAACCCCGTTGACTCAATTGTGGCAGCGCGTGGAGACGACCAAAGGATGACCCGAGCATTGGTAACAGGCAGCACAGGCTATGTAGGCGCCAACCTAGTTGCCGCCCTCAATGATCGTGGCATTGAGGTGATCGGCCTTCAGCGTAAGACATCGCCGCAGGCTGCTGTCCAAGATGTGACGATGACGCCCGTCATCGGCAACATCCTCGATATCGACAGTCTCCGCCCGGCAATGCAAAATATTGACTGGGTCTTTCACGTCGCTGCGGTCGCCGACTACTGGCAGGTCGCCGATGAGGTTGTCTATCGCGTCAATGTTGAAGGGGCCAAAAATGTGATGCAAGCTGCGCTCGATGCTGGGGTCAAACGGTTTGTCTTCACTGGCTCGACTGCGGCCTTGGGCGTCCCACCACCTGACAAACCGTTGATGGATGAAACTAACCAGTTCAACCTCAAGCCAGAGCAGTTCCCTTATGGGCATAGTAAACATCTTGCTGAACAGGCACTCCAAGACTATGTACAGCAGGGCTTACCCGCCGTCTCTGTGATGCCTGCGGCTGTCTCTGGCCCGCGTGATCTTAAATTCAACGTCGGCGAGATGATCAAGCAAGCCATGAATAACGGCCCGCTACCAACCCCACAGGGGGGGCTCAATTACATCGACGCACGTGATGTTGCCGCCGCCCACATCGCCGCAGCAGAACACGGCACAGTCGGCGAGCGTTACATCCTTGGTGGGCAAAACTTGACGCATCGCGAGACGTTCCAACAAGTATTAAACGCCGTTGGCAATACCCGTCCCTTTATCACAGTGCCCAACTGGTTGATCCCTCCGTTAGCCCACGCAGTTGATCTGGCACACACACTTGGGGCCAATCTTCCGGTTGATAAAGGCCGAATCTTGTTAAGCCGCGAATTTATGTATTACGATACATTCAAAGCACAGAATGAGCTTGGCTTGCAGACGCGTTCATTTGCCGAAAGCATCCATGATACATATCGCTGGTATATTGACAACGGTTATATTCAAGACTAAACAAACCTATTGAGAAGTGCAGCAGGGCACACTATGATTACGGACATCGATGTCTTTATCCGTTATTTCCACGGGCAGCGCCGCCGCACACAGTGGTCTATTGATGTGCTCCCGCCGGAGAAAGCCCTATGGACGCCTTGGCCTGGTGAACCAACACCCGCAGAGATCATCTGCCGGATTGCCGCCGGGCACTATATGTATGCCACCGTAGTTGCCCATGATTATTGGCACATCGATGAATACGAGCAGTTCGCCACCGACTGGGATAACGCGCTTGATTATTTCCATACTCAAACAGAAGTCGCCCTCGACCTGCTGCGCCCTTTAAAAAATAAAGTTTTACAGGCCAAGCGCAGTAAACTTGAGGCAAATATTGATACTAGCGCCTGGCGTTTCTTGATGGCCATGCTCGACCATGAAATTACACATCGGGCTCAGTTCAACAGCTACCTGATGCTGCTTGATCTCAAACAACCCCGGCTGGATGCCACCAGCATCGAGGCTATTCGGGGTGCGCTCAAAAATGGGAGTTCTTAATGGATATCGAACGGTTTGATTGGCCTGCAATCGGCAAGTCATTGGCATTTGTGGTCGGCATCCCGACACTATACGCTATTGTCGCCGTCCTTGGCCTCGCCCTGACGGTCAATGAGTATGTTGGCTCTAGCGATCTCAACACGCTGACCGTCTCAGGAAGCTTTCTCTACCGCTTCTTCTTCTGGGCGAGCGCTTGGGGCGTCGTACTGTGGCGCGGTGCCGTCATGATCCGCGAGGTACACGAACGCATCATTGACGACATGCTGGTATTGGCAGTTATCGCCACAATTATTCTGTTCATTGTGCGGATCGTTGTGTGGATTTCGTTCGAGCCCATTAACCCGGATGGCAGCCCGCAGTTCTTCTTGACCTCAGTTGACGCTGGTGGGGCACTCCTAATGATCCTAGTCGCTTTGATCGCCGCCCGTGCCAACCGTGACTAAGTACCAGCCGTCTTCGCTTCCTTTGCCAGCACCGTCGAGACGATTGTCACCATTTGGGCGATGTCTAACTCACCCTTGTTCAGCACCCCAACCACAGGCCACGATTGTAAGCGGGCTTCATCGTTATCTTCCAGAACTTTGGCTGTAGCTACCAGCACCCGCAATGGCGTTGTCTTTAAATCCTCGCGGATATGCTTCAGGAACCCAAAACCGTCTAAGCGCGGCATCATTAGGTCAAGCACGATCAGGTCAGGTGCATCATTGCTGGCAAGGTAATCCTTAGCCTCCATCCCATCTTTCGCCGTCTCCGTTGCATGACCAGCCATCTTCAACGTAATGTTGAACAACTCACGAACGTCTGGTTCGTCGTCAACTATGAGGATGTTCGCCATAGGGTGCCCTTTACCATCTTGTGAGACTGTTTTTCCCTACCCAAACAGCAGAAACCTTAATAGAGTAAGGTAGGTTTAACCAAGAGTATACCGCTGAGTTTAGTTTCTGAAAGCCAACGTCAGATATATATGCCTGAAATCCTCGAAAGTGGGTTACTCGTCGCCTGAAAGCACCGGTAGGTGCCCTAATGCCGTAATGTCAGACCATTTCGCCCGGTCGCCTTCCGTGAAGATCGATGCCATCGCTTCGATTTCGCCCCCAGCCTTACTGACAATCAACTGCATCCCTTGCAGTGTGCTGCCTGTGGAGATGACATCATCAACCAAGATGACCTTAGCCCCATCAATGAGCACACGATCTTTCTCATCGAGGAACAGTGTCTGTGGTTTACCAGTCGTAATCGAGAGCGTCTCTGACTGAATAGCATCGCCCATGTAGGGCTTGTAAGACTTTCTCAACACAACCCACGGTAGCGCCATCTCAGCCGCCAGTTCGTAACACAGCGGAATACTCTTTGCTTCCGCCGTTACAATGACTTCGCCGTCGGTTCCATCTAATTTTTCTGCCAACACCCTCGCAGATACCTTAATTAATTCCGTATCACCGAGAATATTTAACAAGGCGATGTGTACACCTGGGGCCACTTCGACCAATGGTAGCTCTCGCTTGACACCCGCGATCTCTATCGGATATGTTTCGCTCATCATCTCTCCTTTGGGTCAACAAGTTGCGGTAGGTATCTGACCAATTGTACCAACACATATCAACCAGATCAGTCACAGGATTAAATCATTTGGCTTAGTATGGCTCAAACCCTGTAATCGTAATCGACAGCCGGTCTTCATCTGGCAGAGCAAACGTCTCAACAAGGGCTGTGAAGCGTCCTCCCTCTTCCGCCCCATAACGAACCAGCCAATAGAGCATCTCCTGCATTCGCTGCTCAGGAAAGAATACGTCATCAGTTGGAGCACGTGTGGTATTGGTATTCTCCTCGAACACTACCTCCAACAACGCCTGACGTTCTTGTGCATCATCCCCAAGCGTATATAACGTCAATCGCTCGTACTGGTTAACGGCTATCACCTGCTGACCTAGCAGCAGGCCCGCCTCACTCCAAGATAATACTACATCAGGCGACTGGCCTTCCCGAAAGGTATTTAACATGTCTTGATCATATGCCTTGATTATCTCTGGAAGCCCTTCAATCTGGCTCCGCGTAAAGCGCTCAACGAAAATGTCCGGTGGTCGCGTTGGCGTAATCGTCGGTGTTGGTAGCGCAGAAGGGGTCAAGGGTGGGGTAGGCTGTATGGTCTCTGTTCTTGCTACCTGAGTGGGTGTCCCTGTTAGCTGATCTCTAAAGGTAATTGGTTCTGGTGTTCCCATAATCGGAGTCTCTCTAAAGTTCATATCCCTAACTTGCGCCGTCACCGCTTGAACAACGTCACGCTTAATTACGGAGCGTAAATCTGCCAACCCAGTCAGTGCTAACAGCAGCACAATCAAGCATACGACAGCAACTACCAACAGCCCCAACCGCAGCCGCCGGATTGTTTGCCAGCTTGGCGTCATGGGAGTGCATACACTTGCATATTACTGAAGCGCACATTAATAACGTCACCCGTCTGACTAATCGCATATACACCGGCATCTCCTGTTTCAAACCGAGTATCCGTGTAACGGTCTAACTCATCGCCATCAACAAGCAACGTAATATCTGCACCATCTGCCAGTACCCCTAGTGTACGTGTCGTTGCTTCGCTCGGGTCAAATGGGGTATCGCCACTCGTGCCGCCTGAGGGTCGCCCATCGACGCGGGCCAATCCGGAATAGGTTCCACTGCAAAAAAGCGTAAACTGATAGTAGCCACTTTCACTCGTATAGCGGAAGATCAAGCCGTAGCCACCCTCTGGCGGGCATTCTTCTACGGTCACATCGACTTGCGTATAACTATCTCCCGCTTCGATTCCGTTGGTCGTGAAGAAGCGCGCATCAAATGGCCCTAACGCCCAAATATACTCTCCCCCGCTTGACGAAATATCCGCTGTATCATCATCAACATTGGGCCAACCACGGGCAAAGTTTGTTTCGTATAGAATAGTCCCATCAAACGGACTCCCTGAAGCCGAAGGTGCTGCTTCGTCACTTCCTTCCGAATCTTCATCTTCACCTGATGCTGCGTCCACTGTAACCGGTTCACTTCGTGGCGTCACCGCTGGAAATGGCGTGACAGTCGGCGGAGGTAAATCAGTTGGGCTGATATTTGGGGTGGATGTCGGCAGTTCTGTCGGTACTTCACCAACAGCTACATTGCTGCTCCCGCCACAGGCTGCGCCTATTACAGCGCTGATCACCACCAATAATCCTATCGTACGCTTTGTCATAGGTTTTGGGGTCATTTCTTTACGCGAGTCAATGCGCGGATATTTACCGTATGCCAAGAGAGTTTACAAATAAAATCGGGCAGCATGCTTACACACACTACCCGATTCCTTTTGAATGGCGCTTTTGCTATTGCAAAAGCCTGCCGCTTGGTTCTGGCTTATTCAGCGGTTGGCGGCAGTAAAACACCGTCAATCACATGGATAACGCCGTTTGAGGCCTGAACATCCGTCACAATAACCTGAACGGTATCGTTCAAGAAGACTTCACCATCTTCAGTTACTGTGATTGTTACATCGCTGCCCTGAACGGTCGTAGCAGATTCAAGCGTAACGACGGTTTCAGCTAGTACAGCACCTTCAACGACATGGTACAGCAGAATGTTGCTCAGGTCTTCGCTAGCAAGCAGGTCTTCTGCGGTAATCCCAAGGTCGGCAAGTGCGGCTTCAAATGCAGCGTTGGTTGGTGCAAACACAGTGAACTCTGCTTCTGGGTCTGCAACGGTCTCAACAAGGCCAGCAGCGTCAAGGGCTGCAACCAAAGTTGAGAACTGCTCGTCACCAGCGGCAATCTCTGCGATTGTCCCCGGCTCTTCTTCAGCCATTTCCTCGTCCATTGGCGGAATAAGGACGCCGTCAATCACGTGGATGATGCCATTTGAGGCTTCAACATCCAGTGTCTCCGTCAACGGAATGTCAGACACAGCTAGCTCATCACCATTCACCATGCGGATGGCTTCCTGAGCAACAACGTCTTCAGAGCGCAGTGCACCCAGTGCGACGTGGTACAGTAGAATATCCGTCAGTGCATCGGTATCAGCAAGCAGGTCTTCAGCGGTCAGTTCATTTGCTTCGAGGTATGCAGCAAAAGCATCATCGGTTGGCGCAAACACAGTGAACGGACCTTCACCGCTTAGTGCCTCAGCCAAGCCAGCTTCAGTTGCTGCGGTCAGCAGGGTGTTAAACGTGCCGACTTCCGTAGCAACCTCAACGATGTTGGTTTCAACTTCGGTTTCGATGCTCGGTGGCAGCAGAACGCCGTCGATAGCGTGAATGACGCCGTTTGAAGCTGCAACGTCAGCCGCAACAACATTGATGCTGCGGTTCAGTAGAACGCCACCATCAACAACGTTGGCCTGAATTGGGCTGCCTTCTAGCGTGTAGAAAAGTGGGACAGTAGCATTGATGATAGTTTCAGCCGGGGTTGCACCCTCGATGACATGATAAGTCAGGATGCTTGTCAGCAGTTCTGTATCAGCCAATAGGTCCTCAGCGCTGATGCCAAGGTCGGCAAGGGTTGCTTCGAATGCAACATTAGTTGGTGCAAACACAGTGAAGTCAGCTTCTGGGTCAGCAAATGTCTCGACCAATCCAGCGGCTTCCAGTGCGGCAACCAGTGTAGAGAATTGCTCGTCAGCAGCGGCAGTTTCCGCAATCGTGACGGGCTCAGCCATCTCCTCTTCCATCATGTCTTCTTCAGCCATCTCTTCTTCAACGGCTTCTTCAGTCATGTCTTCTTCGGCCATCTCTTCGGTGGCTTCGGCTTCTTCAGCCGGTGCTTCTTCTTCAGTTGTCTCTACTGCAACTTCGCCTTCACAAGCTGCCATCAGCAAGCTCATGAGAAGTGCCAGCACAACAACCAACATTCGATTGTTTTTCAACATTTCTTCTTTTGTTCCTCCAAAAATCGGTCTACTTTAGTCGATTACGTGACCCGCTGTTCGCGCGAACAGGCGGGCTTGTTTGAGTTTATAACTCCGACAGATCATACGACACGCCCCACTAATACGATCAACTATTCTCAAAATACTGATGAAGCTCTAACATTGCATCGAAGAATGGTCAGTTAGCGTGATGGTCGGCATAATCACCTGAGAAAGGGCATTCTTGCTCATTAAGACAACACCACATTGATTAATGATTCGCGTACCACAAACCACCATGGCAAAAACATCCAAACCAACACAAGGGAAAAAGACAGAGAGTAAAGCGCGCCACAAGAAGCGCTTACAAGCCGTTGCCTTGACGATCTTATTGTTTTTATTCGGGGGATTGTTCGTCTGTGGGGCAACAGGTATCTTTGCCCTCACCCCGAACCCTAACAGCATCGACAGCCGCCCGCGTGTCGTCGCTTTGTTGGCATCGGCAACACCATCAAATACACCAACAGCTACCAGCACACCAACCGCAACACCAACACCAACTGCCACCCGCACACCGACTATCACACCCACACCAACAGATACCCCGCTACCCACGCCGACGAACACCCCCACGCCCCAACCCACGCCAGATAACTTTCCACGGCAATTTGGTGTTCCGATCCTGATGTATCATTACCTTAGTGTCCCACCACCGGATGCAGACATCTACCGTGAAGATTTGTCCATCGAACCAGATGTCTTCCGTGAACAGCTACAATGGCTCAAAGATAATGGCTACGAGGCGATTACACTGACAGAGTTAGTCTATGCCTTAGCAATCGGTTGGCCCCGTCTGCCGGAACGCCCGGTCGTCTTAACGTTTGATGACGGCTACATTGACAATTATGAGAATGCTTTCCCGATGCTCCAGGAGTTCGGTTACACCGCGACCTTCTTCATTCTCACCGATGTTACGGACCGCGAGCAAGAGGGTTATATGACGTGGGATATGTACCGTGAGATGGCTGATGCAGGCATGGATATTCAAATTCATGGGCGTGAACATCTTCAAATGTCCAACCGGGATGATGCTTGGCTGCTGTTTCATCTGCGCGGCTCGCAAGAAACACTCCAAGCAGAGTTGGGTTACCAAGCCCGTTTCCTCTCGTATCCGTCTGGTAAATACGATGAAAATACAATTCGTGCAGCCCGTCAGTACGGTTACTGGGCTGCCGTCACAACAGCGAGTGGCTCCACCCAACGCAGTGATCAAATCTATGAGCTCGAACGCCTACGCATTAGCAACGGCATCCCACTTGATCGTTTTTCGATCCTCATCCGAGAAGCAACATGGCAGTAACCAATAAATTTGCCATTCACTTAAAAGAAAGGTCCTTTTTATGATACGTATGGAACGTATTCGCAATATGTCCCCGGCGGAGCTCATTCGCCTTGCCATCGTCATCACAGTAATCGTTGCGATAAGTACGATTGTGATCATCACTATTATTTGGCGTATTGGCAATGGTACTACGCTGATTGTCTGGGACCTTTGGAGTATGCTCGAAGGAATTTCGTCCGCCCTCGCTTTTGCCGCCGTCGTTGGTGGTGGTGTTGTCATTCTTTTCCAACTTGTTGAAGCCATCGATAATCGCCACATTGATGTCTTCAACCGCGTCTTCGAAAAGTGGATGGATGACGAACATATCGAGGCGCGTCGTTTCATCTACCAAGATTTGCCTGCTGATCCAGAAATAGGGCTCAGTACGATAGATGCCGAGGGCCGCGCTAAGGTCAAACGGATTCTCAATTCGATTGATTATCTTGGTTTCCTCATCGATCAGGGCTGGGTAGATGACGAGGGCATCATCGAGTGGGTCAGTCCTATTGTGGTCAAAGTCTGGGTCAAGCTCGGCCCCTACATCGACTATGAAATCGAAGAACGCGGCAAAGAGTCTGACTATTACGCTGCGGTTCGCAGCTTAGCGCAGCGCTGCACAGAATGGCGCGCCATCAACAAACCACAAGACGAAGTTAAGCTGTTGGGAAAAGGCACGCTCTGAATAAGCATAACGGGGCAGATACCCATCATGTACCTGCCCTACTATTACCTAATAACGAATGTACCAATGACTGTCGATTGCCTCCGTTTGGTAGACTTCCATCAGCGGTCTACCATGCTGTGTGGCACTCGCCACCAAGGCAGCCAGTCGCTCCCGCGCCGTCCGGGCAAGGAAGCCTGCGCGGACATCTGCTGCCATCTGGATTGCCTCACCCCAAACGGAGCGCCCGACCATAAAGCCAGAGCAACCCGCGTTACACGCAACCTCAACCTGACGCGCAAACACATCATAGCTCACCCCTGCCGAAAGCAGCACCCAAGGGACATTGCACACTGCATCAAGTGCTTGGCAAGCCTTAGCCCAAGCGGTTTCATCTGGGTTGAAGTTCACATCAATTGGAAACTCAACCTTAAGGATGTCCACCTGCATCTGGCTGAAGCGCTCCGCACTCCGTATGATCAAGTCAGCGCGTTGCTCTGCAAAAGTTTCCGAATTTTTCGCAACATCGGGGTCAAGCGAATACACAATTGGTTCCAGGAAGAGGGGCATATCGTAACGGCGACAGCTAACTAATAGCCCTTCGACCAACGCTTCCTGACGTTCCGCAGCTTCTGTTGCATCAGGGTTGTAGAACAACAACACTTTGACGCCATTCGCCCCCAGTCGTTTAGCTTTCTCAACCCCCCATCCATTAAGCATGGTCGTCTGCCGACCGAACGGATCACCAAGATAGCCCTGATCTTCTATTGCTGAAATAAGCCCCATGCTGCCCCGCAGACTGCCATCTGCAACAGACTGAGCGACACTATAAATAGGGTCTAGCAAGACCGCACTTGGGATATCAGCAAGGGTGCTTAACACCATCAACTTGAAGTCTGTCATGGCTTGGTCTGGAACAGATTCTGGGGTAGTTGGGTTGAACATCGCCCGCATCGCATCCCTATGATCAATGGCAAGGATGCAAAAGAGGCCATCATCGGTTGTCGCGGCCTGAAGTGCCCGCATCTTCCCGACTGTAATAGTCTTCAAGTTTCCATCTCCCAAATCTTGTCGTGTATGCTAATGACTCGCATAGAATTAGTATGTTGACCCAATTATAGGTAAGATGCGGCAAAAGTATACTAAAAAACGCTGTGGTTAAACGAGCAGCATCAGAAGTACAACACAACAGTCCATGCAAATGATACGCACTGCTGTACTTCATAAATTATTGAAAACTAACGTGTTACGTGCTTAAGGTAAAACTTTCAAGACTAGGAGCCATATAGCGCTTGGCAGCCCGCCACATCTGCCGCTGATAGGCTCGTCATGCCATTATCGCTGTACCACATAATCGTGCTTGAGGCGCTGCTGTGATTAAGACCGACTGTATGACCAATCTCGTGTAGCGCTGTTGAGCGCAAGTTGTACTGCCCTCCGGATGTCACGCCGCTGATGTACCATGCTTCTTGATCATCAAAGAAAATGTCACCGTCAAGTTCGTGGTTGCCACCATAATACGGCGGGCGACCAATCGCCAAGTAGCCACCGGGGCCATCAAAGTCAATGTCTAAGCCAAATGCGCCCGTCTGCCAAGACACCATCACATCAGCAGGCCCAGTCGTCTCGCTGAAGTTAATGCCACAGCTTGAAGTCCATGTCCAAAAAGCTTCGCGCACTGCATTCTGAGCAGTGGCACAATCTAAGCCTGACGGGCAGTTGGCAAAAGCATACGTCACATTCGGGTTATTCCATTGAACACCTACTAAAACGTAGCCTGATCCCGCCTCACTTGTGGTGCTGACTGCTTTGCGTGGCAATGAATCGACGACAGATTCGTCAATCCCATATTGAACGCTAACCCCCAAGCCTCCAACAACAGCTGTAATAATCATTAATCGTTTTACAAATTGGGTCATTTCTCTGCTGCTCCCTGTGCCCATTACAAATATCAACAAGGCGCACGAAACCAGCAGTCATGAGAATAATTCTTCTCAAGCTGAACGCAGGATATGTTGTTAGATGTCGTCTAAAAGGGTGATGAATGACCTATATCTGGCACGGGTTGGTCAGTCATCTGTGTGGGTGGTTACCCTTAGTGAAGCCATCCTACTGATTCGTATTGCATTGTCTTGATATCATGTTAGCCAGACAGAAAGCCGCAGAGAATAGTGTTTTATTGCGGACCGCAAACGAATACAGAACAGATTGCTATCTTTGTGGAGAAACCAGGGAGAAAGTCAGCTATTTTCCATGGTTAGCGAGAGTTTGTTACTACTGTAACGGTAGTGTTACGCGGATTGTGGTGAATTCAAAAGGTGCACTTTCAGCCGTAATTGTGCCATGGTGAAGGTCAATAATACGTCGGCTGATTGCTAAACCCAATCCAGCTCCGTTGACCAAGGCCGCAGGGCCTTCAGCCACACGATAGAATCGCTGGAATATAAAGGGTAGATGCCGCTTTTCGATGCCAATGCCATCATCTGTAATCTCAATGATTACATCCCGTCCTTGCCCAAGTTTGGTGGTGATTGTCACATGCCCGTCTGCGGGCGTGTACATCACGGCATTCGACAACACCTGGAATAATGCCTGGTGCAGCATCCCTTCATCAGCCATAATCGTTAATGGCTGCGGCAGCAGGTTCAGGCGCATCACAATTTCTTTGTTGTGGCACAATGGGCCAGCACTGTAACCTGCGTATTCAACAATATGATTGAGTGTGTGCGGCATCAAACGAAGCTGCTCAACCGTATCTAAATTTGTCAGTGTATAAAGTTGGTTCAGCGTATTACTGACCTCATCAACATAACGATCTAGCTTATTCAGGTAACTGTCAACGCTGCCGCCTTTCGCACCCTTTTTCAATAAATGGATGTAAGTTTTGGCAGCAGTGAGCGGTGTACGTAAATCATGTGAGCCAGATTGAAGAAAGTCTGAAAAAACTTCATCGTGTTCATGCTCTTGTTTGGCATACAAACTGATTTGTGTTGCAGTCCGAGCAAGGACATCATCAGGCTGCAACGGTGACGTCAAAACATCAACTGCGCCAGCAGACAAAGCACGAACTTTATCCTCAACGTCTTGAACTGTTGTCATAATCAATACAGGTATTGACGAAGTCTTTGGGTCTTTGCGCAAGGCTTTGCACACTTCGAAGCCACTGGTTTCACCGAAAATTTTTTCCAATATGATGGCGTCGGGCTGCTGAACCTGCGCTATTTTAAAAATTTGGCGTCCCTCGTCCGCTGCATATACTTCTACCCCAGCATCTTCCAAGATTTTTTTCAGGTCTCGCGATGTCTCGGACTCTATCATGGAGATTAAAACAGCAGTATTTTCTATTCCGTGCATACCAATAAACTTTCTTCGTCAACACGAGTATCAAGCAAGAGCTTTACGTTTGCGGTGGCGGAGTATCTACACATGCGCTGCAGCGCCATACAGTTTCAGATGAGATGGGATGATGTGTTAGACTTTTGCGATACATATTTACATCTATGTTATAGATCAAAAAAGAGGGTCGAGGCTTAAATTGTGGGATGTTTGTTATGTATTTTGACCATTAATACCCATTATTAATAGTATGATTATGGTAAATAAACTCTTTGGGCAGGGAGAACCATATCATGCAATTTCAATCAACGATTCTGGTTGTTGAAGACGAGTTTCCGATTCGAGCGGGCATTATAGAGCTACTAGCTGATGCTGGTTATGATGTTGTTGGTGCTGAAAATGGCTCGCATGCATTGACTTTACTGGGCGATGATATCTCGCCAGACATGATTATCTCTGATGTCATCATGCCGAAAATCAATGGTTACCAACTCTACGATCGCCTGAGGCGCGACGAGCGCTATACACGTGTTCCATTTGTCTTTCTAACAGCCAAGCGCGACCCAGAAGATATCCGCTATGGTAAAGAGCTTGGCGCCGATGATTATCTCGTCAAGCCCTTCGACAGCGCTGACTTACTGGCAATCGTGTATGGCAAGCTCCGTCGTTACGAGCAGTTACACCCGAATGGCCTCAAATCTCAGGCGTCTGCACCTAGTGGTCAATATACGCTTGCTAATGTGACCCTCGACCTTGGCACCAGAGAAGCCTGGGCGAATGATGAAAAGCTTCACCTCACGCCATCTGAATTCTTCATCCTCAAGCGATTGTTTATGGCAAATGGCAAGGTCGTTGAATATGAAGAGTTACTCCCGGCCTCGAACACAGATGCGGAAGAACGAGCCGAGTCAAGTTCGCGCATTGTGCGCTATCATATTCGCAATTTACGCAGCAAACTCGCGGAGCTAGACACGACGGACGGCTTAATTCTAAACATCCGTAGCCACGGCTATCGGCTGTACACAGAGCCCAGACGCTTATGAGTTTGTTAGGCTCTGTGATTACTCTTTAATTACTATAACGACACCTTACGATGCGGGTTTTAGGAACTTTTCCAAACCAATCTTCCACACACTCTCCACCATAGCTGCACAGAGTGGCAGAAGGCTCACCATATACTCAGGATAGTAATCTGGTTAGGAGGCCAAACTATGCGCGTTAAATCATTATTTAAGGTTCAAAATATAACTGTTGTCATCGCCGTTTTGATTGCGGCTGCCGGTATTTACGCTTTCGCCGCAGCCAACGTCGTACCAGAGTCTGGTGCTGGTGCTGGGTCTGAAGTAGTCAGTGGATACACAGTGACGAACGTCACGTACACATTGAATGCAACAGATCCCACCGTACTTGATGCAGTTGATTTCGATATTGCCGCTACAGCAGGGGCAGCGGCACCAGTGTCCGTTGAAGTACGGCTAGATGCCAGCACATCAACTTGGTACTCCTGCGCCATTGATGGTGCAGTACCGGCCTACACATGCGACACAACCGGCACAGCCATTAACGTGGCGGATGTCGATATCCTTGAAGTCGTTGCTGCTCAGTAGATTGTCAGTTTAGCCAACGTGAAGCAAGAGCAAGTGGGCAGCCTCGTTGAGGTTGCCCTTTCATTGTCGCTGTTAGTCATATCATGGCTTCTGCTGGCCCCCACGCAATTTGGTGGCAGTACCAGTTACGCCATCATTACAGGCAATAGCATGGAACCTCTGATGTCTCAGGGTGATTTAGCCATCCTGCGCGTCTCACGCGTCTATGAAGTAGGGGCCGTGGTGACCTACCAAGACCCAAACCTGGGGCCTGTCATCCACCGCATCATCTCAGCGCAAAACGGAACCTTCACCCTGCAAGGCGACAACAACGATTGGATTGATCCATACCAACCAACACCCAATGAGGTCATAGGCAAACTATGGCTGCACATACCGCATGCAGGGACTGTACTTAGTTTTATCCGTCGACCTATTATTCTTACAGTTTTTTCGCTGATACTAGGGCTGTTCATTATGGGCACACCACTGCCGAAAAATTCTACACAACAGGCATCAGACTCAAATACTTACGTGGAGCAAAGCGTCTCAGCAGAGTCCGAACAATCAATTACCGATATTCTTCTACTGCTTGCGGTTGTTTTGCTGGGTGCGAGTATTTTGGCGAGTGTGTCTTTCACCAAACCATTGACCACGGTTGAAATGATAGATACACCATACCAGCACGCGGGTCACTTTTCTTACTCAGCACCTGTTCCTGACGGCCTCTACGACTCACAGTTTGCCGTCACAGGACAACCTGTCTTTTTTGACTTGACGCAAAACATGACGTTTGAGTTTGCTTACGAGTTTGATGCTGGGGTACCCTACGACGTCCAGACAACCTACGATATCAGTGTTGTCGTAACCGAACGTAATGGTTGGTCACGCTCAGTACCACTACGCTCCGAAACCAATAACGCCGGAGATCGCTTCATCTCAGTTTTTACTGTTGAACTCAGCCAGTTACAGGGCATCATTCAGACCTATGAACGAGAAACCGGTCTTCAATTACGCCAGTATTCAATTTTCATCACGCCAGAGGTTTATATAACTGGTAATGTCGGTAGCCAACCAATCAACGACGCATTCGCCCCCGTCCTGATCTTCAATACGGACAAGCAGCAAGTCTGGTTAGAAGAGCGCATAACCGATGAAGGAAGCAGCCAGCTAACACCAAAAATTGAGCAGTTTGTCGCGCTGCCACAAGTCAAGACCAATACGCTGGCCCTCTTCGGCTTTGACCTTCCTGTACGAACCGTGCGCCTGGTGTCGTTATTGTTCATCGGCCTATGTTTGCTTGGCTTCGGCATCGTTCTCTTAACAGAAAACGGGCTGCCGACCAGCTTGCAAGATGCATCTAAACGAGAAGAGCAGTCTACCATCAGGTCTCAATACGTTCCAACCCAATCACACATAAGTATAGCATCGCCAGTTCGGCTGGCTAGCATCCCAGACCCACAATTGCCTCGTCTGCTGGTATGGATTATGCCAGCCGGGTTTAGTGCGGCTGCATTACTATTTATCGTCATTTTTTTGATTGCAACGATCACTCGTCCGGGCGATGTCCAACAGGCCAGCGTACAAACTGGTACGCTGGAGTTTGCTCAAGTTGAACCTGCTGAAACTGTCCGTGTCCCTACGGCGACTATACCAGCAGGTATGTATCAAACATATGCTGGGTCATCGGTTGACCTTGCAGCCTATGTGATCGACATATACGAAGTCACCAATGAGCAGTGGCAAGCTTGCGTTGTTGCTGGCGCTTGTTTACCCAACCAGACAGTCACGACCACATCGCTCGGGCCCACTTATCTGACGCAAGCATTCAGTCAGTTTCCGGTTGTTCACATCACACAACCTGAGGCAGCCCAGTTCTGCCAGTGGCGAGGGGCCCGCTTGCCTTCTGCTCTAGAATGGGACATCGCGGCTTACTGGCAGCCAGCCACACAGACGTCAACCATATTTCCTTGGGGCAGCCAATCAGCAGCACAACATATGAATACCTGTGATGATGACTGTCTCCCCGACGACCCAGCTCAGCAGCGCTTGGGCATCGCAGACGGGTGGGCGCAACTTGCGCCCGTTGGCAGCTACCCTGAAGGTAAAAGTGGCTTGGGTCTTTTTGATATGGCGGGGAATGCGGCTGAGTGGGTCGCCGCTGCTCGAGATGATCAAGCCGCCGTTCGCGGCGGTGCTTGGAACCTACAACCAGACTACGCACAAGCCCCCAGTGAACTATCACTTCCACCGGATACCCGTAACCCGGGCATTGGCTTCCGCTGTGCGCAAACCACAGCAGGAGAGTAACACCATGCGCACACGCCTTAATAATTCATCAAGCCTTATTCGTGTAGCCACTCGCTTGACCCTATTTTCCGCTCTCCTGATTATTATTACAGGGATTGCAAACGCATTCGCGACAGCCAACACCGTGGACGAATCTGGTGCTGATCGAGACACAGAGAGTGTGTCCGCTAACGATCTGAAGCCTGATGAATGTAGTCCACTTAACTTGGGCAATATCGTTGAGGGCAGTACCGGCACATCCGGGAATGATCTACTCCTTGGGTCAGATAACGACGACACACTCGATGGCGGAGGCGGCAATGATTGTATCGTCGCCGGAGATGGCGATGACATTATATTTGGTGGTAGCGGCAATGATATCCTCTTGGGCGGTAGTGGCAGTGATACATGCACCGGCGATGCTGGCTCAGATGACTACAACTCATGCGAAACTCAGCTCTAAACCCAGGCTGAAACTAAATTTATACCAAATCTATCCATAAGGTCTGTTATCATTATCAAAACAATTGAGATAGGGATAGGGTTCAATCTTGATTACGCTTGCGTTCAACACAACGGTCGCGTCATTCGCTAACATGATTATTTTTTCGATGGGTGTGTTGCTTTTCCGGGGGATTAAGTTCCCGCCCGGCAACTTCGAGTTTTTCCTGTTAGTGATGCTCTCATCTTCAGTGATTAACGCCGTCATTAGCCCCAACTTGATAAAAGTTCGTATCCCGCGCTTGTTTCTGCTACCCATTATTGCCGTAACCGGGCTAAACTTTGGCATCATGACAGGCTTTGAGGCCTTTAGTGACGGTGCATTAGTCATCGATTCGACAATGTGGCTGGTAGCATTTTCCGCTTTCATCGGTATCATTACCGGCTTCCTAAGCCGGGCCGCCCATAACCTTAAACTCGTTAAGACTCGTAGCAAACTTCGCGCTGATACTGACAAGCTCGGCTAGCAATATATTTGATGGAAATTTAGCTTTTTTCTTGAAGCGGGTATGATTAAACTTAAAAATCATACTCGTAGAAAGTGAGAAGCGTGGCAAGGTTATTCGGTGGGCTAGGCATTGGGACACTCCTTAATTTTGGTATCTACGCACTGGCGATAGCCGTCACCCGAGGGGTCTATTACATACCTAGTGGCCCCGCTAATGAATTTTATTTGGTAGGAATTATCGCCGCTTTGCTGAACACATTTGTCGCCCCTATTTTGATGATCGTCAAAATCCCAAAATTGATCTTTGTTCAATTGATTCTACTAGTTAGTATGAATGGGATGCTGTTGCAACATATGAGTAACCGACCCGGCAGTGGGCTTCGCATTGACACATTAGGTTGGTTAGTGGGAGCATCAATCATTATGGGGATGATGGCGCTATTAATCGGTGCCATTAACCGAGCTGGCTAGAGGGGAAGCACCAGACCCACCGCCATCAGTAAGCAAAACACCAGCGATAATTGGGCTGTGTTTGCCAGTGTTTTATTCATTGAGGGTCCATCATTTGCATCATAAATTGCATGGACCAATGGTACGGCTAATGGCACTGAAAGCATTGGCAGAAATATTCCTAGTGAATAGCCACCGAAAAAGTACATAATAAACAACATCATATAAGCACCGATGAGCAACACCACATACTCGATCCGCGCTCCCATCCGTCCCAAAATGACAGCTAGTGTTCGCTTTCCTGATTTTCTATCCGTATCGATGTCACGCATGTTGTTCACCACAATAATCGCCGTGATCAGCAAGCCCGGTGAGACACCTGCCGCAATCACCCAGCCAGATATATCAAGGGCTTGAACATAATACGTACCACCGACGGCAATCAACCCAAAGAAGATAAACACAAACACATCACCAAGGCCATTGGATGCTAACGGCAGAGGACCAGCACTGTAAGCCAGCGTCGCCAATAGTGACGCCACACCGATTACCAAAATTGGCCAACCACCAACGCTTATCAGATACACTCCAATCAAGGTTGCAAGAGCTAAGTCTATGATGATTGCGCGCTTCATCTGCTCTGGGCTGATCAAACCACTAGCCGTTGCCCGAACTGGGCCAAGGCGTTCTTCAGTATCAACACCACTCTTAAAGTCAAAATAGTCATTGGCAAAGTTGACGCCAATCTGAATAAGCAATGCGTCAACCAAAGCCGCCAAAGCCGGTAGTGGCACGAAGACTCCGTCCGAGATTGCCAATGCCGTCCCAACCAGTACGGGCGCAACCGCAGCTGGAAGTGTCTTCGGGCGAGTTGCTAAGACCCACGCTTGGAACATGTTTGGTTTTTGGGCTGCTGTTTCTGCCATTAGCTCGCCTCCGGGCGCTTTGCTACATGGATTGCCACAGTGCCAAACATAAATTTCTTATAACTCACATCAACGAAGCCCGCCGCTTCCATCAATGTAATCAATTCGTCCGCCGTCTTGAACGAGCGTGTTGACTCCGGCAGGTAAACATAAGCGCTACTATCACCAGCGATCATACGCCCCAATAACGGAATGATGTGCTTCAGGTAGAACAGGATGAAGGGCTTCAGCAGATTATCGCTTGGCGGTGAGGTATCCAAACTAATCACACGTCCACCAGGTTTTACCACCCGATATTGTTCTTCAAGCGTTCGGGAGATGTTTGCCACATTTCGCAGTAAATATGCTGAAATCAATGCATCAAACCACTGGGCTGGAAATGGTAAGTTCATGGCGTCAGCGTCTAACCATTCGACTCGATCACCGTAAAAACGGTTTCTCCCCACAAGCATCATCGGCATAGCGAAGTCCGCCGCCACAACGTTGACATTTGGGTGGCGTTTAGCCGCCTCAAAAGCAATATCTCCAGTTCCTGTTGCTAAGTCCAACAATTGACCATCTTTCGGCAAACTAGCCTGCTGTACTGCATACCGCCGCCATCTTTGATCTTGGCCCAAGGTCATCACTCGGTTCATCCGATCATAACGCTCAGCGATTCGCCCGAACATGTCTTGTACGTAGGCGGCTTTATCCCGTCCGTCGAGGGTTGTCATCCGTTATCCTCTGCTGAAATTGTTGCCCAGCCGATTATTCAATCAGTATTAAAACGTACAAAAGAGTCTAGCTAAATGACCCTGAATTGTCACTTAATAAAGCCGCATACACCGCTAGTAACTGGTGAGCGGCCTTTCCCCATGTAAACGTCTTCGCCCGTTCGAGGCCGTCTGCAATCAAGCGCCGACGCAGGTCAACATCAACCAGCAGACGGCTTAAACCATCTCGCATTGCATCAACGTCTAATGGGTCAATCAAAACAGCCGCATTCCCAGTAACTTCCGGCACTGACGACACATTCGAAGCTAAGGTTGGCGTGCCGCAAGCCATCGCCTCCAATACGGGCAACCCGAAGCCTTCATATAGTGAGGGGAAGGCAAACGCAGCCGCTGCATTATATAAAGCTGGTAAATCCACATCATCAGCAAAACCAGGCAATATTACCCGTTCTTGTAATTGAAGTGCCTCGATCCGCTCAAATAGTGGTTCAGCCAACCAACCTTTACCGCCTACAATCACCAACTTAAGATCATGACGCCCTAGCATCTCAAACGCTTCTACTAAGCGCACATAGTTCTTTCTTGGCTGAACTGTACCGAGGGTCATAATAAAGTCAGCTTCGCCAATACCATACTTTTGGCGAACGCTTTGCAGCACAGCCTGATCTATGATCGGTTCAAAGCGCGAGTCGACCCCACTGTATAACACCGTGATTTTTTCTTCAGGCGTACCATATAGCTCGATCAAATCGTCTTTGGTCGCAGCAGAGTCTGCTAATATATGCTCCGCACGCCGCACTGAGCGTGGCACTTCTTTATTCAAGAAGCGTCGTAGGCCGTCAGTAGTTGTCTCAGGTGAGCGAATAAACGATAGATCATGCACTGTCAAAATAGTGCGCGTTCTGCGCTTGACAGGTGGTAGCAGAAAATCAGGCGCATGCAGCAAGTCAATAGGCCCTAACCAACGCTCAATTTGAAGAGGCGCATGGAGCCGGTACCACAGGCGCACCAACCATTGATCATCAATACGTGTTGGGCACCACGTGAAGTTTGACCCAATTGCCCTCGGTAAGCTGGTGGGTGTCGAACCCGCCGCAAACAGTCGATAATCATTCCGCTGATCGGCTGTCGCCAACGCGCCGATCAAACTACGCACATAACGACCAATGCCGCCTCCTTGTTTGAGAGCCGCAGTGTAGTCAATTCCAACTGAATAGGGCATCAGAGATAACTATTCGACGTCGCTGTACGTCCAATAACGGTTGACAAAGAAGTTCCAGAACATCACGACAACAACCGCGATCATTAAAGCGATGTTGTTACCAATTCGCATGGCCAAGGTTTCACCGACGGACAGCAGTTCACCTGCCCATGCAGTTAATGGCACGCTGGTAATCTCCAACACGGGGGTCCGGATCAATAGCCCGATAGTGTTAATTCCGAAGAATGTCACCAATTGGTACGTTATCGCCTTCGAGCGCGAGTCTGGATATGTCCAGTAGCGGTTCCAAATAAAGTTACTGCACACCGCCACTGTAAACCCGACAGCACTCCCAATGCCAGTCTGGGTCACTGCCAACCCAAATGGGAGCGACAGGGTCACTGTCAACGGTAGAATTGTCCACAGTAGGTTGCTGACGCCGAAATCAATGACGAAACCAATACCTCCAACAATAGCAAATTTAGAAAAGCGCTTTACTTCCTTACGCCCCTCCAGCTTAGTACGTAACCAAGTGAGCAGATTCCCACTGGGTGAAACAGGTATGTAAGTAGTTTCTGTACTATTCGGAATACGTTCCGACTTTTGACTCATTGTGACTGGTCTCCGTCAATTGGTTCTGATTGTTCAATGCTCAGGGTTATTACGCATAATACCCCAAGCAACACAGCAATGTGTAAGTGTAAATTAGCTACGTACAATTTATCTAATAACTGATGCGTGCTCAGGTGCGCCCACGTCCCAAGTAGGCCAATCCCGATGGAGCGGCGCCATATGTCGGACTGTCGCGTCACCTGCCAGGTCAGCACAATGACAGTGCTCCACAACCCAAGGTAAGCCAGCAAACCAAAAACACCTGTCTCTGCTAAAAAATTGAGATAGATGTTGTGCGCATGTCCCAATGGTTGCCGCCAATTGATCAATGCAAAGGCGCTGTAAACAGGTTCATAATTGCCGATTCCAACGCCAATCCATGGAAAATAGCGCGCCATTTCCTGCGCTGCCTGCCAGTGTGCTAGCCGTTCTAAAACGGAGTAGTTCGCATCATTGATTGCAACCCCACGTACATCAAACGTCTGCAAGACGCTTGTAAACCCTATCAGCCGACCCACAATAGCATCGGGTAGCAGATTAAGTCGAATGGCAATAGTACCGACAACCCCAGCGAGGATTAACAGTAGCAGCCCATGCCACCAGCGCCGAGGCCATGCGAATAGAATTACGGCAGTCGCTGCACCGAAACCAATCCATGCGCCACGAGACCAAGACATCAACAAGCCTGAAATTAACAAGCTAGCACACGCTCCAAGTGCAATCAACCGCCACAAATCACCGTTGATCACCGTCGCAGTCACTCTTTTTACGTCTCGCGCCCAGATTGCAGGTCGCAGTTGTTGCCACCATGCCGCTAGGGCACCCAGTGTAAGCCCAATTGCAATCGGAGCCGTTAACCCCATGAACCCCGCATAGGGGTTCGGTTGCTCAAATGATCCATAAGCACGGTAAAAACGCCCCCCAAGAATCTTAAAGTGCTCAGGGCCGATTTCACGTAAACCGAACTGCCAGACCCCAACCGCCGCCTGCACCCCGGCTGCCAACAACACCAGCCCAAGCAGCAGCGGCATCTGCCGTTCACTAAACGACAGAACAACCAGCCACACAAGCAAAATAACCTGCGCCCACTTCAGCAACTCACTGATCGCATAACCGATTGATAATGCATTAAGCAGACTCAGCAACATTGCGCCAAACAAAATAAACAATGGGATATTCAAAGGCGTCCGCGGAATAATAATCTGGCGTTTAGCCAGCAGGCGGATACCCCAAGCACCAATTGTAATAATTAGCGCGATCTGCCCAAGGTCCAGGGGTAAGGCCGGAACAAAGAAATCTGTCAACGGCTTCGTTGGTCCAAGGACGAGGACAACACCCAACCCAACAATGGGATTGATCAACGTCAACCCAAGCAGCAGCATACTGATGAGCAGAATGCCCGCCCACATCAAGGGTAAAGCCGCTAACACAGTACCTATGGCAACAGCAATTACTACGAGCAAAAAGGCCGTCGTAGAACGAGGCCCCATCAAGTCCGTCTGAGCAGTCTGTCTGATCATCAACTGTGTTTACACATTGACCTTATCTCGAAAGTACTCGATTGTTTTTTCCAACCCATCACGGATATCCCATTTCGGTTTCCAACCTAACAGTTCCCTTGCTCGAGTAATATCTGGCTGCCGGGTCTGAGGATCACCCTTGATGCGCTTCGCCTCTTGGTAGACCAGCCCACCGGGGTTATCCGTCAACTTGTTGATCAAGTCTGCCAGCATCAAAATACTCATCTCGTGCGGGTTACCAATGTTCACTGGGTAGTTTTCGTCCGACATGACTAACCGGTACAACCCCTCAATCTCATCCTCGTAATAACAGAAACTGCGTGTCTGCGAACCGTCTCCGTAAATCGTCAGGGGTTCACCACGTAAGGCCTGCCCGATGAAGTTTGGCACAACACGCCCATCATCTAAACGCATTCGTGGCCCATATGTATTAAAGATACGCACAATCCGCGTATCAACACCGTGTGTGCGATAGTAAGCCATTGTCAGCGACTCGGCGAAGCGCTTTGCTTCATCATATACACCGCGAGGGCCAATCGTATCAACATTCCCTAAGTAACTCTCTGCTTGTGGGTGCACCAACGGATCACCGTATATTTCCGATGTGGAAGCCAGCAAAAAACGAGCACGCTTGGCTTTAGCCAACCCAAGCGCATTGTGCGTTCCAAGCGAACCGACTTTTAGTGTTTGAATCGGGTAATTGAGATAGTCGTCTGGGCTGGCAGGTGAAGCAAAGTGAAGCACAATATCAATGTCGCCCTCGACGTAGATATAATTAGTAACATCATGTTTAATAAACCGAAACTGGTCATTTCCCGCCAGATGTTCAATATTTCGCGTTGAGCCTGTCAGCAGGTTGTCAACAGCAATCACCGCGTGCCCTTCTTTTAGGAAGCGGTCGCATAAGTGTGAGCCCAGGAATCCTGCACCCCCTGTGATTAATACACGCACGTGATTACTCCAATTGTGTCCGATTATTGCCGAGGATTAACATTGCCATTTAAGTAGAGTTTGCCTTCACCCGTAGTATTGTAGCTGATGCCTCATTACGCACGCCATTACTGCTGCTTCGCTACATTAACAATAGCATCGGTGTCTAAATCCGTATGATATCCAACATTAGTTACCTTACTATCTGGTCTGGTTCGGCAAACATATTTATCTTCACTATAATCGCAAACATATACGTCTTCAGAAAACAATTAACTAGACCAGCGTAAGACTATTAAGGATCGATCAATGGCATCTGATTGGGTAGGTCGCGTTCTTTCGAAAGTCGAAATAAAAGAGCGTATTGGGCGGGGTAATATGGCTGAGGTTTTTCTCGGTACGCATGCCACTCTCAACCGCGATGTGGCCGTCAAAATTCTCCACTCTCATTTAACCGAAGACGATTGGCTGATGTCTCGGTTCATCGCAGAGGCGCAGGCCGTCGCTGGTCTTAGACATCCTCACATTGTTCAAGTCTTTGACTTTGACCTCGTCGATGGCCGTCCCTACATTGTGATGGAACTCCTTAATGGCGTGTCGCTTAAGCAGTTCTTGCAAGCATATGAGAGTGTCAAGGGCAAACCGCTCCCGGAAAAAGTCACCGCCAGCATTATGACTGCTATGGCTTCGGCCCTAAGCTACGCACACTCGCGCGGCATCATTCACCGTGACGTCAAACCCGCGAATGTCATGCTGCGCCAAGACGACGATGACATTGATATTGGCACCACCGCAACACTCTCACTCGACCCAATCCTGACGGACTTTGGTGTCGCCCATATGACCGACTCCACCCAGAAAACTGCATCGGGTGCTATTATCGGCACACCATCCTACATGAGTCCGGAACAAATTCAGGGTGTCAGCGTGGATGCCCGCTCAGATATTTATTCATTGGGTGTCATGCTCTTTGAAATGCTAACGGGCAAGCTTCCTTATGAAAATGACCCTGACGCTTCTATGATGTCCGTTATGCTCAAGCACGTTCAGGACCCCATTCCTCAGCTCCCAGAACACCTTGCCTACCTCCAGCCAATCATTAATAAAGCAATGGCCAAAAAGCAGGCTGAACGCTACCAAAAAGCCACAGATTTAGCACTCGCCTTGAACGATGCCATGGGCCTACCCGCTGATACCACCTTGTTTGATGGCAAAACGGTGTTCGTTTCAGCACCCACCGAGGTAGCTGCAGCTACCAACAGCCGTGGCCTAAAGCCAGTTCAAATTGGCGTAGGTATTGGCGCATTGATCGCCATCATTGTTGGGGTTCTTGTCGCAACCGGCGCATTCTCTCCGCCTGAGGCTGAACCAGAAGAAGACGCGCCAGCCGTAGCCGCTGTTGAAGAGCCAACTGAAACGCCGCAGCCCACGCCGACGGAAACGCCTGACCCAACACCAACTCCTATTCCACCGACTCCCACGTCGGTTCCGGTCTTGGGGCAAGTCACCTTCACTGACGACGTAACGTCAGCCCAGATCATAGACCTGCCACCAGCAGCCGCGGGGTCACAATATGAAGGATGGCTTCGTGAGGATGACGGTGAACTAACGAGTATTGGGTTATTAACAGAAGGCAATGACGCCCCAGCCCCACTCTATAATGATGGGCTACAAACTGCATTGTTGACCTATAACGCTCTGATCATTAGTGTTGAGCCAGAGGATGACTCCAATTCTGCCATTGCGGTTCCAGTATATCAGGCTTCCGTGTCCGACGATGTCTTAGAGCGTTACCGCTCATTATTCGAGCTTAGTGCAATTCGTGGGCAAGCCTTTCAAGCTACACTCTTAGCCGGTATGGATGCGCAAACTGATCAATACGAAACCTATCTTGAAATTACAGCGGATGCCTACAGTACGCAGTTGTTGCCACCGACCCGCACACAGTCTGAGCAAATAATTAACATTGTGACTGGTATACTGGGTGATGACTATGGTGACTACGATGAGTCGGGCCTTGCCGAAAATGCAGGCGACGACCTTGGTCTAGAGGGGTATCTACTCTTACTCAAAGATGCGCTCGATGGGGCCGCTGTCAATGACCCAGCACAAGCACCTGCCATTGAAACGATCCAGGACGATATCGACGATGCCCTCGAAACGATACGTCAAGCGCGTGAAATTGCTTTCTCCGCACTTGAGACCGACGACTTCGATGAATTAGAAACGCTTGCACCGGGTCTGCTCGCAAAGTCCGTTGGGCAAGACGTTAACTCTATCATTCAGCGCTCCGAAGACCTCAACTTATCCATCGCTGTTGAAATTCAATCACTTTCTGACGAGGAGGCTGATTCCGAAGAATAGTCTGTAATGATGTCGGCATTAAGCTGGTGCATCAGACCAAGAGTCATAAAGTAAATATACGCCAAGTCAATGACAAAATGGGTGGCATCAACCAACCCATGGGCCAGAAACGCGGCCATACAACCCATTAAGCCAATCACTAAGGCGCGCTTCGCGACACGAGCATCACCATGTAAAGCCTTCTGCAGTCGATACCCCATCTGCCAGAAGGCAACCTGTATCCAGATGCCAGCAATTAAGCCGACAATCCCCAGCCGAACCCAATAATTCAGCAGCAGGTTGTGTGGTTGGCTCAAGTCTGGTTGACGCCACGCCTCCGGCAAGATGTAGTAACCTCGGTATTCATACAAAAACTGATCAAGTCCCACCCCTGTAATAGGATGGTCACGTAGCATCTTGAAGGTACTTTGCCATAATTGAACTCGAAACAGATTGGTGCTGGTCTCGCTGTCGAAATCCAATAGGGCAGCAAAACGCGGCATACGAGAAAGGGGAATCAATGCCAGGCCTTCTAATATGATCCCAACCAGCACCAGACCTATACCTGTGCGCCCCAACCAAAAGATCAACACAACCCCAACGCCTGCAGGCAGCGCTAGTAGAATAGCCCCACGAGAGAGCGTCAACGCAGTAGCCCCCAACATAATCACTGCTGCTGTACCGTAGGCCACACGTCGCTTCTTATGCCCACCCACCAAGGTGATTGCCGCGGCAAGGGGGATCAAGCGCCCGAGAAATAACGCCGCATTATTGGGAGTTCCGAACACGCTCCGAAATCGCCTAGAGCTTACCTCTGCCGTAATGACATCAATTCCGGTCGCTGCCTGGTAGAACCCAATAATCGAAACAATGACGCCCGTTAAAATTAACAAGTCAACAATACGCCAGCGCTCTTGTTCAGTGAACGGCAACGTCCGCAACACCAAATAGACAACAAATGGCTCGATCACCATCTGCCGGAGCTCCGTTAAAGCGACTCCGGTCAACCCTGCCCAACTGATTGAAATAACAGCAACCAGCATAAACAATCCGATTGCCTTATCCAGCGTCGTCATCGACTGCCAAACATCCCTGAGCGAAGGCCACCCTTCCCCCCGCCATGCCACAATGATTGTTAATCCCCAAGCTGCTAACGTTAGCAGGCTGATAATTTCAACCCAGCTGAAGGCGCGTTCAAATAAAGGGCGCGGCAGCAAATAGTACGGCGCAAAAAACAGCATCAAAGCAACACCCGTGCTAGGCTTGATGTAGATCAACACGAATAACACAATCAATGCTATGAGTGTCAGCACCAGCCAAGGCGAAAAGT
Source organism: uncultured Anaerolineae bacterium (assembly GCA_964439625.1). Classification (GTDB taxonomy): domain Bacteria; phylum Chloroflexota; class Anaerolineae; order Aggregatilineales; family UBA3940; genus CAYTPI01. The sequence goes on along the minus strand of CAYTPI010000006.1, from coordinate 92,949 downwards.
AAAAGACGCCTGCCGTCAGAGCCGTTAGGATTAAAGGCGCACCATCACCGAAGCGGCGCAGTAGGGTGGGTAATAAGCCTCCCCACGTTAGCGCAGCACCAACCCAAACAGCGAGCGATGCTATAATCGACAAACTCAAATGTACACCCTGACCAAGCCGGTAGTACAAAATTTGTACCCAGTCACTCAAAAGCAAACTGCGTCCAAACCACAGCAACCCACCAAATGAACCAACAGTCATAACCGCAGTCAAGCCAATCAACAGGTCAAGTAGCCGAGTATCCAAGTCGTACCCAACTGAAAAGCCCGCAATCGCCCACTGATCCCAACCGCGCTCCGCGGTGATGTTGGCGGTCGTTACAGCTTCCATGCTGCCGCTTGCAATCGCAAGCGTTTCAATGCGTGGTTGGTAATCCGGTGAAGTGAGGACGAGGTAGGCACCATCAGCGTTTTGCGGCAGTCTATCCGACGGGGTGCCATCTGTCTCGACGTATAAATACGCGCGATAGTTGTCTCGACGCGCGATAACCCCCAGCACATCTCCCTGAAATGGCACAGTAATCGTGCTGTCGCCACCTTCGATCACGTCGGCACCAAGTTCGCCAAATTCCCAGTCCAGGCTGTAACTGATCGCCGCCGTCTGCGCCGCATAGACTCCAGGCCATAGTGCTTCGTTGAAGGTGCTTGCTTCAGCGCGGATGGCGTGCGCGGTTTCACTGAGTTCGCCTGCCTGCGAACGCAACGCGAAACCCCACCGGTTAGATGTGGGCTCTGCGTCAGGCTGCCACGTCTCAACGAACAGTACGCCAGCCCAAGGCCACTCTATCAATGCTCGCTGATAGGCGGCAATCGTCTGTGCGGCTTGCCCCTCTGCGGAAGTCGCCCCCCACACGGAAGGGTCACCATCCCAGCCTACTGGTAGCGCATTCCAACCAAAGTGGCTGGCCCACAACAGCGATGCACCGTCCCCCCCCGCGATCATTTTCTCACGCAGCAGCACCATTCGGCTAAAGTTTGTTAGGTTGGCGTCAACTTGCCGGTTTTCTGGCCCACTATCAAACCCATAAGGCTTCCCTGCCACACCATCAAACAACGCATCAATCTCGTTTTCGTATAGCGCTTGTAAATACAACACATCACTGAGGTTATTCGGGCCCGTCTCGGTTGTAGGTGCCAACCCTGCCGCCAAAACATACGCATCAGGGTCACTATCGTGCAGTTTGTCGTAAACTGCATCTAACATGGCACCATATTCAATTGCACTGGCAGCCGTACCGCCCCAACCACTGGCGAGATTCGGTTCATCCCAAATTTGGTACACATCTATTTGATCACCGTAGCGCTCTGCAACAGCTTGCGCGAAATCACCAAAAGCTGCCAAGTCATCTGGTGCACCAGTAACACTATCCGCTGCCCATTCTGGCGACTGCCACAAAACAGCTACAAGGTTCAAATCATGTGCTACAGTCTCTTCCACGATTAGATCATACGCTGACCAATCGTACTCACCCTCAACAGCTTCAATCTCCGACCATAAAAGTGGCTGACGTACCCAACGGAACCCAACATCCGTAATCAAACGCAGATTGTTTTCAAGTTCTTCGGAGTCGTACTGTGTTAGCTCAACATTCACGCCAACCCCTTGTGGGCGGGGATCAAGTGTATATGGGGGAAGTCCATCAACAATGCCTCGCGTCTCGGTGCGCCGCTGGCTCAATAAAGCAGCACACGCGAGCACACTTAACAGGCCCAGAGCCAGCAATCCGACAGATATTCTTGTGTTTCGCTTCATAGACTAGGGTACCCAGCGTGGATTACTACTTTGGCCATCACCCGTTAAGCGCTGCGCCAAACCGGTGATGGCATCAATAATATACAAATCGCTTTGGTAAATAATCGCAAGCTGCTCGCCATCAGCAGACCATGCAAACGTCTGAGGTTCTAAACCTGGGGTGTTCTCTTCTGGAAAGATGCGCTGTGGGTTACTGCCATCGCGGTCAATAATTACTAATTGGTATTCACTGACAACACTATTTAAAGGTTCAATTGCTTGTAGGTAGGCTAACCGCTGCGGTAGCGGCTCCCCTTCATAATTTGCTGGCGCATACTGTGGTGCAGCCCACATACCAGCCCGTTCCACAAGATCAACGGAGTACTGCCCGTTTACGATGAACGCCGTTAGGTTAAAAACCGGGCTGTCCTCTTCTGCCTCGTTACCTAATGGGGGGCCATGTGTAATGACAGCCAAAGCTTGACTATCCTTCGACCAATCAAGCGCTGGTAACCAAACAAAGTCAAAGGGATTGAAAGGAGAAAAACTGAGCAACGTTTGGCGTGCGTACGAACCAACCTCTAATGAAAAGCTATCTGTGATTGTTCGGTCTGGGGCGGCAGGCGTGGGTGTGGGGACGGTCTCATTATTATCTTCATTTATCTCCGACGGAACAATCTGCAAGACCCCGGCTGCATCAGGTTGGGCCCATGCGATCTGTGTACCATCTGGTGAAAGAGCAAAGCGCGTACCAAACCATCCGTAGACGCCACCAGAGGAAGGCGCCAACAGTTCAACCCGGTTAACAACGCGTCCATCTTCGGTGACTTGTGCTAACCATAGATCATTATTGGCTTGCCACCCGGGGAAGCCAGAGCGTGGCTCGGCTGTTGAGTAGACGATACTCGCCTGCGAGCCGGGTACCCACTCAGCATCGAGAATGTTCTCTAAGTTCAATGGCACCGGTTGAATCTCTGCTTCGGTCGTATCAAAGATGACCCACAACCGGTTAAACGCTGGGGCTGTCCCAGCGTTTATGGATGCTTCGCCCGTCGGTTCACCCTCGCTCAACGACGGTGACTCTTCAGTACCAAGCGTAACATCCATCTCTGTCAAGGTTGGGCGGCTAAATAAGATACGCTCGCCCGTCTCATTGACCTCAAAAATACGCGCTTGAGTCAAGCCGCCATCAATGGTTAAAGGACGGCGATTCGCACTGTTTTGCTCAACGACCCAGATGTTGCCGCCCGTCATGTAAAAGAGCCGCCCCTCAACTGTAACAGTTGCTAAGTCAACCTCACTGCCCACTAGAATAACTTCATCACGCGCCGGAGAGATTTCTATTCGGCGCAATTCTGTCCGCGACACCTCTTCGCTATTTTCATACAAAATGCGGTATGTGACTTCTGCCATCCCGTTAGCCCCAGACTGTAACAAGCGCGACTCCCCGTCTGTTAGGCCGTCACTTGTTTGCGTTAGGCTCTGGAACGGAATCGGTTCTTCAACCACTATTGTTTCTTCCTCAACCCGCACGACAGTAATCACCAATCCATCCTCAATGGGGCTAAACCCTGGCGGGTTGACGCGGTCGAGTGGGCTCAAGTCGAGGCTTTCACTGCGAATAATGTCATTGACAGACGTTTGCTGGTTGATCACGACTTCCCGCGAGTCACCATCGATTATCAATGTAACCGTCTCAGTTGGTTCAGGTTCTGGTTGGCAAGCGCCTAACAGACTTAAGAAGCCTAGGAGTACCAACAACCCTATTCGTGATGCCTTATACTGCATCCAACAACCAGAGCATCAAAGCTTGTTGTACATATAATCGGTTCTCAGCTTGCTGAAAAACCACGGAATTATCATGATAGACAATCGTATCATTGACTTCATACCCTTTATGCACCGGCATACAATGCATAATCAATGTATCGTCTTTACTCGTCATCTCCAGCACATCTTCATTTAACTGATACGGGCGCATCATCTTGATGCGTCTCTGACGATCAGATTCGTAGGCCGGGTCTTCAAAGAATTCCATGTTGATCCATGTGTCAGTATAAAGCACATCGGCTTGGCGAACCGCAAACTCCGGCTTGTTATTCGTGCTGTAATTGTTATTTTGCGTCCACTTCGCATAGATCTGCTTATCAAATGCGGCTGGGTCAATCTGTGGCGCACATAACGTAAAAGTACCACCCGCTAATAAAGTCGCTTGCGCCAATGAATTACTGACGTTATTCCCTATTCCAAGGTATACAACGCGCACTTTATCTAACGTACCAAGCACCTCTCGGATCGTCATGATATCGGCGAGGGCCTGCGTTGGATGGAAGCGATCATCACAACCGTTGATCACGGGGACTTTGGATGCGTCAGCCATTTCGACTAAGTCTTCGTGTTTACGTACCCGCGCGAGGATCAAGTCAACATAACTGGAGATTACCCGTGTTTCATCCCACACATCCGTAATATTGAAATTAGTATATTCACGGCGTGTATAAACAGTGTTACCGCCAAGCTGCTTCATCCCCACTTCAAAAGAAAGATGAGTTCGAGTCGAGTTCTTCTCAAACAGCATCAACAGGGATTTCCCCTGCAAGCGCCCGGGCACTGCCTCTGGATGCGCTTTAAGATAATCAGCTAAGTCCAACAGGTATACTAGGTCATTGGGTGTAAAGTCATGTAGATGTAAAAGGTGGCGTAGCATAGATTAAGCGTATCCTTCCAATACCAATGCAGACCAGTGTCCGGTGGCAGCAACGTTCTTTCAAATGCGTACAGACAGTAGTTACTCAACCTCTGGCTGAAAGTCTGCCGCGTACAGATCCAGCTCAGGAATGTCGGGCGTCTCATCAGTGAACAACCATGCTTCGAAAAAGTCATCCAAGTCTTCGTCGCTTATCTCTTCGGCGATACCCTGAAAATCCTCAGTGGTCACATTACCATCCTCATAGCGCTCTGTGTAGGCTCGAAGCGTATCGAAGAAAGCCTCGTCCCCAATCTTGGATCGCAACGCGTGTAAGGTTAGCGCTCCGCGTTGATAGACATTTCCGTTAAATAAACTCTCCCCACTCGGATCGCCGATTAACACGCCGCTCGTTAAAGTGCCCAACCCAACGGCATTGTAAAAATCGTCTAACTTGCGTTCGTTCAACAGAATGTCTTCTAGCGCAACTTGCTCAACGACTAACCCCAGTTCCACCGCAGGAATATCCTCTGAAGGAACCAACGCTGCGATTTCCTCCCCAGACAAAACATCACCGAGTAGGGCGGTCAGGGCATCTTCAACATCCTGCGGAGATAACGTATCCTTTTGCCCAATGTCATATGGTAAATCTTGAATACCTGCCACTAAGTCTTCCTTCGGAATAATGAACGGCGGCACCGGCGCCGCCAGCGATGCATAAACCTGACGCATCTCGTCTTCAGCCGCTTCACGCCCATCCAAGTATTCAACCCAAAGTGTGCTGGCATACGTTGCAAAACCCTCATTCAACCAAATGTACTGCCACGCCGCCGGGCTCAGGCTGTTGCCAAACCAATGATGTGCTAGTTCATGCGCAACGACACTTTCATCAGTAAAACTACTGCCAAACACTGACATCGTGTTTGTTTCCAGCGCGAAATTGAGCGGTTCACCATGCACAACCGAACCATAAACTTCATAAGGATAAGGACCGAAAATCGTTTCAAAATAGTCGATCATCTCGGGTTGGCGCGCAAAGTTATTAATCGTTGACTCAGGCAGACCGCTGGCAAAATAGTTGCGTACAGGAATACCGTTTGAACTTTCTGACCGTTCAACGCCGAACTCACCGATAGCGACTGTCGTCAGATAACTCGCCGTCGGTTCATTCATCTCCCATACATACGTAATTGTGTTGCCCTCGTCGATTGTATCCATAAGGAAACCGTTCGCAGCGACAACCAACGGCTTTTCCACCGTAATTTGGTAGGTGTAAAAGGCTTTATCAATTGGGTGCTCATTAACGGGAAACCATGACGAAGCACCGGTTGGCTCACCTGCTACCAGCACACCAGTTCCGTAGTTTGTCCACCCCTGTGAATACAGTGGTAGATCGTCCGGCACGTTTTCACCAGGCACACCACCATACTGAATTTCGACAACCACGTCCTCATCAGCCGCTAGTGGCTCTGCCGGGGTAATCATGATCTCGGGTTGCTCACGCTCAAATGACGCCACCTCGCCGTTCACCTCAATCGCACTGATGTCGAACCCATACAGCTCAAGGTTAAAGCGCTCTAGAGCTTGCAAAGTGATCATATCAATCGTTGCGATTCCGGAGATTGTGTTTTGTTCAAGGTCAACATCTAGGTCAAGTATGTAGCGCACAACGTCGTAGCCGCCGTTACCTAACTCTGGGAAGTAATTATCGCCAATACCCTCCGCACCGACACCATCTGATGTAACGGCGTCGAGGAGCAAATCGGACGTTGGCGGCGGGGTTGCGTCACCTGTGGCACCGCTGGACGCCAGTGTCGGCTGTGGTACCACAGCGTCTTGATCGTCTTCTTCCTGCGTATCACCAGTGGGTTCGGCGGTATTTTCCTCTGGTGACAATGTTGCAACGATATCGACTGAGTCATAACTATCTGGCTGGAGAGCCGCACAAGCCAAACTTGTTGTCGTCAGCATAGTGAACAACATCACACGCCCAGCTAATTTTCTAATTCCCATCACGAGCTTGCCCCTTAAATGAGCACAGGTAGCGTTTACACCGTGGCATGGATTGTACCACTAATGAGTTGGTCAATAATCCTGACCATACTCAAATATCACTTGAAGCGCAGTTTCCGGCCTTTCACTAAGAACGGCATAAGCATCCTCAGCCGCCTTGATCGGAAAGCGATGCGTGATCAACTGCGCCGGTTCAATAAGCCGGATCATCTGCCAAACGGTTTGAGTGCGGCGTGCCCGATCCCAACGTCCTGTGACTATTGGATTAAGCGTACTAACTTGACTGCTGATCAAGCTGATGCGGCTGCGGTGAAATGCGCCGCCAAGGTCAAGTTTGACCTTTTTCTTGCCGTACCACGACCCGATGACGACTCGTCCATGAAATCCTGTCACTGCGATAGCATCATCGAGAGCCTGAGGCGCACCCGATAATTCATAAGTGAGGTCGGCCCCTTCATAGACTCGGTCACCCTGCAACAAATCGCGCAGTTGTGCAAGAAAATCTGGCAAACTCGGATCCAAGCTGACATCTGCTCCTAGTTCATGTGAGGTTTCGCGCCGGAACGGATAGCGATCTGCCGTAATTAATCGCGCTAGGGGGTATGTTGCAAGCAGCGCTGTCGTCAGTAACCCGACCACACCTTGACCAAACACCATAACCTGCTCCCCGATCAACGGTGCGCCGTCCAACATAAAGGTGACAGCTGTTTCCATATTCGAGTAGAAGAGGGCATCTTCTACGCTGACGCTCGTGGGTAGGGGCAATAGACCCGCGATATCCGACACATATTTCGTTTCGTGCGGGTTGAACCCAAAGACAGTCTTTCCGAGCCATGTCTCATCCGAGTTTTGAGCAACTTCAACCACGCGGCCCACAGTGGTGTATCCATACTTGACTGGGAATGCCAATCCGCCTTGTAATGCTTTGATTGTCGCATCAGCGTTTAGCTGCTTGGGTGCTTGCCCCCGGAAGATCAGCATTTCTGTTCCTGGGCTAATGGCTGATGCTAGTGTTTCAACCAAGGCCTCGCCTGGTCGTGGGGGGCGCGTCTGCTCGTCCCGCACCACGACTGTTTCTTTCGCACCAAACACCACGGATTGCCGGTTAATCACAGCACTCCCCAAACGAGCATATCAGCCCCAACTTGTTGATACTGCACGTGCTTCAACTTAACCATTTGCCCATTGCTAGCAGATAACACACTGTAACCGTCAAGGAAAACTGGTGCAATCGTAACCACAGCCCAATCGCCTAGGCCGGCCTTGAGGAAACTACTGATCACACGAGAACCGCCTTCTACCATCACACTATGGATACCCAATTCGTAAGTACTATTCGCTACCTGATGTAAATCAAGCCGCCCCACATCATCTGTCGCCACTTGAATGCAAGTGGCCCTGGTCATCCGAGCGGCGTTTGCTGTAAAAATTACCGCATCTGGATTCCGCAAAACACGCGCATCGACAGGTGTACGCAATGAGGTGTCTAAGATCAACGGGCGTGGGTTATCTGTCTCAAGGCCATCTACCCGTGCCGTAAGCTGCGGATCATCTGATAAGACTGTGCCAACACCGACGAGAATGGCATCATGAGCATGGCGCAGTTTGTGTGTCAGGGTCATCGTCTCATCGCCGCTGATTACCGTTGGGTGGCCCTGTCGTGCAGCAATAGCACCATTGATGCTCTGAGCGTAAGTGATCGTAAACAGCGGCCTACGGGCCGCTGCTGCATGTTCTGCTGCCAGTTTCGGCAAGTCGTCAATCCATTTTTGGATTATTGCAGACACAGGTCAACTACTTGTTTGTTTTAACGCGTCAACCCGATCAATCGGCAGCTGATGGCGCATTCGGGCAGCCTTGGTCTGTAGGTAAAATAGATTATCTTTATTCGGCGGAATGATCAGCGGCTGCCGCGTTAAAACAGAAACACCAAGTGCCTCCAGTCCTTCTATTTTGGCGGGGTTATTCGTCAACAACTTTATTGACTCAATTCCCATTTCCTCGAGCATTAATGCCGCCACCGTATAATCTCTCTCATCCGCTTCATGTCCCAGCATCAAGTTCGCATCTACTGTATCGTACCCAGCATCTTGTAGCTGGTAGGCCTTCAGTTTGTCTACCAAGCCGATTCCACGCCCCTCTTGGCGCAAATAAAGGATGACCCCATTCTCAACCTCGCTAATTAATCGCATCGAGGCCTCAAGCTGCTCCCCACAGTCACACCGTTTAGAGCCAAGCACGTCGCCTGTAAAGCATTCAGAGTGCACTCGCACTAGAACATTACCGCCACCTTGCACATCACCCTGAACGATTGCCATATGTTCTTTTTCATCAAATGAATTTTGATAGAGTAGCAGTTGAAAATCACCAAACTGCGTTGGAATACGAGCCTCAGAGACTCTTGTTACGGATAAAAATGGGCCATTCATTCAAATAACTCTTCCGAAAATCTTAGCTGTGTGTATTGAATATGCCGCGAGTACCAACCCAATGCCCATAAATAGGAGATCTCTTCCACGGACAAGCAAACTCAATGCAAGAGCAACGGCTGGGTCATACTCTAACACGCCAAATATGAGAACTTGGCTTGCTTCATACGTCCCCAACCCCCCCGGCGATGGTAACAAGATAGCAATGCGAGCTGCTGTCAGCATAATAATCACGTCAATTACAGGCAGACGAAGCCCAAGCAAACTGGTAGCTAACCAGTACTCCACACCAATACCAACCCAACTCAATAGTGAAAATGCAACAGCCACCAGAATCGCTTTGGGCTGTTCCTGATACAAACGTACCAGTATTCCTTCAGTCTGTTCGATCACTTCACGCACCTTGTGCATGCGGTTAGCCGGTGCCAGTTGCTCTGGCAGCAGACCGAACAAAGACGAAACAGGTTTCTGCCCGCGCCAAAGCAAAATCATCAGAACGATAGGCAAACACATCAACAGCAGCGGCAATACTAAAGTACTCACACTGATTGTTGGTAATACACCAACATGCAAGACAACGGCGCACCCAAACAGCAACATAGTGGCATTGCTTAACAGTTCAAGCAGCTTATCAGCCGTTACTGAACTAATTGCTGCGCTGGGCACCACCCCTGCGCGCTCTTGTAACAGCACAACTTGCAATGGCTCGCCCCCGACGTGCGGCCCTGGCGTAAAATAACTGACTCCCGCACCCATGAGCCGGTACAAGGCAACGCGCCAATACGAGACATTATTCCCTTGACCCTGTAGCACACTCCACCAGCGCCCACTAAATGTTGCAAGCACACCAATGTTCAGAGTCAATAATAAGACTAATTCCAACGGTGTCACTCGCTGGAGAACGCGCACAACATCGGCGATCTCAATCCGCGCCAGCGTCCATGCCAGCAGGCCAACGGGTAAAACCCACAGCAACCAGCGCCAGCGCTTTCTAGCACGCTTCATAGGATCAGAAGTGCTCAACTGGTACCACCCCTTTGTAAGAAGAAGGCATCCTCAGGTTGCCATAGCACCCACCGTCCGCCACCAGTGACAAGCAATAGCAAACTACCCACCAATATTGTGATGGTTACCCCATTCAATCCGACTACCTGAATTATCAAACCCACCATTAGCGCTGCAGCAATTGCAGCCAAGCGTGTTATTGTTCCAGACAATAGCAGGCCGCTTATCATCATCAGAGAGAGAGCCGTTAGCGTCGAGAACACATCACCGTAAGCTACGAGCAACATAACTAGGCTACCAACAGTAATAATTCTCAATAAGGCAGCAAGTTTACCGAATACCCATGTGTTAATGAAGTTGGCTAGATCGTTATACAGGTTACTTGTTACATCTAGCTGACCCGTCATCACGAGTAAGTCACGCCCAAAACTCAATATCAATGGGACGAGAACAACGCCAGCAGCAATGTGCGTCTCTGGGGCTTGGTACACTGGAGCTAGCACAATGAACACGAAGATCATCTGGACACCGGCAACCATTCTCCTCAATAGACTGTCGTTTATTTCGTGTAGCTGCTTATCTTGATTTTTATAAGCCCACTTAACAACAACAAACATATATCGCAGGCCACTTGCTGCTAAATACCACATCGGTAATTGTCCATACCAAACAGCTAATAGTGGCGCGATTATCATACCAAGCACATCATATTCCATATCAAGATACGCACCAAGCTGCGTGGTGTTATTCGTGATGCGTGCCACATAACCGTCAAGGTAATCTGCGATTACAGTAAACGCATAGAGTAGGCTAGGCACCCAAGCCAACCAGCTATCAGGCCAAGGTATAAATAGAAACCCAGCAACCATACTCAAAAGAAGACCGCGCACTAAAGTGACCGTATTACCCGCGCCAATATCAGATTTCAGCGGGCTTTGTTGATCCTGTCGATTTTTCTCAAGGCCCAACCACAGTAGAATCAGTTGGATCGTCGAGACGATAGTTGCTTGCATCACCCACTGAACAGCCAACTGCGGTGACATTAGCCTAGTAAGTAAAACAAAAGTAGCAGAAAGTACCAACACAAATGCAATCAAGACCAAGGCCCATACCCGCCTAAGACTCGCTAACGCTACGTGAAAATTTGGTTGTACCCTGACTTGCAAGTTAAAGACTCCCAAAGCACCTCGCATTTCTAGAGGTGTTTCCTAAACTTAGTATTCGTTTTCATGCTCTGATAGGGGTAAAAAACAGCGCATTATGAAGTAGGCTAGCCAGGCACAGAGTACCTAATGTCTGCACTCGTTTTAGCGACCTTTTAATCGAAATACATTTAAATTCCCTCAGACGACGCGAATTTGAAATGTTTTACCCTACTAAGAGATAAATAATTTAATTAACTTTTAATGTATAAGGCTACCGACTTTGAGCGCAACCAACAACTATAATTCCTTTCATCGCTATCTTCTTTCAAAAAAAACAGCCGACGATAAAGCACTAAATCCGTATGTTTGGCGGTTACTTCTTTCAGTTATGCAACATCATTCCGAACACTTAAATGTCTTAGAAATGGGGGGAGGAATCGGGACGATGTTTACAAGGCTGTTGGCACAACGCGCCTTCTTAAAGCAGGCTTCTTATACATTAGTTGATGAACAACCCGACAATATTGCATACGCAAGAACATATATCAGTAATCAGGCTAAAAGCTTTAACTGGGAACAAGCCGGAGGTCGTTTTACTTCTAACGAGGTCGTTGTAGAACTTAAGCTAATTCCCACAGACTTAGCCTCATTCTCTAAAAGTGCCGCTCAACAATTCGACATTGTTATTGCCAACGCTTTTCTTGACTTACTCCCACTCAAGCCTGCTGTCTCAACATTGTTTAGTCTTCTAAAGCCAGGCGGTCTGTTTTATTTTTCAATTAACTTCGATGGTCTCACCCTGTTTGAGCCGCCTATTAATCCGCAATTAGATGTTGAAATCGCTGAAGCCTATCATCAAACAATGGACAATCGTCGGTTTGAAGGACAATCGACCGGAGGGCGTAGCGCGGGACGCCAACTTTTCTCTGTACTCAATGCTTTAGGCGCTAACATCATGTCAATGGGCAGCTCAGATTGGGTTATTCATCCTATCAATCAGCGCTATCCAAGCGATGAAGCCTATTTCCTTCACTTTATTGTCCAAACGGTGTATCGTGCGCTTCGCACAACAGACACCATTAAACCGAATGACCTCGAACACTGGGCTGAAGCACGCCATCAACAGATTGAAAAGGGGGAGCTTCTATATATCGCCCATCAACTTGATTACATCGGACGCATACCGTCAGAAGAAGGTTGAGGTGTGTGTTATAATTTATACGTTGAAAATTAAATTCATTTAACAATGCAGATGCGAAGCAGATGAAGGTCGATTGGCTGCTATTTCAATCTCAACCGACAGTGTATTTCGTTTCCACAATCCCTTCTGTGATTGCCCTCTTCGCTTTCTGGGTGGTCTCCGTAGCAACCGTGGCTGTGTCCCTGCTTCAACTTCAACAACTGACCCGCCAAGATATTCAACGATGGGCCTTGCTCCTACTGACCAGTGGCTTCAGTGCATCCCTATTTGGGCTTACACTCCCAACGCTGAATACGACACAGCCCATTACCTTACTAGGTTTCTTCCCGATCTTTATCCTTGCTATTCGTTTTGGGCGTATCCCCGCAATGTCAGCTGGTTTCTTGTCGGGCTTCATCTGGATGTTGTTCGGCACCAGCCGGGTGACTGCTTCCTTCGAGATGTTACTGTTTGCAGCAGTAATGGGCCTCTTTCTGCATCAACGCTACCTGGGGCGGCTCGCCACCTTCCTTCGTGATCCAGCCTTCGCTGGCCTCCTTTCAATTGTCTTCGTCCTCTGGCCCCTCAATCTCCTTGGCTTATTGACGACTAATGCGGCTGGGATTACAAACAGCGTTGAACAGGTACTCACAGAAGCTCTTTCATTGCTAGCTGCCAACTTATTCATGGGTGTTATCACTGTATGTTGCCTCGCTGTTATTCGGGCACTTCGCCCAGAATGGTTGAAACCCCGCAACCCTGCACTGATTGCACCACCGTGGCAAACAAGGCTGCGCCAGCGCGTATTGCTGGTTCTCCTTCCACTGACGGTCGGGGCAATTTTTCTCCTCGTGGGGACTGTCAGCCTGACGTCGTATGCGGTTGCAACTCAGTTAGTGGTCAACCAGATGGAACGCGATGCGCGCAATGCAGCCAACAGCATCCCCTTTTTCATTGAAATTGGGCAAGGTCTCATCCGAGACTTAGCCGCAGAAGAAACATTTCAGCGACAAGCCTCACCTCAACGCACTGCCGAGTTAAACGCAGGTCTAAGATCCGTTCCATTTTTTGAACAATTGATCTTGCTAGACGCCGAGCTCAATATCCTTGAGGATACAGCAACGAGTGATTTCCCACTGACAGACGCCGAACTCGAGCGTGCCGAGCTAGCTATTGTTAGCAACATTCCTGGTGAAGTCATTGTGTTCAATAACACGGAAAATACAGCCGCAACCGTATCATTCATCGCACCCATCACGGATGAGGCCGAGCGGGTCATCGTAGGCCGCGCCACACTAGACGACAACCCCATGCTTGCGCCAGTAGCGCGCGCTTTAGCTCTAGGCTCCTTCGAAGCTAGTGAAGGATTCCTGATTAATGAGCAAGGCACTATTTTATTTCACCCTAGTCGGCCTGATCTAAATCAAGACATCTTTTCTCGTGAAGACTTACTCCTATTAGATATCCCTCGCAGCAGCGGTCAAACGTTTCGCCAACGCCTCGCAGATGGTAGCACCCAGTTGCTCTATATCTTGCCCATTACAGGCCGCTCAGATTGGTTCGTCGTGATATCTGTTCCGAACATTGTTGTGATCAACCTAGCGGCCCAAATAGCTGTCCCCACGCTGCTGTTGATGATTGCATTGACAGCATTGGGGCTAACCGTTGCTATTCTCGGCGTTCAACGTGTCACTGAGCCTATTGAGCAGCTATCTACTGCCGTTGGAGAAATATCAGCAGGTAATCTTGATACAGTCGTTACCGTAGCAGGAAATGATGAAATCGGGCGTCTGGGCATCGGCTTTGACGAGATGCGACTGCGTCTCAAGGGTCGCATCATGGAGTTAGAGCGTCTGCTTAGAGTAACGCAGGGTGTCTCTTCTAGCTTAGAATTATTTCGCGTCGTTCCGCCGATTCTTGGCAGTGCCATTGATGTCACCAGCGCACTCACAGCCCGCATCGCATTACGTCAAGACGACGTTCAAATCCAGCGCTATACATCAGGCAAAAGTACACCAGAAATCGCCGCGCTGGATGCGCCCCTCATTGATTTAGTTGAGCGCCAAGGAATTATCGTTATTAGTCAACTACAGCGCGCAACCGGCACCCTCGATCAAGAGATTGTCCCAGAAGAACTAGCCGCTTTGCTCGCATTTCCGTTACGCAGCGAACGAGCGTTTCTTGGAGTCATGTGGGTCGGTTATCGAGAAACACAAATCTTTGAGGAAGAAGAGATTTCTTTTCTACGAACGCTAGCGGGGCAGGCTGCAGCCTCAGCTTCTAATGCACTTCTCTTTTCCGAGGCTCAAGAAGGCCGGGCACAGTTACAAACAGTACTCGACAGCACCGCTGATGGCATGATTGTTACCGATCAAGATGGGCACATTCTGCTATTCAACCCCGCAGCAGAAACCTATCTTGGTATTGACGCAACTTCCGCCCAAGGCGCGCCTGCAGCTGAGGTTATTGAGCAGAAAGAGTTAGTTAAACTCTTAACTAATCTTCAAGAACCAGTGGCTGAACTTGAAATCCCAGGGGCAAACAGTTCAGTGATTCTCGTTAACACATCAACAATCATCACCGAAGGCTCGATCTCCGGGCGCGTTGCCGTTCTTCGAGATATTACGGCAATCAAGGAACTCGACAGCATCAAAACAGTTTTCTTGCGCATGGTCTCGCACGACCTGCGCTCTCCGCTGACCTTTATGCGGGGCTATATTTCAATACTACCGATGATGGGACAGCTCAATGACAAACAGATGGAAGCACTCGCCAAAATCGACGCCGGCATTGACTATATCTCGGAAATGACCCAACGTCTGACGCATCTGAGCCGCTTGACGTTCGGTGAAGAAGCCGAGTTAGAGTATGCCCTAATTGATGTTGAAGAGATCATCCATGATATCATTTCGCAACTAAGTAACATTACCTCAGATACGGATGCCACAATTCAAGTCCACAGCCAGCCAAACATTCCATTATTCTACGCAGACTATATGCTATACCGGCAAGCAATCTTCAATTTAGTCAACAATGCTATCAAATATGGCGGCGAGGGCTGCCACATTGATATCCATATTGAAGTCGCTGATGATTTCGTCAGCGTATCTGTAACAGACGATGGAATAGGCATCAGAGAAGACGACCAAGCGCGCCTCTTTGAGGCTTTCTACCGTGTGCCCCAGCGCGAGGGTGAGGTCATTCGCCCCGAAGGTACCGGCCTTGGGTTGGCTTTGGTACGAGCTATTACCGAGGCGCATGGTGGTCAACTCAACGTGCAAAGCACCTATGGCGAAGGCAGTACCTTCTCGATATCATTTCCAATCCGCACGACTGCTCAAGTCAGTGCCTAGCAAACCGCTTACTAGTCAGGATCAATATCTACTGTGCCACCAATTCGTTTACTACCCGCCCACGTTGCTGACAAGATTGCAGCCGGTGAAGTTGTTGAACGCCCTGCATCTGTCGTCAAGGAATTAGTTGAGAACGCTCTAGACGCAGCTGCCAAAACCATCACTGTTGAAATCGCTGAAGGCGGCAAGCGCTTAATTCGTATCGCTGACGATGGGCATGGTATCGCCGCGGATGAGGTACCTATAGCATTTCAACGTCATGCCACCAGCAAACTGACAGAGATTGAAGACCTCGATCAGATTGCGACTCTGGGCTTCCGGGGTGAAGCCCTCTCATCGATTGCCTCCGTAAGCCGCATGTCAATCACAACCCGGATGGCTGCTGAGCAAGCTGGAACGCTCTACGTATTACAAGGTGGACAAATCCTACGCCATGAACCAGTCGGCGCGCCAAGCGGCACCATCATTGATGTTGAAAATCTATTTTTTAATGTCCCAGCCCGTTTAAAGTTTCTAGGTAAAGAAACGACTGAGCGCAAGCATATCACCGCCTTGGTACAACGTTATGCCATGGCTTATCCTCATATACGCTTCACCCTCATTCATAATAACAGTGAACTGCTACACACCACTGGTAGCGGTGAACTGATGGATGTCATTACCGAAGTTTATGGCCTTGATGTCGCACAGCAGATGCTCCCTGTCTATCTGGAAAATCAAAGTGCACGTCCTGATCTTCATCCCGTATCCGTGCAGGGTTTTGTTAGCCAACCATCATTGAACCGCGGCAATCGAACGCAAATGACGATCTTCATCAACGGACGTTGGGTTCAAGATGCGGGTCTCAACTACGCAGTATCGCAGGCTTATCACACAATGCTAATGCAAGGGCGTCATCCCGTCACCATTCTCATGGTCGAACTGCCACCCGATCAAGTTGATGTTAATGTTCACCCGGCAAAAGCACAGGTGCGTTTTCGTCAACAGAATGTGGTTTTTAGCGCTGTCCAACGAGCAGTTCGCAGCGTCCTTGTTGAACAAGCACAACCACCATCTTTACGCAATGACCTTCTCTGGGGCTCACCAGAATGGGCCGCGCGTAAGGAACGCCTGACCCAAGTCACGACTGATCGCATGCGTCAGCTAAACTTTGAGGACACCACGCTTACCGAGGCATCCAGCAACTCACAGCAACCCTCAGATGCTCGACCACAAAGACGCCACAATACTTTACCGATGTTGCGAGTAGTCGGGCAGGTTGGTGCCACATATGTCGTCGCTGAAGGCCCAGAGGGTCTGTACCTTGTCGATCAACATGCGGCACACGAACGTATTCTTTATGAGCAACTTATGAGAGAATTCGAGACCAAGCAAATTCCATCCCAAGAAATGCTTGAGGCTGTTGTCGTCGAACTTCCGCCCGATCAAATAGCTCTTGTTGAAGAAAATCTCAGCATTCTTAACGATGTCGGCTTTCGTGTGGAGGCATTTGGTCGTAACACAGTGAAGCTGAGAGCCGTCCCAGCACTGGTTGCTAACGTAGACCCTGGTGAAGCGTTGTTAGCCTCCATCAGTGAGATTGAATGTGGGGAAATGCCCACGCAAGCTACAGCAGAACAAAAGTTAATTTCGCGTGTTTGCAAACAGGCCTCAGTTAAGGCAGGGCAAAGTCTCAGTCTCGAGGAGATGCGCGCGCTCGTTCGTCAGCTTGAAAACTGCGAGTCACCGAGAACGTGCCCGCACGGGCGTCCGACGATGCTCCACCTCTCAGCAGAACGGCTGGCGAAAGAATTCGGTCGGCTAGGGGCAATCTAGCAATTCTTCGAGGATGTCAGCCTGCACATCATCGTAGAAGCCACTTATTTTTTCCCGTCATACCTCCTTAAGCAGTCTTTTCTTTAAGTTTGTAGGTGCCGAGAGTCTCGCTGATCAAGCCTCATGCTTCACCCCGCGATAAGGTTACCCTAGTTATTCTCCGCCCCAGGTAAACTGACGAATGGTCGCTTGGCCGCTTACTGGCGCACCAAAATTCTGCCCCTCAACAATTACAACCCGCCACGAATAGATAATACTATCGCCAACCCCTGGTACCAGGTCATCAGGAAGACGCAGGCTGTTTCCGTGCGTTGTTTCTTGTAGCAGAATTTCTCCTGTATTGGCCTCCCGTACCTCAACGAGGTATTGCTGGTTACTTTGCAACAATGTCGTTGGTACCCACTGTAATACAATAATCTCTGTGCGTTCAAAGACTACATTATTCTCTGGCGCTAACAACGTTGGTGGAGAAGAAGTTGGCGTAGGTGTCGCCGTTGAGTCTGGCCCACCTGTCGGTGTCAATGTCGGAGTTGGTGTAATGAGTATCGGCACGAGCAACTCTTGCCCAACCTGCAATACAGGGTCTGAAGCCGACAATCGATTAACTGAAATAAAGTCATCGTAGCGCGTATTGTATTGAAACACGATTCCAGCAGCCGTCTCACCTGCCGAAACGATATGCCGATAATACTGACCATCATCCGTGATGCAGCGGCTCGTGAATGTGCAGCTGGGTGGGACAGGCGTTTCAGTTGGTTCAATACCTTGCGTTGCTAGAGCCGCTGCTGTTTCGTCTAGCCCGGCTGGTGTTGGCGTCTCTGTGACCTCTAACGTCGGCGTCGCGGAGGGTCCCGGTGTCGGTGATTGTCGTGGGATCAATAAGGTTTGCCCCTCTTGAATGCTGTTCTCATTTGGCAAACCGTTAAGCACCAACAACTCTGGAATGATGCTTGTATCCCGGTACCCAAATGTTTGAATAATAAATAACAGCGTTTCGCCTGGTTGCACCGTATATTCATAAGGTTGCAGTGTCGCGGTTGGTCCGTCGTCAACCGCGACAGCCGTAACCTCGCTGACGACTGTTGGCGTTGTCGCAGCGTTTGTTGCAGTCGGCCTAGGTGACGACTCGATAACTAACGTTGATTCTTCAATCTCTGGGTTACCACCAGTCGTCAAAACGATTATAATCCCTACAATGGCAACCAATACGATCACGATACCCGCCGCAATTAATGCAACGTTCCGTGGAATGTTTGTATCATTTTCTGGGGGAAGGGTATCCGTCATAGTTGTTTTATCTGATCGTGACCAATCATAGCGTTACAGTATAGCGGCTTTAACCCGATGCCATCCAACCTTTAGCTATCTTTTTCTCGGCGCCACTGCCGGCTTTGAAACCACTGCGCTCCGGAACCGAGCAAGCCCAACCCCAGCCAGAACACAAAGGTAAACCCTCTTGGCACCAATTCACCTGTGTTCGGCGTGAATCCCAACAGAGTCGCTGCACCATAAATGACCAGACTCGCACCGATAAACGCCGTCCCAAAAATAACAGCAGGTTTCTTCAGCGCACTAGCGACCGACCCGCCAACTAATGCACCGGCAGCACTAGCAATCAACAACCCAAATTCCTCTAACCCCAGTACGCCACCTACTTGGCTGCCAACCGAAAGACCAAATAATGCACCCAACAAATAGATCGCCAGTGAAAATAAACCCCAGGCAGCACCCCCGAACAACATAGCACCTGCAATCCGGGCCAGCAGCATCATGTCCGGCTGTGTGACTTCTAAAATTTCAATGGCATAGCCCGCCGCTACATAACCAATAAAGGCAAAACTCAAAGCTAAAATTACCTTAAAGACCCGAAACCCAGAAAAAATACTGACAAGTCCTACAATAATCGTTAAACCACCGACGGGTATGTTGAACATTTCATCCTCTTAGTGCTTATCTTTAATCAACCAACAGTCTATGCCAAAGTCACCAAAACCAAAAACAACTCACCGGCAAGTTGACAAAACAGCATAAAAATTCGAAAATAAATTAACTACTGATATTAGACAATATCACAAGCTATTTTCCCCGTCGGGTTGCTCTTGATTTAAGGGTTGGTTCCGGATGGTCATCTATAAAACGTTAATTTGCGAGTACTGTACATATGGCTGAGTCAAAATTTCGAAACGACCTTTCTCATCATGCTCAAATTATAAGAAATGCTCGCCAGCCACACCTCGGTGACATGCTCGCCGGTCAACCATTAACAACCTATCTCAAAGTCAAAGGGCAAAACCCAAACACATATCGCTCATACAAAGCTCGGCTTAATCATTTTCTCGATTGGCTCAGAGTTCAGCCTAAGCAACCGATCGCCGATTTGCTCTCAGACTACACCGACCAACTACTCTCTGAGGAGAAATCACCCCGAACGGTGCAAACTTACATCAACACCATAAAGGGACTCTTCAAAACGGCGGCGGCGCTGAACCCAGAAGTCAGCAAGTACCTTCCTCAGCTCGATCTTGTAAAAGCGCCGTCTGTCAGAGGCAAACAACAAGGTACGCGTCTCTCTGCTCGCCAACTTCAATACCTGATCAGCTTACCCGGAACGGACACACACAAAGGCCGCCGAGATACCATCGTTCTAGGGTTGATGGGAATTTGCGGCTTACGTCGCTCAGAAGTCGTCTCATTGAATTGGTCTCACATTCGCGAAGCAGATGGTCACAAGATCGTTGATAGTCTAGAAGGGAAACATGGGCGTATCCGCACAGTGAAGTTGCCGGTAGCCCTCTGGCGGCTCTTACTTGACTGGCGATCCCACGCCAACCTTAGCAATCAACCAGATGATCCTGTCTTTGTACGTGTCCGCCGTGGTGATACTGTGATGCACGGCGAGCGTCTCAGTAGTGAAGCCATGCGCTATCTACTTAATTCATATATGCCGCAGTCCGGCATGGACGCTAATAGACTCTCCCCACATGACCTCCGCCGGACGGCGGCCAAAAACGCACGTAAACATGGCGCATCGATCGAACAAATACAAGTTATGCTTGGTCACGCTAATAGCCGAACCACATCAGAGTACATCGGCGAAGACCTTGACTTAGACGATCATGCAGTAGACTATATTCCTATAAAGATTCCAAGGATGACAAACGAAGATGCTTCGTAGTACAGTTCTATGAAAAATTAGTCAGAAAGCCAAAGTATGATACTCCCCCCGCGCGATGCGGCAATTGCTCTACTCAACGAATACATTGAAAATGATGCGCTGAAACATCACTGCTATATGGTCGCCGAGGCCATGTCTGCCTGTGCGAACCAACTATCTGAAGATGCGGAGCTATGGTACCAAGCAGGCTTATTGCACGACCTCGATTGGGAAAAGTTCCCCGATGAGCACCCTAACAGAGCCCTCAGTGAAATACTAACTGAATACCCAAAAGAACTGCGTATGGCGATTGCGGCTCATGCGCCAGAGTTGACAGGAAAGCAACCAGAGGCACCAATCGAACGCTATCTTTATGCCTGCGACGAAATTTCCGGCTTTCTTCACGCATATGCTCTGATGCGCCCAAACGGGTTTGACGGCATGAAGGCCAATAAAGTTCGCAAAAAACTAAAAGACACTTCATTTGCCGCCGGCGTCATTCGCGAAGATATTGATCGTGGCTTCGGGTTAATTGACTCGGAACCAACAGAGCACATCACCTTTTTGATCAGCGTATTCCAACAAATGGATGCCGAAGCCAGCTAAGAGCTTTAATATAATGGTGGCCCGTCATCAGATGGGCCAATCTTAATCCTCATCCCGATAGACAAGGGCATTCTCAATGTACTTCTTTGCACCCACGCGTTTGCCAAGCACTACGGCATCCTTGAGACTCGCACCTTGCCCAATCTTACTGTGGGCTTCAATATAAACGTTAGGTCCAATCCGAGCGTTATCCCCGATGACAACATCTTTCTCAATAAAAACCGGCGGCACGACCACTACATTACTAGAGAATTTACTGAGGACTGCTGGCTGGGTCATTTCCGCCAGCATTTTCTTGTTCGCCCAATGCAGATCTGCTGGCTTTCGGACCCGAATACGCTCATCAATCTGTACAGCACCGACCCGCTTCTTATCTTCAACCATTGCTTGAATAATTTCAGCTAACGAACGCCCACCACTTTCCGCGTCTAATGTAGAATGCGATAAATAATCTAATATTCCTGGCTTAAACGCGTAAACTGGCAGCGGAACATTATGTTGTTGGTGCATATCAATAGTCGTATCCGCAACATACATGACCTGACCCAACGGGTCTAGCAACACACCACCGGCTTCATAGATTTCATCCGGAGCACGGAACAAACATAAAGCAGCCATCGCATTCGCATGTTCTTCAAAATAGTTCAACAATGTCTTGAGAAATTGTGAAGGCACAATCACATCAATTGACGCGATTACAAACGGGGAAGCCAACATATGGCGGGCTGCGAACAGTGAAGCCGCCGTCCCTCGACGGTGTCCAAGCGGCGCAAACTTAACCTCCGCATCAACATACCAATTCTGTGATAACCACATCGCAACGCCACCTTCTGCATCGCCGATGACCACCGTGAACTGCCGAACACCAGCCTCATAGAAGCTGTCCATTACGCGCGCCACGAGCGGTCGTCCCAATAGGGGCAGCATTGCCTTTGGGCGTTCCTTTGTCAACACCTCCATTTCTTGGCTCGGGGAGGCAGCCATTACGATCACATTGTCAATCATTCGCAGGTCTCACTTGCTATATTGATACATACCGCATTCTAACATGTGAAGACTTTACCGAGAAATTAGTCTATCAATCCCATTACATCGCTTGATTACCCCACACACTCTTCTTAGTATAAAAACAAACCATAATCCACCTCATGGAGAATATATTCATGCCTCGCAAAAAGAAGCTGCGCAAACCACGCCCAAATTACATCTGGAACACCTATGGTGACTGGGTCGGCACGCTTGTTGACGATAACATCTGGGACCTTACCGGCCTTCGTGTCGCTTGGGTCGATCTTGAAACGCGTGACAAAGACGTATGGCGTGCTGACGGCGAATGGATTGGAACGCTCAGCCGTGACAACCGTATTCTGCGTAAGCGCACTGCTCGTCGTCGTTCCCTAAAGGAAGATATTCCAGCCGCACCTCCCAAACCAGAGCTGCCAGTCCGGGCCACACTACCGCCCTCATTCGCCGAATTACAATACTCAGAGATTGACGTCCTCGAAGAAGACCCGGATATTTTCAAGAAGCTCTCTGATATGCGCCCAGATATGGACTAACTCGCAGCAATTCAAATACAATTAGTTATAATGTCGTAGATTGGGAAGAGCGCACACAAAGGTAAATTGCCATGACTGATGATGATTTCAACCCAGAAAGCGTAGGCCTCGGTGACTACGTCGCCAAGGAACCAGATGATCAACGTGTAGATCCGCTCGAAAACGTCGATACAGGTAAACCAGGGTCAATGCTGATGCGCCTGCTGAATCAACATACGTCTAAGCGTGTGTTGTCACGCCCAGCAGAAGATAGTGGCCTCGCCGAACATCTACCGTACCCCTTTATGGCAATTGTCGGTCAGCAGCAGATGCTCATGGCTCTTTTACTAGCCGTAGTCAATCAAAATATTGGGGGTGTTCTGCTTGTTGGGCCGCGTGGTATCGGGAAAACAACAGCCGCCCGTGGCCTTAGTGATCTGCTGCCGGAAGTCGAAGTCAGTGATTGCCACAATGGATTTGGCTGCATGCCAGAAGATTACGAGATCAACGGTAAAGAAGGTGTTTGCGACAGTTGTACCGAACGCTTGCAAAACAACAAAACAATCACGCGCTACGCTCCCGTCAAACTTGTTGAACTCCCGCTTAACGCTCGCCTAGAAGATGTCATCGGTCAACTCAATGAACGTATCGCCATGCAAAAGGGCATTCCGAGAATATCTCGCGGCATCCTCTCGCGGGCAGATAACAACCTGCTATACATTGACGAAGTCAACTTGCTCGACCGTGAAGTGAGCAACGCCATCTTAGACGCATCTGCTCAAGGGTCATACACAGTTCGCCGCGGACCAATTGCCTCGACTTACCGCTCCCGCTTTATGTTGATTGGTTCAATGAACCCAGAAGAGGGAACACTTCGTCCACAAATCCTCGATCGCTTCGGGCTTCGCGTTTTAATCAATCCAAATTATGACTCACAAGAGCGCAAGCAAATCTATGAACGTAACCTTGCATTCCGCACAAATAAACGAGCTTTCATTCAGATGTTCTCTGATGAAACTTACTACGCGCGTGATGATGTTCTAAGTGCTCGTGAGCGTTTGCCTGAGGTAACGATCGCCGCTGAAGCCATTCAATTAGGGCTCAAACTGGTTGATGAACTTAACGTCCAATCTTACCGTGCGGATTTTACACTCTTTGAAGCTGCCCGTGCCTATGCAGCTTTAGAGGCCCGCACAGAAGCAACAATCAATGATATAGCCGAAGTAGCACCATTAGCGCTGCGCTTGCGGCACAGCAACTTCATCGATGATTACATCGAAGCACAAGGGTTAGAAGAAGAACATATTAAGGCGGCGCTTGAAAAACACCACGCTTAGTTGGCTCATTTTCGGGCTGTTTTGTTTAGCTTGGGTCGGCATCTGGGGAGCATGGCTCCCCAGTCAATCTGCCAGTATTAGCCAGCACGCGGTTGATTTCGCCGAGTGGTCAACACGCCTTATAGACGTCCGCTCTGGTGATCTACGCTTCATGCCAGACATCTTGCGGATTTCGCTGGCGCTAACAGTTGGCGGAGTCGCTCTCTCAGCGCAAGTTATTTCATCGCGGTTCATACGCTGGCTGATCCGCTGTGTGACGCTAGTACCTGCCATTGTAATGCTGCCACCATACCCGGATGTTTTTCAGCTATTCTTTTCAGATGCCTACGGTCTGCGCTTTACGGCCTGTGCTGTCGCCTTTGTCTTGGTTACAAGCACCTTCCTAGTAGATCGCCTTAGGCCCCAATACCAACAACTTTTAGCGGGCCTAGTCGGGGTCGCAGCACTCGGTACATCGCTCTGGGCATATGTACTACTTCGCCGTCCGTTCACTATCCACCTTAACACAGATTTCGGCCCTGGTTGGGGAGCAATTCTGTTTACCCTTAGCCTAGTGGCGGCTCTGGCTCTTTTAGTCACCGCATCCTTACAAAACAAAAAGCTCACTCAGCCAGCAGCCACAAGTGAGCCTCTAAAACAAACATCATAGTTCGGCGTTTAGCACACGACGCTACGATCCGTCTTCCTGTGCTTTCTTGACGTAAGTTACCGCTTCGCCGACTGTCGTGATTTTCTGAGCCTCTGTGTCTGAAATTTCAGTTTCAAACTCCTGCTCAAATTCCATAATCAGCTCAACAAGGTCAAGCGAATCCGCTTGTAGATCTTCCCGGAACTTTGACTCGGGCTTGACAGTATCAGCATCGACGTCAAGCAACTCCACAATAATATCAACGACCTTGTTGTATGTCTCGTCGTTTTTATCCATCTTTAGGTGACCTCCTCAGGGGTGTTTTTAGATTAGTATAGTGAACGATACAGGCAATGAGTGTACCATGTGATCCACTTTAACCGTCAACTATTGGATCAAGACATGATGTAATTCCTATTTTATTGAACACAACAATCTTAGAGAAGTTACGTCTGATCTAACGTAGTGTGCTATTTTGCTATTCAAAATTAGGTAGAAATCAACGCGGAACCTGTTACATTAATAGAGTCTCTTGTTTCAACATATATCCATTCTTAGGCATTTACTAAAGGCGAGACTTGCCATGCAAGCGCTTAATGATAGCTTTGACAAATATTTACCCCTCATTGAAGAAGATCTGCGCGCCATCCTCAAAATACGACAGGGGGCTCCAGAAGAATTCTTTCGCATGCTTCAGTATCATATGGGTTGGGTCAACGCTGATGGTAGCCCAACAGACAAAGTCAGTGGCAAAAGAATTCGACCCGTCCTGTGTCTACTGGTTGCTGCTGCCATCAACAATACACCCGACGTCGCGCGCCCAAGCGCAGCTGCCATCGAGCTGATCCATAATTTCTCGCTGCTCCATGATGATATTCAAGACGGCAGCCCAATGCGTCGCAATCGCGAAACAGTTTGGAAGATCTGGGGAGAGGCTCAAGCCATTAACGCAGGTGATGCCATGTTCTCTCTGGCTCAACTAGCGCTCATTCAGCTCTCAACAGAGAAAAACGCTAGTACAGTTCGTGCTCTGGAAATTCTCAATGAGACCGCATTGGAGCTGACGCGTGGACAATATTTAGACATGCGTTTTGAGCAGCAAGATAACGTTACAACAGATGCTTATATCAATATGATTGAAGGTAAAACAGCCGCTTTATTGGCTGGCTCAACCCAGTTGGGAGCACTTGCTGCTGGTGCTGATGAGCTAACCCAGCAAGCATACTACGCGTTTGGCCTTAACTTGGGCTTAGCCTTTCAAGTCCGCGATGATATTCTTGATATCTGGGGAGACTCGCAAAATACGGGCAAACAAGCCGGGGTTGATATTATTCAGCACAAAAAGTCGTTGCCTATTCTGTTTGGGTTACAAAATAATGAAGCCCTTCGTGAACGCTATGCGGCTCAAGCAGAGTTCGCCGCAGCAGAAGTCTCCGAAATTATAACTCTGCTCGATGATGTCAATGCGCGCGGCTACGCTGAAGAGCTCGCCCGCAAATACACAGAAAAGACTACGCAAGCACTCGATAAAGCGGCTCCTTCGGGGCAAGCAGCCCAAGCTCTTTATGAACTTGTTGATTACCTATTATATAGGAATAAGTAGGGAGAGAGTTCGTGTAGCAGTTTAATTAAACTGTTTTTCTTACATAGTGTCAAACTAAGTTATAGTGTCTATGTTATCACAATTACTTTAATATCGGAGCGTTACTGTGCAAGTTTACAAACCCTTCTACGACAAATCCTTTGCTTTAGTTATCGGTATTGATGAATATAAGGAAGCAGACCATCTTGAGACAGCTCGCTTCGGTGCCGAAGCCTTTGCGGATAGCCTTCATAAAACCTATCATTTCGACGAGGTCGTCACCCTTTACGATGAAGACGCAACCTATGCGCAAGTCTCCGACGCGCTTGACGAAATCCGCTTCCAAATGCGAGATTATCCAGACTCACGCTTTGTGGTCTATTGGGCTGGGCACGGCGTTGGCATTGATGGCAACCTACGCCCCGAAGGCTGGCTACTCACACATGATTCAATACCGTATCAACGGCGCCGGTTGCTGCGCATGGAGAGTCTAGCAGACTCCAACAATATTTTTGCCAAGCACACCTTGCTGATTCTCGATACCTGTCACTCTGGCTTAGCATTGACTTACGATCAGCCTCGAATGGTCGAGACCGAGTCAGATGCGCAACATGCCCTCGAGGCCTTCCTTAAGCGTAAAGCTTTCCAAATCTTAACGTCCGCTAATGAGCTGCAAACTGTAACAGATGCCCCTCGCATTGATGGTCACACACCCTTTACTGGCCTATTGCTGCGCGCGATTAATGGTGCCCCAGATGCCTTATCATCAAGTACCGGCCTTCTAACCGCGGACAGCGTCCGAGATTTTATACTCCGGAATATGCCGGAAGTTGAAGCGAACTTTGCCAGCCCGGAGATCGGCATCCTTCCGGGAGATGGTGGTGGAATGCTAGTCTGGCAGGTGCCGAGTGCGCTTGAAATCCTCCCAGAAGACTTGCGCCGAGACCTCACGGATGAAAACGAACGCATCCGCTTCTATGCTCTCGGTTCTGCCGAAAAGCTCATTGGTGACGAAAATTTTAACAGTGCCCTTCGTGAAGTTCTTCGGATAATGGCCCTCAGTGAAACTAATATGGAGCTGAAGCAGAAAGCGATGGAACTGTGGGCACAGGCTCAATATTCGCACGTTCATACGCCAGCGCAGGCTGATGATACGGACTCGGAGGATATTCTCGAAACAGCCAACTCTCCGATTATTCCGATGGATGCGTTCATAGAGGGTGATTCAAGTTTTATGCCGCGCATAGCACCAGAAGATAGTGTCCGGCTGAGCATCCCAAGCCCCAAAATGCGCGATATACCGGCCGGGGCTTTCCTGATGGGCACCAACCGCTCGCTTGATGACCAGGCTTATGAGGATGAAGCTGAGCAGTTGTTGTCTCACATCGATTACGACTTCCAGATGGCACGCTATACAGTCACAGTCAGAGACTATCGCCAATTTATAGAAGCAGGTGGTTATCACAACTTTGATCTCTGGACACCAGCGGGGTGGCAAGAGAAAGAGGACAATAGCTGGCTGCACCCCCGCTATTGGAACGACTATAAATGGACGGGCCACGAAGGCTTGCCTGTCGTCGGGGTTAGTTGGTTCGAAGCCTATGCTTACATCCAGTGGCTCAACCAACAACGGGGCCTACCCATCCTGCACAAATTCATTGAGGATACCCCCACCTATAAGTTAAATGCGCCCATCACTAATTTCATAAAGCGCTACCCAGGTTACCGCTTCCCAACGGAACAAGAATGGGAAAAGGCCTCGCGCGGCCCGGATGGTCGGATTTATCCTTGGGGTAATAAATTCGACACAACATTAGCGAACACCAAAGACAATGGTATCAACCGTACAACACCAACCCGTTACCATAAGCAAGGCGCTTCGCCCTACGGTTGCGTTGACATGGCTGGCAACGTATGGGAGTGGTGCTTAACAATCTGGTCGGAGGAGCAAGCTGGCCCGCAGAATAACGATCCAATGGGCAACCGACACCGATCCGTGCGTGGCGGTTCTTGGTGTGACCCAAGCCGAAACGCCCGCTGCGCTTGTCGCGGTTGGAGTTCACCAGAAGCACGCTATGGCGACCGCGGCGTTAGGTTAGCTCGAACAATCATTGATTAAGCAAAATTTCGTATAGTGTCTTTGTTGTGATTTAAACAAAGTATCTCGCAATCGCATCCGCTATCAAATACGCATCTTGACCTAATTTCACCACATCATTATCCAATTGGACGAGCTTCAAATGCTGGAGTTCGTCCAATTCCTTATAATAAATATCTCGTAGATCAAGGCCATAACGTGCAGTAAATTCATCATAGCGTACACCTTGGTGAATTCGCCTCAAGCCTAACATCATCGTCTCAGCCATTGCTGCCCGCTGCCCGCGCTGCTCACAGCCCTCAACGGCTGCAGATAAGCCAAATACTAGCGGTTTGGCTGCATAAACCCGACTAATATACGCTCGGATCGGCTTGACATTCCAATAGCGCTGATTGTGTGTTGCGCCATGTGCTCCAGCACCCAATCCGAAATATGGCTGTACACCCCAGTATTGATGATTATGCAGTGCTTCAAACCTTGACGACTGCGCCCACGTTGAAAGTTCGTAATGCCAATATCCGCTATTTGCTAATATATCGCGGGCCGCGTCATACATATCCGCTGCAAGGTCATCATTAGGCGCCGGAAGATAACCTTGCTCTATTTGGTAAGTCAACTCTGTCTTAGGTTCCACAATCAGAGAATATAATGACAGGTGCTCTGGGCCCCATGTTACCACTGACCGTAAAGTTTTTTGCCATGTGGTCAAAGTTTGGCCTGGGGCGCCGTAGATCAGGTCAACGCTGATGTTCTCAAAGCCAGCCACTCGCAGCATGTCGAAGGTATATCGCGCTTCATTGAACGTATGCCCACGCCGAAATAATTGAAGGTCAGCGTCGTGTGAACTCTGAACCCCAAGGCTGATCCGATTGACACCGGCGCGCCGATACCCCATAAGTTTTGGTAGCGTTACCGTATTCGGTTCTACCTCAAGGGTAATCTCTGCATCATCACTTAAATGCAAAACTGATCGACACGCTCGGATAATATCCGTGACTTGTTCCGCCGCCAACATCGATGGGGTACCCCCGCCAAAGTAAAGGGTATGACTCTGCAACCCGGACGGCGAAGCCTGTCCGCACAAGTTAATTTCATGAGTCAAAGCAGCAACATATTCGGGAATAAGCTGATCAAGCCCAACATAGGTATTAAATGCACAGTACGAACACTTGACCGGGCAAAAAGGAATATGCAAGTAGATACTATGCGGTACAAGCATCGCAGGTGCCGTACAATTCAAGGAGATGCCCACTCAAGTTAACTTTATAATCACTCTGAAGGCGCTCCAACATGCCGTCTAACATGCAACGATCAAGCTCAATCACTTTCTTACATTTAGTACATACAATGTGGGAATGATGACCATCACATTCCAGCAAAACGTATGCCATTGCACGGCTGTCTGAATATGTTGGGCGAATAATCAAAAGCTGAGTCAATAAATCTAATGTGCGGAACACACTTGCCCGTCCAATTGATGGGTCGAGCTTCTCAACTCGCTCGACAATCTCCGGCGAAGTCAGATGCCCATCATCCCCATGTAATACCTGCAGCACAGCAGAACGCGCATCTGTAATTTTATAATTAGCTTCACGTAGCCTCTGAAGTGATTGTTCTAGCATAGCAGTCTCTGGTTATCTGCAAACGATCTATATCTTACCCCTGAACAGAGCTCAACGTCAGAATTAGAATGTGAGCATACACAACTGGTACACCCACACAAAGCTCGCCACACAGTTAGTCAGTTACTGCCTCAACAAGAGCGGTTAAACCAGCCTCGCTCTCTATGGTTAAATCGAACGTAATGACACGACGATTCTCACCCAGTAACGCCTGCCGATCACCGAGTGCCTGTGCACGAATAAGCACATTAAAACTGATACTTGTGGTATCACCACCAGCTTCATCAGGGATCGTGACTTCTTCTTCGGCACTGTCCCACAGTTGAATAAACAAGCCATTACCACTATCGCCTTTGTGCAACTGTCCAGTTGAATGGAGAAACCGTGGCCCGTAACCAAACGTCGTTGCAGCACCGGTCTTGAGCAAAATAGCCTTTCGCATGGCTTGCAGTTTCTCAGTGACCGCCTCCGATGGCGTTATATACGCATGAATACCTACATAATCCCCCGGCTGTACTTCTCCAAGAAATTCAGCTAAGGCACCAGCAATATTGTCCGCTTTAACATCACCATAGACAACCGTTGCACCATCGGTCAGTGTAGCATCCAATTCCGGCAGCGAGCCAGACTCACTATACGACTGCGTCAAACTGCGGGCTTGCACCTTCGCTGACTCAACATTGGGTTGGTTAAATGGTTGGATGCCCATCCCGTAGCCAGCCACTGCCGTCGCAAATTCCCACAGCCAATACTGACCACCTAGCTCATAGGCATCATCTAGCTTGATGCTAATAATAGGATGCCCGTGCCCAGCAATCTCCCTTAGTAACGCTCCATATTCATCTTCTTCCGCCAATTGAATTGAGACAAAGACTCGGTCATCAGCATACTCAGCCGGACTGACGGTTGGCTCATGAGCAACTGGCAAAATACCCTTGCCAACCTTGCCAGTGCTCTCTGCGATTAACTGTTCAACCCAATCGGCCCAATTTGAAATGCTACTAGAAAGCAAAAATGTCAGTTTGTCACGACCAGCTTTCGCCATTTCGCTCATGGTAATGCCCAGCCAAGCCCCTGGATTTTCTATAGTCCCCACAGACTTACCACTCGCTGCCGCCAGCTCAGCGGCGTTATCCAATAACTGGCGGATATCAACACCCGTCAGAGCAGCAGGAACCAACCCAAAAAATGACAAGGCTGCATAGCGCCCACCAATATTTGGATCATTAATGAACGTCGCTCGGAAGTTATACTTTTCCGCTAACGCAACTAACTTCGAACCTGGGTCGGTGATGGCAACAAAATGCTCGCCTGCATTTTCCGCACCAACTGCGTCTGCCGTTTGATTATAGAAATACTTGAAAAACGACAAAGTCTCCACAGTGCCACCAGATTTCGTTGCGACAATAAACAACGTCTTGCTGAAATCTAGCTTGTCACGGTAGGCCGCGACCACATCTGCGTCGGTGCTGTCCAACACTTCGACAGTCATATCGTTACTCGACCAGATCGTGGCGAATATTTCTGGTGCTAGGCTGGAACCACCCATCCCCAATACAAGTGTATTCGTGTAGCCTTTTATTCGAACATTTTTAACTAAATCATCAACTGCACCTAATTGACTACGAATGTCATCGATTACGGTTAGCCAACCTAATCGATTTGTAATTTCATCAGGTTCGTTATCCCAAACCGTGTAGTCAAGCTCCCAAATACGCTTAACAATCTGCTCTTCGTCCATTTCTAACAGTGCTGCGTCAACTGCGGCTTGATAATCTCCGAGCTTCGCATCCCGTATGATGTCATTCATGCAGCGTCCTCCTGTAGGATGTATCAAATCAAGTGCTTTAATCCTAAGCAATATCTGTTAAGAATACACCATTACGATGGCGCTTAAAGCAAAAGCGCCACATCTCTGTGACGCTTACATAATACTACATGATGCTTTCGTGGTGCTGTTACCGTCCAAGGTGCATCGGCATTACAACATGTGTAAATGATTGATCACCTACCACTTTTAGCAACCCAGGCTTATCTGAGCGTGATGTCCCTAGAAATACTTGGTTAACATTCAGTACGCTCAGTATTTCCATTAAATACCGCACGTTGAAGGCGATCTCCATCTCATCACCCGTGATCGATGCTATCAAAGTCCCTTCGTTTTCACCGGTTTCAGCGGATGTAGCACTAACGCGCACCACACCCGTCATGCCATCTTCTGGCTGAATAGTAAATTTCACCAGATGGTTGGCCTCGCGGGCGAAAATATCCGCTCGCTTACAAGCCCTGAGCAAATCAGGGACATCCAAAACCGTCTCTGTCGTGATCTCATTTGGGATAATCTGATTATAGTCTGGGAATGTTCCGTCAATTGTTTGCGTAAACAACTCAATGCTGTTCAGATGAAACCAAGCTTGTGATTGTTCCCGCGAGATAATCATCGTCACCAAGTCGTCATCATCAGATACGATCCGCTGTAATTCTCGCAGCACCTTAGCCGGAACAATTAACGAAAAAGTGTCGCCAACCCCATTTTCAATCTCAATACTCCGCACAGACAGTCGAAAACCATCAGCGGCAGCCAGCGTTAATAGACCCTCTGCATAACTGACGGACACACCAGTCAGCACTGGGCGAGTATCGTCATTGGCTGCGGCTAAGGCCACCATTTCTATTGTCTCTTTGAGCTCACCGGCTGGTATCTGGATGACTAGGTCATTTTCAGCAGCCTCAGGTGTAATAGGAAAGTCATTGCCATCCAAACCCTTGATGTGTGCTTGTGTTGGGCCAGACGTCAAATGTAAGGTGTTTCCACGGACATCCACTTCTAAATCAACGCGCTGCTCACGCAGTAGCGTTCCGACCAAATCCGTCAGTGTACGCGAGGGCACAGTCAGTTCACCATCCTCTTCGATTGATGCGCCAATCCAACAGGTAATGCCCATTTCACGGTTGGTTGCTGCCAACCGTAGCCGACCGTTATCCGTAGCGATCAATATATTAGAGAGAATCGGCAATGTGCTGCGGGCTGCCACTGCACGGCTAACAATACTTAACCCATACGCTAAATTATCTTGAATGCAAGATACTCTCATACCCATCAGGCCATCTCTTTTCTGTAATGTCTAATATGGACTCAACAACATGTTGACTCAATACAACAATTAAAATTCTTATTCGTAGACAGTATACAACAAGTGTTGTATCAACACAACAATATTGTCTTATCTATGTAAGTGAGTAAGAATGTATCCATAGAATCGCGTAAACAACTACGACCAGCTGCTATTTACAACATATAATTCTATAGGTAACCTTTGCTGGAGGCAGATGCCCGCGCTATAATCTTTAGGCTAAATTAAGCTAAAGTCTGGTCTGTCATCGCCCCGCATGTTATTCGGGGCGTCTCTTGTGTATGCCCACAAAGTGGACAGCATCAGTTACAGCGTGAAACTAATGCGAGAGAAAGGTCAAAACGATGCCAAAGCGTACCTATCAACCAAAGAAACGCAAGCGCGCCCGTACCCATGGCTTCCGTGCCCGCAAAAAGACAAAGGGCGGCCGTAAGGTACTGAAGCGACGTCGTCAACGCGGTCGTCATCAACTAGCCGTGAAGCACAATCACAGTAAGCGTATTAACTGGAAGCACTAATTGATGCTACCGAAGGAAAATCGGCTGCGAAAACCAGCCGATTTTCAAACTGTCAAACAGAATGGTAAGCGTTGGCGCAAAGGGCCAATGATGGTCAGCGTTGTGCAAAACAATTCAGAGCAAAGCCGCTTTGGATTCATCATTCCCAAAAAAGTTGGTAATGCCGTCGCTCGGAACACAGTTAAACGACGTTTACGGCGAATCATTTATCAACAGTTACACCAACTACATTCAGGTTTTGATGTCGTCGTTATCGGTTATCCCAAAATAGCTAGCTTGTCTTTTTCTGAGCTTGAGTTTCTATTGTTAAGTGTGTTATCTCAGGCGAGTGTATTGGAACAATAATCATGAAATTTATTGCTATGGGGCTTATCCGGATTTATCAATTTACAATTTCGCCCATTTTGCCATCATCCTGTCGTTTTCAACCGACCTGTTCACACTATGGTTATGAAGCGTTCAAGAAGCATGGTTTCTTTAAAGGTTTCATCCTGACAGCGCGCCGAATAGGGCGCTGCCATCCATTTAATCCAGGCGGGTACGACCCCGTGCCTGAGGAGTACAATCTTCGATGAAGAAATCTCAACATTGGCCCTGGCTTGTTATAGTACTAGCACTTGCCAGCACCGTATTCTTATCCGGCTGTGCGCAAGCCACAGCCCTCTACGCTGGGTCGAGTTGGCCCGGTGTTACCACCACACAAGATACGATCTATGTGGCCTTTCAAAACCAGGTGCACGCACTTGACCCAGATGAAGAAGGTCGCCGGGCACTCTGGTCTTTTCCAGTTGAACCAAACAACAACATTCGTTTCTTTGCTCCACCTGCTGTGGGTGAGGAAATTATCGTTGTTGCCGACTATGAAAATGTCCTTTACGGCATTGATCGCGTCAGTGGCGATCTTATTTGGTCAGTTGAAACGGGTCGCCAACGTGCCATTGGTGGTGCTGTTATAGTGGGTGATATCGTTTATGCCGCTACTCAAGAGGGCAGAGTCTACGCCCTTAACATTGACGACGGCACTATCCTTTGGGACGAACAGGTCGCAACGCAGTCAATCTGGGCTAGGCCCATCGTCAGCGAGGACGGCGAAACGCTCTATGTCAATTCACTAGATCGCAAAATGTACGCAATCAGTGCGGACACGGGTGAAACACAGTGGAGCTTCCCCGAAGATGAAGAGGTCCTCGGCGGTATGGTCGGTACACCAACACTATTCGATGGCGTACTTTATTTCGGCAGTCTCAATAATCGTCTATATGCGCTAGATATTGAAAGCCGCGAATTGCTCTGGTCGTATGACACGACCAACTGGGTATGGAGTAGTCCAACCATTGAGCCAGAAACAGGCTTACTGGTCGGCGCTGACCTCGACGGTCACGTCTTTGTCCTCAACGCTGAAAACGGCGAACCAGTATGGACATTTGATGCACCAGGGCCTGTCGTTGGAGAGCCAACAATTGATACCCAAAATGGTCAACGCGTTGTCTATGTAACGACCGATTCATCTGAGGCCAACTTGGAAGATGCTAATCTCTACGTATTTGACTTGGAGACTGGCGAAGAAACCATTAGACCAATCGAGATTGAAGCAACCTTCGAGACGCGCTTCCTGTTCCTTGTAACAGGCGAACAAACACGTCCTATCCCAATCTTTGCGTCCGCCATTCCTTATGGCGATCTTCTATTGATTGGCTCACACACAGCCGGAACGTCTATTATCTACGCTTACACGCAAGATACGTTGACTGAAGCATGGGATTTCGGTATACAGTAACTTACGCGTACTGAGAAAGAAGCAGTCACCTTATGTGGAATCTACTAATTGTTGACCCAATGGTTAATGCCCTGCTGTGGCTTTATGGCCTGTTGGGTAATAATTATTTTCTGGCTATCGTCGTCCTGACCATCCTCATCAGGTTGATTGTTTGGCCGCTCACATTTCAGCAGCAAAAATCATCTGCTGCAATGCAGGAACTTCAACCGCAGATACAAAAACTGCGTGACAAGTACAAAGATGATCCCCAAAAGCAGCAGCAGGAAATTATGGGGCTTTATAAGGAAGCTGGCGTCAGCCCTCTAGGTGGCTGTCTTCCGACAATTATTCAGTTCCCGCTGCTCATCGGGATGTATCAAGCCCTGCGCTTCTCCCTTGCTAGTGCACCACTTGAACTTATTCAATTATCACAGCGTTTGTACGTGTCCACGCCAGATTTTCTGCCCAACATCGCAGCGTTGATACCAATCAACAGTCAGATAGCTTGGCTGGACTTATCCCGTCCAGACCCGCTCTATGTCCTGACTGTCCTCGTGGTAATCACCAGCTTCCTCCAACAGAAGTTGATCACACCACCACCGACTGATCCAAACACGGCCGGCATGACGCGCTCCATGCAGTTAATGGGAGTCTTCCTGCCGGGCTTCTATTCGGCGATTCTGCCGTCTGGTCTGTCAGTCTACTGGATCGTGTCTAACATCGTTGGTATTGTTCAATATTCATTTATGGGTAAAGCAAGTGTCAAAAACTTGTTGGGAACTGCTGACGGAAGCCCCTTTACCATATCTGGCTTCCTTGGCCTCCCTGAAACGTCGCCCGCATCAGGGAGCACCTCAGGTAATAATAGGCGTGCAGCTGCATCAGAGCGCGCCACAGCTGCAGAGCGCCGTCGCAGTTCCGCCCGCAAGAAACGCAAGTAAAATGGTAGTGAGGCAGGCCTATGGCTACCTCACTATCTCAGCCAAATTATAACCCCGGAGAATAAACTATCATGGATAATAGCGACGGTTTACGTTACCTTGACGCAAACGGTGACACAGTCGATGAGGCTATTCAGAATGGCCTCTCTGAACTTGGCCTCAACCGTTCGGATGTCATCATTGAGATTATCAATGAAGGCAACCCGGGTATGTTTGGCACCGATCCTATTCCAGCGCAAGTACGCCTGACACCACTTCGGATGCCTGCACCACAAACCATCCCCAAGCAACAACGTGAGCAAAGTGACCCCGAAGGCGAACTTGACGTCGCATCCGATACACTCCAAACTCTCCTTGATTATATGATGATCGATGATGCCACTATCCACGTAGGCAAGCAGGATTCAGCCGAACCAGGTGATGACTCACCTTGGGTATTGGATATTCGCGGATCAGATATGGGGCAGTTAATCGGACGTAAGGGAGAGACGCTTGAGGCACTCCAATACATTACTCGGTTGATTGTCAGCCGTGAGACAAAGTCCCATGCTAATTTTGTCGTTGACGTCGAAGGGTATAAGGCTCGTCGGGAACAGTCTCTCTACCGTCTTGCCGAGCGTATGGCTGCACAGGCTCGTCGTATGAATCGCACTGTTTCACTAGAACCAATGCCTGCAAACGAGCGGCGCATTATTCATATTGCACTGCGTAACGATAATACCGTAGAGACTGAAAGCGTCGGTTCTGGCAAAAAGCGCAAGGTTACTATTCGCCCTGTGTAATGTCAGAGGTGCCAAGAGCACCCTTTTTGTTCTAGTGCAAAGGACATTCATTGTGCATCCGCTTGATTATCTTGCCGTAGGCCACATCACCAAAGACCTCACACCCACAGGGCCTCGCCTCGGTGGCACCGTATCGTTTGCGGCCCTTACGGCTTCGGCACTAGGGTTACAAGCCGGTATTGTTACCAGCATCTCTGAGGATATGCACCCTCTCTTGGAGCCTATTGCAGACCTACAACTTGAAGCACTTCCAGCGCCATTCACATCAACCTTCGAGAATATCTATCGTGCAGACGGACGCCTACAGATTCTTTCATCTCGCGCATATGATCTACCATTACCCTATATTCAAACACTTGTTGAACACAGCACACCCCGGATATTACACGTTGGGCCGCTAACCAATGAGATCGACCTCGATATCGCCAGTCAATTCCCTGACGTATTTGTCGGCATCACACCGCAAGGCTGGATGCGCGCATGGGACGCGGACGGCATCGTTACCCATCGGCCCATGCTTGATGACGGTGCAGCATTTATCAGCGCAAATGCGGTCGTCATGAGTATCGAAGACATAGACCACAACGAACATCTCGCAATAGACTATGCCAGTCAATCCGAAGTGCTCGTTGTAACCCGTGGTGAGATAGGCTGTACCGTTTTTGTGCAAGGCGCACCTTCCCATGTTGATGCGATCCGTGTTGAAGAAGTTGAACCTACCGGCGCAGGTGATGTGTTTGCAGCAGCCTTTTTTACGCATTTCAGTGAGCACAATGATCCTCTAGCGGCTGCTCGTTTTGCTGCAATTATCGCGGGTCATTCTGTGCGCTTCGCAGGTCTTGGTTTACTGAACAACCCAAAAGAACTCAAACGCGTGGTAGCTCTAGCCAACCATGCTGCTCAAACGGGGCTGTTGAGTGCATAATCATTACCCTCAGCGTATTGTCTGTGCTGCAGCAGAAGCCCCAGAAATATTAGCTGCACTCGGTGCCTTTGACTGCATTATAGGCGTCAGTAGCTTTACCAAGCAACCAACAGCAGCTCTTAACCTCCCACGGATCGGTGGCTTCAGCACGCCTGATGTCCAACGTGTGCTAAAACTAAACCCGGACCTCGTCATTACAATCAGTGATATTCAAGCACAGTTTGCTGCCAGCTTAATCAGTGAGGGCATTCCGGTGTTGGCTCTAAACCCACATTCTCTTGTAGATGTTTGGCGCAGCATCTTGTGGATAGGCGGTATCATCGGGCGGCAAGCCCGTGCTCAAGAGGTTGTTGCTGAGCTAAAGCGCAACCTTGACGATATCACCACAATTTCGCCGTTAGTTCCCCCCCGTGTCTACTTTGAAGAATGGCATGATCCGCCAATCACTGGTATCGGGTGGGTTAGTGATTTAATTGAAGTGGTCGGTGGTCAAGATATCTTTGCCGACCGCAAACAACAACCGCTAGCCAAAAACCGGATTATCTCGTTTCAAGATGTTGCGACTCGGCAGCCAGATATTATTGTAGCGTCCTGGTGTGGCAAACCAGCCGATTTGGACACAATTAGGCAACGTCCGGCGTTTTCAGCACTTCCCGCCGTGCTTAATGATCAAGTCTATGAAATCACGTCAGATTACTTACTACAAGTAGGGCCCTCACTTCTCAAAGGTGCCCAACAGTTACACCAAATCATTCACAGGTATACAGACGGAGAATAAGCATATGGCAAAGCCCGGTAAAACGGTAAAAAAAGGTCTCGTGATCATCAACACAGGTGAGGGCAAAGGCAAGACGACTGCTGCCCTCGGCTTAATGTTCCGCGCATGGGGCCAAGGTTGGAACATCTGTGTGATTCAATTTCTTAAGCATGAAGGGGGTCGTTGGGGTGAAGTCAAAGCAGCAGCGCAATTAGAACGAATCGAGTGGCTGAAAACAGGCGACGGCTTTACCTGGACATCACGAGATATGGACGAATCGACCGCCAAAGCTGCCCACGGCTGGCAAATGGCCCAAGAGAAAATAGCCAGCGATAATTACGATCTTGTTATTCTGGATGAGTTCACATATCCGATGCACTTCGGCTGGCTCAAGACTCAAGACATCATCGATTGGCTCAAGGCTAATAAACCAGAGAAAACTAATCTGATCATCACTGGTAGATACGCACCGGATGCTTTGATTGAATACGCAGACCTCGTTAGCGAGATCAACAAAATTAAGCATCCGTATGATCAAGGCATACAAGCTCAAAAAGGCATTGAATTCTAAATAACAAAACAATGCCAAAACTTTGATGAGCATTGTTTTGTTATTTGCGAAACTTATTTTCGTGTAGTTGTTTATCTAGCTAATTAATATGTTGCTCACAAAACTACTAAATTCAACCATACAACGGAAACGCAACATCCTCCATGCTTGTATACAAGTCGCTGTGCTGTGCTGAATATGGGTGAGCAGCACCCGTCATGTTCATACCGGCGATTGTGCCTTGTTCAGCAACTTGTTCTTGAGTCCGTACCACATACCCATTTTGCTCGGAGACATATCCGGCAGCGAAAACACCGGGTTGGTTTGTCTCCAAAATCGCATTGACTGCCACACCTCGACCTATCTCAAATTTTTCTGACTGGAGTAGGGACAGGTCAGCGCGAACACCCATCGTGATTAACGCAACAGATGCCTCGCGTGTTTCACCATCTTCAAGCACCAGTTGCTCGAGCCTTCCATCCGAGTCGCCAATCATTTCTTTAACCTCAACGCCACATAGAACGTCAACCCCATCGTTCAACAAGCGTTGTGCCAAAAGTTCTGAATGCACTGAGTCAAGCAGTGGCACACCAACTTCTGCCTGAGAAGTAATAAAAGTCACAGCGACACCCGCTCGTCGCAACGCTCGAGTCGCAGCTAAGCCCAAGGTGCCGTCACCCTCTGGAATGTCAATGCCGTTGCTCAGAACCACAGCCTTATTTTGCCTTAAAGTAGTCAATTGTGTGCGGAGTGTTTGCGCATCGTTCAAGCTCCAAAATGTCTGAACGCCGTTCAATTCAACACCCGGAATGTCCGGCTTCTGAGGGATAGCATCCATTGCCAGTAATAAGCGGTCAAACTCTAAGGCTTGTCCGTTAGCAAACACGACGCGACGCTGGTCGACGTCTAACTGAATAACGCGTACATCATAGATCGTGACACCAGTGTTGGCGAACTCCTCGCGTGTAGCAACAAAGATATTCTCAGTGGTTCCATCGACTATCTCATCAATGCGCTGATGGTCGTATGTTCCACCAAACGCTGCATCCTGCGGACACAATAAAATATCACCATTTTCATCATTCACCCGGATTGCATCACATGCTTTTAGGGCTGCGATACTATTACCAATAATTATGTATTTCATGTTCGTCTCCCCTAAAAAACTCATCATCGATTGTACAAGAAAGTTCGAACACATGTGTTAAAATACTCTCATAAGTTTTTTTGCACTCAATAGCATTTGAGCCCACCGCGACAAAAACGCGACCGACATTCATCTATGGCAAAAGCGCGTGATACTCGTTAAAGTACCGCGAAGAAAATGAGAAACTGACTTAAGTAACACAGGCACATCAAGTGCATAACAAGCCTCTCTTTAAGCAAATGCTTTCCCGTTTTACACTGCCAGGAGTTAATTGTATATGGCTATAACAGACGTTGATCTGAAGTCTAGTTTAGATCAGCAGCAACGTATCGTTAATGACTTCCAAATCCGCATAGCAACAGCTAACGGCACAGGGAGCTTAACGTCAAACACAGCAATTATGCGGGCCTTATTTTGGATGGGTATTCCAGTTAACGGAAAGAACATCTTCCCGTCTAATATTCAGGGGTTACCAACTTGGTTTACTATTCGCCTAAGCAAAGATGGTTATACTGCACGTCGTCATCAAAATGAAATTTCCATTTTGATGAACATGCGTACCCAAGCTGAGGACATCGCAGACGCACCCTCAGGGGGCATTATACTCTATCCAGAAAATTGGGGCATTAAGACTGATCGCGATGATTTAACTTACTATCAGATGCCGCTTGAAGTCGCCAAGAAGGCCCCTGTCAAAGCTAAGCAACGTGATTATGTCGCCAATATGGTGTATGTCGGTGTGCTGGCTCATCTAATCGACCTCGACCTAACACAGGTAGAAGCTGCCCTCAGCCACCACTTTGGTGGACGCGAGAAGCTGATTAAGATTAATATGGATGTCATTCATGACGCTTACGATTGGGCTGTTAAAAAATATCCAGAAAAATCAAAGTATAAAGTTGAGCCGATGCAGGAAAACGACGGTCTCATTATCTTAGATGGCAATGCTGCCGCTGCCCTTGGCTCCGTCTTTGGTGGTATCAACCTGATTTCATGGTATCCAATCACACCATCCACGAGCATCGCTGATGCCGCCCGCACTTATATGAAGCAACTGCGTCATGATGAAGATGGCAAAGCAACCTATGCCATTATTCAAGCGGAAGATGAGCTAGCTGCAATTGGCATGGTGATAGGCGCTAGCTGGGCTGGGGCTCGCTCGATGACCGCAACCTCAGGGCCAGGCATTTCTTTAATGTCTGAATTTGCCGGTATGGCATATCTAGCCGAGGTACCAGCCATTATCTGGGATGTCCAGCGGATGGGGCCAAGCACTGGGTTGCCAACCCGTGTCTCGCAAGGTGATGTTATGGCAGCATATTTCTTGGGTCACGGTGACTCAAAGCATGTGGTTTTGCTACCGGGCACAATCGCTGAATGTTTTGAATTCGGTTGGCGCGCACCAAACCTCGCTGACCAGTTGCAAACCTTGATTTTTGTACTGAGCGACCTCGACCTGGGTATGAACCTCTGGATGAGTGACCCATTTGAGTACCCGACCGAACCCATTGAGCGCGGTAAAGTGCTTGACGCTGATGACCTTGACCGCATTGGTGATTTCGCCCGCTACCGCGACACAGACGGTGATGGTGTGTCATATCGCACATTACCCGGTACAGATCATCCGAACGCCGCCTTCTTT
Organism: uncultured Anaerolineae bacterium; assembly: GCA_964439625.1. GTDB lineage: Bacteria > Chloroflexota > Anaerolineae > Aggregatilineales > UBA3940 > CAYTPI01. The sequence continues at coordinate 50,835 of CAYTPI010000006.1, read as the reverse complement.
ACACGTGGTACAGGTAAAGACGAGTACGCAGTATATTCCGAAAAGCCCGAACATTGGATCGCCAACCTCGACCGGCTCGCCCGCAAGCACGAAACCGCGCGTGGGTTAGTACCACAACCCATTGTTGATAACGCCGCTAACGCTACCTTTGGCATCATCAGCTATGGTACTAATGACCCAGCCATTGAGGAAGGTCGGGACATGCTCAAGGCCCATGATGTAGTAGTGAACTACATGCGTCTTCGTGCGTTGCCGTTAGCTCATACCGTCCGTGACTTTATTGAAGCAAATGATTATGTATACGTTATTGAAAATAACTATGATGGTCAGATGGCTAAAATCATTCAGATGGAATACCCAGAACTTGCCGGCTCCGTCAAATCACTCTCCTTTTGCGATGGCCTACCACTGACGGGTGTGTGGGTGAAAGACTCCATCTTAGAGCAGGAAGGAAACAAATAATGGCATTACTACAAATTCAAGAAGGCTCAGTTGATCGCAAGGATTATAAGGGTCGTGAGACCACGCTGTGCAAGGGCTGTGGTCACAATTCAATTTCAAACCAGATTGTTGCCGTCGCATACGAACTCAAGCTCAACCAGAACCAAGTTATTAAGTTAAGTGGCATTGGTTGTTCTAGTAAGTCGCCAGCATATTTTCTGGGTCAATCCCACGGATTTAACGCACTTCACGGGCGCATGCCGTCCGTCGGAACAGGCGCGATAGTGGCAAATAAACACCTGCTGGCAATCGGCGTCAGTGGTGATGGCGACAGCGCAAGTATTGGCATGGGCCAGTTCAAGCATGCCATCCGCCGCAATGTGCCGCTTGTGTACATCGTGGAAAATAATGGTGTCTACGGCCTGACTAAAGGGCAATTCTCGGCAACGGCTGACGAAGGTCAAGAACTCAAATACGCGGGTTACAATCCTTTCGGGCCGATTGATATCTGCCTCGAAGCAATGGCTTCAGGTGCTACATTTGTTGCTCGGTCGTTCGCGGGTGATGCAAAGCAAGTTCGTGAAATCCTCAAAGCAGCAATGGCACATAATGGTATTGCCATTGTCGATATTATCAGTCCATGTGTTACCTTCAATAATGATGACTCAGCTAGTAAAAGCTACGGCTATGGCAAGGCCAACCAAATTTCACTTCACGATTTGACATTCGTCCCTGAATTCGATGAAATTGAAGTTGAATATGAAGCAGGCACCGACGAGATCGTCGAACTCCACGACGGTTCACAGATCATTCTCTCAAAGGTCTCTGATGATTACGACCCGACAGACCGGGCTGAGGCGCTCCGCTTATTAGAAGATGCCAACAGTGACCCAACTGCGCCACGCTTAGTAACTGGTCTAATCTACTACGAACCAAAGCAAATTCCGTTTACCGAAACGCTCAACATGGTCGATGATGCGCTCGCCTACCTTCCGGATGAAAAACTACGTCCATCGCAAGCTGCACTCGAAAATATCATGTCCGGCCTTATGTAGCGCAGTATTGTCAATTCCTTGCAAATGAATAATCTAAAAGGCTGCTGTTAGAGCGGCCTTTTCATGTTATCTTCACAAAAATTCATGATACTCATCGAAATAGAGTTAAGCTTTAACTTATAATTAACTCTAACGTTTACTCTCTTTTGGGGTTTTTTTCTGGGACAACATATGGGCCACCTTCTTATAATCGATGATGATACTGATACCCGTGAAATTCTTGCCGACATTTGTAGATATATGGGACACGACATTGATATAGCCCCAAATGGTCAGGTTGGGTTACAAAAAGCACAGCACCGTAAACCGGACCTGATAATTTTGGATATTATGATGCCGGAGATGAACGGCTTGCAGTTTCTAGCACGTCTACGTGCACTCCCTAACCTGTCAAACATTCCAGTTATTGTCTTATCAGCGATTAACTCACAGCAGATGCTGCGCAATGAAGGAATTGCTGCTGTGTTTCACAAGTCCCACATGAAAGTCGCCGATCTTCGTGAAAAGATAGCAGTCGTGCTGGAGCAACCAATGAACGAGCCACAAGATGTACTCGCGTCTTGTTAGACGACATAATATGCTCTAGATAAAAAAGGCATGCTAACTACACCAGCATGCCCCTTTCTGTTTAGTCGGTTCCAGCGTAGACTGGGTTTTGCACAAAAGCGCCTGATGTCTCTGTTTCAGCGATTGCGGTTTCACCAACGACCGCAATCAGCGTTAACCAAAGGATGTCTGCTAAAACTAAATGCACAACTTGCATCCATAATGGAGCCAGCAAAATGACATTCACCACACCGACGACAATTTGAACACCAATTAAAATAACCAACTGGGTACTAAACCGTTCTGCGCGTGGATTTTTTGACTGACGCGCTAGGGGGGGCACCACGGTAATCAGATAGATACTTACTAGCACAGCCAGCATCGGATGAATGACCCTCAAGCGCACAAGAAAATGAGTCGTTGGATCTAAGTCTGCCCGAATGCCCTCAGCCAACGATTCCGCTGGGAACAACGTGTCACCCAAAGCCGTAACGGCACCCATAGCACTCAGAGCCAGCATCCCAATAATACCTATGCCTAACACGATCAGAGTCTTTGTATCTGCCTTCAAACGTAGATCAAGGGGTTTAGCTCCCGCCCAAGCGGTTAGCCCCATGACGCCAAGCAAAATTAGTGTATTTACAAGGTGAACTGCAATCGCAACAGCTCGCAGTGTAGACGCGTTATCTTCGACCAGTTCCAATCGCACCAGCGCCGCACCAATTAACCCCTCGATAATAATAAACACGAGAGAGAGAATGGCCCCTGTCTTTGTCGCTTTATTTGATGGACGCTGATAAGCCCAAACCACCAAACCAATCACCAAAAAGCCAGCCAACGCACTGGTGATGCGGTGCCCAAACTCGATCATTGTTTGCATTTGTTCAAAGGCTGGCAGCACGCTGCCATTACACGTCGGCCAATGGCTGCCACAGCCCGCACCAGAACCAGTTGCCCGCACTAAAGCGCCAAAGGCAATCACAAAGACGGTATAGCCCACCACAAGCCACGCATACTGTACAAAACGATCCTGTTTCATCGCAATGGGTTCCTATTAATATCTTTTACCTATTTTCAAATGTATTATAACGCGGCTACCTTGCTCGAAGTTCCTCATATGCAAATGTGATCTACTCTGTAGAAATATCAGAATTTTGTAACGTACACAAAAAGAAGGTTGTTGCGTCAATAAGATAGTTGCAAGCAAGAAAGAGATTATCCTATGACAGATACAAAAAATAAGCGTTCAGAGGCTATGTCGGTTGAAAAACTAAATGATGCTGTTTATCAATTATATGCTGGCGGCCCACTTCAGCCAGAGGAGATGGTCGAGGCACTCCGTTTCTGTTTTACCGCGACACATCGAGCCTTCTTGCTGAAACGTCAACCGAACCTATCAGTAACAGACATTGATGCACGCACAGAACGAATGCTGAATAACACGCAAACTCGTGACTTTATAGAGCCACAGCTTGCCACTAAAGCATCACTGACGCAGCTAATGTATACACTTGATGAACGCTTCGGTTTCGCTGCTGATCCAGAAATCGCTGACCAGCATCAACATGTGATGCTGGCAATCATCGATAAATTAGATGACTAGCCGTCAAAGAAAAACAAGGCCTATCGGTTGATGGACTTACCAGTTAATTCTTTAGCTGAGCTACTCTGCGTATTGCTCATTGACAGAGTCAATGTCATCTTGTGTCAGGTTGGGTAAGTCCGGTATTAGACCGCCAAATGCGCGCTCAAATCCTTCAATCACAGGGCCAATGTCTAACCGTTGCCCGGTGTTGTAATAGATGTCATCACGTAACTTCCAGATTGGGCTCCTACCAGATAACAGCAAGCCCTCGACTTCATCCAGAAAAGCGCTGTTCCAACCGGCTTGGTTGGCGGCACCGCGTGCAATCGTAATGGGTGCCAAAATGACTTCAACCACCAAACTCCGGGCAGTTTCTTCATCATCTGGCAGCACGTTTGGGATGCTGTCCGGAAAAGTGTCCTCTTCAACAAACTCCACAAGAGGTGGTTCACTCTCAGTTGGCGGCAGCTCAGGAACTTCCTCAAGAACACCACTTTCTTCAATTGAACTCAGACAATCCAATAGATCGCCGGTTTCAGCCGCACCTTCTTCAATGGCAGTCATAACTTCAGCGCACAAATCATCTGATGCCTCACCATCAGGGTCTTGTGCAAACGCTATTGACACTGGCATCACGAGAAATAATCCGATGGCAATTACAATATATCGCTTAAACCGTTTCATTTTATTTGCCTCTCAGTATACGTGCTATGTAATCGCCACTACCTATACGTCGTTCGATTTGTTTGATTCGTGCTGCGATCTTGGAACTGTGTGGACTAACTTAATTATATCCTCCCCTCGTTAAAGACCCCATGACTTTCAACCTCCAAAAAATTGGGAGGCGTTACTTTCCAGAAACACGCAACAAGTGTCAAACGAGTTGCCAACAATATCTAAATGAACTTCGCAATATAATACTACTTTGATCCCTTATATACTGGTCTACAGTAATCATTAGTTGTGAGGAGATCGTTGTGTATAAAAGAGAATTCATAAAAGTTGCCGCTGAAAAAGCAGGGATGACCCAGGTGGACTTTGAAAAAGCATACGATGCCATGCTTGCCACTGTCAATGAGAATCTAGCCTCAGGGAACCGCGTTCAACTGACTGGTTTCGGCACATTTAACACCAGCGAGCGCAAAGCTCGCAAGGGGCGTAACCCAGCCACCGGCGAAGCAATCAAAATTCCCGCAAAGACGGTTATTCGCTTCTCCGCCGGTAAGCGTCTTAAAGATGCTGTAGCTGGTTTAAGTAAGCCAGCCGTAAAGGCAGTTCGCAAGCGTAAAAAGAAGGGTAAGACCGCTGCCGCAAAGGCATAAGTCTACAACTCCGAGGTAACAGGCCCAGCATGCTGGGCCTGTTATTGCTTCCACATACGAGTATACTCTTCTCACCTAATAGAATAACTATCAAGAACCCGCTTGTAGGACCGCTATGTCATTATTTGCTGTGTCTTACAGGCATTATCTACCATCAACCGTCTTGATTGTGAGTTGGGTCTATGCAGTCGCACCTCAAGGAGACTCAGAATAACATCACCCCGTCACGACATATGAGCTATTCAAAGCAATCATGGCATGCTGCCCAATGGGTTGTGTTTACCGCAACCCTATTAGCAGCTTTGCTCCGCATCCACCAGTTTGACACACTGCCACCCGCGGCTTGGTGGGATGAAATCTGGTATGGCCTGCGCGCGCGGGATATCCTCCAAACAGGTCAACTAGTCGCCCATTACAAGACGAACTTCGGTGGGGCTAACTCTGGCCCGGTCTATATGACGGCGTTAGCGCATCTATTCGGGTTCGATACACCTGCTGGCGGACGCATCGTTCCGGCATTTGTAGGTACTGTCAGCGTTCCGTTAGCTTACGTCACCATCAAACATCTACTTCAACATGATAATCAACTAAGATGGAGCCTCTCGCGCATTGAGTGGACTGCTGCATTGACGGCGGTGGTGCTAAGTTACACACTCTTCTACACGACGATTGCCCGCATTGGTATGGAAAACCCTGTCGCCCCCGGAGTGACGCTTTTTGTCCTCTGGCAACTTGCCCGCGGTATTAATCGTCATCAATGGAGTGGGTGGATTGTTGCCGGGTTGGTAGCAGGTGGCGTTCAATACAATGGGCTGCATGTGCGCTTTATGCTGCCCCTGCTGCTAACTTTTTTCCTGCTACGTTTTCTTACTGCAAACCAGGCACAGCGTATAGACATGCTCAAGGGGGGAGTGGTCTTTTCAGTGCTCGGTATCCTAATGAGCCTGCCGCTCTCCTTATTTTTTATCAACAACCCAGAATGGTTCACAGCTCGCGCCGAGATCGTCAGCAGTGTCGGGCCGGGTGCCCGCTTCGAAACCCTCAACGATATGTACCGCTACAACTTCCGCATGATCACGCGAGTATTCTTCATTGAAGGTAGCTACGATCCCAAAAATGGCATCCCTGGCCTCCCTCTACTTGATCCGATCCAAGCGGCTGGTTTCGTAGCTGGTCTAGGTACATCCCTAGTTACTCGCTGGCGCTCTGTCTTTGCGTGGTTCTCTCTCTTCTGGCTAACCTGGATGTGCATACCCAGCTTCCTCACAGAAGGGGCCCCAAACATCGGTCGTATGATCGGCATCGCACCACCAACTGCTGTCTTTGTCGCACTTGGTTGGGTAGAGTTTTACACATGGGCCGCCAAGCGGAAGGTCAGCTTGCAAGCGATATTTGTCGGTGTGTCCAGTCTTTTGGTCGTGGGCAGCGCAGCATACCATACATGGCTTCTCTTTGACCGTTGGCCCAAGGTACCCAACTTACGTGAGCAATTCACGGCAGAGCCCGTTGAAACAGCTAACCTTCTCATAGAACGAGCAGCACGACAGCCAGTTTTTGTCGGCGCGATTCCAGAAATGCAAACGCCCATCGTCGCCTTTGATTTTCTCTTTCCCGGTACTGACGTGCGCTGGTTTGACCTGCGCCAATGTCTACCATTGCCACATCAACGCACTGACGAGACCACCTACTTGATTGTTGATGGACGCGATCCGCAGACACTCACCACCATACAAACTGAATACCCTCAGCACAGGGTCGAACGCGCTAACATTGACCTCTGGCAGACAACAGGCACTGTCATCACAATTCCTGAGGGCGCAACCGCACCAGTACCTCAGATTACCCGACAGGCAGAATTCGGCTCTGGTATCATGTTGCGCGGCTTCGATTGGACAGGCCCCCAAGTCGCCCCTGGCGACACCTTACTGATCACCACATACTGGCACGCTACAGAGCAAGTCCCACGTGACTTAACCGCCTTTGCTCACATCGGCACGGGCCTGCCAGAGCAGGCCCCTCTGGTCGCCCAACGGGATGCGTCACCGTGCCTAGGCCTTTACCCAACCACACAGTGGCTCCCTGGTGATCAGATTCCTGATGGCTTTGCCATTCAAATTCCCGAAGATACACCAGCAGGCACGTATCCGCTTTCTGTTGGCTGGTATGAGTCATGGCCCAGCCTAGCGCCGATCCCAATCGTATCTGGCCCGGCAACCCTACCCAGTGAGCGACTAATAATCGCTCAAGTTGAAGTCGTCAATCGTTGATAGGGTGGGTTTCTGCGCTATTCATAAACGTAATCGTCGAGTCGTAATCAATGATCCCAGCGTCAGATCCCAAACCGGTGATCACTAAAGCTGACGCTGCCGTTCCCAGCCGCCCCGCCTCTTCTAAGCTCCAGCCTTTTGATAAGCCTACGATAAAACCCGCGCAGTAGGCGTCACCACAGCCCGTTGAGTCAACCACAGGCACCTGATACGCTGGCAACCTGATCTCTTCAATCTCATGCCCAGCAATGCTGCTGCCATCGCCACCCATCTTAAACACAGTATACTTGACGCCCTTATCAAGGAAGAACGCGATCACATCCTCACGCGCCTGTCGTCCACAGATCATTCGGGCTTCGTCTAATCCCGGCATAAAATAATCGATATATGGTAAGCATGGTTCAATCACCTCCAACAGATCAGGGCGATCCAATGCGATCATATCTAGGGTTGTAACCGTGCCATGTTTACGTGCAAACTTAAGGATTTCCGCTGTAGGTTCACCGTCTAGCTTCGCCATCAAATAGGTGCCGCCAAGGTGCAGGTAGTCCGCTTCTTTGATCATGTCAAAGTCAACATCATCGATTGTCAATTCACCATTCGCCCCGAATACATGTAGCGCTGGGCGCTCCCCATTGGGCCTAATCGGTAACATTGACGCAGACGTCTGAGCGCCAGACTTCCGTACCAAGTAATCTGTGTTGATACCATAGCTTTGCATCGTGTTGATAATGAAGCTGCCAAGATGGTCTTCTCCAATGGCACCCACAGCCACCACATTGGCACCTAGCTTAGCGAGGTCAACACTCGTACCAGCCGCCGTCCCGGCGACTGTCATCCGAATCTCTTCTAGAATATCCAAGTTTTGCCCGTCAGGAATACGCGAGACGGGGCGTCCCAGCACGTCTAAAATGTGTATGCCAAGGCTGACGACAGTCGCCATTGTATCTATCCTTCCAACCTAGTGATGTGGGTATTTTTATTTGATGTCATGCTAGCATAACTGCCCTTTAGGGTAAACACCCTCATCACAGTTGCTAGGTTGTAACTAAAGAACCCGACACATGTAGTCTTAGAGGGGTGATAGCCCGGTGGAAATTGAAATTGATAGCTTTGCACATCACTGCATAGGAATAGGTCCCAATACTACCAATTATTTCTTCACAGCTTGGGTGCTAAGGCCTAGGCCCCAGTGATATTTTCGTGGTTATACTTAGTGTTTGACCACAGCGTTGCTACTCAGCTCGCATCTCCTGACGCCCCTCCAACGCACCCAACAGCGTCACGCTGTCAGCGTATTCGAGATCGCCACCGACAGGCAATCCTCGTGCGAGGCGAGTCAAGCGCACCTTACCATTGATTTGCCGTTGAATGTACATCGCCGTCGCGTCACCTTCTAGGCTGACGTTCGTCGCGATGATGATCTCACGTATGCCATTGCCCGATACCCGCTGTACCAACTCACGCAGCCGGATTTCATCGGGGCCAATGCCTTCCATCGGGTTAATGGCCCCATGCAGAACATGGTACACACCACGATAAGTCCCCGTTCGCTCAATTGCAACTACATCAAGTGGTTCTTCAACAACGCATACCAACCCTTGATCGCGCCCATTATCAGCACAGACCAGGCACGGGTTCTGTTCGGTAATGTTATAACAGATTTGGCAGAATTGGGTTGTCTCCTTCAGTTGACGCACGGCATCCGCCAATGATAGCGCCTGCTCATCAGGTGTCCGCAGTAAATAGTACGTTAGCCGAGCCGCCGTCTTAGGGCCAATACCCGGCAAACGCGAAAATTCATCGATCAACCGGGTAACCGATGCAGGAATGGCTTTGCTCATACGCTAAAGACCTGGAATATCCAATCCGCCGGTCAGCCCTTCAAGGCGCTCAGATGCCATAGCTTGGCTTTGCTCAATTGCTTGGTTGACGGCGGCAACGAGCAGGTCTTGCAGCATTTCTACATCTTCTGGATCAACAACTTCCGGCTTCACATCAATTGCTTGGACGCGCTGGTGTCCAGTGATAGTAATTGTAATCATGCCACCACCGGCACTGACCTCAAGCGTTTCATTCTCCAGCTCTTGCTGGGCCTTCTGCATCTCAGCTTGCATCTGCTGAATTTGCTTCATCATATTGGCTGGGTTCATTCCGCCACCCATGCCACCACCACCGCGTCGGCTTCTTCCTTTGGCCATAATTACTCCTGATCATTTGTATGTTCATTGACTTGTTTCACAGTACCCCCAAGCTCATTGACGGCAAATGCTGCCAGATCGTCTTCTGCCAGCAAATCATCTGGCTGCGCTTGGTTTACATCGGGGCTGGCTGCCTGTATCGTCGTAGCAACCCGGCAGCGTATCGTCAGGCTTTGATCGTAAACATGCATCAACACCCGTTCAATAACCTCTCGATTATCCTTCTTCTCAATCTTATCACGCAGAAAATCGCTTGGCACCTGGAATATCACCACATTGCCTTCAACCCCATAGGGCATCCCAGAATTTAACAACGCTTGAACCATTGGATCGTACTGGCGTGTCACACTGATTACCTTTTGCCACTTCTCGCGCAGTTTACCGAAGTCGATTTGGGCCTCAATTATTGGTGATGCTGATACGTTTTCCTCTTGGGCTAGTTGCGGAGTTTGTGAGCCTTGCGCGGCTGTTGGTTTCTGAGGATGTTGTTGCGTTGGAGGCGCGGCCTGCACGACAGCCTGCGGCACCCCTGCCTGATGCGGCTGCGCTATTGCATCAAGTGCCTCCATAAAGGCAATTTCAAGTGGTAACTGCGGTTGCCAACCAGTCTTCAAATCTGTTGCCGCCGTGTTGAAAGCCTCAATGGTCTTTAGCAACACCTTCCGGTTCAAGCCTGCTCCATGTTGGCTCGCCAGTTGAATTTCCTCTGGTGAGGCGTATGTCTCTGCTAACTGACCGCCGCCCGTTTGTATCAACATCACTAACCGCAAATAATCGACCATCTGCCGGGCAAACTGCCGTCCATCCGTTCCTTGATCCATCACCGCGTTGATCAGCAGCAGCCCATCTTGAGCATTTTCGCTGATAATGGCATCCGTCAAGCCTGTAACCGCTTGGCTTGCAGCATTCCCGAGGATTGCCTGCGCGTATGAAAGCGTTAGCATCTCATCAGGGTCAGTAATTAGTTGATCCAACAGGCTAACGGCATCTCTCAGTGAACCAGTCGCCTGTCGGGCCACGAGTTCAAGGGCCGCTGTTTCAACATCAACCCCTTCTTCCGTAGCAATTAATCGTAGACGCTCCACCATCTCATCCAACGGGATGCGCCGGAACTCAAAACGTTGGCAGCGTGACAAAATCGTCTGCGGCACCTTATGGATTTCTGTTGTTGCCAGAATAAAAATGGCATGGTCGGGCGGCTCCTCAATTGTCTTAAGCAGCGCATCAAAGGCTGCGCCCGAAAAACGATGCACTTCATCTACAATATAGACCTTGTACTGGCCTTCGTTCGGAGAAAAGGCGATCCGGTCGCGCAGCTCACGCACATCGTCAACGCTAGTATGTGACGCCGCATCGATTTCGATTAGATCAAGGTAGCGATTTTCATTGATGGCCATGCAGTGCTGGCATACATTACAAGGTCGCTGCGCTGGGTTTTTGTGTAGACAATTAGCTGCTTTGCCTAATAGACGTGCCATCGTAGTCTTACCTGTACCGCGAGGACCTGCAAACAAGTAAGCATGCCCAAGCCGGTCACTTGTCAAGGCGTTCCGGAGTGTATACGTCACATGCTGCTGACCCACCACATCTTCAAATGTCATAGGCCGCCAACGAAGGTACAAAGCCTGTTGTGTCATAGAGTTTTTGCACAGGTGTTCTATAAAAATACATGCTCAGTGTAGCACCCACCAAAGCCCGTCGCAAGGCATATTAGGCAAGAGAACATACCCCTTCTCTACTATCTAGATTTTACAAACATTGAGTACAATATAAGCTGCATATTGAGGTTAATTAGGAAAACGTGATTATGGCATCATCGACATCATCATTAGACGACAGTCAGGTTAAGTTCATCATTGCTCAGCTTGAGGCTGGTAAAAACTTACCGCTTGAATATGCACCTCTGCTCTTCCCACCATTAGAGTCAAACATGATGATGGGGAAACCCCGCGTATTGATTGTTGATGATCTTGAAGATAACCGGGCACTTCTGACAGATTTTCTCAAACTGATCAATTGCGAAACAGATACAGCCGAAAACGGCGAGGAATGCCTCCAGAAACTGAAGGCTCAAAGCTATGACCTCGTGCTGTTAGATATTATGATGCCTAAGATGAATGGCTACGACACGCTTAAAGCCATCAAGGATGCAGACAGGTTAAAGCATATCCCCGTCATTATGATCACCGCCGTCCCAGAGATAAAAAGTGTTGTCAAGTGCATCAAAATGGGCGCAGAAGACTACTTAATTAAACCATTTGATGCCACACTGTTACTTGCTCGTGTTAATGCAACGCTGGAGAAAAAGCGCCTTCGAGATAAAGAACGGGCACTGCTCGCACGCTTGCAGGTTGAACAGCAGCGTTCTGAAAGACTGCTGCTCAACATCTTGCCAGAGCCAATTGCAGCGCGCCTCAAAGAAAACGAAACCACCATCGCCGACAGTTTCTCCGATGCCACAGTCCTATTTGCTGATATCGTCAATTTCACCAAGTTATCTTCGAATGTTCCACCAACGCAGCTTGTTGGCACCCTTAATGACATATTCACCGAGTTCGACGGGCTGGTTGAGCAAAATAACCTTGAAAAGATTAAGACTATCGGCGATTCATACATGGTCGTTGGCGGCTTACCAGAACCATCACAAAACCATGCGGCAGCCGTCGCTGAGATTGCGCTTGGCATGCAGCAAGCCATCGCCAAGTACACCATTGGCGGCAGTACACCCCTACAACTTCGCATTGGCATCAACAGCGGGCCGGTTGTTGCTGGTGTCATCGGCAGCAAAAAATTCATCTATGATCTCTGGGGAGATACAGTTAACATTGCTAGCCGCATGGAGCAGCAGGGCATCCCCAGCGCAATCCATGTGACGCAGGCCATTTTCAGCGCACTGAGGAACACCTACTCTTTCACAGAACGAGGTTCACTTGAGGTTAGGGGTCGTGGGCAAATGACAACTTATCTACTGACGGGACGTCGCTAGAAACCAAAACGCCCCTCGATCAGGGGGGAGCGTTTTGCTGTATGCTATTGCTTCTACTTAGGAGCCTAGCCCATTGAACTAAACGACTTAGCTTTCGCCATACCCATCACACTCTTAAAGCCGTTGTTATGCTCAAAGACGGTTTTTATTGTTGTTGTCAACTTATTTAGGCTCCCATTTTACATTAATAATGACGACATCGCTGCCCGTGTATGGGCTCTTTTCTTCATCAAATGCAACAGTCCAATGCATGTTTTTTGGTATGAGCCGACGGCAAAAGCCATGTGCCAAACCATAGGCGATCTCCGCTGGATAGACGTACTCCGGTGAGAGTACAAGCTGATAGCATCTGTCAGCGATTTGTTTTGTCTCAACGTTGCCAATGCTGCCGCCGCGGTGGTTATACTGATAATGATCGTCCCATCCCAATAGGATTTGCTCAATCGTAGGAGTATCAAGTTCAGGTGGGAAGATACTTTCTTTCGCGATGGCAATACCCAACGCAACGAAAGCACTCATCGAATCTTCTTTGTCTTGAATCTCGCTCAGGATATTGAATAGAGGCTCCAACTGGTACCATTCATCTTCATGAATGTTAAGATATCCAGCCTCCTGCAGCCTTGGCAGAAAGATGTCCGACCGCAAATTATCGACATAGGCTTTCAATACAGAACCATTAACTTCGATAGTTGAATTAACAGCATACATTGATGTTACTCCTTTAGGTGTAATGACTTAAATACGTAGTGTCATTATAGGGCGATATCTCAATATTTGTTAAGGCGCCGGCGCTGTTTGTTATAATAATGCTAGATTTTAGTTTCAACTTTGAGACATACTCCTCAGAAATAGTGATAAACACAAGTGGCAAGTCGGCAGTGCTACTGCTACACTAACAGCGATCAAACATCATGTGGCTGTGATCAAGCAGAGTACACAAGAGTCCCATTATCAGAGAATGGAGTCATTGGCTGGAAGCTCCAAATGAAACACCTTGTGGAACGTCCCTTGTGAGCCATCAAGTCGAACGTCATGGTTGACTACTAAGCTTGAGCGGGTGCGCCCGATACAGCGTCAAAGGTGTCATGCGTCATGCATGGAATCAGGGTGGTACCGCGTGAGGACAACTGGCCTCTCGTCCCTTTTCGATGGGATGAGAGGATTTTTTTGTTTTTAGCTCTTTATTCGAATGTTATTAATTAGGGGAGATCATGGATCGCACAACTAAAGAGATGCCCAAGGCATATGACTTCTCGATAACGGAAACCCGTCTCTATGAATGGTGGGAATCCAATGGCTGGTTTAAGCCGGAGGTTGCTCCCGACGATGCAGAAGCTTTCACCATTGCTATTCCGCCACCCAACGTTACGGGCGCGCTGCATCAAGGCCATGCTTTATTCGTCGCCCTTGAAGACCTCATGATCCGGCGGGCTCGTATGCAGGGTAAAGCCGCCCTCTGGGTACCCGGTACGGATCATGCGGGTATTGCCACTCAGCTACAGGTTGAAAAGCTGCTCATCAGTGAGGGTACATCCCGTCAAGAAGTTGGGCGTGAAGAATTTTTACGCCGCACTTGGGAATGGAAAGAAAAGTTTGGCGGTCGGATTCAGCAGCAGCTTCGTCGTCTAGGCGCCTCCTGCGACTGGGAACGCGAGCGCTTCACCTTAGATGACGGTCTAAGTAAAGCCGTCCGGGAAGCCTTTGTCCGCTGGTACGAAGCTGGCCTGATCTACCGCGACACCTACATGATCAACTGGTCACCCAATCTGCAAACCGCTGTCAGCGACCTTGAAGTCGAGAACGTCGAGCGCAACGGAACGCTCTATCACTTCAAATATCCACTCAAAGACACTGACGAGTTCATCCCCGTTGCTTCAACACGCCCAGAGACCATCCTTGGTGATACCGCCGTCGCCGTCCACCCAGAGGACGAACGCTATCAGCAGTTCATCGGCAAAACAGCGATTGTTCCGATCTTAGGCCGTGAGATTCCAGTCATTGCGGATGAATATGTCAAGATGGAGTTTGGTACAGGTGCTCTGAAGATCACCCCTGGACACGACCCAAACGACTATGAAATCGGTCAGCGCCATGGCCTGCCGATTATCAGTGTAATGAACAAAGATGCCACACTCAACGAGGAAGCTGGCCCTTATGCTGGCTTAGAACGCTTTGAAGCCCGCAAGAAACTCTGGGCAGACATGGCTGAACAAGGGCTTGTGCTCAAAGAAGAAGATTATCTACATACAGTGCCCATTGCCCAGCGTGGCGGTGAAGTCATTGAACCAATGGTCAGTACCCAATGGTTCGTCAAAATGGCAGGGCCTGCCCGCATGGCCCTTGACTCCGTCCATGAAGGCCGCATGCAGATCATTCCAGAGCGTTTCGTCAAAATCTGGGATCACTGGCTAGAAAATATCCGTGACTGGTGCATCAGCCGCCAATTATGGTGGGGGCATCGCATCCCGGCATGGTATTGTCAAGACTGTGATGAATTGATCGTTGCTCGCGAAGACCCCGACTCATGCACCAAATGTGAGTCTACCAATTTAGAGCAAGACCCGGATGTCCTTGATACTTGGTTTAGCTCCGGGTTATGGCCCTTTAGCACGCTCGGTTGGCCCGAAGAAACACCGGATCTAAAGCGCTACTTCCCAACCCATGTCATGGAGACAGGCTACGATATTCTGTTCTTCTGGGTGGCCCGCATGGCTATGATGAGTCTTTCACTGACTGAACAAGAGCCGTTTCACACCATTTATCTGCATGGTCTCGTCCGGGATGAAAATAGTCAGAAGATGAGTAAGACCATGGGCAATGTGATCGATCCCATCGATGTCATGGATCAGTTCGGCACAGACTCGCTGCGCTTCACCTTACTAACCGGTTCATCACCTGGCAACGATATGAACTTGTCGTTGCAGCGGATTGAGGCTAACCGGAACTTCGCCAACAAAATCTGGAATGCCGCTCGCTTTCTGCAAAGCAACATCAAGGATGCAGCAGTCCCGCTTAGGATGCCTCAATACGACGATCTCACGCTAGCAGACCGGTGGGTTCTGAGTCGTTTCCACCACCTATTAGAGAATGTTAACCGCCTCATGGATAGCTATCTCTTCGGTGAAGCAGGCCGCCAACTCTATGACTTTGTCTGGGGCGAATATGCTGACTGGTACATCGAAATCAGCAAGATAGCACTGTACGGCGAAGACGACGCAGCCCGAATGCGAACGCTGCACATTCTTAACTATGTTTTGGATCACTGTCTGCGTTTGCTTCATCCCTACATTCCCTATGTGACGGAGGAAATCTGGCAGCATATTCCGCATGACGGCGAAGCACTGATCATCGCCACTTGGCCTGAACTACACACCGACTTTTTCGATGATCAAGCAGAGGCCGATATGACATTGGTTATTGACCTCATCCGAGGCATCCGAAACATCAGAGCTGAGTATGACGTCGAACCTAGTCGTGAGATTAAAGTTATGGTGGACGGCGGTCAACAAGCCCCGATGTTAAAAGAACAAGCAGCTCTGTTCAGCCGCTTAGCGCGGGTCAATGAAAGCACATTCAATGTGGCTGAAACGATCACAGAAGGGCCGGAGCAAGCCGCGATCATCACAGTCGGCACTGTGACTGTTTACATGCCACTAGCGGGTTTAATCGACCTTGAAGCAGAACGGGCTCGGTTAGAGAGAGAATTAACAGATATTGCCGACTACATCGCCCGGACGGAGAAGCAACTTGCTAATGAAGGTTTCGTGAACAACGCACCAGAAGCGGTTATACAACGAGAACGTGACAAACTCTTAGACCTCCAAGCAGAGCACCAAGCATTAACGGAACGTCTAAAAACATTGCCATGATATAGGAAAAGCAAACGGGGAGGTTGGCTAGCCCGCCTCCCTGCACTATAATGCCCGCATGGATCAAGCATATCCCGCTCAAAATCAACCATCATCATCCGTTGCCACATCAACCAACATCGATGAGGGTCACACAATCCCTTCTATTATAGAAGGAGGCCAGTTTGGCCCCGGTGCTATTGTTGAAGTTCAAGATGAAGAAGAACGATTGCTGTCAATTTTTATGGAGATCGTCGAAACGGCGCTGCTTGCCGTTGTCATCTGGCTTATTGTAAACTTCGCCACAGCTCGCTATGTCGTTGAAGGCGTTAGTATGGAGCCGAACTTCAGCACAGGGCAGTTCCTCATTGTAGACAAGCTCACTTATCGCTTCTTCAGTACACCCCAACGCGGGGATATTATTGTCTTTGACTATCCCAACAACACCAGCGATGATTACGTCAAACGGATTATTGGTCTCCCTGGTGAGACAATCCATATTGAGAATGGCTCAGTCTCAATTAATGGCGAGTTGCTTAATGAGCCGTATGTTAATGTCACCACACCCGGCTTCTACGAATTAATCATCCCCCCCAACAGTTACTGGGTCATGGGAGACAACCGCACCAGCTCAAGCGACTCTCGTAGTTGGGGTGTCCTCGAGCGCCAATTTATTATTGGTAAAGCCTGGGTGACGTATTGGCCCGTATCAGAGTGGGGGACGGTTCAACACGCAGAATATGCGACCATCAACTAAACACCCGAACTCTAACGCCTCAAATGTATGACTTCTGTAGTTTATAATAATGTAAATATTGATTCTTTGATATACACTGACGGTGTTGTACACATCACCACGGCGGCTTATGGAGTGACCGTATGGAAAGTTCATCTATCGCTGCGACCACTGATGAACTAGAGCACGTCGCACACCAGACACTATCGTTATTAAGTCATCTTATTGACTTCGATCACGCATCAATTGTTCTGCTGCAGCAGAATAAATTGGTTCCGCTTGTCTCAACCGGTATCCAAATACCTGACAGCTTCCCAAACGCCTTGAGTGTTTGTTCTTGGGTCTGCGATCAGCAAGAGGCTGTCATCATTGATGATGTCTCGCAAGATCTGCGCTACCACATGGTCGATCCAAGTACTCAGTCTGAATTAGCTGTACCATTGATTGTTGATGGCACGACACAAGGCGTTCTTAATCTGGAGAGCCATCAATTAGCGCATTTCACTGGAGGTGACCTTACACTCGCACAATCGCTCGCAGAACCACTTGCATTGTCAATCTATGCTATCAAAACCAAACGGCATAAAGCTGGCAAGCTGCTTCGCTCGCAAAGTCTTCGACAAGCCGAAATGCTCAGTAATATTGCCCTGCAAACGGGCAGTGGTGTTGATACCACAGTCTTTTTTGCAGATGTTCTTCAGAAAATCGAGCAGTTTTTCCACGCAAACCTAGCTGCTATTTGGACGTTCAATACCGCTACGAATACGCTTTCACTACAAAGCATGACAAAGCACGATGGTCAGGATTTATCTCGCTTAGCAAATTTATCTATCGAAGATTCAGGCGTCATCGCTACAACCTATCGCTCGCGGTCTATCTTCATCGAAGACAACCTCTCGGATGCAGTGATGTTGTCCGAGGAACTCGCCGCCACCTCTAATGGCTTACAACAGTTGATGGTTGCGCCCTTAGTGGCAGCATCAATGGTTTATGGCGTTCTACTTGTTGCTAGAACAGAACAAGCGCCTTTTACTGAACACGATGCCAACTTTATCAAAGTAATTGGTCGTCAAATAGGCACCTTACTTGCCAACGTCGCCCTGTACAAGCAAGAGAAAAAACGTGCCAACTTCCTCCATGTAATCAATCAAATTAGCTCTGAGGTCTCAACCTTGCTTGACTTCAACGAGCTAGCCCATCGCATTGTCAGCAGCATTCAAGAAACGTTGGGCTACGAGATTATCCAACTACTGCTGCGTGATGGTGACAACTTAATCGTTAAAGGCAGCATTGATGCTAATGGTGACCAGCCCGAGAGCGGGCGTTCATTTCCAGCAGATCAACGTATATCCGGACGCGCTGTACGCACAGCACGTTCTTATATTGTTGCCAATGTCCAACTCGACCCAGACTATGTCGCCGCCCAAGAGTTGCCTAACGTTAAGTCTCAACTTGCTGTGCCAATTGTATCCAAAGGGCGTGTACTGGGCGCCCTAGTACTCTATAGCAGCGAAGCAGCTTTCTTCGATAGCATAGACCGTGAAGCTATGGAGTCGTTGGCATCGCAAGCCGCTATCGCTATTGAAAACGCGCGTCTCTACCAAGAATTACAAAAGCGCCTCCAAGAGCAGTCCATCGTTTATCAAATCGGGCAAGACATCAACTCCATTTTGGATATCCGAAGCTTAACGGAGACACTCGTTTATCAGGTTGCAAATGCAATCAATGCTGATGCTACCATCGTGATGCTTTACAGTATAGATGGCGAAGACTTGAATGTTCAAGCGTCCTATGGTCTTGATGATATGTCCGAGATAGCGCTCGAGGCACTGCGAACGTACATTACTGATACACAGTCGGCTTCGATATACATGCGCCAACCCATTCTCATTAGCCCAGAACAAACAACGAAATACGCCAAAGCTGACGGTGCTCTGCTCGCATTATTCCGGCACGACTTTATGCTCATCGTCCCATTAAGCACAGGCAGTGCAAAACCAGTTGGCTACATCATTTGGATGGCTCGCGGAGAAGACTCGTTTCCTACTACCAGTGTACGCCTTGCCGAAACGCTTGCGAATCAATCTGCTGTTGCCATCGAGCGCGCACGCCTGCAAGAAGAAACCCGTCGGCAGCTCCAACGCGAAACCATTCTTAGACGTGTCGCCGAAGCTGCTAGCAGTTGGGCAGAACAAGAGGCCATGCTCGACGCCGTCAGTGAAGAAACAAACCGCGCCCTCCGTGCGGTGCGCTGTAATATCTACTTGTTAGAAGAAAATACACTCCGGCTCTTACATACGCAGGCTGCGACCAGTCGTTACCAACCGATAGATCATAGCGTCGTTCTCCAACTTGATGATATGCCGTCTATCCGGGCAGCATTAAATATAGGCTCTGTGGTGACGCTTGAACCCGATGCCGAAGACCTCAGTGAAGCAGAGCGCAGCCATTTCGAGAAGCAAGGCTATGGCAGCCTGATGATGGCCTCTATGATTAGCCAGAATACACTGCTTGGTGCAATTGAGGTATTTAGTAGCAGCAGTAGTCGTGAATATTCACCTGCGGATAAATCGCTGCTTGAGGCAATTGCCAGTGAAGTCTCCGTGGCTATTGATAACTCACGACTTTACGCTCGGGAACAACGGCGCCGGGCCTTATTAGAAAAAATCCAAAGCAGTAGCGAGAAAATTGCTGCTGAGCTCCAGGTCAATACACTTCTTGAGGTGGTTGTGCAGCAAATAGTATCGGTCTTCAGCATTGATGCTGCTGATATCCTCGTGCAGGATCGCCAAACGATGGTTTACCATGTGCAGGCAACAACCAACCTTAGTGCCTCATTGACTCAAAACCGCCAACTGACGCCAGATGCAATGCGCGCCGTATTTGGTGACAACCTGTCGTCCGTCATCACTTCACCAGCAGAAACACTTGTTGCTCCCGCGCACTTACTACAGACTGAAGGATTTGAAATAGTCTTTTCCATTCCTCTACTTCGTGGTGATGTTCTCTTTGGCGCACTCAATATGTACAGCAAAACCGCCAGACAGTTTACAGAAAACGAACGCGATCTAGCTGAAATTCTTAGTCGTCAAATAGCGATTTCGCTCGACAATGCGTCCCTGTTTGGTATGTTAGAGGAGCGTGCGCGTCAACTCGCTGAGGTGAATCGCTTAAAGAACGAATTTCTAGCGAATGTCAGCCATGAACTCCGCACACCCATGAACAGCATCATCGGCTTTACAGATACGATTTTGCTCGGCGTTTACGGCCCGTTGAACGAAACCCAAGAAGATCGCTTAAGTAAGGTCAAGCATAATGCGCTCAACCTATTAACCTTAATTGATGACCTGCTTGACCTATCAAAGATCGAAGCAGGGCACATGACTTTCCAGATCGAGCACACAAATATTGCCACTGAACTCCACGAGGTTTGCGCTACCTTTGAGCCGCAAATTGCAGAAAAGGATGTGGCGTTAGTGAAGAATTTCGCCGACAGTTTACCGCTTGTCAACGTTGACCGGCAGCGCTTGAGACAGGTTGTGATCAATCTCATATCCAACGCCGTCAAATTTACCTCAGAAGGCACGATCACTGTCTCTGCACAGCCTGAAATGTACGATCAAACATCTGTGGTGCATTTTGTGGTTTCAGATACAGGTATTGGCATCAGTGAGGAGAACCTACAAGTCATCTTCGATGAATTTCGGCAGGTTGACGGTTCCTCAACGCGTCAATATGAGGGGACTGGCCTCGGGCTGGCTATCTGCCGGAAACTAATTGATATGATGGACGGCGAAATATGGGTTGAGAGCACACCCGGGCAAGGTAGTTCCTTCCACGTTGTCATTCCTACTATTGAAGCAGCAGGTTGACCCATGCGAGAAACACGCCCTAAGCTATTACTCGTTGAAGATAACGCAGATAATCGTATGCTGATGTTGGATATTATAAAAACAATCCCGGTTGATGTGATTGAAGCCCACGATGGCAACGAAGCCGTAGCAATGGCAAAAGCGCATAAACCCGACCTTATTCTCATGGATTTATCACTTCCAGATAAAGACGGATGGACAGCAACACAAGAGATCAAAGCAATCGATGAATTAGCATCTATCACCATCGTCGCACTAACGGCCCATGCCATGAAAGGCGACCGTGAGCGTGCGTTGCAAGTGGGCTGTGATGACTACCTGACTAAGCCAATTCGCTTCCGCGAACTGATGGATAAACTCAAAATATTGCTTAAGTTGTGACCAACTCGTTTCGCAGAATTATCTTTCTGGGTCTTTGTTTCTTAGTGGTTGGCTGCTCAGCACCACTTGAAGCGGAAGCGCCAGTCGAAGTTGACCTCGCAGATATTGAGCGCAACATCGTCAATGACTACGCATTGATCGACCCCGTTGAACGCCAACAATTAATCCTCCGTCACACAGGTGATTGGCTCCGTGCTCCCGATGTGCGTGCTCTGTCTGACGCAGAAGCCGCGCAGATTTATACACAGCTTGCGTTCTCTAGCGGCAATCTTATCTTTGATGACCCAGCCTTCATCGTCCGTAGGGACCAACTTGCCATTGTTGGCTTACCTAATGCACTTGGTATTTATCTGTTTGTCCTCAGCGACCCCAACAGCGATCCGCTTTTAATCAGTCAACACACCATTGGTCTCAATGATCTTAGTGCAATATGGACGGATGGTGAAATCGGTGTGCAATACGAGACAATTGATGCCGATAATCGACGCATACCACACTTTGCACTTGTCGTGTGGTCGGAAGATACTAATCGCTGGCAAACGACATGGTACAGTGATAATTTGCCTGGTTGGTGGTTCAATGCATTGGATGGGCAAGTCACTGTCAGTGCAGATTTACAAACTTTGACGACGACCGGTCAATCACGGACAGCCCCAGCTATCTTTGACGAATCTGAAGAGCGACCCACACGTTCGTATACACTGACTTGGCGGCGGGATATTCTCCGAGGGGGAGATCGGCTCGGATACGTACTTTCACCCTTGCCAGATAGTTACCCCAGCTATACTGAATGGCTGTGGGCCAGTGCCGTGCCTTCTAATTATGCCACGCTCGTTGAATTCATCGAGCGGTTACAAATGCAGGATCAGCAGCAAGCTGCCGCATTGACATCGAATGATACGGCAATGCGCCAAGCGCAGGATTTCGGCTTTGACCGACCCGCTCATCGGTATCAAGTAATCAACACCACTGTAGACACCATCACCGTTCAAAGTGAGCAAGGTACGTTTATCGTCCGCTTTGATGACCAATTCCGAATGAGCAGCATTCAGCCAATCGGTGCGCAGAATACCCCAACAACGATAGACTCTCCATAGTTGCACCGGCAGCGAGAGATACGCTTCAGAAAGTTATGTACCAGACTTGTAACGTTAGCTACACAGGCTTTATCGAATATCAAACAGCGTGGCGTCTCCAAAAACGCCTTGTGCGTGAACGCAGTGCTGATCGAATCAATGATACGCTCCTCATTGTAGAACATCCGCACACGTACACGCTGGGACGTGCGGGGGATGCATCTAACTTGCTGCTGTCAGCAGAGCAGCTTGCCGCACAACAAATTGCTTATGTACCAATTGATCGCGGGGGCGATATTACATATCATGGGCCTGGGCAGCTTGTCGCCTACCCGATTCTGCACCTCAAGCAGCGGCACACAGGTGAGGGCCGCATGAAAGCCGACTTTATTCAATACATTCGTGACCTAGAGGAGATTCTGATCCGCACAGTCGCAGATTATGAGATTACCTCTCAGCGTGAGGAAGGCTTGACCGGCGTTTGGGTAGGAACTGCTGACGACCTCGCTAAAATTGCTGCAATTGGTATCAAGATCAGTTCTAAGGGAGTCAGCAGCCACGGCATTGCGTTAAATGTCACAACTGATCTATCTTTTTTTGACGGCATTGTACCCTGTGGTATTGACGACAAGACCGTGACTTCTGTCAGAGAACTTGTCGATGGCAACCCGCCGAGTCTGAAAGAAACTGCCGCTCACTTTGAAGCACACTTCGCGGATGTGCTGTGCTATAGCCTCGTGCCTTTATCGTTCGAACAGTTACTGGAACACACCCATACTCAGTTTGAATGAACCACCGTTCTGCTTGTGATTAGCTCTAGGTTGAGCTCACCTAGCACTGTCTGGATAGGTGTTACGACACTGATCTTCTCCGAGCCAGCAAACAATAGGCCGACTGCATTTTGCTCCGTATCTAACACCAGTGACCCAGAATCTCCCGGATGGCTAAAAGGTGTTGTCATAATCTGGTCAGTAAAACGAGCCTTACGGGAGCCATAATTGACGTCCGTTGTCACATCTATCTGTATAACTCGGGCTGTTGTTACACCGGTTGTTCTTCCGCTTTTGACGACAGGCATCCCCAAGTACGGTGGCAGAATCCCCTGTGGCACAGTGTTCAAATCAACAATAGTCGCGCTGTAAGAGGCCCCATCATCAAGGCGTGCAATCGCAGCGTCAACTGTGTTGTTTAAGCCCAATGTCGGTGAAGGTGTAGATAGGGTTTCAATCCCAAATATTCTAAACAAAGTCAATACCCAGCCTGGTATTTCTCGTGGAGGGGGTGCTTGTAGCTCATCATATAGTGTGATCGGAATAAAGCCTGCTAGTGTCCCAATCCTATCTTGTAGACTACCGCCGTCTGTGCTGCCAGGTTGAATGATTGGGTCGCCTAGTTTGGCGTCATCCAGCTCAGCCAAGACGTGATTATTGCTCAGTACAAACACTTCGCTGCCACGCCGAACAATTGCCCCAAGTGTCCCCGCCGTCGCGTCGATGTGCCCGATTGATATCCCCGGTGCGATGGGGCGTACACGCCCATCACGGTCAACAATCTGGGCCTTAATGAAACCTGTTTCGATTACATCGGTATAGACATCATCTACTACAGATGGGATTATCTGTTTGCGGTCAAGTTTGTTCTTCGGCACCTTTTCCGTGACTGAAACAACAATACTGGGTGTAATCGTCTCGCTATTATGAGCATTCTTGAAGCCAACACCAACACCAACAACGTTGTCCTTATACAAAAAATCTTCAGTGACTTGGCGCTTGGCGCGGCTGGCCCGGAATAATTGTTCAAATGGAGAAAACTTATTAGCCATCTGAATGAGCTTTGTGTTCCTCATTGGCGGGCTTCCCATTCACGAATAACAGATTGAATGAACGCTCGCGCACCTTCATCACTGACCTCGCCAACGCCTTCAAAGAACTGACCATTCACTTCGACACGGACACCGCCGTCTGGTGCCTGCCGGATATGCATCACACGGAAGCGATATTCTGGATGTTCCCGCAGCCGTAGTTGAAGAATTTCTTCGATTTCATCAGCTATCGAACGCGCCTTGACCTCTTCGCTTTGTTCTTGGGCTTCAGCACCCATACTCCGAGAGGGTGGCTCAAACGCTTTGATTTCCTCGCGCTGTTCTCGGCTTGGCGACACTGGTTCCGTAGGCCTTGCCACAGAAGTAGCAGGTTCTTTATCAGTACCTATATTACCCAACAATGAGTCCCGCAAAGTGCCAACTGTCTTCGGCTGTGGGTCAGTCAGAGGATCGTAGAGTTCAAGGTTCTGCGCTGGGCTAGATGATTCTATATCAGGTTTGTCAATCGATGGTGGGCGCGGGACAGCCGGTTCTGCCGGTGGCAGCACACTTTTACTACGCATACGCTTCCCGCCAATATTCTTAAGATGTGCAAATTCAGCAACCGCTTGTGCGTTTCCAAGGAAACGCCGACCAACCTTCGGATCAGTGATTTCTTTCAAACTATAGTACTGCTTGCCATTGATCTCAATCACAATCGCGCCATCTGAAATGTCGCGCAGTACCCGCATCACTTCAACTGTATTTTCGTTCAATGGTGATGTAGTGACGACGGTTGTTGTACCTGTTGTCTGGGTTACAACTGGTACGGCTTGTGGCTGCCGGGCTGGTTGAGGTGGGTCAGCTGGTTTAGCAGACTCTTGTTTGGTGGGTTTTTGTTTGCTCCCCCCAAATAGATCACCTAGTGTTTTGCCATCGTTGGTGTCAGCATCTTTAATGTTGGTTTCCGTTTGTGGTTCATCGCCTTTTGTCGCCGTCCACCAATAGTAGAACCCGGCGACAGAAAGCCCTAATAGGAGCAAAGCCATACATGGAAATACGATTATCAGGATATCAGCGGGTTGCATGAATAAATCCTAAACTATGCTTGGCAGGTCGCGCAAAAGTGAGTGCCTCGCTGCGCCACCCGAATCTTCATAATTGGGTCGCCGCAGCGTTGGCATGGCTCATCTTCACGATCATAGACCCTGAAATGATTTTGATGTTCGCCCTTGGAGCCATCTGGCTTCAGGTACCAGCTAAAACTAGAACCTTCATGCTCGATTGCGGCTGCCAGGACGGTTCGAATATTCTCATACAGCGATTCTATCTCGTTATCGTCAAGCGTGTCGGCTTTACGCCTTGGGTCGATCTGGCTCATCCATAAAGACTCATCGGCATAAATGTTGCCGACCCCTGCCACAAAAGATTGATCCAATAGCAGCGGCTTGATCGCTCGGCTTCTATTACGCAGCCGCTCCCGAAATTCCCCCGTCGTAAAGGCATCTTCAAGCGGCTCTGGCCCTAAGCCACCTGTTATTTGTTGGACATCTGTAACAAGGTAAATTTTACCGAACTTGCGCATATCATAGAAACGCAGTGCCAGACCATTATCCATGCCAAATTCCGCTCGCAGATGTTGGGGTTTATCTGGGTCGGCGGTCGGCTTTGTGACGTACAACCGACCAGTCATCCGTAGATGAATTATTAGCACATCAGTTGTCAATTCAATCAAGATGTACTTTGCACGCCGCCTGACTGCCTGCACCGTTTGGCCCTGTAAGCGATCATTGAAATGGTGCGATGGCAAATCAGGCGCGGTGTTGGGCCAGTAGATCATGGCTGAGACAAACGTGCGCCCCGCCAAATCCTCTCGAATACCCTGCACAACTGTCTCAACCTCTGGTAATTCTGGCATATCGCGTTTAGCCTTTACTGGTTCCTTTGATGTTGCTACTGTGGTTGTAGTTCATTCCATGTGGCTTGCCAACAACACCCTGAACTACGTTCATCGTAGCGGTCTACGCTTATCAGCGTCAAGTAACCAAAGTCCTGATCAAATGATGCTTGTAAAATTGTACTGCTAGCCTCAAATATGTTGACTTCTTCATTAAGTAACCCAAAAGCCGACTCTATTGTCAGGTTGGCTACCAGCCGACTGCACGCTTGCGACCAAGCTTCATCATCATTATCTGGCATATCAATAATTTCGCTATCTCTCACTTCGAGGATCGCTGGGCCACACGCAATGTCATCATTGCGGTTGTACGTCACCTCGATGCGATAATGGTTGACTGCCAATGATTGCCAACGGGATTGCTGTTCTGGAAGCTCTAGTTGAATATCTTGCAAACGAGATAAATCTCTGACGGACTCCCACGGGTATGGACGTCCGAGCAGCGTTAGGACAATAAAGACAACAACCACACCCAAGCCAAACAATAATACAAAAACACTACCTCGCGCCATCAACATCCGGCGACGCAGACGTGCCAACCGTCGCCGTCGGATGTGCTCTTCCTTCCGCTTGATCTTTGCGAGCCGCTTTTGCTCTTTACGCTCGCGCCGACGCTTGGCCCATTTACCCCAAGGTGTCCAAGGCTCGCGCTTCACTTTGTCTTTGTGCGGTTGCTCGCTGTTGCGCCGCGCCATCCGGTCTCTTTGATTCTGTTGTGGTGCATGTTTACTCGATCATAAACGCCAATCTCTCTCTTAGACAACTAAACCTAAGCAGCTATTTTTAGACGACATAATTTGTGGTTAGTATAGAACATTCGTTGCACCCCTGATCGCTTCATCATAAAATGGGACTATCCGTTTAACTCTCTAGGATTTTCCCATGCCAGATTTCGCTCACTTGCACGTTCACACTGAATATTCCTTACTCGACGGCATGAGCCGCATCAAAGACCTTGTCTCTTACACCAAAGAACTGGGCATGGACTCGGTCGCTATTACCGATCACGGTGCGATGTACGGCGTCATTGACTTCTACCGCGAGTGTAAACGCCAAGAAGTGCGTCCAATTATCGGTATGGAGACATACCTAGCACCACGCAGCATGACCGACCGTGATCCTAAGCAAGATTCGAAGCCATATCACCTGCTATTAATCGCCCAGAATCAAACTGGATACAAAAACCTACTAAAAATTGCTAGTACTTCACAGCTTGAAGGTTACTACTACAAGCCTCGTATTGATAAAGAATTTCTTGTGGCCCACAGTGATGGTCTCATCTGTACATCAGGTTGCTTAGCTGCCGAAGTGCCATCACTACTGAACCGCGGCAAAGAAAAACAAGCTCAGGAAATGCTTGGCTGGTACTGGGACGTATTCGGGCCAGACCGCTTTTACATTGAACTACAAGATCACGATATCCCAGAGCTGCACACCGTCAATAAGATGCTATACGATTTGCAACCCAAGGTGCAGATACCGTTTATTGCCACCAACGACGTTCACTACGTGCGCCCCGAAGACCACGATCCGCATGATGTGCTTCTATGTATTGGCACGGGTAGTGTTCTCTCTGAAAAGAACAGAATGCGCTTCACCAGCCGCACCTTTCACATGCGCACGCCCGAAGAAATGTGGGCACTCTTCGGTAACATCGCCCCAGAAGCCCTGACCAACACAGTCAAAGTGGCGGAGATGTGTGAGGTCAACCTCGATACCAAAGGCTATCA
The DNA here is from genome assembly GCA_964439625.1 of uncultured Anaerolineae bacterium. Lineage (GTDB taxonomy): Bacteria > Chloroflexota > Anaerolineae > Aggregatilineales > UBA3940 > CAYTPI01. The sequence continues at coordinate 23,031 of CAYTPI010000006.1, read as the reverse complement.
CCTGCCAATTTTCCCAGTGCCAGACGGCTACGATGCTGAATCCTACCTTCGTCACCTGTGCACTGAAGGACTCTATTGGCGCTACGGTGATCGGGCTGACACGCATGAAGTTTGCAGTCGTATGGAACATGAACTAAAGATCATTCATGATATGGGGTTTGATACCTACTTTCTGATCGTCTGGGATTTGTGTAAATTTGCTGCCGACAATGACATCTGGTGGAATGTGCGCGGTTCGGGTGCTGGGTCATTGGTGGCTTACGTTTTAGGCATCACCTTGATTGACCCATTGCGAAATAGCCTTATCTTCGAGCGTTTTTTGAACCCAGGGCGCCAAACTATGCCCGACATCGACATGGACTTTCCGGACGACCGCCGCGCTGAGATGATTGAATACTGCGTCCATAAGTATGGCGAAGACAAGGTCGCCCAGATTATCACTTTTGGAACACTGGGGGCCCGCGCTGCCATCCGTGATGTAGGCCGCGCCATGGATGTGCCACTGCATGAGGTCAACGATATCGCCCAGATGATCCCCGCCATCCCCGGTAAACCAGCCTCCATTGCTGATGTTCTCGGAGAAGGCAAAAAAAGCGACGAGTTCCGCAATCAGGCTTTTATCGACACGTATTCGGACAAACGCCGTCCGTATATGAAAGAACTAATCGATACGGCTCGCAAGCTAGAAGGTATTTCACGTCATGCTAGCACGCACGCAGCAGGTGTTTTGATCGCTGATGCCCCGTTGATTGAATATACGCCGCTCAACCGCTCAACCAGCAAAGGCGAAGGCCTAGGGGCTGTCTCGCAGTGGCCAATGGAAATTGTAGAATCTATTGGTTTGCTCAAAGTTGACTTCCTCGGCCTGCGAACCTTAAGTATTATGCGTCGCGCTTCTGACCTCATTGAACGCTATCATGGGATTTGCTACAGTCTCGACACCATTCCGTACCGGCACATGCCAGATGACGAACCAGGCGCGGCCGAACATAATGCCGCGTTGGACAAAGCCTTTCTGCTGCTACAGCGCGGTGAAACATCGGGTGTCTTCCAAGTGGAAGGTGGCGGCCTTACGCGCACTTTGATCGATATGAAACCAACCCGCTTTGAGCACATCATCGCGGCAATTTCGCTCTTTCGCCCGGGGCCAATTGAATACATTCCAACGTACATTCGGCGCATGCACGGCAAAGAACCTGTTGAATACCATCACCCACTAATGGAGCCGATCCTATCTGAGACCTACGGTATCATTGTCTATCAAGAGCAGATTATGCAGATTGCCTCTAATCTGTTTGGTTATGCTCTTGGTGAAGCCGACTTGATGCGTCGCGCTGTCTCAAAGAAAAAAGAGAAAGAGTTAATCAAGCATAAGGCCATCTTCCAGGAGAATGGCCCCGAATTCGGTGTTGATCCAAAAACAGCAACGCGCATCTTCGAAGATATTGAATTCTTCGCGCGTTACGGCTTTAACAAGTCGCACGCTGCTGACTATGCTGTTCTCACAGTCCAGACGGCGTTCCTCAAGGCGCACTATCCACATGAATATATGGCAGCCTTGTTGACCGCAGAACGAGAAAACACCGACAAGCTCCGCACGGCGCGCAAAGACCTTGTCCGGATGGGCATCAAATTACTGCCGCCAGATATCAACTCCTCGGAGCACAACTTCGCAATCGTTGACGATCCGGATAGCTTGAACGGTCGTGCCATTCGTTTCGGTTTGGACGCCGTTAAGAACGTTGGCGTTGGCAGCGTCGATATCTTGGTTGAAAGCCGCGGTGAGCAGCCTTTCAATGATATTTATGAATTCTGTAAGCGTGTTGACCTTAAGGCCGTTGGCAAACGCTCACTTGAATGTCTGTTCAAGGTTGGTGCATTCGAGGTGATGGGCCCACGCCATGTTCTACTAGACGCTTTAGACCGGATTATTTCCTACAGCATCAAACAGCACAACGCTGCTGCCGTCGGACAAATATCGATGTTCGGTGAGATGACCGGGGTTCAACTCGACCGAGACAGCAACGACATCCTCAACTTTGACCTCGAACCTACCAATGATTTCAAGAAGGAACTTCGCACCTGGGAGCGCGAGTTGATTGGGTTTTACGTTACAGATAATCCAGTCGAAGAGTTTGTCAAGCAAATTGGCGAAGAAAACCTGACATTCAGTAACGAACTTGACGAGTCTTACAATGATAAACGCGTCTCTATGGCTGGGATTATTACCTATATCCGACCACATACTACGAAAAAGGGTGCAGACATGGCCTTTGTCGGTATCGAAGATTTATACGGGCAAATCGAGATTGTGGTTTTTCCGCGCACTTGGCAAGCAACGCGAGATCTGTGGGAAGAAGATAAAATCCGCTACATCACAGGCCGCATCGATGCCGAACGCGGCGAGCCCAAACTCCTCTGTGATGAAATTGAGATTACACCTAAGTTTTTCCGCAGCGCAGATACAGAAGACACGCAGTCAAGTACTGCTAATCTCTATGGGTTAAACGACAACCTTAGTCCCCCGCCACTAGAACTAACTATTGCTGATGTTGAAGAACCTACATGGCTTAGTGAAACATATAACGACGACGATCAACCAGAGCCAGAGCCAGAGCCAATGCCTGCACGATCATCATCGAATGGAAATGAAATCCATGCGCAGCAACACGAAACCCCTGTTATGGAACCCTTCGCTGATGACGATCCGCTTGTCCCTGAATTACCACAGTTACCCAACCATAAATCAGCCGGAGACACAGTTCCTCCTGTCCATTTTGTTATTTACTTTGAGAGAACCGCAGACCTCCAACGCGACCGCCGCTGCCTCGACCGGCTAATCGGCATTTTGAAGCAGGTCGAGGGCGACGATACGTATTCGATTATACTGATCGGAGAGGGGCGTGATGTCGTACTTGACTTCCCAGATTTCCCAACCAAACTGTCAACCGTGCAGGATAAAATCTACGATCTTTTGGGCGACGAGAATGCTATCGAGATTGTATAATTGGTGTTAATCTTAACAGGTAAACATCGTATGAGGGGGCTTTCTTTATGAGTGCCGATATTAGCCGCATCGCCGTGATGACCAGCGGCGGCGATTCCCCTGGTATGAATGCAGCCATCCGGGCGGTAACCCGTGCTGCTTTACATAACAATATCGAAGTGATGGGCGTGCGTCAGGCTTACCTTGGTCTCGTTAACGGCGACTTTGAACGCATGAATTCACGTTCGGTCAGTGGTATTATTCAGCAGGGCGGTACAATCTTGCAGACAGCCCGCCTGCCAGAGTTCGAAGAGGCCAGTTATCAACGCAAAGCTATCCGCCGACTTAACGAAAACAGCATTGATGCGCTGGTTGTCATTGGTGGTGATGGCAGCCTGAAGGGGGCCTGTGCCCTCTTCGAACGTGGTATCCGTGTCGTTGGCATTCCCGCTAGCATTGATAATGATATTTCAGGCACAGCCAGTGCTATCGGTGTTGACACAGCGCTAAATACGATCATTGAATCAATCGACCGGCTGCGAGATACCGCTTCATCTCATGAGCGTGTTTTCTTGGTTGAAGTCATGGGGCGTAACAACGGATATCTAGCAACGGTCTCTGGAATCGTCACCGGCGCGGAGATCGTATTGATCCCTGAGCACGATTTCTCAATGGATAAGATGAGCATCTTGCTCGAAGATGCCTACTTGAAGGGCAAGTCGCATGGGTTGGTAATCGTCGCTGAGGGGGCCAACCTCAAAGTCAATGAAATTGCCGATACTCTCAACAAAAATCATAACATCGGTTTTGAAGTTCGTGTGACGATTCTGGGCCACGTTCAGCGTGGCGGACGCCCTTCCGCCTATGATCGCTTGTTGGCAACCCGCCTCGGTGTCGCGTCAATTGAAGCCCTAGTGCAAAGTAAAAACGGCGTCATGCTGGCTCTCGAAGGTACTAATATTGTCACGCGCCCACTAAATGAAGTCGTCGGTAAACAACGCCCAATTAACCCCCAATTTGTCGCAATGGCAGAGATTCTAGGTCGGTAAGCTTTCGTGATCCCTATAAAAATTGAACTCTACAATTTCCTTGCATACCATAACCCTGATCCGCTGGACTTCACTGGTATTCATGTAGCCTGTCTTGCTGGGCAAAATGGGGCTGGTAAATCTAGCCTATTAGACGCGATTACATGGGTGCTGTGGGGCAAGGCTCGCGCTGAACGCATCAATGATTTGATTCATATGCATGGGCACGAGCAGCAAACAGAAATGAGTGTTACGCTAACATTTCGCCTTGCTAATACAGAATATCAGGTTAAGCGTTGGCGCTCTAGCAAGGGCGCGGGCGCATCAGAGTTGGAACTGAAAGTCAAAGATGGTGATCGCTGGCGCTCTATTACCGAAAGTTCAATTTACGCGACCCAAGACAAAATCACGCGTTTACTCCATCTTGAATATGAGACCTTTGTCAACTCCGCCTATTTACGCCAGGGACAAGCCGACGAATTTACGAAAAAGACCCCATCCAAGCGCAAAGAGATTCTTGGCGAAATTCTCGGCATCGACTCGTGGCGTCGCTATGAAGATAAGGCGAAAGAAGCCTACAAGCTGACGATGATGAGTATTCAGCAAGCTGATGCCGAGCTGGAAAATATCAAGTATGAACTGAGTAAAGAGCCTCAGCTCAAGCATGAACTTGAGGAAGCCCAGGCTCATCTGGATGAGGTCACCATAGAGCGTGAAAAAGCTGAAGCCCAAAAGGAACAGCTCGACCAAATATACAACACGTATGAAGTGCAGATGGCGGCTTTTCGGCAGGCAGAGCAGCGAGCGGCTGAAGCTAAAACAGACCTTACTCAAGCGACGGATGAAGTACAGCGTATTGAACTACGGCTGAAAGAATTCACTGAACTGCTTGATATGCGTCAGGAGATTGAGATCGGCTACGCGACGTTAGTCGAAGCTCGCCAACAGGAGCGCGCCTACAATACAAATCTTGTCGAATACAGTGACATCCGTAGTCAAATAAATGAGGTCGAGCGGTCAATTGAACGTACACGCACCCAACTCGAATCACAGCTTACCGCAGCCCAACAACGCCTTGATTTACTCCAGCGCGACGTCGTCACAGATGAACACTACAGTCAGTTAGACGACATAATTGAGGAAATTCAAGCCTATGAGGCTGATGCAGACGCACTGTCCAGCGCAAGGGAACAAGTTGGCAATTTGCGCGAGGAACGGGCTGGCTTAGTTGCCACTAACGCTAGCCTACATGCCGAAATGCACGCAATCAAAGAACAGCAAGAAGCCATCAAAGCGACTACATCCCCTGAGTGCCCGTTGTGCGGTCAAGATCTCAGCGAAGATCATAAGACGGCATTGGTCAGTCAACTCCAGCGTGATGGTACCTTTAAGGGTAATCTCTATCGGGCGAACAAACAGCGTGTTGAAGAGATCAATCTGGCTGAAGCTCAACTCAACAAAACTATCTCTGAACTTGAGCCGCGCAGCAAGATGCTGCCGCCATTACTCAAGCGACAAGCATCACTCCAAGACCGAATTGACCGGGCAGAGGAGTCCCAGCAAGAGATTGAAGCCCTTAGTACTGAGATCAGCGAGCTGCAAGCTAAAATAGACGACGGTGCGTTCGCAAAGGAAGAACAATCGCGTTTTGAGCTTCTTAGCCAAAGGCTCGACACCCTCACCTATGATGAAGAAGCGCATAAGCACTTGCAAAACACCATTACACAGTATCAAACTTATGAGTCGCAGCATTCTCAGCTTGATCAGGCTGCTCGGGTCATAAATGAGTCACAAGAACGGCTTGATAACCTTGCAGAAAGACGCAGTACCCTAGAGCAACGCATGACTGATGCAGAAGCGCATCAGGTGGAGCTATCGGCGGAATTAGGAAAACTCTCTGAACAGCTTGAAGGCTATGACGAACTGATCAACTATGTCGCAGCCCTACGTGACCAAGAAGGGACTGCTCGCCATCGCGTTGGTGCATCAGAACAGCGACTGTTCGCATTGGATGCCCAACGCCGCCGTCAGCAAGAAGTACTGGTCAGGCGCGAGGAACTCGCCTTTGAAGCTGGTATCTATGATGAGCTAAAGCTGGCTTTCGGTCGAGATGGGATCCCCGCGATGATTATTGAGGCTGCTATTCCTGAGATAGAGAAAGAAGCGAACGATATTCTTAAGGCAATGACGGATGGCAGAATGCACCTTCAATTTGATACGCAGCGCGAGAATGTGAAGGGCGGCACACGTGAAACGCTTGATATCCGCATCTCTGATGAACTCGGCACGCGTGATTATGGCCTTTACAGCGGAGGCGAAGCATTCCGAGTAAACTTTGCCATCAGGCTCGCGCTCTCGCGGATACTTGCGCGCCGGGCGGGAACGCAGCTTCGCACGCTGATTATCGACGAAGGCTTTGGCACCCAAGATGCACTTGGGCGTGAACGGTTAGTCCAAGCGATTAACGCGATCCAAAAAGACTTTGACCTGATTCTTGTCATCACACACATTGAAGAACTCAAAGAGGCATTCCCCGCTCGGATTGAAATCACAAAATCTCCGAGCGGATCACAAATTGAAGTTTTAGGTTAAACTGTTATGAATCAAGCGTCCTTTGGCGATGCTCGTCCAATGCTTGAGCCCACCTCAATTCAGCGTGTAACGCATCAACGCATTGCGGTTGTGCCGCTGCATTCGCGTCGAGTAGCTGAAGAAGTCCAATGGATTGGGGCTGTCATCGCCCGGTTACTCACTGACTACTTACTAGCTCTTAGCGTAACGGCTCTACCCTATGATCAAGTTATTACCCAACTCAATCAACAGACTGACGAATTACCCCTTACGGATGATGAAATTCAGCCGTTACTAACCTCATTGCAGGTCAAGTGGCTGTTGCATGGTCGCTATAACTATGATGAAGCCAGCCGCTTGTTCGGTGTCCGTTTGATTATCGAAATGGCAGAAGGCCCGCAGCCACCGCTTGAAGCCGCAGCCCCTCAAACCGGCTTTGCTCGCTTTATAGAGCGTGTGGTGCTGGCGCTGCTGGAGCGTATCGGGCGCCCAATCACTGATGAAATGCGTCGCGCCGTCCGGGCGGTACCATGCCCGCAAAACTTCGAAGCGCTGCGCCAATTAGCGGCGGCACAAGCAGCATGGGCTCAAGGTGACAACGAATTAGCATTGGCCTCATTAGAAGCTGCGCTGCAACTTGATGCGGCTTACGACTATGCTGCTTCCGTCCAAGTCGCCGTAGCCCGCGAGGCCAACGATATTGTGACTGCCCGCCAAGCTTTTAGCCGTTGGGCAACGCTGGCCCGCCGCCAAGGTGACGACTTTACTGCTGCTGAACGCACGATGATGTTTGCCCATTGGTTAATGGAACTGGCCCAGTGGGATGATGCCAAAAGCGCCTACGAAGATGCTCGCGCGCTTTATAAAAATGCTAAGCGTCCCCAAGAAATGGCTTACGTCCTCGACAACATTGCCAACATCGACATGATGCGCGGTAAAACACAATCAGCCATCAAGACGTATCGACGCAGCCTGCGTGTCTTTGAAGATGAGGATACAGCGTCCTCTGATGTTGCAGTGATCTACTATAATCTATCGTTAGCACATAAGGAACTAGGTCAGTACGAAGAAGCACTACGCGCTGTTGACCGCGCTCTGGCTTTGACAACCAAGCATACTGACCGCAACACGGTTCTACAGGCCCGAGCCTTCGCCCAACGCGGCGCTATCCAAGCAGAAACAGGCGAATGGCAGTCTGCGCGCCAAAGCTATGATCGGGCCCTTTCTCTATTGCAGGAACAACCTGATGCGGTCACGCAAGCTCTTGTAAAAGCCCATATTGCTATTTTACAAAAACAGCAGGGTGCCTATACACAAGCACAAGCCTCATTGGAAGAAGCCTACACACTGCTTGATGATGATCAGTTTGAGCACCCTCATGAGGTTGCGGTAGTCCAATTAGTCGAGGCCGAATTGGACTACGCCCACCGTAACCTACAAGAAGCGCTTCGCAAAGCGAAGATGGCACAGTCCACCTTTGAACGATTCAAATCAAACCTATGGGCATCTCGTTCTGATGATTTGGTAACAGTCCTCAACAACTTACTCATTGAGGACGATGCCCCGCCGTCCAGGCCACTGCCTCCTTCCGTGTCAGGTTCCTCAACATCTCCATAGAATTTCATTAGATTATCTCATGAACGCTGGTGTCATCGTTTTGCTTCGCTATACTTCCTAGTGAAATTAGCACTCGCAATTGATGAGTGCTAATTTCATCCAAACCATCGGTCAATACCTAACACGGAAGGAGTACCCCTAAATGTCCGTTAAATTCAAGCCGCTTGGTGATCGTGTTTTGGTGGAACCAGCTCAAAAGTCAGAGCGCACTGAAACCGGTCTATATATCCCAGAAAGTGCCGCTGAAAAGCCCCAACGTGGCACTATTGTTTCAGTTGGCGAAGGTCGGCGCGACAAAGATGGCAGCCGCCTCCCAATGCCTGTTGCTGCTGGCGACACAGTGATTTTCGGCAAGTATGCTGGAACGGAAGTTAAGCTCAACGGCGACAAACTCTTTATCCTAAAAGAATCTGATATCCTCGCAGTCATCGAAGAATAAGCTAGTTACCCAACCCAGAAAGGAGCACTGCTCATCATGGCAAAACAACTCGCATTTAATGAAGAAGCCCGCCGCAAGCTCAAGGCTGGCATTGATATGGTCGCTAACGCAGTGACCACAACGCTCGGCCCCAAGGGGCGCAACGTCGCCATCGAAAAGAAGTTCGGCTCACCAACTGTCACCCACGACGGCGTGACAGTTGCTAAGGAAATTGAACTGGAAGACCCATACGAGAATATGGGTGCCCAACTTCTGAAACAAGCCGCTTCTAAAACCGACGATATTGCTGGTGACGGCACCACCACCAGTATCGTCTTAGCACATAGCATGGTTACCCATGGCCTGAAGAACGTCGCGGCAGGCGCAAACCCGATGCTTTTGAAGAAAGGTATTTCAGTAGCAGCTGAAGCAGTCGCCAATGCCTTACGAGAAGCCGCAGTTGATATTGACACACAGGCTGAGATCGCCAGTGTTGCCAGTATTTCCGCACAGAACACTGAAATTGGTGAATTAATCGCTGATGTTATGTGGAAAGTTGGCAAGGACGGCGTCATTACCGTTGAAGAGAGCCGTGGCCTCGAATTTGACACCGAATACGTCGAAGGTATGCAGTTCGACCGTGGCTTCATCAGCCCGTATTTCGTTACCTCACAAGAGGAACAAGAAGCCGTTATCGAAGAACCATACATCTTGATCTACGAGAAAAAGATCAGTGTTGCATCTGATCTGATGCCCGTTCTTGAGAAGATGCTCAACAAAGGTAAACGGGATTTCGTCGTCATTGCCGAAGACATTGACGGCGAAGCACTGGCAACACTCGTGCTCAACAAGCTGCGTGGTATGCTGAACGTTCTCGCAGTTAAGGCACCCGGCTTCGGTGATCGTCGCAAACAAATGCTTGGTGACATTGCCGTGTTGACAGGGGCCACCGTCATTAGTGAAGAGATTGGGCGCACACTTGAATCTGTTACACTCGATGATCTCGGTCAAGCTGCCAAGATAGTTGCCAACAAAGACGAGACAATCATTGTGGACGGCGCAGGTGCTGCCGATGCTATTGCAGGGCGTGCTGAGGAGATTCGAGTTGCCTTCGAGAATTCAACTTCAGACTACGACCGTGAGAAGCTGCAAGAGCGTCTAGCGAAGCTCTCTGGTGGTGTTGCCATTATCCGCGTTGGTGCTGCCACTGAAGTCGAACTGAAGGAAAAGAAGCATCGCGTCGAAGACGCGCTGCGTGCTGCTCGTGCTTCAATTGATGAAGGCATCGTCCCTGGTGGTGGTGTTGCCCTCATCAATGCGCTGCCTATTCTAGACGACGTTACCATGGACTACGCTGATGAACAGACGGGTGTTGACATTGTGCGCAAGGCTCTTGAAGCACCAATGCGCAAAATTGCCGCTAATGCTGGCAAGGATGGCGCGGTTATCATTGACTCGGTTCTGCGCATGCAAGGTGAAGCAAGCAATAGTCGCTTGGGCTACGACGTTATGACTGACCAGTTCGTCGATATGATCGAAAGTGGCATCCTTGATCCAGTTAAGGTGACGCGTAGTGCACTGGAAAATGCAGCCAGTATCGCCTCCATGATCCTGACGACCGAAGCACTCGTCAGTGATGTACCCGAGCAAGAGAAGGCTCCTGCTATGCCAGATATGTACTAAGGTTCTAGTACAAAATCTAAAATGGAAAACAAAAACGGAGCACCCAGTTGGGTGCCCCGTTTTTATCTATGTAAGTTTGACCTTACTTAAGGTCTGCGATACACCAAACTTTAGGCAAGGTTTACCGTTTTATGTTGTTTGTAGTGTCTTGTGCGTTATCTAACCTTCTCTTGATGTGCTTAAAGTCAGTTGAAATCGGAAGATAATGTTTCACGTAACCTTCAGGACTAGCATCATCTACCAGGTAATAACCCTATAAACTTCTGCGAAATACAAACTAAACGCCTCATATAATGTAGCAAGTAGACAAAACACGAGTGAAACAAGCGGTAGCAAGGTTAGAAAATTATTAATTGGAGCCAAGTTAGTGGTATGATTAGATTATGATTGTATAGGTATAGGATATTGTATAGGTATGAACCATGGTTCCCATCAAGAAGTCGCAGCACTTCGAGCTGCAGTCAAGGCGGGTGGAACGCCTTAGGGAAGATTTCGCCCGGGCGCATTACCAGCAGAAGTTACGCGAGCAACAAACCGCTCACGTGGAGGAAACGAATTTCTTCCTCGGCTGCCTGTCGAAACTTCTATTAGCCGTATTAACATTGATCGGAGTAACTGTCTGTGCCATCGTTATTGTTATTGTGCCACTACGCATGTTATTCCACTTCTAAGTATTAAAAAGGTATCTTTCTCTAGAAAGGTGCCTTTTCTGGTTATCAACGCAGTACGCGGTAGTTCTCTACTCGGCGCGTTACGCCTGCCTCATCAAGATACTCTAGCAAGCCGAGCGCATATTTCCGACTGGTACCAAACATGTCACGTGCGTCAGAGACTGTTAGCGACCCATTTATTTGAATATGGTTTACAATCTGCCTAACGGCATCACCATACACATCTGCATGAAACACAATACCATTCTTTGCGCGAACAATCTCGCCACGATGAATGAGCGCTTGCAGCAAATCTTCACCTATTGCCCCAGAAATTTCCTCAAAAGACGGCGTCTGAAACGCGTTCTCCTGCAAACTCGCTAACAAATTCTCAGCGATCTTTTCTTGCTCTGCATCAAAACGGATTTCATGAGAGGGTAAAAACACCCAGCCATCGGCTAATTCAACGTGCCCACCTGTTGTGAGATAGTTTAGCAAGGCATTGAAAGAACCTTTGTCTAGCTGCAATTGGCTTCGCAGCGCTTCTTTGGATAATCCGACATACAGCGGAAAGTCGGAATGATAATCCTGCAAAGTCATCTCGATCAACGTACGCATCTGGTCGATGGTGTCCGCGCTTGCTATGTAGTCCTTGTCAACATACAACAATCGGCCTTCATCCAATAGACTCGCGATAATGTCCTGATCAAACGTCAACGCACGTAATTGCACAATCTTTGACTTGTTAATCTCTGACAGCGCCCATATTTCAGGTGAGCCTTGTGCTAACAATTCAAAGTGCGCCAGCGTCTCATGCCGAAAACGTCGCCATTGATGTGGTGGGTGTGCATCAAGGATAATGCCGCCCCCAACCGTCACAGCCGGCGATGGCCGCCGCAGAATAAAGCGATCACCAGTAACAACGGCAACCGGCTGCATCAACGCCAACTGAAGCCAACCAGTGGTTCCGGGCGCATTTTCCCGCTCACCGATAACGCGAACGCGGGCCATCGCTTCCGTAGAGCCTGAGAAGAATTTCATTTCACTGTTATGCTTAAGAGCTTGGTCATCATCGGCGAGGTGCTTAAAACGGACATCTAATAGTTTAGAGGGCATCAGCACACCGGGCTCAATTAATACATCGCCACGTGCAATGTCTTGTTTATCTATACCCGTTAGATTAACAGCAATACGATTACCCGGCTCAGCAACCTCCAACGCTTGACCGTGGTTCTGTATACCACGGATTCGCGCTTCTTTTCCAGTTGGCTGTAACACAACGGACTGCCCAATTGATAACTGCCCACTAATCAAAGTACCCGTCACGACTGTACCAAACCCATCAATTGTAAAGACACGGTCAACCGGTAGCCGCGTGATGGTGTTGTTTTGCTCAGCCGTATGATGCTGTAAGCTTGCATCGATCTCAGCTACTAACCGCTGAATGCCGTCCCCAGTGACAGCCGAAACTGAGATAATAGGTACGTCGGTGTATTCAAACTGCTCCAACATTTCTAGCACATCCAGCATGATGAGCTCAATCCAATCAGAGTCGTCTATTAAGTCACTCTTTGTAAGTGCAACGAGTATCTGTGGGATTTGCAGCAAATGAAGAATAGCCAAATGCTCTTGTGTCTGGGGCATAACGCCTTCATCTGCCGCAACCACAAGGACAGCAAGATCAATGCCGCCGGCCCCTGCCAACATATTCTCAATGAAGTCACGGTGACCAGGTACATCGACAATGCCAGTACGCCCACTCAAGGGCAGGTCGATAAATGTAAAGCCCAAGTCAATAGTTAGGCCGCGTTCCTTTTCTTCTTTCAGCCGATCAGTATCTGTCCCTGTAAGCGCTGCCACAAGTGAGGTTTTGCCATGGTCTACATGACCAGCAGTGCCAATGACGTAAGCCATCTATTTTTACGAGTTCGAGGGAAGGTTCTTGAAAGCCAACTCAGCTTCTTCTTTTTGCTCTGTGATGACACTAAGCATTGACTTATACAATTTCTGTTGTAAGTCACGCTGGGCACTTATGTTATCGGAAAGGAAAGCCGTTCTTTCATTCAACTTGGCGATGTCAGCTAGTAAGCCATCATAACGCTTTTCATTTTCACGCCATTGCTCATCATTAGTGACGGTAAACTGACGCCAGCGTTTCTGATCTTCTTGCTGCCATTGCTCCCATTCTTGACGGAAGCGATCCTCAGACAGTCGTTGAACTTCAGCCAATTCATTCAAGCGACGGTCTACACGGTCTGCAATACGGTTAAATTCTTCCAACTCGGTACGAAGCGTATGCTGCATGGTTGCCCATTGTGAAAACTGTGCCTCGTAACCGTCCATCTCTTCATTGAAAGCATCCATCCGGCGCACCATATCGTTCATCGTGCGTTCACGCTCCTGCGCCAGCACACCTTCGCGCTCAGACCATTCCTTCTGACTCTGATTCAGCTCTGTCAGAGAACCGCTTAAATCATTAATGACGCGTTCGTTCCGGCGGCTAAGCTCCTCTAGCAATTCTGTCTTGGGTGATTGCGTATCGACGCGTTTTGTGAGCTCGCTGATCTCACTGTTGATTACCGAAATACGGCGGCTGTCTTGACGGCGCTGTTCTTCAAGAAACGCCAGCGTGCGTTCAAACTCCTCGAGGCCCTTTTTGAGGTTATCCGAATAAGATTGTAGCTCGAAGGCCACCCGTGAAAGACGTTCCTCTTCCGCACGACGGGGCTGCAATTCTCGTTCGATACGGCTAACAATTTCCTGCCGAACTTCTTCAAGCCCCTTCATATAGGCTTCGCGATCCAGTTCACGTAGTTTCTTTAATTCGCTGACTGAACTCTGTTTGTTTTCGGACTTATTCTTGATCTGTTCAAGGAGATCGCCCCGTAACTTGGTCACAGTTTCGTTGAAGGTGCCTGGCGAGATCATCATTGTCTTTAGTGTCACCATATCTGACTCCATTTGCTGGAGACGACGCTTTTGATCTTCAATAACCGCAGCTTGTGAGTTTACTCTCTCTTCCAGCCGTGTTATCGTCGATTTGTCTTTGCGCCGTTCTTCATCCAGCCACGTAATCATTTGTGCGGTCTGGTTGTGGTTGATGTCCATTGCTAGGATGCTCCTCAATGGTATGCTTAGTGTGCCGATACGATAGGACTTACGCAGAAAGCATAGAAATAGAAAGGTGACAAAGCTACTAACGCATATAGTCCTATCAATAAACCCTGCTTGAGCTGATAGATGGACATACAAGTACGGTGAGCGAGTTGATGCAAGCGAGTCCAGGTCAACATAGACAATACGGTTATGCTGGGCACGCTGAGAGCGGCATTGGCAGGGTTATAAAATCATCCACATAATCAGTAAGGGGCCAGCTTGGCATAGAAGCAGTTTATCGACGGCTTGCTTAGTATTGATGCGTAAGGCAAGATCCAACCTCTGAGGAGATTCTATTTTTGCTTCTCTTACTGGATCCGCTATTAAATTAAGATGCGGCTAAAACCAGTTTGCCTTACTGGCTACCCGTAGATGTCACTTCACATCCGAATTCTATCGTAGCTGTAGAGGCTTGGCAACGCAGCCCACCCAGTGTTTTCAGCGGGCAATTGCATTTGGGAAAGCAAGAGAGAGAATAACTTGAAAGAGAAAGGGTTATTATGCCAAAGCCAGAGTGGTCAATAAAAAAACTTCAGAGATATCAGTACTAGCTTGTCGCCTGATGCCGCTCATCCGCTTCAGGCTATTTGGGCACACTGGATGCGCCAAATATGGGCATATTGTTGTGTGACTTTCCCGCCTGTTCAGTGCTGCTACTAAGCGCCCTAATCTGCACCAGAACTGTTGGCGTCATGGTCATGAGCAGTCACCTAAAATAGCGCTTGAGGCTGCTCAACAATGTGGGTGCCGCCACCTGTTCAGTTTGGAAGGCTGCGGCCTATTTATCCTCAAACCACCGGATAAATAGGCCATACGTTTCCGATGTGATTGCGATAGCTGGCGGGTCTCAGATCGTCGTGATTTTTGAGCAATAAGGCTTGCTCCATCCGAAAAATATCTAATAGCGGTGTCTATGGTTATTGTTCAAGTTGCTTCAACAGATTCGCCATTTCAATCGCCGCTATCGCCGCTTCAACCCCCTTGTTACCTGCTTTACTTCCGGAGCGTTCAATCGCCTGTTCGATATTCTCCGTGGTGATAATGCCAAACGTCACCGGGATGCCGCTCTGCCAAGATACCTGTGCGATGCCCTTGCTAGCTTCGCTGGCGACGTAATCAAAGTGTGTCGTAGAGCCACGGATCAGCACACCTAAGCAGATGACGGCATCATAGCGTTTGCTATGCGCCATCTTCTGTGCAGCCAATGGAACCTCAAAACTGCCCGGCACATAGGCGATGTCGATGTCGTCGGGGCTTACATCATGGCGGATTAGCACGTCTTTCGCGCCTTCCAACAGCTTGCTGCCCATAAAGTCATTCCAACGGGAGACGACAATACCAATTTTCAAGCCCGTACCAATTAACTTACCCTCATAAATGTTACCCATGGTTTGCTCCTATTCTGTACTATTTACCGTAAAATCGCGTAATTGATGCCCCATTTTCAGGGCTTTGGTCAGCAGATATGCCGCATTTTCTTCGTGACCCGTCCCTTCATGCGGCACGCGTTCTACTACACGGATACCATGCTGTGCTAAGCCATCCATTTTATCCGGGTTGTTAGTCATCAAGCGCACAGAAGGCACACCTAAGTCAGTCAGCATGTGCGCGGCGACTTCATAGCTTCGTGCATCTGCCGGGAACCCAAGCTGATGATTGGCCTCTACCGTGTCCAGTCCCTCATCCTGTAGCGCGTAAGCCTTGATCTTGTTCCCCAAGCCGATGCCACGCCCTTCTTGCCGCAGATACAACAGTACCCCGCACCTTTCTGCTGCGATGCGGGCGAGTGCTGCTTGCAGTTGGTCGCCGCAATCACACCGCCGTGAACCAAGCACATCACCCGTTAAACACTCCGAATGTATACGGATGAGCGCTGTGTCTGGCTGTGTTACATCGCCCATCGTCAGTGCTATGTGTTCCTTGCCCTGCTCATCGCGATATATGATGGACGTAAATTCACCGTAGTATGTGGGTAGGCGGCTGGTCGCTATTCTGTGAATATGCTGTGTCATAGCCTGATGTTCGGCAGGATCATGTTTGTTCTGACGCAGGCGATATTCAGCGATGGCTTCTACCGTTACAATTTTGATGCCGTGCTGTGTAGCGAACTGCATCAGCGTTGGCAAGCGCGCCATAGTGCCATCGGCAGCCATCACCTCACATATGACGGTTGCCGGAGTCAACCCAGCTAGTTTAGCAAGATCAACGCCTGCTTCAGTCTGTCCGCGCCGTTCTAACACACCACCTTCCCTCGCTCGTAGGGGGAAGACGTGACCAGGCATGGCGATATCATCCGGTGTACTTGCTGAATCAATGAGCGTGCGAATAGTGTGAGCGCGATCAAACGCAGAAATACCACTTGTGACGCCCGCGCGCGCTTCCACAGAAATGGTAAAACCAGTGCCGAAGCCACTCCGGTTTTGCGCTTGTGGTACCATCAACGGGATTTGCAAGCGGTCAAGCATCCAACCAGCCATTGCCAAACAGATGAGCCCGCGTCCGAATGTTGCCATAAAATTGACCGCTTCCGGCGTGATACGTTCGGCGGCGATAGCTAGATCGCCCTCATTTTCGCGGTCTTCATCATCCACAATGATAACGAATTCCCCCGCCTGATAATCTGCAATTGCTTCTTCCACACTTGCCATTAGTTGCTTAGTCATAACCATTCTCCGCTAAAAATTTAAACGTGATATTGCTCGATGCCTTATCCTGATTTAGGTTCAGCATTTTCTCTACATACTTGCCCAGCACGTCCACCTCTATGTTGACCGTATCTCCCATACTTTTGCCTGGCAGCGTGATGTATTGCTGGGTATAAGCCACCAACTGAACGGTGAACCAGTCGTTGCCTACATCGACGACAGTCAGGCTTGCACCGTCTAGCGCGATATAGCCTTTCGGCACGATGTAGCGCATGATATCCGGATAAGCACGGATGGTTACCCATAGCGCATCATCATCACGACGGAAGGCGGTAATTGCCCCTGTGCCGTCAACATGTCCTTGCACAAAATGCCCGCTTAGACGTGTAGTCGGCGTGACGGAACGCTCCAAATTGACCAAACTTCCACTTTGCAGGTGGATGAGGTTTGTTCGGCTGCGGGTTTCTGGCGATAAGCCCACTGTGAAGCCGTCTGCCGCCAGATAGGTGACGGTCAGGCATACGCCATTCACCGCGATGCTATCCCCTAGCTGCGTATCTTCGATAACGGTCTTGCACGTCAGCGCAAGCTCGTAGCCACTATCCGTCCGCCGTAGTTGACGTACCGTGCCGATTTCTTCCACAATTCCAGTGAACATTGCTATTCCTCCGTATTTACATCAATAAGGCCGCGCATCAATACATCTGCACCCAACTGCTCTACAATGACATCGTGCAGACGAGGCGCATGCGACATCTGCGAAACACCAAATCCGCCAATAGGCGACGGCGCATCATCGCCGCCGACAATCACCGGGGCGATGAATGTCCACACTTCATGGATGTGACTTCCATCAAATAGAGCGCCTAGCAACGTACTGCCACCTTCTACCATCACGCTTTGCACCCCACGCTGACCGAGCACCCTTAATAGCGACGGTAAATCGACCTGGCTGCAATTGTCTTTGGGCAAGCGTAGAACCTCAACGCCGTTTCGTTTCAGTTGCCTTTCGTGCTTTGAAGGCATGGCGTCCGTCGTGGCGATAAGCGTCTGACCAGGTAAATCTGGTGAGAGCAACTGGTTTTTAAGCGGAATTTTACCGGTACTATCTAATGCTACGCGTAGGGGGTGTTGGGGGTTATCAATCGGCAAGCGAGTGGTCAAGCGCGGATCATCTGTTATCGCTGTGCCTGCGCCAATTAGAACTGCGTCAACCGCGTGGCGTAGTTGATGAGCACGTTGACGTGCGACTTCACCTGTAACCCATTGACTATTGCCCGTATGGGTTGCGATCTTGCCATCCAATGACATCGCATATTTGGCAATGACATAGGGTAAGCCGACTTTAATATGATGCAGGAAAAATCGGTTGAGGTACGCAGCTTCTTCTCTGCAGATGCCAGCCGTCACCTGTATCCCCGCTTCACGCAGACGTTCCGTGCCACCGCTAGCGAGTGGGTTGGGGTCGGGGATGGCATAGACAACATGCGTTACCCCGGTGGCAATGATTGCTTCGGTGCAGGGCGGAGTGCGTCCGTGATGGTTACACGGTTCCAGCGTGACATACATCGTCGCGTCTTGTGCAGAGCCCTCAACAGAAGTCAGCGCTTCAATCTCTGCATGGGACATTCCGGCACGGTGATGATACCCCTCACCAATCACCTGCCCATCACGCACAATAACCGCGCCGACCATTGGGTTCGGACCAGTATGACCTTGTGCTTTTTGCGCCAATTCTAGCGCACGGCGCATCCATTGATTGTGGACTGACATAAAAACGCTCCGGGACAATGTCTTCGGAGCGTGGGATTAACATAATAATGCAGCAAACCTAAACACATAGGCCAGCTAGCATGAGCAAACCACATGCACTTGCACTTACAGATAGCAGGCATGTAAACAGAGCTGATTGCTCAGATATGTATCTAATCTTCTCCCATCCGGACTATCACCGTCGGCTCTGGATTTTCACCAGTATCCACCGCCGCGAACGCTTGTGCGCTTTGCGATGCACACACCCCATTCAATGACGTTACTTGTAATGAGAGCGTGTGACTCGGGTCACGGGCTTGGCGCATTTACGCCTTACCGTCGGTGGGGAATTTCACCCCGCCCCGAAGACTTATGCAGATTTTTGTATCAACTACTATATAGTGTAGTAGTCTACCCTATAAGAATCAACAGTTTCTTATTGTCAGCAAGGTAACCCCAAGCACACAGGGTTGAGTAAATAGTCATGTTCCCAACCATCCCGCTTGCGTTCCGAAAAGCCATATCCAAAATCTAATTGTGCACACATAGCCTGAGACGGATGAATTGAACTTCTTGACTTTGGCATAATAACCCTCTCTTTTTCGGGTCATCATCTCCTTTACTTCCCCAAATATAATTATCCTGAGTCGTTTATATAGCACCTTTGTTGAATATGGTGTGGTAACTCCATTCTAACGTGGTCTACATGGATTTTTTTAACCAGTAATCAAGGTAGTATTAGGAATTATGCAAAAAGCATAGTGATGGGGAGAAGGGGACAACGAATTCAATATTAATGAAGCGGCTCAGCAACTTGAGACAACATCGTAATAAATACAACAAGATATAACAACCGCTGTACAAGTATGTGGTTAGTTTCTAATATCTAACACAAATATTATTAAAACTTAAATAACAAAGGAATCCACCATGACAGTCAAAGTTGTTGAGACTAACGATCAAACACGCACGATTGTACTTGAAATTATCCCACCGATTGCAGTACCAGCTGACCCAATGAACACTGCCGATCTGGCGCATGAATATCAGAAAAAGTTAGGCGCTAAGATTTTTCGCATATTAGATTTTACGCGCTCTGAATTGGATTTCTCTAACATGATTCAGGGCATGGCAATTGAGATTGGTCGGCCTGGTGGTCAAAGTGATGAAAACGTCACATCTTTTTACGTTGGTGGAAAAGATGAGCTTATTGAGTTGGGTGTGCATGCACTCGAAACACAACAGCAGTACCAAGCCTCAGAGGTGCGTGTATGGGCCAGCATAGATGAGGCCAAGGCGGAAATCAAGCGCCGGACGCTTGAAGCTACAAACGCCTAGCCGTCCGGCACAGTATCGATTCGAGTTGGGGCCTGTCGTTCACGAACGATGGGCCTTATTCTTTATTCGGCGATGAAGTCCATCAACGTTTGAACATACTGTCGTGGAATGTCCATTAACATATCGCGATACGCGCTGTCCGGTAAAACCTGCAAGTTACGAACAGCATCTTGGTTGAACTTTTTGATGACCTCGAATGTTCGGTTAACAGCCCCTGTTTCGATGAAAAGCCTTTGCAGCCAACGCTTCTGCTCTTCGTTCGGCATAGTACCCAGAATGTCACGGAGATACTCGAATTGCTCTTCCGTGGCGGTGTTCAGCGCATGGTTAATCACCAGCGTGCGCTTGCCCGTCAGAATGTCCGAGAAACCGTCCTTACCAGAGTTACCCTCCGCTGCCATTACATCGATGATGTGGTCAGTAAGTTGGTAGGCTGTTCCAAAGGCAAAGGCATACTCTTTTAGTACCTTGATTTGGTCTTCATTAGCCCCAGCCAACATAGCCCCAGAAACGAGTGGGCCATAGAGCAAAGGACCAGTTAGCCAGCGGGCGACGTAAACAATCTCCTCCTCGTCAACGACCGCTTCTTGACGGTTGACGAGGTCTTCCTCAAACTTCAAGCCTAGGATAGTGTCACGCGCCGCCTCATAAAAAACATCCCGCAGGGCCAGGGGGTCCTGCGGCAGCAAGCGCAGCGGTTCGAGCTGTAAAATAGCTGCCGAGAGCAATGCGTCGACCTCACCATACTCTATCCGGGGTGTCGGCATGTCGGCGCGCATCTCGCCTGAATCCATGATCACCGTATCGTCCAACAGAACATAGTTTGCTGTAATGATTTCATAAGCCATGGCAACATTATCCACAACTTGATCAAATTCCCGACCAAACATCCCAGCGCTAGCGTAGACGAATGACGCCCGAAGCCGACGGCGGCTGTAGAACATAGCCCGGTTCAAGGGAGCCGCCAATAAGTTATTACTGGGATCGTAATAATGCTTTAAATTATTGTTAACTCGCTCAATAAATGTCTGCATGAGCTCTTTGGACGTGGTCATTGTTGATAAATCTGTCATCTATTCACCCTATCTCTGTAAGTATTAAATGTTGTTACGAACCGATATGACAAAAGGTTACAGACAAATTATAAACAGCGCAAGCAGCTTTCACTTACCAAGCTTAGTCATTATAATGCCAGAAATCTAAATATTATTGTTAATTATCAATGAAAGGAAGACGGTGCGATGAAGCGTGGCGAGATCATCATCTTTAAGCGAGACTACCAGTATCGAACATCTGCTAATGAGACGTATATTATCGCTGCAAGTTCACTAGGAGTTATTTCTTATGCAAGTTACGATGACGCGCTGGTATTTGCTTTGCCTTCTAGGACAGCATTAAATGACTTCACCTTTTGGGCACCAAAATATACGTACACGGGTGAGCGATTAGTTCAAACCCACGTAAAGCCCCATTACTGTTTGCGTATGACTATCGATGCTTTGCTAGCTTATGTGAAGCTCGCAGAAATTGGTCAAATTTCCCCAGACGTGCTTAACCAATTGGCAGAGATAAGCGGAATTAACCGACACGACCTACACTGTTTGCTCAACAAAAACTGACCCAACTAGCACGTCCTACCTAATGGGATACCGCTGGGGCTACAGCGGTACGAAACCTCTTCCCAAATGCAATTTCCTTAAATTATCACCCGAACCAGCGCAGTATTGTCAATAAAAATGCGACTCCGTGATAAAGTTGACGGTGACAAAACCAGAAACTAGATCACAGGAGTCACGATGGCCAATGTAACACGAATTTACGGGGCGTCGGAACTGAGAAAAACCAGGCAGTCGGTGGAATACATTGACAGAGCAAGTAGGTCGGTCGAGAGCGACAGTGTATTGCTGGCTGAGAGGGATCAGGCAACGGGGGATCAGAGAGTTCGTGAAGTCTTACCGGAATGCCAAAAGGGGATGCCAACAGCGACGCTTCGCATTTACGACGAATTACCCGCCCTGCTCGCTGACGATTGGGGGAAGCACCAACCGACGCTCAATGACGCGCTGCAACAAATCCGCACAGCCGATGACGCTGAGGCCATGGCGTTGCCTGTGTTTCGGATTAAAGAGACGCTCCAGCCTTACCCCAACGCCTACCAGCGCCTGCTCGATGAAATGCACCTACAGGCAACCGTCCACCAGAAAATTGTGAATCCGCTACAGGCAGGTCGTCTTTCGGTTTGGTATTCAAAGCAATGAGCACCCCAGCGATCAGAGCGACAACAATCAGCACCAAGATGGCAAATACAACGATGAGAATAGACGATGACACAGCACACGTCCTTTCTCGCGAGACTAACCAGTGATCAATACCGTCATTATTCTCCGAGATACAACCTTGGACTTAAGACGCAATCGACTATGTGCTCCCGTGGTGCAGTTTTTGGCCTGTTCATCTGTTCGTTAAACTCTGAGATGAAGCTTTACCATTCCCCCGCTATAGAGTTCGAGAGTCCCTAGGTGGGCTTTTCTTTTGGTCAGCAGAAGGGGAAGGCAGTCCTGATGCCGACACATTCTCGTCAGGGGGAGCATTTTCGACAGCCTCAACCTCTGGCGACACCGGCGCAGTAGGTACCGCAGCTTCTTTATTATCTGTCCCCAGCGCAACAGAAGGCAAAGGCGGCCCCGATTCTGGTACTCCCAGAGAGGGAGCTTCTCGGACAGCAGATAGTTCTAATGCGCTGGGCCTCCTATCACCACCGAAGCGTACTGGTGGTGGCAGGGCTGACCCTGGACTGCTATGGACTGTCGCCTCACTTAGTTTCGCTAGTTTCGCTTGCGCAACGGCTGTGGTTATTATTTCTTGGATTACTTTTAAAACCTCTTCTCTATCTGGCGACACCGGCGCAGCAGAAGGGGAATTCGCTAGTTCCGCTTGCGCAACGGCTGTGGTTATTATTTCTTGGATTACTTTTAAAACCTCTTCCCTATCTGGCGATACCGTCGCAGCAGGCACCGCAGCTCTTTTATTATCTGTCCTCGGCGCAGCAGGAGGGGAAGGAGGCCCCGATTTAACATCCACCTCAGCTCCTTTATTATCTGTCTCCTGCGCAGCAGAAGGCAGTCTTAATTCCGACACATTCTCGTCAGGGGGAGCATTTTCGACAGCCTCAACCTCTGGCGACACC
>CAYTPI010000005.1:164080-230308 GCA_964439625.1 uncultured Anaerolineae bacterium | reverse complement strand
GGCTTCGCACGTTGCTACTGCAAGGGCCAGAAACACTGCGCAATTGGGTACGACCTAACCTGACCGGTTCACAAATTACCTTTAACCTAACTGAGGGTATTTTCATTGCAACACGTCGTTAGGCAAAGCAGCACGATAGAGGTTTATTAGAAGCCTTCAGTGTAATTGTAGCGGGGTATACCAAGAGCTAAGATCCGATTGTGAAACTAGTTGCTGAATAAGCAGGACGTAATGAAACAAAAAGCGTTACATCGCTATAGTTTGTTGCTTGACACACTGTCTGAGATATATGATGTTGAAGCACAACTCGCATGGCAGGATGAACTTCCGCTTGATTTCGTTCCCGAGCGCCTTATCGAGCGCTGGTACACGTTGTTTGCAGGTGGTCGTGGCATGCTGACAAGTGGAATGTCTGAGGAATTAATCGCCTGTTTTATTGACTTTGACTATCATCTAGCACAAGTAGTTGATGCCATTCCACAAACTGCTGACAACAAAGAGGACTACATCATTAACGATGAAGTTTGGCAGGTTATTCGTGAAATGGCTGACTGGACACTGACCAGAACATCGGTGGCACAGTCACCGAGTGAAGTCGAGTTCAGCGTCAATTAGAGGTTGGCGTATATCTATTACCAAGACGGAAGGAATACTTCCGTCTTTTGTTTTTCAGATCAAATTCGCTATCCTAAGGGACAGACTCGTAGCCAGAATAACTAACATTTATGAGCCATTCAGACATAAAAACCTATAACATCCGTACATGGGGCTGCCAGATGAATGAGGCGGACTCCCAGCGGTTAGCCAGCGAACTTGAGCGTTTAGGTCTTTCGTATTCCGAAAATGCCGACGACGCGGACGTTATCGTCCTTAATACCTGCGTCGTGCGCCAAAGTGCAGAGGATCGTGCTTACGGACGGTTAGGTCAACTAAAACGCCTTAAAGAAGCACACCCCGGAAAAGTAATCGGTTTGATGGGCTGTCTGGTAGGTGTCAAAGACCCGCTTCCGTTGCGGAAGAAATTCCCACAAGTAGACGTGTTCTTACCTCCAAGCGAGCCGAGCCCAATGGTCAATTTTCTGAAGGAGCGCGGGCTGGAAGCTGAAGTTCAAGCGCAAGAAGCAGAGCAGCGTCGGCTTCGTGACGCGCTGCAAGACGGCGATTTGCTCCTCCCGGTGCATGAACGCGGTCAGCTTGTAAGCGCTCATGTGCCGATTGTCTATGGATGTTCGCACGCATGTTCTTTCTGCATCATACCATTTCGTCGTGGCATTGAGCGCAGCCGCAGCGTCGGTGAAATCGCGCAGGAAGTAAGGTCGCTAGCAAATCAAGGCGTTAAGGAAGTAACCCTACTCGGTCAGATTGTCGACCGTTATGGTATGGATATTGCAGGTGGACCGACATTGGCTTCCCTCTTGCGTGTTGTTCACGAGATTGCAGGAATTGAACGCATTCGGTTCTTAACCAGCCACCCAAATTGGATGACCGACGAATTGCTCGATACGGTTGCTGAACTACCAAAGGTGATGGAGCACATTGAGGTACCAGTGCAGGCAGGCAACGATGAAGTCTTAGAACGAATGAAGCGTGGCTACACCAGTGAACAATATCGACGCTTGATCGATAGGATCCGTAAGAAGATCCCCAATGCCGGTATTAACACGGATATTATCGTCGGCTTTCCAGGTGAAACTGAAGCACAATTTATGGATACTTACACGCTTCTAGATGAGCTACGACTAGACAAAGCACACCTTGCCATGTATAGCCCACGGCCTAACACAGTTTCTGAGCGTCGTATGGATGATGATATTCCACAAGAAGAAAAGAAGCGCCGCTTTAATCTCCTCAACGATTTGATGAAACGCACTGTCGCCGAGATTAACAGCCACTTTCTCGGTGAAACCGTTGAGATATTGGTGGAAGAAACTCAACAGGGTAAGTGGCGTGGACGTACTCGGCAAAACAAACTCGTTTTCTTTGAGGATCCAACACAAGATTGGCGTGGGAAGATCGCCCAGGTAGAAGTCACTTGGACAGGCCCTTGGAGCCTACAAGCTCGTTTGCCACAACCAGAGCAAGAAATTATCCCACTAACGGCAATCAATTAGGCGGAGAAAGTAACTGAATGACAACCTTATTGCTCATTCGACATGCCCAAAATGAATGGGTTCGTACCGGCAAATTAGCGGGATGGACGCCAGAAGTTCATCTCAATGACACAGGCCGTGAACAAGCCAAGCTGTTAGGTCAAAGACTGGCATCAGGAAAACTCTCAGCGATTTACACCAGTCCGTTAGTGCGCTGCCGAGAGACGGCGCAAGCAGTCGCAGCACATCATCCTCAATTGGAGGTGATAGAAGAAGCTGGCATCGGTGAAGTGCAGTTTGGCGACTGGCAAGGTAAGCGCCTCAGCCAATTGAGACGTAAGCGCATCTGGGAAGTGGTTCAACGCTACCCGAGTGGGATGCAGTTTCCGAATGGTGAGACGTTCCCCCAGATGCAGCATCGCGCAGTCGAAACTTGCGAACGGCTTGCTAAGACTCATCCTGGCGGGCGCATCGCTATTTTTTCTCACTCAGATGTGGTTAAAGCCATCGTAGCTCATTATCTTGGCGTCCATCTTGACCTTTTTCAGCGGATCAACGTGTCCACAGCATCTATCTCAGTCGTTCGGCTTGGGCGGGTTGGCCCATTTGTCCAGACCGTCAGTGATACAGGTCACCTGGTACCACCGTTTAATCAAGCAGAGCAAAAAGAAAGCTAATTATGGAAGAAAACTATGACTACGATTCTGCCGATGTCATCACTATCGGTACGATTGGCCCAGCAGGAGAGCGCACCTTTCATTTGCAGGCGGTCAAAGATGAGCGCATTCTAACGCTGACATTTGAGAAACAGCAGGCTGCGGCCCTGGCAGAAAGCATTGACGCACTGCTCGATGAGATAAAAGAGCGCTACGAACTTGACATCCCAGAGGTAGACTCGACAGATGTCGATCTCGATCTTGCCGAGCCGATCATTCCAGCTTTTAGAGTGGCACAACTCGGATTAGGTTATGACAATGATGAAGATCTGATCGTGCTAGTTGTAAACGAACTACAGCCTGAAAGCATGGATACCGAGCCACGCGTTGCGCGGATGTCTGGTACGCGCGAACAGATGAAAATGCTGGCTGAACATGCTCGGGAAGTTATTTCAAAGGGTCGCCCTGATCCATCAAGTAATGGTCATAAAATGCACTATTAGGAAGCATCGCCCAGCTTTTGTCAACGTGCAAAATTGACCAGCGATGACTAAAATACTATATAGTAAGATCCTGTGAGGTGAGCTTGTGCTTGCCTCAGATGTTTTTGCAGAACGACATCGCAATTGGTTTAGGAATAGGTACCTTGGAAGATAATCCGCAAGACAGCCGTGAGATAACGTTTGAAGAAGCGATTAACCTGCTGCAAAAGGGTGAATTGCGGGATACACGTGGCGCACTGCCTTGGGGTTCCAATTATACGCTGCTGATGGAAATCGCACGGGGTGATGACTTCACCTATGCAGTTTATAAACCGCGGCGTGGTGAACGCCCTTTGTGGGACTTCCCTGATGGCTCCTTATATAAACGAGAGGTGGCGGCGTTTGAAGTCAGTGAAATGCTCGGTTGGCAGTTGGTGCCTCCGACCATTGCTCGCAGCGGGCCGTATGGCATTGGCATGGTACAAATGTTCATTCCACACGACACGGAACAGCATTACTTCACGTTTTCTGACGAGCAAAAAGACCAACTTGCGCGTTTTGCCCTGTTTGACTACATCATCAACAATGCAGATCGTAAAGGTGGCCACTGTTTACTAGACAACGCAGGGCGCATCTGGGCAATTGATCATGGTGTCAGCTTCCATACACAGTACAAATTGCGCACCGTGATCTGGGACTTTGCTGGGGTGCGCATCCCGGACGAGTTAATGAGAGATATGCAAAATCTATGCGAAATAGTTGAGTCAACGAGTGGCTGTGAGCGCTTAGATTCCTTACTTAGTCCGCTAGAAGTTGATGCACTACGTAAGCGTATTCACCGTTTGGTGGACAGTAAGACATTCCCAGAAGCTGGCATGGGGCGCAGTTATCCGTGGCCACCCGTGTAGCTAGTCTTTTGCTGTCAGTAACTCGCGAAATAGAGCAAGCCTGTTCCCAGAGTGCAACTGAAGCCCAACGCCATTGAGAATAGTACGACTCTTGCCACAATCTTCTAAGGTGATGTCTTCCAGCATCTGCTCATCTACCCCTGCTTGAACAGCTTCCGTTATTTTTTCCTTCAGCGTATTGAGATAGTTGATATCAGCACGTAGGCGAATTGGAAGTTCTCCCTTTAGTACTACTTTTCCATGCCCTTGTACCACACTATTGTACTGCTCAGTATCAATCCCTTCGAGGGTTGCTATCGTTTCTTGCCAACTGCCATCAGCAAAAAATGGCACCTCGATTACCGCGTCTGAGGCGAACAATACACCAGGCTCTGACACAAGACACATAATGAGATCAGGGCTGTGACCTGGCGCATGCCACAACTGCAACGTTACATCGCCTAGAGTCAGATGCATCACTTGGTCTTCAAAGGTGATGTCTGGCAGGCGAATCTGAACATCAGAGAGTTGTCGTGATGTACGCTGTGCATTGCGTAGGCCCTCACGTCCTCTCGTATCCAGTAGTTGAGAACAGAGCCTGTGGCTAACAACTTGGGCATTTTCAAAGAGGCTGGTGCCGTAAGTATGGTCAGCGTGATAGTGCGTATTAATTACGTAGCGCACTGGTAAATTATGACGACCCTCAATAAAACGAATGATGCCTTGCGTTTCTTTTGGAAATGCCAGTGTATCTATGACGATTGCTCCCTCAGGGGTCAAGATGGCCCCAGCCGTCACCTGTGCATAAATTTCGCTAGTAAATACAAATATATTATTGGCGATCAATTCGCGATGCATGTCCGAGCTCTACTGATGTTAGGAGTCATAAAAAAACCCAGCTGTTACAAGCAGGGTCACATACTATTGGCAGTGTTGTTAGGCTGGTCGGTCAGAGTTTACTAGAGTCCCGCTTGCGCAGGTGGGTGCGTTGTGTAGTGAGCTCAGCGGTAGCCCTTGGCCTCGCATTACTCGTACAACTTACGCTCCCTAGTAAAGAGTGTTGGCCCTAGCGTACGAATGACCGACCATTAACCTAGCCACAGTGTACAACAAGGGCCAACAGAGTTCAATAGCTAGCCGACTACTCTTCTGTAACTTTAATGTGCAGCTCATCCAGTTGAATATCATCAACAACACTGGGAGCACCCGCCATTAAGTCCATAGCACGTTGATTCTTCGGGAAGGCAATAACTTCGCGAATGTTTGGCTCACCGGCAAGCAGCATCACCAAACGGTCAACACCTGGTGCAATGCCACCGTGCGGGGGTGCGCCATATTCAAAAGCATCTAACATGTGACCAAAACGCTCGCGGGCATCGTCCATTTCAAAGCCGATTAGGTTAAAAATTTTTTCTTGGACATCTCGCTGGTGAATACGGATGCTACCACCTGCAATTTCATATCCATTGCAGACCAAGTCATACTGGTTACTAAGCACTGAACCGGGGTCTTGCTCTAGCATGTCGAGCATCTCTGCCTTCGGAGAGGTAAACATATGGTGGGTAGGGTCCCAGCGTTCCTCGTCTTCATTCCATTCCACCAACGGGTAGTCGAGCACCCAGCAGTACCATAGCTCCTCTGGATTACGCAACCCTAAACGATCACCAAATTCCATCCGAATGGTGGACAGCACCTCTGCTACCACTTTAGGAGTATCTGCGGCAAACAAGATCAAGTCACCCGGATTGGCTTCAGCTCGTTGTAAAAGGGCTTTTTGCGTATCCTCATTGAAAAACTTAGCAATCGGCGACTTGATGCTGCCATCATCATTTACAATCATGTAAGCGAGGCCCTTAGCGCCAGCATCTTTAGCAATCTCCTCCAAGTCAGCGAGGTCTTTGCGCGAATAGCCTCCACAACCGGGGGCAACTATCGCCTTAACTTGCCCACCGGCGTTCAATGCCCCAGTAAATACTTTGAAGTCCGACTCAACGGCGATATCACTCAAGTCTTTCAGTTCAATACCAAAGCTGATGTCAGGCCGGTCGATCCCGAACCGATCTATAGCCTGTTTGTAAGAAAGGCGAGGAAATTCAGGAGTCATCAATTTACGGTCGCTAACGTCATTCGTTAGGCCAATCATTAAGCTTTCGATCAGAGCAAGCACATCGTCGCGCTCGACAAAGCTCATCTCAAGGTCTAGCTGAGTGAATTCCGGCTGGCGGTCACCACGTTGATCTTCGTCCCTAAAGCAACGGGCAATCTGAAAGTAGCGCTCGAACCCAGCAACCATCAATAACTGTTTCAACTGCTGCGGTGATTGTGGCAACGCGTAGAACTGCCCTGGATGAACGCGGCTGGGCACCAGGTAATCGCGAGCACCTTCAGGTGTAGACTTAAATAATATAGGGGTCTCAATCTCCACAAAGTCATAATCTGCGAGGAAGTTGCGGATATAACGGACGACCTCGTGCCGAAGCACAATATTCTTTTGCATTCTTGGACGGCGTAAATCTAAGTAGCGGTACTGCAACCGAATCTTCTCATTTGGTTCATTTGAGCCGGTAATTTCAAACTCTGGTGTTTTAGCGGCATTCAAAATAGTGATTTTGGTCGCCTTAAGCTCGACCTCACCAGTCACCATTTCGGGGTTAATTTGGTCGCTATCACGGAGGAATAGTTCACCCTCACACTGAAGGACATATTCACCGCGAACGGCATGAGCCACATCGAAGGCAGCCCGCGAGACGGCGAGGTCAGCAACGATCTGTGTGATCCCCCAGCGGTCTCGGAGGTCAAAAAAGACTACCCCGCCATGGTCGCGGCGTGAGTCAACCCAACCCGCAAGGGATACCTGCTGCCCTGCGTCCTTGGCACGAAGTTCTCCACAATTATGCGTTTTAAGCACAGCTTACTCCTTGTTTGATCTTTGCAGTGACATTGCGATCAGACACAAAAAAACCGCCCATACCGGGCGGTTCATATTAAACCTCTATGCTCAGTAGATCACTCTACGCCAAGCTCCAGCGGAAAACTCCCGGTTACAGCTTCGATGCGCGGATTATTGTCAAATCTGAGAGATAGGTTTTGCGTCGGCATGGTCATAGTAAAGATTCTAGCACGTGCTGATCGACAAAACAAAACAATTTGCTTATAGGAAAATGTCGATTATCCCAAGATCAGTATCGACGCCATCCACAGGGATATCTAACCAGTCATCTTCACAGACAAACTCTTGCCCGACGATGAAGAAGGCGCTGTAGAGTGCACCTCGTGGCACACCGACCAAACGGAAAACTCCTTGACTGTTGGTCGTCGCCTCTGCGACTAGCAGACTCTCATCGAAGTTTGATGAGCTAAAGAAGCGATCACAGTTAGTAAATGGGTCAAGGACGCCCATAATGCCACCGGCAATAGGGGCACCCGTCTCAGAAGAAACAGCTGTACCATTGATGACAACGCCATTGTCAATTCCGGCTGTACCGCCATTGTAATTTACTGACAAAGTATAAGGCACATCGACGTTGGTGCCTTCAAAACTTAACACAGCAACCCAGAATGTCCCTGGAGCAGTTGGTGTATATTCGATGAGCTCATCTGAGATTTCGGATTCAGAAAGCGCGACGACCTCTTGCGTGCGATCAAACAGATACATGTCGTAGTCAACGCCAATTGGCCCGGTCATTTCTACCTGTATTGGCTGGTTTGTCTCAGTCGTAAAGAAATAGACATCAATATCATCAGCCCAAGAGATGTAACCATCGACGGGTGAGCTTGGCTGAAGCGGGCCAACAGCTTGATTGAAGTCGTCGTTGGGTTCGTTGATATCAGGTTCGTTAGATGGGGGAATAGCCCCTTCTACCACTGGCGGCGCGGACGAACTACCGGATTGCTGAACGTAATCGACCAAGTTGACCGGCAGCATAATACCGATTGCACCGATAGTCGCATCACCGCGAACTTCAGGGTTTACTGCCGTTGGAATACCAATCAGATTACCATTATCATCGACAGCAGTGCCACCACTGTTACCACCGGCAATGTCGGCATCTGTCTTAATAAAACGCCGCTGGGGGCCAATCGTGCCAGGGAGTGTATCACTTTCAAAGCCGGAAATTGAGCCGGATGTAAATGTGATTGTGGCTCCACCAACGCCAGGGTATCCAAACACTCTAACGGAGTCACCAAGCTGCAAGTCGTCTGAGTTACCAACGTTAATGAACGGAAAGGTGGCATTATTGACTGGGTTACCGTTGATATCAGAGACTATACGCAAGATCGCAAGGTCGGGAGCTTCCGTAAAGGCAGATATTTCAGCGATATAAGACGGGGTTGGTGGTAAATCCGCGCTCTCCGTCAGTGCAACAACTAAGACAGGCGCTCCACAAGCGACGTGGCAGTTCGTGACGATTGTGCCGTCTGGTGAGATAATCGTGCCTGATCCAGTCCAGATAATCGAGCTTTCGTTGAAATTAGACGCACTGTTGACCGCAAAGATTTGTACGGACGCTCGAATAATTTCGTCAACCTGACTCGGCGTGAGTACGTTGTCCATAGCAAGCATATCTTCCCCGCCAGACATGGTATCTCCGCCGCCAGTTGAAGGCTGTACACCGCCATTCTGTTCTTGAGGCGCAGCAGGCTGTGGCACGCTTGGTGTTTCGGTGATGATGATCTGTGTTGTTGTGCCAGAGATGCAGGCAATTGTTGACAACAATAGTACCATTGGGAATAACATTAAAACGCATGAACGTTTTCTACGCATGTAAACCTCTTCCTTTTCTACAGATAGTTGTTCCCTGTGTGACAAAAGCGTATCTTGGTGTTGTAAGTTACGCATAATCTAGCGTTTGCGCGAGATAATGATGCTGCACATTAAACTTGTTTGCTTACAGAATGGACACACTCGCTTGTTTTCAAAACTACTACGGGCCAGTACATGGGATGTTGCGCTTATCGCCTTACTCTTATCTGCCTGTGGCTCAGCGACACCTGACGACGTAGATGCGGTCGTTGCGCCAACACCAACCATTGTTCAGCAAGTACAGCGTGATGCAACAGCGACACAAGCAGACACCGACACACCTAGCGACATCGCCGTGACGCCCACGTATGATCCCGGAGAAGCTGGCGACATTCTTGAGGCGGGCAATCAAAATTATGCGGCGGGCAATTATGTTGGCGCAATCAACGACTATTCTCTAGCAATACTAGAAGACCCAAATTATCCAGATGCCTATTATAATCGAGGCTTGGCGTACCTAGCATTTGGTGACACCGACGCAGCTATTATCGATCTAGATAAGGCCATTGAACTTGACCCGTCTCGACCGGATGTTTATGTTACCCGAGCACGCGCCTTCATAGAGCAAGGCAACAACACGGCTGCGCTTGACGATTTACAAGCCGCAGGCGAGCTCGATCCGACGTTTCCGCCTATCTACCTTGTGCGCGGCAAGTTAATCAGTGGACTAGATGAACGCGGTGAGGAGCAGATAGCCTTTGCAGAGAGTGACCTTGAGCGCTACATCGCCCTCAGACCTGAGGCCTCAGAAGGCTATCTAGAACGAGGCAGACTTTACCTCAACGCAGAACTATACGACTTAGCGCTTACGGATCTCAACGTGGCGATTTCGATTGACATCATGGACGCTGAGGCTTATTACCTACGCGGTTTAACCCGCATCGCACTTCAAGACGCTGAGGCTGCAATCTCGGATTTAGAACGCTCACGGGCGTTGGGTTTCGAAGATGAACGTCTGCTGTATAACCTGGGCGTGGCATACAATATGACAGAACAATATGAGGCAGGACGCGATGTGCTTCAAGAAGCAGTCATTATCAACCCGAACAACTATTCATCTCAGTATCAACTCGGGCTAGCCTATTTCTTCGCGACACAATATTCGAATGCGCTGACACACATCAACAGTGCAATCGCGCTGCGGGAAGGTAGCAGCGAAGCGTATGCACTGCGGGGCACAATTCATTTGAATTTGAGCCAGTGGCAGGACGCAATTGATGACTTTGACGAAGCCCTTGCGCTGAATCCTGACTATTATGACGGCTATTATGGCATTGCTCAGGGATATATCGGCTTAAGGGAAGTTGGCCCAGCCGTTGAAGCACTTCAGGTTTTTCTTGAGCGAGCGCCCGCCAGTTCTCTCAATTACCCGGCTGCCGCTGCTCTGCTGGTACAACTTCAAGCGGCTGTCGAAGATGCCGGCGCAGCGGCAGATGATTAGCTGTTAACGGGCTAGCTCGTCAGCGAACAGCGTCCGCGCAGCGTCAACATCTGCCGAGATTTGCGCAATCAGTTCATTGATGCCATCAAACTTTTTCTCATCGCGCAAGCGCTTGAGGAACTGTAAGGCAATTGACTGACCATAGATATCTTCGGAAAAATCAAGGAGGTGGGCTTCTACTCGGATTTCTGGCTCGTCGTTAAAGGTCGGACGATAGCCGATATTTACCACTGCCGGGTGAGGCTGTCCCTTAACAACTGCCCAGGCAGCATACACCCCCCTCGCCGGGACGGCGGAGCCCTCGTCATAGCCTAGGTTCGCAGTTGGAAAGCCAATCGTACGGCCCCGATGCTCACCATCAACTACTGAACCAACCAATTCATAGGGGCGGCCCAGCATAGCACTGACGATATCAATGCTACCGGCTGCTAATTCCTTGCGAATACGCGAACTACTAATACGGGCATCATCACGAACGTAATCTTCAATGACGTCAAGTTTATAGTTAAATACACTCGTCTGAGCAGCTAAGTATTCAACATTCCCCTCTCTCTTATAGCCCATAGCAAAGTCCTGCCCAACCCATAGTGACTGCATTGACAGATGATCAAGCAATAGGTTTAGAAAGTGCTCTGCACGCATCTGTCGTGCGGCTTGATTAAACTCAGTTATAATGACAATCTCTACCCCCATATCTTCCAGCAAGGCTACCTTCTGATCAACTTGTGTTAGGTAGAAGCCGACTTGCGGCCCTTTGATGATCTCCACCGGGTGCGGATCAAATGTGACAACGATGGGCAGCAGGCCATGATTACGCGCATGTTTAACCATGCCGTCGATCAAAGCGCGATGCCCTAAATGAACACCATCAAATACGCCGATAGCCACCGCTGATGGCTGGCTGATATTAGCATCTTGAATGGCACGAAATAGCTTCATTTATGATTTACCAAAACCCTATATAAATACTTTTTTTGGTTTCCATAAGGCATGGTCACTATCACCCTGAAGAATAGCTACAAAACGATCTCGCGGTGTGTAGGCACACGCAACATCTGCTAAGTTCTCACTCGCTTTGATAGCCCGCCCATGCCGAATATCTTCGGCTTCACCCTCAGTAAGGTTGACGCGTGGCAGATGTTTGAGGGCAGTACCGACATCTATCACATACTTAGACCAAGACCCAGCAACGAAAGCCACCTGTAAATCGCCCCAGTTAACCGCCGCAGTGAGGTTAAAGTCGCCGCTGGCTGTGCGCACTAAGCCGCTCAAATGGGCACCACAGCCAATTTCAGCACCGAGATCATGCGCCAAACTACGAATGTAAGTCCCTGCACTACAGCGCACGTTGAGTGTAACGATTGGAGGTGAATATTCAACCACAGACAGTTCGAAAATCTGGACTGGCCTTGGGTCTAGTAAAACTGCTTCACCAGCACGTACACGAGAATGGGCTGTTTTACCTTTTACTTTGATCGACGAATAGACAGGTGGCACCTGTTGGAACCGACCACGGAATGGTTCAAGATAATTATCAATCTGCGCCGATGTGAGGTCTTCAGGAATAGTGTTAGCTGTGACAACATCACCTTCTGCGTCGTAGGTATCCGTTGCTTGACCAAGCCTGATCTGCGCTGTATAGCCCTTTTCTGAGGAGGCTAAGTATTCAAGAAGGCGGGTTGCATGACCAACAGCAACAACCAAAACACCTTCGGCTAGGGGATCTAGCGTACCTGCGTGTCCGACTTTTTTAATACCAATACCGCGCCGAACCCCAGCTACAATATCATGCGAGGTAGGCCCAACCGGTTTATGAATGAGGAGAAATCCGAAAGGAACATGTGGCCCCATTAAACCCGCTCACCTAACCGTACCTGCTGCTGCAACAATTTTACCGTTTTCTTGACGACATCTTTCAGGGGGCCATTGGCGGTGGCCCCTGCTGCTACTATATGCCCGCCGCCACCGAGGGCACTTGCGACAGCAGCGACATCAAAACCAGGCTTAGCACGCATACTTATACGAACTGAACCGTCCTCATCTTCGCGAAAGGTACCAGCAACAGCCGCCTCATTAACGCTAATCAATAAGCTCGAAAGCCGATTAAGGCTCGTCTCTGTAACGCCCATTTCTTTTTGCGCCGTGTACGGCACCACCGACCAGATTACTCCATCAGCAAATTGAGTATTCCCGATACCAATCCCCCAGATGCGCAATTGACTCAGTGAACGCTTATTGAACAGCGTCTCATTGATGAAGGTGAGATTGACATCATATTCCATTAGGCGGGCTGCAAATTGCAGCGTTTGCGGCGTCAACGAGTTGGTGGAGAAGGTGATTGTGTCGCCGACGAAGCCCGTCATTAGGCAGGTAGCGATATCATCGGTAAGTTGGACACCCATCTCGTCGAATACAATCATCAGTACTTCTGCTGTAGATGCGCACTCTGGTATGACGAGATTATAGGCACCGAAGCCTTCATTGGTGATGTGATGGTCAATGTTGACTACTGGGGCGTCTGTGTTATGCAGACGCTCTACAATTTCACCAAGGCGCGCTTTATCGCCACAATCAAGCGTGATAATCAACTCGGCGTTGAAGTTTTCAGGTAGCTCCGTCTTGATTTTCTCATGGCCGGGTAAATATCGAAGATTAGGCGGCACAGGGTCATCATTCAGCAAGACAGCCTGCTTGCCTTGCGTTTCGAGAACGAGCCCAAGCGCAAGCGTTGACCCAATGGCATCAGGGTCTGGTGAAGTATGGGCGCAGACGATAACCCGCTCCGATTTACGGATACGCTCTGCGATTTCAGCCGGAGCGTTGTTATTCATTCTCAGACTGCTCATCTTCTTCTGTCTTTTCTTCAGGTATGTCCAATGATTCGATCAGCTCACTGATCTGGCGAGCGCGTTCTAGTGTATTATCCCATTTAAAGCGTAATTCAGGCACTTGGCGCATATTAGCCCGCTTGCCTAAGTTAAAACGCAGAAAGCCAGACGCTTTATCTAACCCAGCCATAACTTCTTCGCGAGCTTCTTCGCCATCCATCGAATTCACATAGACGTCCGCGTACATTAATTCACGGTCAATACGAACATCCATAACTGTTACAGCTTGCAGACGCGGGTCAGAAACCTCAAACTGGATCAATTCACTCAAAATTTCTTGCACTTGTTCGGCAGCTCGAAGCTGCTTCTTAGTAGGTTTTGCCATCGCTAGATATGTTTCTCTAATAGTTTATAACGCAAAAAGTATAGCGCAGTCCCACTGGATAGCCCCACCCCACACGCAAAAAGACAGGGTTCACATCTAGCGAATTATGCCCTGTCTTTCATTCTAATTTGTTATGATGCTCGCCTAACGGACGCGCTCACGGACTGTGAACTGAATTAAATCACCCTCTTCAAAGTCGTTAAAACCATCTACACTGATACCACATTCAAAACCACTACGAACTTCCTTGGCATCCTCTTGGAAGCGCTTAAGCGAAGATAATTTGCCTTCGTGCAGTAATTGATGATTACGGATGACACGTGCGCGGGCATCTCGGCGCGCTTCACCTTCTCTGATGTAAGAGCCTGCAATAGCACCGACCTTACTTATGCGGAAGACTTGACGAACTTCTGCCACGCCGATGACGCGGTCTTCATAAACCGGTTTCAGCATACCCTGCAGGGCTTGCTCAATCTCTTCCAACAACGTATAGATAACGCTGTAATTGCGGATCTCGACGCCTTCACTGTCAGCACGGCGCTGGGCGGCACCATCTACAACCACATTGAAGCCAATGATGATTGCATTTGAAGCCGAGGCCAGCATCACATCAGATTCGCTGACGTTACCAATATCCTCATGGATGATACTCACTTTAATTGTGGTGTCATCTTGTTCATCTTCGACACTCACTTTTTCGAGGGAGGACAATATCGGCTCTAGCGATCCCTGCACATCAGCCTTAACAATCAGATTAAGTTCTCTAGCTTCTCCAGCTTGAAACTTCTCATATAGAGCTTCGAGCGTCATGGGGGTTCCCACAGAACCTGCCTCAGACAGCTCTCCTGCTACATCTCGATCATCAACGATACTACGAGCAGCCTTTTCACTTTTAACTATTTCAAAAAAGTCGCCTGCCTCTGGCACGTCGTTTAAGCCCATTACTTGAACTGGAGTCGATGGTGGTGCGGCATCAACCTGTTCGCCATTTTCATCAAACATGGCCTTAATGCGACCATAGGTTTGACCAGCAAGTACCGTATCACCTTTTCTCAGGGTGCCATTTTGAACAAGCAGTGTCGCCATGACGCCGCGAAACTTATCAAGTTCAGCTTCAAGAATGGTTCCAGCAACACGTCCCTTGGGATTGGCTCGAATATCTGTGTCGTCGGCCACCAGAATAATGGCCTCCACAAGATCATCGATACCCTCGCCCTTCAAAGCGCTGACGGGGAGTACAATGGTGTCACCACCGTAGTCATCAGGCATCAAGCCATTTTCAGCTAGCTGCTGCTTGACAAAATCCTGATTAGCATTGTTGCGGTCAATTTTATTCATCGCAACGATGATTGGCACGCCAGCCGCTTTGGCATGGGATATTGCTTCACGGGTCTGCGGCATAACACCATCATCTGCTGCAACAACGAGAATAGCGATATCTGCACCATGGGCACCCCGTGCTCTCATTGCAGTAAATGCTTCGTGTCCCGGCGTATCGAGGAACGTCAACTTACGTCCATCATATTCAATCTGGTAAGCGCCAATATGCTGGGTAATACCGCCTGCTTCGCCTTCTTGAACATTTGCGCTGCGGATTTTATCAAGTAGGCTAGTTTTGCCGTGGTCAACATGGCCCAGCACGGCAATAACTGGTGGGCGGCGCTCTAGTTTGTCATCGGCTTCTTCTTTGAGTACCTGACGCCATCCTGAACTGTCGGCGTCTTCGGCTTCGTCCTTAACTTCTTCCGCTTGGTAGCCAACAGGGGCAGGGTCAAAACCCATTTCCGCCGCAACAATTGCTGCTGTCTCAAAATCCACAGCCTCGGTAATTTTTGCCATGATGCCGTTGCTCATCAACAACTTGATGACATCAATTGGACTCGTCTCTAGGAGATCAGCAAGGTCCCTGACCGAAATATAGTCAGGTATCTCGATGCTTTTTTCTTTTGTTTCTGCCATACGCACCTCATTTTCTATCTATCGGTAATCGCCGATATCAATTACCTTAATAGTGTCTGGTCATTACATTTTACTTTAGTTGTTCAGCTCGCTGACGCTGTAAAGTTGCCAACTGCGCTGGCGATACAGCCACTCGGAGTGCTTTTGCAAGCATCCTTGGTTCGTTTAAAGCATTCCAGCAGGCATCATTGTTACAAACATATGCCCCTCGCCCTGCTGCTTTACCAGATGGGTCTAGGGAGGGCTTGCCATCAGGCATTTTAACGATGCGCGTTAACTGACGCTTATCGTCACTGGAGCGGCAGACAACACATGTTCGTACAGGCACATGTTTTCTCTTTGCCATAGGTTTCCCTGGAAAGTTTACCAATCAGTACTATATTCATCTTCCCAATTATTGCTGCCGCCACGGCCTTTACGGCGACGGCGCTTGGCGACAACACGCCCGAGCTTCTCATCGTAGACTAGCTGACGACGACGCTGTTTGTCGCGACGCTTATCAAGGGTGTCGTCGTCATCATCATAGTCGTCATATTCGTCGTCATCCATATCATCAGACAACAACTGGTCAACCTCACTCTGAGGCATTTGAGCCACGGGTGATGCCTCAACGATTTGCTCAACTGTCTCTGCGACTTCGTCATCAAACTCAATGGTACCAGCCTGCATCATCTTAGCGACGAGTTCGGCGCGGCGAGCACGAGCAATATCTTCATCGTCTAACCAACCAGGTTGTTCATTACCCTCTTTTTGGTCTTCTGCAATGAGTTCGGCATCTGCCTCCATCATAGGCTCAGCCGCTGCAATCAACTCTGGTTCTTCTTCGACTTCAGGCTGTTCCGGTTCAGAGGTTTCAGCAAGCTCTTCGACTTCTTCGGCTTCAACCTCTTCAGGAAGAACTTCCCCAGCAACTTCTTCGGCCTCCACCTCAGGGTACTCAGCCATGTCAATCATATTTTGAATGGTTTCTAAGGTTGCCTCTTCGAAACCCTCAATCTGATAATAGAAGCGCTCTGGGCTGAGATGAACTTGCTCAGCAACTTCGCCAACTGTACGATACCCAGCGGTCGACAATAGATCGAAGACACTCAATGGTAAGTCAGTCTCTGAGAGTGGCAAGTCATAGGCACGCGCGTCAACTTGCGCACGAGCAACCTCACGAGCCTCACGTTTCTCAGCACGCTCGTCCTCACGTAGTTCAATGCGATAACCCTCAACTGTATTTACGAAGTCAACCATGAGTTGGAAATCTTCGGGTGTCAAGACACGGTTCTGTTCACGCTTTTCGACGATGACGCGCATATCATCAACTATTGTGGGGCTACCGGCAACAACTGCATCAAGCTCTTGCTCGTCATCGAAATGTTGTAACGCTTCGGTGGCGGCTTCAGTGATGCTTTTAATATCGATGCGCCACCCAGTTAGTTTCGCGGCTAAGCGCGCATTTTGGCCTTCTCGACCAATCGCGAGCGACAACTGATCATCCGGTACAACGACGACAGCGGTTCGCCCTTCATCAGGATCATCATCTAAGAAGACACCACTCACACGAGCAGGGCTTAATGCTTTGGAAATAAATGCCTCTGAGTCTGGGTTCCACTCAATGACATCTATCTTTTCTCCATTCAGTTCACGAACGATGCTCTGAATGCGAACACCGCGCATCCCAACGCAAGCACCGACTGGGTCAGCGCCGGGCTGAAGGGCAGCAACAGCAACTTTCGAGCGCGCGCCAGGTTCACGGGCGATAGACTTAATCTCAACTTGCCCATTGTATATCTCAGGCACTTCGTATTCGAGGAGACGCCGTAGCATACTGCGATGCGTGCGGCTGGTCACAATTTGTGGCCCCCGGTTGGTTTTGCGAACTTCCATCACATAAGCGCGGACTTTATCATGCATGCGGTAGCGCTCACCTGGCATCTGCTGGCTGCGGGGAAGTATTGCTTCCGCGCGACCGAGCGCCAGTGTGACGACGTCCTTGTTATGACTTTGCACCGTTCCCGTGACTATGTCACCGACGCGCTCCTGAAACTCTTCATATTGTGCATCGCGCTCGGCTTCTCGCATACGCTGCAAGATAACCTGTTTCGCAGTCTGTGCAGCAATTCGCCCAAACCCTTCTGGTGTGGCTTCAACTATGACCAAATCACCAATTTCTGCATCTGGTTCGAATAACCTAGCACGTTCGAGTTCAACCTCAGTTTGTTCCGTGTGGATTTCATCCACAACCTCTTTCTCCACCCAGATTGTCGGTTTCCCCAGACCTTCTTCGATCCGAACTTCAACATATTGCTGAGAACTGACATCTTCGTTCCGACGGTAAGCCGATACCAAGCCAGCCTTAAGTGCATTTAGGACAACATCTTTGGGTAATTTGCGCGTTTCTGCAATTTCGTTAAACGCTAATATGAAATCACTCTTCATGGGGATTTAATACTCCATCGCTTAACCACACACCAAGTGTAGTGTTTGGGGTCTAACAATACTGAGGACATTAATAATTAAAGCAAAACGTGGGTCTTGCCCACGTTGAATGTCCGCGTCTTCAATTTACAACAACATTATAGCCAAGTTAAACGCTACTGGCAATGTCTCGCAGGTAAATTATACTTGGTTCTATCATTTCAAACTGCCTATGGAGTGTCGAACACATGGATGATTTAGCCGATGCCTATTTGCCGCAAGAGGACGCGCTTGCAGCAGCCACCGATATCCTCGGAGATGGCAAAGCCTGGGTGGAACTCCAGGATATGCTTCCTCACCCTACCAATGAACTCTCAGCTGATCTAGCTGTTGTCAATGCGGCACGCGTGTCGTTTTTAGGCCATAGTAAAGGGTTAGACCAAGACAAAAAGCTGCTGTTCTATTTATTGCGGAACATGCATACATCACCATTTGAGCAAGTCGAATTTAAGTTTCGAGTGCGGGCCCCTGTGGTTGTCTGGTGGCAATGGGTGCGGCACCGTACATGGCACTATAACTTTCAAAGTGGTCGTTACACCCCCTTCTCGGAAGAAGATATTTACATCCCGAAACATTGGCGCCAGCAGAGTGCATCCAACAAGCAAGGCAGCGCTGGTGATTTTTCGTCTGAGGAAAGTGCAGCCTACACACAACAACTCATCGACTTACAAGATCGAGCTTACAAACTCTATAGTGAGGCGCTTGAAGCTGGCGTAGCCAAAGAGCAGGCACGTCTCTTTTTACCTGCCTGGACTAGTTACTACATTGCTATTGTAAAAGTTGACTCTTGGAACTTAATGCACTTTCTGCGTTTACGGCTTGACCCTCATGCACAGTGGGAGATCCGAATGTTTGCAGAAGCCATGTATGATATGTTCAAGCAATACATGCCGTGGACAGCCGAAGCGTTCAGCGAGTACGTCTTTGAAATGCACACCAATGCTGACTAGCGAAGATGTTCGGCGTTACTTTCTTAGTTTTCCAACGGCTATCATATGAATAAGAAACACTGGAACACAGTTGTCTGCGATGGGTCAATCCATGATGAGCAAATCAGAGAAATGATTAACGAGTCGTTTTTTCTAGTGCTCAAAGGAATGACGAAGGCGGAACAAAAAGAGGTGGATCAGGCGTCAGAAACAGAGGTAAATGTCTGGTGGGTAAACCAATAAATGTTGCCCATCACATCAAACGACTGTCGGGTATAGTAAGCAACACACGAACGAATGCAATCAGGCTGAGTATCAACAGCGTCAGCAGTAAAGACAGCCCTAGGTAACTAGAACCGAGACTTCCTACTTGAAGCGCGGTTAGGTGGTATGTGCTGAGAACGGCATAGAAGAACCCGATTGAGGTAATGCCGAATGCAGAAAAGGCGATCATGGGCTTTGAGGCAACTATCGTATAGACGGCGACTGACAATAAAAGACCTGCCGTTCCAAACATACCGATAGGCCCACTAATAAACCCAAAAAACATAGTCATGCTCCTATCAAGTTACTATTATCGGCAGCATAACAATCGTCTAACAATACCACAATAAAGGCAGTTTGTTTTTGGTTTGAGGCATCTATTGCGATGACTTTACCAGTGGCTCAAGTTCATCAAACAAATCAGCCTGACTTACGCCCAGATCAGCGAGGAAGTTTAATGCGCTACAACCTGTCGTCCGTACGAGAGCGAGTGCGATATGCCGCGGCTGCGTTGTATGATGCCCCCGATTCCAAGCCTCGCCAATAGCATAACCGAGGATACGTTGCACCTCATCCGTCAATTTGATGTTGGCAGTGGTACGCTCCACGTGGCTCTGCCCAAAAATCAGCGGCTGCATCAGCTCGAAAGTCAGTTGAAACGACTTGTTAAATATTTCACTGAGGCGCCGATCCCGTTGGACAAGTGCCAACAGCAGATGCTTTGAGTCAATCGCATGGCTTCCGGCTTCAACCGCAAGCTGGGATGCTGTCCCTAGCACCCACGAACTTTCTAACGTAAGGCGATAAGACCTCGATCCGTTTTCCTTTTCCGCAGCTGGTGGTGCACTGCGCTGTAGCTCGTACAACTTTGAGAGAATGATATTAGGTTTAAGACCTAACGTATTTAAAATCTCATCGAGGGACGACGGTTTAATCAGAGAGCCATACAACAGGTGCTCGGTGTCGAGTGTACGCTGCTGCCACTTTTGCGCAATATCACCAGCCCGCTGGAGCGTCTCCCGCAGTTCGCCTGCAATTTCTAATTGGCCTGTAATACGGTCGTGCACAACTGATGGTTGTGCCAAAATATCGTGTATAGTCTGTGCCGTGATGCCTACTTTATCAAGTGTGGCTCGGGCCAACCCGCGCCCTTCGGCGGCTAAGGCATAGAATAGATGCCGATTGTCGATAAATGCGTGCCCTAACCCGTCAGCTTCATCAGCAGCAAACGCAATGACTCGCTCAAAGCGCTCGGTTGGTACGGGGCGACTATCAGTCAAAGGATACACCTATATCACTTTAGTTGACGGTACATCAGTTTCATCTACTTCTGTTCGCTTAGCGATGTTAGCCAGTGTGTAATACGCATAATACAACCCGCCAATAACCCCATTTGATAAAGTCAATAAGTAAGTACCGAACGAGAAAGCAACTGCAGGTTCGGGAGCAATACCGACCGAACCGAGTAATAGTACATTTGTTGGTTCACGGACCCCCCATCCTTGTATTGACGGAAGCAGTAATAAAATAGCACTGAGCGGT
Organism: uncultured Anaerolineae bacterium; assembly: GCA_964439625.1. GTDB lineage: Bacteria > Chloroflexota > Anaerolineae > Aggregatilineales > UBA3940 > CAYTPI01. The sequence goes on along the minus strand of CAYTPI010000005.1, from coordinate 209,575 downwards.
GTAAAGACGACGAAGACCGTGATCGATAAGTTGACATCAAATACGCGTGCCGTTAGCCAATAGGAGGAAATCAAGATTAAGTTGAAAAGCAGTGAGTATCCAACCGCCTGCCAGATTGACTTTTGACCAATCTTGCGGATCGCTACCAGCACATCGATGATTTTTTGCATCCCCAGCAACGGCAAGTTAGCCAAAACCCTCGGAATAAGATCTGTTCCAATCAAAATGAACCAGCCAGCAATGCCAACCATACTGATAGTAACAACCAGTGCGTTGAGTTCTGTTGGGAATAATTGAAACTGAAACGGCAAAGCAACCAACGCTAACACAAATAACACGAACAGACCGCTGGCGCGATCAATGATAACGGTGGCTAACCCATCAGCAGGTTTGACATCTCGACCAACTTCTAAAACGCGAACGACATCACCGCCAAAGCCAGTTGGTAAGAAAGTATTGAAGAAGGCTCCAGCGTAGTACAGACCCGTCAAGCGCCAAAAACCGGGGTTCAAGCCAAGCCCCTGGAGCAGCGTCTGCCAGCGAGCGGCACGCACAAAAATACCCAACTGTACATATAACAGAACAGCAGACATCAACAGCCAATTAGCCTCACGTAGGGCAGCCAGTGTTTCTTGAATATTGATCTGTGACGCAACCAGGGTGATGCCAACCACAGTCACAATCACACGTAACCAATTCGCCAACGCTTTTTTATGTTTTTTTAAGAAACTACTAATCTGAGATAGCAATCCACTATACCTTTAATTGGTTGAGACGAGCTTGGGCTTCTGCCACCTGATTTCTGATTTGCTCACGTTCATCAAGAGCCGCTAATACAGGCTCTCGCAACTGTGCGTTATATTTTTCTTCGAGGTCAGCGACCTTTTCCACAATATCGAGCGCAGGCTTAAACACCTCAACGACAATTGGACTAATAAGCACACCCGTGAAATTACGCTCTTCATCATCACTAAACCAGTCAGAGATGTGTGCGAGCACATCATCAGCAATGCCATCCGCAAACGTAGGAAGCCCATTGACTATATTTTGCATTGACTCTAGACCGACGCGTGCGGTTTCACCGGAGTTAAATGGTAGTCTATCCAGAACCCAAAGCACAAAATTTGCGACCATTGTCGTGACATTACTAGCTGGATCAACAGCGGCTTCTAGCTTCAAAGCCAAATCTGCGAGTCCCTCTCGCAGACGCTCAACCTGATCTGCCAACCAAGCTACCCCGTTGCTCGGTGTCGGGAGGGCTTCGACAAAGCGATCAATAGCCGCTTGTCCAACCTGCAAGCCTAAGCTCAGCACGCTTGCTACACGAGTAACAGCACCCAGTGGCAGCCCAACAACTCCTAACGCAATCACGAGGAGATTATCTAGTCCTATATTATCCATTGAAGCCCACAACTCATTGACTTCCTCTGCGGTCGCACATTGTTGTCGCAGTGCCTCGATTTCCGTATTGGTGGCATCTAAGTCAGAGCGCAACGTTTCATTTTCAAGGGTCATTGCCTCTAGCTGATCTTGCAGCTCCGCAATCTGGCGGGCGAGGTTTCCAACTTCGGCAGCTTCTGAGCCCATCACTGCATCTGTTTGGTTGGGTAAAATCACAACGGTTTGGTCTTCTTCTCGACGGCGATTCAGGATTAGGGCAGCACTCCCACCTAGGGCTAATGCAGCCGTACCGCCCAGCAGTACCCGAGCCAGCAAAAAACGACGACCGTTATTGGGCGGCGCTTCTTCTTCGTAGATCGGAGGTGGCGCTAGCGGATCGTCACTGCGGTTATCATCTTCGTCAGGAATCGGCGGCAGGTTCATGACTGTTTCTGAGCCGGTTTCGCCCAGAATTTCGCCTTCTATAATGTCATTTTTTTTGTTCGAGCGTTTAGAGTCAGGCACGGGTCATCCTCTTAGTCAGGCGGGGTTATCTATGCACTTAGTATACGATAAACGCTACGAGAGGTTGCTGAGGATCAGCTTTTTCTTGAATACCCGAGCCGACGGAGCGCATTTTCATCTTTACGCCAATTCTTGAGCACCTTGACCCACAGGTCGAGGTAGACACGGGTGCCCAGCATTTTTTGAAGTTCAATCCGAGCAGCTTTGCTAATCTGTTTGAGTTTCTTCCCACCCTTACCAATTAAGATGCCCTTTTGGCTGTCGCGCTCAACATATATGACCGCTTTGATGTATGTCATGTCCGCAGAGCGTTCTTTGAATTCCTCTACTTGGACGGCCACTGCATACGGAATCTCTTTCTCAAATTGAAGCATAATTTGCTCACGGATAAACTCTGATGCGTTTTCTCGGAGTATCGTTTCCGTCAACTGATCAGCCGGATAGTAGCGTGGTCCTTGCGGTAAATAAGACTTGATAACAGCCAACAATACCTCAGCGACATTGGCATCAAATGCGCTGAGTTCAATAATTTCGTCACAGTGTACCAGATTTTGATATTGCTGGCGGTAGGGGTGTATGTTTGCCTCTTGGATGACGAGGTCACGCTTGTTCAACACCATCACAACGGGCTGTTGGTCGGTTTTGGCAATTTGTTCCGCGACAATTCTGTCTTCGTCAGTCGGGGGCAGAGAGCCGTCTACGATGTAGAGAAGCAAATCGGCATCGCGAATGGTGGCGGTTGCACTGGAAACCATATAACGGCCCAAAGCATTTTTTGAAACATGAATACCCGGCGTATCGACGAAAACAGCCTGCATATCATCAGTGGTGACTATCCCAAGTTGATTGTCACGCGTGGTCTGCGGGCGGGGTGAGACAATAGCCAGTTTTTCACCAAGTAACCGGTTCATCAAAGTAGACTTGCCCACATTTGGGCGACCAACAACTGCTACAAACCCTGAACGATGGTCTGGTGGCAAGTCGCTACCCACCAACAGATCGCCCAGCTCATCAAATTCAGACATCAAACGCCAAGCCTAAAGGGATTGAAATCAGTATTGACGTCAAAGTAATCTTCTTCTTCGGCCTGCTTGAGAAACGCAACGATCTGATAGGTCACTGGAAGCAGCACGGCTTCAATCGTCACTTTGAAGAGGATATTTGTCAGAATGAGAGTAAGAGCAATTTCTAGCGGGAAGACACCCAAGGCAACCGCAATTAGGATGAATACGGCTGTATCTATTGACTGCCCGACGATGGTCGAGCCCATTGTACGAAGCCAGAGATAGCGACCGCCCGTTAGAAGTTTAAGCCTTGCGAGAACAACGCTGTTAGAGAAAGAGCCAGCGAAGTAAGCGGCAAGACTGGCAACAATGAGACCTGAAATGCCCCCAAGTATTGCATCATAGGCTACTTGACCAGCATAACCTTGCCATTCGGCTTCGCCCGGTAAAGCACCGACCAAATAAAGCGTTGCCGCCATCAGCACGGATGCAGAAAAGCCTGCCCAGATAACACGACGAGTCCGCCGATAGCCATAGACTTCTGTTAGCACATCACCAAAGATATAGCTGATCGGAAAAATGAGCGTGCCTCCGTCAAAGGCCAACTGTAGAGGGCCAATCGATATGCCAAGGTCAATAATTTTGGCTGATGAGGCAATATTGCTGATTAGCAAAACGGCGACAAAGAGGGCCATCAGAAGGTCGTAGTATTGGTATCGGGAATTCTGTTGTGTTGATTGCATATGTCCTTATTAGTCCAAAGCAGGGTGTTTCCCTACTCCGAACCCCTTTACTTCAAATGTAAAATTCGATACAGCCCGTTCACCAATGGACACCCGCAACAGCTTGACGTAACCATAGGTCGAGTCAAATTGAATCTGCACAGTGTCCTCATGCACACGGCGATCTGTCGGAACAACCTTGAGCAGCATATCACGTGCCCAAGCAAAACTTCCAGGCACCGAAAAAAGCCAAAAGTCCGAACCCCGTTCAATGGTTCGCCAATTTCCGTCCCACTGATGGTAGAGCGTTCCACCAGACATGGACAAAACATGATCACCAAAGCGGTTCAATTCTGAGCCAATATACCCGACGCGCAACCAGTAATCTGAAATGTCACTTATGCGCCATTTTTCGACGTTTGTCGTTAGCTCATCAATTTTGCTCATGGCTTTAACCTTCATACTTTGTGAATGAATCAGGCCAAGACAGTCTACTGCGCTTGCGAGGTTAGTGGCAAGAAAAGCCGACTAATAATTCTTATACAGTAACAAACTCATTTTCAATATTCTCCTGTGAGTGGCTTCCGTAAGTCTCCCAAATGTACAGCAAAAACATACCTGTCATCGTAGCTACATACACGTAGTCCACCCAGCCGTTATATTCACCGATTAATAGTCGAACTAGAGGTGTGAACGTCAATAAATGTAACAAGATAGCAGGCCACAGCCGCCAGCCAGCGATAAATGGTGCTGCGACACCAACCAGCGCGATCATCCTATAGCTTTGAGAGAAAGGGGTCAGCAGGAAAGTGAAGATTAGCACCAGCATTAATTGATCGAGAAGGCGCTTTTCCGCGGCAATGTTGTTATGAGCTCGGCTAACGCGTCGCCAGATTGTGACCGCTGCCGCCATTGCCAGTAGCGTGAAAGCGATTGGAACAGCTTGCGGTATCCCTGTCACTTCCGCAACGCGCCACACAGTCGTCAAATAGCCTTCAGCGAGATCAATAGTCGGATTTTGCTCATAGTTTTGAACCCAACGCAGCGGCCAGAAATCAAAAAAAGCGAAACTGACCAGCCCAGTCATAGATATTGGAAAAAGTATAAACACTATATTCTTAACCGACCAGAGCTTAAAACATGCCCACAAAAAGAAGAGTGCAATTGGGATCGTATTTGGTGGGTTAGCAGTGAGAAGCCAAAAACTTGCTGCCATTAGCCATGGATTTCGACTCTTCAACCCAAGCCATCCGAAGGCAATAGCTGGTAAGTCAAAGAAGGTCATCTGCCCACGATAAAAGTGATCGAATGTGTGTAAATTAAAGAGTGCAAAGGCAACCGCCCACGGTCTAGCTTTCGGGTTGGAGCAGAAGATAACAGCCGTCATAATGAGGCTTACAGCGGTTGCAAGCCACAACGCTGCTTGACCGACACGCAGCGGCAGCAACGCAAACGGGATGAGCAACCAAATAGACCACGGTGGATGATAAAAACCAGAAGTCTGTTCATCAAAGAGAACAGTTTCCCCTGAGAGATAGAGCCGCGTATCTGGGTAAAAATGATAGTACCAGTCAACGCCTGTCGGCCAATAAGTGATTAATCCCCATAGTATGAGACCAAGCCCAAAAACGCCAAGCATACCGACTACCACTAGTCGAAAGGCAGTCAGCGAGCGTGGTATTTTTGGCTCACTCGGTTGGTTGGCTTGAGTAGATGCGCTCACTGAAAAGTCTTTCAACGATAATTGCAAACAGACGTTATGTGGTCGTAGTCAGTCGAACAGGCTATAAGATAATAAAGGCTTGAGGGACAGATTATAAGGTACTTATGTAGATTTTGGTTCTAAGCGTAAATTGATTACTTGTCTTTGATAGGTTAAGTGCTGGTTGCACACATCGACTTACTAGGAATATTCCTTGCGCGTAGTCCACATCACTGACAGGCCTTCTGAGTGTAGGGTTGCTTAAATATACTCTGTCAGTGACGTCACTAAGTTAGGCTGAGCAGCATAACACGTCGTCGCCTGCCCGAGCAGCGAAAGTTGAATGTTATCATCATCAGGAACAGGCTCGAAGCCATCAGCCTTACTCGTCACCCAGATAGTGATATCGACAGCAACCGCAGGAGCCGCCATATCCAAGTCACGGAAGGCAAAAGCAATCGTTGGGCGAGCGATATCTAGGTTACGAATAAATGTTTCGCGGTAAGCCAAATCACTCACACGATATCCCATTGCATCAGAACGAGGAAAGCGTGCGCCACGTGCCTTGATGAATTCCAGCCCAGCAATACCGTTATGTTGCCGTTGATGATCGTCGTAGACCATCGTAATAATCAAATAGTCGTTTTCAGCGTACAAGTAAGCCAATGCGTATCTTAAAATTGTTGGATAAACCGAGAATTCAGGCGTCAGTTCTCCTGTGAGCAAAATCACTTTGCGACTATCCACTAATGAGAATAGGCAGCCGGAGACAGCCTCGAAGGTACTTGGGGACGATGTATCAATCAATGCGAGTCATCCTCCGTCAAAGTAGGTCAAGGCAATTCGCACACGCTCCGAGACATCATCAGGCGCATCTCGCGGGATCGACTGGACGGCAGCCTGTGCTTCTACAATGCTAAACCCAAGGGCAGTCAGGTATTCAATGACTTCAGTATCAAGATTCGTCACTGATGAGATTCCCGGCGGTAAGCCCTCTGGGATAATCTTATTTTTCAATTCCAAAATGACTTTTTGGGCCGTCTTCTTTCCGAGGCCGGGAGCACGCGCGATGATTTCTGGCTTGTCGTCTGCAATCGCAGCGGCTAAGGTCTGGGGGGTTAGGGTACTCATCAAGCTCATAGCAGAGCTCGGCCCTACGCCATTGACTTTCAACAACAGTTCAAAGATACGCCGCTCTTCTGCATGCCGGAAGCCATAAAGGGTCAGGGAGTCTTCTTTGACCGCTAGATAAGTCTCAAGCGAGACTTGTTCACCGATTTGAACCGACAATTCATTAAATACATCTGTCGGTACGAAAACTTCCAGGCCGATGCCACCCACGGCCACGATGACTGAACTATCACGAAAACCTTGAACAACGCCATTTATTGATGCAATCATAAGTGTATTCTACCGTCGATCCGCTTTAAAGCTATACGCTTATAGGCTTGACCGTTGGCACAACATGTTGGTTCAAGATAACCTCCGTACGAAGGAAAAATGGTGTTTCTTAATGTTGTTCTTGGCCCCTCAATAGTTCATTTATCAGTGGTCAACAACAGCACTCAAGATAATCGTCACTTGTTGATATTGTTTAATAATCCAACCTGATCGCACATCCTGAGTAAAAATCAATGCGATCCGTATTCAAGCACTATTCAGGGGAGAAGAATTCATGAGCGTATCGACACCAGTTATACGTCAGGGTGCAGGAACCTCTGCACAACCCGTTTGGCTGCACAGCCGTTACTGGGACCTGACGTTTATCTCGCTCAGCGTTGTTTTGGTTGTTGTACCGTACTTATCTTATGTGGGTTTAACGCAACTGCAACCGCTGCTAGGCCCAATGGCCGAGAACTTCGGGACAACAGTTGATGACCTTAGTCGCAACATTGTGAACGGAACTATTGCTTTACTTATTGGTGGGCCTCACATGTATGCGACATTTTCACGCACAGCGCTGGATGCAGACTACCGGGCCAAACACCCGAGAATTGTTTGGACATCACTAGCTATTCCAGTGGTTGTCTTATCGCTGGCAGTATTTAACTTACAGTTACTGCTGACAGTCTTCTTTTTCTGGGCATCAATTCATGTTTTGCATCAGATTGTCTACATTACTGAGTTATACAACCATAAGGATCGCGACCAAGAACTGACAAAGTTCTTACGTTACGCAGATTATGCTGTCATTCTTACGTCACTGTATCCGATTGCAGCCTACAAAATAGCCAATGGTACTTTCATCATCGGCTTGAACAACCTCAGCGAGACAGTTGCGATTGTTCTAGGTGTTTTTGGGCTTTCATTAGGCCCATGGATGGTCTGGATTGCAGGTACGATGTTCGCAATCGCCTTAACCGTATGGATTTGCAAGACGATCTTCGAATATCAACGGGGGACACTCCATGCGCCGAAAACACTTTTCATTACGTTGACGGTGATAGCATCATTTTTTATACCGCTGCTGCCTAACCTTGATACAGCGTTTCAGGGAATGAATCTTTGGCATTCACTGCAATATTTGGCACTGACATTTATGTTGAACCGACTTCGTAAAGAACGTGGGGAATTGGACGGTAAGCCCTTCTTAGAACGGCTATCATCTGACGGTTCCGCACGGAAATACTACATGTTTAACATTGGTCTTACCGTGGCAGATGTACTGCTGGCGGTTGGCTTTTTCTTCATTATGCGGATGGTTTTCAACACCAGCTTCGACTTTGCATTTGATAGAGCTTACTACATGGCGGTGTTAAGCTTCCTATGGATACATTACTATCATGATCATTTCCTGTTCGCGGAGCCTGAGATTATTCAAGACCCAGTCTAACAGAGAGATGTGGGTTGACAGAGAGGAGCAGCATAAGCGCTGTTCCTCTTTGATTCTCATTCCTCAGTTAACTTGTCCAGAGCAGTCGGGCAGGCTACAATGCGCGCGTTATATCGGTTTAAAGTGACTAAATTGTGATGAGACTGGCTGGCAAAATTGAATACCTGATACATAAGTCATCGGTGCTAGAGAATAACCCTCTGGGTGATCCACATGAGCGTCAACTCCCTGTGTATCTGCCTCCATCCTATAACGCAGCAAGCAAACTTCCCGTGATTTTTGTACTGGCCCCTTTCACCAGTTGGGGTGAACGTTACTTCAACCTAAAAGCGTGGGACCCAAATATCATCCAGCGTTATGAAGAGATGTTGGCGCTCGGCGAAGCCGAACCCGTGCTGATGGCATTTCCGGACTGTTTTACTACGTATGGTGGTAGTCAATATGTCAACTCTAGCGCTGTTGGTAACTATAGAGATTATGTGATCGATGAACTCATCCCTTATGTCGATCAGCAGTTCGCCACGGCGCCAGATCGGCGGGGGATCATGGGATACAGCAGTGGCGGGTATGGTGCCCTGATGTTGACTATGGCATATCCACAGCTATTCAGAGCAGCAGCAAGCCACAGCGGTGACATGGCGTTTGATATGTGCTACGTGCAGGATATTCCGGGTGCCGTGCGAGGTATTGAACAGGCGCAGGGTATTGGGGGCGTCATTGAAGGTTTGAAGCATACACGTAGTGCCTCACGAGATTGGTTCTCCGCACTACACTTAGTAGCAATGAGTGCATGTTATTCACCAAACCCAGCGGCAGAGTATGGTTTCGAATTACCCTTTGACTCATACACAGGTGGGATCATTGAAGCGGTATGGCAGAAATGGCTAGCACAAGACCCAGTCAATGCCGTGTCAAAGCATCTCGACCGACTGCGCTCACTCGACTTACTCTTCTTCGACTGTGGCATATTCGATGAATTCAACCTTTTTCTCGGAGCGCGCCAGTTGCATAAACTCCTACAAGACGCCAGTATCGATCATATTTATGAAGAGTTCAATGGTAGCCATCGTGATATTAATTGGCGTTATGACACCTCTTTACCACTGCTTACGAAAGCACTGACAACGGGTTTAAATTAATGCATTACACTGCAAGGCTGGTTTCTATTGTCAGCGCATTGTGTATTTGTCTCGTGATACTCAACGGATGCAGCAGCCAGAGTGGAAGTTATGTTGTGCTCGTTACCGCGACACCACGGGGTGGTCAGGCGGATTTACCAGCGGCTGAAGGTTCAGATGATGACATCCTACTAGCCCCAGCAGGTCAGCCTACGATATTGCCCGCCAACGCACCGACACCGACGTTTATACCGACTCCGAATCCAACCCGCCCCGCAGTCGTCTCGGCTGAGGAGGACATCACTCATGTTGTTCAGTTTGGTGACACGCTGGCAGTTATCGCAGCGCAGTATGGTGTTGCGGTTGACACAATTGTTTCAGCCAATAATCTGGTAAACCCGAATGTGTTGGCTGTCGGTCAAACGTTGATCATCCCACAGTCGATTGTTGCGACTGGCCCGTCCTTCAAGATTTTACCCGATAGTGAAGTCATTTATGGGCCAACAGTCGAGGGATTTTCAGTTGAGCGTTATTTGCGCGGTAGTAACAGCTTCTTAGCACGTTATGAAGAAGAATTGAACGGGCGGATGTGGTCTGGTGCAGAGATCATCGAGCGGGTGGCATTGGAACAAAGCTTAAATCCACGTTTATTGTTAGCCCTGCTTGAGCACGAGTCACAATGGCTCTCCAAGACGGATGTAGATGAAGCAGCGGCACTCTACCCTATGAACTACACCGAACGTCCAGGACAAATTTACGGACTGTATCGTCAATTGGATTGGTCGGGCAAGCTGATTCAAGCAGGGTACTACGGCTGGAAGCAGCGAGGATTATCAGTCGCGTTGCTGCAAGACGGTCAGCGTGTGCGACTTGACCCAACCATCAACGCAGGGACAGCAGGGCTTCAGTATGCGTTAGGACAAACCAATTCACTGACGAGTTGGGACGTTGTAGTGCAACACACAGGCTTTTTTGCGACATATAATTTTCTATTCGGTGATCCATTTGAGAATAGCATAGCACCGTTGGTTCCGGCTGGCCTAGAGCAGCCACCGCTGGCGCTGCCCTGGGCGCCTAATCAGACTTGGTATTACACAGGCGGGCCCCATGGCGGTTGGGGTTCTGGTAGCCCGTGGGCGGCACTTGACTTCGTACCTGTTGACCAAGTTCAAGGGTGCGATCTGCCGAACGAAATGACTACCGCAGTAGCAGATGGCATCATCGCGCGGAGCGAGTACGGCATCGTCGTCCTTGACATCGACGGCGACGGATTCGAAGGCACTGGCTGGAGCATCTTCTACTTACATATATCGAGTGAAGATCGCCCTGTTCGTGAAGGACAAAGAGTCAAAGTCGGCGATCCCATCGGCTACCCCTCATGCGAGGGCGGAGTCAGTTTCGCCTCTCACATCCACATCGCTCGACGGTATAACGGCGAATGGATAGCGGCTGACTGCTCAGAATGCCTTTCGACAGTTACGCTACCACGATTCGATATGGAAGGCTGGCGGACGACAACATTCAACAGCGAATACAACGGTTCACTCACAAAGGAAGAAGCTTACCGGGAAGCCTGTGTCTGCCGTGAGCGCTTTAACACATTTATCCCAGCAGATAGAGAATAAATAAGCCCGACAGGCAAGTTTATCGAGCTTAACATACAACGTAGATGTGGCGCGGCAACTTACTCAGATGCAGTCAAGGCCTCTGCGATATCTGCCCGAGCAGCGACGAGTGCCGCCTCTAAGGAACTAAAAGCACGAACGTTTTTTACCATACCATATTGATCTTGCTCACCTGCTGCCACATGAAGCGAATTTATGAATTCGTCGGTTCCTACGATGTAGAAACGCTCTTCGCGGGTGGCACTTCCTACATCGTTCTTCATACCATTCATCATGTCAAACAGTGTAATGTTGACCTGAGTCAAATCAACAATACGGAAAACAGTTCCCTGAATATATTGGGAAAGACGGTTAACCTCTTGGCGAGCAAATTTGGAATCTTCTTCTGCATTTAACGGTGGAAGTGGTCTATTAATGATGATCGGCTCACCACTCAGCTTTTCAATTTCCATCGCCATAGCGTATGCGCTCCTGTTATTGTGGCCTAGTAATCGCAAAAAGTATAGCACGTTAGAGTAAGTCTTCAAGTAAAGGTTTGTTGAGCTAACTTGGGCATATGCGGCGCCACTCAATATCATCGAAACTAATAGTTATCTCGCCATTGTCTGCAATATGTTGCTCAACATGACGCGTCTGAAAACGAATTAAGTCAAAGGGTGCTGTACGGCTGCGAGCAGTCACTGCTGATTGCACAATGTCTTCATAAGCTTGAAGGCGTCGCTCCCATTTGGACATTGCAAAATGCGTGTCAGGGAAGCGACGAGTCAGGCTCTCGATTTTCTTAGTAGACACTTTGCCTGCTTCCCCCCAGAATATGGGGCTACCTGTTTCATCAAGCTTAATAACATCAGGTTTGTATCGATCACCAATGCGTCGCTCAACTTGAAGTTCGCCATAATCAGGCAGGTAGAGTGCCCAGATCAAGGCCTTCATCAGAACGTGCTCTGGGCGTTCACCATGCCCTTTGACAAACACCATCTGCTGACCATGTGCCCGCAGAGTCCATTTACGGCGAAGAAATCGGTCAGAGTTCATCCTTCAATAATTGGGTAAACAAACCCTGCCAGATCATAAGCGTCATTGATGGGTACGGAGGTATCCAGATAGAGGAAACTGCCATCTTCGGGTGGAAGCGCATGTGCCCAACTTGCGATCCTTAACTGCCGATCAGCGATGACGGCGGCCCCACCCCGCACACTGATGTGTCCCGTGACGAGCGCTTTTAACGGTGCATCAGCACTGAAGGTAGAAAGAAACTCCACAACGTAATCAGCGTACTCCTCAATCAGGATATCTTGCTCGCAACGCGTAAAGAAGAAGTTCCATAGCATTGACCATTCAGGCTCAAGATTACTCGCAATAACACCACGGAGTAGATGATAGTAGCGGGGATCATCCGGGCCGGTAACAGCCAAGCTGAGCTGTGCTGCTTGTGCATAGGTTGCTTCATCAATTTTAAGCATGCGTGCAACTAGGTCAATGACGTTATCCTGGCGCATAAGCGCATCAGCTTCACTCAAAAGCTTCTCGTGAGAAAATTCTGCGAGCAGATCCTGTGCTTCAGGTCGAGATGTCAATGCGGACGCACCCGCATGAGTCAGCATCACGCCGTTTGAGGTGCGTACGGCGAATGGCAATGATTTCAGAAACTCTATAATTGCGTCACGGTTCTTGCCAAGCGCGTGTTCAAAACGAGGCGTAAAGTTGATATCTCCCTTGGAGAGCGTAATCCCATAGATATGTGGTAGTTCGTGGTTGCCCAACAACATCAGTACCGTATCTTGCCCGAGTTCCCTACGTAGACGCATAATATCTAGGAGCATCTCGACCGAGGCATCGTCCTCTTCAGCACCGTAACCGTGAATAATGTCGCCCAAAAATATCAGATATTGTGCTTCACCCCGGTCTAAGAGATGCAGAAAATAATCGCGGTACATCGTATATGGTGCCCATTCACCATGTAAGTCAGAAACGACAAGGGCTGTACCCTCGTTAAGGTCAACAATTCTGTTCATAGAAAACTGACACTCCCAGCGATGTCGATTGATTAAATAAAGGGTGCCTCACTCATAACAAGGCACCCCCATACTACCAGATATAAGCCAAGCGCGATTTTACATTAATATCCCAATACATCGACCACGACACGAACCGAGTCAGCTGAGTTATCAAGCATTTCTTTTTCTTCATCGGAAAGGGTCATCTCGATAATACGTTCGATACCACCAGCCCCCAGTACAACAGGCACACCGATGTAAAGCTTGTCGTAGCCATATTCACCCGTGAGGTAGGCAGCAGAAGGAATAACCCGCTTCTGATCCTTTAGGATTGCCTCAACCATGCTAACGGTTGCCGCCGCTGGTGCATAGTAACCACTGTACCCAAGCAATCCGACGATTTCGCCGCCACCCTTGCGGGTGCGCTCGATGATGCCGTCGAGGGTGTCCTTAGCCAGCAATTCGAGAACAGGAATTCCAGCAATTGACGTATGATGTGGTAGTGGCACCATCGAGTCACCGTGCCCACCGAGAACTAATCCATGAATATCTTTCACAGAGACACCTAGCTCCATGGAAATAAAGGTCTTGTAGCGAGCCGTATCCAGCGCACCTGCTTGACCGATCACCTTATTAGCGGGCAGACCACTTTCTTCAAGTGCAACATGACACATCGCGTCCAGCGGATTGGAGACAATAATTAAAATTGTATCTGGTGAATGCTCAACGAGGCTTTTAACGACCGTCGTAACGATCTTCTGGTTCGTCTTGACAAGCTCGTCACGGCTGGGGTACTTGCCAGTCTCTGGGTCTTTACGACGTGGCACCCCTGCTGTGACAACGCAAACGTCGGAACCAGCAGTATCGGCATAATCATTTGTTCCTGTAATACGACTGTCGAACAGCTCAACCGGCGCACTCTCGGATAGATCTAAGGCTTTGCCTTGGGGCATCCCTTCAACGATGTCAACCAAGACAACATCGGCAAGGTCATGCGAGGCAATCCAGTGGGCGCAGGTTGCACCGACATTACCCGCACCGACAACTGTTACTTTCTTACGCATATGTACTCCTCCTTGAAAAGGTCTTATTGAAATATTTTAAAGAAAAAGCCGCTTGACACACGTAGTGTAAACGGCTTCAATCTTTTAATCATGTTTGGCTTAGACGATTGGGCAAAACCACACGCTTATTTACGTTGACCACCTGACAGACTATCCTGTAGCTTTTTGAGCGTGTCCCAGTCTCCATTTGCCGCTAGCGAGGCCTGTTCGGGCCAAGTTTCAGGGTTAAACGGTGCACGGAAGCCACCCTCTTTGAGGGTCTTCATTAAATCTTCCGCTGACATAGCCGCAACCTGTGCGAAGGTCAATATGCCACTTTCATGCAATATAGACTTTGCTTTTGAACCGATACCTTCAATCTGAGTCAAGTCTTCTGGCTCAGGGGCTTCGCTCACCTGAGCATCTACTAAAACCGATTCGACCTGTGCAGATTCAGCTTGAAGTCCTTCAGCAGGGTTGGCCTGCATAGCCTCAGCTTCCACCTTGGCAGGGTCTCCACCTTCAGGCCAAACTTTTGTAACTGGCTCGGCAAAAGCAGGGTTAACAATAGTCACTAAGGTGGCACCAACTATAGCAATTGCGTTAACAGCAACGCCAAGAATCCATAGCGCTGGGGCAATACTAAAGTAAGCGATCACAACCCCAACAATTAACGTAAGACAGCCAAAGATTACCAGTGAGACAAATAAAGGGTTCAAACCTGCACGCTGTGCTTCGTAACGGCGCTGCGCAACCCATAAACTGAGACCGCCCAACATAAAGCCAATGCCTGCATGCCGCAGGGCGGTTACAAATTCATTGGTACTTAGAGTATCCCCGATTAGGGCACCGTAGCCCAAGGAAATTGTCAGTGCGACTAGGCCCAAAAAGGCCACAACTGAAAACTGCTTTGCTATCGTATTCAACACGAGTCTCCAGTACGAGGGTGTGATTATTTGTGCAGAATTTCTCGAAACGCCCCGCATTTTACCATCAAGGCGTAGCAACGTCTAGCGGTAGTGCGTTTAGGTTACTTCTGTCACGGGTGTAGGTTCTTGAGAAACAGCCGCTTGGGGCTCCTCTTGTTCAGCCGCCAAGATCTTCTTCAACGCGAAAATCGCCACCTCAATAATATCTGGTGTAGGTTCACTTGTGGTTAATTTTTGAAGCGCTAACTGTGGTCGAACAAGAAAGCGTGCCACAGGGTTTTGCAAGTTCTTTGACAAAAGCCTGATGTACTCATAAGCGATACCCGCAATCACAGGAATAAGTATCACACGGGATGCGAGCCGAATCACCAGTGATGGCCTACCAACAAACGTAAAAACAATAATGGATATCAAGACAACAACAAGCAAAAATCCTGTACCACAGCGCGGGTGTTCTAGTGGATACTTCGCTACTTCTTCAGGTGTTAGCTCAGCACCGTCCTCGTAGGCGTTAATTGTCTTGTGCTCAGCACCGTGATACTTCCACAAACGCTTCACATCATTCATGTGACCAATAGCCCAAATGTAGGTCACAACAATCATCAGGCGGAAGACACCCTCAATCAGGTTATCAAGAATGTTTACAGTTTGGGTAGATAATGCTGCGACTTCTTCAATACCGATTAACGAACTGACCCCCGTTGCCGCAGCGGCAGGCAGCAAAAAGAACAGGCCAATCCCAAGGGTCAATGAGATAGCGATGGATATCCAGGCCATTGGCCCTTCGAAATCACCCTCTTCGTCAAGGGCAACATCTGCAGACCATGTCAGCGCACGCATCCCCAACCCGAGTGCATCCCACAATAGACCAAGCCCCCTTACAAAAGGCACCTTTGACCAAAACCCATTATAAAGCGACGAGTTGATTGATTGTTCCTTGAAAACGATCTCCCCGCGTGGATTGCGTACCGCAATTGCCAGATGACGACTGCCACGCATCATTACACCTTCGATAATCGCCTGGCCACCATAGTTGAAATTCTTATTTTCAGACATAGCTTTTCCTCAACGTGCTGCTATTCAACCTGACGGAGATAGCGAACACTGTACATGTGCGTTATTGCAACAGCGAGTGCGTCAGCCGCATCGTCTGGCTTTGGAATATCTTCAAGATTAAGCAGCAGGCGCACCATTTCTTGCATTTGTGGTTTGGGCGCATTGCCATACCCAGCAACTGCCTGCTTAATCTCTGCCGGTGTATACTCACCGAGTTCAACATCTTTTTGGGCAATTGCTAACAAGGCAACGCCCCGCGCCTGACCCACACTCATAGCATTGGTGACGTTTTTCCCAAACAATAACTTTTCAACACCAGCTGTGTCCGGCTTGTACACATCGATTAGTTGCTGTAGTTCCGCGTAAATTTGCACAAGGCGATCTTGTGTCGGTGTTTTCGAGGAGGTCGAGATGGCACCATACGCTAACATTTCAGGGTCTCCTGTGTCTGTCTCACGTAGTACACCATACCCCATCAAGGCGATGCCTGGGTCAATCCCTAAGACAATCACAAATTATTCCGCTCTAACTCAGTAACAAAAAACGAGCGGACTGAGAGCCCGCTCGTGTTCGCAAGGCCCGGTAGAAGCTAACCAGCCGCTTCAAGTTCTGCAAGGAGTTCATCAGATAGCTGGAGGTTAGAATACACTTGCTGCGTATCGTCAAGATCCTCGATAGCTTCAACTAACCTAAGGACCTTCGATGCGTCTTCAGCCGGTAACCCAACTTCGACACTGGGCACCCAATCCAAGCGGGCCTCATCTGACTTCAAACCGTTTTCTTCAAGTTCTGCGGTAACATCTTGCAGTTTGTCCCGTGGTGTGTAGATCTCGATCAGCTCTGAACCCTCAACGAGGTCTTCAGCTCCCGCCTCTGCGGCGACGAGAAAAATATCATCGAAGTCCATTTGGCCCGATTCTAGGGAAATATATCCTTTCTGCTCAAACTGCCAAGCCACTGACCCCGGTTCAGCCATATTACCACCATGGCGAGATAAGGCATGCTTTAACTCTCCGAGCGAACGGTTCCTGTTATCTGTCGCCACCTGAACCATTAGGGCAACACCATTGGGGGCATACGCTTCATACAGCACTTCTTCAATCTGAGCTGCATCTTTAAGCTCGCCTGTGCCAGACTTGATGGCCCGTTCAATGTTATCCTTTGGCATATTCTGAGCTTTTGCGCGCTCAATTGCCAACCTCAATGAAAAGTTTACATCTGGGTTGCCACCACCCTCTTTGGCTGCAAGTGTAATTTCACGTGCAAGCCTTGTGAATATCTTGCCTCGTTTTGCGTCGTTAGCGCCTTTTTTGCGCTTAATTGTCGACCACTTACTATGACCTGACATCGTGACCTCTTCGTCTGAATTACTGCTTCAGCCTAGCGTGTTTACAAGCTCAGCTAGTAGATTATTATACCATGGGCAAGATCGCCCCTTCAAGCCGGGACGCTGCCTACTCAGCAGGCCTTACTTTCGCGTATTCTGAAAGGCTTGAACCCCAGCCCGTACACGGTCTGCAACGGCTGCACCCGGATTAAGCAGCGAGTTGACGATTATCTCGACTGCGAAGGGTCCAATCAACTCGATGCGCCGAAGGATACGGTCTAGGCGCTTTTCGCTCGGAGCCTCTTTCTGAACTTCTTCCTTTAAATCCTCAAGAGCCTCTTTCAAGTCTTCCTGATCAATGCCATCAAGGTCAGTCGCCTGAGACTGATTGAGAACGCGCTCAATGACACTGTTTAGATAGGCTACGCTGTTGTCGTCTGTTAGCTTTTCCCCCTGTGTTTTATCTCCGGAGATAATCTGGTCGCCACCGACAAAATCACCACCAATGCTACCGATGTTATACTGACGATTGTCAACACGCTTGTCGATGTTGATATCTCCATCAGACACGTTGATATCACCCGAGTTATTACCACCTATTTCAATGTTTGTCTTCGAACTCGAACTGGTCGTTGGTTTATTATCAGACATTATCTGAACCTCACTTTCTTGAGCAACCTCTACTAAGGGAGCACTAAGCAAGCGTGTAAATAAGACGGGGGTCCCCCACTCAACGTTTTCTCTTTCGGACTCAATCGCTTTACGTGCTTCAGTTATTGATGCTTCTATCGTATATCCATCAACCAGCGCACTATAGAGCTCGCTAGAAAACACAAGCGCAGACTTATCTGTGAGGGGGAACTGCATGGCGATGGCAGCCGGCACACCCTGCTGAACCAACTTCTGGCCAACACCGGCGAATAGATGCGTTCGTGATGATCGAGCGCCCTCACAGGCGTTCAGCAGAACAAGTTGCAGAGAACGGTGATCATTAAGGTGAGTACCTAACGCTTCCGCCGTGACTTGATCTGCCGTGCCATCTTCAGCCTCAAATAAGAGCCCCCCACGTTGTGAGGCCGCGACGTAGTCTCCATGTCCAATAAAATGGATTATATGAAACGAATTCTCGCGGAGTGCATTGCGTAACTGCTTTAGTGTCGCTGTGTCCAAATACATTATTTCTACTAAACTTTGCTGTGTAAGTTCCTTAAGACTCTCTGCTACACGCCGCTGTTCAGCTTGAACGTCCAACGAAGGGTAATCTGTCGGATTACTGATGACGAGCAGTATGCGCAGGGGCGTTTCTACCCGGATGCTGGGCTTCATCGTAGGTACCTCAATATAGCGTACAAGCGGCGTCCTCGTGGACAAAGCCACAAACGAATCAACATCGTCATCGTACAGATATTCCCACGGGAGTTCAGATAA
This sequence comes from uncultured Anaerolineae bacterium, assembly GCA_964439625.1. GTDB lineage: Bacteria > Chloroflexota > Anaerolineae > Aggregatilineales > UBA3940 > CAYTPI01. The sequence goes on along the minus strand of CAYTPI010000005.1, from coordinate 190,886 downwards.
TTCAGGCACATCATTAAGTCGCAGCATGATCCTAAGTGACTCGCCTGTTTTAAGGTGTAAGCTGCGCTGATAACAGCCATAAATATCCTGATCCGTAAACAAAACCTGAAACAGCCCCCTGCCAAACTGTTTGATTTGGTTAACCGTAACACGCCCTGGATGCTCTCGCAGTTGGGTAAGCGTATCCATCATTTCCAAGTCTGGAAGGTGACCCGTAACCTGACCCTGTGCCTGCCCTCCGGGCGAATCAATTACACGAAGCAACGTTCGCTCACCTTGTTTATAGAACAGTAGGTCAAAATTCACTTTGTACTCCCATCTGTAACTCAGGGGGATTTATGGATGATAGATGCCAGTATAGCATAGGCATTATTATGGCCAGTACACAGCGACACAGCCTAAACATGGCAGTGTTAAGGAGTAGACGCATCAGATTATTCACAAAAATTTCACGAAAATTCATGAATTACCGACAGGGTTAGCCTTGAAAATATGATATTATAGTTGTGTCAAGCAAAACTTCTCAACCCTATCCTTATCCTTCGGGGTAAACCACAGCCGCCGAGTAGCCCCGAAGCGGCTGTTGGCTTTTTAAATCACACACTCTAGCATCTTTGTGGTGATATACTGAGCGTGATACACTCGCCACGGTGCGATCTATTCGATATAGACGCTTAAGAGGAGGTAATATGGAGGTACTACGCACACACCCAGAGTTGGAAGCTCTGGGATTTCGTAACTTAAACCAAGTATATTGGCAGTTACATACACCACAATTGTATGAACAAGCTGTTCGTCGCCAAGAAGCATTCATCGCACATTTAGGCCCACTTGTCGTCCGTACTGGGGACCATACCGGGCGCTCCCCAGAGGATCGATTCATCGTAGCGCACCCAGACCATAAATTGCCTATTTGGTGGGGTCAAGTAAATCAGCAGTTTTCCGAAGCAGAGTTCGATAACTTATTCTGGAAGATACAAGCGTACTTTCAGGGCAAAAATATGTTTGTCCAGAATTGCTTTATAGGCAGCAGAGATGTGTTCCATGTACCGATTCGCGTAGTAACCGAGACGGCATGGCATAATTTGTTTGTTCGGAATATGTTTAGACGCGCTCGACAACCCGAAGACTATGCAGACTTCATCCCTGAGCTAACGGTCATCCATGCCCCGAACTTTCATGCCCTACCTGAAAGTGATGGGACGAATTCATCTGCCTTTATTTTGATCAATTTTCAACGTAACCTGATATTGATCGGTGGAACAAGCTACGCAGGCGAACTCAAGAAAGCTATCTTTAGTGCCATGAATTATATTTTGCCTCGCAACAATATTCTCTCAATGCACTGCTCGGCAAACGAAGGTGACCAAGGGAGAACATCTCTCTTTTTTGGGCAATCCGGCACGGGTAAAACGACATTATCCCTTGACCCACGACGGACACTGGTTGGTGATGATGAGCACGGCTGGAGCAGCTTAGGCATTTTTAATTTAGAAGCAGGTTCGTATGCGAAAGTCGTTGGTCTATCAATCAGTGAGCAACCAGACATATATGGAACAACAAGGCGCTTTGGTACCATTCTAGAAAATGTCTATATGAATATGGATAATCGACGGCTCGATCTTGGCGATAGCAGCGTCACCGTAAATACGCGTGCCGCCTACCCCCTACGCTATATCTCTAATGCAAATCGCAGTGGACAAGGTGGGCATCCAGATAATATTTTCTTTTTAACATCCGACGCATTCGGGGTGCTCCCGCCAATCGCCAAATTGACCTATGAACAAGCTATCTATTACTTCTTGACTGGATATACTGGCAAGACTGAAAGCAGTGATTTAAACGACCGTGAAGAACCCATTGCTATGTTCAGAGCGTGTTTTAGTGAGCAGTTCCTACCGCTACACCCAAACGAGTACGCGACTGCCTTTGGTGACCGTATCAGAGAACATGGCGCCAACGTTTGGCTGGTCAATACAGGCTGGGTTGGTGGTGTTGTTGGAGAAGGTCAAAAGATTTCTTTAGAAAACACACGAGCAATCATCGACGCAGTGCATGCTGGTGAGTTGGACGATGTAGAGATGCGCAAAGACCTGATCTTCGGCTTTGATGTACCCGTTTCTTGCCCAGATGTGCCAGCAGAAATGTTTGATATAAAAAGTTTATGGGCTAGCGAAGCTGGCCATTCACGTGCGGCTGGAAATCTAGCGACCCAAATTGTAACACACTTTGAGCGCTTTTCGCAGTCAACTGACCCAGCAGTCAAAGAAGCTGGGCCAACTATTTCTGGCTAAGCAAGTTGTGCCTGCAAATCGACAGCGGTTATGACGGGCAATTTACATACATAGCTCTGGCACACATATACCGTTGGTTTGCCGTCAACTTGAATTCTATCACGAAGCAGTGGAATACGTTCCGCTGCTTCTTCGTCTGAGAGCCAAGCCAGCACAACATTAGGCCGAAATGCTTCATTGACTACCACCAACATGGATTGCATTGTCTCATCGTTTAGGGAGCCAACTAAGACAATTTCAGGTACAGCATCAGTTGCAAAATCTAATTGACAGGCTAAATAGGCGAACGCCTGTGGATATTGCGCAATTAGCGGAGAAAGTCTGTCTAGAAGTTTTTGAGCCTTTGCACGCCATTCTGGCTGATCACCTAAAATAGACAGACGCAGCAAAACAGCAATCGCACTGGACAACCCCGCCGGAATGGCATTATCTTGCAGACTCTGCGGACGAGAAATTAAATCTTCATGATCGTGGCTTGTGTCGTAAAAACCTGCCTCATCCGTCCAAAACTGTTCAAGCATGGTTTGAGTCAATGCCACGGCTTGGTCATACCAACGGATATCAAGGGTTGCAAAGTATAATTGGATAAAAGCCTCAGCAACAAAGGCATAGTCTTCAAGGTAGGCATTAAAACGCGCTCGCCCATCCTTATAAGAGCGCAGTAAGCGCCCATCAACTATCAGTTTGTCAATTATAAATTCACCAGCCGTAACAGCTAACGACAATGCTGCTTGGTCATCAAGAGAACGCGCAATTTGTGCCAGGCTATTGATCATTAAGCCATTCCAGGCAGCTAAAATTTTATCATCCGTGCCAGGCCGAATCCGCAATTCTCGAGCCTCAAATAGAATTTGGCGCGCTGTCTTTATTTGTTCAGCAAGGACACCCTCGTCAAAAGCATATTCAGTAGCGACGTCACGCAATGTTTCAGCCCGCCATAAGATGCTATGACCTTCAAAGTTCGGGCCCTTTTTAACGCCCCAATATGTGAGGATTGCATCCACATTTACCGCAGCATCCTCTAACAATTCTCGCATTTCTACCTCTTGCCAGATGAAAAACTTTCCTTCTTCGCCTTCGCTGTCGGCGTCTTGGCTAGAATAGAAGCCACCTTCTGCTGAAATCATTTCGCGCTTGAGATAGTCAATTGTGTGGTAAATTGTATCCAGATAGGCTTGCTTCCCAATTACCTGATAGCCATATAAGTAAGCTCGCAGCAGCAGCGCATTATCGTAAAGCATCTTTTCAAAGTGTGGTACCAACCAATACGCATCTACTGAATAGCGTGCAAAGCCTCCGCCGAGTTGATCATATATACCACCACCTGCCATTTTATCGAGGGTGACCTCAACCATGTGCTGTGCTTGAGGCCAATCATAACGGTTACCCAACCGTAGCAAGAGTTCAAGCGTCATGGACGGCGGAAATTTAGGCTCGGCGCCAAAGCCACCATTACGCTGATCAAACTGATCAAGCAGGGCTTGGAAGCCGCTCTGAAACACCCTATCTACGTTGACTGTCTGTGCTTGCGCTTCAAGATTAAGACGGCTTTGAACGGACTTAGTAATTTGTGATGCATCGGCTTCGAGAGCCGCACGCTGTTCGTCGAACACATCCGCGAGTTGCGTTAGCACTCGCTTAAAGGAGAGCATGCCACCCGTCGGGTTTTTGGGATAATAGGTGCCACCAAAGAATGGTCGACCATCCGGCAACATCCATACGGACATAGGCCAACCGCCACGTCCAGTCAGTGCCTGTACAACCGACATATAGATACTGTCAATATCGGGTCGCTCCTCACGGTCAACTTTGATGTTGATAAAGCGCTCATTCATTAGGGCAGCAGTTTCTTCATCTTCAAACGACTCGTGAGCCATAACATGGCACCAGTGGCAAGATGAATACCCAACACTTAAAAAGATAGGTTTATCTTCGGCGAGCGCGCGTTCAAAGGCTTCTTCACCCCATGGGTACCAATCGACTGGGTTATCTTTATGTTGCAGTAAATAAGGACTGGTTTCGTCAGCCAAGTTATTCGGCATTGCGTTTATCCTTTATAATCCAGTGAGCACATTCAGTTTTTTGTCGGAGCAGGTGACGAATTACTATTTTGATAACTTTGAAGCTGCTGGCTCATCAACAAGCCACACCAATGATCCATTTTTTAGAGAAATACCCTGCGCCGGATATGTGCTGATGTTAACTGAGCCCTCGAGAACGGCGGCTAGCGTATCAGCTTTTTTCTCGCCAACGACGAGGAAAATAATATGCCGAGCGTTGTTCAACACAGGATAGGTCAGTGTCATACGCTCTTGGTACAACTGCGGAACAGCATAGACCAACACGGGATTAGTCAAGTCACTAACTGCGCGCGTCCCTGGAAAAATCGATGCTGTGTGACCATCCGTCCCCATACCTAACAGGATTAGATCAAAACGGGGGAATTCACGGCGACCGTGATCAAAATAGCGGCGCATTTTACGCTCATAGTCGCGCATACTGTTCTTAATTAACCCCATGCTTTCCATAGGGTATACTTGAGCTTCGGGAACAGGCACGGTCTCAAGCAAGCTTTCGCGGGCCATTCGGTAATTACTATCAGGATCACTGTGGGGCACACGACGTTCGTCCCCAAAGAAAACGTGTGTCTTGCTCCATGGAATTCGAGTCTGCCAAGCTTCGGTGGCAAGCAGTTGATATAGACGTTGAGGTGTACTGCCGCCGGCCAGCGCAACGCTAAAAGATTGACGCTCTTCAACAGCGTCTTGGGCGATCTGCGCCCAGCGCCTAGCAGCCTCCTCAGCGACTGCGGCTGGGTCAGCCAAACGAACAATTTCGCCACGTTCCATAAATCAGCTATTACTTTCATGTGCTTGGTTTACAATATTCGCTGCAACCATCAAAGCGTTTTTGTAAAGGGGATCGTAACTGAGATCAAGTTCCTCAGCGAGAGCGTGCGCTGCTGAGATCGTCGAGAAGGGCATCTCTCTGCGAGAGGAAGCCGGGGAGCTGTCATCAATACGAAGTTCTACCAGCCCGCGCTTGCCGTTAATCTGGATACGCGGCATGACGTATGGGGGCTTATTACCAGCCTGTACAAATACGCCGACGATCTCGCCTGTCGCTAAATCCGTATGTTTACTTTCAACCAACTCCACTTTGCCATCCCAGCCGAACTCATCATAGCGATGCCAGACAGTGCTGTAGCCCCCCATTTTACCTGCCGTTGCGCGGACAAGCGTCCATTCAAGGCAGGAAGCAAGCCAGCCCGTCAGGAGCAACGCTCGCGCAGAATTTGCAAAGTCGGTTGACGTGTTAAAGTGAATATCCAGCGATTGCAATTCACTAAGACGGCCCTTCAAGTCAGGCGCACCCCAAATCTGATGAAGCAGTCTCCGCCACATATTGAGCCGTACCCAGTTTAAGTCTCCAAGATTATAGTGGTCTGACAGTATTGCCAACTTAGGCAGCAAATCGACAATGTTGGTTGTTTCATGCGTATCAACAAGAATGCGGTTGGCCTCATCAGCAAGCCGCACAAATAGTTCATCCTGAAGGTCGGGCATATCCATCCACAGCAAGTACACTGGCAAATCAGGCACAAGAAGGCCGATCACATCTGTATGAATACCATCACGAATGCCATCACCGACTTGCAACATAACCAATTCTCCGCAGACCTGCCGCTGCTCAATCTGACGACAATACGCGGATATCCATGATGTCAATTCATCATCAGCATCAGCCCGAAACAACACAATAACCCGACCGGGCCGCACTGAAGTCAACTCGATGATACGTTGTGTAAGGTCATTTAGCTTCGAATTGTCACGTACATAGACAATTAAATTATGCGTCTGGGCTTTGATCGTCGTCGATTTGTCGCTCAGCGATTCCGACTTCCATAATTCATGTAATTCCTTGCGGATTGCCGTCACATTTACACGTTGCAACCCAACGACTTCGTTCATCATTTACCCCTAAGCACTATAGTTACAAACGCCGCCATGAACGACCATCACGCTCTAGTAAATCTGAGGCTCCTTGTGGCCCCCAGGTACCCGCTTCATAGCTTTCAAGGTCAGGAGCCAAAGTAGGCTCTTGCCAAGCCTCAAGAATTGGGTCAACGAAACGCCATGCGAACTCAATATCGTCGCTTCGGGCAAACAACGTTGCATCACCGAGAACGGCATCCAGAAGAAGGCGCTCGTAAGCCTGCGGTGGTGAGGCAATCCCAAAGGAAGCGCCATAGCTAAAGTCCATTGTAACTGGACGGCGGATAATTCCCTGACCCGGCAGTTTAGCATCAAAGCGTAAGGAGATACCCTCATTTGGTTGAATTCGGATAGCTAAGATATTCGGGCCCAATTGATCCGGCTGCTGATGAAACATCAATTGTGGCGGCTGTTTGAAGTGCACGGAAATTTCAGTTGCTCGTGTCGTCATACGCTTACCAGAACGAATATAGATAGGTACATCTTGCCAGCGCCAGGTATCTACAAACAATTTCATCGCTGTATAGGTTGCCGTTTGAGATTCCTCGGGCACCTCATCATCATCAAGATAGCCCGGCACCATTTGCCCATTAATGCTGCCTGTACCATATTGTGCCCGTACTGTATTTGTCATTACGGCTTGACCTGTAATTGGGCGTAGCGCGCGCAGCACTTTCACTTTTTCATCACGAATGGGGCCGGACTCATAGACAACAGGGGGCTCCATGCAAACCAGTGTCAACAATTGAAGCAGATGGTTCTGAACGATATCACGAACAATACCGGCTTCATGGTAATACTCACCACGTCCTTCTATTCCGCCGGCTTCAGCCACGCTTATTTGAATGTGGTCAACATATTGCTGGTTCCAGATTGGTTCGAAGATAGCATTTGCGAACCGCAGCACGAGAATATTCTGTACCGTTTCTTTACCGAGGTAATGGTCAATGCGGTATACCTGCTTTTCTTGCCAAACATTGTGGACGACGTTATTAAGCTTGACAGCCGTATCGAGGCTAGCCCCAAATGGCTTCTCAATGATAATGCGGCGCCAACTTGCTTCAGACGTTTGAGCCATACCGGCATGACCAAGATTTTCAATGATTGTCTCGTAGAAGGACGGCGGCGCTGACAGATAGTACAAGCGATTATCTGGCATGTTGGCTTCTTCGGCGAAACGAGCCAGTTCTTTGTCCAAATTGATGAAGGTGTCTTTCTCACCGAAATTACCCCGGACGTAGTGCATATGGCGGGCAAAACTTTCCCACACGGAGTCATTCGGAATTTCGTGGCGACTGTGTTCTCTGACAGCCTCACGCATTAAGTTACGAAGGTATTCGTCATCCCAGTCTCGGCGAGCGAACCCTATGATGTTGAATGACGTCGGCAGGTAGTTCTCTTGCGCCAAGCTAAACAAGGCTGGCACCAATTTACGTGCCGCAAGGTCACCTGTAATACCGAAGATACAAAAGGTAACGGGTTCAAGAGAAACACCAAGCCTATCACCGATGCCAAGCGGGTTTTCCTTGACCACATCAACCATTATCGTCAGTTCCCTTGGTATAAGTCTCTTCGATTGCCTTAATTTTGCCTACCCGCCGCTGATGGCGCTCTTCGCCAGTGAATTGTGCAGTAAGAAATGCTCGTATGAGGTCTTTTGCATTTTCTTCACCAACAACCCTTCCCCCAAGCGTCAGAACATTCATATCGTCGTGCTCAACGCCTTGGGCAGCGGAATAGTGATCGTGGGTAATAGCAGCACGAATACCAGGAATCTTATTCGCGGCAATGCTAGCGCCCACACCACTACCGCAAATCAACACACCACGCTCCGCATTGCCAGCAGTGATCTCACTGCCGACGGCTTCAGCAATATCCGGATAATCAACTGAGTCAGTGCTATCTGTGCCAATATCGATCAGCTCATGTCCCAAATCCATAATAAAGCTCTTGACGGCCTCTTTCAAAGTAAAACCAGCGTGATCGGCCCCAATAACAACCTTCATAGTAACTTGCCCCCTCTTAACATAGTTATCAGCAACAACTCGACTTGATCTACAGTAGTGCCTTGGCCTTTTCAACGACGTTTTCAACACTGAAGCCGAGCTCTTTCATAACGACGCTACCCGGAGCAGACTCACCGAAACGGTCAAGCGTGACCATACCGCCTTCAGGCAAGACATACTTGTACCAACCTTGGGAAATACCAGCTTCTATGGCTAGCTTGGGCACACCGGGAATTAAGACATTGTCCTTATAATTCTGCGCCTGTCGGTCAAAAAGTTCCATTGAAGGCATGGAAACGACACGGACTGCTACGCCATCTTTGGTTAAGGTTGCTGCTGCATCAACTGCTAAAGCAACTTCTGAACCCGTTGCAATTAAAATGGCATCTGGTGTGTTATCAGTATCGACGAGTATATAGGCTCCTTTTGCCGTATGAGAGGCCGCCCCCATTTGCGTACGGTCAAAAATGGGCAGCTTTTGACGACTTAGCACGATGCAGCTTGGGCCGGATTTATACAACACAGCTTGACGCCAGCTTTCAGCGACTTCATTTGCATCAGCCGGGCGAAATACGCGCATTCCCGGAATAGCTCTCAGGGTGGCAAGCTGTTCAACAGGTTGGTGCGTTGGGCCATCTTCACCTAGCCCAATGCTGTCGTGTGTAAAGACAAAGACGACGCGCTCTTGCGACAAGCTTGCGAGGCGCATAGGTGGGCGCATGTAATCTGCGAACGTCAGAAAGGTAGCGGTAAATGGCAGAACGCCACCATGGTGTGCAATCCCAAGAGCAATTGAACCCATAGCATGCTCTCGTATGCCAAACTGGAGGTTATGGCCTCCCTGATCCCAACCGAAACTACCGGAGTCACTGAGCCATGTTTTGGTACTTGGTGCAAGGTCGGCTGAACCGCCAAGCAGTTCCGGCGTATTTTGGAACATCGCATTGAGTACGGTGCCACCTGCATTGCGGGTCGCGATTGGGCCATCGTCAGGCGTAAAGTTTGGAATAGCATTGTCCCAACTTTCAGATAGATCACCAGTCATTTGACGGTTGAATTGTGCTGCCATTTTAGGGTTTGCTGCTGCATACGCATCAAACGCCGACTGCCAACCAGCCTCCGAAGCCGCTCCTTCATCAATAGCTTCACGGAAATGCTCAAGTGCTTCGCCCGGTATGTAGAACGCTGGCTCAAGAGGCCAACCTAGGTTTTTCTTTGTGGCTTCGACTTCATCTGGCCCAAGCGGTGACCCGTGGACGCCGTGCGTACCAGCCTTATTTGGCGACCCATAACCGATAGTTGTTGTGCAGATAACTAGAGAAGGTTTATCTTTGACACGCTTAGCTTCGTTGATCGCAGCATCAACAGCCTCAACATCCATCCCGTCAATTGGGCCAACTACATGCCAACCGTAGGCGGCAAATCGTGCGCCAACGTCTTCGCGGAAGGTGACGTCAGTGTCACCCTCAATGCTAATTTCGTTGTCATCATATAAATAGATCAGCTTACCCAACTTCTGAGTACCAGCATAGGACGCGGCTTCAGATGAGACACCCTCTTGCAAGTCACCATCACTAACGATGGCATACACATAATGGTCAACGATTTTATGCTCATCGGTGTTAAACATCTCAGCAAGGAAGCGTTCAGCAACAGCCAAGCCAACACCATTGGCAAAGCCCTGCCCTAAAGGTCCAGTGGTCACTTCAACACCCGGAGTCATGTTACTTTCAGGGTGCCCCGGAGTAATGCTGTGCAGTTGCCTGAATTGCTGAATCTGTTCCAGCGAAACATCATAGCCGGTTAGATGTAGCAATGCATAGAGCAACATCGAGCCGTGACCAGCAGAAAGAATAAACCGATCGCGGTCAGCCCAGTTCGGGTTCTTAGGGTTGTGATTAAGGTGGCGCGTCCAGATTGCATAAGCCATCGCAGCAGCCCCCATCGGCAACCCTGGGTGACCAGAATTCGCCTTTTGGACGGCGTCAACGGCAAGCATACGAATTGTGTTGATGCTGAGTTCTTGAATGTCCTGAGACACTGCTGTGGTCATGGTTCCTCCGGATGATTTTGTAAGGGGAAAACGTGGGGTGCATATGCTACCAATACAAGCATAAACTTACCCTAATTTGCAGTTCAAGTGTAGGCTCTTTCGGTCAAATAGTCCACATCCCATAGCTCGAGTGGGGCAGTTACCCTATTTATTTTAGATTTGCTTCAGTTCACTCTAACTGAAGTAAATCTGCTACACTGAACGTAATCATATCGAAACTAAGCCGCGCTTCAGAGGCTGTCAAGGATTGGCCCGCGAAGAAGCGTGCGTTGTGATAAAGAATTTCCAGGACAGCTGTAAACCGCGGATCATCTTGCGTAATTTTGAGTAGGCGATGTAGTAGTGAATTACGCGTATTTAGATGCAGCACCCCGCGCGAAGCAAGCGCATAAGGATCACGCAGGCTAACATATTCATTTAACATCCGTGCGACAGCACCATGTATTTCGTCCTGTTCGAGCGCTCGACGAGCCCTTGAGATTGTGTCTGAGCCAGGGGTAAATACCAGCACCATCGGAATGAGGATAGGGTCAAAGGATACCAATTGCACATCCACCCCCTGCTCTGTGAAGTAGCGCATAATTGGTAACCAAGTCTGCCTATCATCCGAATTTGCTGGCTCAAAAATAATATCTGACCCAGGCGTTAATTGAACTAACTCGATCTCAGGGTGAGCGGCAGCATATTCTTTCAGGAAGTCTTCTTCAGCAAAACGGCTGGCCTTAACAGCAACGAGTCCCTTTGCCTCATAGAGTAAGGCGGCTTGCGTCTCCCCAATGTTTTCTGCTAGATAAAACACGCGATTATCTGAATCATTTGCCAAATACTGCGGTAATGTTTGCTGGCCTTCGGTTGTCTCGAGATAAACAAGATCAGATACAACATTAAAAAGTTGGGGTGTCTGAACAGCCCAACCTTTAATCAGATCATTATGTTCATAAACGATACTCTTCCAAATCTGCGGCTGATGCTCTGCTAGGTAGCGAAAATGCGCTAATAACTGTTGTTCAACAGCCTTTTGAGTTTCGTAGAAAGCTGCATCTTTCCGTACTTGCTCCCGGCTGGCGGTTAGGTTAAGGTGCGGAGCTTCAATCACACCCCTCACAAATCGGGCCCAAGGCGGTAGTAAATCACGCTCAAGGCGAGTGACAAACATTCTTCGAACATATACCCACACGTCACCGTACTCACGCACGGATATTTCTGCATCTGCAGGGACGTATAAGACTCCACGGAGTGGTCGCAACTCCGTAGCCGTTGTAGCTGGTTCAGGTGAAAACCCCCTCAGCACGAGAAGCGTAAGAATATCAGGGTCGTCAAAAGCCTGTGAGACAAAGTCAGCGTAGGCGGTTAAGTCTGTCAGATTTTTATCCCAAGGTGCCTGCTGTTGATTGACGACTTCAGACTCCCCAGCGAATGTAATAGAAATCGGCAAAAAATTTGCAAATTGCCTAACGGTTTCTCGTCTCAGAGTAGCATTCAGCAGAAATTCGCCCTCAAGCTTAAGATGCAAGATGACCGTTGTCCCTGTTGCGGGCCGCTCATCAATGTCAAGGGTGTAATGCTCACCACCATCAAAGACCCAACGCCAAGCAGGTTGCCCCATCTTGTAAGAATGTGTCAGGATTTCAATCCGCGAGGCTATTGCGAAAGCAGATAAGAGGCCAAGCCCAAACTGCCCAACTAGCGTGTTCGCTTCTGGTGACTGACCAGAGGCTAAACGGCCTGCAAGTTCCGTGGTATAACTGCGTCCAATTGTAGATAAGTAAGTGGCGATTTCATTTCGCGTCAAACCTGAGCCGTTATCGCGAAAGGTTAAAGTTCGGGCTAAGGGGTCAGCAGAAATTTCGAGACTAGGGTGGTAACCTGATGGAAGCTGTGGGTCTTCCAATCGACGGCGCTGACAGGAGTCGTAAGCATTCTGAATAAGCTCGCGGACGGCAACCCGTGGGTTTGAATAGAGATGTTCCCCCAATAAGGTCAGGATACCTGGTAGATGGAAGCGAAGGGTATGCTGTTCTGGCATCGTCAATTCGATTTTAACGGCAGTTTCAGTGTGAAGGTTCCTTTGAGCTTTTGACTTTCATCAGCTTGAGAGACAACATAAACTCTGCCACTGACTGTTTTGTCATCATCGTTCTTTTTCGTGATCTTTGCACTGCAAACAAGAATCTCACCCGGCTTGGTCATATCAGTAAAGCGCACTTTGAGCTGCTGAATGGCAGTAGGGTCAGCCCAGTTTGTCAGGACTTGGCCTGCGTATGCCATAATAAGCATTCCATGAGCAATCGCACCTTCTAACCCAACGGAGCGGGCAATCTCTGGGACTGTATGAATTGGGTTGAAGTCTCCGGAAGCACCTGAATAGCGCACGAGATCAGTTTGAGTAACAGGCCCCTTGATCAACTTGGGCAGTTCCATACCGATTTCTACGTCTTCAAAGTTAATCATCATGTGTCTCCACCGCGCACAATAACCGTTGCTTGTTCAACGATAGTTTTATCACCTGCTTGGTTGATATAGACTGTGTTCAACCCGATGAAGTCCATGCCACCGCGGGACTTCACTGAGCTAATACGAGTCGTCCCTGTTACTGTATCGCCAACGTATATTGGCCTAAGATGCGTGTATTCCTGATCACCATGCAACACATTCTGCATTTCGACACCGAGCGCTTGCATCACCTCAGCAATGCCGAAGCCGCCCCAAAATGAGATTACGGTGGCAAATGTTGGTGGAAGCGGTGCCGGGGGCTCATTTTGTAAATACACTGGATTGGTATCACCGATGGCAAGCAAGAATTCACGCACTTTTGAGCGTTCAATTGTATACGTAAATGATGGAAAGGTCTTCCCTTCCAAATCACTGAAATCAGGCATTATTTCCTTCAATTTTATCATAAGAATCGCAGAGGTTTTGGAGCGCGGCGACCATATCATTTGGTGAGCAGCAGACAACTTCCCCATCGTGGGCATCCATACAAAGGCTACCGCCATCAATGATAAACGCAACTGAACAATCAAGGTTCATACAAATTTGCGCGTATTGTTGAAAGTTTGCTTGGGTCAAAAAACGGAGTAAGCCCGTCAAAGCGGCATCCGGTGCGCTAGTGCCAACCACCGACATGAGCTTTTTCCAACACAGCTTAAACCCAGTGTCTTCGATGTTAGGCTGATAGCGGTGGGCAAATTGAGTCAGTGTTGGGCGTAATTCGCTCAGCGGTTTTCCCAGACCGACCAGTTTTTGTAGTGAAACGATAAGGTCCATCGTCTCCCACCCCTCTAACTATAATATTCAATACTGCGAAACCGATAGTGATACACGCACGGCATGAATAAGACAACGATGCTTGATACAGTGGGCAAAACTGCCATAATGGTCAGCACACGCAGCATACGGGCAACCATCTTGTCAAATTGGGTTACTGTACCCAGATACACGAGGTATATGAATACCACTGTTAAGACTTTGTCTTTACATTCAGTAGCAGGTTGTTATCTAGACGCGTTAGACCTAAGGCTAATGCTGCATCCCGCACACGATGATACTCTTGAGGTTCGATTGCACGACCAATATCGTCACGAGCGAATGCACGGTACGCTGGGCGGTACTGATCCATAAGACTGAGGTAAGTGTTTGGGCCGAGATGGGTCGCAATCCATTGTAGAACGCCTAGTGAATTGTCTTCTGTGCCGGGCATAACTAAATGGCGAATCAAGACACCACGCTGCGCAGAGCCATCTTCTGCTATTGTAAGATCGCCAACTTGGCGGTGCATTTCTGCGACAGCCGCTCTGTTAACGGCAGGATAATTACGGACACCACTGGTACGGCGACCCAGCGATTCATCGCTGTATTTCATATCCGGCATGTAAATATCTACGATGCCATCTAATAATTGAAGGGTGCTGAGTGTATCGTATCCACCGGAGTTCCAGACAAGTGGTATCTTCAGACCGCCTTCAACGGCGAGCAATAGTGCTTGCAATATCTGCGAGGCAACATGTGTTGGCGTCACGAAGTTAATGTTGCGGGCCCCTTTCGATTGCAAACCTAACATCACATCAGCAAGCTGAGTCGGGGTGATCTCACGCCCCTGCCCTTTGATATTCCAGCGATACGTCTGACAAAACATGCAGCGGAGATCGCAGTGCGCAAAGAAAACAGCCCCAGAGCCACCGTTTGCTACTAGTGGATACTCTTCACCGTGATGGATGTAGGCCGTTGCAACCTTTGCTGTCAGCCCTGTTTGGCAGGGACCAATTTCTTCAGCCCGGTCTATTTGACAGTTCCAGCCACACAAACGGCAACTACTCAACATAGCAGTTGCAGCAGCAACCCGTCGAGCAAGTTCACCCATTTGATGCAAGCTAAGGTAGGCAGGCTTAAACATAGTTATCTTGTAGGTTAGATTACTTCATATAAAAGATAGTATAGCGAGCGGCTTGGCATCTAAACAGATAATTAGCATCAGAACTTTAGGGAAAATGGGTACCTGGGCCTGAAGACTCAGACTACGAAGAAACAATTGATAGCATAGGGCCTCATTCCCATGCAGTGACGTGCAAAACACCTGTGATTGTACTCAACTGGTATTGGGGAAATAATTCTGATAAACAATATAAATGGCAAGCGCTTGTTGCGTACCGATCTCCTCAAGTGCTTGCAGCGCACGACGCTTCACGGCATCTGTTAGACGAGATTCCAAGCACTCCTGCAAGAATGCCGTCGTTTGCTGCTCCAGTTGGGATCGAAAGCGCTGGCAAAGCGCGGAGATGCCGTCAAGCAAACCCAACTGGGCTTGATCAGAATCACTGCGTGCGTAGTAAAACGCGGCAATCAATAATGGCAAGATGCGCAAGCCATCGTACCTACCTAGCCACTCACCAGAGGCAGCAACTATATGCCCCAAGGAATGGTTAAGGTAACGGATGTTTGGCTGCTGCCAACGTACAGCCAGGGATTGCAAAGCCGCATGGCGCAGCTTTGGGCGCGGGTCTCGTGCAATGTCAACAAGAACATCATCAGCGTTGGGGTCATCTAGCTGACCAATCACAAAGGTAGCGGCTTGTTGCAGAGCAATATCTTTGTTGGTCATGGCTACAAGTAGACCGTGTAATGCAGAGTCTGGTTTGAGCTGTGCGAGTGAGTCAATTGCGGCTAGTTTACGCTCATATGAGTAGGGTATCTTCAGCAAGCGACCCAGTTGATGATGACGCGCATTCGGTTGTAGAACGACGATCATGGCTGATCCGTAATACTTTGCCATACCTTGCTCCAGCACCTGTTCGATGGCTCGCATGCGTGTGTATCGATCAATATCGAGCAAGCGCCAAAACAAATCACGGTTTAACTTAGGGCGTTTATTACCCCCTAGTGACGGCTCTAATCCAGAAATGGGCTCTTGAGAATCAGTTGAACGGGGTGCTTGAGCATTACTCAAACGGGGTTCTTGATTGCTGGTTATTGTGACGTCAACCATGACAAAATCCTATATCCGAAATAACATAGTTGTGTGCTACCGAAGTTCTACTACTGGAACGTTTCGCAGTAGATGCTTTTTTTGCTGGATGTCGTGAACAGTGACGCGCAGCATACGGTTTTGATCCACGTCAAATTCAACCTCGACGCGATCCTCTCCAGCCTTACCCGGTGGGTCGAGGCGGGCGACGGTTCTAGAGCCATCTTCATCATTCAGAGGCATCACACGACGCATTTCGAGAGCACCATCCACCATCAAAATGGCTCGGTCGCCAAACATCACTTCGGCAATGCCACTGGCCCCCTCCTCGACCTCCCCAATAACCAGTTCTAAGGCTTCTTGACCATCACGCGAGGCAGTAAGAATTAATTTGACAGCCTCACTAAGTGGATAACGTGAGCCAGCCGGAATGATCTCTTCCCATTCATGACGACCTGTGATCGGGCTAAGGTGCCGGATACCGTAGGAATGGTAGAGGAAATCATCTAGACCCAAGCCAGCCGCAAGGCTCAATGCCCCATGAGCAACGGCTTCAAAAGGCATATGCTCGAAGACGCGCTCAGCCCCAAATTGACTGCGCAGCATGCGCCGCACCGATGGGATAAGCGAGGTGCCGCCGACCATCAAGACTGCACCAATATCTTCCGGGTAAATGCCACGAGAGCGTGCACCGCGGAGCACCTTATTAATTATTTTTTGAATCGTGCTGAAAAATTCGTGTTGGTCTAGGAGATCTTCGAGCTGGGTGCGTGTTAATGTCGCTCGGTACGTCCTATATGTGTCTGGGTCAAATACACTAATCTCGGCGGACTCTGCGGATGACAGTCTAATCTTCGCATTTTCGCAGGCCAACTTTAGTTGATTGTACGCATCACCGATTTGGTTCCGTTCAAGCTCGTTGCGTGTCAGGAGTTCATCTAATATCCAATGGTCGATGTCATCACCTCCCAGCACACGACCAGCCTTAGAAATAACACGAGCCTCAGCCTGCTCTGCTTGCTGCTGTCCCGGAAGCTGTTTACCAGCCTCAAAGACAATGCCCCCGCTTTCCTCAGCAATTGGCATGCGAACAAGTGACACGTCAAGTGTTCCCCCGCCGAAGTCGAACACTAGGATCAGTTCTCCGGGAGTTCGTAAGTCGTAGCCAAGCGCAGCGGCGGTGCTTTCATCCACAATTCTTAGGCTGCGAACGCCCCAGTCAGCAGCGTTTCCCGTAACACTGGTCTCATCCCGAAGCCACTTCAGATAACGCTCAAAGCTATCGACCGGCACCGTTAGAACAAGTTCATCGATCACATCGCCCTCAGCCTGTTTAAGAGCGGTAATAACCTCAACGAGAAACGTCTCCCCCGCTCGGGCTTCGTCCCATTCGGCACCATCTAGTGAACGCGCCAGAGGACGGCTCCGTGCCGCAATGCCTCTTTTGAAGGATGAGAAGAAACGCTCATCTCCAGCAACATCATATCCTTCGGCTGCCACTTGATGCCCGGCGATTATCGAAGAAGAAGCACCATCATCCACATAAATTTGTGATGGTATCAGTGGCGGCTGAATTTCTGATGGTGGCACAGACAAAGCCGGTAAACGAACGGTTTCTGCGGCATTTGTGGCCTCACGCCAGACGGCAACTACGGTGTTTGTCGTGCCAAAATCGATTGCGATTTTTTTCATAGGTGTTTGGCTGCTTAGATTCCTCGTTAAACGTCACATATCATAACATTGCGAAAGCTGTCGTAACGTGCTAGCGGCAACTGCGGACTTGAGCATAAAAGATGCCCTACCGAGCTTCATCATTGTAGTAGAACGTCAAGCAGGAACGACTGTCTCTATTCGGGTTGTTCGAGCTTTGTTACTTCGGCTTTCACCAAGACATCACCGTCATGCATGTACCCCACATAACGGACGCGCACCTCGTCTTCCGGGTGTAGGCTGCGTGCGCCTCGTCCGACGGGCTTGTGCTTTTTAGGGTCATAGGTGACATTTTCACCAGCGGCACCAATTGGTTCGAACTGCATGTCAGCTAAGACTTCATCCATCAATGACACAATGTTGAGCACATCACGGGCCGAGATATCAGCCCCTTCCGTTTCGACGGCAGAGCGGAGTGTTGGCAGTTGAACCAGCATCGGCTGCAGCCGTTTAAACCAAGCCAAGCGTTCTGCTTCACGAGCTTCGGAGATGCTAGCATCTCCGCGGGAGTTTAGCTGAGCATACTCCTCACGCAGTTTAGCGATTTGCTCATCACGCTCATTTAGCTGCTGCTGAAGATCATCAGCAACGCGCTCTTGTGTCTCAACGGCCCGCCGCAGCCCAATCACAGCCGCCGCCAGACGATCATAGGCTTGTGCTTTGAGTTCCTTTATTTCCTGCTGCAGCCGAATGATCTCCAGGCGGTCGCGGACGAGGTCACCTACATAATGTGGCAGCTCATCAATTTTTGGGAACATGCCATTAGGCATTATTATTGGTGTCCTCTCCGGGTTCATCAGACTGCTCAGGCACACAGAATGTACCCTCCCCTTGCTGCCAATCAGGGTCAAGTTGACGGGCTAGCGGCAAGGTTCCTTCTTCGAGGTCAGCAAACACAACCGTTCCATCAGGATCAATGTAGATTTCAACTTCAACCGGAAGGCGAAATTCCTCGTCATCCGGCTGA
This sequence comes from uncultured Anaerolineae bacterium, assembly GCA_964439625.1. Taxonomy (GTDB): domain Bacteria; phylum Chloroflexota; class Anaerolineae; order Aggregatilineales; family UBA3940; genus CAYTPI01. The sequence continues at coordinate 172,400 of CAYTPI010000005.1, read as the reverse complement.
GTTTGGTCATCAGGTGGAAGTTCCGCCATGGCTAGCTGTTAGTTGTAACGGATGATGACGAGCCTTGCTCGTTGAAAAAGTCACCAGTCCGCTTACGGTCTGTGACTCTACCCAAGGCCTGCTCAATATCTTTTGTGATGGCTTCGCAATCAGGGCCATTAACACCGATGACTGTCTCTTCAACGGTACCGTCAGGCTTAATGACAAATTCGATCTCTTGTTTACTAGGCATTCCATCTCCTTCGCTTATAAATACGTCTCAGTTGACTGTGAATATAGCAAAAAACAACGCTGATTAAAATTTGAGAGTAGCGTTACAAGCAAAATCAAAACGACCCAGCGTGCAAAGTCAATGACTAAGATGCTGGGGCGTTTGAATAGTTGAGTTATTTATGGCGGTGTAACGTTACTAGCTAACTTAGCTCCAGCGCTGCATAACCAGCTTAATGCTGCCGTCTTCCTGAACCTCTTCGGTAGCTAGCTGCCAACCACGGGCTTCGGCTTGCTCCGTAATGGTCAGGTGAGCATACGTTTGAGCCAGCTGCTGGGTGAACTTATCACGATCCATACGCAAACCCCAGAAGTCAGCAACGACAACAACATTGTCATCTTCCTGACGGAAGCCAATGTCGTAGTCAGCATTTGCGCGAATGACAAGATCAGCCTTTGCCTCTTGACCACGATACCCGCGCACAGCCGTGCTTTCTTCTACCTCGTAACCCATTTCTTCCAATGCACGACCAACTGTGGCCATGTTGCGCAACTGTGTGCGCACTCGCGTAAAGTGAGACATTTAGCTCTCCTTCAAGTACTGTACTTGTACTACAATTCTTACGTTCGCGAACGACATTACACTACTAAGTTTAGCACGGGGTGTCAAGCCGTGCCTCCCAATAATATACCACTTCTTCTATAACGTTAATAATCGCTCGAAGTTCCTTGACCCGTCCCCACCGATTACCTTCTTGATACATTGCTAGTTGCTCTTTCGCGATCTTTAAGTCGCGGCGAATGGCAGAAAGGGCAAGCGAATCTGTCATGCCCTCATATTTTACCCCAGTTCTAACGCTTTTATATTGGCGCTTGACTGCATCAAGACGAATGGCTTCGCGCATCCGCCGCAGCGCCCACACCCGCTGCATTTGCTGGGCCCTATGGGCTCGATGCTGCTGAGTCATCAAATAGGCTGCAAGCGAAGACCACTGGCGACGCGCCCCGCCAAGCATCGGTGCCTTACCATCGTCTTCGCGTTGCAGTTCAGGCTCACGCCCATTCACATCGACGTTCATTATGAGTTTGAAACGCCCGTATCCCCAAATAGCTGGCCCATCAAGCCGCTGCGAGCCGCTGCGGAACTAGCTGGCCGGAAGCGTCCGCTGCTTGCCCATTCTTGCATCGCACGGATACGATCGGCAGAAGTCTTTGAGAGCGGCACAATCTGACCCATTGCTCGAAGAATATCTTCTGTTTCGAATTCCCGACGCTGATCGAAGGCAATATGCATCGATTCAAAGATCCCTTGCTCAATTTCGGCCCCATTGAACCCTTCGCTTTGGAAGGCCAGTTGGTCAAGGTCAAATTCACGGATGCGATTAGGACGTACCTTCGATAAATGCACCTCGAAAATTTCGCGGCGTTCTTGCTCGCTGGGGAGGTCTATAAAAAATATTTCATCGAAACGACCCTTACGCAGCACTTCCGGCGGCAGTGACTCAATCGAATTGGCTGTCGCAGAGACAAAAACAGGTGCCGTCTTTTCTTCCATCCAGGTCAGAATAGTACCAAATACCCGGGCCGACGTTCCTGAGTCACCGACAAAACTACTCCCAAGCCCAGCGAAGGCCTTATCTAATTCGTCAATGAAAAGCACACAAGGGGCCATCGCTTCGGCAACGCGGATCATTTCGCGCGTCTTGGCTTCAGACTCACCGACCAGTCCACCCATCAGACGCCCGACATCCAACCGTAGCAGCGGAAGCTGCCACAGACTAGCCGTCGCCTTAGCCGACAACGATTTACCTGTCCCTTGAATACCGACCAACAAAATACCGCGTGGGTTTGGCAGTCCGTACTCGCGGGCTTGTGGAGTCAAAGAGGAAGAACGCCGCTCCAGCCACGCCTTTAAGATATCTAGTCCACCGATGTCTTCTAGTGTTTCGTGTGTGGGCCAGAACTCCAGCACTTCAGTACGACGGATGCGCTGCTTCTTTTCTTCGAGCATCAGTGGAATAGCACGTTCATCAAGAACACCATATGTAGCGACGGTTCTTGCCAACCCCAACTTGATCCGATTCATCATCAAACCTTGGCAGGCTTTGACCAACGCGTCACGTCCACCATCCGATAGTCTAACCTTCACCTGATTGAGAATGGTATCGAGTTCCCCATCAATTTCCTCGGGTGATGGCGGCGTTAGGTCTAGGACTGTAAATTCTTCTGCTAATTCCGTTGGAATTTTGAGCACGGGTGCTACGATAATCATCGTTTTTCGGCTGTTTCGCAGATGCCGAACAAGATTACGCAGCTTTCGTGCTGTTTGGACATCTTCGAGGAAGCGGTGAAAATCTCGTAAGATAAAGATCGAGGCGACATCTGGGCGTGCTTTTTCGATCTCGTTCAAGGCGCCCACCGGATTGGTGCGACCTGCCCCGCCAGGAAAACCACTGACGAAATCCCACACTTGCACAGTACGCTGAGGATTATAATTTTCAGCGACAAATTCTATTAACTGCTCTGTACGCTCTTCTTCAGGGGTCGGCACGTAAATCAGCGGATAGCTGGAGCGCATCAGCAGGTCAAGTTCTCTCTCAAAACCGCGAGACATTTTTTATTTCCTTCTTAAAACTAGTGTTCAGCACAAATATTCTTACAAAGTAGACACACCCCTGCTGAACCTCAGGTTTGACCACACCACGTTTTCACATTTCTAGAATATCTTTGTGGTCAAACACCAGACCAACAAAGCCAGTAAGCAAGAGTATACTTCAGCGCTATGGCCCGTCCAATTCTAACAGGTTGCAATGCGCTGTTTTTTGGTAGCCTGCGCGTTATACTGTTTGGGAATCCTATATACCTGATAACATTTTCCAGTCAGGAGAAGAAATGAAACTTCACGAATACCAAGCGAAGCGACGTTTTGGCGAGTTTGGTGTGCCTGTTCCCGAAGGCATTATTGCAACCACCCCACAGGAAGCATTCGATGCGGCCCAGAAACTGGGAGGGGGTACGGTCGTCGTTAAGTCGCAAGTACACACCGGCGGACGTGGCAAAGCTGGTGGCGTCAAGCTGGCACATTCCCCCGAGGAAGCTAAAGAGAAAGCCGAGGAAATTCTTGGTCTTGAGATCAACGGCTTTGTCACCCAAAAAGTACTGGTTGACCCTGGGGCGGATATCGCTAAGGAGATTTACTTTAGCGTCGCAACTGACCGTACTAACAAGTCACCGGTGTTGATTGCGTCAGCAGAAGGCGGCGTTGACATTGAAGACGTGGCGGAGAAGACCCCTGAAAAGATCATTCGCGTCAACATCGACCCAGCCGTTGGCTTGCGGTCATACCATTCGGTACAGGTAGCTTCCGGCATTGACCTGCCACGCGAGCACTGGCGAGCGTTCGGCAAAGTTGTACAAGGTCTTTATGATTGTTACATGCAGAGCGACGCTGAGCTCTGCGAAATCAACCCGTTGGTTATTACCGGTGACGGCGAACTGCTGGCAGTAGATGGCAAAATGTCTATAGATGACAACGCGCTGTATCGTCACCCAACGTTGGCTGAAATGCGTGACAGTGCAGATGAGGCGGAAGCTGAGATTCAAGCACGGGAAGCAGGCCTCGCGTACATCAAACTGGACGGCGAGATTGGCTGCATGGTCAATGGCGCCGGGTTAGCCATGGCCAGCATGGATATGATCAAATTACACGGCAGCGAGCCAGCCAACTTTCTTGATATTGGCGGTGGGGCAACTGCTGACAAAGTCGCAGAAGCACTTCGTATTATTCTAGCCGACTCAAATGTCAAAGCCGTGCTGTTCAACATCTTTGGCGGTATTACACGAGGTGACGAAGTCGCTAAGGGCATTTTAGCGGCACTTGAACAGGTCGATACAGATATCCCTATGGTTGCCCGCATTGTCGGTACCAACGCTGAAGAAGGACGCGCTATTCTAGCTGAAGCAGATATGATTACCGCAGTTACGTTGAATGAAGCAGCTCAAAAAGCCGTTGAAGCGGCGAAGTCCTGAGGAGGAAGCCCACAATGAGCATTCTTGCTGATAACAATACGCGCCTCCTGGTGCAGGGGATTACTGGTCGTGAAGGCCGTTTCCATACTGAGCAGATGGTAGCATATGGCACCCAAGTTGTCGCTGGCGTCACACCAGGCAAAGGCGGTGAATGGGTTGAGACTGATGGTACGCGCATTCCAGTCTTTGACTCTGTACGTAAGGCCGTTGAGACAACAGGCGCAAACACATCGATTATTTACGTTCCTGCGCGTTTTGCCTCTGACGCTATATTGGAGGCGGCTGATGCCGGTATTCCATTCGTCATCTGCATCACTGAGGGCATTCCTATCGTCGATATGATGACGGTTCGCTCCTACGTAGACCAGAAAGGCGTCAATCTACTTGGCCCTAACTGCCCCGGCTTACTAACACCTGGACAGGCTAAAGTCGGTATTATGCCGGGCAGCATCGCTACACCTGGCAACATTGGCGTTGTGTCACGCTCAGGCACACTGACATATGAAGTTGTCTATGCTCTGACAAATAAGGGCATGGGCCAAACTACGTGCGTTGGCATCGGCGGTGACCCAATCAAGGGGTTGAACTACATCGAAGTACTAGAGATGTTTGAGAACGACTCTGAGACCGAAAAGGTGGTTATGATCGGTGAGATTGGCGGCACCGATGAAGAGAAAGCCGCACGTTACATCGCTGAAAACATGACAAAGCCTGTCGTCAGCTTTATTGCTGGGCGAAGTGCGCCTCCCGGTAAGCGGATGGGGCATGCTGGTGCGATCATTGAAGGTGGTGAGGGGACTGCGGACAGTAAGATCGCCGCACTAGAAGCTGTTGGCGTAAAGGTTGCCGACCACCCCGAGCAAATTCCGGACATCATCGCCAGTTTGTAAACATACACACTTACTAGGGCAAGCAGCCACCCGTTTTCTGAAAAGATGCGGGTGGTTGCTTTTTACGAATAATTATGGTTGCAAATACTCAGTTTGTAGAAGGGGACTACTAATGACAAATGAAATCAAGAAGATCGCAGTCTTGACGAGCGGCGGAGACGCCCCTGGAATGAACGCTGCGATTCGAGCAGTGACGCGCAGTGCCCTCGTCAAGGGGTGGGAAGTGGTTGGCGTCAGACAGGGTTACTTCGGCCTTGTTAAGGCACTGTTTCAACCACTAAACGCCCGGATGGTCGGTGGCATTATCGGTCGGGGTGGCACGATGCTGGGTAGTGCTAGGTGTAAAGAATTCTATGAAGAAGTTGGTCAAAAAGCGGGCATTGCCAACATGGAGGCAGAAGGGATTGACGCGCTCGTCGTGATCGGCGGTAATGGTTCACAGACAGGTGCTCATAAGCTGCATCAATTAGGTTTTCCAGTTATTGGTGTCGCCTCAACGATTGACAATGATCTGTATGGCTCAGATATCACAATTGGCGTTGATACCGCGCTAGATGTCGCGTTAGAGAACATCGACCGCATCAAGACAACAGCATCGTCTCATAGACGGGCATTTCTAGTGGAAGTTATGGGACGGGACAGTGGCTACTTGGCACTGCACTGTGGCATTGCTGGTGGCGCTGATGTGGTTACGATACCAGAGGTTGAGACAACACCCGAGAAAATCGTCAAGGAGCTGCAAGATGCCTATGACCGCGGCAAGACCCATGCTTTGGCAGTGGTCGCGGAAGGAGCCAAATGGAATGCCCACGCGCTTGAGCATTACTGCATCGAAAAGCGTGAAGCTGGCGAGATATCGTTCAATATTCGGGCTACAGTATTGGGGCACATTCAGCGAGGGGGAACACCAGGAGCGTATGACCGTTATCTGGCAAGCCTGTTTGGTAATCACGCGGTGGCATCACTAGCAGCAGGCGAACGCGGTGTCCTTGTTGGTTTAAGAAACGGTGACCTACATCTGACGCCTCATGAGGAGGTAGTTACAAACAAGGATCCCCTAGACCTCTCACTTCTTGACCTGGCCCATACACTTGCCTTCTGAGCGAAAGAATAAGGAGGCACCCGCATCTTTTGGGTGCCCTCCATGACTCTAAGAGATAATCTAGCGGCTACTGTGCTGCCGGTATTGGCGAAGGTGTCTCAGCAGACACAGTATCAAAGGCCCCTTGATTGGCACGCCATGCGTCCTGAAGACACGCGTAGTCGTTGCCAGAATTTGGCCCAGCTTCATCTGCGAGACAGGCAAACCAGAAATCTGGGTCAGCATCTTGTGCTTCAATAAAGTCACGAGCCTGATTACATTCAGATGTGTTGCTTGAATTGGCACAATACTGGTTACAGTCTGTACCGGTGAATAGGCAAGTCAATGGTGGTAAATCTAACGATGCAGGGGCAACCAAAGTTGGCGTTGGGGTTGCGGTTGCCGTTGGTGTCGGCGTAGGGGTCTCGGTGGCGGTAGCCGTGGGGGTTGCGCTGGGGCCGAAGGCAATAATTGGGCCGCCACTGCCACCATTCAACTGCGATAGAGCGAATATTAGCGCAACAACCAGAATACCAACGAGAACAACGCCGCCGATGATAAACAAAGCCTGATTGCTTCTGCCACTACTGGTGTCATCTTGGCGTGCCTTTACTCCGCCCGAGTCAGAACCACCTGTACGCGACGGTGGTACAGCCCCAGCACGTGAGGAGTCGCCCCTCAATGTTGAGCGTGCGGAAGCCGCGCGTGAGCGCGCATTGGAAACTGCATCAGCCTCACCCAAGTTATCTGCCTCTAGTTCCTCCGCCGGTCCCCGACCAGCATCGCCAGCCTGCTGCGATCCACCTTGTGCCCCACGGCGAATAGCGTCTATTCTTTTCCGTGCTTCTTCATCTTCGTTATAGCGGTTATCCGCCATTTTCTCCATCCTTATGGGTTCAATACATTGTCACGACAAACGTTCACTACTGCATGTATATCTTAGCAGAAACTCATAGTTGATTAAATCGTAAAGTGCGCAGCACAGGCAATAAGTCTTCTTGCGGACAGTTGGAACCGCGATAGCCAACATGTACTGTTTCACCCCGATTGATATCCGCAGCAAAAACAGCACCGGGTCGTTGCCCACCATAAGTAAAACCGAACATAGCAATATCAGCGACTGCCTGTGCTTGAATGCGCCCAAGATTGTCGATAGAGGCATTTCTCTGAAACTCAGCATAACGGGAATTGAGATGCTCAAGCGCGGTTGCGTTAGTCAAAATGTAGACCGTCAGTTGGCAAATTAAAGATGACTCTGCCCAAGGCGGCTCTAGTGTTATAGCCTGCCCTGGTGTTGTCCCTAGTATTCCAGCCAACCCTCCATCGAAATTAAGTGCTGTCCAACCAGCCGGTGTCGATATACAGAAAGTACCACGAATATGACGTTCTCCATCAGAAAAAGTCGGACATTCACCTACTAATTGGGAGGCTGGGGTCGCATCAAGGGCAACTGGCACCAGCGTTGGAAGTGGAGCGGTAGGTGTCATCTGGTCAGCCTGTAGCGTACCAACCCAAGCAGCCGTCATCGCCGCTTCTGCTTGCACGGTTGCCAGCCGCGTAGGGTCAGCGGTAACGTACTCAAAGAATGCTGGTGGCGTCAGGGCACTCTCATCTGGTTGAGCACCACACCCAGACAAAAATGATATAAGCACCATAAGCAATAAGACTTTTTTGAACATGCAGGCATACTACCGCACGGAGTAGAGGTTGTGCTATCTATATTGCATTCTAGTAGGCAGGTCGGTAATATCGCTCGGCTTGCAAACTGATGACTTAAAAAACCTGTGATTAATAGAGTGATCTCACGCCACCCTGATTTTGTGCTCGTCGTGCTGTTATGCCTTTCGGCGAGCTGGCCATTTTGGGCGCGCACGTCGTTACCGCGAGAAACTGATTTGGAGTTACATGTGTTTCGGGCAGCGGAATGGGCGTATGCGGTTCAAGAGGGCAACCCCTACCCACGTTGGGCAGCAGGCTTTTATTATGGCTACGGCTACCCGATCTTCAATTATTATGCCCCCTTGACTTACATACTCGCAAACATTTTTGCGATTGCCAACCCGACTTGGGTTGTTTTTGGAATCAAAGCGGTAATCGTTTCTACATTTGT
>CAYTPI010000005.1:0-164070 GCA_964439625.1 uncultured Anaerolineae bacterium | reverse complement strand
GGCATCGGAGCGTGGGGGGCTGCCAAATTAATATCAGATGCGAGGGGCGGCATCATTGCAGCAGCTAGCTACCTATTCGCACCCTACGTCTACCTGATTGATCCTCATTTACGCGGGGCCATTGCAGAGTTCGTTGCTCTCGGGGCTGCACCACTTGCCCTTTGGTGCAGTATGAGCTTCAGCCGCCAACTCTCGAGCTTTCGTTTCATCGCTGCAACGTTGACGCTTGCATCAGTGATTCTATCTCATAATCTGCTTGGTTTGGTGTTTTTTGTTCTTTTAGTCACTTGGCAAGTTTGGCAATGGTTAATCGAAAAGCCCCAACATCTACTGAATGTTGCTAAGCAAACAGCACCTTATTTGTTAGCCGTTTTGCTAACCGCTTTCTTCTGGCTTCCTGTTGCCTTGGAGCAGAATGCAGTTCAGCTTTCCAATCTTATCGGCCCCGGAAATTTCGATTTTCGCAATCACTTCATATCATTTACTGAGCTATTTGGTGCGTCGAAGCCACTTGACCTTGGGGCGGCAAACCCAGCGTTTCGCTTCAACCTTGGGATGGCACAAGTTCTATTAGCCCTGTTGGGAATACTCGGTGCAGCACTGGCCAACCAAAGACAAAGAATCGGCTGGGCTACCTTCTGGGGTGGCGCATCTCTAATAGTTGTCTTGCTGATGATGCCCGTCAGCTTGCCGCTGTGGGAGGCAATTCCAGCCGCAGCATTTGTACAGTTTCCCTGGCGGCTACTGGGCCCTGCAGCCCTGACATTAGCACTCATGGCGGGCTTCAGTACAAACCTCTTCGCTGATCTCTCTGCACGGTGGCAGGCAGTTGGAACAGCCGTCGCCATTCTAGCTCCTGTTATCATGATACTGCCGATATTTATCCCGCCGGAGTGGGATAACTTCGGCCCGACGGATAGAGCAGCAATCCTAAACTTCGAGTTGGGTGGTACAGCGCTTGGGACGACATCAACTGGTGACTACTTACCTATTGAAGTTGACGCTGTTCCTGGACCTCACCCACCCATCATTGAGGCCCTAAGTGAGCAATCTACTGTAGACCGCGTAATCCGTGATGAACTACCCAGCAGTGCAGCGGTCAGGTTAATTTCGAGCAGTGGAACACGCTACATATATCAAATTGAGACAGAGGAGCCGCTTAATCTTACCTTCCGGACGTTCTTATTTGACGGTTGGACAGCAGAGATAGACGACAGCTCTGTTGAAATTACGGCAGAAAAGCCAAGTGGTTTCATGACTGTAAGGGTACCGGTTGAGGCAGATACTCTGACGATTTTCTTGCGTTCAACACCTGCCAGACAAATAGGTGTTATTGTTTCACTAATTGGCCTGAGCTTACTGGTCGTTGGTGGATTCTTTTTTCGGCGGCAGGCATCAGAAGAACAAAACCAGGAGCGACCGCCTAAGATTGAGATGCGTTGGGCACCCGTGTCACAGATTGTGGGTCTGGGGCTTGCATTTGCATCGATTACAGCAACATTGGGCCTATTTCAACCACGGAGCACTGGCGTAATCGCTGAGCCGGCTCTGAATAATACGCGCCAGTATCTTCAGGGTGGTATCGACTTGATCGGCTTTGACTTACCAGCCAAAGAAGCGCTTCCCGGTGAAACCTATCCAATCACCTTATATTGGAAAGCACGCGAACCTGTACCGGATAATTATCAGGTTTTTGTACACTTAGATACTGATCCGTTCCATACATGGGCTCAATCAGATAAGTTGAACCCAGGAGACTACCCTACTACTCGCTGGCCAATGGATCAGTATGTACGTGATCAGCATGAGCTGCATATTCCGCCAGGAACACCACCGGGTGTCTACGACGTGCGTGTCGGTTTATGGAATTTCATGACAGGTGTGCGGCAGTTGGCACTTTCAGAAGATGCAGTAGTACTTGGCGACACATTGATAATCGGCACAGTAGAAGTCAGGGAAAGCAACGAGCCACCTAATGAGTTACCCACTGGTCAAGAGCCCATTACCGTAACCGATGAATTGACCTTACTTGGCTCGTCTCGCACGCCAGCTGGCATAATTGACCAGGCCGACGGTTTACTTGTTACGACACTTTACTGGCAAGCAGTCAGCCCTGTGAGTGAAGACTATACCGTTGCCATACAGGTGCGATCTGAAGAAACGGCTGACGTTATCTATGAAATAAACCAACCGCCAGCGGGAAACTTGCTTGCGTTTTCAGAATGGCAACAGGGCAATATGTATCGAGATATCCATGCACTGCGGTTTGATACGGCTTGGGCACCCGGTAGCTATGTGCTAGAAGTGCAGCTTCAGGACGAAGCGGAGAACGCAGCAAGTGAGTGGGTTACCCTTGAAAAAATCGAGCGTGCTGCCGTCATTGAGTAATGGCGCAGCACGCCTAGTCCGTAAACCAATAAGTGCTTCGGCAGCAACTTCAACTTGCTAAGTTATTGACGGCAGAATTTCTTCACGATACCATAACAATCACGTAAGATTGGCGTGGGCCAATTGTTGGTGATTCACATGGTGCCAGCATGGAGACCCACATCACATCCTATAGTAAATCTCACAATAAGGAGGAGATACACATGTTGAGAAAAAATTATTTCTCACTACTAATTGTGCTGCTCGTCGCAGCATTGGTCGCTGTAGGCTGTACGCCTGCTGCTGAGGAGCCTGCTGAAGAAGAGGCACCTGCCGAAGAAGAGGCACCTGCCGAAGAAGAGGCACCTGCCGAAGAAGAGGCACCTGCTGAAGAAGAGGCACCTGCTGAAGAAGAAATGGCTGGTATGCCAGATGTCTGCGCTGAAGAAGGCGCATGCGCTGTCATCGAGCCAGGCGACACCGTCAAGATTGCTACAGCCGGCCCTCTTTCCGGTGACAACGCAAGCTTCGGTCTCGACACCGCTCAAGCTGGTGTTCTGGCAATAGATGCTCAGAACGAAAACCCACTCGAGGGTTTTGAATTCGAGCTGCTGCAAGAAGACGACCAAGGTACCCCAGAAGGTGCTGCTACCGTCGCTAACCGGCTTGTTTCTGACCCAACCCTTGTAGCAGTTGCCGGTCACAACTTCTCTGGTGCAACTGAAGCTGCTATCCCAGTTTATGAAGCTGCACTTGTTCCAATGATGTCACCATCAGCCACAAACCCAGCACTGTCTGGTAGTAGCCCTGTCTTTAACCGCGTCGTGTTTAATGACTTGGCTCAGGGTTCACTGGCTGCAAACTTCATCTTTGAAACACTGGATGCACCAACAGTCGCCATCATCCATGACGGCACTACTTATGGTCAAGGTCTGGCTGAAGTTGTTCAAAATGACTTCCCAGAAATTGGTGGCGAAGTTTTGGCTTTCGAGGCCATCACCCCAGGTGAAACTGACTACAGCGCTATCCTGACATCACTGTCAGCTCAAGAGCCGGATGCTATTTTCTTTGGTGGTTACCAGCCAGAAGCAGCAGTGATGGTTAATCAGCTTTCACAGGCTGGTTTGGAAGGCGTCCCATTCGTCAGTGATGACGGGGTTCAGGGTACAAACTTCCTTGACTTAGCTGGCGAAAATGCTGAGGGCGTTTACGCTACTTCAGCTGCTGAGCCTGCTCAGTCTGATGCTAAAGATGCGTTCGACGTACTCTATGAAGAGACCTACGGTTCACCAACTGGTGAGTTGTCCGGCTATGCATGGCATGCATACGATGGTGTTACTGTTCTTGCTAATGCTGTTCGCAGCGTTGCAGTCCTCGGTGAAGATGGCAACTTGTACATCCCACGCCAGGAACTGGTTGACACGGTGCGTGCAACCGCTGACGTTGACGGTCTGACAGGCACAATCACTTGTGACGAAAATGGTGACTGCGCCGGTACTGGCCCAGGCGTCTTTATCGTCCAAGATGGTGCGTTCGTCGCCTTCGAGGCCGAATAGACTAACGACTAAACTTGGGTGGCGTGTCAATCTTGTATTTTCACGCCACCTTAAGACCAACATAGCTGGCAGGCACGTCAAGTGTGATGTGTTTGCCAGCTACGGTGTTTAAGCCTAGGAACCTTTTCCGTTGGTCAACAAAGCACTTAAACTCAACGTTATGCCTTCACAACTACTGCCTCATCCAAGAACTACCTTTTGACACGACAAAGCAGCGAGCAGTAAAAATCTAAGGCTTGAGGGGAATTTCATATGGACGCAGTTGCTAGCACGCCAACGGTGACAAAGCGGCGGCGCTTTACAACGTATCAAAAGATTCAGATTGCACTTGCTATTATTTTTGGCGCCTTTCTTTCTTGGCGGCTCTACACAGTACTAGCGGTCGAACAGCTCTATGGGCCCAGCATTTGGGTTCGTTTTGCCATCACAGGGATCGTCATCGGCAGTATCTATGCCCTAATTGCCATTGGCTACACGCTTGTCTATGGCATCTTATTTATGATTAACTTTGCCCATGGCGAGTTATTGATGTTTGGGGCATTTGCAGGATACTTTGTTTTTGAAGTGCTAGACGCGTGGGTCGTTGACCCAGCCACAGAAACCAGTTTCTTGGATGCTCAGCCGATCATCTCGACCCTGCTTGCATTTGCCGCGGGCACCATTTTGGCCACATTCATGGGCATTTATTTGGAAAAGATTGCCTACCGACCACTCCGGTCTGCCCCACGTCTTGTCCCCTTGATTAGTGCCATTGGTGCATCAATATTTTTGCAAAACGCGGCTCTATTGATGTTCGGCGCACAGCGGCGTAGTTACACAAACCCAGACTTGCTTGACCGAGCTCGCGGCTTCCCAATTGTGGTTGACGGCAGCAACATCATCATCACCTACACGAGCCTGATGACGCTCATCTTAGCAATTTTACTGCTCGGTGGCCTGTACCTGATGGTACAGCGTACTAAGCTCGGACGAGCGATGCGCGCTGTTGCGGAGGATAAAGGCACAGCTTCTTTAATGGGGATTGATGTTGACGACGTTATTAGTAAGACATTTGCTATTAGCGGTGGGTTAGCTGGTGCCGCCGGCGTCATGTTTGGTATTCAGTATGGTCAAATTTATTTCTTCATGGGCTTCTTGCTAGGTCTTAAGGCATTCACAGCAGCCGTGCTTGGCGGGATTGGGAACATTCCCGGCGCCATGTTGGGCGGCATGTCACTCGGCATCTTAGAGTCAATCGGGCCAGCAGCCATCAACATTGATTTCCAATTGAAAGACGTCATCGCCTTTTCCATTTTGGTGCTGGTACTTATTTTCCGACCGACTGGCATTCTAGGTGAGGTTCTCTCTGAGGAGAAAGTTTAATGTCTAAATCTATTAACGACGGAATTAGAGCTGGTGTCATCTTTGGTTTTGTCATCATTTTTCTTCTGCTGATCGGCTTCACATCAACAGCGGCACAAATCCTGACAGGCATTCTGGATAATGAAGACAGTATAACGATGGGCTTCAGCGGGCCAGCTTTCAGCCTTATTGTCTTTCTAGGATTAATCGGATTGTGGGCTGGTGCAAACGCCACAAAACGGCCTGATTACGGGAAAAGCGACGAGTGGACAGATGCACTGACCTCAGGCTTTCTGTCAGGTATATTTATTACTGTGATGCTGATTATTCCCGTTGTCCTCGTCAGCATCTTAATTAGCGCTGAAGTTGACCCGCGCTCATATCTGAACGCACTATCACCCGAAACGATGCAGTTGTTTCTGCTTGGGCAACCAGCCTGGGCTGCCATCATCAACTATCTGGTAATCTTCGCGCTTGTGGGATTGTTGGGTGCAACCGTACGCCGCCTGTTTCGCAGTGATTGGGCAAAGTCGCTATCGGCATCTATTGGAGACGGGTTCACCCGTCTTCAATCTGCGCGAGCTTCACAAACAAAGCGCCAACGGCTTATTTTTAGAATCGTATGGATACTGGCACTGGTTGCTTTCTTAGTATGGTTACCGTCGCAATTGAACTCATACTGGAACTTTGTGCTGGGGTCAGTCGGCATTTTCGTGTTGATGGGTCTCGGCTTGAATATTGAAGTAGGTTATGCTGGTCTGCTTGACCTGGGTATTGTTGCGTTCTTTGCTGTTGGTGCATACACAGTCGCCCTACTGACCGCACCAGTGCCGCACAATTTTCTCTGGCCGTTTTGGGCAACAGTGCCTATCGGCATTGTGCTCGCCGGTTTGTTTGGTGTGCTGCTCGGCATCCCAGTGCTACGCCTACGCGGTGACTATCTTGCAATCGTCACACTTGGCCTGGGGGAAATTACGCGAATTCTGATTAAAAGTGACCTTTTAACGGACTTTACGGCTGGCCCTCGTGGTGTTCGGGATATTGCTGGGCCAACAATCAACGGGCGTTTGTTTAACAACCAAGAGTACTTGTACCTCATCTTCGTAGCGATTGCTCTGATCATCTTCATCACCATTCGCCTGCGAGAATCCCGCGTAGGGCGTGCCATGATCGCGATGCGCGAAGATGAAACAGTTGCCCAAGCCATGGGGATTAATACCCTAAAGTACAAGTTGATAGCCTTTGGCATCGGTGCTGCTTTTGCTGGCTTAGGCGGCGTCATTTTTGCAGCCCGTAACCAATTTACTGGCCCAGAAGATCATCAACTATTGGTCTCCATCAACGTGCTGTCTGTCGTCATTGTCGGTGGGATGGGCAGCATTCCAGGTACTATCCTCGGTGCCTTCGCCCTTCGCGGCCTACCGGAAGTCCTACGTGAGTTGGATACTTATCGCATCTTGGCTTTTGGCGGTCTACTCGTCGCCATGATGATTTTACGGCCAGAAGGTTTATGGCCCTCTAAACGCCGCAGACTGGAATTCGCAGAGAGCGATATCGAAGATGATGTTGGAGAAAGGGCGGTAGTCCCCCCACCTGACAGTGGCGGAGGCGGTACCCCCGCGAAAGGAACAGCCAAATGACCGATACTCAAGCAAATGGGACACCTCCCGTCTTGCAAACAATTGCTGTTACCAAGCGGTTTGGAGGGTTGACTGCGGTCAATGGTGTTGACCTCAACGTTGAACCTAGCACAATCACCAGCGTAATTGGCCCGAACGGTGCAGGAAAAACCACCTTCTTCAATTGCATTACCGGCTTCTACACGCCTGAAGAAGGGGATATTCAGTTTAAGGGTAAATCACTTATTGGTGTCTCGCCCAATCATATTGCCAATCTCGGAATTGCACGTACCTATCAAAATATTCGGCTATTTTCGCTGATGACGGCTGTCGAGAATGTGATGGTTGGGCACCACCCACGCATGAAGGCTGGGTTGGTCGGCTCAATTTTGCGACTGCCCCACGTTCGTAAAGAAGAAGCCAAAGCGTATAAACGCGCTCGTGAACTACTTAACTTCTGTGGGTTGGAAGGCAAAGAAGATGCGATTGCCAGCAGCATGCCCTATGGTGACCAACGACGATTAGAGATTGCTCGGGCATTGGCAAACGAACCTGAGATACTCTTATTGGACGAGCCCGCCGCAGGTATGAACCCGCGTGAGACAGTTGAGATGACAGACCTCATTCGACGCCTACGCGATGAACTTAAGCTCACTATCTTCTTAATTGAACACGATATGCGCGTCGTCATGGGTATATCGGATCAAGTCACCGTTCTGGACTACGGCACCAAGATATCAGAGGGTACACCTGCCGTAGTTCAAAAGGACCCACGAGTGATCGAAGCGTACTTAGGTAAACCGATGGAGCAGCACTAATGGCACTGTTGGAAGCAAAAAAGATACACACATACTATGGAAGCATCCACGCCCTACAAGGCATCTCCATTGAGGTCAACGAGGGTGAAATCGTCACTCTGATTGGCAGTAACGGTGCTGGTAAGAGTACGACCCTCAATACAATTTGCGGTATGACTCCGGCCCGGTATGGCAGCGTAGCGTTCGAAGGAGAGGAAATCACAGAACTTCCGCCCCATCAAATTGTGTACCGCGGTATTACACAATCGCCAGAAGGCCGCCGTATTTTCGGTCGGTTAAGCGTTGAAGAAAACCTTGTGATCGGCGCCTACACGCGTGAGAGTCAACAAGAGTTTGATGATACAATTGATTTCGTCTATGAAACGTTTCCGCGCTTGAAAGAACGTCGTAAGCAGGCTGGTGGCACGCTCTCCGGTGGAGAGCAGCAAATGCTCGCCATTGGGCGTGCTCTGATGTCGCAGCCCCGTGTCCTGCTGCTGGATGAGCCATCAATGGGATTAGCACCCATTTTGGTACAGGAAATTTTCGACACCATTCAGAAGTTGAATGCTGATGGTAAGACCATTTTGTTGGTTGAGCAGAACGCACAGATTGCCTTGTCAATTTGCCATCGAGGCTACGTGTTGCAATCAGGGACGATTGTACTCAGTGGTTCTGGTGAGGAATTACTGGCAAATGAATCCGTCCAAAGAGCTTACCTCGGCGAAAGGTAACGTTATTCACTAGTTCGAATAATTTACGGGCTGCACAATGCTGTGTGGCCCGTTTTGTTTGCAGGTATAGGCATTTATGCTTAGAGACTTTAGACTACATCCCTATCTCGTTGGCGGCGGCGTGCTTGCTGTCTTTGCATTCTTTCTGACGGCGGCCCATATGGATATTCGCTCTGAGGCCAGCTTCAGCGCTTTTTACACTGGCAAGTTGTTGGCTCAGGGTGATTGGCAAACCGCATCCACGGTGACAAACGCGGCACTCATCAGTCCGCTATATGTGCTTCTACTGGCGCTGTTGGAACAGCTCAGTTTACCCAGCATCAGAATTGCTGTAGGCTTGAGCATTGCAGCGATCACAATCGGCAGTTTACTCATGCTGATCATCAGTGAGAAGCTCAGTTCGGATGCTACGATAGGTTTAGTATCTGGTATGGTCTATCTTCTGATGCCAATGCTTTGGATCACGCTTGGTCAAGTAGATGCACTGGCACTACTGTTTGTGCTGTTGGCAGTATTAGCAACAATTACTAAGCGTTCGCGACTTAGCCTTATTTTTTCAATGATTGCCATTCCTCTTCATGTTGCCGCTCTGTTTGGTCTCATCATCTACGCAGCGATAACAGCTATACGAAAACCAACATCAAAACCAATACTACTAATAAGTTGCAGCGTGCTAGGTGTTGGCTGGTTAAGCGTTTATGGGGCACTAGGCCATGCACAGTTTGCTCTCAACTTGACACACAGTGCGCTTACTATCCCATTAGGCCTCATTTTGCAGTCAAGCTTGTGGGTAGCCGTTTTGATGGCAGGATTAGCAGGATTTGTGAGTTTCAAGCAATACACTGCTTCAATACAAAGTTTACTATATTGGAGTGGCAGCTTATTACTGATCAGCCTGTTTGTAGAACTATCGATAGCAGCGTCTGTTGTTGGCATCTCAATATCTGCGCTACTGATTAGAGGAACCCGTTGGATAGGTCAGCAGTTAACCGGTGTACCCGATTGGGCACTAGCATGGGCTGTCGTTTTGCTTACAATGGCCGCAGCGTGGCAATCGCACAATGTGATCACGGTTGCGGATAATGAAACAGTCGAATGGCGAGCAGCTAATGGGGTCAATCTATTACCAAGCCGTAGTTGGGATGCACCTCGTGAAGCAGGCTACTGGCTGCGCAATAACTCGACTGTGGAGGCAACGTTTTTCGCAGAGCGCGCGATGCTTGTGGCCTATTTCAGCGAGCGTCAAGTTCACTCACTAGCTGAAGCACCAGACTATCTGATCGTCAATGATGATGCGGATATCCCTATGGAGTATGAGCCAGTCGTCCGAATAATAGATCCGCGCAACAATGAGAATACTCTTACTATCTACCAATTGGTTGATTAAACCATTTCATATCAGATCCACATGGCTTTTTCACAACTTCTACACATTTGATTTGTACCCTTATGCCAATTGATAGTAAATCTGAACAAGATAAAGGGGAGTAGATATGCAACGCTATTTCAAATGGATTGTGATACTCGTTGTCATCGTTTCAGCCGCTTTAATGTCTGTTGCGATAACTTCGGCCCAAGAAGATGACTCGCAGCGTGGTGAGCGAGGAGGTGAAGGTGAACAGGTTTGTGGCAGCGAGATGCTGACTAATTTGGGACTAAGCATCGGAGAAATCGAGGCGGCCCGCGAGACCCGTAACCGGGAGGCGTTTGAAGCACTCTTAGCTGACAACGGCATCACCACCGAGGACATCGAGCAAGCCCGCGAAACCTGCATCAATGAGGCAGTCGCTGCAGGCGAAATCACACAAGAGCAGGCCGAGCGCATGCTTCAAGGACCACAAGGTAGGCCGGGCGGTCAGCGTAGGCCGAGTGAAGCAGAGCGTCAAGCCATTGCAGACGCTCTCAACCTAAGCCTTGAGGAACTGCAGCAGGCATACGAGGATGGCATTTCGTTGGAAGAACTCGCTGAGCGGCGGGGGGTAGATTTTGATGTCCTACGCGAAGAGCTTGATCTCAACCGAGGCCCGCGAGGCAGACATTTCGAGGAATTGGCGCAAGCACTCAACTTTGAGTCGGTGGAAGCACTGAGAGAGGCACTGGACAACGGTGCTACCATTGAAGCGTTAGCCGAAGAAGCCGGTGTTGACCTTGAAGCCTTCCGCGAACAGCACGACGGTTGCGGTGACCCCAGCCAGCGTGGGCCAAGGGACGGCGGCAATGAGGGTGACATCGAAGCAACATTAGAGAACACCACAAACGAAAATCTATAACGACCAGTGCGTTTTGTAAACACAGGAGGGCATCCCTGCGGAATGCCCTCCTGTGCCAATGCCAAAGCGCCTCGTATTATTTTCTTTGCGGTCGCTTTTGTAGATAATCGGTGGTAGTGGAAACAGGTTTTCAGTTTGGAGAAAGGTACATGAGCCAACGCATTCTCGTTACAGATGATGAAGAGAACCTCGTCAACTTCATACGATCATATTTAGAAGCCTCTGGATACGATGTGGTAACAGCAACGAACGGACGGGAAGCCCTCTATGCCGCACGCTACAGCAAGCCGGACTTAATCGTACTTGACTTAATGATGCCAGAGATGGATGGCTACGAATTTATGCGGCTGCATCGTAAAGAGAGCAGCACACCAATCATCATGTTAACAGCCAAGGTCGAAGAGGATGATCGCATTTTGGGGCTTGAACTGGGTGCGGATGATTACGTCACGAAACCCTTCAGTGCACGTGAATTAGTGGCTCGCATTAAAGCTGTGTTGCGGCGCACGACCGACACCAATGAACCGCCAAAGCTTCTACGATCAGGCTTGTTAGAAGTTGATTGCGATGGGTACTACGCCATACTGGACGGCGAAGAACTCAGCTTGACGCGAACCGAGTTTGATTTATTGGCTTACATGATGACGACGCCAGGAAAGGTCTTCAACCGAATGGAACTGCTTGAAGCGATCCAAGAAGATGCTTTTGCCGGTTATGAACGAACAGTCGATGTTCACATCAAAAATTTACGGGCCAAAATCGAACAAGACCCAAAAAAACCAAGCTTCATTGAAACCGTATACGGTGTTGGCTACCGCTTTAGCTCGGAGAAGCGATGACGCGCTCATTGACGTTCAAATTGACGGCAGCATTCGTCTTAGTAAGCCTCGTCGGGATTATTATTGTGGCGATTCTGCTGCGGCTAGTCACGCCGATACAGGTCAACGAATTGTTAGAAAATCGCTACACCACAGAACTGCATCGAGCCTACACACAATACTACGTGGCTAACAACAGTTGGGATAACGCGAACGTCGTTTTTGCTACTTTTGGTGATGAGGGTGCACCGGCAATCATGGTATTTGATTCTAATCGTCAAATACAGGCATTAAGCGGGCGGCGCATCGAACCGGGTAGAGTTGAACTTCCACAAAATCTTATGGAACAAGCGGAACCAATTGTGGTTGATGGTGCTAGCGTCGGCTTTGTAATTGCCGGGCACGACTTTCAGCAGTACATGGATCAGCACCAAGGCGACAGACGTGGCGGCCCCAATCAAGAGCGCAGCCCAAGCAGACCCACCTGGGTAAATCCGCCGTTGGGAAGCGGAGGCAGTGGCGAATTTATCAGGCCGTTCAATTTGCTGCTGTTAGGCGGCGGTGCTGCCGCAGTCGTCGTCTCGATCATGGCGAGCGTAATCTTAGCACAAACCTTAACCAGACCGATCAAAACATTAACCGAGGCAACCAAAGCGCTTGGTTCTGGGACCCTAGGGGAGCAAGTAGCCATTCACTCGCAAGATGAACTGGGCTCACTGGCACAATCATTCAATGACATGAGCCAACGACTTCAGCAGGCACAGGCACAGCGGCAGCAGATGACAGCAAACATCGCCCACGAACTACGAACGCCGTTAAGCACCATTCTTGGGCATACCGAAGCGCTCACGGACGGCGTATTTGCCCCTACCCCAGATCGGCTGGCAGTGATCCATGCCGAGGCATTGCGGCTCGAACATCTCATCGAAGATTTAAGGGTGTTAGCGCTGTCAGACGCTGGCGAACTCAAGATACACCCCGAGATGGTGACCGCTGGCGAACTGTTGGCACAAACTACAGCCGCATTCACACCCTTGGCTGCGGCAAAAGGTATCTCTCTAGAGCGCCAAACAGGTGGAGCTGAGGCAGCGCTTTATGCCGACCCCAAGCGGATTGCCCAAGTGTTGGGCAACCTGACCTCGAACGCCATCCGCTATACGCCAGAGCACGGGAAAATCATCTTGAGAGCAACCCACACACCAGATTCACGTTTACTGTTTGAAGTCCGTGATTCCGGCGATGGGATTGACGTTACTGATTTGCCCAATCTATTTGAACGGTTCTATAGAGCGGACAAATCACGGGCGCGAAATGATGGTGGCAGCGGCTTGGGGCTGGCAATCGCTCGGTCAATTGTTGAAGCGCACGGCGGCACAATCAGGGCACAGAATGCGCCTGAGGGCGGGGCAGTTTTTCAGTTTACATTGCCAGTCAATATAGATTGACAACGACACCCCAGATTGCTATACTTCTATTTGCCCCTTTTTCGGGGGTATTTGTTTGTCAACCTGTAGAGGATACCGCTCTTCCCCTAGTGATGCGCCTGCTGGGCAGCATACTCAGGTGGTAAGCGAAGATCGGAGATATGCATGTACGCAATTATTCGGATCGGAAACCGCCAATATGTGGCGGAGCCTGGTAAGACAATCGTCACTGAGAAACTCAATTATGATGTCGGTGACAAGCTAACGGTCGATGATGTCCTGCTGGTAAAAAATGGCGGCGATGCGCAAGTCGGCACTCCAATTGTGGGTGGTGCAAGCGTCACAGCCGAGGTCGTTGATCAGTTCAAGGGTAAGAAGATTATCGTCTTCAAGTATAAAAAGAAAAACCGCTACCGTCGCAAGCAAGGTCATCGTCAGAACTACACACGTTTACTAATTAAAGATATTACTGTTTAGGGGATCGTTGAAATGGCACATAAAAAGGGCGGTAGTTCAACAAAGAACGGTCGCGAGAGTAATGCCAAGCGGCTTGGTGTTAAAAAGTATGGTGGAGAGTTTGTCATTCCGGGGAACATCATTGTGCGCCAGCGTGGCACAAAGTTTCACCCAGGTGCCAATGTAGGCCTTGGACGCGACTATACCATCTTCGCGACGGAAGAGGGATATGTTCATTTCGAATGGGGTCGCGGTGGTCGTAAGGTCATCAGCGTTTACCCAGAACGTGAGCCGGTCGCTGTTAATTAGTTAAAAGCTGTGCCAAGCACAGCACAGACTATCTATTTTTGTAAACCTATGTATCACGCTACTGCGGCGAGTGCCGGAGCCGTGTTACGAAAGAGGGTAATAAAATGAGAGAAGGACTGCATCCGGAGTATTTTCCAGAAGCTACAATTAGTTGTGCATGCGGCAATACCTGGACAACAGGTGCAACTGTTGCGCTATTGAAAACAGATATTTGTGCAGCTTGCCACCCGTTTTATACAGGCGAACAGCGTGTTGTCGATACAGAAGGTCGTGTTGAAGGCTTCTTGAAGAAGATCCGACGTCGCGAAGAACTGCTTAGTCAACAGCAGCAAGAGCGCGAAGAGCGTCGCTCCCCAAGCCTACCCGTTACTGAGTTAGATATCGGCTCACGTTACGAAAAGGCCTTGGCTGAAGCAGATATTCATACTGCCGGAGACATCATTGAATTGATGGAAAAGGGTGGCGATAGTGCCTTGTTGGATGTCAAAGGTTTTGGACAAAAGGGTCTTATTGACCTGAAGCAGCGTTTGAAATCTCGCGGATACGATATTCCATAACAGGCTGGTGGTGGTCAATCCGATGTGTGGTGGCGCGGCATTCCAGAATGAGTGCCGCGCTCTTTTTCATTCTTAACCCGTCCTCAACTGATGAGAGCCAATTATGATCAAATACAATATACCGTCGTTCTTCCCGTTAGTTGTTGTGATGTTGGCTACTGCAATTGGATGTGGCAGCCAAACACTCGCTGTCACGTCTGAAGCCCGCACAATTAAAGTGGCGGAGTTTGCGGGCAGCACATTCGTCACAGCAGAAGAGGCAGAACTAGTAGCCGAAGTCTTCGCTTTGAATGATGAGCTTCAATTTGATCAAGCTCTTGAGATACTCAACCCTATTCTCGAAGAAGATCCCGATAATATCGTTGCTTTAATCTTACGAGCGCGGACTTACAGCAATGCTGGCGAAGGTGAATTAGCATTGGCTGATGCTGAGGTCGGGTTGGCAATCGAGCCAGACAACCCAAATCTATTGGCGGCACAAGGGGGTGCCCTGTTTGTCTTAGAAGATAATGAGGCGGCCCTAATTGCTCTCAACCGAGCTCTTGAGATAGCCCCAAGCTACCATGTCGCTCTCAATAACCGTGGTATTGTGTACTATAGTCAGGGTTTGTATGAAAAAGCTATTGCTGACTATACTGCCGCCTTGGAGGCCAACCCGGACGACGCCAATATCTACTTACTCAACAGAGGCACGGCTCACTACGAGCTAGGCAACAGCCCTAGCAAAGCCATTGCGGATTATACTGATGCAATCGAGACGAGGCCGAATGATGTCAGCGCTTACTTTAACCGAGGCAATGTCTACATGGGCATTGAAGATTATAATGCTGCTGTTGAAGACTACACAATAGCGATTGAAATCAACCCAGATGACGAGCCTAACTTCTATTACAATCGTGGCGTGGCATACAGTCAACTTGGCGAAACAGAATTGGCTCAACAAGATTGGGCAATATATACCGAAATGACCGGTAACCCTGCCCCGTAAGTACTATAAGCGGGTTATGTGGGCAACATCATAAAAGAGAAGGAGACGTATGAGGCATGAAACAGGCCGCATCGAGGTAATTTGCGGCTGCATGTTTAGTGGTAAATCTGAGGAGTTGCTGCGACGGCTGCGACGTGCGGAAATTGCTAGACAAAAAGTTGCCGTGTTTAAGCCAATTATTGATGAACGCTATGGTGTAGCCAAAGTATCTTCGCATGATGGTCGCCAATATGATGCAATTCCAATAGCGCGTGCTCATCAGATATTTAAGTATTTGGCGGATGACATCACTGTCGTTGGCATTGATGAAGCCCAATTCTTCGATGAAGATATAATTGATGTGGTACGCGCTTTAGCTGATAATCACATTCGGGTAATCATCGCTGGGTTAGATTTAGATTTTAGAGGTGAGCCATTTGGCCCAATGCCATTTCTAATGGCTGAAGCCGAAGAAGTTGACAAACTTCATGCTATCTGCATGGTCAGTGGCGAACCAGCGACACGAAGCCAACGTTTGATTAATGGGAATCCAGCGCGCTATGATGATCCTATTATTCAAATTGGGGCACAGGAAACTTATGAAGCGCGCAGCCGGGCTTACCATGAGGTGCCTGGCAAACCTACTCTGGATTCCGCTACGCGAAAGTGATATGGTGCATGTTGAGCCCACTGCCCCCCGAAGACTTACTCGATTACGTACTGATTGACTCTGATAAGTTACAAGCTCGCATCCAAGAGCTTGGTACTGAAATTAGTGCCTACTACGATAGTCACACAGAGCCATTGATGCTTGTGGGCATTCTAAAGGGCAGCATGTTGTTCATGTCTGACATGATGCGGCATGTGACGGTGCCGCACATCATTGATTTTATGGATGTAACGTCCTATGGGGTGGGTAAACGCGAATCAACTAAGAATGTGCGCATTCTGATGGACTTACATACCCCAATCCGTGATAAAAACGTGCTGATCGTTGAAGACATCATCGACTCTGGTCGCACATTGCACCAAGTGCTGGAGGTACTACGGGCGCGTCACCCAGCTAGCTTGAGGGTCTGTACGCTGCTAGATAAGGCCGAACGGCGCGAGGTGCCCATTACGGTTGATCATGTTGGCTTCACCATTCCGAACGTATTTGTCTTTGGGTATGGTCTTGACATTGATGAGTACTATCGCAACATCCCATACATTGGTGTCGTTAAGCCGGATGCCGTCATCCCTGAATGAACCTGATACAAAAACCACCAATTCGCGCGTTCATCTGGCCGGACCTCGTCTACAGTCTTCAATCAGCGGTTAGCACACCAGAGAGGCTATATCTCGTTGGGGGTGTTGTGAGAGATGCACTGCGCGGATCGTCTGTGCATGACATTGACCTGACTACTCCATTAGATGGGCTTTCTATCGCTCGGGAGATAGCCAATGCTATGGGCGGGGATTATTATCCGGTTGATCAACAGCGAGGGACTGGGCGAGCCATCTTAACGCTAGATAGTCACGACAATCCAGTTCACGTTGATGTAGCGACATTTCGAGGCACCGCGTTAGAAGATGACCTCATCGGACGCGACTTCACCATCAATGCGATGGCCGTCCCGCTTGATGATTTAAAGCAAATCATTGATCCGCTTGGTGGGCAGCAGGATTTACTAGCAAAAAAAGTGTTAAATATGTGCAGTAAGGACAGCATTTCGTCTGATCCTATTCGTGCTTTGCGTGCCTTGAGAATGGGGTTGCAGTTTAATCTGAGGCTGCACCCAGCAACCACATCTGCGGTTAGAGGGGCGGCTTCAGCGTTAAGGGCTGATAGTGACACCTTACAACAACCTGAGCGTGTTCGCGATGAACTCTTCAAGGGCTTTCAGAAAACGAATGCAGCATCTTTGCTTAGGTTGTATCAAGCGGTTGGGGTTTACCAGCACGTAAACCCGGCTGGCAGCATCCTTACACAAGCCCAGCTGGGATTATTCCAAACATTCTATAATCTATTAACAATCATCAGCCCCCGGCGAGATGATAACATCGCTAACGAACTATTTCTTGGCGTCGCGGTGATGGTGCTAGACCGTTATAGAGGCGATCTACAAGCGTACTTGTCCGAACAGCTAACGGATGACCGCACGGTTGAAGCATTACTACTCATCGCTGTCTTGGTCACATTTGGAACAAAAGATGTCAATGCTTGGGCAGATTATCTAAAATTGTCGAAGGTGGAAAAACTACTCCTCCGCCGCTTCATCCGAGCGGCAGCATTTCAGTTTCCGAGCGAGCGCCCCCTATCAGACCGAACTTTATTCCATTACTACCGCGCAGCGAATCAGGCGGGCATTGGCGGCGCGCTTTTTGTACTGGCACAATTTTTGGGCCTTGCGGAAGCGGATGCCAAAACATGGGGTCATCTATTAGAAGGGGTAGCTGACCCAATCATCAAGGCGTATCTCCAACGGTATGATGTGATCGTAGCGCCTGTCCCGTTGCTAGACGGCACAGACCTGATGTCAACTTTTAGCATAGAGCCAGGCCCTATAATTGGCGATATACTGCGGCAATTGATCGAAGCGCAAGCAGTCGGTGAAATCACCGATTACGATGCGGCGGTTGAATTTGTGCGCAGCGTTATCGCTAATGAGTGAGGTGTAACCCTCTGAGCAGCGTTAGACGGTTATGTTGTGTTATTTAGGGGCCGACTTCCACAACGAGCGGTTCGTAGCGGCAGATGCAACCATCTGCACGAGAGCATCCCTCATAAGGTAGTTCTGGCAGATTGGGATCATTCTGAGCATATGTCCCTTGGATGAAGCGCGCAGTTGTACATTCAGCTACAGGCGCTGCGATAAAGACAGCGTTAGCACGCGGACTTTTACGAATTAATTCTAGTTCTTTCACACGCTCAGCTCGACGCTTATCAAATTTTGCTTGAATACTATCAGTCATGAATAGGCCTCCTCTAGAGGGCGCATTATAGCGTGAAACAATATTGCCTGTAAATCACTAGTCACTTGGGCGCTCATAAAAACAAAGCATTGTATTGCCATACTTGCGTTGATCGTACAAGGACAACTGCCCCAATTCTAATTCTTGATATTCTTTGGGATCAATCTGGACGACAACGACCCCGTCCGGGTAGACCCAATCAGGGCGTTGATCTAGCAGACGTAACGCCTTTCGCCACATATCCATGTACTGCGGCGGCGCTACATAGATATAGTCAAAGCCATTACGAGGGTGCTGGTTGAGATACGTTAAGGCGTCTACCTTGTGAACATCCGCCTGTTGTGTAAAACCGGTTGTTTCTAGATTTTGTTTGATAGTAACCAGCGCTTTCCGGTTCAACTCTAAGAATGTGCAGTGAACTGCGCCACGGCTCAGAGCCTCAATACCAATGCTGCCAGTACCACCGAACATATCCAGCCAATAGGTGTCAACCACACTAAGACCAAGGATATTAAAGACGTTTTCCTTGATTCTGTCCATTACGGGGCGGGTTGAGTCACCCGGAACTTGCTTTAGCCTGCGACCTTTGGCTTTTCCAGCAATCACACGATGCGACATATTACTCAATCCCTGCGATTGGTACACGACATGAGTTATTGGCAGGCACTTGAATGTTAACACCTGCGCCTGCCAGAGTTGGGTCGATAGGGTTAGCGAAGTAGCGAACCGTTTGTTCTGGGAGCACTTCGATAGCTTTCTGTGTATTAGGCTCTAGTTCAAATAAGCGTTCTTCTTCGCCCTCTGCCCCTTGAAACAACTCAACATTGACACCTGTATTGTTAATAAAAATGATTTCTGGCGCAGCAGCAGTGACGGTACAAGCCGGTACCTGAAATTGAACAGGCACGAGTGTGGATGAGAATTCGGGGTCACTGATGCCCAAAACGGGTGGCGCATTCCCCGTAAAAACAAGGACGACTGTCCCCAAAATAGATAACAACGCGATAATGGTTACTGCAGCCAGCGTTAAAACATCATTGTTATTTGAAGCGCTCATTGGCACTGTTTCAGGTTGGACGTAAGCCGGAACCGATGATGCAGGTGTTGGTGGTATTTCGGACGGCGTGGGCGGATCGGGGGTAGCAGTCACAATACCGCCTTGGTGTTCTTGTGCTTCTAATACAGACCGGCTAACCCCTTGCAGCGGTGTCGGGCTGGCGGTTTGTCGCTCAAGCTGAGCTAATATCTGTTTAGCCTCTGTATGGTTTGGTCGTAGCCTCAGCACTTGCTTCAGGCAGTGAATTCGCTGCGCATTATCTTTAAGAATTGTGGATAAGTACCACCAAGCAATAAAGTTATCAGGATCGGCCTTGACGGCGATGCCAAATAACCGACGGGCTTCGCGCTCATCCCCGCGGCGGAGTGCGTCCATGCCAGCTTGAATATTTGGATCACGGATCATTGGTATGATGCTTACCCGGTAGATAACAAAGGAATACTATGCTGTTTATGCAACCTTGCTCTCAATACTAAGCCATTGAAGAAAATCCGACCACGTTGTTTGTGCAAGAGTCAGCATGGTATACTTTCCCGGATACTTAGCCTGAGGACACTATGAAACGCTGGCAAACGCTAACAATTGGCGCAGTGATCAGTATTGTTGCGCTTTATTTATCGCTAAGACAAGCAAACTTCAGTGAAATGGCGAATGCTGTACAGCAGGCCAACCTAGGTTTGATTGCGCTCGCAGCCGCATTATTTGTTGGGCTGGTTGCTATACGCGGTTGGCGCTGGAGTGTTCTTACTGAGGGTCGATTATCAATTGTCGATGGCAGTTGGTTGTTCTCGATTGGCTTTCTCTTTAACAATATTTTACCTGCGCGCATTGGCGAGGTTGCGCGCGGCGTGCTGGCGGGAAGGCGTGAGAAGCTGCACTTCACCAGTGCCATGTCGAGCATCGTCGTTGAGCGTCTCTTTGATATGATCGCAATCGTCATTATGTTCGGCGTCATTCTGATGGGGCTTGACCTGCCAACATGGGCCACATCTGCGGGGATCTTGATGGGCATTGCTGCTACCGTGGGCCTCGGTATTTTAGCTGTGGCAGCGCGGCAACCGGAGGCGGCGCTGAGCGTTGGTGCACGGATAATATCAGTCGTACCGAGACTGAGCTACGAAGAAGGGCGCTCTTTTCTAGAGCCATTCGTTGATGGCCTAGGGGGTGTCTCCAATTGGCGAACTTTCATTAGTGGTCTTATGTTGTCTGTAGTCGCGTGGTTTTTATCTGGCTTGGTTGGGTGGGTACTGTTGATTGCATTTTTTGGCACAACACCGGTCGTCATTGGGTTATTAGCCGTTGCCGCCGCAGGCTTAGGCATAGCAGTACCGGCTGCCCCATCAGGACTGGGCACGTTTCAGGCAGCGGTGATTGGTGTATTAACAGCCGTGGACTACCCGGACGATGCCTCGCGGAGTTATGCATTTATGTTACATGGGCTCAACTTTGGTATGACGACGCTTCTCGGCATTCTTGGACTGCTGAGAGAAGGTGTTAGCTTTGGCGAAGTGCGGAGTGCGGCTATGCAAGCACAAAACTCCCTCGATGACATACAAACATCCAATGAACCTGTAAAATAGATTGCGTTTAGACAGACCATGAGTGACCGACCACTCAAAATTCTGATTGCATTACAATATTATCTACCGCATCGTACGGGTCTCACGCTGCACGTTCAACGGGTAGCAGAGGGGTTAGCCGCTCGTGGTCATGACGTCACCGTTTTGAGTGCACGCTATGATATGAAACTTGCTCGCGATGAGCAGGTGATTAACGGCGTGCGTGTGATCCGGCTTTGGGCGCCCATTCGGATTACGCGCGGCATGATCATGCCAGCCTACCCCGAAGCCGCCTGGAAACTGGTCAAAATGCACGATATTGTAAGCATCCACACACCCATGTTCGAGACATTTATATTCGCGGCTTATACCAAGTTGCTAAAACGTGGGCTGGTGATTACACATCATGGCGACCTTGTGCTACCTGGAGGTGCAATCAATCGGCTTGTGGAGCAGATCACGTTTGAGCTTTACAAAACGGCAGGTCGAGCAGCCCATCGGGTCATCGCATACAGCCAGGATTATGCTGACCACTCTTACTACGTTAGGCCCTTTCGTGAGAAGGCAGTCGTCGTCCATCCTCCGATTAAGATGCCAGCCCCCCAGCCGCAGGTTGTCGAAGAACTGCGCGACAAATGGCTGCGCGGGCAAAATGGCAGTGCCAAATTGATTGGATACGCCGGTCGTTTCGTAGAAGAAAAACGACCTGATGTGCTGATCAGAGCGCTACCTGCGATCCAAGAAATGTTTCCCGGCACGCGTATCGTCTTCGCAGGACAATATAATCTAGAATATGAGAAGTATTATGAGCAGCATTTACCGTTGATCAAGCAACACGAAGACAGCTTGGAATTCCTTGGCCTATTGCGTGAACCACAGGAGGTTATGAACTTCTACGCCGCCTGTGACGTGCTTTCTCTACCAAGTGACTCAGAGTGCTTTGCACTTGTTCAGGTGGAAGCGATGCGAGCAGGAACCCCCGTCGTCTCAACGAACATACCAGGCGCACGGATTGTCGTTCAGAAGACTGGTATGGGAGAAGTCGTTGAGCCCGGCAACCCAGCCGCCATGGCGGCTGGGATCAACAATGTCCTCGGTGACCGCTCAGAGTATGTCAAGCCATTGAGCGTAATTGACGCTGCTTTCAACCTCGAAGAAACCATCGACCGTTACGAGCAACATTTTCGCTATGCAGCAGAGGAAGCTCGAAAAACCCAACGATGATGGATGCACAGCAGCAAGAGAAGATCGAGCGAATGGTAGCCAACGAAGCAGATATGGCCTACCGTCGCCGCGTTAAGACGATATTTGAATGGCTCAAGCCACAAGATAGCGACCACATTCTGGATGGCGGTTGCGGACGCGGCTTCTACCCACGCTTCATCCGCCATGTTACGAAAGCAACTGTCACCGGGGTTGAACTCGATTGGCTACCACTTAGCATTGCTAAGCGCACGCTGCACTGTGATCCTGCTGTTGGACTAGCCAAAGCTAATCTTTACGCTCTCCCATTCGGGGATGCCATTTTTGATAAAGCAATTTTGTCAGAGGTTTTAGAGCACGTCGATGATGACATTCGCGCTTTGAAAGAAGTCAAACGAGTGCTAAGGCCGGGCGGATTAATCGCTATTACTGTACCAAACGCAAATTATCCTTTCTGGTGGGATCCGCTCAATAGAACGTTGGAAGACGTATTTAATACGAAAATCCGTAAAGGGCCCCTGTCGGGTTTGTGGGCTAATCATGTGCGGCTATACACCGAAGAACAACTACGCTACGCAGTGACCGTCGCTGGACTCAATATCATCGCGGAGCGAGCCTTCACCCACTACAGCTTTCCATTCATACACAACATTGTCTATGGCTTTGGTAAGGAAGTACTCGAGGCGGGGCTTCTGCCATCACGGATGGCTTCAGCCGCAGATCGACATAACCTATCTGGTGAGCGTGGCGGGATACTCAACCCTGTGAATATTGGCCTGACGATGTTCGAATGGTTTGACCAGAAGAACGTGATGGACGAACCAAGTGGACGGCCTACGGTCAACTTATGCCTCCTGGCACAAAAGCACAGTACGGGAGACCCACTTGACTGAGCCACCCCTTCCCGAAGACGGTGCTAAAGACAGTAACCAACAGCAAGGGCGCATCACAATTAGGGATGTTATCAGGGCGGTTTTCCTACCAGAACGGGAGATAACATCGGATGACTTTGCACCAAGCAAGAATGTCTCCCGTGCGCTTGATGCAATCGCCAGCAATTTACCCTCCCCCGAGCCACAGCAACCATCCATTTTGTTAGATACACCCGGCGTACAAACATACCCTGATACTGTTATGGTTGTTCCATCAGGGCCAGAAACCAAACCCTGGTTGGTATTCAGCGGTATTTTGATTGCCTTCGGTGTCATCTTACTCGGGCAAATTACAGCACTAGGCGTGTCAGACAGTATCATTTCTTGGGTGTTATTTCTGCTAGGTGGGTCACTCTGGGCAGCCGTGCTGGTTTTTCAGATGCTGTTGGAACATAGGCCACTCATAACCCGAGGTCCGAGTGTTTCAGGCGGTGGCGTTTCCCGCCCACTCCAAAGTGTTGACCGCTACGACTTGGTACTACGGCTCACTATGTTAGGTGGCGCGATTGCATTCAGCGCTATGACATTTGTACTCTCGGCAAATAACACGTTTCGGACCATCGGAATTTTGACCTGGGCAGCCAGTATTCTCTGCGTTGTACTCGCATTCAGTGAACGAGATGTTTTTACACTCAGCGGTGATATCGCCTCTGAATTGAGCGACCTCGGTAACAAATTATGGCAGCAGCGAACCTTTTGGCGCGTAAGCATCCTGATCGTGATTATTGGGCTCGGCGCTTTCTTCCGCTATTACCAGCTTGAGACAACCCCACCAGAGATGACCAGCGACCACGTCGAGAAGTTACTGGATGCCTACCGCATCTCTGAGTTAGGCATCACCAGTATTTTCTTCATCAATAACGGCGGTCGAGAGGCATTACACTTCTATGTGGTTGCTTGGACAGCGAACTTGTTTGGTACGGGTTGGACGTTTCTAACGCTCAAACTCGTATCTGCATTCTGGGCGATGCTTTTACTGCCGGTGATTGTTCTATTGGGGCGAGAACTGGTTGACTGGGAAACAGGCTTGTGGGCGGCAGGCCTGTTGGCGATATCATGGTGGCATACCGTCTTAGCTCGGTTAGCCTTACGAATATCACTGACACCTTTAGTATTCACTCTCGTTGTTATCTGCCTGATCCGCGGTATTCGCACTGGCTTACGACGGGCGTGGATCTGGGCAGGGCTGTGGATGGGTGTGGGCGTATATTCTTACCAAGCGATGCGGCTTGTTCCATTGGTTGCCATGGCGGCCTGCTTAATCACCCTAGCAGGATTTGTGTTTCCCTTACTGCTTCAGAAAAATAGACCGCACGATATTTTGCGTACAAAGGCTTTGAATACAGCCGCGCGGCAGGTGCTCAACTTAACTGCTGCCGGCATAATTGCTGTAGTGATGTTTGTCCCGATGCTACGCGTGTGGGTCGATTTCCCGCAGCAACTATGGAACCGAGTGATCAATCGCACGACGAACAACGAAGCTGAGATTCAAGGCAATGCAGCCATAGTCCTTGCCGACAATTATTATGATGCCGTCCGGATGTACAATTTCGAGGGCGACCAGGCTTGGATCAGTTCTGTTCCAGGGCAACCTGCACTCGACCTTGTCACCGGTGCCTTATTGATTTTTGGCATCAGTGTTTGGCTTGTGCGCTTGTGGCTTCGCCGCGACCCTGCCGATTGGTTCGTCCTCGCAGCTATCTTACTGATGCTGCTACCATCTGCACTAGCAATCGCATTTCCAACAGAAAACCCAAGTACAACCAGGGCAAGTGGTACTCTACCACTCGTGATAGTACTCGCAGCGTGGCCTCTTTCGATTATTCGGCAGTATACAGTGCGCGCATCAACCACAAGATTGTTCAAAGGAACAACCTACGGCTTTCTAGTGCTGCTACTTGCTGGGGCATTAACACTGAATTTCGATCTGTATTTCAATCAGTATCATCAGGCATACTTGCAGGCGGCCCCCTACCCTCGGTTGCTGGCAACGGGCGCACAGGCAGCCTTAGCTGAAACCGGCACTGACCCAGATAACATCGACGGTGTTTGGTTGATCAGTTATCCATTCTGGCAAGACCATCGCGCATTTGGCGCAGAGCTGGGTGACATCACGTTTGAGCGCGTCTTCATCGACTCGCTCGACATGGCAAACCGGTTGGTAACCGAACCGGAGATATTCGACACACGTCCGCTCATATTTGTCTTTAATCAGCAAGATCAACGTGCGCAGGATGTACTCGAAGCAGTTTACCCCGGCGGCGAGCTTGAGTTGATAGAGGCGGAGATCGCGGCACAGAGTTATTACGTCTACGTCGTTCCCTAAAAACACACGGCACAGATTGAGACTTGCAAAGTGAATACTTTCCGCTAAAGTAATCCAGCGTGGTAGTCAGCATTTGTGCTGACCTTTTTGTATGCCCGGATTGTAAGCCTCAGTGGAGGTGCGGGTGTATGTATGCGTGTGTAACGTTCACACTTCGATATGCGCGGTACAGGGGATACCTATCAGGCACGTGTCAACAAAAAAAGTACAGGCCTCACAACAAAAAAGGCCCGCCTTAACCGAGGTACAGCTTGTCGTCAGCTTTGTCTTGCTGATGCTCATTGTGGTTGCAAGTACATACCTACGCTTCATCGGTCAGGACTGGGACGAGGGCCAACTCTTGCATCCGGATGAGCGCTTTATGACCACGGTATCATCGGCGGTACTGGTGCCAAATTCATTTAGCACCTATCTGGATACAACCGTTTCAACGTTAAACCCCAATAACGTCGGGCACGCCTTTTATGTATACGGCAACCTACCATTGACTATTGTGCGACTTGCCGCTGAAGCCTTTCAGATGACAACGTATTTCGATATTTACATTGTTGGGCGGTCAGTTGTCGCCATTAGCGATCTACTCACCATCGTCATGGTTTATTTCATCGGCAAGCGCCTATTTGATTACCGCGCTGGGTTACTAGGTGCTGCATTCTACAGCTTTGCAGCACTGCCGATTCAATTATCACATTTTTGGACGGTTGACCCAATCGCTAATTTTTTCACAGTGCTTGCCTTCTACTTCGCTACTCGATCACTTGATGAACACAATTGGTTTAACTACATCGCTTTTGGTATCGGGCTTGGTCTAGCGATGGGCAGCAAGATTAGCATTGTGCCACTAGCTATCATACTCGCAGTGGCAATTGCAATTCGCATTTTCAACGAATTTGAAATTTCATATGCCAGCCTTGAAGCACAGCCACAATATATCAGGAGGCGCGCCCTTGGTGGTTTTATTGGGTTAAGCGTTGCGGGAGTCTTTACGATCATCGTATTTCGACTGGCTCAACCCTATGCTTTTTTGCCTGCTGGGTCGCTGGCAACCATTCCAATTATCCGCGCCGAGGTGGGACTTCTAGTCGATATTCTCAGCCAAATTCTTGACCCGGTTGGCTTCCGCCCTAACCCAGATTGGCTGCGTCAGATGCGGGAGGTCAGTTGGCTTGTTTCGGGCAATGCAGATATCCCACCCAACCATCAGTGGGCACAGAGAATTCCTTTGTTATACCCACTGACGGATATGGTTAGGACTGGGCTAGGCATCCCACTCGGTATTTTCAGTTGGTTCTCAATTATTTGGGCAATCTGGGAGATAGCACGTAGAAACCCAGAATATCAGCGCTTAATCCTGCCTGTTACTTGGACGCTTCTCATCTTCTTTTGGCAGGGTACAGCATGGGTCATGACGATGCGCTACTTTTTGCCCATCTATCCGTTTCTTGCGCTGATCAGTGGCTGGGCGCTTTCAACATTATGGAAACGCATTAGTAAGCTAATTGACGAGCACAATGCACCTGCTTTCCATTGGTCACGGTTAGTGCCTGCGGCCCTTGGGTTAACAATACTAGCCTCAACTACCGCTTGGGCTTGGGCTGTCACACGCATCTACACTCGCCCAGTAACACGTGTGGAAGCCTCACGATGGATTGTTGAGAACATTCCGTCGGACGCCACAATCATTGTCGAAACAGGTGCCGAGTCGCAGACTTATCAAATCGGTTTCTGGGACAATTGGGTATCAACCAGCTCTGATACACTACCCGGGGTTGGGATTGAAGAAGACTTAACACGACCAATTATCCGACAGACCGTTCTCAACGAGAACGTTGGTTACACTATCGGCTTTGATATCAATGCAACGGGGGGTGTATCAGAAATTCGTCTAAATTACGTCACTGATCCGTTCGACCGCGATACTGAAAAGACGTTGTTAGTAACAATCAGTAGTGATTTCGCAGCGACCAATATTGTCAGTCAAGGCGTGATACGTGGTGATTTTCTAGCGCAGTCCGATGCTATTCGGGGCGTACCCTATACAGTGCCGATAAATCCCGTCATCCTACAGGAAAATACGACCTACTACTTATCGGTTGAAGTATTGCAGGGCGGGCCGCTACAGTTTGGTGGATCAATTATTGCAAACGAGGATGTTTGGGACGACGCTCTCCCGCTCCGTATGACTCCTTACGATGCATGGAGTGCCATGTATCATTCGCTGGTATTTAACGTTGTTTGGGAGGATACAGAAGAGAAGCGCGAGCGCTTCCAATACATTCTTAATCACACAGATTACATCGTAATTTCAAGCAACCGCTTCTATGACTCTCTGACGCGTAACCCTCGCCGCTGGCCGATGACAATTGACTATTATGAGGCACTTTTTAGCGGCGACCTAGGTTTTGATTTAGTGGCTGAATTTACTTCGCGACCCAACATTGGCCCGATTGAATTCATTGATGACAATGCTGATGAAGCTTGGACAGTCTATGATCATCCGCGCGTGTTTATCTTCGAGAAGTCAGACAGCTATTCGGCAGCCGTTACGGAAAGTATCCTGAATCAGGCAGACTTAGATGCCGTCGTCCGGGAGGGTGCACGCAATGCACGCGGTCGCCCGGTTGATCTACCAATCCCAACGACGACAACAGAACGCATTGACTTATCTTCCTCACAGAGCATTATTTCTGCTCAGGAATCGTCGCAGCCCACGAATTTCTACGCTGAGAACCAAACTCTGACAGTCATAATCTGGTGGCTGTTGATCAGCAGTATAGGGTTGCTTGCCTATCCGGTTTTGATGTTTGTATTTTCATCGCTTCCCGACCGAGGTTATGCAGTCAGCCGGTTGTTTGGCTTGTTGTTCCTCGCTTGGGTTGGGTGGCTACTGGCAAGCCTCAATATCGTCTCTTGGAGTCGTACTGGACTTCTATTGGTGTTAGCCGTCTTTGCTCTGTTGGCTATAAGTGTCGCATGGTTCAACCGCCGCAAGTTACTCGGTTGGTTCAGAGAAAATTGGAATTACGTCGTCATCGTTGAAGGCCTACTGTTGACGCTCTTTATTGGTTTTGTGCTGGTACGCGTCGGCAACCCTGACCTGTGGCACCCTGTTTTCGGCGGCGAAAAACCGATGGATTTCGCCTATTTCAATGCCGTATTGCAATCATCGACCTTCCCTCCCTACGACCCTTGGTTTAGCGGTGGCACGATCAACTATTATTATTTTGGTTTTGTGCTGGTAGGCGCTCCCGTATTGTTGCTTGGCATACCATCAGCGTTGGCATACAATGTAATTATTCCAACGCTGTTTGCCCTAACAGGAATCGGGGCATTTTCCGTCGCATACAACCTTATGCAATCAAATAGGCAAAGTACCCCGGAGGGCCAAGCCTCATGGCTTCCAGCAAGTATCGGAGTTGTCGCGGCGTTTACGACGGTAGTTCTTGGAAACCTGAGCCAAATACGAACTTATCTGTATGGGTTGGCAGAACTTAGTAGTGGTGAAGGCGTTTGGGAATTCCAGTTACTGCCTAATTTAGTCGACGTTCTCAACGGGTTTCTGGTTACACTCCAGCCAGGTGCTCCACTAATTCCAATTGCAACAGGCGAATGGTACTGGAACGCAACAAGAATTATGCCCGTGCCGATTGGCCCTGACAATCGCTTGACAGAGGTTCAGCCGATTACTGAGTTCCCACTGTTTACCTTTTTGTACGCTGACCTCCATGCCCACATGATTGCACTGCCAATTACACTATTCATTTTGACATGGGCTATTGCCATATTACGCAGCAGCTCAAAAAGGGAGCAATTATGGGTACAGCGTGTGCTGATAATCACAGTTGGCGCATTAGCAGCAGGCTCGCTAATAGCAACAAATACTTGGGACATCCCCACCTATTTACTCATTGGCACCATGGTGGTTTTGTTCACTGCAGCCGCCCAGCGGCATAACCACGTTCTAAACGCGGCCACATTTACTAGTACAATCAGCGCAGTAGCAGTGGCAGCAATTTACTTTTTTGCGACGGCAAATAAGGCAGCGGCAACAAATACAGCCCCCAGCCAAACAGCACTATTGAACACTGCTCTGTTAGGATTAACAGTATTTTCCGTCACCTATTTTTTGGTCGTCGCCGTTGAGCATTCCCGGTCACAGGCAACGGAGAAAGTTAGCGTATACTTTGTCGGCTTTGCCCTGATCGTACTGCAAGTCGCCTTATTCGCCGCCATGGCAATTGCCTTCTTCTTTCCTTACATCGCCAATTATGAGACCAGTTATACAACCTTCTTACGTTGGCAAGGGTCACACACCAAAATTTGGGTTTACATTGTGATGTTCGGCCTGTCTTTGTATCTGATTATCGGCTGGATGTTGATTCAATTACGAGATTGGATGAACCAATTAAGCAGTAAAAGAACGATCACGGGAAGACCACGCCACTGGTCGCTCGTTATTGCCCTAGTAGGTATTAGTGTTCTGAGTATGATCGCCAGCATAATCCTCACCGAGGTAGCCGCAATTACATTGCCTCTTTTGTTGGTAGCCTTGTTGTTAAGTGCTCGCACCGAAACCGACACCATGCCAAGGTTCGTTCTGGCGTTAATTGCGCTCGCTAGTTGTATTTCACTGGCAGTTGACTTATTTGTGCTTCAAGGTGACCTTGGGCGCATGAATACCGTCTTCAAGTTTTATCTACAGGTCTGGGTGCTATACGCTGTTTGTGGTGCTGCTGCACTTGGGTGGAGTATTCAGCGGCTGAGGAATGCGAGCCAGATTCTGCAAATTTCTTGGGCCAGTGGGTTAACATTGCTGGTGGTACTTGCCGCTCTCTACCCATTAACCGCCACACCAGCAAAGATCGCTGATCGCTGGAACCCTGGCGCGCCGCAGTCGCTCGATGGTATGGCCTATATGAACTATGTAGACCGGGGCGAGGAGGGCGTTTATTTCTCGCTGGCTCCCGACTATGACGCTATTCGTTGGATGCAAGAGAGCATCACCGGCACACCGACAATTCTAGAAGCCCATACAACTGAGTACCGCTGGGGAAGCCGGATATCGATTTACACGGGTTACCCAAGTGTGATTGGATGGAACTGGCACCAACGACAACAGCGGCCTGAGAGCAGCAGTGAAGTTTTTCAGCGGGTGGAAGATGTTTGGGTGGCCTACACTAGCACTGACCCATGGATGAAGTGGAACATCATCAATGCTTACAACGTCGACCTTATTATGGTTGGCGAACTAGAACGAGCCTTATATGCCGACTACGGTGGGCTACGTGCTTTTGACCAGATGGTACGTGCTGGCATGCTAGACGTTATTTACAGTGAAGGCGGAACCACCATTTACGCGGTCAACGCCGAGGTCGGTCGATGACATCATTTATTAGCTGGTATCTGTTGGTGCTGCTCTTCGGATTGGTTGGCTTTCCAATTGCCTATCGACTGCTGCCCGGCCTACCTGATCGCGGTTATGCTCTCAGCAAAGCCCTTGGGCTGCTGCTCGTCGGCTATGTTTTGTGGATATCTGCCACCTTTCAGTTGTTATCCAACACCCTTGGCGGGATCATCATCGCAGGGGTCGTTGTGGCGGGGATTGGCTGGTGGCTGGCTTCCGACCATTCAACTAAAGCGGAGCGCATCGGTATCTATCAGTGGGGTCGCGACAACTGGCAAATTATTCTCGGCACTGAGGTTATCTTCTTGTTGACCTTTGCTGGATGGGCACTAGTGCGCGCCCACAGCCCAGAAATTCAATATACTGAAAAGCCAATGGAACTCGCTTTTCTTAGTGGTGTGCGAGCCAGCGAAACCTTTCCACCACAAGACCCATGGCTAAGTGGTTACTCAATTAGCTACTACTACTTCGGTTATGTAATTATTTCAATGCTAACAATCGTCAGTGATGTGCCGACTGAAGTCGGGTTTAACCTTGGCATTGCTTTGTTATTTGGCCTCACTGCCGCTGGAAGCTACGGATTAATATACAACTTGGTTACGGCATATTGGAGCGACAAAGGCCGAGATGCTCGTGCAGTTGCTGCCCTAACAGCGATCATTGCTCCTATTTTCACTGTGTTGGTTGGCAACCTGATGGGGTTCGTGGACGTTATTTACTCTCGGGCCTGGTTACCCGACTCATTTTGGCGCTGGCTAGACATCGCTGAGGTTGATAGCCGCCCAATAAATGCAGACTGGCCGCCACCTGAAGTGCGTCCAGGTTGGTGGTGGTGGCGCGCATCCCGCGTCATCCGAGAGCGAATGCCGAACGGTGAAGCAGTCGGCATCCAACCAATCGACGAGTTCCCAATGTTTAGCTTCATCCTAGGGGACATGCACCCACATGTCTTGATTTTGCCGTTCATCATGGTGGCAATCATCTTAGCATTTAACGCGCTCAGACAAAAAAACGCCCTGCATGCCAAGCAAATTGGCCTGTATGCGGTAGTCTTTGGCTCGCTGGCGTTTTTTAATGCGTGGGATTTTCCAATTTATGGCTTTGTACTCGGTGGTGCCTTGGTGATTAGATTACGCGTTGATCAACCAAATGCCACGATTGAACAATTTCGACACCCCATCTTACAGACTATGGGAATTCTAGCGATTGGTGTACTTCTCTATCTGCCTTGGTACATCAGCTTCAGTTCTCAAGCTGGTGGTGTTCTGCCGAACTTATTGATTGCAACACCCTTTCAACAGTTTTTCGTGATGTATGGCGTCTTTCTTCCATTAATCCTGTTGTTCATCATCACATTGTTGGCAGACAAACAGGTCAGGCCAAATATAACCTTCGGGGCGGCAGTGAGTAGCTCACTCTTACTAAGCTTGATCGTTGTCGCCGTTGGGTTTGGGTTGGTGCTCATCAACACAGACATTGGTTTACGTAGCTATGTATTTCAAGCAACTGGCCTGCCTGACGCACTCACGAATAACGCAGCCCAAGAGGCTACTATGAATGCCTTACGGATCACATTCCGCCATCGCTTAGCCAACCCAGTAACGCCTCTGGTTCTAACTTTACTGCTGGGGAGTATCATTGCGTTAATATTCAGTCGGCAAACGGAAGCGGAGAGCAAGCAACTCCCTCATAATCTTGGTAAGCCAACGCTGTTTGTCCTACTGTTGATTGGCACGGGCACGCTTCTGACGCTAGGGCCAGAGTTTGTCTATCTACGAGATAACTTTGGGCAACGTATCAATACAATCTTTAAGTTCTATTACGCCGCGTGGCTGTTATTTGCTGCGGGTACGGCTTATGCTGTGCACCTATTAATTGCACACCGAAAGTCTGCCATTGGTGTCGCTAGCCTTGGCCTGGCGCTACTATTGGTTGGCGCTGGTCTGCTTTACCCTGCTTGGGGCATTCCGAATAGAACAGCGAATTTCGCGGGGCCGCCGACCCTTAATGGGTTAGCTTACATGGAACAGTCCAGCCCAGCAGAACTGGAGGTCATCGCTTGGTTACGGGACAATGCCCAGCCGGACGATGTCATCGTTGAGGCAGTCGGTGGTGCCTATAGTGACTTTGGTCGGATTGCCTCTGCAACCGGGCTCCAGACGATTATCGGGTGGGACAATCATCAGCGGCAATGGCGTGGTGACACGTATGACGAGGCGGCTGGAGGCCGGACTGACGATGTTAAAGAGATTTATTCAACAACCAGCATGGAGCAAGCACAAGTACTGCTTGACCAGTATGACGTTCGCTACATCATTGTTGGCCCAAGGGAACGCAGAACAGACGTTTCAACACTGGGTGGATTGCAAAAGTTCGAGCAATTTTATAAGCCTGTCTTCCAAAATGAGGGCTTCATCATCTATCAAACAAACACGCGTGTTATAACAGAAATGGTCGTTCAAGAATGACCATTGGTGAACTCAACGCACAACAAAGAGCTGGACAGGCCAGCATCGCTATTAGCGTTGAAGGGATAGCATATATCCTACTCTTTGTCGCCGCATTAGGCTTGCGCTGGATTCAGTTAGGCGACCCAATGCTCTCCGATGTTGAGGCAGAACAGGCATTTGCTGCGTTGCGCGTCCTGAACCCAACGGTAGGTGAGCTGGGTACCATCCGCAGCCCGATCATTCTCTTTGGCACTATAATATCACTGGGCTTGGGCGAAACGTCAAGTGCAACCGCACGGTTTTTCCCAATGTTGATAGGTACGCTGCTGGTATTTTCTCCATTAATCCTGAAACCATACCTCGGACGGTTAGCCACGTTTTTTACAGTCTTCGCTCTTACAATCTCACCGGGGGCTGTCGCTTCTAGCCGCCAACTTACTGGTGTCGGCCTAATGATGTTGGCAACGATTATCAGTATCTACGCAATTGGACAATACACTAAAGAGCGAACAAAGCTATGGGCAGCTATTGCTGGTGCAGCTACAGCGATCATGCTTTTGAGTGATTACATGTCGCTTGCTGTGCTCATTACGATGCTCCTAGCTGTTGCTTTCGCTGTAGTGACAGACGATACAGGCTCACTCGATCAGCAGGCAATCAACGACGGTCTTGCAGGGTTCCCTTTTGCTACATTTAGCACTGCACTTTTGCTGACACTAGGGCTGCTGGGAAGTGCGTTTTTCATCACACCAGACGGATTACGCTCTTTAAGTGGTTTAATTACGATTTTCTTTGAGGGTGTATTTCGAGCTGGCCGGGATTTGACAAACGCTGGGCTGACGTTTGTAACCTATGAGATGCTGCTGTTTGTATTCGGCGTTGTGGGGCAGTTTATTCTTGTACGCTCAACTGATCTGAGAGACCGTATATTAACTGGCTGGGGGATTGCGGCCCTATTGGTGTTGGTTTTGTATCAGGGTGCGCGGCCTGAGCACGCAATGATTGCTATTATCCCCATGGCGTTGCTAACTGGCGTTGCATGTACCTATATACTCAACCTGGAGCGACGTGGGCCAGCGTGGGTTAGCTGGGCACATATGCTAGGTATTGTGGCGGTCTTTGGTATTATGCTACTCTTTCTATTAGCTCATCTCAGAACGCCAAACCCAATGACATTAGACTTGTCCGGTATTTTCGGTAGCGATGTTGAGTTAACGTATTTCCCTTTCTTGTTTATTGACCTTATTATCCTGCTGCTGCTGGTGATGACTCTCTTCTTTAGTGCAGGGTGGTTTTCACTAGAGACGGCCCTTTTTAGCACTTGTGGTGGGACATTCGCTATTTTGGCCATAGTTGCTATTGGGTTGTCAGGCAATTTAGCTTTTACGAGCACAACGAATCCAGCAGAAGTCCTCCGTCCACATCCGCCTCAGCCTAGTATGGCGATTATGGTAGAAACCCTTGAGGACATTAGTAAAGCAACTGTAGGCAACTCGGTAGACATTCCATTGACCGTCCAGAGCTCGCCAGACTCAGCGCTTGCATGGGCTTTGCTACCCTTTCCAAACACGACGTTCGTTGAGACGGTCAACCCAGGCGTCGCAACCCCAGCAGTTATTACGTCAGCCGCTGCTGATCCTGCCCTAGGCGCTGCTTACCTCGGGCAAGAATTCGTGATCACGCGTTCTTGGGTACCAAGAGAAGCCTCTATTAGCGAGTTCTTGCAATGGTGGGTGTACCGCATAGCGCCAACCGAGAGCCGCGAGACCACCGTTATCCTATGGATTGCCGAGGAGAGTTATCAGCTTGATGCTGCGGTTGGCCCGGCTCGGTAAGCAGCATCTAACATAATTCTTTTGTAAAAAAATTAGACATCACCACGACCAGACAATAGGCTCTTGTCAATCACATGTTGAAGTGTGAGACCTTATATTGGCAAAGGTGTATACTAAAAAGCATGGAACAAGAACAAATTGAAGTGCTTATACAAGCAGCTATCGAGGGCGATCAAGAAGCCTTCGCAGAGTTGTATCAAGGCTTAGTTGGTCAGATTTATCGTTTGGCATATGGTGTGCTGCTACATAGGGAAGATGCGGAAGAAGTTGTACAGGACAGCTTCTCATATGCCTTTCGCACCATAGAGCGATACGACTCCAGTAAAAGCGCGTTCAAAACGTGGATGTATACAATCACCATGAGCCGCTGTCGAAATAAACGCCGTCGTAAGATGCTGCCCACAATTAACTTAACGGAATTTGCTGACCTGCTTCCGGCAAAAGGGACATCACCGGAGGGGTATGCAGCGCGCTCCGCCGGACGTGACATCATCATTGACGGGCTACGGAATTTGTCTCCCAAGCTTCGTGAAGCGGTCGTTTTGCGCTATTTTGACGGACTGACCTACCGTGAGATGGCGAAAGTCCTTGGATGCCCCCAAAAAACCGCTGAGTCACGTGTGCGACTAGCGCACAAAGCACTAAAAGATATCCTAAGCAACCAACAAGAAGCGCTCGCTAGCATGTTGTCCTTCAACAGGTTATGACTCGACACATTGATCATCTACTCCCCGGTTTCATAAACCAGCAGCTTCCACCAGACAGAACTGCTTACGTCAAGCAGCATCTGGCTGAATGTGCGCGCTGCCGAACATCCTACGAGACGTATGAAAATTTACAGCAGGATATTCGCTTCTCGCTGGAGTTCGCGCCCGTACTTAGCCGGGGCTCCGTCGATTTATGGGCGGGGATTGATGAGCGGCGCCGCCGGGCACCAGATCGTCACATTATACAGCATCTCATTCCGAGAGTTGTGATTGGGTTCCTTGGCTTCTTGATGCTCGCAGGCGTTCCTTGCTTTGTCTACAATGGCATTACCCTCCCGTTTGAGAGTGCATTACAACAACGGGCAACCGTAGTCGATGCGCAGGCTGATATGGAAATTATGACGCCAAAGGCTCCGATAGACGCAAGTGTGGTTATCGACGGCATTCGAAGTAGAATAACGGCCGATGAGACTCAAGAGGTTAGCTTACGCGGAACCATCATCATCGAAACACCTGTGGCAAAGCCAGCAGCGGCAACACCAGAACCAACCAGGGCAGCAGTTAACGTCATTAATAAAGTTCCCTA
The DNA here is from genome assembly GCA_964439625.1 of uncultured Anaerolineae bacterium. GTDB lineage: Bacteria > Chloroflexota > Anaerolineae > Aggregatilineales > UBA3940 > CAYTPI01. The sequence continues at coordinate 127,841 of CAYTPI010000005.1, read as the reverse complement.
GCAAGGATATCCACGGTCTATGAGCGTTCGCGACGATCTGACGCCACCCGCACCAAGACAACCGGAGCAGGCTTTTAATACCATAGAGCAGCAGTTCACAAAGCTCATCTATTTAGATGGTGAGAAAATTGCTTATGTGGTCATTCTTACGCTTGCAATCTTGACTCGCTTCTGGGACCTTGGGGCGCGTGTCATGAGCCATGATGAGAGCTTGCATACGCGCTTCTCATGGGATTTGTACCAAGGGTCAGGATTTGCACATACGCCGCTAATGCACGGCCCACTATTGTTCCACGCAACAGCATTCTTCTACCTGCTCTTTGGCGATAATGACTTCACAGCGCGCATTTACCCAGCACTATTAGGTGTTCTGCTTGTAATGACACCTTGGTTCATGCGCAAGTGGCTCGGCAAATATGGGACAATAGCGACATCCATCCTGCTGCTGATATCCCCAATGATTCTCTATTATTCTCGCTACATCAGGCACGATATTCCGTCGATTATTGCTGCCGTTGTGATCGCCATCTCCATTTGGCGCTACATGGAATTACGCAAACTGCCTGCCCTACTCTGGATAGCAGGGGCACAAGCTGTGATGTTTGCCTCCAAAGAGGTTTCGTTTATCTATATTGCGATCTTCGGATCATTCTTAACTATCTTCTTCCTAAAGCGTCTGTTTGACGTCCGGTGGCAATCAATTGGAGGGCTCACCTTTTATGGCATAAGTCTGATGTCTGTGTTGTTTACGCTCGGCTTGACAGTTCTAGCATTCATATTAAATGCAAGTGCTGCAGAAGCACAAGCAACAGGGCTACCGCTCAGCGGCTTACAGCAGTTTCTACTTCAAAGTGTGGCAATAGATGGCATTGACAGTTTTACTTGGGGTGTTTTTATTCGTTATGTAATGGTCGGGCTAGCAAGCATCTCTGTGGTGCTGTTAAGCTTGTCGGTCATTATTGGTCAGTGGAAAAACTTACGAAGCTTCCCCGAGCTCGATCTGATGATCGTGATGGGTATGCTCGTGCTGCCCTCGCTTGCTCCCCTACTCTCAATCGTCTCATTTATCGATTGGGTGCCACTTAGCGACGACCCGGTGCAGGTTGCTCGCAGTATTCAGTATACGCTGCCATTTGTGTTAGTGAGTGTTGTCGTCGGCATCGTTTGGGGTATGCGCAAACCACAACGTCGCGTGATCCAAAAAGGGGTTATGAGTGACGAAGCCCTTGCTGCTTACGACATCAACGAAAACGGTGACCCAGTGTACCCGCTTGATGGGTGGGATTGGATACAAGCGATCATAATGAGCCGCGCGGTACCCATTCTTGCAATCTACTGGGTAATCACAATCTTCTTTTTCACAACAATGTTCTCCAACGGACCCGGCATTGGTACAGGCGTCCTTGGGTCTCTAGCTTACTGGCTCGACCAGCATGGTGTCCAACGGGGTGGGCAACCATGGTATTACTACATCTTAATTCAAGTACCCATTTACGAGTATCTTCCCGCCCTATTAACACTGGCAGCGGGGATAATTAGCTTAGGCTCTCTGTTTAAGGCTAACAAAATGTCTACCTCAGGTAATGAGGATGATGAGGTAACAGCTCCAAAGCAGAAATTCATTGATTTAGATGCCCCGTTAACAGCACCTGTGCTTTTGTTTACCGGCTACTGGGCAGTTATGAATGTTGCCGCTTACAGTATTTCAGGCGAAAAGATGCCATGGCTCACAACCCATCTAACGGTGCCGTTTTGTATCCTCGGCGGGTGGGCCGTAGGACGCTTACTCACACGTATTGATTGGCAGCAAGTATGGCACCGGAAAGGGTGGCTAACGCTGCTGGTTATCCCAGTGCTTTTAGTAGCGTTACTCCGGGTTTTTGGCCCCTTGTGCAACCAGGTGCCACTGTTCCCGGCTTGCAACTCGTTCATTCCAGAGCAGTATCAAGCAGCTATATTTGCTGCACGCACGACAGAGGCTTTGGGGCATACGAGTGCATGGATCGCGGCGATCTTAGTCTTAGCTGGGGCAGTTGCTGGCGTGACTTATATTATTATTCAAAGTAGCCTAGCCACCGTCTTACGCTTGAGCTCTTTGACATTTGTCGGCGTATTGGCCTTTATGACTGCTAGAGTAGCGTGGCAAGCGTCGTACATCAATTATGACCTGGCAACAGAGCACCTTGTCTACGCACATTCATCTGGTTCGGTGAAGGAAATGTTAGACCAAATCGAGGAACTCTCACTCAAGACGACTGATGGTTACGATCTAAAGATTGGCTATGACAACCGCGTATCTTGGCCGATGTCATGGTATTTCAGAGATTACAATAACGCCGTCTACTTTGGTGAAGATCCAAACCGATCGGCGATTGGGGATGCGGCAGTCGTTGTTGCCGGCCCGGACAACTGGACCGATGTCGAGCGTGTACTAGGCAACCGTTATTATCGGTTTGAATATATTCGGATGTGGTGGCCAATCGAAGACTACAAGAATCAGCGCTTGGGTGCGCGCATCGAAATGGGTGAAGCGGATTTCCCTCAAGTCGTGATTGGGGAAGATCTGTCAAATATTGTCACGGATCGGGAACTACAACGCGGCCTGTGGGACATTTGGCTGCGACGTGACTATGATCGCTACGCACAGGCCGTAGCAGACTATCGGGGTGGCGCTGTGCCCAGTTACGAACTCAACGAGTGGCCCGTTGCTGACCGCATGCGTTTCTACATCCGTAAGGACATTTACGCACAAGTATGGGAGTATGGAGTTGCTGCCAGCGAACTAGCCGACATTGGTGACCCTTACGCGGAGATATTTAAGGAAGTCGAGCCGGTAAGTGAATTTGGAGCAGGACTGTTGCAGGCTCCACGCGGACTGTCAATCGGCCTAGACGGCAATATTTACGTTGCCGACTCGGTGTTACACCAAGTGATAGTATTTTCACCAGAGGGCGACCCTGTTAACCGTTACGGGCAACAGGGGTTTGCACCGGAAATCGGTGTGTTGAACGAACCTTGGGATGTGTCCGTAAACCCAGATGGACGGGTCTACGTAGCAGACACTTGGAACGGGCGCGTCTCGGTCTTTGAACAAGATGGCACCCCTCTTCAAGGTTGGGGCGTTAATAAACCAGATCAAACTGATGACCCAGTTGGCTTTTGGGGGCCACGTGGTATTGTAATTGATGGTGACGGCGATGTGTTCGTGGCTGACACGGGCAACAAGCGTATTCAGCGCTTCCTGCAAGATGGGAGCTTCGTCTACCAGATAGGTACCAGTGGCAGCGACGATGGTCAACTGAATGAACCAGTCGGGGTCGCAATCGGGCCAGACGACCTACTTTACGTAGCAGACACATGGAATCAGCGCATTCAAGTGTTCGACCAACAAGGCACTTACATCCGTGAGTGGCTGGTAGACGCTTGGTATGTACAGTCTGAACAGCGCCCATATTTAGCTGTCGATGACGAGGGACGTGTCTATATGACAGACCCTGATGCATCAAGAGTGGTCGTCTTTAGTGCACAAGGTGAGTATTTATTTGCCCTGGGTGATTTTGAGACAAATGGAATCATCTCAGGTATTGCTGTCGATGAAGACAGCTTATACATCACAGATGCACTTGAAGGTACTATTCTGCGATACGACTTAAACGCATTGCTAGAAGACTAACGTGAACAGAGCCAATGGCTAACCGGTCACTGGCTCTAATTTATCAACTAGCTTACGAATTTTTTTGAGGTTGCCCTCAGGTGTCGTTACAAGCAAGTTTGCATCTGGTCCTAGAATGAAGCCAGTTCCGCCTGATTTTTGAAAAGCATCCTTCGCCTGCTGGATAGCTGTGTCTGATGTATCAGCATGAATATCTTTGTAGCCAACCCCACCACACACTGCCCCCTTCACGCGCTTTAACCCGGCTGCAACACCTGGGGATTGGCGATTCATATTCCAGTTGAACACCTGCACAGGATAGTCTGCGACCATATCAAACATCACATGGTCGCCAGCAATGTGGAGCATATTGAACCACATGTCTGACTTAGTGCCCGCTAATATTTGATAATCATAGGGACGACCAAACACTTCATATTCTGCTTCACTGAGTTTGAGGTAGTCTGCTTGATTAACAACATAGCTGACGCCAGCAATACCACGCTCTTTACATTCCTGTAAGAAGCGCACAGTCGTATCTGTGATGGTTTGTAAAGCATGGTGCACTTGCCCAGCATTTTGACGCATGTGCAGTACCAAACTCGATTCACCAGACAGCAAACTGGCTTGCGTCAATGGGCTAAGAATTGTCACAAGGTATGGTACCTCATCAATGTAATGATCACGCAGCTTTTCAAGCACAATCAGATGCTGCCCGAGTGACCCTTCAGCAGGATCAAGCACCTTGAGCGAGAGCCAATCTTCAGGCGCATTGATTACACGAGACACAAAATGGCGATTACCATCAATTGCACCTTGCCATCGATCCTGAACACCCCAGTCTTTGATAGCATAGGAACTATCTGGCATGACTCGGATAAAATCCCAATCATAGCGCTCTTGAAAGCTGATAAGTGCATCAGCAAGGTCATCTGGTCGCTGATCGTCTCCAGGCCAATGACGCCAGAAGGAAGCTGGTATCCGGTCTACCGCTTCCCCGTTTAGAGCAGCTTCGAGGCGTTCACGCTTATTCATCTACCCAACCTATTTGTATGTAGTGAGCACAAACCCGATCTTTGAACCGCGAGGCGATCAGGGAAAATTTAAGTTCTAATCGCCTCTGAGTATACCTTGAAGAACAGTGCATAATCCACAGTCGGGCACGTAATCGCACGACTTTTACACAGCTGTTATCAGGTTACCCAAGGTCGCTTGCTACGCAATCTCTCCGCTGCGGAACGAGGCCGGTTATCAAGAGCCTTAAGAACTTTAATATACATCTTGGCTTTTGCTTTGCCATCGCCCCCTTGCTCTTTCGCCATTCTATAACTTTCGCCGAGTTGGTCAATCATCGAGTGGAGCATTCGTTCGTCATTGCTGCTGCGCAGTTCCTTGACAGCATCGGTGAGCTTCCCCGCTGACCCTTTGAGCTTAATCAGGTTATCAATTACTTGCATAAGAGTGCGGGTTCGTGCTGGTTCACCTAAGCGCTTGATGAGAGTCATAGGTTCCAAAGCGTCAAGCGGTTCCGCCATCGGGTCGGTTGCTATGGCAACCAGTGTTTGAGGGGCAAGCTGTGGCAGCATTTCTGCCCAAACAGCCAAGTCTTCGTCCCGTTGACGGGTGAGTAATGCCTGATAAAAATATTTCCGGTAGGCTTCATTAACCGGTTGGTCAGTCATAAATGACTCTGAGACTGACGGCAACGCCTCAATCAACGCTGACATTGCATAGGGGTCGGGGTCTGTAGCGAGCGCATCAACCACGTCCATCATGACGTTTACATCATAACGTGTGGGATAGCGAGATATCCCTTCCATTACTAATACTAGCTGCTTTGTGCGCTGAAGTTTTTCGATTTTTGTTAGGGATGTCAGCGCCATTTGATGTGATTCTGGAGGCGAATCAGGGTTGAGCAGTATGTTTGAGAGCGTATCAATATCGAGCTTATCGTAGTTGTCCTGGTCGTAACCAACCATTTCCGTCTTCCACCATCATTTTCTGAATTGCACAGGCTCATATATGAGGTACAGTGACAGTGAGCCGCTTCAAGTATAAGTGTAGGGTTCTTATTCGGCCTCGAATAGGAATATAACGTCGTCCATAAGCACCTCAGTTGTTCCTGCATTTTCTTCGGTTGCATTTGTCAGCGATAACATTTGTCTCTGACCTGCCTCAAAGAAGTAACGTCCGAGACGCACCCACTGCCCACCAAGTGCAGATTGATCGACGACAACAGGCTCTGTACTGGTGCCGTTTTCTATCACAACGTAGCTAGCAGACGTTGTCGCATTACTACCTTCTGGAATGTAAACGTAGACAAGATAATACGCATCTACCCCCGATGAAAAGTTCCATGTCGCAACCATGGTAGGTGTCTCATCAATATTTTTGACAAAGCTGTAGGACTGAAGTCCATCTTCCCGCAGAGCAGCGCCTGGAAACCCTTGCGTTGTAAAGTACTTAGGGTCGGTATCCGCGGCGAGCACACCATCCTCAAGCCGAATAGCCCCATCAGGAGGTTCACTGGGGAGCGGGTCATTACCCGCAATGAATAGCAAGGGTTGAATAGTACGAGAACGCTCACTTCCGCTTCCGGGGTTTGCGCCCGTTGTACCGCCTGCGTTAGCTGATGAGCTATCTGACGCTGACCCGTCTGAGTCATCATCGTCGTTATCATCGTTATTATTATCTTCGTTGTCTTCGTTATCGTCTTCGTCATCATTGTCAGAAGAACTGACGTCGAAGTTAGGGTAATAACCAGCTTCAATAGCTGCCCGCCCGGTCTCCTCGTAGAACTCCACAACAATATCATGTGACCCAGCCGCCATGTTCTTTTGGACGGCGACCCAAGTAAATTGGCGGTCGGTCCACTCGTCAATAATCAACTCGCCATCAACATACATCCGAATGCCATCATCACTACGAGCAGCAAAAGTATATTCACCGGCTTCAAATGTATCAGATCGGCTCCAGCGAACAGAGAAATTATCGGCTGGAATACCCTCACGCGGTGCCCCAGTACTCCAATCATAGTTAATGACAGCTTCCTGCTGTGTGATGGAACCACCTGATAGATCTCGCGTGGTGTAATAAGTGGCAGTCCACGGTAGATCATCCTGAGCATTGGCAGAGATTAGGCCCGTAGTCAAGACAGCCAGGCCAACTAACGCTGTGATTATTGCAAGAATATGAAAGCGCCGCACCGAGTGTCCTTCAGGTTACATTAGACGAAACATGTGTAGTGTACCATAAAACGGCATCCTAGCACGTCAGAGGCGGCGACCTTGCTACGCCTAGTAAAGAAACAGGGCAGTGGAAAACTCCACCGCCCTACCTAAGACGCATAAGTCGGTCGCTAATACAACCATACAACTAGGGGACTGATGCAAATGCAGCGGAGTCAAACAGTACGTCGCGGGTACGTGCTTGCTCAAACGTCAGATCGTTCAAGTAGATGTACGCTAGCTCACTTGTTACGAAAGTATACTGACCAAGCGAAACCCACTGCTCGGCGTTGGCAGCTTGGTCAACTAAGATGACATCGCTGATCTGTCCCGAGGCAGAAACCCGATAGCGGGCGGAACGTGTCGCCGTCACCCGGGTCGGGATGTAAACAAATACCTCATAAGTGCCAGTCACTGGGATATCAAGATTCCAACGACCATAGATACCCAACGTGAACTGACCGTTATCACTAAAAGCATAAGCGTTATTAGTCGCCCCGCCCACAGCAAAGTCGAAGGCATCTGTACCAGACTGGATGAAGCGCAGTGGATCGCTCTCATCGATGATCGTAGCGATTGCTGGCAAAGCGGCGGGTACACCTACCGCACCTACATCACTCTCAGGCTCGGGTGTTGCCGGGGGAAAGTCAAATGGGCCAACATCAACAGATGGTGGTGACGCTGGTACTTCAACTGTTGGCAGCAGGACAGCATCAATAACGTGGATGATCCCGTTGGCGGCTTCGATATCAGTTTGAACCAAATTCACCGTTCCATTCAGCAAGACTCCAGTTATGGTATTCGTCACTGTGACTGTTGGGCCCAGCAGTGTTGGAACCTCAGATAGTGTGATTACCTGCGTACTTGGCACTGCACCGGACGCGACGTGGTAAAAGAGAATTTCGCGCAGAGCTCCGTTAGGGTCAGCAAGTAAGCCCTCTAGTGTTCCGTCAGGTAGTGCAGCGAAAGCATCATCGGTCGGCGCAAATACAGTGAACGGTCCTGGGCCAGCCAGTGTCTCAGCAAGTCCAGCGGCAACCACGGCGGCTTCGAGCGTGTCAAACCGGGCATCAGCGACAACTAAATCAGTGATTGTGTTGGACACAACCGGAGTGGGGGCGGCTGGCGCCACTGGTGCTGGGTTACTGCCAGTTAATGGGCGCAGATTTGGCACAACCACATTCTCATCCAAGTTTGAGGGCGCATCGGTTGTTGGTTCCCAGAAAGCTTGCACCCCATTTGAGCCGAGGATGTCGTAGTATTCAATGACTATTTCATATTTACCGGGGGTAATTGGCAAAACGCGCTTATCATAAAAACCAAGGGCCCGGGCTTCTTCGAAGCCATTAATATCAAAGAGTTCAAAGCCATTGATGGTCATCCGAGCACCATCATCCGGGGCAAGGTTAAAGGCATAGTTACTATTTTGATCGAGGACTGTCTCGATTGTGAAGCGCGCAGAGAATAGATCATCATCTACTTCTGGTTGAGGTGTATCCCCAAAGTTCCATTCAGTCTCCAAAAATGGTCCTTGGAGCAATTCATTCAAAACGACAGGGGCTTCAAAAAATGTATTGTTGTAGTATTCTACATACCAGATGTCCTCAAGGCGTCCCTCCTGCGCGCTGGCTGCGTCACGACCTGATGTCGATAGGACGATTACCAGAGCAACAATCAGCGGCGCAGCGAGTATTTTCGCAAATCGTCCTAATTGGCTCATTCCTTACCTTCCATGATGGTTATCCAGAAACTGCGCTCATTGTATGTGCAAATTCAAAGAGGCACAATCTACAAAACGGTCTTGTGTTGCTTAAACAGTTTAGAAATAGATCCACACGTTAGTCAAGCCAACATTAGGGTCGTCTTGGAGACCAGCAACGTTTATATTTTAGCCAGATAGAGTGTTAGATAACTTAGTATCTGTTCATCAAGGTAGTATGAAATAAGCTCAGACACTTGCTCAGGCTCTATTTTATAGTTGGAAAAGGCATACTTGGCGGGGTTGGCATCAGATAACAACAGATGTGGGTCTTCAAAGCGGACAGCCGCCAACAGCGCTTCAATTTGGTGCTTCGCCAATTCTTGAGCGGCAGAGATTGTGAGATCAGTATCGGCATCAAGCAGTAAACCGGTTAACCCATCTGTTAGTGTGAGTGCAATTTTTTGTAAGGCGTCGTATGCAAGCACAGCAGCAGTAGTCGGAGAGCGGTAATTATTCAGTATCGGGTGGGCAGTACCTGCCAGCGCACCGTCCACTTGATTCAGCCCATCGAGCAAGCTAGGGCCAGCATACACTCCTGGAAGCCGGTGAGCGAGGCGTGGCGCTTTATCAAACAGCGTGCCACCGTAAAAGAACCATGGTGCTTGCCCCTCGTCACGTAATCCATCAACGAGTAATGCGGCATCCAACAGAGAGACTGACGTAGATAAATAGCCGGATGTCAGCAAGATAACCTCTGGTCGGATAGTAGCGATAGCCTCCTCTAAACGCTCAAGACCAACAGCCTGCCCCAGATAAACGACCTCCCACCCTCGACGACGGAGAAAAAGTGACAGCATCAAGACGCCGATTTCGTGCCAATCATTTGGTGCGCAACCAGCAAGTACCCGATGGTCGCGCCAAGGCGGCGGCATTGTTGCACCGAAGGCCAGCAACTGCTGCCGAGCCAGATGAGTTGCGAAATGCTCAACTTGTAGACTAATTTCACCCTGCTCCCACAAATGACCGATCATGTGGAGTGACGGGAGCAGCAGTTTTAAGCAAACATCTTCAAGTGGGTACAATACGAATGCTTGCCGGATTAACTGTTGGGCACGGGTCGTGTCAAACTGCCGTGCCGTATCAATCAGGGCGACGCGCAGTTCCGCAAGTGAAGCACCGGGCAAGGCAACAGTTACTATTTTTGTATCGACTGTGGCCTCAACGTACGATTGTGGGTTCTGACTGTTTAGCATTGCAATGGCCCGCTTAATCGTAACGCCTGCATCTGTTTTGGCTTTTAACCACTTTAAGATCGCTACATCGCGCTCTGAATACAGGCGATAGCCTTGGTCAGCGCGTTGCGGGTCAGGGACGCCATAGCGCCTTTCCCAAGCCCGCAATGTCACTGGGTCAATACCGGTAGCATTAGACACAGCTTTAATATTTAACATCGGTTCATCCGACATTATTGAGAAGGGGGCACGTTCTTCTCGCATGGTTGAAGCTCTAACCGTTTCGGTCGAAGTATGATTATTTGCAATGCCATTGGACAGCAGGTCACAATTGATCGCCCAACCAAATAATGTGGTTGGGCGATACACAATATTGGAATGGGTATCGTTCAAAGACCAAGCACCCCATCCCATTACAAATTAATCGTATCGTGCTGACCAACTGCGATCCACGATTAAATCGAACTCGTCAGCATTGTCGTTATAGAAGGAACTAACTCAGCAGATCGGTGAGGTAACGCTCAATGAGGTTTTCACTTAGGGGGCCAAAGTGTTCGGCAACGACATTGCCATCCGCATCAATCCATACAGTCGTCGGGAAGACGCGCACCAAGTATTGATCAACGATGACTTCTTCGCGATCAACAATGACAGTAAACGTCAGATCAAGCTCATCTATAAAACGTCTAACCTGTTCCTCAGTTTCCCCAGCATTGACCGCGAGCAGCACAAACTCATCTTCAGAATACTGTTCGCTGGCGGATTGAAGCGCTGGCATTTCAACGCGGCAAGGACCACACCAGGTGGCCCAGAAGTTTATTGCAACAGGCCGACCCCGCAGATCACTGAGTGTAATCGCCTCTCCATCAAGGGATATGCCCGTGAAATCTGGGGCGGGCTCCGTGACGCGTACCGGATCAGGAATGGGTGTCGGCTGAACTGAATTCGTAACGGCTGACTGCGCGGCCGACTGCGGGCCAAGAATCGTAAATAGAGCCATTACAATGCCAGCTAATGCCCCAGCCCCAAACAATACAAGGATTGGGTTGACACCATCGTCATCTGGCTTAGGGGAGCCAGCCGGGGCTTCTTGCATTATCTGATACCTTCACTAGGCGATCTGCTTCGAGATGATACAGCCAAACTTGAGGCTGTGGGAATGCCCCCTCAAGTGGGATGCGGGTAAAGACGAGCGCAGCACCAGTTGGACTCCAAAAATATTCAATACTATTGAGCTCGGGGTCTTCTGTAATAGCTTGCACAGACTTTGTTTCGACATCATATAGGGTCAACTGGCTGCCGAACCCATTTGAACGATCAAGCAGACGGCGGCTGAAGGCGACGGTCGTGCCATCCGGTGACCATGCAGGCCATTGATCTTCTTCGGCATCCTCAATGAAATTCACAATGCCACCATTCTCCTCCAGATCAGCAATTAACAGTTGGGTGAAAAACTGTCGTCCTACCTGTCGGATATCAGCGAATACCATCGACGAGCCATCGGGGTTAAAGGAACCAACAGCCCCCATGTCAGTTGGAATAACAGTGTTGCTACGCCCACTTTCAAGGTCAACGATGCGAATGGCAGCATTGGACGGCGGATTAGGGTTCGTAGCAATAAGATTCGAATCAACGAAAGCAAGCTGGCGCCCATTTGGCGCAAATTGCGGGCCGTAACCTAATATCTGATTATTAGCGAAAACTGGGGCAGATTCACCCGTAGCGAAATCATAGACCCAAACCCGGCTCGGCACAATACCAGCGCCACTAACGCCCTCATCTCGGCGCTCGTAGGCCAATAACTGCCCATCTGGAGACCATGTGGGCGCACTACATAAGCCCGGCTCGCACTCTGTGAGGCGTGTGGGGTCACTGCCGTCAGGGTTAATCAACCAGATATCAGTGGTTTGGTTATCATCATAAACTGTGACAGCAATTCGCGAGCCATCAGGGGCAGCGGCGAAATCAAAGACGCCAAACTCTGGTGCATAAATTTGTTGCGGGTCGGCCTGACCATAATCACCTACCAGCCATAAGCTTTGCACGAAGACATCTGCCGGAGCTAGAAACAGCACGCCCGGCTGCCGGACAGTAAACGACCACGTCAGAGCCTGTCCCGCTCTATCAGACGCACTCCGGAACCCAGCAACCAACTGAACTTCGTATGACTGGCCCTGTTCTAACGGCCCATCTGGTGTAAACGTGACTGTATCGCCTAGCCAAGTGAATTCACCGGATACATTCGGTCGGATGTCGAAGCGCTGCTCGACGGTCTCAGTTTGCATCGGCTGGGCAAAGGCAATCGATATCGTTGCCGTCTGTGAAGCGGTTGCATTTTCAAGCGGGTAAAAAGAGTCTACTGCAGCACCAACATGGTCCCCCGCAGCAATGACAGCACCAATTAAGATCAGTAGCGTTGCGACTGCCCCCGCAACGACCTTATCAAATAAGTCCATAAAGAATATTTTAGTCTAAGCTATTGATAAAGATAAGGTTGTGCTGGCGCCTCAACTGGTTGGATACTGTCAGCGAACAGCACAGGGATGGCGTTACCATCTAATGTGCCTTCCTGAAAAGTGCCCGTTACTTGCACCCATGTATCTTGCTCGAAAGCAGCGGCATCTTCACCCTCTACGACAACACCTATTGCGGTTGCATCTGCCACACAACAAGAGAGTGTAAAACGCGCTACCATCATCTGGTCATCCGCAAATTGAATATCACGATAGACAAAGCCAACTAAATCAGCTTCTTGTCCGTTTAATGAACTTGGGTCAGGGTTAAGGCTCATTGCACGCACCCAGTCAAGCACATTACGTTCAGACGGCACCAATCCCAACACCTGCTGACCATCTTCAGCCGCTATGGTCAAGTTTGTGGTTATACCTCGGGTAGCCACAGCATCAGCATTCAGGGGGCTAGATGGGATAACAAAACCTAAAAACAGTGGCATCGCAACCACAATCAGGCCAAACCAGGATAAACGCCCATGTTGATGCTCTGCCATATGATCATGATCAGCAGCATCCGACTTACCGACAAAATTGTAAGCACCTGCGAGCAGTATCAAGAGAATGATGGCAAGAATCGTAAGCCAACCAAAGCGCGGGCTAATGTAGTAGTAGAGCGTACCAGATACAAATTTCTGCGTGAAATAAATCGCCAAACCAACCAGAATAAGCGCTTTGAAGCGATTTGCTAGCCGGGGTGGAATAGAAAAACGCATGATAATTTACCAATTCACATTCAAATTGATGAACACGGACAACAAAAACGTCAATAGAAACGGCAAGATGATCAGATAGGCAACAATCTTTGTCTTGAAAACGCCAAGAAACATCAAGGTTGACTTAATGTCGATCATCGGGCCAAAGACCAAAAATGCTAAGATAGAACCTGTGGTGAAGGTTCCGACGAAGGCCAATGATAAGAACGCATCGACCGTTGAGCATACGGAAAGTACATAACCAAGCGTCTGCATCAAAAGGACTGACCTGACGGGGCCAGAACCGAGCGCTATTAGCGTACTCTGTGGTACCAGCGTTTGCATTAATGCAGCCAGCATTGACCCAAGGATCAGATAGCGACCCATGTCAAAAAATTCATCGCTGGCAACCCGCATCGACCTTTCAAAACTTTGCCCTAAGGAGATGCTCGGCAGCGGCGGATTCGGAACATCTTGTGCGCCACCCATCACCGGTGCGAGGCCCTGAACGCGCATCATCTTAGTAGGTGTTGCATTGAACGAGAAAATCAAACCGACCCCAAAAGCAACGATCAAACCCATCAAAAAGCGCATCAATAACACAGGGCCCCAACCATAAGCGGCAAAAGTAGACGCCAGTACGATAGGGTTCAGGATCGGCGCGGCGAGCAAAAAAGCGATACCAGCAGAAACTGGCAGCCCCTTGCGGAATAATCGACGTGTAAGCGGAACCACCCCACATTCACAAACTGGAAAGGCGAAACCCATGACACCGCCGACCAATGTTGCTGTTACTCGGTTGTTGGGAATTAACCGGATGAGATCATTGCGATTGACAAAAACCTCGACCAGTCCGGAGGCAACGGAACCTATTAGTAGAAATGGGGCAGCCTCGATAAAAATCCCGAGGAATACTGTCGTAAATGTTGAGACTTGTTGTGCGAAATCCATAATTGCCTTTTTGTGCTGGTTCAATGTGCAGTCTAGCGCTACTCGTTAAGAGTATGCAACTCGTTGATCAGCGTTGTTATATACACAAGCATCTAAGCAGTCGCTTACTTAACGACTCATTTTGACGCAGGCTCCTTCAGTCGCTAAAATAGCATTCTAGTGTGCGCTGCCTTATTGTAGTGAGGGAGCGCCCATTTTCTTGCCGGGTGGCAGTGCCCGGTTCTAAGGCGCTAAACATACGGCAAAGGAGTATCTAAATCATATGCCAAACAACATCGTATTGAATGCCAGCACGCGCGAAATACTGGGCAAAAAAGTGAAGCAACTTCGGCGTGAAGGTCAAATTCCAGGGGTTATTTACGGACCAGAATTCGATTCGCTTCCGATTACCGTTGAGCAGCGGGAGCTGCGCGCTGTGCTGATTGAGGCGGGGGGTACGAACGTCATTGATGTTCAGCTAGAAGATAAAACTATACCAGCGCTTGTGCGTGATGTACAGCGAGACCGCATCCGCGATAATGTGCTGCACATTGACTTCTATCGGATTGCGATGGATCGCCTATTGCGGACAGAAATTCCGATTACGATTGTCGGTGAGCCAGATATAATCGCAAATGGTGAAGCCACCTTCTTACAACTATTGACTTCACTCGAAGTTGAAACACTTCCCGGAAACCTGGTTGACGAAATCATCGTTGACATCTCAGGTTTAGAGAAAATCGGCAACCAATACTTAGTTGAAGACCTTACCCTACCTGAAGGTTTTGAGGCAATTACGGCAGGCGACGAGCTTGTTGTTAAGGTTGACTACGCACAACAAGAATTGGAAGAAGCAGAGGAAGAGGAAGACACCTTGTTATTGGGTACCGCCCCAACTGAACCGGAGGTCATCCGCGAGAAGTCCGAAGAAGAAGAATAAAGATCACAAAGAGACGTTATTTCAAGAGAGGCTGTACAGTCTCTCTTTTGATTATTATCACTCTGGGTTGCTGGGTGCTGCCTCAGGAGCATCTCGACTGGAAATGATCAGCTCATAAGGGCCTACGTTCCCCGCTGTGTTTCGCAAGACAAGCACATAGGTTCCACTCTGCAACAACTCGATGCGGTCGATCAACGGATTTAAGCCGATGACATCGTCTCTCATCGCAATAAGATCACCTTGCGGACTGTAAAGATCAAAGGCTAGGTCTAAGCCCGTATCAATCACAGCCTGAGCATCAATCCCGACTAGGTCACCACTGGCTGCACTAAACGAGTAACTAATAGCAGTGCCAGGGCCATCGATATCACCCTCATTAGTTTGACGACCAGGTGCAACGCGCCCACCAACAGATAGATCAGCCTCACGAACAGCGCGAACAAGATATTCCACACGTCCAGACGCACCCAAAGGAGTCAATTCAATTTGATACGAGCCATTGTATCCAAATTGAACTAGGGTCAACTGCTCTTCACCATCGATACCCGTCAGGTTAGTAGCTACGATGCGGTTCCCGTAGGGGTCAAACACGGCAAGTGCCATATCCATCTGAGAATCAAGAGGTCGGGCTTCAATCGTGACAGCATCATGAGCTCGTGCGCTAAGCGTTAACCACGTGCTGCGTCGTGGCTCTCCAGTCACATCAATTTCAGCCCGCGTACCAAGAACGACCTCACCAGCAGGCTCTGCAGCCGACAACTCAACACGATAGTCACCGGTGGCTTCGCTGAAGTTAGTTAATACAAGTGTGAAATCGCCAGTTTTTGAGGGCATATAGTTCCACAAATACGGATTAATATCATCATTATCGTCGCGGGCAGCTACCAAAAAACCATCAGGGTCGTACAGATCGAACAGCAAGTCTAGCCCCTCGGTAATGGCAATCGCCCCAACATTGACACGTTGACCACGCTCAAGCGGCACATTATAGATGTGGAAACTGGTTGGGTGCTCGAGCCGTCCAGTCAACTGCTGATCAAGCGCTGAGAAGCGTCCGTCGTTTTCTACGCGGGCGGCATCTAATTGATAGACTGATACACCGACCTGCCCAACGCCACGGATACTATCAATTGCCAATTCATAATATCCGTCAGCAGGGAAAACAAACTGCCCTACAACTTCGGGTTGGGCGATCGTCCCTGTGTTAACCAGCGCCAGCCGATCACCGGCTTCGTTATTGATTGATATCGTTGGGTCAGGCTCACCTTCAAGCACAATCACTTCGATACGAATAGGGGTGTCAACTTCTCCGCGTAGGGGGTAAACGGCAGAAACCCCTTCAACTAAGCCAACACGGAATTTCTCTTGCAAAGTTGGGCCCGTCTCTACAACGGAGGCGGCAGTCGATTGCTCGACAGTTATTATGGGCTCAAGGGTAGGCCACGGGGTAGGCGTGCTGATGTTTTCTTGCTCGGCTCGGCGGCAACCTGACACGATTAAGATGAATAAGAGAAGAAAGAGAGCCTGAAATTTAGATGAATACGGTGCCATTCAGATGATCTTTTCCGGACAACAAAAAGCAGGCCGTCATTCAAGAGGCCTGCCTAAAAAACAACTTTACAGAGACCTAATTGCGTGCGAAAGTCAATTCGTAGCGACCCTCACCACCAGCAAAAGAGTAAACGACGATGATGTAACTCCCAGTTTGATCCAACACAAAGTCGTTGAGGGCAGCGTCGATATTCGTCTCAGGGTCAAGGTCGTCAGCAAAGGCGATCTCCTCACCGTTTGGCGCGAGCAAAGCGAAGCCGATATCC
The DNA here is from genome assembly GCA_964439625.1 of uncultured Anaerolineae bacterium. Taxonomy (GTDB): domain Bacteria; phylum Chloroflexota; class Anaerolineae; order Aggregatilineales; family UBA3940; genus CAYTPI01. The sequence continues at coordinate 111,136 of CAYTPI010000005.1, read as the reverse complement.
AGTCCAGCTTGGTTTGAAAAGCCAACTGATTCAGAATTATTGTTGATAACCTCTATGTTGACCACATCACCTGCGGTTGCATTGAACTGGTACATGTGAAACACCGAGTCAGCCTCAAACTCGCCTAAGCGGTTGCCGTCCGCTTCATCAGCAAAGACACCACCACCGGTTAGCTCTTCGACAGTCAACGGCAGCAATGTAAAAGTGGCTGTTCCGTTCCCTATCGGAATGATTTCCAATTCGTATCGCCCCGTGGAAGGTAGCTGTACCTCAGAAATCGTCTCAGAACGTGCTACGCCTTCGTTAGATGCAAAGGCAATCGCCTGTCCGGCAGGGTTATACAAGAAGATGGACACATCAAGAGCAAAGGCGACATCTGTCACAGCAATTTGCAGCACATCACCAATAGTGCCGTCAAATTCAGCGACAAGACTATCACCATCCGTAAACTGAACTTCATATTCAGCGTTGTACACAACATCAGGAGGGTCCTCTGCAATAGCGTCTGTATCAGAGCGTAGTCTCAGTTGGTACTCACCAACAGTCCCTTCCACATTTGAAACGACGACAATGTATTCACCTGAGCTAGGAACCACAAGTCCGTTCAGTACGGCATTCAAATCTGTTGCCGGAACGACATCATCTACGAAAGTAACAAGCGCACCATCTGGCCCAAATAATGTTAGCTGTAGGTCAAGGTCACGGGTGAGCGGCTCGGAATCAACGGCGAAGGCACCCAAACTGATAATATCAGCTTCAGTAAGTGACAAATTATACACATGATGTTGATTAATTTCCGTCATTGCAGCGTCGATGCTGTCGCCCAAATTAGACAGCGTTCCGCTGGAAGTGGCTCCATCTAATACTAACACAGTCACCTCAACTGTTTGGACAGCCTCAGGTGAATACACGAGGATATCATAGTTGCCATCATACGGTAGGCGTAGTTCACTAAGTAACACAGATGATTGCAGTGGCTCGGGAGCAATAGAGGCAAGCAGACTACCGAATCGATCACGAACGCTGATTTCAAAAGCACCTTCACCGCTGATAGACACAGCTTCTACTTGGATGACTTGGTCGGCTGGGCTGCTGAAAGAAGAAATGCCCACTTGCCCCTCTCCAACTGTGATTTGTTCCATCACGATTGCATCGCCCACGGATGCAGACGGAACGGCGGTTGGTGTCGCGTCAGTCGGCTCTGCTACATCTTCGACTATTGATGGCTCAGGCTGGTTGCTATCTGGAAGAGGTGTCGCTTGTGGCATATCTTGAGCGAGGGACGGACTATCTGTTGCCACTGGCAGTACAGATTGATCATTTGCCCCACCTCCACAACCAGCAAGCGCGGTTGAGGCAGCCAGTAGTATAAAAGCTGAAAGATGCTTTGGGCGCATCCTAATGTCCTTGTCCTGAGCACGGGTCATTGAGTGCTTCTTATTATACTGTCATTCTCTAACACACAACACTGCCGAGCTGTTTTTTTGGCTTCAAGGTTAGGAAAAGAATGGATTGATAGGCTATAATGCTGTATATTGTCACTATCCCACCAACATGCAATGCTGTGTTCCCGCACTAGATAGCATTCAAGGAGACCCACTATACGATGAGTAAGCAAGTTCTGGTAGTTGATGATGAGATTGGAGCACTAACTTTAATAGGCATTATGTTGGAACGGGGCGGCTTTGATGTAATTAAAGCGCAAGACGCCTTTACCGCAATGGATGTCCTTAAGTCGTCCTCCCCAGACTTGATTATCATGGATGTTATGATGCCGGGTATGAATGGTATCGATTTATGTCGCAAAGTGCGCTCAGAGTCAGAGACGACAGACATTCCAGTCATTATACTATCGGCCCGTGGGGATGCTGCGTCAGTCGAAGCGGGATTATCCGCTGGTGCTAATGACTATCTTTCTAAACCAATTTTGCACCATGATCTTATCACTAAGATACGTGATGTGCTGGATGTAGACGAGGAATAATTTGGCGCTTTTAGAATGCACGACCCCGTGGAAGCAGAGTGACCAACGTCCTGTTGAGTTTGAACTCACACTACAATCAACTCCTAATAAATCAGACTGGGTTGTATGTACAACCAAAGTCACCATGGTACACGACGCGGAGGCTAATCTCGTTCGTATGTCTAGTAGACGTAATTCTCTCCCAAAGCGCGAACTGCTTCGCCTTCAGGGTGAGGTTAGTACGTTGGCAGCGCAACAGGCAAAGAGTTCGTTAACATTTGTACCGATTGTACCAAGCTTCGAACTGTGGCTCAGTCCACTATCTGATCAACAATACCGCATCATTATTTGGCTAGATATGGCAGCCGAACTTGATGGAACCAGCGATCTAGCCTATCAAGGGCTGCGCTACACTACCGACCTTAGCAGACTGAGGCAGTTTGCTACGCAGCTTAAGACTGAGTTGGCACTCTAGTTGAAAGCATAGTCAAGCTGGATGCGCTAAAATCACACCTCAGCTAGTTAATCTACACCAGCAGACTACCTTACATGAAGAAAATCTCGATTATTATCATCGTTGCAGTCTTGGTATTAAGCAGTTGCCAGAATGCCCCACCCCCCAACACCAATCTTGATGGCACAGATCCAAATGTACCTCAACTCGACGGCAACCCGACCGACGCAGCAGAGCCCGTACTAGCGACGGAGGAGATTGGGATTGTGCCGGAGCCACCGAGTCCGGTGGAATTAGCAGATCGGGCATTAATCAATGGGGATTGGGAGACAGCAATTGCAGGCTACACAGCAGTACTTTCTGCTCCGGACTCTGCTGCCGAGGATGTTCGTAGAGCATATACAGGTACAGCCGAAGCGTACTTAGCGCAAGACCGTTTCGGGGAGGCCCAGCAAACACTGGATACATTGCTGTCAACAGCAAACCCAAATACTACCCCACAAGCTTATTTCCTCAGAGGTGAGGCCAAGCGCGGCCTTGGCGACTACAGTGGTGCAATCACAGATTATCAAACCTACCTCAGTTTACGTCCTGGCATTATCGACTCTTATGTCCATGAACGCATCGGGAACGCTCATTATGCAGCCGGGTCAATCAGTGAAGCGTTTACTGCTTATGCGTTCGCAACAGAAGCCCCACGCTACCGTTCTGGCAATGCCCAATTACGGGAGCAGGTAGCCTTACTGTACCGCCAGCAAGGCAACCCACAGCGTGCCATAGAGGAATATCGGGCCATTTTAGAGTTTGCACAGAACACACTTTACCGTGGGCGGATCGAGTACGCGATAGCACAAAGTCTGTTTGAGGCAGGGCAAAACGAAGAAGCATATGAACAACTGACTATCGTCTTTGAGAATTACCCCAATAATGCCGAAGCGCTAGATGCACTGCTGCTGTTATTGGATGCAGGCATCCCTGTCAGCCCCTACCAACGAGGATTAGTCGATTACAATCAGGGATTATATGCGGGAGCAATTGATGCGTTCTACAGCTACATCGCTGCTGAACCAATTGACTATCCACCTGATGCGCATCTATACATTGCTTATGCCTACCGTGAGTTGGGCAATACCCAGGCGGCACTGAGCGAACTTCAAGCGGTTATTGAGCGATTTAGCCCTGAAGATGGAACCATTTATGGCGATGCCTGGTTAGAGACCGCTGATATTCAGGCATCGCTGGGTAACCCAGATGGGGCATTTGAGACATTTGAGACATTTGTGCTCAATTATCCCTCTACTCCGCAGGCTTCATCAGCATTGTATCAGGCCGGTTTATTGGCAAACAATCTCGGGCAGACAGAGCGGGCAATTGACTATTTCACACAGATCACCGGCGACTATTCGGAAGATGCACGCGGAGCAGAGGGATTATATCAGTTAGGTTTGACGGCCTATCAAAGTGGCAATTTCGAATTAGCGGCGTCTGTGTTTAACCAAGTTGCGACCCTGCCAGGCTCAGGCCGCGTTCAAGATGCGTATCTGTGGCTAGGCAAAGCACTGCAAGCCCAAGCCTTAAGCACAGAGGCGGCGGCAGCCTACCAGGCCGTGTTAACTTCGGGCAGTGCATCAACCTTTGCTGCCGCGCGAGCTGAGGATTTACTCGCAGAAACCCCCCCCTTCACACTGGAGGGTGTGTACACAGCTCCGCTGGATAGTAATGAAGGCCAAGCAGAGGCGGAGCAATGGCTGATCGAACGATTTGGATTAACCTCAACACCGCCGTTGGCAACCAGCTTGCCACCAGAACTCGCCAATGACCCAAGAATCATCAGAGGTCAGGAATTGTGGGAGCTTGGTCTGATCTTTGATGCACGGGCCAACTTCGAGGAGATGCGCACAACATATTCGTCTGACCCACTGGCCAGTTATCAACTGTCGATTTACTTCCGGGATATCGGCTTGTATCGTTCATCGATCCTAGCTGCTCGCAGCGTCCACGAAGCGGCCGATATTGATCCGTTGGCAGGCCCAGAATTTATTGCTCGGTTGCGCTATCCGTTGTATTTTTCTGACTTGGTGCTGCCAGCATCACAACAGTATGGGCTTGACCCTCTTTTTGTACATGCCCTGATCTGGCAAGAGAGTTTGTATGAAGGATTTGCCGTCTCACCAGCCAGCGCGCAGGGGCTAATGCAAATTTGGCCGCCAACAGGTGCCGACATCGCCAACCGGCTAAACTGGCCGGATTACGATGTAACGGATTTAAGCCGCCCATTTATAAGCGTTAGTTTTGGCACGTGGCTGCTTGCTGAAGAATTCAACCGGATGAACGGTGACCCTTTTGCGGTTTTAGCTGCCTATAACGCCGGGCCCGGGAATTCTGCGCAATGGCAGCAGCAAGCCGCAGGTGACCCAGACGTGTTCGTAGAAGTGATCTCAATTCGTGAGCCTCAATTGTACGTCACCCGAATTTACGAGCACTTCGAAGCCTACCAAGCACTGTATACACAACAGTAACTGATTGAAAATTTATTGAAACGACTCTATAACATTAGTAGGTAAGTTGTGCTTCAGTTTAATTAGACCTTGTCAGACGATGGGTGAGCTTTGCTATGGTGCGTAAACGGTTTATGTCCGAACAGTCCTATCATACGGGTCGGCTTGCCTACCTCCATGCGAAGGGGTTAACTGAGCTACCCTACCCCGTGCTCATTGAGCCTATTGATGAGCGCTACGATTACGTCGTAGCACGTGTTCCTGTGATCGATGAAGCTGGCTTGTTTTATAGTGTATGGCAACCCTCAGAGGCAATGCACACCCTTGCTGCCGATATCTTCGGTGACTTTTACTACCATCGAGATGAAGCCATCACGGACCCATTTGCTGTGTGGGAAGCAGTACGGATGGCGCACGATTTTGCAGGCAGTAACACCATTAATGATCGGGATTATGCGGCTTTCCTAATCAAGGAAAAAGCGCGGTCTATTTCTCACCAAGTTGGATACAATGTGCCACCTGCGAGCTTGGCCATTATTGCTGAGGTTTACTTAGAAACTAGCGCCTTCATCTTACCCCATCCGACGACGGCTAGTTTTGCCCCGGCTGCACTGCTGTTAATGCTGGGCATTCCGAGAGAGCGAGTAGCGGTTTTTGGTTTTTACTACCAAGATCCAACAGTCTACTACAGGAGAGATAGTGACTGGCGTGCAGGTTTTTTGACAGGCACACCTTATTACACAGTCTTGGGGACGCTCATCGGTGAACAGTGGGTACCCATAGACTTCATGCTGCTTTCGTTCTATGAAGGCGGCACATTACCGCACGATCCACAGCCACATTCGTGGCCAGCGGAACTGGGGTATCATCCTGATGATGGGCAACCCCTAGTGATAGATTATGCCCACCCATATACGATGATCTTCGCCCCATCAGTTGATTACTATGATGAGTATCTTGTACCGGAAATGTCTCGGATTCCGCTCCTATTTTCTGATTGGGTATATTAGGGTTGATCGGCTCTGTCTTCAGAGATAGAGATGGGCAAAGGTCAGCATCACTCTAGGCTTCCATCTCTGCGATTACTTCGTCGTAAATATCTGCCCCATTATATGTATTACCTTCTTGGTCAACCCCAGTTGCAATTCGTAAATCAGATTTGAAGTCGGCCTCTAGGTTATTGGATGTCGCCTCGTTCACCAGGCTGAGGGCTTTTGCCGCACTAGCAATTCCGTAACGGGTGCTTAGGTCATCTAGGTCAGCGAAAAAGAAGGCACAACTTGAATACATACGCTGCCGATAATACTGTGCTTGAACCAGCTGAAGCAGCCGTTGTTCATCTTCAGATTTGTCAATTTCTAGCTCTTGTGTCTTAAGGAACACCTCTTCTGGAGTTTCATCTAATACCACCCGAATATATGCATCACGTAGGTTAATTGGCTCAACACTGGAGTCGACTCGCTTGACCTCCGACTGATAGATGCTGTCAATTTCAGCGCGTAGATTATCCATCGCACGGCGGACGGCCCCCTTCCACGAGGAGTCACCGGGAGTATCTGGTGAGCCCGTCGCCCAGCGAGCCAGACCATAGCCTGAACTCCAAGCAGTATCTTCTTTGATCGTCACTGTAGAAACTGGCTCAATCATCTCCATGTACTGTGCCAGTGTGACCACTTCATAACCAGCAGCTTTTGCCTCATAACTTAGCAACCAGTGCAGAAAGTGTTCCTCACCTTTCCAATGATGTCCAAAGGTTTCACCATCGGATGCGATCAAGGTGAGTGGGCCAGTCTCCTGGCGGTAGGGCGAAAGCACATTCCGTGCCCAACGTCCAGCACCGCCGAGGTGCCCAAGGTTGAAAGCCAACTGGTTCGACAAATGCTCATCGCGGACAAATACTTTGATCCGCCGATCATTATCGAGATCGACCCAGAAAGGGCCACCACCCACTGGCTTATCAACGATTTGGCTATCCGTCAATATTGTCCAAGTAATGCCTTGTTCATAAAGTACATTGAGTGTGTCTATGTTGACGGCCATTTCTGGAAGCCACATGCCCTTTGTCGGTCGACCAAAGCGATGCGCAAAGACTTGCTGCCCCCATTTGACCTGCGTAACAGCGTCTTCCCGCCGGGAAAGCGGCAAGATTGTGTGATGCATTGGTTGACCAATGCCATTCCCGACTTGTTTCGTCTGAATGTTGTACTTATCAGCTTCTAAAAGGCCTTGGTACGTCGCTTCAGCATTTACTTCAAGCCATGCGGCAAGACTCTCTCCTAGATTGAATGAGACGTTGTTGACATTACCTAGCCGCACATTGGGCTCGTAGCATTCAGCCGTAATGCGCTCATTCCAGTTATTGTACGGTGCAGCAGACGGCTCTATCAGCACTTCGCCACTTAGTGGATTTCCCCGTGGTGGCTGGTAGTAGTGGCAGTGCACCGCAATAAAGTTGTGCTTGCTCATGAAACGACATCCCCCCTTTTGGTGACGTTTTAGTCTGGTGATTTTTTAACGTATCGGCTGGCCAGTCAAGCGAATTACCCCGGAGTGTACATAGCCGTCAACCGGGATCTCAAGTGTGTCAAAGTCTTCGGGCCTTAGGTCAGAACCAATGATGGCACCTGCCCCGACTTTCATCCCCGTTGGCAAGTGCGCATCCTTACCAATTATAACGATGCCATGACCTTCGGCTGAGTCATCTACTCCCCCTACCTGAACATTGTGACCGATAACACAGATTTTATCGATAACGGCACGTTGAACCACAGCGCCCGCCTCAATGTAGGTATCCGTCATGATGACGGAGTCACGAACAACGGCGTTCGGACCCACATACACCCCTGGTGACAATACTGAACGTTCAACGACTGCCCCACTGGCAATCACTGAGCCGTCCGTAATTAGACTATCGCTGACCTTTGCACCCGTTTCAATACGAACTGGGGGGCGCTCCTCTGAGCGCGTATGGATGATCCAACCACGGTCGTTCATATCGAGCGGAGGCGGATTGTTGAGAAGCTCCATGTGGGTCGACCAATACGAGTCGACCGTTCCGACGTCTACCCAATAGTCATCAAATTTATATGCGAAGACACGCTTTTCGCCTTCGATCATCCTGGGGATAATATCTTTCCCGAAGTCGTGTGCCGACGTTTTGCGCTGTGCATCATATTCGAGAACATCATTCAATACTTCCATATTGAACAGATAAACACCCATTGAAGCTAAAGTTCCAGGTGGCTCTTTAGGTTTTTCGATGAATGAGGCAACTTCACCACTGTCTTTAACACTTAGAATGCCAAAACGAGAAGCATCTTCTAGCGGAACATCAATGGTGCACACAGTTGCATCAGCATTGTGTTTACGATGGTAATCAATTAAACGAGCATAGTTCATGCGGTAAACATGGTCACCAGAAAGGATTAGGACATAGTCTCCACCACGCTCGCGGATAAAGTTCATATTCTGATAGACGGCATCTGCTGTGCCGCTGTACCAGTCAGCGTCTTTCATACCAGTAAAGGGTTGTAGTAGTTGCACACCACCGCTGAAAGAGCGGTCAAGGTCCCAAGGGCGGCCTTTACTAATGTGATCGTTGAGCGAGTGTGGTCGGTATTGTGTCAACACCATGACATCAAAAATACCCGAGTTAACGCAGTTCGACAGAGCATAGTCAATGATGCGGTATTTGCCAGCGAACGGCACAGCAGGCTTAGCCCGCTTGTTGGTGAGCACCTTAAGGCGTGTACCACGACCACCGGCGAGGATAACGGCACGAGTTTGCATGAGAAAACCTTTCCTAAATCACGTTTATTCTTTGACGCAGGCCAGCGTGATAACGACTTTCATAGGCAACATACCTGCGGAAACTCCATAGATATTACGCCGCGCATGACGTTATCAGCGTGGCTGATCGCTTCGGTTGGCAGCTAAAGTATGGTTAAATAGTGTATTGCTGGTGCACATCGATTGCACGCTGATAGAGATCGATGTAGCGATTAGCGGACTGTGCCCATGAGAGGTCCGTTAACATGGCCCGTTTTTGTCGTGCCAGCCACACATCCTTATTGTTGCGATAAATGTTTAACGCACGATTAAGAGCGTCATCTAGAGCACTAGGATGGTAATCTCGAAAGTGAAACCCTACGTCAGGCGTAACCGTATCAACCAAGCCACCTGTCGCCCGAACCACAGGAATAGCACCGTAACGCATGGCTAACATCTGACCAATGCCACAAGGCTCAAAGTGTGATGGCATTACGAAGACATCGATGCCAGCATAAATACGCTCAGATAGCGGCACACTGAACGTCAGATTGATCGATGCTCTATCCGGAAAGTATTCACCCATCTGCCGGAAGCCTGCCTCATAATGATAAGCGCCCGTACCTAACAGAACGAACTGTACATCCTGTGTGTTTAGTAGATCACCAATGGCCGGGAGAGCAATATCGATTCCCTTTTGCTCCGTCAGCCGACTTACCATTCCGATCAAAGGCACATCTAGGCGCTCTGGTAAACCCAGCTCACGTTGAAGCGCTGTTTTGTTCAGTTGACGTTGGTGCAGGGTTAGGCTGCTAAATTGCTGCTGGATATGCTGCGACGTTGTTGGATCCCAAGTGAGGGTATCGATGCCATTAACAATGCCAATAAACTGACTTTGGCGTGTGTGCAGCAGTCCAGCAAGACCGTAATCCATACCTTCATAGACGATTTCTTGGGCATAACGGGGGCTTACCGTCGATATAACGGTTGTATAAGTCAGCCCGATAGCTAGGCAGTTATCAGCTAGGCCCATACTATGCAGCAGTGGATGATCAATAGGCGGCAAACCAGCACGCTTTATGTGCCATCCAACGCCGTACCCTTGGTACTTGACGTTATGGATGGATTGCACAACAGCGGCCCTGTGCAGCGCGAGATCACTGGAGAAGACACGTCGCAGCAAGTATGGCAGTGTACCCACATGCCAGTCATGGGTATGCAGAATATGTGGGCTTATCCCCTCGTCTTCACAGAGTCGACGAACCCATACCAATGCCGCCATAGAAAAAAATAGGTACCGACCGACGTCGATACCCTGATCAGCATGATATATAAATTGCTCGTTTGGCTGAAAGTAAGGAAAAGCCCGCAGCAGATAGATGGTGAAGCCATATTTTTCAGTAGATGCAATCTGTACACGGGTCGGGGCACCATTCCACTGCATCGTAAAGCCTGCTAAGGGTTTGATCTCATGCTGGCTGTCAACTATGACCCCGTGGTGCGGCATAACCACACGGACATCATTCCCATCATGTTTGAGCGCTTGTGGCAATGACCCAACAACATCTGCTAAGCCCCCAACTTTAACAATTGGCGCACATTCTGCGGAGAAGTGAAAAATGTTCACGAATTCGCTTTCTGTGTTTGTAACTTTCTCTATCCAAGTGCGCTGATCTTACTCGCGTTGTGCATACCAGCGAAAATCAATGTGCGGGTAAATCTTATCAACCTCGTACATTTCGTCTGCCAGTTGACGGTCAGGCTGACCTTGCTCAATCGATGTGGCAAGCGCGTCAAAACGGTCTACGTGACGCGTGAAGCGTTGAATGGCGTATTCCTTCGCTTGCCCAGTCGTCACCAAAAATGGCCAGTCACTAGATTCTAACAAAAGTAGCTCCCGTGCCGCTTGTTTTAGAACGGCAAGTTCATCTTCAGATGGGGGTGACTGACTATATTTATTCGCAAGGGCTTCCATACGAGCCTCGGCTCGGTGGATTGGTTTCCACATCCAGTGTGTATCGTGGTTATCCCAGGTCCAATGTGTACCACCTGCGCCCCAGGAACCTTCAGGAATATGCAGCACTTGGTTTGGCGGATGTTTCGCTAAAAAATCGCTAGCGCTGGTTAGCTCTACTTGAGGGTCTGCTGACAGATGCTGGAGCACTTGCTTAATCCACTCAACACCCTCGAACCACCAATGACCAAAGAGTTCGGTATCGTAATTAGACGCAACCAAGCCATAGTCACTGGTAGCCTCAGATTGCTCGCGAATACGATCAGCAACGAGTTCTGCAAAATGCCGAGCATGCTCGGAAACTTTATGTTCAGCCCAGTCTGGGTGATACGCGTCTTTATCCCCCAAGCTGACCTTGCTTCCCGTCACACGCCAGTATTGTAACCCTGAGACGGCATCTTTCTTGTGAAACTCACGATAGTCAAAGTCGCCAGGGTAGCCCCACTCCGCCGACCACACCTGCATCCCAGTGCGGTTATCGCGTCCAATCACAGAGACACTTGAGTGCTGTTCCGGTTGCTGTCCCGAAGCCGTATCTGATACATAATAAGGACGGTAAGTGGTTGTAGAGCGTGGTGCAATCTGTTGCTGTATTGGTATAACATAGCGCCGTTTGATTTCGCCATATGGTCCAATTGCATCACCCGCAGCAACACCAACCGGGACGCCACCTTCAATAGTGTGCGTTTCACTAAAAAACAGCTTGATACCGTTTTGCTGTAGGAAATGCTCGATACCAGGCCGGAGCTTGCCGTTATTCGTCAGGTAAGCAGGCCGATAAGCGCATTCAGGGAGCCACATGGCGCGAGGGGCACAGCCAAAATGGCGCTTGTAGGCTTCCACTCCCACCTTGACTTGAGCATAAACGGCGGAGTCGCGCCCAAGTAGAGGTAGGTAACCATGTGTGGCACCACAGGTAATAATCTCTATATAGCCGTCATCCTGAAGCCTTCTAAAAGCCTGAACCATATCACCTGAATAGCGCTGCTCGAAGCTGTCTTTAATATGTTGGAACCAATCACGGTACCATTTTGCGAGGTATGCCATATGCAAGTCTGTTTGCAGCGTCTTCTCAAGCTTGCTACGCACGTCCTGTTCAGGGGCTTTCGCTACTGCAGCTTCTTCATCTTTTTCATCATCGTCAGCTTCAGGGTCAGCGGGCAGTTCATCTACAGTAGCTTCTGTTTTAAGATCACCCTCTTGTGCTAGGAGATAAGCTTGCGGATTTTCAAAACGCAAAATATCCTTCTCCGCGGCTTCAATCTTTTCATCAAGATATAGACTGAAGTTTCGCAGCACATCTAGGTCAGCAAGCTGTTCAACGAGGATAGGGGTTAGACCAATAGTGAGATGAAAGTCAGTGCCCTTTTCTTTGAGATCGTGTAAAGCGTTAAGCAGCGGGATGTAGGTCTCAGAGGCAGCTTCGTGAATCCATTCCTCGCCGTGTGGCCAACGCCCCGCCATGCGCGCGTAAGGGAGATGACTGTGGAGTACAAACGTAAATGCACCTATAGAACTCAAACTTGTTCCTTTCTATTGTCCAGCCATATGGCCGTGAAGCCCGCCCACCAAATAGCTTCTACATTCAGCCGAATGGTACATTACTTTTTATTATTCTGGCGACACGGTATTGCTTAGGCAAGCAATACTCTTGTTAGAGAAAGGCAAAACATCGACCATAATCACGACTACTTAACTCAATACCACAATAGTCCAAGCTAGCTTGCTTGGCAAGCATTTGCTGCTTGAAAATTTGACACGAAAACACATTACCCAGAGGATGGCATATGCCCACGGTCACGAGCGACCATAGCCAGAACACGCTGCCGATTCGCCCAGGCACCAAAGTAAGGGTAACGGTACGATTTCCCTTGTGAGGCATTCGATATAGCGACAATGCCGTAAGTAGTTAATACCAATGGATAAATGAGAACTGTGATCGGAAACACTATGGTGATAATTAACCCTATTGGAATCAGCACAACGCCAATCAATATAGTGCAAAGTGCGGCAATCACGATCCATAGTACGGTCAGACCGACCATTCCAGTAACAATATAAGCGAGCAAACCAAGTGTCAACATAGTGCTTAAGGCTGTTGCTTGCAGCGCGTGGTGTTCAACATAGTAGTCAACATCACGCGTGCGCCAATAGATAATCGCGGGAATAAACGGAAAAAACAGCAACCCCAGCCCCCCCGTCGGTAAACTGCCAACGAAAGCCAATACTGCCGATAGATGAGCTAGGATAGTGAGTAGCTTTTGACGTCGAGTTGGCTGCCATTGTGGCAAACCAATGGGATTATATTTAAATGTGTCGTTCACAAAGTTATTGCATCTAGACGTATTAATTATGCTTCTAAGGGTTTCTACGCTTTAGTCGGAAGTCAAGTTGTAACAAACTTCAGAAAAACGGAAACACTCACACCTAAGTGAAGGTGTGGCTGCGATTGTTACGGCTTGATTATTCGATCATTCTATTGAATGACGGGCACCTGACTGATGTTGCCTTCTATTGTCACTGTCCAAGCAGCAATCCACCCACGCTGCCCCAGTTCATACTCTACAAAAAGCCACTCACCCGAAGTGCTAACGCCAATCACCGGTACTAACGTCTGTGGGTCAAGCAAAGCAACCTGCGAAAAGTCAAGACCTGGGCCGATGCGAACGCGGATGGCACTTTGATTGGTGTTGGCGAGAACATCACCTAGGGGGACATCACCGGGTTCACTGGGCAGATCGTCGGACGGTGGTGCGGGCTGTGTGGGCTGTGTGCCATCTGCGACCGGCAAACTTGAAAGATCGCCATCCAATGTAATGAAGTCCCCAGATACCCAGCCTTGAATTCCATTAAAAGAAACCAACACCCAGTCAGAAACATTGTTACGACCAATGGCTGGGACAGGTGTTGCAGGCGGAAGGAGATCAAGGACGGCACCGGTCTGGTTCGGAATGCTGCGAATTCTCAGATTTACTTGCGTGACAGCCGTCAGGGTTACACCACTTGGCTCAGTTGGGATAGGCGTTGGCTCTGGAACTGGCGCTTCTGGTTGAGGTTCGTCTGGGCTTGGCTGCCCATATAGAGCCTGCATGCCAGCGACATCATCAGAGGTCATCGAGCGTGGGCCAGTATATTCCGCCCACATGAGCGCGTCAAAGTCTGCTGAGTGATTTAACCCAAGCGCATGACCGAATTCATGCATGGCAACTGTTGGTAGATGTACCTGTACCTCTGGGTTTGTGACGTTATCAATATACCAAAACTCGGTACCATCAAAGGCAACATCCCCCCCCAATTCACCAATATCTGGGTATGGGAAGTAAGTCAACCCAAGGATACCGCCGGGTCCATCGGGGAAAAATTGAGTTTCCTGATCATATTGAAAAACCACGTTGATGTCGGCAGGTCCGTCTGTTTCTACCAGCGTTATACCCGATATGTTATCCCAAGCTTCCATTGCATCTCTCATCACTTGGTGTACATTGTCACAGTCAAGTTGCTCCGCGAGCGGACAGTTCAAGAAACGATAACTGAGCGGATTTTTCGTCCATGCCACCTCAGTAAAATATGCTACACGCCCATCAGGGATAGTAAAAGCGGCTGGCAGCGTATCATACAAAATAACGTCCGATAGCTGAACACCATCAGGTTCATCGTGGTCGACAACCTCGCCAGATATGTCAACTGCTGCCGCGTTAAGCACTGGATTCAGCAACAGCAAAAATACGAGGGGGATGTTTAAGGCAAAAGCAACATATACTATCGGGTTAATTCGAGAAACTTTGAGAAACCGACGCATCTATAGCAACTTTCGATCTGAAATAACTTTTCTTTGCGGAGTATAGCACGTCTAACACTTTGGTGTTTTTGGCACCATTGCATCAGTCAACTAGTAACGCTTCAGCGAAGAATGGCAGAATTCGGTCTTCGTATTCTTCCGGGCTCAGCGTAATCGCCTGATTATGCTGGAGGTCATTGACAACCCATAATTCGGAAGGTTCACATGAGGCGGCATCCATTTGCTGGGCTGTATCCGGGAACATTGTTACATCAGCGTTACCATAGACTAAGTACACTGGTCGAGGGCTTATGTCACAAAGCGCGGAAGCAATCTGCACCCCATCAGGGTCGAGGCCGAGATTATTTGCCACTATCAGGGTCGCTGCCTGCGAGATGGGGCCTAACACAGCAGCACGGTGCAACAGCACCTCTCGTAGAGAGGTAAATGATGCTTCCACGCTGACCACAGCAATCCGATCATCGATGGCAGCAGTTTGGGCTACGGTGGCGGCCCCCATGGAAAAGCCAACCGCACCAATACGCTCTGGCTCACTGTCATCACGAGCATCGACGTAGTCAAGAATTGTTATAAGATCGGTAACTTCTTTACCACCAATGGTCGATATATCGCCTGAGCTTTCACCGTGAGCGCGGAAGTCAAACATAGCCAGACCATAGCCTTCATCAAGGAACATGGCAGCCACCTCATTCATCGCTTCACGGTTTCCACCATGTCCATGTGCCAAAATAATAAACGCACCATTTTTTGATGGAACGACCCAACCCTCAAGCGTAATGTCGTCCGGCGTTGTTAGCGTGACGTCTTCCCAGTCAGTCGCGCCAAAATCTGCCGGGGTACCCTCAATGGGCTGGCGCTCCCGCTGGAAGCTGTCTCGGGCCGTATTAGCGCTAATCAGAAAGCCCGTTATTGAGAAAACGATAATTAACCCGATGATTGTCAGCCCTATAATCCATGGCAAGCGCTTTAGCATAGATTTGGCTTGTGTAGCAGTCATTAATTGAAGTCCGTTCCCATTATCATCGTTTCTATCCCGTTAGGCTGATAGTATCTTAGATGGTATTGCCTGCCGGAATATATTCGTGGCTTCAACGTGATTGTATTTCGGGATGCGCATAGCGAGCACTAAGATCGAATGTGTCAAGCACCTCCCGCTCAGCGTCCAGGAGGCTATAAGCCCGATTAATGCTGACATGGTAAGCAGGCCATTGATAATTTTCCTGCCGCCGATCCAATTGATGCAAGCGCCAAGCCAACCAAGGGCCGACTGCATCGCGCGCATCATCGTCTTCCAACAAGGCAACAAGCACAGGGACGGCGTCGGCTGATAATTGATCAGTATATTCAACGTCCAACATGTCGCCTGACTCGTAGCGCAGCACGTTCTGACGGGCGACAAATGCTTCCGGGTTAATAACATTCAATGTCATGATATAAGCCAGCGTGCCGATAACTAAACCAGTTGCAAACATATACGTTCGCTTCTGGTACAACATCATCAGAAAAGCGCTAAGCATAATTGCAAGCCACACTATAAAGATATGAGTCAAGATGCGTAATTGCGTGAACCCGAAGGCCCGTTCATACAGGGCCATCCGCTGAAAGGCGGATGCTAAAACCACCACGGTCATCGCAACCAGCAGCGTGCAACCGGTTAGAAACACCCTCTGTGAGATCCCGCTTTCGCGCTTTGTGAAAAGATCAAGCAGGAGGATCAGCCCCATCACGATGACGGCAACAGTTACAAGTTCAAAGAAGCCTCTGCGGGCGTATTCAGAGTAAGTAAGACCACGGGCCTCAATGAAGCCCTGCCCGCCAAACAGGGCGGCAAACTGAACGGCGACAAACAGCACGAACAAACCATTCACGCTAAAAAGCACCATGCTTGATTCAATTGACCCGAGCACGCGAAAACGCTTCAACTGCCGCTCCGTATGGGGCAGTGGTTCTAGTTGTTCATCATTACGGGTAACGGCGAAGACAATCAGACCGGTAAACAACCATGAGATTGCCCAAGATAACACGATATGACCGAGCAAGTTTTCGATGTAGAGTGCCTCAAGTGCAGAACGAACCATACCCCCAAAGATCAAATCAGCAGCGGCAAATAACGTCGTAAAGATGATTAACAAGGGAATAGTTAGCAAGAGTCCAGTCAACACCTTTCTGAAGGTGGGACTCTTAGTTACTTGGATCTGTTTAAGATGCGCACCGACGGAGACGAGGAAGGGAAACGTGATCGGAAACCAGCCGAGGCCAGCATAGACTGCATCACGCAGGTAGTCACCGAAGTTTTGGGATGAAACAGGACGCCCAACCACACCACGCACAAATAGAATACCAAAACCAAGGCTACCAAGAATATTGAGGGTACGGACAAATGGAGCCGCACGGACGACGCTCATCGTGGCAAGCAGCAGCGCAGCAAGTAGCAACCAAAGATTAGACTGCGTGACACGCCGTCCTTCTTTCGTGACGGCGATCATTAATAGCGCGGCAAACAAACCATAGGCCAAGGGGTATGAAACCCCCACGGGTTTGCCGAGCAGCAGCAGATCAGCGCCGACCCCTCCTAATAACGATAAGCCTAGAATTAAAACTGGCTGCTTCAATTCAGTCACGTTGAAAAACACATTAGCATCAAATGGCGGCTTAACAGATGTCTCTATCTGCCTATCGCTTAATATATTAGCGTCCATATATGCAATCCTTTAAGCTACTAATCATTTACAAGAAGCGACAATATAAGGATAACTATTGATGACCCATGCTTCAAACACCGGTTTTCGGTGCTGCGTGTGATAGAAAGCAGTCATCCTCCACCAGAGCAAGGTATAATCAACGATATGGAGCTAAAAGACATTCGCACACTCTTACTCGATGGCGATGGCGTACTGTACTTCATAGACCAGCCGGCACCCGGCGTGGAGCGCTTTTTCGCAGCCATCGCGGAACGCAGCATTAATTGGGCCGTGGTTACGAACAATGCCGCGAAAACACGGTCAATGATTATGGAAAAACTAGCAGGGTTTGGCATCGATACCCGTGAAGAGCAAGTCTTCTCGAGTGCAACGGTAACGGCGAAACGCCTTCCAGAACTATTTGGTAAGAGTTCATCGTTTTACGTCATTGGAGAAACCCCATTGATCGGCATGCTCGAAGCGCAAGGCCTGACGGTCTATACAGGCGAGCAGGAACCTGCAGAGCAGGTTAATGCCGTTGTGGTTGGCATGGATCGACAGTTCAGTTACGCAAAGGCGAAGGTTGCGACACACCTGATCCGGGAGCGTGGCGCTGACTTCATTGCGACAAACACGGATGTTGGCCTGCCAACACCACATGGCATTGCACCCGGCACCGGAATGATTGTCGTTGGCTTGATCGCAACAACAGATCGCGACCCAATCGTATTGGGTAAGCCAGAAGCTGGCATTTTTGAAGATGCGATGGCAGCATTACAGGCAGACCCTGCAACAACCGCAGTCGTAGGAGACCGACTTGAGACTGACATTCTAGGTGGGGTCAAAGCTAAGATCGGGACAATCCTGATGATGGGCGGTGCGACTACGATCAAAGACGTTGTGCAATCTGACTATAAGCCGGACTTCATCTTCAATGACCTTCATCATCTCAGTGACGCACTGCAGAAAGCTGACCGCAACTTTCGATGAATCTATTAGATTACACGAAGCTTGAATTGGAAGATGTCATTACTAGTTGGGGGTTTCCGCGCTTCCGGGCAGACCAGCTATGGACGTGGCTGTACGCACATAAGGCAAGCAGCTTCGACCAGATGCACAATATGCCAAAAGACTTACGCCAGAAATTGAGCGAACAAGCGGAAATCACGACACTGCAACCAGTTACCGAGATCAAGTCATCGGACGGCGAAACAATTAAATATCTACTGCGTTTACCAGATGGGCAACTGATCGAAACAGTGCTGATGGCCTATGATGACCAGCGCCGCACAGCATGCATCTCGACCCAAGCAGGCTGTGCGATGGGCTGCGTGTTCTGTGCAACAGGCCAGATGGGCTTCAGCCGAAACCTGACAACTGGTGAAATCCTTGAGCAAGCGATGATTGTCGCTCGCACACTCGAAGCCGATGGCGAGCGCCTGAGTAATGTCGTCCTGATGGGCATGGGTGAACCCTTTCACAACTATGATGCAACGGTTGCAGCGCTTCACCGGCTAACAGACCCGGATAGTTTTGGCATTGGTCAGCGACATATCACCGTCAGTACAGTTGGGCTCGTGCCAGCCATCGAAAAGTTTGCTGATGAGGGGCTTCAGGTTAGGCTGGCAATTAGTCTTCACGCCTCAGAGGACGGCGAGCGGTCGGCGCTGCTACCCGTCAACAAGCGCTATGATATTGGCCAATTACTTACAGCGGTTCAAAATTACATTGGCAAGACAAACCGACGAGTCACTTTCGAGTGGGCTTTGATCGCCAATGAAAATGACCAACCAAAGCAGGCCCACCGCTTGGGTCGACTGCTTCAGGGTATGCTGTGTCACGTCAATGTAATTCCGTTAAATCCAACAGAAGGATATGCAGGAGACAAACCTGACCCCGAACGGGTACAGGCTTTTGTTGATATCGTTGAATCATATGGTGTCCCAACAACAATCCGCGTTCGACGCGGGATTGACATTAATGCAGGCTGCGGTCAGCTAAAGGCTGCTGTTCTCAAAGGTGATGATGGCCTTATTCAGCCCATCTGAGCGACTCATCGTCACCAGCTTGTTGTGCCATCTCCGCTTGAATGACCTCGCGGACACGCTCGGCAACATCTTCAAATTCTACCTGCATATCTTCCAGCTTAACTGATGGAAACGTGACTCGGCGCTGACGCATTAGATCGATGATTTCCTGCCAAATGTCAGCGTTTGCGACTGGGCTGCCCGCTTTGGTCGTCCAGCCACGTTTAACCCAGGCTTTGACCCACTTTGTGGCCCCGTTACGCAAATAGTCTGCGGTCGTGAAGATCGTTAATGAAGCCTCATCTGGCGTTGCCAGCAGTGCGTTGAATGTCGCCAACAGCAGCAGGCGGTTGACGGATGTCTTCGGTACAGAATCCCAGTAGATTTCTTCCTTGCCGTCAGACGCGCGGTGAAGAACGCCCCAAAATCCTTCATTGCCCCGCGCGCTGACAAGAATATACGCTTCGAAATCTGTTGCATCGCGTCTTATAGGTTGCTCCTGCTGGCGAATAGCGGCGGTAGCAAGTTGGTCGGCTCGTTCGTTGTATTCGTCACCAGCATGACCCTTAACCCAATGCCATTGAATTTGGTGCCGACCCAACTCTTGCTCAAGGGCTCGCCAAAGATCGGCATTGAGTACGGGGTCATTGTTGCTTTTGCGCCAGCCCCTTTTCTTCCAACCACTCATCCATTCAACAACGCCCCGCCGCAGGTATTCAGAGTCAGTATAAAACTCAATATCGCAAGGCTGCTTCAACGCCCGCAGCGCTTCGATGGCTGCCATCAGTTCCATCCGATTATTCGTCGTGTTTGGCACGCCCGCGCTTAATTCGCGGACAGCGCCAGATGCCTCGTGGATTAGAACGACACCCCACCCACCAGCCCCAGGGTTTGGGTCAGCCCCTCCATCAGAATAGATTGTTACCTTGGCCCTAGATGACATAGACAGCTCCTTGTGAATTCAGTACATATAGACGGTTTGTTATTCTATCAGCTATTGCATATGGCTTACTCGGCATGCTACACTTTGTAAGCTTTATTGGTCGGCACCCCCAGAAAAACATGGCACTAAAAATATCACCGTCTGTACTATCGGCGGACTTTACCAAACTTGGTGAGGAAATTGAACAGGCCGAACATGGTGGCGCAGATGTCATTCATATTGATGTGATGGATGGTCACTTTGTACCAAATATTACCATGGGCCCGTTCATCGTCCAGGCTATTAAGCGAACAGCCACCAAACCGCTCGATGTCCATTTGATGATCGAACAACCTCAACGCTACTTCGAGGACTTCGCCCAAGCTGGAGCTGATTCGTTAACAATTCATGTGGAGACTTGCCCACATATCCACCGCAATCTAGAGGAAATTAGGGCGCTTAATTTACGCGCAGGGGTAGCAATTAACCCTGGCACACCACTGACGGCGCTGGAGCCAATCTTTGAAAATGTTGATTTAGTATTAATGATGACAGTTAACCCGGGGTTTGGGGGGCAGGTCTTCATTGAATCAGCTTACCATCGCTTGAAGACGGTCAGAGAATGGATCGATGAGCGCAGCCCCAGCGTTGACGTTGGCGTTGACGGCGGCGTGACGCTGGATAACGCCGCCAAGATTGTACAGCACGGTGGCAATTTACTGATTGCGGGCAGCACGATCTTCAACAATACACTTTCCGCAGCAGAAGCCGTTGTGCAGCTTAGAATGCGGGCAGCCGCAGCAGGAGCGTAGTTTGGAAAACACTGAAGAAAAAATAGGTTCAGTCTTTATCTCGCCGCTAGCCATTGCAAGTGTTGCCAGCCAAGCCTTGATGAAAAGCTACGGTGTGGTAGGCATGGCACGGCGAACGCCGCTCGGCGAACTGGCTGCGGCCCTCACCCGAGACCCTAACGACGGGATTATGGTGCTATATATCGATAAGAAACTTATCATTGATATCTACATCATTGTGCAGTTTGGCACCAACATCTCATCGATAGCTGAAAGTGTCATCGAGACGGTGCGCTTCCACGTTGAAAAGTACGTCGGCATCCCAGTACACCGTGTAAACGTCTATGTTCAGGGAATTCAAGAATAGCGAACACTATCACTGTTTCCTCACTCACTTACCCCACCCAGATATGGGGTTCAACTGTTACTGTATGGAGAATTTAACCACGTATGACCATGAATGAAGCGACCAGTGCTACCTGTGATGGGCAGGGCCTCAAACGCATGGCAGAAGCCGGGCTCGCATGGCTGGAAGAAAACCATCAGCATGTCAACGATCTCAATGTGTTCCCAGTACCTGATGGCGATACCGGTACTAATATGCTGCTTACCATGCGCAGCGCCTACCGCGAGGTAGCAAACTCCGAGGAAACAGATGCCAGCAAAGTGGCGAGAGCACTTTACAATGGCGCTCTGATGGGTGCACGCGGCAACTCGGGGGTTATCCTATCACAGTTGTGGCGCGGGATTTCGAATGCACTTAGCCATAAACCTACCTTTACACCGGCTGACATCAAAGTATGCCTCGAAGAAGCGACACGAGTTGCGTATGGCGCTGTACAAGAACCCGTCGAAGGTACTGTTTTGACCGTCATTCGCGAGGTATCGGAAGCAGTGCAAACAAACGTTGATAACAACGCTAATTTCAATAGCTTAATGAGCTACATTGTCGAGCAGGCACAGGCGTCAGTCGAGCGGACACCTGAACAACTCCCCGTTCTGAAAGAGGCAGGCGTTGTAGACTCAGGCGGAATGGGGTTGGCATACGTGCTGCAGGGTATGCTTATGCGGCTAACGGGGCAAAGGCTTGCTGCGGTGACTGACTCATCGCCGAGTTTATCGGGTGCGCAACAACACGTGATGGACGATGACGATTCTGACTATGGTTACGACGTTCAATTCTTGTTGAAGGGCATCGGACTAGATGTTGCCACAGTCCGGCGTGATATAGAAGCCATGGGAGACAGCGGCCTGATTGTTGGCGATGAAACGCTCATCAAAGTGCACATTCACGTGCACGATCCGGGTGTTCCAATTAGTTACGGGGCTCAACGTGGCACTTTGCTGGATGTCGTCGTCGAAAATATGCAGGAGCAATATGAAGACTTGGTTACACAACAGCAACCCAGTGTCAAAGCAATTGAGCCGCCGGAGATCGAACCCGGGTCGATTGCGGTCATTGCGGTGGCACCCAGTATTGAGTTAGCCAATATCTTTTACAACTTAGGTGCCGCATTAGTCATCAGTGGTGGGCAGACTATGAACCCCAGCACGGGAGATATTCTGGACGGAATTAACAGGCTAAACACTGATAAAATAATTATTCTACCGAATAATAAAAACATTCTAATGGCGGCGCAAAAGGCAGCAGATGAAGGCAGCGGTAAACAAGTTGCCGTCGTACCAAGCCGGACAATTCCACAGGGAGCTAGTGCATTATTTGCGCTCACCGGAGATGATCTTGATGCCGTCGTGGAAGCTATGATTGAAGCTCTCGATTATGTTGAGTCGGGTGAAGTTACCATTGGCGTGCGCGATGCTAACATTGATGGCGTCGAAGTCCGCAAGGGGCAGGCAATTGGCCTGCATAACGGCAAGTTAATCATAGCAGACGACAGCACTGAGCGCGTCGTGCTGAGACTCTTGGATACAATGGCCTCTGAAGACAGTGAAATCATTACGCTATACCGCGGTGCTGAAATCAGTGATGCTGAAGCCTTGGAGATGATCACAGTCATTTCAGAGCGGTATCAAGAGCAGGAAATTGAGCTAGCCACAGGCGGACAATCTCACTATCACTACATTATTGGCGTTGAGTAATGTCTAAGATCTGGTTTATCACCGACAGCAGCGCTCGTTTTGATGATAAAAATTTCGTGGAGGACAACCCTATAAAGATTGTGCCGATGCGGGTGCAGCTTGGGAAATCTACGCATCTCGATGGTGTCAATATAGATGCAGAAGAAATGTTTCGGCGTGTTCAACAACACTCAGAATTCCCTTCTGTCACTGCCCCTACCGTACAAGACTATGTAGAGGTCATCAAGCGGGTGGCGGGCAAAAGTCGGCGCATCTGCATTGTCACAAATTCTAAGCACTTTTCGCAGTCGTTTGCGAATGCGAAAGCAGCAGCGGGCAGTTATCTTGGTCGCTGCGAGATCGCCTTAATTGACTCTGGGACGACCTCCGTCTGCCAAGCGTACATGGTTGAAAGCCTGATGCAATCCGCCAAGGAAGGTTTGGGCATCGAAGAAATTGAGCGTGAGGCCCGCTTCGTAGCTTCAAGACTGTATTGTGTGTTTTATGTCGATTCGCTTGACTACATCGAACGCATTGGCCTACTTGAAAAAACGCAGTCCATCTTGGGAGCGATGTTAGAAATCAAGCCGTTGATCACAATTGAGGATGGCGAATTTATCACGATGGAAAAGGCTCGGACACACTCTCAAGCCATCGATAAACTGGTGGAATTCGTGGCAGAATTCAGCCAGGTTGAAAAGATAGCTATTTTACAATCTTCAACGCGTGTAGGAGACCGGACCAGAATGCTGCAAGATCGATTGGCACTTGAAACTGGTCGTACCCATTATCCGGTTATGCTGTACGAACCCCTCTTAACTGCCAAATTGGGGTCATCAGCCATTGGCGTTGGCCTTATTGAGGCCAAACGCGATTAATAGAACAATTGGTCGGGTATTGATGCTCGACTTATGTTAAAATTCTAAAAGTATTTGTCGCCAGTTAGTTAGACATGAGTCTATGGATTCGTCTTCAATACAAACACTCATCAAAATCTTAAGTCTTGAGCAAAAGAAAGACTATCAAAATAATGCTGTGATCGGTGGCTTTGGACGATTTTCGATTCACTGGGCACGCGAGGCACAATCAAAGGCAGAAACAGCAGAAGATACCGCCTTAATCAATACGATATCTGATAAACTAATTGATTATGAGCAGGCGGATATTAATGAGCGCCCAAACATTTTAGGTGAAATCATCAGCCTCGCCAACAATCACATTGAAGCAACAGAAGTACGACAGTCAGCCCCCCTGCCTCAGCGTAAACGGATAGAAGCAACTCCGGATGATGTAGGAATCGGTGAACCCGACGAAGATGAAGAAGTTGATCTGTTTGGCTTTGATGAACCCTATGAGGAAGAAAAAACAGTAGATGTTCAGCAAGAGGAACGCTCAGTGCGCGAACGGCGTGAGTATATAACAGGTCGCACAGCCGTTGGTGACCCTCGTCTACTGAACGAATTAGAGCAACCGGTAACTACATTGAAGGGCATTGGCGACAAACGTGCCGAACAATTAGCTCTGTTGGGTGTTGAAACCATACGGGAACTGCTATATCTGTTTCCCAGACGCTATGATGATTACAGTCGGCTATGCACGATTCGGCAATTACAAGACACCGATACCGCCACCGTGATTGGGATAGCAGAACGCATTAAGTCACACAAACTGCTGCGCGGTGGCACACGCGTTGAGGCCTACCTCAAGGATGACACTGGCTATCTCCGTATAAACTGGTTTAACCAACCATGGGTTGAACGACAACTCAATGACGGCGAAATGTACGTTGTCAGTGGCAAGGTTGAAGCATTTAATGGACGCTTGGTAATGAACAACCCAGACTTTGACCTCCTCGAAGAAGACTCCTTGCATACGGGACGTGTCGTGCCCGTGTATCCATTGACGAAAGGCCTAGGTGCAAAAACACTGCGCAAGTTGCTCGACAGGGTGGTCGAACGCTACGCCGCCCTGCTCCCTGATATGCTACCACTAGATCTACGAGAAAACGCTGATCTGATGGATTACGGCGATGCCGTCAAGCAAGCACACTTCCCAGATACGTGGGAGGACAAAGAAGCGGCACTCTATCGTTTAGCCTTTGACGAAGTATTAGCTCAACAACTGCTGATGTTGCGCAGGCGACGCGACTGGCAGGACGCAGGCGGACAATCATTAGTGGTCGAAGATAGTTTTATTGAGGCAATTCTAGCGAGCCTACCTTTTGAGCTAACCGAAGCCCAACAGCGCGCATTAGACGCAATCCGCTTAGATATGGCGACCGAACGCCCGATGAACAGGCTGTTACAAGGGGATGTCGGCAGTGGGAAGACGATTGTAGCCGCGACCGCTATCACCATAGCAGCAAAAAGCAACGTTCAATCGGCTTTAATGGCACCTACCAGTATTCTAGCAGAACAACACTTCAACAAAATTACTACACTTTTGGGAAACGGTCCGCTTGGTGACACGGTCAACATTGCACTATTAACAGGGAATGTTTCGGCTGAAGAACGGGCTTACGCCTACGACGGGCTAGCTAGTGGCGATGTTGACGTTGTCGTTGGAACCCACGCCCTGATCCAAGAAAGCGTCACGTTTGCGCGTTTAGGGTTGGCAGTAGTCGATGAACAACATCGCTTCGGTACAACCCAGCGTGGTATGCTCAGAGAGAAAGCGCATGGTTACAGTCCAGATCTGCTGGTGATGACGGCGACACCTATTCCAAGAACACTGGCACTTACACTACATGCAGACCTCGACCTAACGGTCATCGACGAACTGCCACCCGGTCGCCAGCCGATCAAGACGCGCGTATTGCAAAAGAAGGAACGCGAGCGCGCTTATGGTTTCGTGCGTAGTCAAATCGAGCAAGGTCGGCAAGCTTACATTATCTGCCCACTTGTAGAAGACAGTGAACGCTTAGACGCCAAGTCTGCTGTGGGGGAATACGAACGCTTACAACACACAATTTACCCTGATCTTCGGTTAGGACTGCTACACGGACGGATGCTCCCTAACGACAAGAACTACGTGATGGAGGCCTTCTATGCCAACGAATTAGATATTCTCGTAAGCACTACCGTCATAGAAGTGGGTATTGACGTACCTAATGCCAGTGTGATGATGGTCGAGAATGCCAATCGGTTTGGTTTAGCACAACTACATCAACTACGCGGGCGTGTAGGTCGTGGCAAACATGCGGGATATTGCTTGTTAGTAAGCGATAAGTCTTTCCTTGATAGCGATCCGCGTTTGGCTATTATGGAAGAGACCAACGACGGGTTTGTGCTAGCAGAAAAGGACCTAGAAATCCGCGGCCCAGGTGATCTCTTAGGCACGCGTCAGAGCGGCTACCAGCTACACCCAAACACGCTCGCGTTTTTTGGGAACAGCCGCTTCATCGAACAGGTGAAGCAAGAAGCGTACTACTTGTTTGAGGATGACCCCACCCTACAACGGTACCCTGAATTAGCAGCTTATGTTGAGTCACGTAACCGCGCCTGGGGTGATATCAGTTAGCACACCGTCCTCCGTAACCTGCGCACCACAAGTGGGTTTCAAATTCTGAAGATGCTCATGCCTGCGTTTGCTGGTTGGGTTAGCTTGACTATTACAAAATGTACTCCTTACGGAGCCACAACGGAAAGTTCGAATATACTTAATGCCAGCATCACCATCGCGCTACAAGGCACTATTCCCAGCATCATTTAACCCAATACATAATGGACATGTGGACCTTGCCGAACGCGCCGCACGTCTGTTCGATGAATTGATTATGGGTGTTTACGATAAGCCACAGAAGACCGTAGTATTTAGCCTTGAAGACCGAATTGCATTGGTTGAGCAGGCTGTCAGTGGTCTTGATAATGTCAGCGTTCAACCCTATGCTGGTTTAACGGTTGACTTTGCGCGCGAGGTTGGCGCAAGTGTCATTGTCCGAGGGCTGCGCGTTTTTAGTGACTTCGAATGGGAATTCCGAATGGCACTTGCCAACCATCGGCTGGCGCCTGAGATCGAGATCGTTACATTGATGGCGAGCGAGCAACACATGCACATCGCCAGCAGCACCGTTCGTGAAATTGCCAGTCTCGGCGGCGATGTCACAAGTTTTGTTCCGGCGCATGTCGGCGACGCGCTAAGAAAGCGGTACCAGTAAACTATCACTTTCCCATTGACGCGTTTATAATGATGCAATAATTCAAACTATACATTCAGGCGGCTCTCGCTATTGTTGCGGGAGCAAGGCACAATCGGCGTACAAACGCATTGTGGTTGCACGTACTAAGGGCATTGGGTTGACCATAAGCGCCGACTACTTCATACATCCGTGGGAGGAAGTCTATCGTGGATATTCAACATCTACTTGACCGGTTGGAGGAAATTATTAATGCTGGCAAGCATATTCCCCTAACCGACCAAATCGTAATCGATGAAAATCGCGCTTTGGAATTAATCGACCAGATGCGTATTTCAATCCCTGAAGAGATTGAAAAGGCGCGACGCGTCATGCGTGAGCGGGAACGAGTTCTCGCGCAGGCAAACGAGGAGGCCGCACGCATTCGCGAATTAGCGCGTGAAAAGAGTGAAACACTGATTCAACGCGACTCGATTACTCAGGCTGCTCAGGCACGTGCAACCAGCATCGTTGAACAAAGCCGCACAGAAGCGGAAGCTGTCCGTCAAGACGCTGATGAATATGTGATGGATGTGTTATCTGACTTGGAAGATGCGCTTATGCGGACTCTAGGCGTGGTACGCAATGGCATTTCGCACGTTGAGGTTGAACTCGCTCGCCGACCTGAAGAAGGTACTGAGGACAGCATCGGTAAGCCGATAGTCATTGATACACCATCAACGCTAGAAGAACCTGCAGAGATCGAGCGGGTGTCATCGAAGAAATGACGCGAGGATTACCGCAACATACATTGACAGGCCAGCAAGAGACGTTATACTCTTATGTTGCAATTTAGCAATATTTCATTTGAAATGTGGGCATCTCAGGCTCACTAAGGAGACACGTGATGGGCGCACTGCCAAAGAGAAAAGTTGCACGTGGGAAGCGCGGTCGCCGTCGCAATCACTATCGGCTCAGTCCGGTTAAAGTTGTCGAATGCGACACCTGTGGCGAGTACAAGCTTCCTCACCGCATGTGCAAGCACTGTGGTACATATAAGGGCCGCGAGATCGTCGAAGTTGATATCATATAGCGCTTCATCAGCGAACTTGTTTGCACTTCACCTTTTTTGCACAATAGTTTGAACAAGCCGCATCCCCGCTGAGGGATAGCGGCTTTTCTTTCTGAAAGACACAACCAGACAAGGACAAGTAATGCTCCAACTGAACCAGACGACATTTCTATTCCCTGGGCAAGGCTCGCAAAACGTTGGAATGGGCAAAGCACTTGCCGATGCATACCCGATTGCAAAACAAACCTTTGAAGAAGCGGATGACATTCTTGGCATTGGTTTATCCCAGATATGCTTTGAGGGGCCTGAAGAAACTCTCGGTGACACAGCCAATGCCCAGCCAGCCTTGTATGCCGTTGGGGTTGCTGCCTTACGCACGTTGATGCAAGCAATCGATGGGAGCAACGTCCTACCAAAATTTGCTGCTGGGCACAGCCTCGGAGAATTCACTGCACTGACGGCAGCTTCTGTTCTAACCTATGAAGATGGCTTACGCTTGGTTCGCAGACGGGGCGAACTGATGCGCGATGCAGGCGCTGATAGCCCTGGCGGTATGTTGGCCTTACTAGGCCCATCAGTAGAAGACGCTGAAGAACTGGCGAAGGTCGCAAGCGAGGCAACTGAGGACGTGTTGGTGGTTGCAAATGATAATTGCCCAGGTCAGGTCGTTCTATCTGGTGGGAATACTGCGGTTGACTATGCTGCAGAACATGCAGGCGACTACGGTGCCAAGCGCGCCATCCTACTAAATGTGAGTGTGGCAACCCATTCACCGTTGATGCAGCCTGCCGCGGAAGCGTTCAACCAAACGCTGGAAGCAACACCCATACAAACGCCTAGGATTACCGTTGTTGGCAACACGACAGCACAAGCGCTCGAGGATGTTGCCGCCATTCAAGACGAACTGCGTAATCAACTCATCTCACGCGTTCATTGGACGAGCTCCATTCAATACATGATTACAAATGGTGCAACAACGTTCATCGAATTAGGCACAGGCAGCGTGCTATCTAAGTTGAATAAGCGCATTGATCGGAGCGTCTCCAGCTTTTCTGTTGAAGACCCGCTTGGCATCGACAAAATCGTCGATTTATTACAATCATAAGTTATCAGCTTTACTGCGCAGTGGATAACGACCCCTAAAATATAAGCAAAGGATCAAGGTCAAGTGGCAGAGTTAGATGGACAAATCGCCGTTGTAACTGGTGGCTCTCGCGGCATAGGGCGTGCAATTGCCGTAGAACTGGCGGCACAAGGTGCTGCGGTGGCAGTCAATTACAATAGCAGGGCAGACGCAGCCCAGGAGACTGTCTCCGCAATTGAAACTGCCGGTGGCAGGGCTGCTGCATACCAAGCAAATATCAGCGACTTTGAACAAGCACAGGCGTTGGTCAAACAAGCAACCGACGGCCTAGGAAAAGTCACTATTTTGGTCAACAACGCTGGCATTACGCGCGATGGATTGTTTATGCGCATGTCCGAAGATGATTGGGACGCAGTCCTAACGACGAACCTAAAAGGCGCATTCAATATGTCAAAAGCGGTCATCAAAAATATGATGCGACAGCGCACAGGACGTATTATCAATATAAGCAGCGTTTCAGGGATTGCTGGCAATGCTGGGCAAGCGAACTATGCTGCAAGCAAAGCAGGCTTAATTGGCTTGACGCGCTCACTAGCACGCGAAGTAGCACCCCGCGGGATTACCGTCAATGCGATTGCGCCTGGTTTTATTGAAACAGACATGACCGAGACTCTTGATGAGGCCGTCAAAGAGGGTGCTTTGCAAGCTATTCCGTTGGGTCGCTGGGGCCAGCCAGAAGAGATTGCCTATATGGTTGCTTTCCTAGCCTCTGCTCGCGGTTCATACATCACCGGGCAAGTTTTCACGGTTGATGGCGGTATGGTAATGGCGTAACCGTATATTAATTTTTATTGGAAAAATGGATTGAGGGTTATTGATGAAAGAACATGATCAGGTCATTATTTCACCAGGCGTTTTGATTGCCTCTGCCGCATTTAGCGCGCTTCAGGTTGAAGGTGTGGCAAGTATGGCAGACGTCCCTGTTGATGCACAAAAGCTGTTTGAAAGTAACATCATCAGCAATGGTATTGTGATGGTGCAACATAGTGATAAAAGCATTGTGCTGGATTTATATATTACGGTAAAACCAAACTATAAAATGATTGACACAGCCAAGCAGATTCAGGAAGCGGTAGCACGAGCCCTTTTCGATGTTGTAGGTGTTGACCACGTAACGATTAACGTACACGTCGAAAACGTCGCACCACTTACGGCTTCAAGTGGAACGGAATGATGCAGACCGACACACCTAATAGTCAAGAGATCGCCCGGTCAGCACACCTCAGCAGCGACGGTAAAACCGGTCATCGCAAAGCTCGTAACCTCGCGTTGCAAGCCCTCTATGAAATTGACTGCACCAACCACGCCCCGGAAGAGGTCATTCAGATGCGTATTGATGACAACACGATTTCAGTCGGGACGGCGCACTTCTTGACTGAGCTGGTGGATGGCGTGCTAGAACGCAGCAATACATTGGACGGCATCATACGCATCCATGCGCCAGAATGGCCCGTGGATCAACTGGCAATCGTTGAACGCAACTTATTACGGCTTGCTATCTACGAATTGACTATCGGCAAGCAAACGACGACCAGCGGCATCATCAATGAATATGTAGAGCTTGCTAAACAGTTTGGCGGAGATACAACACCAAGGTTCATCAATGGCGTTCTGGGTACTGTAAATGAATCTTTGGGTGAGTAATTAGTCACTAATGGAAACCATATGTGGTGTTGGTTTGCCAGAGCTGGTTATTTTACTGCTAATCGGATTCGTCGTAATTGGCCCGACTCGCTCTCGCGAAGTAGCTTTGCAGACCGGAAAATTTATTAGAACTGTTATCCGTTCCCAGTGGTGGCACGAATTCAACGACATCACAGAGGCGATCCGCGACCTACCCCGCACCCTCGTGCGGCTGGCAGAGATCGAAGAAGCGCAATCTGAGATTCGCAACGTTATTGATGATATTGATGATGTGAGCCGGGATATAAAACGTAGTTCACGCTTAGATCGCAAGCCTAGTAAAACCAACCACAGCGCATCTGAGACTGAGGCTATCGATAAGATGGACTCAATAACCGACCCTTGGGGCATTGCCAATGCATCCGCTGGCACCGTTTTCTTTGAGAGCGACGCATCAGAGAATGTACCAGATGAACCTGCTGCACAGACAGATGACCTCAACGACCCTGAACATACTTCACCACGAAACGTAGAAGATGAGGATATAAATGCCTGATTTTCTCGACTGGTTACCCATCCTGCCTTTCTCAACTGAATTAAGCGTAGTGGTTGCAGCCTTAGTTGTCAGTTTTGCGGCATCTTTTATTGCCTTGATTCAAAATCGTCGGTTGATTATAGAAGCGGAGGAAACCGCTGAAGCAGAGGAAGGATTAGGAGCGCTTTTTGAAGACCCTTCGTCAATTATGCCGCATCTGATTGAACTGCGGCAGCGGGTAATTAGGTCGTTGGTGGCAATTGGTGTTGGTACAGTCTTGGCGGCTGCTATTTCAGAGCAGATACTATTCGTACTTGCTGAGCCAATCGGTGGGCTTGATAGACTGTTAGTCATCCGGGTGACAGAAAGTGTCGGTGTATTCTTCCGGGTAGCACTGGTCAGCGGCATCATTTTGGCCTCGCCATTTGTAATCGCACAGTTATGGATATTCATTGCGGCGGGCCTAAAGCAAAGTGAGCGACGCACATTCTATCTACTGTTCCCGTTCGCAACGCTACTGTTCATCAGCGGGGTTAGCTTTGCCTACTTTGTAATGCTGCCGGTCGCTGTACCATTCCTTGTGGGCTTCTTGGACATCAATGCGCAACCAACACTTGACGATTATGTATCGTTCATTACGACTATCTTGCTATTTGTTGGCCTGAGTTTCGAAATGCCTCTAATTCTATTCGGACTAGCCAAAGTCGGTGTAGTTAGCACCAAGATGTTGCTCAAAAATTGGCGAATTGCTTTCGTTTTAATCACTGTTTTAGCAGCTGTCATCACCCCCACCCCTGATCCATTCAACATGTCGATTGTTGCTGCACCGTTAGTTTTACTGTACGGCCTAAGCATCGTTCTGACATTATTTGCCTAGTCACTATGAACCATCAGCATGCGAACAACTTGTGGTATGTAAAACACCGCAGCATCTTACAACTTGTGCTGCTGCGTACTGTCTTTTTAATTGGCGCAGTCGCCTTTTTACGACCCGGCGGCTATTTGCTTGCCAGTGCCCCTGACCAATTCTTTTACGTTGAAATCGGCAATATGGCGTCACAGGGTTTATTACCCTTCATTAATTTTTGGATGGAGTATCCGCCTATATTTCCATGGTTGTTGGTCGTATCCCAGTTCATCAGCGATGCTGTTTCAAGTCCTGATACGTCACTGTTTTGGTTTAATAACGCCATGCGCTGGTTGATGATTCCGTTCGAGGCTGGCACCCTCTGGCTGATCTATGCTGTCGGGCTCCACCTTGGCTATTCAGAACGCACAGCAGTCGAAAGTGCGACGTTCTATTCTCTTCTATTTACGCCCCTGTTTGTGTTCCTCGGCTGGTTTGATAACCTCGTGCTGTTTTTCATGATTATGGCAATCTATGGCATGGTATCAAACCGTCCAATTATCGGTGGCTTGGGGGCGGGCATAGGGTTCGGAGTCAAGTTATTCCCAATAATGATTCTCCCCGCGGCAGTACAACAGTTTCGAGGACGACTCTCTGATTTAGCTAAGCTGACAGGTGCAACAATCCTGAGTATCGCTGCGATTCTTGTTCCATTCTTACTCCTAGCGCCGCAATATATGTTAGCGTTCTTTCGGACATTGCAGTCGCGCAGCTCATGGGAGACAGTCTGGGCCCTGCTGGAAGGTAGCACTTCATACGGTGTTGTCGCCCCGCTTGACCAGCGAACAGACCCGACTACTGCACTCGCTACATCTGAGCCATCTACGCTGCCTTGGTGGTTGATCACCCTTATATTTGCCGCAATAGGACTGTTTCTCTGGACGCGTGCTATCGACTGGAAGCAGCCACGGAGTCAGGTGGCATTTACTGCCATTACGTTTGGCATTTTTCTACTTTATAGTCGGGGTTACAGTCCGCAGTGGTCTATCTTTTTGACTGCCTTTGCACTGATTCTACTACCTGGCTGGCGTGGGCTACTCTATGGTTTGGGAATAAGTATTTTGACGATTCTAGAGTGGCCCGTCGCATTTGTGCTGCTCGGTGACACGCCAACCTTTCTGGCCTTAGTTATAATCATTCGCACGTTGATAACTATTGCGTTATGCCTCGAATTTGCCCGCGATCTCTTCCCGGCGACACAATGGCTCAAACACATCACACAGAGGTACTTCCCCTATGGTAGCGCCCACAGTTAATTTTAAGCGTGTGGCTCGTCTAACGGGTTTTGCAGTGCTTGCATTTGCGGTTGGGCTGCTCTTCGTCAACTTCATCTTGGCCTGGATTCACACATCTTGGTTGGTTCATGTTCCTTGCAGTGGCACCTTGGCAACTTTACCTGAAACAGATTCTGAGGAAGTAGTGTTTGAGTCCCGTGATGAGATAACACTACGGGGATGGTTCATCAGAGGGACAACCCAACCTGAGACTGTGATCATTGTACAGCCGGGTTACGGGAGCAACACGCAAGCTGCCCTACCTGACGCTCAAATCCTTTACGATGCAGGCTATAGCATTTTTTTAGCAGAACACCGGAGCTGTAGTGAAACAGACATACCATCGGGGCTGGGTATTTTGGAGGCAAACGACATGCTAGGGGCTGTTGATTACCTCACCGAGCGCGAAAACGTTGAAAAAATTGGCGGCCTGGGGTTTTCTGCAGGCGGCACGGCGCTTAT
Source organism: uncultured Anaerolineae bacterium (assembly GCA_964439625.1). Taxonomy (GTDB): domain Bacteria; phylum Chloroflexota; class Anaerolineae; order Aggregatilineales; family UBA3940; genus CAYTPI01. Next base: position 77,009 of record CAYTPI010000005.1, on the reverse strand, counting down.
GCTGGCGGCAGCCCGCGATGATCGCATAGAAGCGGTGATTATTCAGGGGGCACTTGATGACTTTCGTAGTGATGTGCTAGGCGACCCGCCACCGCATAACCCTCTCGAACGTATCTATCGCCAAACAATCTATTGGATGGTGCAAGCTCGGCTTGACGTTGAAGCAGACGAGATGCGTCCCTACGCCGAAGTAGGCGATGTTAGCCCGAGAGCAATATTCTTCATATTTGGAGAGTTCGAACCGCCAAGAGTCAGCCAAGCATTACTAGAAGCGGCTGGCGAGCCAACTGAACTTTGGATTGTTCCGGGTGCAGGGCACGGCGGTTACCAGTACGCTGCACCTGGTGAGTATGAAGAACGCCTTACCGCATTCTTTGCTGAGGCGTTTTAAGCCCATTTAACGATCATATTGTGGGCCAGAACCCCTCGGCTGCGAACTTGTTCCAGATGAACTCGTTCCTGGCTTATCTTCAGCACTACTTTGCTGCCAACCTCTATTGGTATTAACGTCTCCACTGTTTGGCAAAATAGGCCGAGCCGAGCCTTCTATAATAGGCCCCGAACTGCGTGGTGAGTTGGCTGCATTTTGCGCAATATTAGACATAAACGTCTTAATACCGTTCCAGACTTTGCCAGTAACAAATTGATCGGCATTTTCTAGCAAGCGATTCATCACAAGAACAACATCTTCATCACCATCCCAGTACTGCCGCAGAATGTCCTCGCCGACGGTGCCCATTGCCTTGACAAGCCGGTTTAATGCAAACATACCTACGATTGCATCGTCGATCAAGCCAGCTGGCCCCATAATAGCTTCTGGCATCAAGTCAACAGGAATAACGATATAAGCAGACGCAGCTGCGATCTCAGCTTTGATGCTGGCAGCCACTCGAGGATCCTGCATAAGTCGGGCCATCAAGGCTACAATGTCTGGCACAATCAAAATATAGTTTGTAACGTCTTTACCTGCCCCAGCATTTTGCGCCCAATTCACAATTTTAGCACGGGTACGCTGGTAAAAATCTTGCGTGCGCTCTGAACTATATTCAATATTGCGCGTCTCCGGCATAACAGGCTGCGGAGCTGATTCCGGCGGTTTATCAATCTCTAGGTAGTCATAGTTTAGACCGCGGATCGGCTCTGCCCCCCAAGCATAGGGGTTGGGGGTATTTTTATTTTCAGGGTTTTCAGTCATAGGTTACTCTCATGATATCGTGTTCTTTTATATTTACGGAGCACAGCAGTAGATCGTTGCAGCGGCATATTCTTTATCAAATAAACCAGAAGGACAAAGACCCTATGCACCCCGACGTGCTCACTGAGATGTTTCAATATAACTACTGGGCACATCGTCAGGTTTGGGCGTGTGTGGAAAAACTCAGTGACGCACAATTCATCCAAGAATTTGACTACGCTTGGAAATCCGTCCATGGGCAAATTGTTCATGTGATGGGTGCGGAAGAAGTCTGGCTGACGAGGCTTCGAGATGGTATTTCACCAGCGATTTTACCTACCCCACAGTCCTACCCAACACGGAGCGCAATCCGCGCAAAGTGGGATAAGATTGAGAAGCAAGTTACGGCGTACGTAACAATGCTTGATGATAACGTTGCAAACGAGATACTGACGTACCGAAATACAAAGGGCACAGCGTATCAAATACACCGCGGGAAGATACTAATGCACTTAGTTAACCATGGGACAGACCACCGTGCCCAAATTCTTTATATGATTCACCAAATGGGCGCTGAAACAATTGAACAGGATTACCTGCACCTGATTCGCTAATTGGCGTCCTGAAACGATGTGTAAGGACGGATTAAGAAGGTTCCGATAATGTTGCCATCTTGGTCGCGAACATCTACACCAGGGCCTAATTCTCCCGGCTGAAATACATACATCGCTATTACTAGCTGGTAGAAGCGCCCACTGTCGGTTTGTCCATCCAAAAGAGGCGCATCTGCACTAACTGTCAAAGGAACTTCTGTCATAATAATATCAGATGGTTGCCAGTATTCTGTTCGCATAAATTGACGATCATATTGGCCCCAACGGATGCCATCGTCAGTAAATAACTGTACTGTGAACGAATAGTTTTCGGTAGTCGGCGGGATACCCCACACTTGCCAAGTAAGGCTTAGATCAAGGTTTTCACCGGGTTGTATCCTACCAGCGGGAACCTCAACTTCTAAAAGGTCGATGCCATTGACAAACCGCACAATTTCGGTCTCCGCATCCACACGCTCGGCAGTACGCTGTTCAACGGTAAACGTTCGGTCGTTGTTCTTGGTCAACTCAACATAGTCACCGCTGGCAGGCATCACCGTCAACGAGTCGCCATCTACCAGATGCAACGCTTGGTCTCCCAGAACAGAGGTCCAGACAGCAGCATCACCTTCCGTCAAAGGATCGTCGCCATCACTATAAACGATAATCGGCAGAGCTTGATCTTCAGCTAGGTCACGCGCTTGGACTGCTGTTTCCCAAACGACTCTTGCAGGCACATCAAACCCACCACTCCGGGCGTTACCCTCATCGATGAAGCGCATCATACCGACATACGCCATTACTTGCCAAGCGCCGAGTACTGTTACCCAAAGCGCCACACCAGTGTATAGTACCGGGCGCAGAGACTGCCGCTGGGTGGAGAGCCAATCGATCAAGTCAATGATGAGTACCGCCATAGCTATATGCTGGGCTGGGTAAACCATAATGTAACGATGCGGTTGTGGGTCTAATCCAGAGAGAGACCAAGCAACAAGGGGTACCGTCAGCCAGACAGCCAGTATGACGTAGGATGTACTTAGTTGACGCATCATGATTGACTCGACCAGTGACCGAACGAGAACATACGCCATACCCAAGCGGATCAGCCATGTGGCAGCCAAGTCAAAAATGGACAAGTCTCCAACAGGGAGGAAATCGTAGAATTCGGGAAACTGTTCTCCAACTAGCGCATGAAACTGATATCCTGTTGCCGATCTGGCAAGTTCCGTCAAGCGGCGGAAAAACAGAAAGCCTCCCCCTTCCACGCCACTGACACCAGTTACTGTCGCCAGAATAGTGGGAATAGAATTGATTAAATATGGTAAAAGAAAGACAGTAGCAATTGCCAATCCGGCTACCGCCCAAAGAACGAGTTCACGAAAGCGCTCTCCAATTAAGTTCGGCGCATGAATCAATAAAATAACACCCACGACAGCAACCAAGACAATATTGCCTAAGTACAAGCCTATTAATGCCCCAAGTGCGAGCATGGTTACAATGATCCAACGACGACGCTGCGAGCGGATAACGGCAACCAAACTTAGCATCATAATGACTGTAAGCAGTGGCACATTCTGCGCCCAAAGTTTACGGGTATAAAAGACAACCCAAGGCGCTAGGGCAAAAAAGGAGGCCGATAAGATACCAATTCGTAGATCAAACAGTAATTTGGCTAGAACATAACTCAGGTAGACCGTAACCGTGCTGAGTAGGCCGAGGTAGAATACACCAACTGCCGGATTACGCGATATAGCAAAAGGCGGCGACAACAAAAACGCCATAAATGGTGGCTGCGCCACACCAGCAATGGAGGATGGAAAACCTGATGGGATATCGACTTCACGCGTGAAGAGCAGCGCACTCCGCACAACCGTCGCTTCATCGAATTTGAATTCGGCAATGCCCGGCCATGCGAGACGCAAAAACGCGGCTACTAACATAATAGCGAGCACAGCAGCCAAGTCTCGATTCTCTTCCAGCTTAAAGAAACGGGCTATCAGGAGGTGTCTCCCGTCACAGAAATGGTTTGGAGCTGAAGCGTATTGTTAGAGGCGGGCAAGCCGCCATCCTGCGTGATGGACAGACGTTCGCCAGACTGCCAGTCATACATACCAATCAACAGAAGGTATTCGCCGGGTACAACATCTGGTGGCACGGTTATCATATGGTCATCTTGCCAGCGATCACCTGGGCGCCAAAGCAGAGAATTTAAGAGTCCCCCTAGTGGTGCACCATCAGCTTGAGCAACAATACGGCCAGCCTCATCGACAAGATGAATCAGAATGGAAACTTGATTGGGAATTTGGGCAGATACGTCCCAATACAGTGACAACTCAGTTGCCTCACCAGCAGATAATACGTCATTTTGAAGCGTATACCCATATAGCGTGACGGCATTCGCGAGGACAACATCTGTTGGTACAACCGGTTCTGTATCTGGAGGCAGTTGCTCTCTAATAACGCGGAATTCCCCAAGGGCCGCGGCGTTGTTTTCAAAGTTGCTGCCAGCAGAGTCAGAGATAGGTAGGCGCACAAGGGTTTGCTTATCGTAGACGCCAACCCAAAGTGTAGGTGAAGCGGGAATTTGGCGCGCATCACCAATGTTAATGGCAACCTCTTCCATAAATACAGTACCCGGCTGCCATTGAGTCGTCGGCGTACTCGGGTAAGATACCGTACCGATAACAAGGTCTTTCATACCGACGCGGTCGCCATCATCTTCGATGAGATGCAGGAAAACACTATAGTCTTTGTCTGGTGTCTCACTAGCCTGCCAAATCAGGGTAGCTATCATCCAATCATCTTCATAGAAGGTGTCTGACTCCAGTTGATAACCGAGAAGCGTTATATCGTCACCGAAGGTTAAGTCAGTTGGAATGTAGCCTTCCGGAAGCTGCGCAGACGGCAGAAAGCGTGGGCGCGGAAATATGTTGCCAATCCAGAAAACACATACAGCAACTGCAACTGCGCTTGACAGCTTCAGACTGAGTTTTGTTGGGTTTTTTTGACTGAAGAAGGCCTGTATCGCCATCGCCGACGCCATAGCTAACGCTGGGATAACGGGAATTCTGTAACGCCCTACAACAAGAATTAGAGCGGTTAGGAGAGAATATGTCAGCGTATAGGTGAATGGAATCCAGATGGGATGTGGCTTAGGTAATGTTAGGATCACGCCGAAAAATGCTAAAAATGCCAATAATCCAAATCCCAGTGGCGTGAGTCGAAGCAAATAGGCGGATGCCAGCCCGTTCTCGTAGAAGTTGAACATATTTGGAATTTCGCCATCACGCCAGAATAGGCTGAACTTTCGCAGTAGGAGGCCGAACCAACGGTCAGGCTCAGCGCGAACGTCTTGTACAAAAGCCTCTGTCCAATCTTGTCCACGGCTATGTTCAATATAGTAGGCCTGTGAATTGGCATTGATGCCCGTCGCATCGCGATTATTTCCACGATATAAGTTTAACGGGCCAACAGTATTTGGAAGACTAAACTCTTCTAAATGATAGCTGTTCCAAGCAATTCCGGGAGCCAGCGCTGCGCCGACACTAACAACAAGAATAATGGAAAGGATCAGTCGTTTGGCCCAATTCCGAAGCAGTATCTCACAGGTTGGGGCCAGCCAAATTGCCACAATCGCAGCCGGGATAAGCGCTACCATAGTTGTTCGGAAATAGCTTGAGATACCGATTACTATTCCAGCAGCAACGGCCCAATACCAACGCTGGTCTCGGTGCAGCAGCGCCATAAATAGCAGCGTGACTGATGCAAATATGGCAGCAGCCGGGGCAATAAGAAGTGTCGTCTCATAGAAAGCTGTTACAGGATGGAATGCAAGAAGCACGCCAGCAAGCAACCCAATCCGGTATGAGGCACTTAGCACGGCTGTTGCATACACTATTAACACAATGCTCAACGCGCCCAGCAGCATCGTGATAACGACGGCACCGTAGAGGTTATCATCTGTGATTGTCAACAACCCGGCCAGCCAAAAACTATTTCCAGGCTGGTAACCAAAGGCACCTGTCGGCCAAGTGCCTGCAAGCAGACGTCGGGCTTGTTCAATATAAATTGCCATATCGCTGGCACTCGCCATCCGTTGGATAGTCGGGTCGTTCGCTATCCGACCGAGATAAACCGCTAGGCGGAATCCAAAAGCAAGCAGGACAAGCAGCAGTAAGCGAAATCCAAACCCTTTTGAAATATTTCGATTAATCAGAATCAATTTAGACACATGAAGCACCTTTAAGTGCCAAGCGAGCGCGTGCGAATTAAATCAACAATAATGGAATACAGCGAGGGACAGCCCTACTGGCATCCGCCTGCTGGGCCGTCCCTCGCTGTCTCGGTAATGAATTCGTTAGTCTTCGTCTTCTAGCTCAAGCAGTTCACGCCACGGCTTATGGCTTGTATCTTGAATACCGTCTTCTGTGACGCCGTAAAACACACGCGTGCGTCCCTCTTTCTTCCATGCAACATCGTAGCGTGTTCGTCCTGCACGGTCATATTGACTAACCAGCGCAATTTCACCATGCCAATCCAATTGATTCAGATTATTTTTTTTCTCTTCTTGCTGAATAATCGCATAGTGCCACAGCTTACGCGCTGACTGACGCGTTACATTTTGAACGATGTTACCATTTCGCAGATCGCGCACGTGATGGTACTGGACATCATTACGCCGTTCAGTTGCGATGACCTCAACACCGGTTCGTGGCGTTGCAAGCCCAGAGCCATTTGATGCAGTCGCTGGGTTACGCTCCGGTTGCTGATTTTTGTTACCGTTTTTCTTCTTCTCACTGTGCCCGTTTGCCTCAGCCACTGGTGAAGCAGTTGCATCAACAGCTAATTGGTTATTACCAAGTACCAATTGAACGATTTCATCTCGTACAGCCAAGCTTGTCTCTGTATCGTCTCGCACATAGATTTTGCTGTCATCAATCGCATAAGGGGGGTTCGTGCCTTTATCTACCTGAATCCGAACGATTGGCACCCCTTCTGTCTGAAGCACATCCACATTTACATCGATAGGCGGTGTAATTCTGCGTTCGATCTCTTTTTCCAGCGTTGGCACCGCGCTATTGATATCTTTTAGGCCTGAGGGCTTCCGACGTTTATCATCAGAAACACCAACGTAGACAGTTCCACCATTGGTATTTGTGAACGCACAAATATCTGAGCAAATTGCATACAACTTGCCACCGCGCTTGGTCATACTCTCGTGAAAGGATCGAATAATTGAGGGGCCTTCTTGGCGAGCAGCCTGAACGTGGTCGTAAGGTGCATCTGTACCGCCTCGGAATGGTCTCGTGCGAGCCAAGTCCTTGCCTGCGAATAAATCGTAGAGGGCATTGAAGGATAATTCAGGCAGCAAGACTTCCGTCACCCGTTCGCCCACACCCAGATGCTTATTGTTGTTTGGATCGCGGTCTAAGCGGTGCGCATCCGAACCTTGAATGCAGCGCATTGGACGAGGGTATTCAGGCTTTGATCCGTCGAAAAAGCGCTGCGTTGTCCGCCGACCTTTTCGATCTAAATCTGTGACTTCGAGCGCAAATAATGACGGGTCTTGAGTGTAGGCGATTCTAGTTTGTCCACCAAAATTCATGCCCCGCATTGCAACACCGTGGCTCGAGTTCACATGGGCAGCAATCGTAATGCCGCCACCATCATAAATGGCTTCATAAGCGGCTAACACATCAGCGGTTGCACCTACATTGGTTTCACCGTCATCGATCATTTCAGCCGGAACGTTCAAGTCGAGCAAAATGTGTTCTATGTAGCGTATTTTGAGGTCGTTCGGGAAGATACCCAGGATATGAAACCCGAAGGTAGCTGTAAATTCAAATCCCGGTAGCACAAGAATTTTTCTCAGAAGGCGCTGATATTCGGAAAGACGATATTCTTCTTCGGGGTTAACGCGCCCTGACCCAGCAAGCCATTCTAGTTTTTCGATCTCTTCGTACATTTCGCGAAAGCCACGAATGGTATTGTGATCAGTAAATGCGATAATATCGATGCCTCGACGCTCTACCTGTTGCAGAATGTCCAAATAGGTAATTTCTGGTTGTTGATAATCTTTTGATGCTGGTGTGTGTAGATGCAAATCCATCCGGTACCACTGCATCTTTTGTTTTTCTTTTGTCAATCTAATAGTGCTCCTTGCCTGGCACATTTCGACGTTTGTGTTCACTTAATAGATGAGCAATAGCACCGTTTAAGTTAATCCGGTACGGCTCTTTAATGACGTCTCCATGCCCAGAGCGTGTTTCTTAATACAGTCTAGCGGCTGCTAGTCGATTAGCCGCTCGATATAACTCTTTCCTAAACTTTGTGAGGCGTATTACCTTTCGCTTGTACTCACTGAGTGGGGGATTCGCCAAGGAGTTGGGCAAGCTGTTCCAATAACATGGACGGGTCAAATGGCTTCATGATGAAAACATCAGCCCCGGCCTGCTTTGCCTCAAGCTCTCTGTTTAAACCTGATGTCATAATAATCGGTGTTTGAGCAAAGCGCACGTTTTGCCGCAAAATTCTTACGAGATCAGTACCTTCTTTGTCCGCGAGGTGATAATCCACCAAGAAGGCATCAGGTAAATAGGTGTCAACATCCGCGAGTGCGCTTTCACCATCGGCCTTTGTCTTTACGTCAAAGCCATCAAGTTCTAATAAGGTCTTGAGAAGCCCAACGGTAGTGCGGTCATCGTCAATAATCATCAGCTTAGGAGTTGGCATCTTGTTCTCTCTCTGATTGCTCTGCAGGACTTACTTTATCTGGTCGGTGACTATTGACAGATCGTTCTACAGCTTCTTCCAAGGCAACGTCAATCACTTGATCAACATGTTGGACAAGAATAAATTTTAAATTGTTGCGGATCTCATCAGGTATGTCTTCTAAGTCTTTTTCATTGCGTTCTGGGAGAATGATGCTGGTCAAGCCTAATCGGTGAGCTGCAATAACTTTTTCTTTGATTCCTCCCACAGGCAGTACTTTACCGCGTAACGTGAGCTCACCCGTCATTGCTAAGTCACTACGCACAAGCTTCCCCGTAGCGAGTGAGGCCAAAGCCGTCGCCATGGTAATACCGGCGGATGGGCCATCTTTTGGAACAGCGCCAGCGGGCACGTGTAAGTGAATATCGTGTTTTTCAAACCATTCTGGGTCGATGTCAAGTTCATTTGCTCGTGACCTAAGATAGCTTAGGGCAGCACGAGCACTCTCTTTCATCACGTCGCCCAGTTGACCCGTCACCTCAAATTGACGTTTACCAGCCATCTGAGCTGCTTCGATGAAAACGACATCACCACCAACTGGCGTCCAAACAAGCCCAGTTGCAACACCTGGCAAGTTTGTTCGTTCCTCAATTTCGGCTAGATAATAGTATTTTTGCCTGCCAAGTAGTTTCTCAACCGTTTCTGCTTCAACCTCAACCGTCTCAAGATCGCCTTCAGCAATTTTCGTTACAACCTTACGACATACGGCCCCAATTTCACGTTCAAGATTGCGCACCCCTGCCTCACGAGTATAGTTACGAATCAGCAATCGCAGCGCGTTATCGGAGAAACTGATTTCTTCAGGACGAAGACCATTCTCCCGGATTTGGCGCGGTACCAAATAACCTGATGCAATGGCGATTTTTTCATTCTCGGTATATCCAGAAAGTTGAATGATCTCCATTCGGTCGCGCAGAGGAGCCGGGATTGGCTCGAGCTGGTTAGCAGTCGTGATGAACATCACCTGCGACAAGTCAAATGGAACATCTAGATAATGATCCCGGAATTCTGTATTTTGCTCTGGATCAAGGACTTCTAACAGGGCAGACGCTGGGTCGCCGCGAAAATCAGCGCCAAGTTTATCGATTTCGTCCAACATGATAACGGGATTCCGGGTATCTGTTCGTCGAATTGCTTGTATGATCCGACCAGGCATCGCCCCAATGTAAGTGCGGCGATGTCCGCGAATTTCAGCTTCGTCATGTACGCCGCCCAAGCTCATTCGGATGAACTTACGCCCAAGCGCACGTGCAATCGAGGCACCGAGCGATGTTTTACCGACCCCGGGAGGGCCAACAAAGCAGAGAATAACACCTTCTCGCACCTTGCGTATTTCATCACCCGTTTCATCCCACTCGGCAATTTCATCCGCCCGCTCTCGTCTCAATTTACGGACAGCCAGAAACTCTACAATGCGATTCTTGATATCTTCTAGACCATAGTGGTCTTCGTTGAGCACTTCCCGAGCATTTTTTATCTCAAGATTATCTGCTGTTTCTATGCTCCATGGCAAGGACGTTAGCAGATCAAGATATGTGCGAATGACACCATATTCAGCGGCTTGAGGCGGCAGTTTTGAAAGCCGATCGAGTTCGCGCCGAGCTTCCTTTTCTGCTTCTTCAGACATACCAGCATTGTCGATCTTAGTGCGAAATTCATCGATTTCCATCTGCTGCTCGTCACTCTCGCCGAGCTCTTTCTTGATGGCCTTCAACTGCTCTCTTAAATAAAAATCACGCTGGACTTTATCAATTTCTGTTTGCGCATCTGCCTGAATTTTCCGACCAAGCTCGAGCACTTCGATCTCTTTACTCAGCAAAGTCATAATCGTGTGAAGCTTTTCCTCAATAGCATTAAGCTCCAGCAGATTTTGGGCATCCTCAAGGCCAATCCGCATGTAGGTCGCAATCGTATAGAGCATCTGTATGGGGTCATCGAGCGCCAGCGTTGAGGACAGAAGTTCGCCAGGTATATTCTGGGCAAGTTCACCTAGTCGGCGGAACTGGTCACCCACGTTACGCATCAGAGCCTCAATTGTTAGGCCTTCTTCAGTCTCCTCAGGAACAGCCACTACACGCGCCCTGAGATGTGGGCTTTCCGTCAGAAACTCTTCGATCTTGATCCGCTCGCTGCCCTGCACCAAAAGCCGCACAGTGCCATCTGGCGCTCTAAATTTACGGTGTACCACCGCAGACGTTCCGAAATCATAAAGGTCTTCGGGAGAAGGTTCTGGGTTTTCTGCGTCTCGGCTGGCAACCAAACCAATTAAGGTCTTTCCTTCAACGACGTTTTCCACTAGACGAATTGACCGCGCCTGACCCACTAAGAGCGGAACGGCAGTCTGTGGATATACCACTAAACCTCTTAAGGGCAAAATCGGTATATTCTGAAGCTGTTTTTCTGTTGCTTCGCTGCGGGTCTCAAAGGAAATTATTGGCTGCTTTTCTAAGTCTGCCATTAAGGTTTCAAACTCCAGTCCACCAAACAAGATAGCTCGGTGATATCTTTAAAGTAATGTGTTGTATTTTACGAAGTCTACCATAGCCATGCGTACACTTCAGTGCTTATGGATAAGCATCTCGTAAAAAATGTCAGTTCGGAAGAAGCCAATCATAATGTCTATTGACACAGTGAGCTCAAGTTCAGCGCTGAGGGTTACTTCGTGATTGCAAGGCGTAAACAACATCCCCGTCTATGTCAACATTCTCAGCCCAAACTGACGTTAAAAAACAATAAGATCAGCTAAATGCCGAGGTAATTTTCTGCTTGACCACATAAGCCACCTGCGGCTGCACGCCATGCCGCCAGCGTGGGGCTGCTGTCCCAACCGGCAGAGGTTTCTCGATAGATACCGCTGCCCCAACGATAATAGCGCTTCGTTTCATTTGCCCAGCTATCGTAACTACGATTGATGACACTATGACCGCCGTTATAGCCAGCCATAGCCAACCCCGCATGACCATTTGATATCTCTAAGCCACGGGCAAGATATGCCATCCCTCGATATGCGTTGGTATCTGGGTCGTAAGGATTATCGCCCTGCGTAAAATGGAATGGCATCACTTGGAACAAGCTCATCGCGCCGCTGCGTGACGTCGCTTGTGGGTAACCACAAGATTCTATTTGCATCACGGTTGCCGCCAGATTTGGGTCAATCCCCCAGGGCTCAACCCATTGAATGATTTGTTCTTGCCAGTACATCACAGATGGGGTGAAGATTGGGGCCATGGTCTGTCGAGCAATTGGGCGTACACTTGGTGCCTCATAAAGGATAGCAACAATTTGCGCTTCGTCTGGCGTGTCATCCAAGAAGGGGTCAAGCGCAACTGAAATGGGTCCGTCTCCCCCACGACTAAGCAAGAAGGTCATCAGTGAAAAACCAAAAACACCTAATGAAATGAACAGACAAAGCTCTAACCACATTGTTTTTTTCTTCGGCTGTTTGGCTTTCAATTTTCGCGGCACTTGATGTTTCCTTTGTCAAGCAGACTTTGGTATTTTCAGTCTATTACTATAACCAATTCTGTGCATTTTGATTGCGCAATCTCACAATAATCTCATAAAAAATAATTGTGTCAATCCTTGTATGAGGCAACACCAGTTGATCTGACTTGCTTTCAGTTAATTCTAAATGGTATACTTCTTTATAAATTTTAATGTAACGATATTTGCAGTTAATAAGCATTGGAGCAAAGTTACGCGCTATGGGCTATCAAGTAGAGTGGATTGATCAACAGAGAAACATAGTGAAGGCAGAGTTAACAGGATGCTTTTCGCCATCAGAAGTGAGCGGACTCAAGAAAGCCATTCGACCAATTGCAGATGGCCCAAGCCCCACCTATGTTTTACTCGATATATCAAAACTGGACTTAACCAGTGCACCAATGCGTCTGTTGGCTGCTTTCGATGGTATTGATAATGCAACCATCAATCGGCATCTGGTAGACTCTCAATTTGCAATTGTAGGCGGTGGTCGCACAATTGCCTCTCTGATTCAGATGTATAGTTCGCTGATGACAAGCAACAATCCTACTAAGCTCTTCGATGACGAAAAGAGTGCTCGAGACTGGCTAACTGCACAAGCGGATAAACAGCCTATCAAAGCAGTTTAAGGATGCATGTCTATCTGCTGAAAGTCTTCACAAAGAAATACTGAACCATCGAACGTTGACTGCGCTTCTTCGATTAGGGGCTGAGGGTCGTGGCCCCAAACTTTATAATGAATGAGCCCAAGACGTTTTACACCCGCTTCTTGAGCGATAGCACCAGCCTGAGCAGCACTGGCATGCCCCAACGGTTCTGCTCCGGCTGCCTCATGAATGAGTAAGTCTGCATTGTAAGAGAGGCGCACCATCTCCGCGCAAGGGACGGTATCTGACGAGTAAGCAATAACATAGCCTGTTTCTTTCGACTCAATGCGAAGTGCCATTGTTGGTATGTAGTGCTTTACAGGTGAGGCATGAACGATAAAGTCATCATTTTCGAGAAGCAGAACTTCTTCGCGCTTGGGGATATGGTGAAAGACCACCGGGAAAAAATTCGGCCATGTGTCCCAGTGAAAGGCATCCATCATATCAGCCACACGCTGCATACAATGATGCAAACCATATACTCGCAGCGGAGTCTGACGCCCTAATAGCCATGACGACATTAACATTCTTGGGACGCCACTGACGTGGTCTGGGTGGAAATGCGTGAGGATCATATCTTGTAGTTTATCTGGGTTGACTCCGGCCTTTTTGAGTCTCACTAAAGTACGACCGTTACAGTCAATTAGAATGGCGCCATTTGTGCCCTCTACAACCATGAATGAATTTTCATGATGTTCATCTGCCACAGCGGCAGACGATCCCAATATCACCAGTCTGGGCACCTATAGTCCTCTCTAGGAACAGCATTTACATACAAACGTTACCTAATGTCACGCATCTTAGAGTGTACACGACATAAGTAATCCACGCTGAAATAATCAACAATAGATACTAACCACCCGCAAGTTGCAGCACTAACTGGGGGGTTACAAAAATCTCAGTCAAGGCTCCCAAGACCAACAACGGAATGACGAGAAGCACCCACACACGTACAAGGTCGGCAAAGGCAATCAACCATCCTTGAGCGAGTGTTTTTCCTGCCACATTTCCGACTACACTCGCCCCTAAACGCACCGCAAGTGCCCCAGCAATAATTGCGGCTGGCAGTTCGAAGATCGTATGCGGGACTAAAGCCACAAGGATAATATTAGGGTCAATGCCAGCCATTGCTAGTTGTGAGAAGAGATAGCTAGCAAGCACAATGGGTACCATAATCACCATGATGATGGCAATCCCGAGTGAGAAGATCGCTAAAAGAGTTGCCAGCACCAGTGCACGGACATTTTGCCAGATGACAAAGCCTACCCCAAGCACGCCACTAAACCCAGACTGCGCAAGAAGCACAGAAAAACTTTCCGTCCAATCAGTCGTATCGAAAACATCAGCGGGAATGACGTATTCTGCGCCATAGTTTTGACCAATTACGATAGCCGCAGCAAGCGCAGTCAATATAATAACAACCGCACCCCAAGTACGACCGACAACCGTCAAGACTTCTTGCCAATACCACTGCAATGATGTCCGGGGCTTTACTTCATCTTTTGCAAGCACATGGCGCCACCAAAATTTGATGTTTTCTCCAAGGTTGAGAGCATCAATCTCAGACCCAATCAGCTCTTCACGGTTAAAACTGCGGATCCCCATTCGTACCAGCACCATACTAACAATTAGTAGACCAAGCATTATTAGCCACAACACATCGTAGCGAGCCCAGAACATAATTAGCGCTTCGGCTTGAATTAAAATAGCCACAGGAATAATGATAAAACTGGCGAGTAAGTTCGCTGCACGTACGCTGGTTGTCTGGCTGGATACAACGACTGCTCCCGCTACCATCACAAAAGCCTGCAACACCGTCAAGATAATAACCTGTACCAGCAAAACCAATGGTGGGCGATAACCAACGTTGAAGTAGACACCAATCAGATAGACGGAAATACCTAATAAACTGCCCACCACTGGCGGTATTGTCGAAGCTATCACCTTGCCAATGTAGAGTTGTAGGTTCGTTAAGGGTGACGAAAGCAGAGGTTCAAGGCTACGGCGTTCCTTCTCACCGACAAACGTCTCCAAAGCAATGATCAAAGAGAAGGAAATCGGGAAGAACCCAACAACCATCATCAGGAAAGGAATCAAGCGCTCTCCGATGAGATCTGCGCCAAAATCTTGGACGAAAGCTGTCATTCGTCCAGCACCCCAGTTAGCAATCGACGGAAAAATAAGCGTTAAAACAATAACGGGCATAAGGATACGCCAATCTCGCCCCATATCAACGACTTCACGCCGTGTGATGACCAAGGCGCGACTCAAGTTATGGCGTGCCAGTTGCATCCAACTCATTGTACTGGTGTTAGTGTTCGCCTGTTGACTGACTGTTGCCATCGGTTATGCCTCTTGATCTTCCGTCTCGCTTACAATTCGTAGGTACACTGCCTCTAGACTCTGGGGCACTTCACTCAGTGTAACAATCTGTTTCCCATGGTTTGCCAATAAGCTAACCACATAGGGGTTAGCCTCAGAAGGGTTATCCGTCCGAAAGCGAATCCAATTATGGCCATAACTATCAATTTCTACATGCGGTTGGAGCAGTTCTGAAATGCCATTAAGTTCATCTTGCAGCCGCAGTTCCAACAATGGTGGCCCCATAAATGCAGCTTTTAGTTCTAATGGGCTGCCCTTTGCAATAATTTTTCCACGGCGAATAATTGCGATACGGTCAGCTAGTTCTTCAGCTTCAACCAAATTATGAGTCGTTAAAATAACTGTACGTCCATCACCTCTAAGATCGTGAATGGCGTCACGCACCTGCCGAGCACTATGTGGATCCATGGCTGACGTTGGTTCATCGAGCAGCAAAACAGGAGGATCATGCATCATGGCACGCACCAAAGCTAATTTTTGACGCATTCCCTTTGAATATTCACCAATTCGGCGGTCTAAGGCCTCTCCAAGCCCGAAACGATCTGCCAAGTGTTGCGCACGGTCTCGGCGATAATCGGGTGTAAGGTCGTAAAGATCACCAAAAAAATCTAGGTACTCACGCCCGTTCATACGAAGGTAAAGGCCATGACCTTCCGTCAAGACACCGACGTTGGCGCGTACAAAAGACGATTCAGTGATGACATCGTAGCCTGCAACTTTTGCCGACCCTGCGGTAGGTGGCAGCAGCGATGTTAACATACGGACAGTTGTTGTTTTACCTGCACCATTAGGCCCAAGCAGCCCGAGCACTTCGCCCGGGTTCACCTGAAGGCTCACGTTTGTAACAGCTTCAAAATCATCAAAGTGTTTGGTGAGGTTATCAGTCTCAATCATCAAGGGTATCCATTTACCAACACGACCAAGTATTATGTACTATATCGCAGCAACAACAGATAACCGTCTATGACTTATGAGCCATTTCAGATTGTTACACCTGCCATCTGAGCCACAGAATCAAAGAGATGGCGGCAATTTGCGTCAATGTGACAACACCAGCGATGCGGGCGACATCTAAAATAAAGACATCAAATACCACAAAGCTGATCAGCAGCAGGCGCAGCATAATCTGATTTAAACCATCGACCTGACCTGGTTTAGACCGCTCAAGTGCCAAGTAGGCCATCAGTAGTAGAGCTGCGACAAGCGATTGATATATAGGAATGGGATGAAACAATGCGCCATCATCGTATGAGTCATAAGGTGGGCCGGAGGCAGCAATCCCCCAAACCAGATTTGTTGGCGGGCCTAGAAAGTCTTGGTTCGGCACATTAGCAAGCGCCCCAATGGTCACAGCAATCAGCAAGGACGGCATTACCACAGTTAGGAGAGACTTAATTTTTTGATTACAACGGCGAGCTGTTAGATATAGGCTGAACGCGACACCCAGCAACAATCCAGAAGACGACAGTCCACCGGCCCAGATTGCCAGCGCGCCCGCTTGTAAATCTGTGAAGCTACTGAAATACCAAGCGCGATCATAGAATTCTGCAGCAGACGGCGGCGGCAGTATTACATAAAGTAGACGACCTAGTATCAGCATCCAAAATAGAGAGGCTGGCACCAGCCTAGCAATCATGTGTAGCGGTACATCACGGCTAGTTGCTCTGAGGAAAGCAACAAGAGCAGCAGCCAGCACTGAGGCCACAAAAATAATCGAATAGAGTTGTAGTTCAAAAATGCCCAAGGAGATTGAAGCGTTCACTACTTTGATGCATCCTTAGTTGCTATATCAGACGGGTTCACAGAACGGTAGGTATAGGCAAGGCGCTGAATAGCCGTCACGTAGCTGACTAAGCCAACTAGGACAAAGGCCCACTGTAGAGCATTCGTGCCGATGTGAGCAGACTGAATGAGCGCACCAACTGCGAGTATCGCGACTTTCTCACTACGACCTGCCAAACCTACATTGACGCTGACATCCGTGCGAGACTCCGCTTTTGCGCGAACGTAGCTTGCCATGATCATGCCGGTAATCCCAACATAGATCCAAAGTGGCGCAACCAAGCCACTCAATAACAACCCCATACCAACAATAATCTCTGCAAAGCGGTCAGATACATGGTCTAGTACAGTACCAAACGGCGACTGCTTGTTTAATGCGCGAGCAGTGGCGCCATCAAGCACATCCGTAAACCAAATAACGAACAAGCTAAGCACGCCCCATAGTAACCAGCCACGGGCGAATAAGAAGGCACTCCAGATAGATAGAGCAAGGCCTGCATACGTCCAAAAATCGGGGGAGAATCCTAATCGAAGCCCCAATTCCCCTAACGATTTACTGACTCGTTCATATAGTTTTCGATTGCGCGCAAGCATGACGTATATTTCCTTGGTGGAAGCCCAACGTTGTGAGCGTTCAGTATAGCAAGCCCGGGTTGCAACTTACATTGAGCGAAAGTTTCGTATTTTCGGCGGGAGGTCGTTACACTGTCACACTACGCTAAAAATTTGAAAGGTGAACAACCATGGCATAATGTGATCATCGGGAATGATCAGCGCATGGGCCCTGCATCAAATGGTAGGGTTGACGAGGAGGCGGTTCCCCACATCGCAGTGGGGCCAAGGTGTGCAAACGATGCACATCGAAAATCGAGAGATCAGCGGATGCCGCCCAGATATGCCACAATCTGTAATCAACTTCCCACACAAACGCATTTGAATGGCAAACACACAGAGTAATCTGTGCAACAGCCCATTTGAATAGTGGCACCTAATCAAAAAACTTAAATAGTTGCAAAGGCAATTTGCAAACGGCGGTCGTGAGTCCGCTTTAGGTTGCCTTGCCAACAAACCTTAGGAGAAAAAATATGTGTGGAATCGTCGGTTACATCGGAAATGAGAATGCAACCCCGTTGGTCGTTGAAGGTCTCAAGCGTCTTGAGTATCGTGGCTATGACTCAGCTGGTGTAGCCGTCTTGGAAAATGGTCGCATCGAAGTGCGACGTGCTTCTGGAAAATTGGATAACCTTGTTGCCTTATTGAACGACGAACCAACGGCGGGCAGTCTCGGCGTTGGGCACACGCGCTGGGCAACCCATGGAAAACCGATTGTACGTAACGCGCATCCACATGTCGGCATGTCTGGTGATGTCGTCGTCGTACACAACGGGATCATTGAAAACTTCCTTGAGTTAAAAACCGATCTCATTGAGGAAGGGGCTGAATTTGCCAGTGATACTGACACTGAGACGATTGTTCACCTCATCGAGCGCTTCATTGATGCAGGCGACACACTAGAGCAAGCAGCACTAAAGGCCTTCAATATGTTGCAAGGCGCACAGGCCATTGTTGCATTTACCAACAAAGAACCAGGCAAGCTGGTAGCTGTTCGGATTGGCAACGCTGGCGGTGTGGCAATCGGCATTGGAGAAGACGCGATGTATATCGCTTCTGATATACCTGCGATTCTGCCATATACACGCAAGATGGTGTTTCTAGAAAGCCGTCAGATGGCAACGGTCACAGCAACAGATTACAGGGTACAAACGTTGGGCGGCGAGCCCGTTGAACCTGACATCCACGCGATTAACTGGGACCCTGTCAGTGCTGCCAAAGGCAAATACAAGCACTTCATGCAGAAGGAAATCTTCGAGCAGCCGCGTGCTATCACAGATACACTACGTGGGCGCGTTGACTTTGAGCATAAACGCATCGAAGTCGAAGAACTTGACCTGTCAGACGAAATTGCCAATCGCGTCAAGCGAATAATTACAGTAGCGTGTGGCACCAGTTACTATGCTGGTTTAGTCGGTAAGTATATGATCGAACGTATTGCGCGGATGCCAGTTGAAGTGGCCATCGGCTCGGAGTTTCGCTACTCAGACCCGATTATTGATGACAGCATGGCTGTCTTAGCCTTAACTCAATCGGGGGAAACGGTTGACACACTCGCTGCGATGGAGGAGGGGCGCTCTAAAGGGGCCCTGTTGTGGAGCATTGTCAATGCGGTAGGCAGCCAAGCAATGCGCATTGCTGATAGCTGCATCCCAATGAATGCTGGGCCGGAGATCGGTGTTGCTAGCACAAAGGCATTTACCACCAGTATCGTTGATCAGTATATGTTGGCGTGTTCTCTTGCAGAAGCACGAGGCACTCAAGATGAGATGAAACTGCGTGAGTATGTTGGCGATCTGGCTCGCTTGCCTGATCTAGTGGGCAGCGTGTTGGATAACGACAAAGCATATGAAGCACTAGCGCGAGAATTCTACCAGTACGAGCACTTTCTTTATCTTGGTCGGGGCATTAACTACCCAATTGCGCTTGAAGGCGCCCTTAAGCTCAAGGAAATTAGCTACATACACGCCGAGGGCTATGCCGCCGGTGAAATGAAGCATGGACCCATTGCCTTGATTGACGAGCAGATGCCTGTGGTCGTCATCGCGACACAGGATCATGTCTATGAAAAAATGCTGTCTCAGGTGGAACAGGCCAGAGCCCGCAATGGCATTGTGATTGCCGTTGCAACAGAAGGTGACGAGCAGATCAAGGATAAGGCCGACCATGTGATCTATGTTCCGCCTGCCCCGGAGCTGCTGTCACCGGTTATTAATGTGCTGCCTTTGCAACTTCTTGCCTACCATATCGCTGTATTTCGCGGCGCAGATGTTGACCAACCGCGCAACTTGGCTAAGTCAGTAACTGTCGAGTAACAGAGCACTTGGCCATTCGCAGTCAATTGAGAGCAGTACAGTTGCAAACTGTCTCTCATGCCATCAAACAGGGGGCAGATGTTTCAGAAGGTTGAAGCATCTGCCCTTTGTATTTTACGAATCGCGTTGATGCACCAACTGCCCCATGATGTAGGTTGCGCGGACGGTCCGATCATCACCTAGGATCATCAATGCAAACAAAATATCTTCAATGGACTGCGCCTTTTTAGTGCGGCGTTCGAGAAGTGCTGTTGCCGCAGGGTCTAAGATAGTAAAATCAGCTTCGTAACCCGGCTTGAACGTACCAATTTGTTTTTCCATGTACATCGTCTCTGCACTTCCGAGCGTTGCCAAGTAGAAATTATGAATAACACTGAGTGAATAACCGCTGAGCTGGGCCACTTTGTAGGCTTCACTCAGCGTTTGCAGCATCGAAAAACTTGACCCACCACCGACATCAGTCGCTACCCCTGTCCGAATCGGACGTGCTGCTCGCTTTGCGCTCTTGATATCGAACAGGCCGCTGCCAATAAATGTATTGGATGTTGGACAATGTGCGATGGTCGTTCCAGTTTCGAAGAAGCGGCGAAACTCTGCTTCTGAAAAGTGGATAGCATGTCCATATATTGCCCGCTCCCCGAGTAGCTCAAAATGATCATAGACGGCGGTATAGGTAGCAAAGTCCGGGAAGAGCTTCTGAACCATCTCAATTTCTGCGAGATTCTCAGATATATGCGTCTGTAGCAGAACATCATCATATTTATGCCAGAGTGCAGACGCCCGTTCAAGCTGTTCTGGTGTACTGGTAATCGCAAAGCGAGGTGTCACACAATAGACGGCACGCCCTTTGCGGTGCCACTTTTCAAGCAAAGCTTTTGACTGCTCGTAACTAGTTTGCGGCGTATCCTGCAAATACTCGGGCGCGTTACGATCCATCATCACTTTACCCGCGCTGACGCGCATGTTGAAAGCTGCCGCCGCGGTGAATAAGGCATCAACTGAGTGTGGGTGCACCGTACAATAAACACTGGCTGCTGTCGTCCCGTTGCGCAGCAGCTCTTTAACGAAAAATTCAGCCGTTTCGTTGGCTACCATTTCGTCAGCAAAGCTACCTTCCGTTGGGAAGGTATATTTATTCAGCCATTCAAGGAGTTGCGTGCCATAGGAGGCAATGACATCCACCTGCGGAAAATGAATATGGCAGTCAATAAAACCAGGCACAATCACGTCATTTAGGTAGTGGGTGATTTCTACGCCAGCTAAACGAGATTTAAGCGCATCATACGGGCCAACGGCCTCAATTCGACCATCGTTGATTAGAATGACACCATCCGACTCATAGCGCCGCGCACTGATCGGATCATCGGTTAGAAACGGATCATCGATTAGATAGTAGATTGTACCCCGCACCGCTGACATTTTTGAGGGCTGCTGCAATTGGACTGTCCTCTCTAAGGGATTTGGCGCTGTATTATAACGCTAGAATTTCTCGGGCGGCGCGACGCCCACTACGTAGAGCACCGTGAGCCGTCTGGTAGTAATTCCGG
The DNA here is from genome assembly GCA_964439625.1 of uncultured Anaerolineae bacterium. GTDB lineage: Bacteria > Chloroflexota > Anaerolineae > Aggregatilineales > UBA3940 > CAYTPI01. Next base: position 55,703 of record CAYTPI010000005.1, on the reverse strand, counting down.
TCAGTTGCTTCCCCAGCGAAGAATAATTTGCTCCCAATTGTACTTGCCATGCGATCATAGTCACGGGGTTCCGCCCCTACCCCAAGGCTTGAATAAGAACCGAAGCTGTAAGGGTCGGTATGCCAACGGGTAAAGTTGTAGTTAAGTGGCTCAGGGACATCTGGCCCATAAATCGTCTGTAATACGGCCAAACCGCTTGCCAGCACTTGCTCATTTGCTTGCTGCTCCATAGCGACGGCAGCGTCAGCTCCGATCAGCATCTGGAGAATGGGCAGATCGAAAAAATAGTCGAGGTTTAGAATACTCGACCAATTATCTGCAGGTACACCCGCATAGGTAATAAATTCGACATCGTCCCAAAACACTGCGTCAAACTCAAGCGTGAGTTTATCAAGCGTACCCATGGCAAGGCGGTCAATTGCTGTTAGTTTTTCGGCGGGGAGTTCTGGTCGAAACTGAACCGTTCTTTCCTTGAGCACACCCAATGGCAAAGTAACGATGACATGGTTAGCTGTAAATTCTCCCGTGTTAGTGAGGATTGTCACCCGGTCGCCGGAATAGTCAATTTCGTTGACAGCATACCCTAAGCGCACATCGAGTCCTTCAGCAAGAGGCATTATTAGCTGATCATATCCGCCCGGAAGGAGGTCATCCCGCCCGGAAAATTCTGAGCCTGCATTCCACCACCACAGCGAAAGGTCATTCGTATCTGCTGCGTATTCAGTTTCAATCTCATATTGAACAGCAAGGTTGAGAAGTCGAAGCTGCTCCGTGGTTAGATCGCGTTCAGTGAGGACGGCATCGATGCCAGCTTGAAGAGGCACATCATTATTAAGCTCTTCACCATAATCTTCCGCATCGCTTAGAATATTGCGCAGCAGCGCAGATGCCTCTGTTAACGCACGATCTTCAAGGGCTAAACCGTCCTCAGCATATACCACGACTTCACGATATGGGCTGGGGACGCGTTCGATACTACTCGTGTCTGCAATTTCAGTTAAGGGGTTATTGTTAATGCCATGAATCCAAGCTGCGCCGTAGTCAACAGGGGCAATAAATTGTTGGCGCTCTGTCCAAATACGCCCCCCTATGCGGTCACGTGCTTCGAGGATGATAGGGTTGATCCCAGCTTGTTGTAGCACCTGACCAGCACCAAGACCAGCAATACCAGCACCAATAATGCATACATCTAGATCGTTATTGTTGCGAAGAGATGCCTCACGCTGCGGTGCACAGCCAGCGTAAAGCAAAGTTCCCACTGTAATCGAAATAGCACGGAGTGCACTACGACGGTCTAACATTATTTCACCCACTTTTCAAGATTGTAAGCAAACACACACGCACACCATAGTTTACACTAAAAGGTAGAAATGGGAGCAAAATAATGAACATTTTCAAATGGCAGTCCTTTGAGTGCCCTTTACCAAAATATCGATCTTCCGAGTGAGGCTATAATCAACTGCTTTACAACAAATGACAGCAGTCGCAGATATGTAACTGCTACAGAGCAGGCTTTGTTGTGCCAAATTTGTGAGCAAAAGGACTTACCCTTATCTTCGACGGCACTCGTTGCGGCTGCCGCTCGTCTTGATCCTTTGTGTCATCAGAGGCTAGTGGCTATACTTACGCGGCTTACCCATAAGACCTAGTCAAAAGAGACCTCATGAAGCTTTCTATTATCATGCCGGTTTACAACGAAGAAGAGACACTCGAGGCAATTGTCGCCAAAGTGTTAGAAACTGAGCTTGTGCATGAAATTATTATGGTGGACGACGGATCAAAGGACCGTTCCCGAGAAATTATGAGTCAGTGGGAAGATCACGACATCATAAAAGTCATACTAAAGCCGCAAAACGGAGGCAAAGGCAGTGCAGTCGTAGAAGGTTTTAAGCACGCTACTGGTGAAATATTTCTCATCCAAGATGCTGACCTCGAATACGATCCACGCGACTACCCTAAACTACTGCAACCAATCGAAGAAGGCCATGCAGACGTGGTCTACGGATCACGTTTTCTAGGTGGGCCAGCAAGACGCTTTAAGTTCTCTCATCGTTTAGGCAACAATTTTCTGACGCTGGTAACGAATATTCTTTACAACGTAGACCTATCCGACATGGAGACGTGCTATAAGTGCTTCCGGGCGGATGTTGTTGAAGATTTAGAGATTCATTCTCGGCGTTTTGACTTTGAACCAGAGTTGACAGCCAAAATTGCTAAGCGTGGATTTCGTATTTACGAAGTGCCGATTGCTTACTACGGGCGCGATTATGATGAAGGCAAGAAAATTACATGGCGAGACGGCTTCCCGGCGCTGTGGGCACTGTTCAAGTATCGCTTTACAGATTAGGTATGTAATCGCTATCAACGCTATGACGACATGACTACGGCTTCTTCCTCACGAGCGACCATCAAGCCATCAAAGTTATGGGCATTGACAGTCATCATGCTGGTGGGGGCTGCATTCCGAATAGCTATATTGACAGAGTTTCGGCTACACCCAGATGAAGCTCTGTTTGCTACACTCGGTCGGTTGATCATTACCGGTGCTGATCCGTTACTCACCAAGACATCTTTACTGATCGATAAACCGCCTCTCTTTTACTATACACTTGCTGCTGGCATATCAATCGATTGGGTCAATGAAATGACACCGCGCCTGCCCAGCCTATTTGCGAGTATTGTTTCAGTGGCATTAATTGCCCGCCTCGCGGCCTTGGTAAAGATCAACTCTGTCATATCGGCGTTGGTATTTAGTCTTTCACCCTTTGTCATTTTATTTTCTCCAACGGCATTTGCTGACCCACTGATGGTCATGTGGTGGCTGGCAGCGTGTATTATGGTGTGCCAAGAAAGATGGTTGACTGCAGGCATTACGTTTGGCCTGAGCTTAGCTACGAAGCAGAATGCCTTGTTTCTCGTACCAATGCTTGGCCTACTCTACCTGATGTTGGACAATCGCCGACCTGTATGCAGTCTTACATGGTTCATAATCGGCTTTGGGATCATTGGGATAGCAGTGATCGGATGGGACGTCTTACGAACCGATGGTGCATCATTCTGGACGGCTGGTGTCGCTTATAACAACCCTGGTCGATTGATACGGCAAGATGAACTTATTGCTAGGTTGGTAGGCTGGAGTTCGTGGCTCCGATACCTGTTTGGTAACTGGGTTGGGGCAATCATATGGATCACTGGAGCTGCTGCTTCAATCACTATCTCGTTGATGGGCCGAAGAAATAATAAAGTAAGTGCAGTTGCCTACGTACTTGTTGCTTTCGCCTGCTACTATCTTCTACTGCATTGGTTGGTGGCATTCCCCTTGCTAGACCGATATATGCTGCCGATAGCCGTCGTCGTGGCGCTACTTTCCGGGCTGATATTTAAGCTAAAGATTAGTCGTTACATTATGCTTGTAGGCACTATTCCGTTGACCATCGGCATGTGGCAAGCACTCATGGGTAACATTCCTGTTGGCAGTGATAAAGGCGCCTATGATGAGATAGTCGAGGTCTCTGACTTTGTTGCGCAGCAGCCAGCCGGTACTGTAGTCTACTATCAAACTTTAGGCTGGCCTTTAACTTACTACCTCTATGATGCACCCGTCTTCCTTGTTGATTATGGTAGCCCACAAGCATTACAAGCTGATCTTGAAGCGTTTCAAGGCCAAAAGACAAAGCGGTTACTGATCGTCGCCCATTTTGAGCCAGATGAAGAAGCGCTATATGCCATCGCGCAAGCAAAGTATAGTGCATTAGAGGTTTATTCCACTGCAAGTGAACGTCACGAGTCAAGTTTTGTTGTATACTCTTTGCAACATCCCACTCAAGTAGGAATGAAATAATTTATGACAGAATTACTTCACGCAGAGGGCTTTTTGGGCACGCACGCCAATTGGGCCGCTGACGTTACCCTATTGATGATGCTGCTCGTTGGTATCATTTTCACCGTTGGCTTTGTGTTGGCCCGCATAGGCAAGTATGATGCTCATGGCTTGGTTCAAACAACTGGCGCGACTATTAATGCAATTTTCGTTTTCTGGTTGATGGTGCTTCCCTTCCGGGACTTTGTTATTCGTGATCTCGGTGGGCCTCGCCTTCCGATCTTTTACCATATTACTCAGCTTCATGCTTTGCTTGGGTTCTGTGCATTGGTATTTGGGATTTATGTTGTACTGCGAGGCCACGGGCTAATGCCCAAATTTTTGAGCTTCAATAACTACAAACCCTATATGCGTGTCGCTTATGGGCTATACATCGCAGCGATCATCGCTGGTGTCGCCGTGTATATTGTGTGGTTTACGGTATTACCTGAAGTACAAGTGCCCGTCTACGAATAAATTGAGTTTTTCAGGAGTCTAACCAAGTGCAACCTGCGATTGAATTTGCACGGCGTGAACGTGAGCGTCAGCTAAATGAACTGCTGGAATTTTTAAAGATTCCAAGTATCAGCACACTGCCAGAGCATCAAGCTGATATCGAGAAGGCGGCGGATTGGCTTGCTAGTCAACTACGTCAGATCGGTGTTCCGACAGTCAACATATTGGCGACAGATGGCTATCCGATTGTTTATGGTGAATGGTTAAACGGCGGTGAGGGAGCCCCCACTGTGTTGGTATACGGTCACTACGACGTGCAACCTGTTGACCCATTGGCATTATGGGTAACACCGCCTTTCGAGCCAAATCTTCGGGATGGAAAAGTATTCGCGCGAGGTGCGGCTGACGACAAAGGCCAAATGTTCATCCATGTGAAGGCAATAGAAGCTTTATTAAAGGCGGAAAACGCCCTACCCGTCAATATCAAAATGCTGTTTGAAGGTGAAGAGGAAATCGGTTCGCCGAGCTTAGAAGCGTTTATCCAAAAACATAAAAACATGTTAGCCGCTGATATTGTCTTACTATCTGACACAGATATGCTGACTCCGGAACAGCCTAAAATTGTCTATGGGCTGCGTGGGTTAGCAGCCGTCGAGGTACACGTTAAAGGGCCGGAGAGAGACTTACACTCAGGCGTATATGGCGGAACGGTGCTGAACCCGGCACAGCTTATTGCCAAAATTATTGCACATATGCATGATGATACAGGTAGAGTACAAGTCCCAGAATTTTATAGTTCAGTACGTCCCTTAAGTGCAGTTGAGCGTCAATTGCTGGGCGATATTCCTTATGAGCTTGAGAATTGGCAAGAAGAAACTGGGTTAAAAGAACCTTGGGGAGAAGCTGATTTTTCATTGGTTGAACGAATGGGGGCACGTCCAACGCTGGAGACCAACGGTATCTGGGGGGGGTTTCAGGGAGAAGGCACGAAAACGATCATCCCAGCGGAGGTAGGTGCAAAGTTCACAATGCGCCTCGTACCCGACCAAGACCCGGTGGTAATTGGCAAACTCGTAGCCGACTTTATTCAAGCTCGCATCCCGAATGATTTTCAAGCAGATATTAAGGTTGGACGCGGCGGTTGGTGGGCAATTACACCTATTGATTCAATTGAAATGCAGGCGGCTCGTAAGGCTTGTCTTGATATTTGGGGGGTTGAGCCAGTCTTTGCACGTAGTGGTGGCTCTATCCCGGTCGTAGCGGCTTTCCAAAAAGAAATCAATGCGCCCTCAGTGATGATCGGCTTCAGCTTACCGGATGATAATATCCACGCTCCAAACGAGAGTTTCCGAGTGAACAATTTCTACCATGGCATCGAAGCCGTGCTTCGTTTCTACAGCCATTTGATTGCAGAATACAGCTAAACCAGAGGCATACCATGGCAAACATATATGTTTCATTCAGCAAGCAAGATGCGGTTTTTATGAAGCTGCTGGTAAAACAGTTCGCACAAGATAATACAATCAACCTAGTTTACACCATAGGTCGGCTGACAGGTGAAGCACCATGGGACGACAATACAGATGCGCAAATAGCCGCCTGCGATTTAATGTTGATTATCTGTTCACCACAGGCACGCGCCTCAGATTATGCAACGTATGAATGGGCCACAGCCAGTTCACAAAACAAGCCGTTAATTGCGCTACAATTACGGGCAGGTACCGTGCATCCAAAATTAAGGACAATTCCCGCAATTGACTTTACAGCAGGGCCTGCTTGGGATGCATTAGCAAATATCATCAGGGATGCCGTCGCGCCACCAAGTATGACGCCTCAGATAACGGGCGAAACGACAGATAGCATGGATGCGGCTGCCCCCATTTCTTCTGATGTGCCGACCCTACCACCAAACACCCCAACTACAATCCGAGAAGCATACGAAGGATTAGAGAGTTTTGAACCCAGCGTCCGTGCAACAGCTATTGAGACACTAACAAACTCTGACCATCCGGCAGCAGGTAACGCGCTGGCCTTAGCGATGCAGCACCCCGAACGGGAAATCCGTTGGATAGCGGTAAAGGCATTGGCAGCCAAAGACGACGAGCGCGCCCTGCCTGGCTTGCTTGAGATGATGTCATCACGAAATGAACAGGATACGTGGGATGCCGCTTGGAGTATGGTTCGCATTGGTGGAACAGACGTCGTAGAGGGCATCCTCAGCGAAATGCGTAAAAATAGTACGGTTGCTATTCGCTCAGGCACATGGGCGCTTGGGCAGATGGTGCGAGACATTAAGCCACAAATGCTGGACATCATGGCGGATGATGATACGAATATTCGCTTAGCTTCAGTCGAGATTCTGAGCGAGATCGGGACAGAGATACTGCCTGAAATAGTCGAGATGCTGGGTAGTCATGATGAGTTCCGACGTGACACCGCGGTACGTATTTTGAGGAACTTCGAAGCCGATGCTATCCCCCTACTCATTCAGGCATTGTCACAAGATGGTGAACTTAGGCGCACAGCAGGTCGAACGTTGATAGCTATTGGCGACCCTGCTGTACGCCAAGTTGCTGACGAGCTCCGTAGCAACGATCTACGCATGGTTAAAGCAGCGGAACAAATTCTGCGAAACATTAACAGCCAATATTCGCAAAAAGAGCTTGTCTATTGGCAAGATGAACAAAAGGGTACCTGAATTATAGTTAGTCAAATAGATGGTTGAATAAATCACATAAACAGCTACACGAAGTGTGTCACGGACTTAACCTTTACGCCGTTTCTGAAAAGTGAGGGCGAACAAACAGGCAATCCATGTGATAGCACCGATCTGCATGCCGCGCTCGAACGGTTTGCTGCGATAAGACATGACAACGCGTTCGGCTCCCTCACCCAACGAAACAGCCCGAAACATACCATTCGCCACTAAAATGTCCGTTTGTTCGCCATCCACAGTAGCCTGCCAACCCGGATAATTTGCATCGGTGATCAATAAAATGTGCCCCGCTTCGATATCGTCTAGCGCAACGACAACCTCTTCTGGACGATACTCAATAACATCAACAGACGGGATGTTATCGATACAAGCGATTGTACCCGGCTCAGTCCCGACAATGACTGTCTCTTGCGGCAAAAGTTCCCAAGTGTTATCGACTGTCTCAACAAACTGCACGTCAGCAGCACAGACAACGCGAATTCTGGGTGGAGAGGAGACAAGGTCGTAAATTTTTATGTCCGCAGCATGGAGCAAAGCCATATGCCAATTATCCGACGGCGTCAGAACTGTGGGCATAAAGGCGTTTGAACGCGTGTCAATTAGCGTAATTCCTCGCAGCATAACACCGGGGTCAAGCGTCACTGAAATAGACTCGACTTCAGCCGATTGACCCCAAAAGACCAAAGAAGCGCGATACTCAGTCAGAGATGGGTCAAATGCATCGTCTTCCGATAAAGGAACCTCTATTGCCTCGCCATCTGTCGTAATAATAGTAAGCTGTCCAGCAGCAGTGGCGACCGCCTCAGCACGATTGTCGGTGGCAATCACACTCATACCAGTGGCTACAAAAGGCTCCCATGGTTCAGCATAAGCAGTCAACTGTTGAGGAAACTGTAAATCGTGATACGTGCCGTCCACCCATGCATCAAACACCTTATCGGTGATCAAAAATTGAACGTTTGATTGCGCCAGATAGTCAAGCGGGGGGGCTGCTGGCAAATACTCACGGAGGCGACCATCGGTGGCGGTTACATCCTCTGGTAAAAACAGCGCTGTATAGTCAATGTAAGCCGCTGTCGGCAGTAAACCGCCATCAAAGCCATCAATTGAGTAAATTTCCCAAGCAAGCGGCAAATTAGGGGATAGAATTTCTTTTTGCTTGGTGCCGATAATATAGTCTGCTAGTTCTTGCTCACTGAGGCGATCTCCGTAGACGACGTTAATCTCCGCAAGATCACCGGGATCAAAGAATGTCTCAGAGATAGACAGCATCCGTCCGCCGGGTTCTCGTTCGCCCTGTGCAACCTCTAACACACTAATAGCTTGCCGCTCGGTAGTCCATACCAATGGCGAACTCACGCGATTGTATGGCTGCGCATGCGCAGCCAAGAATAATTCAAGCGCAACCAATATGGTTAGGAGGGTTACACGATAGGCTTTCAAACTATCGATTAGGAGGATTGCTAGGCTAATAAAGAACACGAGTAGCCATATCACGATGTCAATGGAACGTGGTTCGCCAATCCCTATACCGGGCTGCGCTTCAACAGAGGTCAAGAAGCTAAGCACCCCCAAAAGAGCAATCAACCCGCTCGCGAATAGAATAGATAGCCTTAGCTTTCTTGACCATTCGGACGCGAGGATCGCTTCGAGGCCGATGCCAGCCAGGCCTGCCGACCCAAAAACGAACAAGAGCAGCCAGCGGGCGGGTGCGCGAAAGAGATCGAACCCAGGAACGAGATTGACCAAAAACCAATAAACCGGATTATAGGCTCCGAACGCGAGGACCAACCCAAGCAGCATGACAACAAAGACTCCGGTGACTTTAGGCCGAATGGCAAATACGCCGATCACAATGAGGAGTAGAACACTCACACCAAGGTAAGCCACATATTCAGAAAATAATAAGGGGCCAGGCGTAAAATCTGGGAGAAGAGTGCGCCCCAACAACAACGGTTGCAAGGAGAAAGATACCGCTTCTAAAGCGCTAAGTCCCCCACCCCGGTGACTGAGAGATGTCAATTCCAACGTTGGCAGTAGTTGACCAGCCGCCAAGCCCAAGGACACGATTGATGCCCCTGCAAGACTCCCAAGAGGCAAAGTCAACGACACAGGGGTACGCTCGTTGGCGGCCCAACGTCTGAGCGTCACATAGAGCGCATAGACACCTAACCCGACCCCGGAGATAAAAGCCGACTGCGTATGACCAGCCAATAATTGCAAGGCAAACAAGACGGCAAGCAAGGCGACGAGGCGATACCGTCGGTGGTCAACAATCTCTGACCAAACCAAAAAGAGAAAAGGTATCCAAGCCATCCCCTGAATTTGGTTGACATGCTCAACCTGCGCGCCAAGGTAGCCACTCAAAGAGAAGACGAGACCCGCCAAAATAGCTGGCATGGGGTGAAGCATCAGCGACCGGCGAGCAAACGCATACATACCAACCGCCGCCCAAGAGATATGGCTCAAGAGAGCGAGTTTCACAGCCACAGGGGCAGAGAAAGGGATAAGCAACCAGTTCGGAGGGTACAGTACGCCAGCCTGACTATTGGCAAGGAAAGGCACTCCCATGAAGAGATAAGGATTCCACAGTGGCAGTTGACCATTCCGCATAACCTCGTGTTTGTAATCCCAATAAGGGTAGAAATAAATGAAAGCATCTCCACGAGGGAGAATTTTCGCAGTGAGTGCATACTGCCAGAAAAATAGGAGGACAACGACAATTAAGATGAGTATCGCAATTAAGTCAAGGCGAAAACGACGGAGCATACTATTTCTTTATCTCTAATGGGAGGTGAGTGCCTGCAATATAGCGCCGACCATTCACATGGACAGCACCGCTGCCCAGAATTGTCATTTCAGAAGCGATGATAATAGCAGTGTGTGCCTCTAGGCCAACTATCCGAGTAGTGGGGTGCAGCTTCGCAGTCAAAGCTGTATGCAGCTCGCGTTCAAGTTGTTCAAAGAAAGGCAGAATTAGTCCGTCAATCAAACCGAAGCCAGTAACCAAGTTGAATTCAGGCTCGGCTGGTTTAGTTCGCTCAGCAATGCTGACAAGTGAGCCCAAAACAACAGAGCTTGCACCCAAGAACAGCCAATCACCCTTTGATGGATAGGGCAGTGTACCAAGCAGGCGTTCAGCGTGTCCACTCGTAACAATCGTCGGATGGGCAAAGTCAAGCGAAGCTAACGTATGGCAAACCGTCGACTGAATACCCCGCCGTTGAAGATAGCCGACGACATATTGAACGCGATAGTCTCTTGCAGAAACTTTGTGGTCTGAGAGAGCAACCGTCAATATATTCACATTGCCTAGTGGCATAACGTTCTCAATACCACGCCAGATAATAGCATCTTTTTGCTGCAAGCCTTCGCTCCCTAACAAACAAATCATAAGGCTTATAACCCGTGTGGTACAGATTTCCCAACTTCATTCCGTTGCAAGCGCCGTAGATTGAAGTAACATAAGAGATAATGCAAGTTTATAATGGTATAATCGTCGTAGCTAATTAGATAGTAAACTAAGGATCGTGTTGCTGGTGCATATTATTAATAAAGTTTTCACAATCATTATTCTGATTATTTTGATCCCAATTGTTACGTTAATGCTAGCGTTTCCTACAATAGCAACAGGGCTATTTACAAATCTAGCAAACAGCTATACTGCAAGCGTCACAAACTTGGGGGCACAATCATCACAGGTAATGATTGGTATTGCCGCAGCAGTCGATCTATTACTCATTTTGATCCTCTTTTTTGAAATCAAGCAAAGTAAACCGACCAAAGCACAAGTCAAACTCATTGGTGGCGGCACAGCTGAAGTGACCTTTGAGGCTGTTTCGCAGCGGCTCAAGGTTATCAAAGAGCGGGTTGGTGGTATTGTCTCTGTGCATTCAGACGTGCGCGCCAAGCGCAAGAAGATTGACGTCAGGTTAGAAGTTGGCATTATGCCAGAGACAAACGTCCCCAACAAAATTGAACAGCTTCAGAGTATCGTCAAAGAAATTGTTGAACAACAAATGGGCTTGCATCTCGCTAGTACGCCAGAAATTAAAGTGCGGCATGCTAGTGGACTAGAAAAGTTAGGTCAAAACAGCCCATTCGGCAGTGGAAGCCGTCACGCTGAAGCAGCACCGCGGACACCGACCCCGCCGCCACCCCCACCGTTAGCGGATGGCAGCTCTGACGTACCTTCTGACACGGGAATGACAGAAATACGCGGCTAGTTAATTGTTCCACTCATACGAATTTCGCCGTTTGCCACGCCAATTTCTGTCAAGGTGATGTCAAACGGTGACGATTGGATGGGCTCATTAATGGCCTGTTCGGCGGCCTGCTCAAGCTCGTTGAGATCAGCTTGATCCAAATCTAGCACACCAAACGACGCATCTGTGATTGTCAAATCAACCAAGCCATTGCTGTCAATACTGGGTACAGCGCTAATATTCGCATTGACGTTGATTGGCTCAACCCGAACAACACCGGAAATCGAGATCGTGCCGTTTTCAAGCTCAACTTGTATGTTGTTGATGGGTGGAATATCCACACCGCGCTGTTCAGCCTCGACAACGACCTGATTTAACGCCGCAGTCACCTCTGCCTCAGTAAACGTCACAGAGAAAGGTCCGGTTGGCGTAGACATATTCAAATAACGCCATTTATCGCTGAATGACTGAAGTGCCTCTTCCGAAGACTGTACCACCTGCCCCTCCACCAGTTGTGGTGAGGGTGCTTCGGTAGCTTCTATAGATTCGGCTCGAAACGGCAGGTTACAGGCAACTATCCCCAACGCCAGCACGCTAATGACAACAAGCATCGTAATAGAACGTTTGTGTTTAAACATTCAAGCTCTTTCACATGGATATTTAGCAGCGGGATTATATAGAGCGTCAGGGACTGTTGCAATGAATGGTTCTGCAACGATGGTCAAACGGTGGTAAATCAATGTTGAGGCTATGAGTGAAAGTAAAATGCATCTCCAATGTGACTTGACGTGTCACAGGTGATGTGTAGACTCAGGATGTTTGGTTGATAGTCATTCGACGCTATGGTATCTGAAGAACGTGTGCAGAAAATATTGGCAAGAGCAGGATACGGATCTCGGCGGACGTGCGAAGAGCTAATTCGTGCTGGTCGCGTGACCATTAACGGAAAGCGGGTGTCATTAGGTCAAAGAGCGAACGCTGACGTCGATCAAATCGCAATTGATGGACAGGAAATTAGCCTACCAGACTCGTTCACTTACATCATATTGAACAAGCCCCAGGGTGTCATTTCTGATGAGGATGTAAAAGGTAAACTGACATCAGCACGGGATTTAATATCAGTAGAGGGCCATCTTTTCCCTGTGGGACGTCTTGACCTGAACAGTGAGGGGTTACTGCTGTTTACAGATGATGGCAAGCTCGCTAACCGCTTAACACACCCGCGTTATGAACATAAAAAGGTGTATGATGTGGTGGTAGAGGGGCATCCGTCTGAGGCTGCACTACAGACATGGCGTGAGGGCATCGGGCTGAATGGCAAAAGAACTCTCCCTGCGGACGTGGAAGTCATCAAAACGGAAAACGGCAGCAGCCAGCTTCGCATTACGATGCGAGAAGGACGTAAGCGCCAAATCAGGAAAGTAGCCGCTAAATTGGGCCATCCAGTGAAGCGACTTACGCGACGAGAGATTGGACCGATTACAATGGGCGACCTATCTATTGGTGAATGGCGTCACCTAACAAAAGAGGAAGTTAGCGCACTTGAACCTTACCGGAACCAACCGGCTAAGAAAAACAGCCGCAAAAAACGCCACCGCTAGCTACTAATGATCTCGTACTGTTGATCCCAATCATTAGCAATCAGAGGGGAAGAACACACCGTGCCCATGCCATCCAGCATTGCCATTGACGGGCCCGCTGCCGCGGGAAAAACAACCGTTGCTCAGGATTTAGCACAGCAGTTGGGCTACTTATACTTTGATACTGGGCTTATGTACCGGGCGGCAACACTATGTGCTCTAAAAAATGGAGTCGATGTTAGTGATGAGCAGAGAATTGTTCAGGCTATCCAAGTCAAAGAAATTGATGTACGCCAAGACGATATGCGCCAAGGTGTCATGCCAGCTATCTATTTGGATGGCGTCGATGTCACCAGCGAACTACGCACCCCTGAGGTTGATGGCAATGTCAGCCAAGTAGCCGCTTACCTTGGCGTGCGACAAATCTTGACAGAGAAACAACGCATTATCGGACAACGCGGTCAGATTGTGATGGTCGGTCGTGACATTGGCACTGTCGTTATGCCTGACGCAGATCTCAAGATTTACATGGATGCAACAGTCGAGGCGCGTGCCAAACGCCGCTTTTCTCAGTTTGAGGCACAGGGCAAAAACATCACTTATGATGAAATTTTAGCTGTTACAAAACAACGTGACCTAATCGACAGTAAGAGAGCTGTGGCACCATTACGCCCGGCTGATGACGCCATCACGATTGACACAACGGGGATGGAAAAGGAGGAGGTTCTGGCTCGCATCCTTTCCATTATTTACCCGGAGCAACCTAGCACCATTGAGTAAGAACATTGCTTGTACCATATCTTTACGATAAGATGTGAGTCTGAATTTGTTCGGGGCGTAGCGCAGCCCGGTAGCGCGCACCGTTCGGGTCGGTGAGGTCGTGGGTTCGAATCCCGCCGCCCCGACACAGCAAGAGCTTCTCAAAACCGAGAAGCTCTTTTCTTTCTGCATCCATCATCAGCAAGATAATTTATGCGGCAGGTCACTTACAGCACTGATGTTGCCTTTGCCTGCTGCCAGAGGGCATCCCATTGATCGAAGGTTAGCTCCTTCAGAATGAGGCCTTGCTCTAAAGCGATTTTTTCCATGGTGGAAAAGCGCAGGTAAAATTTTTTATTTGCATGCCGTAGGGCGTCTTCGGGGTTAACGTCGAGCCAACGAGACCACACAACGATAGTCAGAAGCAGATCGCCTATCTCGTCAAGTCGTTCTTCGCGTGACTGCGCATCGATAATCTCTTGAAGCTCTTCCGCCACCTTATCACGGACGCCCTGCTCCGTTGACCAATCAAATCCGACTTTGACGGCTCGCAAATCGTATATGTGGCCTTGAAGTAACGCTGGCAGAGATTTTGGGACACCATCCAGAAGGCTTTCGAACGCAGGCGCATCATCAGCTTTTGCAGCCCGTTCTGCCGCTTTGATCACTTCCCAGTTCGCCTCAACTGTCTTTAAGTTACCATTAACGTCAACATCACCCCAGACATGCGGATGCCGACGTTTGATCTTAGCATCGATGTGTTGAATGACATCAGCCATTCGGAATTCGCCCGCATCAATGGCAACTTGTGTATGTAGTACGACTTGCAGCAGCAGATCACCCAGTTCTTCTGCGAGGTGGTCGGGGTCGTCTTCAACCTGACCGATGGCATCAACAACCTCGTATGTCTCTTCAATTAAATATTTTTTAAGAGACTCATGAGTTTGCTTGATATCCCATGGGCAGCCATCTAGCGGATCGCGCAGTTTTGCAATTGTGTCCTGAAAAGCCGCAAAACCAACTTTGGCGCCGTCGGCGTAGGCTGGCACAACCAATGATGACAAATCAGCAAGGCCAACACGGTCGATCTCGTAGAGTGGCATTTTGTCGACACGTTGCATAGTCGTTCCTGCGGCATGTACAAACATCACTACGAATTCATCCGGATATTGGTTCATCAAGGTTAGCTTGATATCTGACGCAACTTGCTGACTATAGATCTGCGTAATAATCGCGGGAAAATCCGGGTTGATTGGTGGATGATAGGCTTGGGCGATATCGAGCGCATCAAACAACTGTATGCCTGCGCCTGCGTCGAGCTGTACGGCTGCTAAGGTAGGTTCTATAAAGCTGACCCCATGCACAATTTCTACCTGAATTTGAGCATCGCGGCAGGCTTTCAAAAGACCAAAGACAGCAGCCTCCGCCACTGTAGGATCACCTGGAACAGCGTAAATAACGTCAGCAGACTTTGCTTCGTTTACTAAGGTGTCCACAATTGTCTGATAGACTATTTCGAAACTCTCAGCTTGCTCGTAGATCGCATCAAACGACTTATAAGTGTGGTTGTTGGGCAGAGATGCAACCCCGGGGTGATGGCGTGTCCGCAGGTACACATTGTCAGAATTTTCAAGCTCGCCCCAAGCCTTACGCGTTACAAGATCAGGGTCACCCGGGCCAAGTCCCATAATCGTCAACATAGGCTACTCCACCATCAACCCTTGGGTCAAATTAGGCGGCGCATTGTGCGCAGTCAGTAAGCGACAGAGAGGGGTCACAGAGACGACTCCATCATACAATGCTTTGACATCACCCATGGGGTCAATAGCATTAGAGTCGAGGCCTTTTGTCTGCGATAAGCGCATGGGGGTTTTGAAATCACGCGGGGCAGTCGTCGTAAAGTAATAATAACGCTGAAATTCTTGAACCGTCTGGCGTATTGGGGTTTGCGGCGTTGCATGCTCGGGGACGTTAAGGTTCAATACTTCAACTTGATCTGGCAGACCGTTTTCAAGGACATGCCGTGCCAGCCGGTGTGTAAAATACTGAACGGCAGACCAGTCTAATTGGGGGTAATTTTCCATGTGCGCCATGTAATGCGGCGTCTCACGCGAGACAGCAATAGCTGGCATGCCAAATGATGCTGCTTCAATTGCAGCCATCACGGTGCCACTGCCGGTTAGACTACCGCCAATGTTTTCACCGTAGTTTGCACCACTGACGCAGAGGTCTGGGAGTTTGTCAGCTATTTCAAGGATAGCGTGCACGACTGACTGCGTTGGGGACCCCTCAATTTCGTAAGCAGGAAAAAACTGACCCTCAAATTCTACTGTAATCTCGTTGACGATACCTTGCGTCGGATATTTGGGCTTTGCACGGCTCATACTGGTTTGCTGGCGATTCGGTGCCGCAATCAACACATCACCCAGATCAGAGACTGCGGCGGCGATAGCGCCAAGCCCGGGCGAACGAATTCCATCATCATTAGTGATTAATATTAGCGTCAATCACTTATTCCCCTCATTGACTAATATTTGACTGCTACAACTCCAAAAGCACGTGGCACTTTGGTAATTCGATCAAAGCCGACAGCTTGCAGCCGACGGATAACCCCTGGCACAACACTTTTATTTGATTGACTGCCAAGGTCACCTATGTAGTGAAACAAGCGACCCCTACTCCGCAAGATTCTATAGAGTTCCGCATAGAAATCACCAGCGTAAAGTTCACCAGCGAGGTTAAAAGCTGGCGGATCATGGATGATGCAAGAGTAGGTACCAGTGTCAGTGTCTTCTGCAACATCCCAAACATGCCCTACGACTAGTTCGATTTTGGGATTTGTGAATAGATCCGCTGACCATGGATTGTAACGCGCAATCTCAAGTGCAGCGCTATCTAATTCGACTGATACTACCCGCTCGGCTGATTTTGCAGCAACAACCGCCGTATAGCCAAGGCCCGTTGCTGTATCCAACACCGAGCCCTGAGGGCGTGCAGCAGCTACTTTTTGCAGTGTATCAGTCATCGGATCGGTACCAACAATGCGATGCATCGTCAAACCAGCGACCAGCGTTGTTGGCGCGTTTTCTGTAGGGTAGAGACTACGAACCCAGTTGGTATCTTTCGAAAAGACACGAATCTCTGATAGGTTGCCCTCATCATCTATGGCATAGCACTTGTTTTCATGATCAGTGATCTCATCAATAGCCTGCCAAGACAGAACGGCACCAGATGGGAGCAATACACCTACCTCATCGAGTTTTACGGTTGTTACAGTAAGGTTAAGGTCAAGCGAGACGTCAACCAAAGTCAGCTTATTCTGGCGGGCTTGGCGAAGTATCCGAGCTTGATAGTGAGATAGGACAACCATAACGTAAAGCAAATAGACCGTCTAACGACGGCCCATTTGAACTGACTGATTTGTTTAGCGCTTGGTGTAAGTCGGCGCTTTGCGGGCACGCTTGAGGCCCGGCTTCTTACGCTCCTTGACGCGTGGATCACGCATCAATAGGCCAGCACGCTTGAGGGTTGTACGCATTTCAGGGTCATGCTTGATCAAAGCACGAGCCAAGCCCAACGAGACGGCCCCTGCCTGACCACTGACACCGCCACCCTTCACTTGGACGGTCACGTCAAAACTTGACCGAGTGCCCGTCAGTACCATGGGTTTACTGGCACCGTCTGCATCACCCATACGGTCGAAGTACTGTTCAATAGTACGACCGTTGACAGTGAAACTCCCCTGACCACCAGGGTAAATACGAACACGGGCTGTGGCGGACTTACGGCGACCAACGCCTTCGATATAGCGATTTTCTGCCATGATAATTACTCCTTCAGGTTCAGGGTTTCAGGGTTCTGTGCTTTGTGTGGATGCTCTGGCCCTGGGTAAATTTTAAGTTTCTTTAACATCTGTCTGCCAAGGGCCCCCTTCGGCAGCATACGGCGAACCGCATCCCGCGTGACCTTTTCAGGGTTCCGCTGCAACATCTCACGCAAGGTCAGGGACTTTAGACCGCCCGGATAGCGCGAGTGATGATGGTACATTTTATTGTCCATACGGTTTCCGGTCGTGTAGACCTTCTCCGCATTAATCACGATTACATAGTCACCAGTATCGACGTGTGGCGTGTAGATTGGCTTGTGCTTGCCGCGCAAAATGGTTGCGATACGAGTTGACATGCGCCCGAGCGTCAATCCATCTGCGTCTACTACATACCACTTCCGCTCGACGTCTGATGGCTTAGCCGAATACGTCTTCACGTTGTTCTCTCCTTTATTTCACCATAGGTTACAGACGTCAACGTCAGTCCATGGGGTGGCGCGAGTGCTGTATGCTGCCTCTCACCACGGTCAATCATCTTTTCAAATTCGGACAGTTTCATGCGCCCCTGCCCAACTTCATATAGTGTCCCAACAATGCGCCGCACCATGCGGTTCAGGAACGCATTAGCCGTAATCTCGAGTAAATATGTCCGCTCAGTCGCCACAACGAACTGTGCTCGCTGTATGTGGCGAACTGTATGCCTGCCGCTGGGTGAATCCCCAAACGCCCTAAAATCTCTGCTGCCGATTAAACTTTGCCGTACAGCTGCTTGTATATCAACAGCATCGACTGCATGAGTTATACGCCATGCGAAACGCTCTCTAAGCGGGTCACGCACGGCTGCATGAAACAACCGATACTGATATGTTCGAGCACGCGCATCGAACCGCGGTTGAAAATCATCCGTTGTTTCCTCAACATACTGAAGGGCAACATCATCCGGCAGTTCAACATTAGTCGCCATTTGCAGCGCTTCAGGCGAGTGTGCCCAGCCAGTAGTAAAGGCAATTACTTGCCCGGAGGCGTGCACGCCTGCATCTGTGCGCCCAGCCGCAGCGATAGTCAAGGGTTGCTGAGTAACGATGCTGAGTGCTGCTTCAACAGCCTCTTGAACCGTATAGCCATTTTTCTGACGCTGGTAACCTTTATAGGCGGTTCCATCGTACGCCAAGATGGCACGAAAGCGACGCGTTATATTTCTTCGCCTTCAACCAACTCTAGAAAGACCATTTCTGCTGCATCACCCTTGCGTGGGCCCAACTTAATGATCCGTGTGTAACCACCAGAACGTTCAAAGTAACGCGGGCCAATGTCATAGAAAAGCTTATCGAGCGTATCACGGTCGGTGACCCGCTTACGAGCTAAACGCTGTGCATGGACGACGATACCCTTCACCTCATCTTCGAGATGGTCGCGTTCATTACCTTTTTTATCTTCATAGAAACGCTCATCGGACTGAGTCCATCGTAATACACGGGCAGCTTGTCCTTTGGTCAGAATGCGGTTGAGAGTCTCTTCATCGCCATCCTCTGCCAGCTCGATAATGCGCTCTAAGTCGCCCCGATTGCGCGCAAGTGTTATTAGCTTTTCAGCCTCACCGCGAACGAACTTAGCTTTTGCTGATGTTGTACGGATGCGCTCGTTCTCAAACAGTTCACGAATGAGGTTTTTCCGAAGCGCCTTCCGGTGGTCATGGTCGCGTCCTAGGTGACGCTTCTTTTTATTATGACGCATGCTTACACTTCCTCTTAAGTGTTACTAGTGGGCCACATCTCATTGATGCGGCCTGTTTGTTTCAATCTATCTCTAGCCGACTTCTTCGCCTTCTTCGTCCATAAAGCCTTTTTCTTGAAGACGCTCGACCAACTCCGTTAATGATTTATCGCCAAAGTTACGGATCGCCAACATAGCATCCTCACCTTTGTCTAGGATTTCGAGCACTTCACCAACTGTCGTGATACCCGTGCGCTTTAACGAGTTGAAGACGCGAACGCTCAGGTCAAGACCCTCAATCGGATTATCATAGAATACTGGCTTGTTCGGCTCAACAGGCTCTGGCTCCACATCTGGGACGATGAAAGTCTCAATATCGACCTGCGCAAGAATACCGAGGTGGCGCATCAAAATTTCTGCTGCATCACTGACGGCGGTTTCTGGTTCAATGGTGCCGTCTGTCCAGACTTCAAGCACGAGCTTGTCGTAGTTTGTCTTCTGACCTACACGGGCGCGGTCAACATCAAAGTTGACCTTACGGATTGGGCTAAAGATAGTGTCCACGGGGACCTCACCAATTGGCAGGCGACCTCGTTCTTCCGCGGGCGAATAGCCTACACCGCGCTCGACAGTCATTTCAATCTCAACCCGGGCACTGTCATCATCAACTGAGAACAGATAGAGATCTGGGTTCTTGACCTCAACTTCTGGTGGAACCGTCAAATCGGCGGCGGTAATAATACCCCCACCCTGAATGTCCAAGCGCAGTCGAGCTGACTCAACCTCATCATGCAGGATCAAGCGGATTTGCTTTACTTGTAGAATTAACTGCGTCATATCCTCACGCACATTGGGAATGGCGGAGAATTCATGCGAAACATCTGCAACGCGGATTGACGTTACAGCCGCACCGGGCAGCGATGACAACATGACACGACGAAGTGCGTTGCCGATTGTGGTGCCAAAACCACTTTCCAGCGGGCTAATGATGAAACGCGCATAGTTTAAGGAAACCGCATCGCGTTCAATTTTTGGCAGTACCATTTGATTTGCAACCAATTTAGTCGCCCTCCTGTTAGAGCTATTTGTACGCTCAACGTTGCAGCTTCAGTTACCAGACGATGCCGAAGCAGCAACGCTACATAGTAAGGCAAGCGCTACATGAACGCTTGCCAAAATCAGAATTGTCTGAGCCAAGCAGTGGTTCGGTCAAATGACCAAAGCGAACATTATACGCGGCGCTTCTTGCGTGCGCGTGTACCGTTATGCGGCACCGGGGTAACATCCGTCATTGAGCGAACCTTCAACCCACTACCTACAATGGCGCGGATAGCCGCTTCACGACCGGGGCCGGGGCCCTTCACAAAGACGTCAACTTCACGCATGCCATTGTCCATAGCAGACTGAGCCGCATTTTGACCTGCCATTTGCGCTGCAAAAGGCGTACTCTTGCGTGACCCTTTGAAACCAGATGTGCCGGCTGAAGCCCAAGCAATGACATTACCCTGCTGGTCAGTCATGCTGACAATTGTATTGTTGAACGTCGCGTGAATGTGTGCCTGCCCATAAGGGACATTTTTTCTACTCTTACGCGAACTTTTTGGAGACTGCTGTCTACGACGTCCCATAATTTCTCCTACTTCTTGGCTGCGCCACGGCGGCGACCACGACCAGCAACGGTCTGGCGACGGCCTCGGCGAGTACGTGCATTTGTCTTCGTCCGCTGACCGCGTACTGGCAAATTGTAGCGATGACGCAAACCCCGGTACGTACCGATATCACGCAGACGTTTGATATTGAGTTCAACCTCGCGGCGAAGGTCACCCTCGACACGATAATTCTGGTTGATGAAATCTCTCAACCGTTGAACTTCATCTTCAGTCAAATCTTTGATTCGAGTATTCTCATCGATACCTGTGGCACCGAGAATGTCGTTACTGCGTGAACGACCAATACCGTAGATGTAGGTCAGGCCAATCACAACCCGCTTGTTACGTGGCAGGTCAACACCTTCTATACGAGCCATAAAATTATCTCACCTCGACTGTTTGTGCTAGCCCTGGCGCTGCTTGTGCTTCGGGTTGGAACAAATAATGTGAACCACACCCTTACGCTTAACAACACGGCACTTAGGGCAACGACGCTTTACTGATGCGCTAACTCTCATGATTAATCTCCTCTGGTCTATGTGCTAAGCACATGCGACAATTGACAAAGAACGCTTACCCAGGGCCATATGACTTGCACCCTAGTTTGCATTTACTCTGCAATTACCAGCCAATATCTAAACCGACTCGTTATTGTATCACGCTATAACCACTTTGTCAGTATTTCTGGGCCATTTTCTGAGATTGCCACTGTGTGTTCACAATGGGCATTGAGTTTACGGTCTGCTGAAACAACAGTCCAGTGGTCATCCAACACTTCAGTTTCATAATCCCCGACCATCACCATTGGTTCAATCGCCAACGTCATGCCTTTTTGCAGCAGCAACCCTTTACCCCGTTTTCCGTAGTTTGGGATGTGCGGCTCTTCGTGCATTTGCTGACCAACCCCGTGCCCACCGTACTTGCGCACGACGTTATACCCGAGCGCCTCGACAAAGTCCTGCACTTCAGCGGATACATTGCCGAGACGATTTCCTACGACACACTGATCAATAGCCTTATATAGTGACTGCTCAGTAGTGTCAATCAGCTTGCGGGCTTCGTCAGATATCTCACCAACGCCGGTTGTAAAGGCTGAGTCAGCGACATAGTCACGGTAGATGGTGCCACAGTCGATAGTGACGATATCACCTTCTTTCAGGACGCGGTCGCTGGGTATGCCATGGACGAGCTCTTCATTGACACACACCGTCAGTGTATTCGGGAACGGATGTCTGCTGCCAGGTGGATAACCAAGAAAGGCTGGTATTGCCTTGCGAGAAGCAATAATGTCAAACGCGATCTTATCAAGTGCTGCCGTTGTTACACCCGGCTTAATCGCCGCGTTAACTGACTGAAGCACCTCAACATTGATCTTCGCCGCATCGCGCATCGCTTGAATGTCTTTGGCTGTCTTTAGTTTGACTGCACGCCGCGCTCTGCGCCTCATCACACTTTGATCCTCACACTATATTGACTCATCAAGCAGCAGAACCTTTCGGCTCATGCCACATAGACTTATTTGATTCTATTACTGCGCTTCAATATCTGTGGTGCTGCCAAGTACCTTTAGAACAGCATCATTGACTGCATCAATGCCGAGTTGCCCATCGACGCGCTGTAACTTATCACGCTCATCATAGTAATTCACCAGCGGGCTGGTCTTTTGCATATACTCTTCATACCGGCGACCAATGGTAACCGGGTTCAGGTCATCTGGACGAACACTCTTGCCTTCTGTCAACGCTATCTCACAGCGATGCTTGATGCGATCAACCGCTACAGGCTTTGGCACATCCACCAGCACAGCGACCGATACCTCTTCACCATAGTCTTCTTTCAACATCTCTGCTAGTACATCTGCCTGAACCGTGGTTCGTGGGTATCCATCCAAAATAGCCCCTTTGGCACAATCAGGCTTTGCAAGCCGCTCACGCACCATTTGATTCGTGACGTCATCGGGTACTAATGCACCTGATTGCATGATCTCTTGAACACGGAGGGCTAACGGCGTCGTCTCAGTTTTCATTGCACGGAAGAGATCACCAGTTGAAACCTGCGGGATGCCCAACTGTTCTTGCAACTTCTGTGCCTGCGTGCCTTTACCTGCCCCAGGGGGCCCTAGCAGAATGATGTAGGTTCTTGACATAGCTAAATATTATCCCAACGGTAGACCGCTTTCAGTGCGGCCCGCCCACTAAACTAACGAATAAATGTATCTCGGCCCCGCATGATGAGCTGCCCCTCAATCTGGCGCAGCGTGTCGATGACGACACCGACAATAATGATCAACCCACCACCACTGACGACGAACAGCGCAGTCCGCAAGTCTGTACCAGAACCAGGCTGGATGACATCCATAATAATCGAGACGATACCAGGCAAAATAGCAACGGTGCCTAAGAACAACGCCCCGACCAGTGTAATGCGGTTGACCACACGATTGATAAATTCTTCAGTGCGCTTACCAGGCCGAATCCCTGGGATGAAGCCCCCTTGACGCTGCAAACTGTCGGCAAGGTTCTGATTCTTGATCATGATGGACGTATACAGGTAGGTAAAGCCAACCACCATTAAGAAGTAAATACCCCAGTAAATCGCTTGTCCACTGATCAGAAAGCCGCCTTGGGCACCAAAGATATTACTAATGCTTTGGGCACTGTTGGCGATAAACGGCACCTCACTAAGGACGAATAACTGCGCGATGACTGCAGGAAAGGTCAGGACGGCTTGGGCGAAAATCAATGGGATCATGCCAGCGGTGTTGACCTTCAAGGGCAGATACGTGCTGCCTCCACCGTACATTTTAGTACCCCGGACGCGCTTACCATACCGGACCGGAATGCGACGCTGCCCTTCTTGGACGACTACAATAACAAACAGCGTGATAATCGTCAGAAGGACAAAAATTGACAGGTTGCGAGCGGCAATCGTTGCCTCCGCTGAAAATAACTGACCAATGCTGAACGGTACCTGCGACACAATACCTGCAAAAATAATCAACGATAAGCCGTTGCCGATTCCATCTTCAGTAATCAGTTCACCAAGCCAAATGGCGAATAACGAGCCAGCCGTCATGACGAATAGCACAGTAATAGTCAGCAAGATGTCTGCCTGCGGCCCAAACCCAAACCCAGGAATGATCGTGCTTCCGGTCGTTGGATCACGGAAAATATTAATCTGCCCGACAGCTTGAACAAACGCTAATGGAATAGATGCATACGTTGTATAGCGGTTGATGCGATCACGACCGGATTGGCCCTCACGGGCAATTTCCTCAAGTGCAGGTACCACTGGCGTCAAAATCTGTATGATGATGCTGGCTGTGATGTACGGGTAAACTCCCATCGCCATCACAGAGAAGTTCGATACGGCACCACCTGAGAGTAGGTCAAGCACGCCAACAAACTGCCCGGTTGCACTGAGATCCGGGTTGAGCACATTCTCCAGTACAGCCCGGTCTACACCTGGAACTGGAATGTTAGCTGCAATACGATACAACAGCAAAATACCAATTGTAATCAGCAAGCGCCGCCGCAGGTCTTGAAGACGAAAGGCTTCTTGCAAGCCAGAAAGTACGGTTGTCATGAAATCTCTTCTCCTGAAAACACGCTGCCTCTTCTACAAATCCGAACGTTGACAGCGCAGCATCTGACCGGCTAGGGTCAGAAATTAAGGAACCCAAAGGGCGAGACTACCCCCGCCCTCTGTAAGGTTACCAATTCGGGAATTGTGCAGCTAAGATTCGTCGGGAGCGTCCCGCAGTTTTTCCATCTGCTCTTCACGCAGCGGCTTGATTGTCGCTCGAACCCCAGTCACGGCGAGGTCAAGCATGTTGATGGAGCCGCCTGCCTTTTCAATCTTTTCACGAGCGCCCTTGGTGACTCGGTGCGCTTCAACGGTGAGCTTCTTTGTCAGCTCGCCCCGCCCAAGAATAACCACTGGGCCATCGGCCTTGTTGATTAGGTTAGCAGCCGCAAGCTTCTCACGGGTGACATCTTCACCAGCAGCAAAAACAGCTTCTAAACTATCAACGTTGACTTCCTGATAGGCAATACGAGCCGGTGGTGTAAAACCGCGCTTAAATGGCAAGCGACGGACAAGTGGCAATTGACCACCCTCAAAGTAGGGGCCTTTGCCGCCACCGCTGCGAGCACCCTGTCCCTTTGTTCCGCGACCAGCTGTTTTGCCCCGGCCTGATCCATCGCCGCGACCTACTCGCTTGCGCTTTTTGGTTGCACCCTCATCGGGACGCAGATCGTGTAGTTTCATTATTCGTTAACTTCCTCTACCTCGAGCATATGGCTGACTTTATTGATCATGCCGCGCACCATTGGCGTGTCTTTATGCTCACGGGACTGATACATTTTATGTAATCCGAGTGACTTGACAGTTGCCTTTTGATCTTTACTGTAACCAATCGGGCTTTTCACCAATGTCACTTTGACCATTTTTTCTTTCGCCTTCGCCATTGCTACTTCTCCTGCTTACTACGCAGCCAGAATGGCGCAACCTCAGAGGGGTCTTTACCGCGAGCCTTGGCAACTTCGTTGATATCCTTTTGAGCAGCCAATGCCTGAAGGGTTGCATTGGCAACATTCAACACATTGGAACTACCCTTTGACTTAGTCAAGATATCATTGATGCCGGCAGCTTCCAACACGGCACGCACTGCACCACCAGCGATAACACCCGTACCAGGTGCCGCGGGACGCAGCATGACCTCTGCACCACCAAGACGTGTCTCAATCGGATGTGGGATCGTCGTCCCAACCAGTGACACATTGATCATCCGCTTACGAGCATCATCAACGCCTTTGCGAATAGCATCTGGCACAGAACGCGCTTTACCAGAACCAACGCCAACCCGTCCATTGTTGTCACCAACGACAACGACAGTCCGGAAGGCAAAGCGACGACCACCCTTAATTACCTTAGCAACACGGGCAATATCAAGAACTCTTTCGTCGAGTTCCTCGCGGTCTTCCTTTACACGCGGCTCACGCCGTCTTCTTCCCATGGTTTATCTCCTAAAATTTTAGTCCGGCTTCACGGGCGGCGTCGGCCAGAGCTTTGATGCGCCCATGGTACACGTATCCACCGCGGTCGAAGACCACTTCTTTGATTCCAGCATCTAACGCACGCTCGGCCACCAGCTTGCCGACCAGTTCTGACTGCTCGGTCTTTGATTTCCCAACCGCTTTACCCTGCAATTCCAGGTCAACCGTGGATGCTGAGGCCAATGTGTGACCAGCAACATCATCAATAACCTGTGCATAGATATGCTTATGGCTGCGGAATACATTCAACCGTGGGCGCTCTGGAGCACCAGAAAGGCGCCGACGGATGCGCAGGTGGCGTTTGCGGCGTGCTCTTTGTGATTTCACGCTCATCGCTCACTCCTGTGTTTTTTCTAGACATTTTATCGGCTAGCATCTGGAAGGTATTTACTAACCGACCTTACCGGCTTTACCAGCCTTACGACGGATTTGTTCGTTTTCATAGCGAACGCCCTTGCCCTTGTAGGGCTCCGGCGGGCGCAGTTTGCGAATATCAGCAGCTACCTGACCAACCATTTGCTTATCAATTGACTTGATGACGATAATGTTACTAGCCTTGCCTTCTACCTCAAAAGTGATATTAGGCGGAGGCACAACAACGACATCATGTGAAAAGCCCAACGACAGTTTGAGTTCCTTACCAGACATTTCTGCCCGGTAGCCAGTACCTTCGATTACCAGACGGATTTCGTATCCATCACTGACACCAATTACCATATTGTTAAGCAATGACCGGGTAAGGCCATGCATCGACCGGTAGTGACGCTGATCACTGGGGCGCTCGATGATAATCTCACCGTTTTCTTGCTTAATGGTCATGTTTGGATCGAAGCGCTGCTTTAGTTCACCCTTTGGACCTTTGATAGTCACTAAGGTGCCTTCGGTCTTGAACTCAACCCCAGATGGGACTGCAATCGGCTTGTTTCCAATACGAGACATGATATCTCTCCTTAGTAGACGTAGCAGAGCACTTCGCCGCCGACGCGCAGGCGGCGGGCAGTCTGCCCCGTCATCACGCCTTTCGACGTGCTCATTATAGCGATGCCCATGCCGCTAAGTACCCAAGGAATGTCTTTCGTTTGGGTATAAATGCGACGTCCAGGCTTGCTGATGCGTTCCAAATTATCGATCACTGGACGCCGCTGGCGGCGTTCACCGATGTACTTGAGTTCAATCTTGATCCAGTTAAAGGGGGTATCCTCAACGATTTCGTAGTCAACGATGTAACCCTCTTCTTTTAAGACACGCGCAATCTCAACTTTGAGTTTGCTTGCGGGGATCATGGCCTCAGTACGCCCGATCATAAGTTGATTGCGAATACGAGTTAACATATCCGCTATTGGGTCATTTACGTACATATATATTCTCCCTACGGATTACCAACTGGCCTTTTGCACACCGGGAATTTGGCCTTTGTTAGCCAGTTCACGGAAGCAAATGCGGCATAATTGGAACTTACGCATATAGCCACGAGAGCGTCCGCAGCGCTTGCAGCGGTTGACGACTCGGACGGCGTACTTGCGATTTTTTTCGCGATTAATGCTTGATTTCTTTGCCATAGTCTCCCAACCTCTACATACGTGCGTATTCTGGAGTAAACACTTCCAAATCTTGGAAGGGCATCCCCATTAAACGCAGCAGTTCGCGACCTTCTTCATCATTTTCGGCTGTGGTAACGATAGTAACTTCCATACCACGGACCTTATCAATTTTATCAAACTCAATTTCCGGGAAGATCAGCTGTTCGCGCAGGCCAAGCGTGTAGTTGCCACGACCATCAAACGCGTTTGGCGTAATCCCACGGAAGTCCCGCGTGCGTGGCAGCGCGACGTTTACTAAGCGATCCATAAATGACCACATCTTATACTGGCGAAGTGTCACCTTGACCCCAATGGCACGTCCTTCACGCAGCTTAAAAGTAGCGATGCTTTGACGAGCTTTGGTTACGACTGGCTTTTGCCCTGTGATCAGTTTGATTGTTTCGACAGTCGCATCAATGGCTTTCGGGTTATCAATCGCCTCACCGAGGCCGACATTGATAACTATTTTGCTCACGGCTGGAACGCGCATGATGTTTTCATACCCGAAGCGCTCCATGAGAGCCTGGCGAACTGTATTGTTGTAGTGTGCTTGTAGCGAATGCATTAGTCCACATCCTCCCCGCATTTCTTACAGACGCGGATCCGAAGCTTATCCTCACGACGAATGCCCATTCGGCTGGGTTCATCACAGTTTGGACAAACAACCATCACATTCGAGACATCCACAGGTGCCTCAAATTCTATGATGCCCGCCTGAACGGCCTGACCACTGCGTTGCGTTTGACCCTGATGCTTCTTAGCCAGGTTCAATCCTTCTACAGTGACTCGACCCCGCTTGAGGTCAATATCTAAAACACGCCCACGCAGTCCTTTATCATTACCTGCAATAATTTCTATCAAGTCCTCAGGACGCACTCTCATTTTGCGCTGATGAGGCTTTGGATATTGTTTTTCTGCCATAGTTATTACCTTTACAAGACTTCTGGGGCCAGCGAGATAATCTTCATGAAGCCCTGCTCGCGTAGTTCGCGTGCGACTGGGCCAAAGATACGCGTACCTTTTGGATTTTGCGACTCTCCATCCAGCACGACCGCTGCATTCTCATCGAAGCGGATGTATGAACCATCCGCACGACGGAACTCTTTTGCTGTACGAACAACAACAGCTCGGACAACTTCGCCCTTCTTCACATTACCATTCGGCTGGGCGCTCTTGACTGAGGCGACAATAACATCGCCAATACCAGCATAGAACTGGCGAGAGCCACCCAGGACTCGAATCGTCAACAATTCACGTGCGCCGCTGTTATCAGCAACTTTCAGTCGGCTTTCCTGTTGGATCATCAGGATACCTCCTCATCGTGAACTACTTCGACTTCGTCAGCCTCTTCAGCTTCAACCCCATCACCGACTTCGTCAGTGACTTGTTCAGCCGAGACTCCTTCGAGTTCGTCAACTTCAGCTTGCTGGGCGCTGATGTCCTGACGGACAATTTCTTGAATTACCCAGCGCTTGTGACGAGAAAGCGGACGGGACTCAACGATGACAACAGTATCACCAAGTTCAGCCTCATTTTGCTCGTCATGCGCCATATAACGCTTGGCTTCACTAAGTACTTTCCCATACAATGGATGGCGGTACGTTTTTTCAACCTGTACCACTGCCGTCTTCTGCATCTTATTGCTGACCACTGTACCAGTCAGTCGGCGTCTATTATTCGGCATCTTCAACTACCTCTAACTCTCTTTCTCGCAGAATAGTGTAGATGCGTGCCACTTCACGCTTGACTACAGTTGGGCGGCTGGTATCTTCCAACTGACCAACTTTCTGCCGAAAACGCAGGTTGAACAATTCTTCTTTGGCATCATCGAGACGCTCATAGAGTTCATCATTCGATAGTTCACGCAATTCGGTCGCTTTTGTAATTGGCATCTCGTTTACTCCACTTCCAACCCGGTAATCTGGTCAACGCGCATCACGATGCGGCTCTTAATTGGCAGCTTGTAGCTGGCACGGCGTAACGCTTCGCGTGCAATTTCAGTCTCAACACCTGCGACTTCAAACATGATGCGCCCTGGCCTTACAACAGCGACCCACTTCTCAACAGAACCCTTACCTTTACCCATGCGGGTTTCGGCAGGCTTAGCAGTCACGGGTTTATCTGGAAAGATGCGAATATACACCTTGCCACGACGCTTCAAATAACGGGTGATCGTACGACGAACGGCTTCGATTTGTCGGCTGGTAATCCAGGCCGGTTCAAGGGCCTGCAATCCAATATCACCGAAGTCGATTTTGTTCCCGCGATCCGCACGGCCCTTCATCCGGCCTCGGAATTGCTTCCGATATTTCACTCTCTTCGGCATTAACATGATTAATTACTCCACTCGTCACGAAAGTGATCGACGCTAACTTACGTAGACACCTTCTGATTGCAATTCATCGTCGCCAAGCACTTCGCCCTTGTAAATCCACACCTTGATACCGATGCGACCATAGGTGGTGAGTGCTTCAGCGGTTCCATAGTCTATGTCGGCACGCAGAGTCGACAGCGGCACCTGACCATCATTCAAGACTTCCCGGCGAGACATTTCAGAACCACCTAAACGTCCCGATGCAGTGATCCGGATGCCTTTTGCACCCTGGCGCATGGCTTGGCTGATAGCGCGCTTCATTGCACGACTATGCGAGATTCGACGCTCTAGCTGCCCAGCAATATTTTCAGCGACCAGTTTCGCCACAATATCGGCATTTTCAACTTCTTCAACCTCAATCTTGACCTTTTTACCAGTCTTATCTTCGAGAAGCTGCCGAAGCTCACGCACCGTTGCCCCTTTACGACCAATAATGATGCCTGGTCGTGCTGTCTCCAGCGTTATCTGCACTTGGCTTGGGAAGCGATCTATTTCAATTCTTGAAATACCAGCATTTGAATGGTTGGCTTCAATGTATTCCCGGATCATGCGGTCTTCTTGCAGAAGTTCGCCGTACTGTTTTCCGGTTGCGTACCAACGTGCGTCCCAATCTTTGATATAACCAAGGCGGAACCCAGTTGGATGTACTTTACGTCCCATCGGTTTTACTCCTCATCCTCTTCAACAACGGGCTCGGTGATGACCTCACTGCCTGTACTCTCGGACAATTCATCGATTTCGAAATAGTCAGGCTCACTGAGTACAAGCACCAAGTGAGAAGTCCGCTTGATTATCGGCTTATATCGACCACGAGCACCAAAGCGACGCCAATTTCGGCGTGGCCCTTCATTTGCAGCAATGTGCGAAATGTAGAGATTGTCTGGGTCGAGCTCAAAGTTGTTTTCTGCGTTTGCCAGCGCGCTTTTGATCAGCTTATAGACGTAGCGCGCACCTTTCTGCGGCATCATATCAAGTTGAT
This sequence comes from uncultured Anaerolineae bacterium, assembly GCA_964439625.1. Lineage (GTDB taxonomy): Bacteria > Chloroflexota > Anaerolineae > Aggregatilineales > UBA3940 > CAYTPI01. The sequence continues at coordinate 24,950 of CAYTPI010000005.1, read as the reverse complement.
AGGTCGCACTGAGCGCGTTCATCCCCCTCACCTGATCGATCACGAGCCGCAGCTTCACGGGTGATATTGGCAAGTAGCGCGCTTTTGCTTTGACATCCATTGACTACCGGCCCTTCTTCTCTTTTTCAAAGTGTCCTTTGAACGTGCGCGTTGGCGCAAATTCACCGAGCTTGTGGCCCACCATATTTTCACTAATGTAGATTGGCACGTGACGCCGTCCATCGTGGACGGCGATTGTGTGCCCTACAAACTGCGGGAAGATAGTTGATGCACGGCTCCAAGTGCGGATCACGCGCTTATCGCCGGCTTCATTCATCTTCTCGACCTTGCGCAGCAGCTTTTCGCTAACGTATGGGCCCTTCTTTAGGCTACGAGACATTATAAATCCTCCTAAGGCTAACGCCGCTTGCTACTGCGACGACGGCGGACGATGTACTTGTCCGACCGCTTGTTACGACGGGTACGCTTACCAAGCGTTGGCTTACCCCAAGGGGTCTTGGGACTGGGCATACCAATTGGCGAGCGGCCTTCACCACCACCATGTGGATGTGATGCTGGGTCCATGGCGGTACCCCGAACGCTCGGGCGCCAACCCATCCAACGCCGACGACCTGCTTTGCCCAGCTTAACATTGCCGTGATCAGTATTTCCGACTTGACCAATCGTCGCCATGCAATCAACATGGATGCGCCGCACTTCGGTACTTGGCAGCCGCACCAATGCATAATTACCTTCTTTGGCGATTAACTGTGCTGACGTTCCCGCTGCCCGCACCATCTGACCACCCTTCCCAGAGTGCAGCTCGATGTTATGGATAACAGTACCGGTCGGAATGTTACGCATCGGCAGTGCATTCCCAGGGCGAATATCAGCATTCGGGCCACTCTGGATGCGATCACCCACAAGCAGACCCAACGGCGCAATGATATAGCGCTTTTCACCATCAGCATAATGCACCAGCGCAATCCGCGCTGAACGATTTGGGTCGTACTCAATCGACGCGACCTTTCCAGGGACATCGACTTTGTCGCGCTTGAAGTCGATTTTGCGGTACAGACGCTTATGCCCGCCACCACGGTGACGCACAGAGATGCGACCGTTTGAGCGCGAGCGGCCTGCACGGCGGTGAATCCACTCCGTCAGGGAACGCTCTGGACGTTTCTTGGTAACTTCTTCAAATGTATGGCCTGTCATGTCCCGGCGTCCGGGAGATGTGGGCTTGTAATTCTTTACTGGCATCCTAATTCTCCCTAATTAAACGCTGAACAGCTCGATGGTTTGACCGGGTTGGACAGTTACCATAGCCTTCTTCCACTGGCTCTTGCGAATATACTGCTTACGCAGACGACGTCCACGTTTTGCGGGCATAATCGCGGTACGAACCTTGAGAACATCGACATCGAAGATTAGCTCAACCGCTTCACGTATCATCTGTTTGTTGGCGTTCAGATCAACTTCGAAGACATAGACGTTCAAAACTTCTTGCGCACGATCAGTTTTCTCTGTGATGATTGGGCGCTTGATCACATCGTACAAATGAATTTCACCAGCCATTACACGCGCTCTCCTTCACCCAGCCATTCATTGATGACATTCAGGGCATCAACAGGCAAAACTAACAGATCGTACTTCAGCAAATCACGGACATTGAGATAATTGGCGCGGAGATAAGTCGCGTTCGCCAGGTTGCGTATCGACTTCTCCACGTTTTCATCACGTTCTGCTAGTAGAACAAGCACGCTGCCCGCATCATCTGTGAGGTACCCAAGCGATTGTTTCATAATACGCGTCTTGGGTTCATCCATCTCAAACTTATCCACGATGATGACGGCATTGTCGGCAGCCTTGGCACTCAATGCTGAACGCAGTGCAGCGCGCCGCATCTTCTTTGGCATATCTTTGGTGTACTTGCGCGGCTTTGGACCATGGGCGACACCACCACCAACAAAGATTGGCGCATTTTTACTGCCGTGGCGAGCACGCCCCGTACCCTTCTGCCGATACCACTTCTTCTTTGTAAGGCGAACCTCACCGCGGCTCTTAGCGCGATGGGTTCCCTGGCGAGCATTCGCCATTTGGCGAACATAAGCCTGGTGCATCAGACCTACTTTGATCGGTGCTTCGAATACATCTTCAGCAAGTTCGACACTGTCGACCTCTTGCCCATTCATATCCTTCACCGCTAACTTGATTGTCATAACTTCTTCCTCTAATCTGCTATCAGCGAGTGGCCCGGCTATCTCACCTTGACGGAGGGCTGCACTAACACCAGCCCACCCTTGGCACCGGGGACACTTCCTTTGATTGCGAGCAAGTTGCGGTCAGCATCAACGACGACCACTTCGAGGTTCTGAACCGTCACCCGGTCATTCCCCATACGGCCTGCGTTACGCTTACCTTTCATTACGCGCCCGGGCGTCGAACCAGCACCAGCAGAACCTGGTGCGCGCTCGCGGTCTGATTGACCGTGTGTCTTTGGCTGGCGATTAAACCCGTGGCGTTTAATACCACCGGCAAACCCTTTGCCTTTACTAGTACCAACAACATCCACACGGTCACCTGCTTCGAATACTTCGACAGTAATTTTCTGTCCTTCTTCAATATCCTCCAGCGCATCCTCGTCATCTAAACGGAATTCACGCAGATGGCGAACAGCAGGAACCGGGTTCGCTAACACACGGCGAGCGCGATCGGGGTGCTTGTCACTTGCCTCTAGCAGACCCAAATGACCACGAGCAGCTTTGGTCAACCGACGCTCAATCTTGCGCGACTTCTGACGTTCATCTGTGATGCCAGCAGCGACTTCTTCGAAGCCAAGCTGCACAGCAAGGTATCCATCAGTTTCACTGGTCTTCACCTGAGTAACCCAGCATGGGCCAGCTTGAATAACAGTTACAGGTATAACGGCTCCGTCTTCACTAAAGACTTGTGTCATACCAACTTTTTTACCAATGAGGCCTTTAACCATATCGGCAATTTCCTCCTGATAGGCCGTCTGGCAAGTGAGGTACACCTACCAGCGGTAACGGCGTCTATGCATTAAAATACAGAGACGTTCTCAACTTAAATCTTGATTTCAATGTCAACACCGGCGGGCAAATTGAGCCGAGTCAAGGTGTCGATGGTCTTATTGTCCGGTTCGAGCACATCAATTAAGCGCTTATGCGTCCTAATTTCAAAGTGCTCTTGAGAGTCTTTATCGATAAACGGAGACCGCTTAACGGTAAAGCGCTCAATACGAGTTGGCAGCGGTACGGGCCCCACAACGCGTGCGCCGGTACGTTCGGCGGCCTCTACAATACGCCGGGCCGAGTCATCTAGGACGCGATGGTCGTATGCTTTGAGCCGAATTCGTATCTTCTGTTTTGCCATAGATAGTTTTTCCTCACAGGACGGCTGCTGGCACATCTATCCGTGCCAGCAGCCGGAAACATAACTTTCCTATTAACCCACGCTCGAAACGCAGGCGTTGTCCAACTTATTTGTTCGGCTTACATCTCACCGCTGCGAACCTTCTCAGCCATGTTCGATGGCAGAATGTCGTAGTGGTCAAACTCCATCGTGAACGATGCACGACCTTGAGACATACTGCGCAGCTCGGTCATGTAACCAAACATCTCCGATAGAGGCACAAAGGCACGAATTGATTGTGCCCCTGGGCGTGCCTCGATTGCTTCGATGTTAGCACGACGGGAAGCTAAGCTACCTTGAACAGCACCGAGGTAATCATCCGGTGTGACGACCTCCACCTGCATCATCGGCTCGAGTAAAACTGGACGAGCTTTGCGACAAGCTTCACGCATGGCCATTAAGCCAGCCGTGTGAAATGCCATTTCAGAGGAGTCAACATCGTGGTGCTTACCATCAACCAATTTGACAGCGACATCAACCATTGGGTAACCAGCCACAACACCATCGGTGAGCGCCTCTTCGATACCACGCCGCGTCGGGTTGATGAACTCCCGCGGTATCGCCCCACCGCGAATCATATCTTCAAAGACAAAGCCAGAACCCGGTTCACCTGGTTCAATTTCGATGACGACACGGGCAAACTGGCCCGAACCGCCCGTCTGCTTCTTGTGAACGTAGTCCGTTTCGGCTGGCTTGGTGATCGTCTCGCGGTATGAAACACGCGGACGGCCCACATTAGCCTGAATTTTGAATTCGCGCTTGAGGCGGTCAATCAAAATTTCGAGGTGAAGCTCACCCATCCCAGCAATGACGGTCTGGTTGGTCTGGTCATCCACGCGAACAGTGAAAGTCGGGTCTTCTTCCGCCAGCTTACGCAACGCCTCACCCATCTTGTCTTGGTCTGCTTTGGTATCCGGCTCAACCGCGACCTGAATGACTGGCTCTGGAAACGAAATTGACTCCAAAATAATTGGGTCATCTGCGTCACAGAGTGTGTCACCAGTAAAGGAGCCTTTCAGACCAAGCGCAGCACCGATATCACCCGCGCCGATTGTCTCAAGCTCTTCACGGTCATTAGCAAACATACGCACCAAACGACCAATGCGCTCTTTGTTGTCCTTGGTTGAGTTCATCACCGTAGAACCAGCATCAATTTTGCCAGAATACACACGGAAGTATGCTAGGCGACCAACATATGGGTCGGTGACAATCTTGAACACCAACGCACTCATCGGCGCATCTTCACGCGGTGGGCGCGTTGCCGGTTCTTCTGTTGCTGGGTCCATGCCATTCACATCTGGCACGTCAAGTGGTGAAGGTAAGAAGTCAATGACTGCATCGAGCAGTGGTTGAACGCCCTTATTCTTCAGTGCGGAGCCACACATCACCGGGTTGGCTACAGTTGACAACGTCGCTTTGCGAAGTGCCTGCCGCAGTTCGTCATTCGTGATCTCCTCCTCAGACAAGTACTTCTCAAGCAGAACATCGTCAGTTTCGGCGATGGCCTCAACCATTTCTGCCCGGGCTGCCCTAGCAGCTTCTAACATGTCTTCAGGAATTTCCTCATATTCCGGCTTGGTGTGCAGTTCATCATCAAAAAAGACCGCCCGCATCTCTAGCAGGTCTATAACACCCTTGAATTCGTTCTCGCGGCCCCATGGTAGTTGAATAACGATTGGGTTTGCTGCAAGACGCTCCTTCATCATTTGCACAGCGTTGTCGAAATCTGCACCGGTACGGTCCATCTTGTTCACAAAGCAAATGCGCGGAACCGAATACTTGTCAGCTTGACGCCAAACGGTCTCAGACTGTGGTTCAACACCGGCAACACCATCAAACACAACAACACCACCGTCGAGGACGCGCACACTGCGCTGTACCTCAGCCGTAAAGTCGATGTGACCGGGAGTGTCGATCAAATTGATTTGGTGCTTCTTCCATTCCGCTGTAATGGCAGCAGAGGTGATAGTAATGCCACGCTCTTGCTCTTGCTCCATCCAGTCAGTGGTAGCAGCACCGTCATGCACCTCACCGATCTTGTAGGTCTTACCTGTGTAATACAAAATACGTTCCGTTGTGGTCGTTTTTCCTGCATCAATATGAGCGATGATACCGATGTTTCGGATCATATTTAGGTTCTTAGCCATTGTCTTACGACTCCCTTTTGCAAGTATTGTGTAGTGGTCACTGTTCTAGATTGTAGTGATACCACCGGTTCCAGTAAAACTCTTTAATGTTCCAATAACACTTGTTTAATACTTGAAATGAGCAAAAGTCTGGTTAGCCGCCGCCATCCGGTGCATTTCGTCACGCTTCTTGACTGCGCTCCCCTGCCCTTGGGATGCATCCATCAACTCGTTAGCGAGCTTGGAAGCCATAGGGCGCGGGCCGCGGGCACGAGCCGCAGCAACCAGCCAACGCATCGCAAGCGACTTCGACCGAAAGGCATCGACCTCAATTGGCACTTGGTACGTTGCACCGCCGACACGGCGCGGACGCACCTCAATGCGCGGCGTTGCATTCTGAAGCGCTTGATTAAACACTTCCAGCGGGTCACGCTTCATGCGCTCTTCGATTAAATCAAAAGCGTCGTACATAAGGCGGCGCGATGTAGATTTTTTGCCGTCATACATCATATGATTGATAAACTTGGCAACATCCACACTGTTAAACTTTGGGTCTGGCGCAATTTCACGCTTGCTTGGTGTATTCCGTCTTGGCATGATCTACTCCTACTTCGGCTTCTTTGTGCCGTACTTGCTACGGCCTTGGTTGCGATCATTAACACCAGTTGCATCCAATGTGCCGCGCACAATATGATAACGAACGCCCGGCAGGTCCTTGACACGACCCCCGCGTATCAGAACAACAGAGTGCTCTTGTAGCGTATGACCTTCGCCCGGAATATAAGCCGTGACTTCAATACCATTTGTCAGCCGGACACGCGCAATTTTCCGGAGCGCTGAGTTCGGCTTCTTAGGCGTCATGGTGCGCACTTGGGTACAAACACCACGCTTCTGTGGCGCTCCCTTTGGTTGGCGAAGACGCTTCTGCTTAAAACTATTAAAGGTATACTGCAGTGCCGGAGCAGTGCTTTTCTTTGACCTTGTCTTGCGGCCTTTACGAACCAGTTGATTAATTGTCGGCAATGTTTGCTTCTCCAAAAAATAAGCGTCAACAAGCATGAAAAAGACGCCATCTACATTTCACATCACGACGACGCCTGAGCGCTGGCAGCACAAAGGCCCCCCAAAACTTCTGGTTGACCTCAGAAACCGGCCTATCCAATTTGATGGTATTGGCTTACAGCGCAAGCATGCCATCAGGCTTGTTTAGTGTGTCGAGGTAAAAGTTTATCGTGGGGTTAGGTGTGTGTCAAGGAAAAATTGGTATTTCATCATGAATTCGTTGACAGTTGCTATGTGGGGTTGAACGATATACGGGCACCGCCGATTAAGTCTCGCTCGCGAGGTACTCATCTAAAATGGCGCGTATATCTTCTTCTGAACGAGCGCCAAACCATGACACAACAACAGTTCCATCTGGGTCAATCAGGTAAAATTCTGGCTGAAAGCGAACACCCAGCAATTGGTTAAGTTCGGAATTCTCAGATGCCTCTCGATCTAAGTAGAGGAAGTCGATCTCTCCCCAGTATTCGGCTTCAAGCTGATGAACGACAGGACGTATCCGTTCGCATGTCGTGCACCAATAGGTAAAAATTTCAACCAACTGGGGATTATCCGTAGCAGCAAAAAACTGAGCAGAGTCCTCAGTAATGGCGTCCGGCGAGGCAGGTTGCGCCCGATGCGGACGGGGTTGGTACACTATTTCAACAAGGCCGTCGCTGTTCACGACCTCAGTGACAGCAGAAATTGCTTCATCCTGTGTGGGTTCTTCGACAGCAGAATCATTACAGGCTACCAGCACAACGAGCAGCAAAATGACTAGTGGCACAAGAGCTGTTTTTTTCATGATGTGGGTCTCTTATCTTTAACCTAAACACTGTACATTTGAGAGTTATTGTTTTGATGTCCGTTAATGGAAAACTCTTACCTATCGGTGGCATCAAGGAAATCTCCGTTAATGACAAGGGAAAACAACTCAGCAATTGTGAACAAAAAGCAAAAGTAAACCAGGCGGCCTAAACAGTGATATCAATTATTGCATTATCGAAGAAGTGCTTTTCATATGTTAAGCAGGAAAGTAACTTCAAGCACTGGGGCGGGTCCGCAGACACATGTCTTCAGATGAGGAGTAAACCACACGAACTATTAAGCTAGTTCGTGTGGTTTCAATGAAAAGGATACGCTAACCGGCTCCTGCTAGATAGTTGTCGAGCATTTGGCGCATTTGGCCTTCGGAACGTGCACCGAACCATTGTTCTAGGACGTTGCCTTGCGGATCAACAAAGTAAAATTCTGGTTGATAGTAAACACCCAACAGATCATTTAGAGCAGCGTTTGCAGGGTTTTCACGATCAATATAGAGGAAGTCAATCTGACCCCAGTACTCAGCTTCCAGCCCATGCACGATGGGCCTCAATTGGGCACAGGTACCTCACCAGAACGTGAATATTTCGACCAATTGCGCCTGCCCGGTAGCGGCAAAATACTGAGCATCATCAGAGATAAACTCATCAAGTGGGGCAGGCTCCGCTCGGTGTGGGCGTGGCTCAAAACTAACCGACGCAGCTTCAGCTGCTGGCTCAGTGATAGCTGCTGGTGGCGCCTCGTCAGGCAGTTCTTCGGCAACTACAGCAGACTCAGGCTGCTCGATTTCAGACTCTACCTCCGGTGGTTGTTCAAGCGCGGCAGATGTAGATTCTAGCGGAACACGACAAGCCGTCAGCAAAAACAGTGCGACGACCAGCGTCACGATCTGCATCAAGCGACTCTTTCTCAAGCTATTATCCTCCCTCAGTTAAATAACTATCCAAAGTAGCGCGCATTTCATCAACAGAACGTGCACCAAACCAAGACTCAATGAGTGTGCCATCTGCTTCAATAAAGTAGAATTCAGGTTGTGTACGAACGCCAAGCAACCGATTAAGGTCGGCATTCATTGGGTCTTCGCGATCAATGTATAGAAAATCTATTTGCCCCCAATATTCAGCTTCCAGCCCATGCACGATGGGCCTAATACGGGTACAAGTTGGTCACCAATCGGTGAAGATTTCAATAAGCTGCGGGCTATCTGTTGCCGCATAATACGCTGATGAGTCAGCGACAATTGTAGAAGGTGGGGCAGGCGCAGCACGATGCGGACGAGGCTCGAACTCACCAGAAGCCGGGACGGCGGCGGTAGGCGCAGATGTGTCTGGCTCGACCTCGACTGCCAGAGCGCAGGCCGCCAGCATCAAAAGCGCTGCAACCAAAAACATTAGTAACCGTATTATCTTCATTAAATAATTTCGCTTAATATGAGCTTACAGTACAAAGTAGAGACTAGCACCATAGAAAAAATCTACAAGTCACATGTATTGGTACACCAAGAGACTACCTTATTCTTACCAAGTCAAGACACTGTGTTCGTAGCATTGAAGCTTCGGTTGGTATACTGATGAATAGATCGAACAGAGAGCCTGCGAAACGAGAGACCTCCTAGTGACAGAGACTTATCGTCGCCCGCTTGAACATGTCGAAGAAAATGAGCTCGTTGAGTTGGCAAAGACTGAGCCAAGCGCATTTGGCGAGTTATACGAACGCTATGTCAAGCGAATATACAACTACGTGTATTACCGAACCGGCAATCACCATGATGCAGAAGATTTGACCGCACGCGTCTTCCAACGTGCCCTCACCCATATTCCACGGTATGAGAATCGCGGTGTTCCATTTTCTGCTTGGCTCTATCGGATCGCGCATAACTTGGTCGTCAATTGGCATCGTGATCGTAAGCGGCGACAGGTTGTTTCAATTGATGACCTGACCCTATCAACCTTTAAGGCCGACTCACCAGAGCTGTTTGCTGAAAAGCAGGAACAAGAAGACCTTCTTCTACGAGCCATTCAGCAGCTACCTCAAGATCGGCAACAACTCCTGATGTTTAAGTTCGTTGACAAGCTATCCAACGCGGAGGTTGGTGAAATCATGGGGCGCAGCGAAGGGGCTATCAAGTCGTTGTACCACCGTACTCTGCTAGCTCTGCGTGATGAGATACAACGCATTCAGTCGGGCGTAGAGCGAAAAGTAAGCCGTCAACGCCGTCGACGAAACAACAATGACCCAACGTAATATAAAGAGCGAACGTGTAACTATTAGTGTTAGGGTGTGTTACTACAGGTGATGTACTCAGATCAGTATTGATTAAAGCACCGTGTATTGGTACGAATTTAGGAATCGGAGAAAATAATGAAGTTATTTAGTCGTAAAAACGACACAGGCATCAGCCGTTCAGAATTGTCGGATGTTCTAGATCAGCACGCTAAGGATCTGATTGCGGGGAACGAGGCACCCGATGCTCTGCTGGCGCAGCACCCTGACGCAGACCCAAACGCCTTGCGCCACTTATTTAGTCTCGGGCGTGGCACTTACCGGGTACTTTCTGCTGCTCGCGTTGAGCCTTCACGAGATTTCGTTGAAGACCTGAAATCAAAGCTAATGCAAGAAGAAGCCTACCACGATGCATCCGCAGAGCGTTGGCGTGGTCGCCAAGCATGGGCATCTGACCGCGGAATGGCATTAGGCTCAATTGTGGCCATCCTTGCCGCAGTTGCCGTTCTGGTGCATGTAGTTGGTACTATTGTCTTGTTGGTAGCCTTTATAATTGGGTTGGGACGCAATAAACAGCATGAAGAAGTTCCGACAACCTCGACACCATAGCATAAAAATTTAGAGTGATGTTGACCAAAACGGGCCGCTTCAGTAAGTGACCCGTTTTGCTTTTCCATTGGAGTAATTATGGACGAGGCATAAGTTCAATCACAAAGGGGATTGAGACAATTGTCAGATCGTTGACGCTGCCACCGGCTGGGTTTGCAGGGCTGTAGACGTACTCAACGGTACCCGTTGCGGAGTTAATCACAGGATTATAGACTTCTGGCAAAACCACAATCTGCGTAACGCACCCGAAACACAATGTTTCATCAAACCCAAACGAATTCACCACGAATTGAAGCCCATTGGGGTTGCTTGCCCAATGATGTGAAACTTTAATCTCATTACCATTGACTGAAAATCCGGCTGCGTTTGTCTCGCCTAGTGGATATTGATACAGTGCCACACGGTATGAAGCCGTTGGAAAATAAAACTCGTGCTCTAATGGCTCCCATTCGAAGATAATTTCCCGATTCCAATCATAGACATGATAATAGCCCAGAAGTTCGGTCGGCTCTTGAATACCGTTACCATTAAGATCAGGGTAAATTGGCTCAAAGCGCTTGATCGGCTCAGTAACAATCCGTGCATTAGGAACTGCCGTCGGCGTAGGAATTGGTGTATTTGTTGGCGGTATAAAGACGACAGTAGGAGCCGCTTGTTGGACTTGTGTTGCTGCTGGAGCTTGAGTAACAACGGATACCGGCGTTGGCGTCAAAGTTGGGATAGCGTCTTGAGCAAGGGCGGACTGCGGCTCAGTTTGCCAAGTTGAGCTAAAGGCTGCGGCAAGCAACGTAACGCCAGCAGCGATTAAGAGCGTAGTTTTGTTGGGACGTTTCATTCATTTGCTCCGATTGTACGCAGCCATATTATTCAACGACGGGCTACGAGATAGATCAGTGAGTGTTGACCGATATGCGTATCATGGGTAAACAATTTACAAGTAATTATACTAACCTAACATGTATTATGTCAGGCATGTTGTTTGAAAGCCGAAGGGAAACCGATGACTGTAACCACAGCCGAGGAATTGGAAAAGCTCAAACGAATTGGTCAGATCGTTAGTCTGACACTCAGAGAAATGCGTAAGCAGGTCATTCCGGGCATCACGACAGCAGAATTAGATGCCATCGGTGCGGCGTTGTTAGAAAAGCACGGGGCTCATTCAGCACCAATTTCCACCTATGGTTTCCCAGGTGCAACGTGCATCAGTCTTAACGATGAAGCCGCTCACGGCATTCCGTCACCGGATAGAAAGATTAGCGTCGGTGATCTTGTCAATATTGATGTCTCTGCGGAAAAAGACGGATTTTACGCAGACGCAGCCTTAACAGTCTTGTTGACGCCTGCGCTCGAAATCAAACAGAAGTTGGTTGAGTGCGCTGCTACAGCGCTGGTTAAAGCGCTGCATGCCGCAACTGCCGGAAACCGCATCAATGATATTGGGCGGGCATCAGAGACAGTCGCAAAAGCGTACGGGTTTCACGTCATAAAAGAACTGCCTGGGCATGGTGTCGGACGCGGATTGCATGAACCCCCAATGGTGCCAGGGTTCTATATGAAGCAGGCCAATGCACTGCTTGAACCTGGAATGGTATTCACAATTGAACCGTTCGTTTCAACTAGCCCAGAGCAAGTCAAAGAGATGCCCGATGGCTGGACTCTCAAAATGCCGGACGGTGAATTTTCCGCACAATTTGAACATACCATAATGGTTACAAAGAGTACGCCACTGATTTTAACCGCTGCTTGACCCACCTAACTGACGATGCAAACGAGCAATTTCTTGCAGAATTCTTGCGAAGGCACCGGTTACAGCATTGACTTTCAGCAATCTGCCTGATAGAATTTAATTTCGCCAGGTGTCTCTTGTAGATATCGGCAAGATAGGTAACATATAGTGCTGTTGGCTTTGGGATGATTGGGTAAGCGACCTTAGCCGCAAATATATCGAGAGGCCTGCCTGTACGTTCGTTGTCGGACAACACAATGACTTTTTGGCAAGCCTTATTTTTTGTTATCTGTAAGTTACATAGTATTCGAACTTTAGCATAGCATAGTTCGTCGTATGCGCAGTTTCAAGGAGTGTGCCGATGTCTCAGACTATGAGACAGAAGTCGTATGCACGTGTGTCTGATGTGCACACATTACCAACCCTCATTGAGGTTCAGCTAGAGTCATTTAGCTGGTTCAAAGAGCACGGTCTAAGGGAACTATTTGATGAGATTTCACCCATCGAAAGTTTCAACCGCACATTAAAGCTATATTTTCCCTCTAACACGGAAGAGTCGCGGCAGTTTGACCTCGACTACTGGTTTGAGGAACCGAAGTACGATCAGGAAGAATGCCTAGAGCGTGACCTGACTTTTGCATCGCCGCTATACACGAAGGTGGCTCTGTTGAATACTTCAACGGGCGAGGTTATGGTGTCCGACATTTTTCTAGGTGACTTCCCACTGATGACCGATAATGGTACATTCATTATTAACGGTACTGAACGTGTGGTTGTCAGTCAGTTAATTCGTTCACCGGGTGTTTACTTCGACGCGGAAGCCGAGCCTGCTACGGGCCGTCCACTTTCCACATCGAAGTTAATTCCGGATCGCGGTGCATGGATGGAGTTCGAAACGCGTCGCACTGATTATTTGACGATCAAGTTTAATCGTAAGAAGACAATTCCAGTGACAATCTTGCTGCGCGCGCTAGCAGCCGTTGAGGATGGCATTGGTGAAATATCCCCAATCAAGACAGGGGAAGACGAAGAAATCCGTAACCTCTTCGCAGAAATTGATACAAACCCCGATCATCAGTACATTGCAGGGTCAATCGGTCAGGAACCGGCATGGAACTTAAAAAACAATCAATCGATTGCTGAAGCAGCACTGATTGAGTTTTACAAGCGAATGCGTCCCGGCGACCCACCTACCCTTGACAACGCCCGGGAGTACCTTGAGTCACAGTTGTTTGATCAGCGTCGGTACGATCTGGAGCGTGTTGGGCGCTACAAGTTGAATCAGCGTCTTCAGTTGGATACCAATGTCCCGCGGACTTACCGTACCGTGACCAAGCTCGACATCGTCAAATTGGTGGAACGCATGATCGCGATTAACAACGGCTATGCTCACCCTGACGACATCGACCATCTTGGTAATCGACGTGTTAAGACGGTCGGCGAGTTAATTCAGAATAAGTTGCGCGTTGGGTTACGACGCACGGAGCGCGTCATCAGAGAACATATGTCAATCCGTGAGAATGAGGGGCTAACTCCGGTTACACTGGTCAACATTCGTCCCATTGTCGCCGCCATCCGTGAGTTTTTTGGTTCGTCACAGCTTTCGCAATTTATGGATCAGACAAACCCCCTGGCTGAATTAACTCACAAGCGAACGCTGTCGGCTCTTGGCCCAGGAGGTCTGCGGCGTGAACGCGCAGGGTTTGATGTCCGCGATGTTCACCACAGCCACTACGGTCGAATTTGCCCAATCGAGACACCGGAAGGCCCAAACATTGGACTGATTGGTCGTTTGGCAGCCTATGCTCGCGTAAACGAGTACGGCTTCATTGAGACTCCTTATCGCAAGGCATTCAAGCGTTTGGCTCCCACTGACGAGATGCTGCTTAACCGCATGATCAAATCAGATGTGATGAATGGCGATAAGGTACTGGTTGAAGCTGGTACTTGGATAGACGAGAAAGTCTTCAAAAAGTTGTCAAAAACAACAGATGAGTTCATTCACGTACAGCCATTCGTCACGCAAGAGATTAAGTATTTATCTGCCGATGAAGAAGACCGGCACATAATTGCCCAAGCCAATGCCGACATTGATCGCTTCGGCAACTTTGTTGATGATCGTGTTTCTGCACGCATTGCGCAGGGTTTTCGTCATACTGGAATTGATAGCGTCGACTATGTTGACGTAGCCCCCCGACAGATTGTCGGCATCAGCGCAGCATTGATCCCGTTCCTCGAACATGACGATGCGAACCGTGCCCTAATGGGGTCAAACATGCAGCGTCAGGCAGTGCCCCTACTCCGACCAGACGTGCCAATCTGTAGCACGGGTATGGAGATGCAAGCCGCCAAGGACTCTGGTCAAGTAATTACAGCCGAGCAGGACGGCGAGGTGCTGAGCGTGACAGGTGACCACATCTTGGTACGCCTAGATGACGGTGAAGAACGAATGTATCGTCTGCGCAAGTATCAACGCTCGAACCAGAGCACTTGCATCGACCAGCGCCCTGTTGTCGCGCGCGGTGAGTTGTTCAAAAAAGGCGATATTCTCGCTGACAGTTCATCGACTGTGCAGGGTAACTTAGCGCTTGGGCACGATGTGCTCTGTGCATTCCTCTCATGGGAAGGCGGCAACTATGAGGACGCCATCTTGATCTCTGAGCGGCTTGTACGTGAGGATAAATTCACCAGCATTCACATTGAAAAGCATGAAGCTGAAGCTCGTGATACCAAGCTTGGCCCTGAAGAGATTACCCCTGACATTCCAAATGTCGGTGAAGAAGCCTTAAAGGACTTAGACGAGTTCGGTATCATTCGCGTTGGTGCGGAAGTTGGGCCAAATGACATTCTTGTTGGCAAGATTACACCGAAGGGTGAAAAAGAACTGAGCCCAGAAGAAAAGCTCCTACGGGCTATCTTCGGGGAGATGGCTCGTGAGGTCAAAGACTCGTCACTGCGTCTCCCTCACGGTGCCAAGGGCAAGGTTGTCGATGTGCAAGTATTTACGCGCCAGGAACACCGCGACCTACCAGCAGGTGTGGAGCAGATGGTGCGCGTCAGTGTGGCACAACGGCGTAAATTGACTGAAGGCGACAAAATGGCTGGTCGTCACGGAAATAAGGGTGTGATCTCAAAGGTTGTTCCGATTGAGGATATGCCATTCCTCGAAGACGGCACACCAGTAGATATCATTTTGAATCCGCTAGGTGTTCCCGGTCGCATGAACATTGGTCAGATTTTAGAGACACACCTAGGGTACGCTGCCAGCCGCCTCGGCTTCCGTGCGATTACGCCGGTGTTTGATGGTGCTTCTGAGGTCAACATCGAGGGTGACCTCGCGCGGGCGTGGTTGCTAGACCTATCTTGGGATGAAATCACTGAGCAAGCATGGGCCTGGCTGAAGGAACATGGCTACGAGCCGGAGAATCTGCAGGATGACCATGAAGCCCGTCAGTTATATATTGACGCATGGCTTGGGCAAGATGCGCGCTATGATCGCAGCTTGCTGCTAGAAGATGATGTTTATGCAAAGCGTGCCGTCTTGCAAGAGTGGCTCCGTGAGCAGGGTTACGACCCAGAATTCTTGATGGTTTGGGAAGATGATCTGCGCACACCAAATGAAACTGATCAGGCGGATATTGCAATCGTCGATACCTGCTTACATATCTGGCTCAATAAGTACGGTTATGAGATTGACCCTGAGCTAGCAGGGTCAGAGCTGCGGCAGATTGCTGAGCAGGCTCAGTTTGAACTTAATCGCCCGCTGCCAATTGTCGGAAAGCAAATCTTGTACGATGGGCGCAGTGGCGATGTCTACGATAGGCCCGTGACTGTCGGCATCATCCATATGTTGAAGCTGTCGCACTTGGTCGAAGATAAGGTTCACGCCCGCTCGACTGGCCCCTACTCATTGGTTACACAACAGCCATTAGGTGGTAAGGCACAGTTCGGTGGTCAGCGCTTTGGTGAGATGGAAGTCTGGGCGCTTGAAGCCTATGGTGCCGCACATACGCTGCAAGAGATGCTCACCATTAAATCTGACGATGTTCAAGGTCGCGTCAAGACATATGAAGCCATCGTCAAAGGTGAGCCAATTGAAGATCCGGGTATTCCAGCCAGTTTCCGTGTGCTTGTGAAGGAATTGCAGAGTTTGGGTCTAGCCGTCGAGGCTATTACTGACACGGGTGATGTGATTCGCTTCGGCAAAGAAGAAGAGAAGGCCCGCCAACCAAACCTTGATATGGGTTTGATTGGGCTGACTAACTCGAACCGGTAAGACGGTTGCGTATAAGTCTAGGCGGGAAGCCACGATTGTGTCTTTCCGCTTTTCTTTTACAACACAGATGCAACGCAGCGCCTATCTGTGCTATACTTACAGTACAAGGGGATGACATGGCATCGATTGGAAGCGAGGAGCGATTGCTGCGAGCCGGGGCGCTCTCACCCCGTGATCAAAGAGCAAAAAACATAACAGCCGATACAAAGGTAAATGCACTTCCCGTTGCTGCTTAATTCAGTAACGTAGTGCCCGACCTACTACGGTAGGTCATGTTCACCTGCCCTATCCCGCTCCGGGGTAGTCTGAGCATCACTTAGGAGAGGGTACGGCACTATTGGGCTTCTGGGTAGTGTCAAAGGCTCAACAGACGCTCGCTCGTATCAAAGCCCTGACATGCGGCGTTCATACGAGCTAAATTAAAGGTATGTCTACGCTTGTAGACGCAGTCAATCTAACCTTACAAGACGCGGGTTCGAATCCCGCCATCTCCATAGTCAAAAGAGGCAGATCGAACGACCATTTCAGAGGTTTTCGATCTGTCTCTTTTCGATTTGGTTCAGCGAGGCAAACCCACTCCTTCCGGAGTCGTTGCGCGTCTCACAATCAGCCTGTGACCCTAGGCACAACCCCACCCTTTGGCTCAAAAGCGGCCACCCCCTGACCTCGCGCAAGCTCGGTCTGTCGGCGACACGCTTTCAATGGCTCTCAACATTATCAAACAGGATACTTCCAAGGGCAGTGCCTGCACCAAACGTTTTAAGAATGTATCTCAGATGAGCCAGAGGCCGGTAGGGTAGCGTGCGGTTCTGTCTCTTTCTGTTCCTTGGGATAGAGCACTGTGTTTTTTGAGCAGGTACGCTATTATCTTTAAGGTAGCAAGAAATAAATAGTCAGGATAGGTTCAATGTAACCATTGATTATCTGGAAGAGAATGATTGTGCACTGAAGACAATCGAGCATTGCAGCTTAGAACAGGCAATTGACTTGATTACAAATCGTGAATGGTGGCGGCGACAGATAGACGATGAGGCACAGCGATATCAGTCTGGCAAAACACCCCGCGGCGGACCCGCTACATCCTTCGAGTATGTAGGTGAAGATAAACAGCTTGTAGTGGTCTGGCTTGAGCATGAACAGAGTTACATCATTACATGGCAAGCAAAACTAGAGAAACCGCTTAAATTGGGGCCAATCACGCTTAAGTCGGCAGAAGATAAAATAATTTACACTAAATCTGACGATGAGAGGCCAGAATTTGTTCAATGATGCTATAAGCAGGAATCCAAGCGCATTCGCAGGAAAATTGGCCTACTGTGATGGTGTAGAAGCTATGCACAAAAGCCATCCTTAAGCATTAGTTGTGACGGCACCTCTACGCAAGTATGATCGTAGTAGTAAGAGGCTACAATATGCTCCAAGCAACACAGCTACTAGAGTCACGATGCCAACTCGGCGAAGGCCCGATCTGGATCGAGGATATTGAGGCGTTATTGTGGGTGGATATCCAGCAGAAACAGGTTCACCGCTTCCACCCCAGCACAAACCAGCATCAGACTATACAATTCAAGGATGCTGTTACTGCTATTGCCCTACGCGAACGTGGTGGCTTTCTCATAGCCACCACTAATTCGCTGGCGTGGTGGAACGGCGAGTCTGCTGAAACACAGCCTTTTCTTAATATTGAAGCCGATTATGGGAAGTCAAGGACAAACGACGGCGGCGTTGACCCAGCTGGCAATTATTGGATCGGCACCATGAACCCGCCTGAGTTCACCAGTGCTTTGTACCGCCTCAACGCTGATCAGACACTTGATAAAATTGTGCCGAACACCGGCCTATCTAATGGCGTTGATTGGTCACCAGACGGTACAACGATGTACTTTACAGACTCACAGGCAAATAGCATCTATGCCTTTGACTATGATGTGGAGACAGCAGCAATCGATAATCAACGTGTATTTGCAAAGACTGAGCAAAAAATTGCCCCGGACGGCCTAGCGGTTGACAGTGAAGGCGGCGTGTGGAGTGCGAAGTGGAACGGACGGCGGGTTGTGCGCTACACGCCAAACGGTGACGTCGATACTATTGTTGATGTGCCAACGCGTTTTGTCACCAGCCTGGCGTTCGGCGGCGCCGATCTGCGCGACATGTACATCACAACGGCGTGGGATCATGAAGAGAATTTCCAAATTGATCCTGCCGCTGGCAACCTGTTTCATTTACGGCTGTCTGTTGCGGGACAGCCTCAACGGCGCTTCAAAGGTTAAAAATGATGGGTACCGAACCAGATGCGCTGTTCTTAAGGATTGCCGCGGTTGTGATCGGTGTTATCCTTGCCACAGGCACCGTTGAGTCTGCGCTCCGGTCGTTTGTACTACCCCGCAGTGATCGCACCATGCTCACAAGGTTAACGATGCTTGCGATTTATCGCATCCAACAGCTATTTATTAGGAAAAATTCATCGTTCGCATACAAAGACGCGATTCTGGCGATGCATTCTCCTATCTCGATGTTTGCGTTGCCACTTATTTGGTTAGCGCTGCTCATCATTGGCTACGCGGGTATCTATTGGGGCATCAGTGGTAACTTAACTGTGCGTGAAGCGTTTATCCTGAGCGGTTCATCGCTGATGACACTTGGTTTTGCCTTCCAAGATGAAATGCCGCTGATCATTTTATCATTTAGCCAAGCTGCCCTCAGCATGATGCTGATCGCGTTGTTGATTGGTTATTTGCCAACCATGTATTCAGCCTTCTCAGATAGGGAATTCATGGTGACCAAGCTGGAGGCTGCCGCGGGGACGCCCCCTTCCCCCGCTGAGATGCTCATTCGACTGGACTACACAGGACGACTTTACAAACCCGAGGGAATGGAGATTTTCTGGGCAAGTTGGCAGGACTGGTTTGTTCAGCTACAGCAATATCATTCAACGTTGGTACCAATGAACTTTTTTCGCTCTCCGAAACCTGAGCATCATTGGGTAACCGCAGCGGGTACCATTCTTGACGCGGCGGCCATCACAGCATCATCATTAGAAATCGAACAGCCTTATCAGAGTGGCATCGTCATCAGGGCGGGTTTTGTATGCCTGAGGACAATCGCTGATGGGTTTAGATTGATGTATGATCCTGACCCAAACCCAGGAGACGGAATCAGCATCAAAGAAAGTGAGTTTAACGCCGTACTCGACACATTAGAGCGCGAGGGTTTACCCGTAAGGCATGACCGCGCTTTCTGCTGGGATCACTACAGTGGGTGGCGGGTCAATTACGACGAGGTGTTGCTCAAGCTAGCTCGCATCACAAACGCCCCCTACGCGCCATGGAGTTCTGACCGAGCAATTAAGTGGCGACCGGAAGACATTCCACTACAATCACCCAGTATTTTAGAGACAGTTAGAGTGGTTAACGCGCAACTGTTGAAATCCGCTGAGCTACTTCAGGACGTTGATGAGCAGCAACATTAGCCTAAACTGCCAAGCAGAGGCCCCGCTGCGCCACGCCATTCTACGGACAGAACTGAGTGTGACTGATATTCCAGCGGCACTCAATACGATCAAGTGCTGGGTTCGCCACAAGCGGCGCGAGTATGTAGTCGTCTGCCCAGTATACAACGTGATGATGGCCTACGAGAACGAAGCCTATCGCCAGCTGATCAGTGAGGCTGGCATGGTGACACCAGACGGCATGCCGCTGGTGTTTTTGCTGCGCTGGCTCGGCTATGAGCACGTAGAGCGAACCTATGGGCCTGACTTACTACTAGCATTTGCTGCCGACTCTGAGCGCAGCGGCTTGAGTAGTTTCTTCTATGGGGGCGCGCGTGGCGTACCAGAGAAGCTGATAGCGGCCCTACACTTAGCTTTCCCTCAGATGTCAATAGCGGGCAGCTACTCTCCACCTTTCAGAGACCTATCTGAGCAAGAACGAGATGACATTGTCGCGATGATTAACCAATCTGGGGCGGATATTATCTGGGTAGGTTTGGGTAGCCCGAAGCAAGATTATTGGATGGCGAACATGCGTCCACACCTTGAAGCACCGGTACTGATTGGCGTTGGGGCGGCATTTGACTTTTTGTCTGGTGAGAAGCCACAAGCACCTGAATGGATGCAAAGAGTAGCACTTGAATGGTTGTTTCGTCTTTGGAGCGAACCAAGTAGGCTTTGGCGTCGCTATCTTATTTACAACAGTAAGTTTATCATCCGTCTTATTGTGGCCTCTCCAAACCTTCTTCGCCAGCGTCACACTATCCGTAGCGGCTAGGCCAGCGTGCTGACGCGTTGTCAAAAATATGTTAAGAACTCATTTTCTAATTTTTTTCTAACAGCCCAACGCTATACTTAGCAGTCGAAAGTATAGAGTGCTAACCACTCTGATGTATGTACGTTTTAATCTTTTCACGCACATGACAAACATGTCATAGGAGGACAGTTAGACAATGGCAGATACAAAGTTACGGCCCCTCGCAGACCGCGTCGTCATCGAACCAGTTGAACAAGAAGAGCGCACCCAAAGCGGCCTTTTCATCCCAGAATCCGCTAAGGAGAAACCGCAGCAGGGTAAGGTGACGGCGGTCGGCCCAGGTGCCTACAAAGAAGGTACCGATGAGCGCATTCCTGTTGACGTCGAAGTTGGTGACATTGTCTTGTTCGGCAAGTATGCCGGCACGGACATCAAACTCAATGGCAAAGATATCAAAATTTTGAAGGAAAGTGACATCCTAGGCGTCGTCCAGGAATAGGGTTTCCAAGCTCTATTGATTTCGTTTAGTCTATTTTTTATCTAAGCAAACTACACACATTTATAGGAGATAACTCTGATGGCAAAACAACTCGTTTTTGACCAAGATGCTAGAGTGCGCCTCAAGCGCGGTGTTGACAAGCTCGCCAACGCTGTGATGACGACCCTCGGCCCTAAGGGGCGAAACGTTGCATTGGACAAAAAATTTGGTGCCCCCACCGTTACTCACGACGGCGTCACAGTTGCTAAAGAAATTGAACTGGAAGACCCATATGAGAACATGGGTGCCCAACTTTTGAAAGAAGCAGCAACAAAGACAAACGACATTGCAGGTGACGGTACCACAACGGCTACTGTTTTGGCCTACACAATGGTTAATGAAGGATTACGTAATGTAGCAGCAGGTGCCAACCCAATGCTTATTAAGCGTGGTATCGAAGCTGCCACAAACCGCGTCGCAAATGCTGTGCTGGAAATGGCTGAAGAAATTGATACGCGTGAAGAGATTGCCAATGTTGCCAGCATCTCAGCGCAAGATCGCGAAATTGGCGAACTAATTGCTGACGTGATGGAGAAGGTCGGCAAAGACGGTGTTATCACTGTTGAAGACGGTCGGGGACTGGGCTTCGAGACCGAGTTCGTCGAAGGTATGCAGTTCGACCGTGGCTTTATAAGTCCCTATTTCGTTACAAGCAACGAAAATCTCGAATCAATGATTGAGGAACCTTACATCCTCGTCCACGAAAAGAAGATCAGCAGCGCACAGGACTTAGTACCGCTATTAGAAAAGATGCTCAACCGCGGTAAGCGTGACTTAGTCATTATCGCTGAAGATGTTGACGGCGAAGCGTTGGCAACGCTCGTGCTTAACAAGTTGCGTGGTATGCTGAATGTACTCGCTGTTAAAGCGCCTGGCTTCGGTGACCGTCGTAAGGCAATGCTCGGCGACATCGCCATTCTAACTGGTGCCACTGTCATCAGTGAAGAATTGGGTCAGTCACTGGAAAGCGTCACCCTTGATGATCTTGGACAGGCTGAAAAAGTTGTCGCTACCAAGAACGATACCGTGGTTATCGGCGGTGCTGGTGACGAAGCACAGATCAAAGGGCGGATTGAAGAAATTCGTCTACAAATCGAGAACAGCACATCTGACTATGACCGTGAGAAGCTACAAGAACGGCTGGCAAAGTTGGCTGGTGGCGTAGCAGTCATCAAAGTAGGTGCTGGCACTGAAGTCGAATTGAAAGAGAAGAAGCACCGCGTAGAAGACGCACTGAGTGCTACCCGCGCCGCCGTGGAGGAAGGAATTGTTCCTGGTGGTGGGGTTACTTTGATCAATGCGGCTGCTTCACTCGATGACCTCGACATGGGCAACGCTGACGAGCAGACAGGCGTAAAGATTGTACGTACTGCCCTAGAGGCCCCACTACGTAAGTTAGCCTCCAACGCTGGTCTCGATGGAGCGGTTATCATTGAGAATGTACGTCGTGCGCAAGCCGAACACGACAACTACTTTATCGGCTTTGACGTCATGAGTGGTGAGTACGTCAACATGATCGATGAAGGTATCATCGACCCAGCCAAGGTTACGCGTGGCGCACTCGAAAATGCAGCCAGTATCGCAGCGATGATTCTGACGACTGAAGCCTTGATTACCGACATCCCAGCACCTGAGCCTGCTATGCCAGCCGGTGATATGGGTATGGGCGGTATGGGTGGCATGGGCGGCATGATGTAAGCCTGCCTTAAGCAGCTTCTTAATTTGGAACATGAACGGGCGACCAAGATTGTCGCCCGTTTTTTAATCCGTTTCTTCAGCAGCCTCCGTCTCTTCAACTTCAGCCGTGGCCTCATCAGTTGGCGGTGCTTCTTCAGTCGGTTCATCGGTAGGGGTTTCGGTGACGACTTCTGTAGCTATTTCTGTCTCTTCTTCAGTTGGGGTTTCTGTTAGATCGTCAGTTGCAGCAGCGGTCGGGGTCTCAGTTTCTTCTGGTTCACACACCCCACAATCAGCTTCACAGGTCTCACAAGTTTCATCACGGTTTGCTTCGCAGAGGCCGTTCCCGCAGCAAGTGCCGCAGTCAGTTGAACACGTCGAACAGGTCTCACTGCGATCGGCTTCACAGAGACCGTTTCCACAGCAAGTACCACAGTCAGTTGAGCAAGAGGCACAGTCCTCCCCCCGGCCCGGTTCACAGACGTCGTTTCCGCAACATGCCCCACAATCACCCTCGCAAGTACCACAGTCTTCACCAAATTCAGTATCACAGATATTATTGCCACAACATTCACCGCAATCTTGTGGGCAACTGTCACACGTCTCATCCAAGTTACAGGCATTATCACCACAGCCGGCACAGCCAAATTGATTACCTTGCGGCACGCTTTCACGTGGATCAAGAAAGCGCAGCGAGCCGTTAAATATCCAAGCAGTTCTCCCGTTACCGAGGGCATCTGTCTTGAGCCATAATCCATCACCACTCGTTTCAAGTAGGTTGATGGTGCTGCCTGTCCTGATCGAGCCAACGATATCACAAATAGGCCCCGGTCCTACCCGTAAATTCGACAGTACCAACACTTCCGCCTGAACATAGACCGCTTCAGGCGTTTGCGTGCCCAGAGTATCCGACGAGGGTGCCTCACCCGTGCTAGGCAAGACAATTGTCGGCGTCTGAGATGGGTCGAGAGTCAAGCCGACAACTTCAATGGTAATTTCATCCGGGCGGCTAGGCGTATCATCTTCCCGGTAGGCAATAATTGTGAGCTCATACTCTCCCTCAACTTCAGGAGTCCAAACTTGGGCAACATCTAATACTTTCTGAGGACCCGAAGGTGATTGATCGCTTTGAACAGACTCGCCATCAACAAAAAGCTCAACACGTATTACTCCAGGGCCATTAGGGTCAGCGGCAATTGCCGAGAGAATCACCGGAGCCCCGACTGCCACTGTCGTACTATTTGCAGGCGATTGAATTTCAATAGCAGGCCGATCTTGAGCACCGCCTAGCGTACAAGCCACTAGAATCAGTGAAATAATTGCGGGCATTATAAGACGACGGAGCTCGGATATCTTTACTATATCTTTTCTAAAATAGGTCATATGAGCTATCCAAGAGAACACACTCTGCTGTATAGTTTAATCATATAATAGGATAAGGAACACAAATATGTCTGTTAAAGTTGAAGCACTAAATAATAAAAATGCTATTCTGATCACATACGACTCACCATATAAGCCAATTGAGGATGTTATGAAGAGTCTCGAGCTTGAACTCGAACTCCTTAAGGAGATGTCTGTATTTCCGGCTGATATTCTGGTTGATATATCGCGCCTTGACCTATCGTTTAGCGATATTGTACACGGACTAGGCACTATTACGCAGTCTGAAGTTGGTCGAGAAGTTGCCAAGTATGATTTACGCATTATTCATATCGGTAGCAGTGATATGGTCAAGATGGGAGTGGATGGGCTGCGTCAGGAACAATATGGTGGGCATGACGTGGTCATGTTCAGCACGGTTGAAGATGCCATTGCGTATGTCGATAAGCAAATTAGCACAGACACAGAAGCTTCTGTAATGAAGGCATCACGAAAAAACGACCCTAGGCGGGTCGTCGGTTGAGCAGTGCGCGTGGGCTGCAGCGCAGATCAGAAGCGATGGGCAATGACCTACTGTCCCACCGGGCTGCCCCGGCAGTATCATCGGTGCTGGCAGGCTTAACGACCGGGTTCGAGATGGAGCCGGGTGGACCCCCGCCGCTCTAATCACCCATCACGTCTGATTTGCGCTGCAAATCAGTGGGCAGCTTTAGACCTACGGTCTAAACTGCATGTCTTCGTCTTGATTTGCGCTGCAAATCAGTGGGCAGCTTTAGACCTACGGCCTAAACTGCATGTCTTCGTCTTGATTTGCGCTGTAAATCAGGCTTGTAGCACATCACACGCACTCAGTTGTTAAGTCAGGGAACCGGGG